>NZ_CP009533.1:0-1490000 GCF_000761155.1 Pseudomonas rhizosphaerae | reverse complement strand
CGACGCCCTGTTCGGCCTGCAACCTGCTGTTGGCCATGTCGCGCACGGTTCCATCGACCAGCGCCTGGTTCTGCTGCACCACCGAGGCGATCTCGTCGGTGGCGGTGCTGGTACGGCCCGCCAATTGCCGGACCTCGTCGGCCACCACGGCGAATCCGCGGCCCTGCTCGCCAGCGCGTGCCGCTTCGATGGCGGCGTTCAGCGCCAGCAGGTTGGTCTGCTGCGCGATGCTGCTGATGGTCTGAATGATCGAGCTGATCAGCAACGATTGCTTGCCCAGCGCTTCCACACCGCTTGCCGCCGACTGCATGTCGTCGGCGATCTTGCGCATGGTCTGCACGGTATCGGTCACCACCACCGCACCGCGCTGGGCACTAATGTCGGTGCTGCGCGAAATCTCATAGGCGGTCTGCGCGGCCTGATTGACTTCGGCTTCGCGCTCGACCTGCTCGGTGACAACAGTGGCGAACTTGACCACCTTGTAGAGCTTGCCTTCGGTGTCGTAGACCGGGTTGTAGGTTGCCTCGAGCCAGATGGTTCGGCCCATGCTGTCGAGTCGTTTGAAACGCCCGGCAACGAATTCACCGCGGTTCAAGTTAGCCCAGAACTCGCTGTAGCTCGGCGCATTGGCTTCCTCGCTGTGGCAGAACATGCGGTGATGTTTGCCTTGCACCTGCGCCAGGGTGTAGCCCATCCCGCGCATGAACTGGTCGTTGGCCGACAGCACGGTGCCTTTCAAGTCGAACTCGATGACAGCCGTGGAGCGCAACAAGGCGTCGATGAACGAGGCGTTTTCTGCTGCTTTCTCCATGCTCTGGGTGACATCGGTGGCAAAACACTTGATGTGCATCAGCACACCTGCCGCGTTCCTGACCGGCTTCCAATGTGCATTGACCCACACCAGGCTGCCGTCCGCCTTGAGGTAACGATAGTTGTCGGACACCGACGTGCCGGCCGCTACCGCCGCGCGAAAATTGTTGTAGCAGGGCAGTTTGGTCACGTAGCTGGGAACCAGATCGGTCATCAGCCTGCCCATCAGTTGCGCTTCGGTATAGCCCAGGGTTGCGGCGAACAGCTCGTTGCAGGCAATGATGCGCAGGGAAGTATCGATGTCCAGGCTGAGCATCTCATGGGTCATGCCGGCGACCAATTGGCGCAGTTCGACCAGCTCGTCGGCTTGGGCGCTGAGTTGCTGCTTGAGTTTGTTATTGAACATAGGGCACCGGCATCAGGGTCATGTGCGTGTTATCGGCGGTATCGGCAAGGGGTTTAGGCCTTCAGCGCAAATGTTGTCGTTCCCGAACGAGCCAACCCCGTCCTAGAGCGCGCCGCTGGGACAATCCACAGAAGCTGTGGATAAGTCAGTGGACAACACCCCCCCGCCCCTCGCAAACCCGTATGGAATGGGGCCTGAAGTCAAACTGTCGATTTTTTCACCAACTCGAAAAGACGTTTTTTTTCATTGACTTAAGTCAGTCATAACGAGTAGCCATGATGGCAGCTGGATCTCAGGGCCCTGTAGACATCTTTTTCTACACTCTTGCCACCCAGGCCTGCACTTGCATCGGTTTTACGGCGACGACCTATTCTTTTGCGATAAGGCTTGCGCGATCCACAAGAACTGCGATAGTCTTCGACCCGTTAGTACCAAGCTGAAAGTCAATTCAGGTCGACACCCCTGTTCACACGGGATCGACCAACACGATGGTCTCCAGGTAACGCCCCGCGACTTGCGCACAAGTCCGGCATCAAGCGAATTACTCTGCCCCGACCAACCTACGATTGATCAGGATCTGCATCCAGGGCCCCGAACCTTAGCCCGGAATGTTGCCTGCCCTCCTAAGTACCTACCAGTCAGCCCAACAGCCAAATCGATAAGGCGCTGTTCACTGGCTGTCTTGTTCCAGACAGGTTCTTCGCCCGGCCAAAAGGCCCGCGTTACTGGAACGTTTTTATCGATCACGGCTCCAAGTCGTGACCATTGCAGGAACACACAACAACATGACTCATATCCATACTCAGGATGCTATCCGCACCCTCACCCATGCCTTCGCTCCGATGAACTGCCTGATCATGGCCGCTCGCAAAGGCTGCTTCAGCTTCACCGTCGTCAATGAACACGGCATCGCCCGTCACAGCGAACGCCTGTACCCGGAACAGTACTCCAGTGCCGAACCCCTGCAGGCCGTGATCGATCGCACGCGTCAGGCACTGGTTGCCTGATCGCTGCGGCGATACCGAAAAAGCCCCGACCGTTCGGGGCTTTTTCATGTCTGGGATTCGACTGGGCGTACAGGGCATTGCAGCCATTCGTGACGGCCAACTGTAAACACACGTTACAGGCCGTACAGTGCGCGATTGAACCTTTACCGAGTGCCGAGTTCGCAACGGCGAAAAACTGACGTCATTTATTTTCGTCTGAAAACACCCTTCGAAGGCCGGTCTAGACGGCTCGGTCTGATCTGTCCAATCCCAGCTCGCGCCCGTGGCACAAGGGGGACGCCGACAGCGGAACTCGCGAACTGTTCAAAGCGACAGGAAATCTCGTCGGATTGTCCTACAAAACCGCTCTAGCCGGAGTGTTTCAGGCTATAGCGTTGCGGTGAAAATGTTGGTAGCTTGCGCCTCAGTGCCCCCCTAGAGTTAAAACAATGAAAAGACTAATGCTCAAGACCACTCTCGGCCTCGCTGTCACCTTGGCAACCGGCCAACTCTACGCTGCCGGTTTCGCGCTCAACGAACAAAGCGTCAGCGGAATGGGTACCGGATTTGCCGGTCGCTCGTCCTCTGCCGAAGACGCCAGTACCGTCTATGGCAACCCTGCCGGCATGTCGCGCATCAAGCGCGAACAAGTGAGCGTCGGCGCCGCAGCCATCGTTGCCAAGACCGACATCAGCGGACGTGGAACCTTCGGCGGCAGCAACGACGGCGACATGGTCCCGTTCGTCGGCGTCCCGATGGGCTACTACGTCAAACCCCTGGATGACAACTGGACCGTCGGTTTCGGCCTCTACGCGCCTTTCGGTCTGGTTACCGACTATGAAAGCGGTTTTGCCGGACGCTACTGGGGCGACAAGAGCCATGTGGCCGTCGTCACGCTGCAGCCTACCGTCAGCTATGCCTTCAACGAGCGTGTATCGATCGGCTTCGGTCCAACCTTCAACCGCCTTGAAGGCGAGCTGACGTCGGCCACGCTGAACCGCGCGACGCCAGGCCGCAACGACGGCGAAGTCAAGATCAAGGGCGACGATACCGCCGTGGGCTTCAACGTCGGCGTGCTCGTTCAGGCCACTGATGATACCCGCGTGGGCCTGACCTACCACTCCAAGGTCAAGTACAAGCTGGACGGCCATACCAAGGTCGAAGGTTCGGGGTTCGGGCCGTTCAACGGCAGCAAGTACGATGCATCGCTGGACATCGACACGCCTGAGTCGGTGGACTTCTCGGTCACCCACGAACTCAACCAGGACTGGACCCTGTACGCAGGCAGCACCTGGACCCGTTGGAGCCGCCTGAAGGAAATTTCGGTCGAAAACGACGGCGTGCCTGCCGCGCTGCGCTCCTCGATCGGCACCATTACCGAAGAACAGAACTGGCACGACACCTGGTCCCATGCCGTGGGCGCCGCCTACAAGCTGAACAAGCAGTGGACGCTGCGCACGGGCTTTTCGGTCGACCAGTCGCCGACCAACAACACCAACCGTTCGCCACGCATCCCGACGGGCGACCGCGCCATCCTCAGCCTGGGTGCTGGCTGGAGCCCGACGGACGACCTGACCTTCGACTTCGCCTATTCCTACCTGAAGGAAGAAGACACGAAGATCAATCTGGTCAGCGCCACCAAGGGTGCCTACCAGGCCAAGTACGAGAACAGTGCACATGGCTTCGGTACTTCAGTGACCTATCGATTCTGATCGATCGGCCAACACGAAAAGCCCCGACTGGTTCGGGGCTTTTTCATGTCAGGTTCAGCACAGGCTCATGTTCAACTGCAACAGAGCCAGGCCGCCCTGCTGCCAGCCCCACCAGGCTACACCCAGTAAAGCCATAAGCAAGGCCACCGCCGCCAGCTTCAGGGTTTGAAGCCTGTTCACGACATCACTCCCTGTGCCTGCAGCCTGGCAACCGGCCGCTCTCGCACCGGCCAGTTGAGCACCCCGGCGAGCAGGCTCAATGCGATCGACAGCTGCCAGACCAGGTCATAGCTGCCGGTGTGATCGTAGACCAGGCCACCCAGCCAGCCGCCCAGAAACGCGCCCAACTGATGGAAGAGGAACACGATGCCACCCAGCATCGACAGATTGCGCACACCGAACAGGGTCGCCACCGTGCCATTGGTCAAGGGAACCGTGGACAGCCAGAGCAAGCCCATTGCCATGCCAAACAGGCAGGCACTGAAGGTCGTCACTGGGAACCACAGGAACAGCACGATCACCACGGCCCGCAGCAGGTACAGCGCAGTGAGCAGGCGCGGCTTGGAAAAGCGCCCGCCCAGCCAGCCGGCGGTGTAGGTGCCGAAGATATTGAACAGGCCGATCAACGCCAGCACCGTGGTACCCACACTCGCGGGAAGATGCTGGTCGACCAGATACGAAGGCAGGTGAACGCCAATGAACACCACCTGAAAACCACACACGAAAAAACCCAGTGCCAACAGCCAGAACCCTGAATGACCGCAGGCTTCGCGCAGCGCCTGGCCCAGGCTCTGGTCTTGGCCCTGAGGTGGCAATGGCCGGTCCTTGAGCATGCGCACCAAGGGGACGATGAACGCCACCAGCACGCCCATCACCAGCAGGGCCGTCGACCAGCCCAGCCAGCTGATGAGGCCAAGGGTGCCTGGCAGCATCGCGAACTGGCCGAAGGAGCCGGCCGCGCTGGCGATCCCCATGCCCATGCTGCGGTGCTCGGCGGGCAAGGCTCGTCCGACCACCCCAAGAATCACCGAAAAGGATGTACCGGAAAGCCCCAACCCGATCAACAGGCCTGCGCTTAGGCTCAGGCTCAACTCGGAGTCGGCCAGGCCCATGCAGCCCAGGCCGACCGCGTACAGCACACCACCCAGCGCCACGACCCGGCCGGCGCCGAAACGATCTGCCAGGGCACCGGCAAACGGTTGGGCCAAACCCCAGATCAGGTTCTGCAGGGCGATGGCCAGGGCGAATACGCCCCTGCCCCAGCCGAATTCCGCACTCATGGGCGCCAGGAACAGGCCGAAGCCGTGGCGAATGCCCAGAGACAGAGCGAGGATCAAGGCTGCGCCGAGCAGAACCCAGCCGCTGGTACGCCATACCGATGTCATTATTGTGTGCTCCAGGCATGAGGGGACAGGCCGCTCGATTGTATGCCTGTTCACGGGCTCACAGGCAGCCTTCTGCAAAGCACTGTCTACAGTGCAGCGGCGAGCAGGACCAGTAATTCAAGCAACTCGAGCATGGCACCGGCGGTGTCGCCGGTGGTGCCACCCAGGCGCCGGATCATCTGCCGCCGCAACGCCATGAAGCCCACCAGCACCGAGAGGCTGATCCAGAACCCGCAGAACCCGAGACTGGCGAACGCAACCGCGGCCAAAACCCAGCTTCCGGCGCCACGCGGCAAATGGTCGGCCAAGGCCTGGCCCAGCCCACCGGCACGCACGTAGGGCGTGCCCATGAACAGGCCGAGCATGGCTGCCCGTGCCAACACCGGGGCCATGAGCAGCGCTGCCTGCTGGCCCTGCTCGAGCAAGGCCAGCAGCGCGCAGAACTTGAGCAGCAGCACCAGCACCAGCGTCACCACGGCCATGGGTCCGCTGCGCGGGTCTTTCATGATCAGCAGGGTGCGTTCACGATCGCCGAAGCCACCCAGCCAAGCATCGGCGCTGTCGGCCAGACCGTCCAGGTGCAGGCCACCGCTGAGCACCACCCATAGCGCCAGCAACAGCGCTGCGTGCAGGAGCAATGGCGTTCCGGCGAGCAGCGCATTGGCGACCCACAGGAGCACGCCGAACAGCAGCCCCACGGCCGGATAGAACAACAACGAGCGACCTAAAGCCTCCGGGCTGGGCATGCCTGGCAGGCGCACCGGCAAGCTGCTGAGAAACTGCAAGGCGATCCAGAAGGGCAGCATGCTCAGGACGGCTCGCTCAGGCTGCCGTCGGCTGCCACCACCACACTGAACAAGGCAGCGTGTGCGACCTCGACGTGAAGCAGCTGTTCGCGTGGCAGGCCGCGTGCTTCGGCCAGCAACAGGCGCATGACCCCGCCGTGCACCACCAGCAGCAACCGCTCGCCTGGATATTGCAGGTGCAGCCTGCGCAACGCGGCATGGATGCGCGCGGAGAAATCCAGCATGGGCTCGCCGTCGGGCGGCGTGAACGCGTAGGGATCGTTCCAGAACAGGCCCAGGCCGGCTTCATCGGTCTGCATCAATTGCGCCGCGCTCAAGCCTTCCCAGGCGCCGAAATGCAGCTCCTGCAGGTCGGCGTCGAGACTGAGCGACAGCCCACGCTGTTCGGCCAGGACCTGGGCAAAGCGTGCGCAGCGCTGCAGCGGCGAGCTGACGATGCGATCCCAGCCGGATCGCTCGGCGACCGCAGCCTGCAACTGGGCCCAACCGCGCTCGGTCAGGGCGTCATCAAGGCTGCCGCGAAAGCCGCCGATCTCGGTTTCTCCATGGCGCAGCAGATCCAGGTGCAGGGTCATGCCGGACGGTCCGCGACGGCCGCTTCGGCGAAGGTCGCCATCTGCCCGTGCAGATCGCAGGCCAGGCGCAACAACGGCACGGCCAATGCCGCGCCGCTGCCTTCACCCAGGCGTAAACCGAGTTGCAGCAGCGGCTGCCCATCGAGGGCGGCGAGGACATGACGATGACCCGGTTCGGCGCCATTGTGACCGAACAGCAACCAGGGCCGAATGGAGGGGTTCAGTTGCACCGCGACCAGCGCCGCGACACTGCAGATGAAGCCGTCGACCAGGACCGCAATGCCTTCCTGGGCACACGCCAGGTAGGCGCCGACCAGGGCGGCGACTTCGAAGCCGCCGAAGCAGAACAAGCGTTGCAACGGTTCGTCGGGCAGGTCCGCGTGGGCCCTGAGGGCCTGCTCGATGACCTGCACCTTGTGCGCCACACCGGCAGCGTCCAGGCCGGTGCCCGGCCCTGTGAGGTCGGCCACGGCGCAGGCCAGCGAGGCGCAGGCCAGGGCGGTGGCCGAGGTGGTATTGCCGATGCCCATCTCACCGCCGATGAACAGCTCGGTACCCGCAGCCTTGGCGCGCAGCACGCTGTCGCGACCGGCTTGCAACGCCTGAACGCCCTGCTCGACGGTCATTGCCGCAGTGTCGATGAAGTTGCGCGTACCAGCGGCGATGCGCACGTGTTGCACGCCGGGCAGATCGCCCAAGGGCGTGACGGTGCCCAGGTCCACCACTTCCAGGCGTGCCTGCAGTCGACGGGCCAACACACTGATGGCCGCCCCGCCGTTGACGAAGTTGTGCACCATTTGCCCGGTGACTTCCTGGGGATAGGGCGAGACACCCTCGGCGACGATGCCGTGATCGGCCGCGAACACTGCGATCCAGACCTGCTCCACCGAGGGCTTGAGCCGGCCTTGCAGGGCAGCCAGCTGCACCGCCGCTTGTTCGAGAGTGCCCAGCGAGCCGGCCGGCTTGGTCAATTGCTGCTGGCGCTCCAGCGCTTCGCGATGAATGTGGGCATCGGCTGCACGAGCAGGTTGCAGCCACCAGGCTGAATTCATAACGCAGGTCCTTTCAAGATCATGGGGAGGCCGGCAACGGTGAACACCACCCGCTCGCAGCGTTCGGCCAGGGCCTGGTGCAGCAGGCCGGCCTCGTCGACGAAGCGCCGGGTCAGCTCGCCCATGGGCACTACGCCCAGGCCGGTTTCGTTGCTGACGAAGAGGATTTCACCCGGCAGGCTGGACAGGGTTTCGAGCAGTGCCTCGCGCTCGGCATTTAACCGCTGCGCATCGTCGAGCATGAGCAGATTGGTCAGCCACAGGGTCAGGCAATCGACCAGCAGGCAGCGATCGGTGCGTGCCTGCGCACGCAGCACGCTGGCCAGGGCCAAGGGCTCTTCCACCAGCCCCCAGTGCTCGGGACGGCGCTCGCGGTGCAGGGCCACACGCTGGTTGAGCTCGCCGTCCAGCGGTTGGCTCGTAGCGATGTAGATCACGTCAAGCTGGCTGTCGGCAGCCAGTCGTTCGGCCAGGCGGCTCTTGCCGGAGCGGGCGCCGCCGAGAATCAGTTGCAGCATTTCAGTCACTCCCGCCGGTAAGGCCACACAGCTCGCGCAGCCGGGTGGTGTCCAGGTGCTGTTCGACCAGATCGGCCAGACGCTCGATGTCGGCTTCGCGCAAGGCGTGGTAATCCACCGATTGCACATCGGCAAGCCCCGCCCAGCGCAGCAATGCCACCGATGACTGCGGTGCTTCGAACAGGCCGTGCAGGTAGGTGCCGAGGATCTGCCCGTCCGCGCTGATCGCACCGTCGCTACGACCATCGCTCAGGTGGACGGCCGGGCGCTCGAGTGCAGTGCCCACGGTGACGCCAGCGTGAATCTCGTAGCCGCTGACGGCAGCGTCCTCGAGGGTCAGTTGGCCGGTCACGTTGCGCAGTTGTTTTTCCGCATGCAGTTGAGTGGTGAACTCAAGCAGGCCCAGGCCGGCGCTGGAACCAGCGGCGCCTTCGAGCCCCAGCGGATCGTCGATGCGAGTACCGAGCATCTGCAGTCCGCCGCAGATCCCCAGCACTTTGCCGCCATAACGCAGGTGGCGAGTGATCGCCTCTTCCCAGCCCTGGGCCCTCAGGTGAGCCAAGTCGGCGCGCACGCTTTTGGAACCAGGCAGGATGATCAGGTCAGCTGGCGGGATGTCATCGCCCACGCCGATGAATTGCAGGTCGACCTGTGGGTGCAGGCGCAACGGGTCGAAATCGGTGTGGTTGCTGATGCGTGGCAGCACGGGCACGATGACCTTGAGCACTCTGTCGGCCTTGTCTGACTGACGTCGATCCAGGCCGTCTTCGGCTTCCAGGTGCAGGTCCATCACATAGGGCAGCACGCCGATCACCGGTTTGCCGGTACGCGCTTCCAGCCAATCCAGACCTGGCTGGAGCAAGGCGATGTCACCGCGAAAGCGGTTGATGATGAAGCCCTGGACCCGGGCCTGCTCACTGGGCGAGAGCAATTCCAGCGTGCCGACCAGGTGGGCGAACACACCGCCGCGGTTGATGTCGGCGATCAGCAGCACCGGGCAGTCGACCGCCTCGGCAAAGCCCATGTTGGCGATGTCGCCGGCACGCAGGTTGATTTCCGCTGGCGAGCCGGCGCCCTCGACCATCACCACTGCGTAATTGCCACTCAGACGCTGGTGTGAGGCCATTACCGCCTGCATGGCGATGGCCTTGTAGTCGTGATAGGCGACCGCGTTCATGCTGGTCACGGCGCGACCGTGAATGATCACCTGGGCACCGGTGTCGCTGTTGGGCTTGAGCAGCACCGGATTCATGTCGGTGTGCGGTTGCAGGTAGGCGGCCTGGGCCTGCACGGCCTGGGCGCGACCTATCTCGCCGCCGTCGGCGGTGACCGCGCTGTTGAGCGCCATGTTCTGCGGCTTGAACGGCACCACCGCCACGCCCTGGCGGGTCAGCCAGCGGCACAGCGCGGTGACCAGGGTGCTTTTGCCAGCATCGGACGTCGTGCCCTGGACCATCAATGTGCTCATGGCGTTTGCTCCCGATATTCGCTCAGGGCCGCTTCGAAGCGCGCCCAATCGCTTTCGCCTGCCGGCAGGCCGAAACGCAGGCGGCTGTCCTGCTTGAACAGCCGCACCAGTATGCCGCGGCGAGCCAGAAACGCTTGCAGTTGCTCGGCCTGCTCGCAGGAAACCGACTGGAACAGTGCGCAGCCACCCTGGGGTGCCAGGTCGTAGCGTCGCAGGCACTGTGCGAGGCGCTCGCTGGCCAGTGCACAGCGAGTGATCTGTGCCTGCTGCGCCGCTTGATCGAGCAGGCACTCCTGGCCCAGCCGGCGCGTCGGCCCGCTTACCGCCCAGGGCCCGATGAGGTCGGCCAGCGCACGCAGCAGGCGCGCCTCGCCCAGGACGAAGCCCAAGCGCACACCCGCCAGGCCGAAGAACTTGCCGAACGAGCGCAGCACGATCAGTCCGGGCTGGGTTCCGTGCCGTGCCAGACTGGCCTGTGGTGTGTTGTCCATGAACGCTTCATCGACCACCAGCCAGCCGCCGCGACAGTTGAGGCGCGCATTCCAGGCCAGCAGGCGTTCGGCCGGCAGCAACCGGCCAGTGGGGTTGTTCGGGTTGACGACGACAAGCACATCGAGGCTGTCGATGAAATGCTCGACCTCCTCTTCGTTGATTTCCCGAACCAGATGCCCGGCCTGGCGCCAGCCTTCGGCGTGTTCGGCGTAGCACGGCGACAGCACCCCTACCCGACCACTGCGGCGCAGGCGCGGCAGAGTCTGGATCGCGGCTTGCGAACCCGGCACCGGCAACACCTGCTCGAAACCGTAATAGCCGCGCGCAGCCTCTTCCAGACCGTCTTCGTTTTCCGGCAGCCGCGCCCAGGCGCGGGTCGGGATGTCGGGTATGGGAAAAGGCCAAGGTGCGATGCCGGTAGACAGGTCGACCCAGTCCGCTTCGGCAATGCCGTATTCGACCACTGCCTGGCGCAAACGCCCTCCATGCTCAAGCATCGATCAAGCCTCCCAGGCACAGTACCAACAGCCACAGCCACACACCGTGCTGGACCAGCTGCCAACCGCGCTCGATGGCGTCGGCGTCGGCGGGCGCGCCTTCGCCCAGCACGGCGCGCTCATGCAGTTCGCCGTGATAGATCGCCGGGCCACCCAGCTGCACACCGAGCGCGCCGGCGCCCGCCGCCATCACCGGGCCGGCGTTGGGGCTGTCCCACAGCGGGGCCTGTTTGCGCCAGCAGCGCACGGCCAGACGGGTCTTGCCCAAGACCGCGTAGGTCAGCGCAACCAAACGCGCCGGAATGTAGTTGAGCATGTCGTCGATGCGCGCCGCAGCCCAGCCGAATCGCTCGAAGCGCTCGTTGCGGTAGCCCCACATGGCGTCCAGGGTATTGCTCAATCGATAGAGGACGACACCGGGTGCGCCAGCCACGACGAACCAGAAGATAGCTGCGAACACCGCGTCACTGCCGTTTTCGAGTACCGACTCAGTGCCGGCGCGGGCTACCGCTTCGGCGTCGAGCTCTTCGGTCTGGCGACTGACCAGGTAGCCGACGCGCTGACGCGCAGCGTCCAGGTCGTCGCTGCGCAGCGCCTGGGCCACGGGCATCACGTGCTCACCCAGGCTGCGCATGCCCAGCGCCAGGTACAGCGCGAAAATCTCGACCAGCCAGCCCACCAGCGGCAGCCAGGACAGCACGGTCGCCAGCAGGGTCAAGGGCACCACGGCCACAAACCAGGCAGTGACTCCGTGGCTGCGCCAGCCGCGCCCGGCGCGGTTGAAGCGCGCTTCGATGCGATTGGCCAGACGGCCAAAGGCAACCAGCGGATGGTGCTTACGCGGCTCGCCCAACAGGGCATCGAGGGCGACCCCGGCCACTGTCATCAACGCAATACTCACAACGACTGTCCCCACTGGTTTTCATACAGCATCTGTTCGAGTGGCTGGCCTGCTGCCCAACCCTGCAATTCCAGCATGGGCGCTTCGTAGAACTGCTCGACCGGCCCCAGGCACAGCACCGCCACCGGCTTGGCACCGGCGGGCATGCCCAGTACCGCGGCCAGGGCCTGCGGATCGAACAGCGACACCCAGCCCATGCCCAGACCCTCGGCGCGAGCGGCCAGCCACAGGTTCTGGATGGCGCAGGAAACCGAGGCCAGGTCCATTTCCGGCAGCGTGCGGCGGCCAAAGACATGGCGCTCGCGATCGTCCATCAGCGCGGCCACCAGCACCTCGGCACAGTCGTTGATGCCCTCGACCTTGAGCTGCATGAATTGGTCCGAGCGCTCGCCCATGGCCTGCGCGGTGCGCAGTCGCTCATCTTCGACCAACGCCTGGATACGGCTGCGCAACGCCCGGTCGCTGATGCGGACGAAGCGCCACGGTTGCATCAGGCCGACACTGGGCCCTTGGTGGGCAGCCGCCAGCAGCCGCGCGAGCAGCGCCGGGGGCACGTCGCCGCCGATGAAATGGCGCATGTCGCGGCGCTCGGCGATCACCCGGTAGATCGCGGCGCGCTCGCTGTCGCTGTAGGGCTCACTCATCAGTCGGCTCGTTCGCCTGTGCGTCGAGGTGAAGATCGGGCGCGAACAGCGCCGCCACTGCCGCAGGATTTGAAGGAAAATAGAAATGCACGTAGGAAGCCGTCATTCGCCCCTGGCGGTATACCGCCTCGGCACCACGCCCGCCATTGGGGCTCACGCCGCGAGCGATCGGCTGCAGTTGGGTGCTGGTCAGCGAGTGATGGTAGGTGTGCCCACGCAAGACGCCTTCCGGCAGCTCCACCGCCTGCAACGCCAGGGCGGCCAGGCGCTTCTGCATCACCGCCTCGCCCGGCAGCAACCCCAGTAACTCGGCACGCGCGCCGTCGACATCGGTCAGCGCATCGAGCAGGTAGAGCATGCCGCCACATTCGGCCAGCAAGGGTTTGTCGGCCGCATGATGGGCGCGAATGTCGGCAAGCATCGATTCATTGGCGGCGAGCGCCAGATGATGCAGCTCCGGATAGCCGCCAGGTAGGTAAAGGCTGTCGCACGCAGGCAGGTGCGCATCGTGCAGCGGCGAGAAGAACACCAGCTCGGCGCCCATGTTGCGAAGCACGTCCAGGCTGGCGTCATAGACGAATGCAAAGGCAGCGTCGCGCGCCACGGCGATGCGCACGCCGTCGAGCAGGCGCGCGACCCTGTGCTCGACCGGTGCGGCAAAGGTGACCGCCGGTGGCAACGCCACTTCACAGGTCTGCGCCAGGGCCGCGGCGGCGGCATCCAGCCGGGTGTCCAGGTCGTTGAGCTCACTGGCTTGCACCAGGCCCAGGTGGCGGCTCGGCAATTCGATCCCGGTTTCCCGGGACAAAGCGCCGTACCAGCGCAGACCCTGGGTCAGGCTACCTTCGAGCAACTGCGCATGGCGTACCGTACCGACCCGGTTGGCCAGCACCCCGGCGAACGGCAGGTCGGGCTGGTAACAGGCCAACCCCAACGCCAGCGCGCCAAAGGTTTGCGCCATGGCCGTGCCGTCGATCACCGCTAGCACCGGAACGCCGAAATGACGCGCCAGGTCAGCGCTCGACGGCGTGCCGTCGAACAGGCCCATGACCCCTTCGATGAGGATGATGTCGGCTTCCTGCGCCGCTTCCCACAGCAGCCGTCGACTGTCCTGCTCGCCGACCATCCACATGTCCAGTTGATAGACCGGGGCGCCGCTGGCCCTGGCCAGGATCATCGGATCGAGAAAGTCCGGCCCGCATTTGAAGACCCGCACGCGCCGGCCCTGGTTGCGATGCAGGCGCGCCAGGGCGGCGGTGACGGTGGTCTTGCCCTGCCCGGAGGCCGGCGCGGCAATCAGCACCGCCGGGCACTGGCGCGGTTCGGTCATAGCTCGATGCCCTTCTGGGCACGGATGCCGGCCTGGAACGCATGCTTGATCATGCCCATTTCGGTCACCGTGTCGGCCAGCTCGATCAGCTCGGGCTTGGCGCCGCGACCGGTGACGATCACATGCTGCATGGGTGGACGCGCCTGCAGATCGCCCAGCACCGTGTCCAGGTCGAGATAACCATGCTTGAGGGCGATATTGAGCTCGTCGAGCACCACCAGGCCGATGGTCGGATCGCGCAGCATCTGCCTGGACACTTCCCAGGCCGCTTCGGCGGCCACGATGTCACGCTGGCGGTCCTGGGTTTCCCAGGTGAAGCCTTCGCCCATCACGTGGTAGCGCACCTGCTCGGGGAAGCGTCGGAAGAACAGCTCCTCGCCGGTTCTGTTGCGTCCCTTGATGAACTGCACCACGCCGCATTGCAGGTCATGCCCCATGGCCCGCGCAAGCATGCCGAAGGCCGAGCTGCTCTTGCCCTTGCCGTTGCCGCTGAGCACCAGCAGCAAGCCACATTGATTGGGGGAATTGGCGATGCGCTCGTCGATGACGGCTTTCTTGCGCAACATGCGCGCCAGATGACGGGCGTCGCGCTCGGCTGTTTCGTTCATGGTGGCTCTCCGCTACACCTGCGCGCAGGCAGCATCGACGCGACACCGCGGCCGGTGGGCCAGGCAGTGAACGTCAATGCCGCTCTCCCCGCGCGACAGAACATGGATCAGGGCACGACACAGGCCCACGCCATCGGTGGGATGAGCGCAGGTTCTGCAACGAGCCATAAAAAGTGCACCAGGCCGGTCTCCGGGCTCACGAGCGGGGTTTGTACACCCGGGCCACACGCCTTCCCGAATCGCTTCAGTGGCATCCTGTGCAGCCTTGACTCGTCTACCGTTGCGGGGGCAGCGCCGGCATGGCGCGTAAACGCTGCGCACCGGCTTCCCTGTTTCACTCGCGCCAATCGCCTGATCGCCGAGCACCTGGAACAGCCGCGCAGGTTAGAGGGTTGCGCCTGGAGCGTCAATTGATCCCCCGCACTCGGCGACCGGGAACGCGGTTGAACCTTGCCCGCGCCCGGCGCCTCTACCCTGTGTGAACAAAACCTCAGAGAGCCAGACCATGCACAAGACCCGCCTCGCTACCCTGATCCTGCTGGCTGCCGGCCTCGCCGCCTGTGGCGAAACGTCGTCGCTGCAGGTCAGCGACGGGACCGGCCCCTCGCCCAAGCTGCCCGAGCCTAACAAGACCCTCATCCCCACCGTCAACATCGCACCGGCCGTGGGTTGGGCCGAAGGCGGCAAGCCAACGGCGGCCCCAGGCACCCAGGTTGCAGCCTTCGCCGCGGACCTGGACCATCCACGCTGGCTCTACGTGCTGCCCAACGGCGACGTGCTGGTGGCGGAAACCAATTCGCCGGCCAAGCCGGACGACAGCAAGGGCCTGCGCGGTTTCGTCATGGAGAAGGTCATGAGCCGGGCCGGCGCCGGCGTGCCCAGCGCCAATCGCATCACCCTGTTGCGCGACAAGGACGGCGACGGCGTGGCCGAGACTCGCAGCGTGTTCATCGCCAATCTCAATTCGCCCTTCGGCATGACCCTGGTGGGCAACGATTTCTACGTGGCCGACACCGACAAGCTGCTGCGTTTCAAGTACGCAGACGGTGCCACCTCGATTAGCGGCGCAGGCGAAAAGGTTGTGGATTTGCCGGGCGGCACGCTTAATCATCACTGGACCAAAAACGTCATCGCCAGCCCCGACGGCAAAAAGCTGTACGTCACTGTTGGCTCGAACAGCAACGTCGGCGAGAACGGCATGGACCAGGAGCAAGGCCGTGCGGCGATCTGGGAAGTGGACGCGGCGACCGGGCAGCATCGCATCTTCGCTTCGGGCCTGCGCAACCCCAACGGCATGGCCTGGGAACCCAAGACGGGGAAGCTGTGGACGGCGGTCAACGAGCGTGACGAAATCGGCAGCGACCTGGTGCCCGACTACATCACCTCGGTCAAGGATGGCGGCTTCTATGGCTGGCCCTACAGCTATTACGGCCAACACGTGGACGTGCGCGTCGAACCGCAGAATCCCGAACTGGTGGCAAAAGCCATTGCACCCGATTACGCGGTAGGCCCGCACACCGCTTCACTGGGCCTGAGCTTTGCCGACGGTAGCGGGCTGCCTGCGCCGTTCACCACAGGCGCGTTGATTGGCCAGCACGGATCCTGGAATCGCAAACCGCACAGCGGCTACAAGGTGGTATTCGTGCCGTTCGTGGACGGCAAGCCAAGCGGGCAGCCCGTCGACTTGCTCAGCGGCTTCCTCAATGCCGACGAGAAAGCCATGGGTCGCCCGGTAGCGGTGTTGCCCGACCACAAGGGTGGCGTCTTGGTCGCGGACGATGTGGGCAACAAGATCTGGCGAGTCACTGCCGCCAAGTAATGGGGCTTGAACAGGGCGAGGAAACTCGCCCTGTTGCAGTCACGGGTTGCGGGCCAATTGGCCAGGTTGCAGCACCCGCTTGGCGTTCAGATAAGCTTTCTGCCAATAGGGCTTGTTCAGGTAATCAAGCTTGACCGTACCGCCACTCGACGGCGCGTGCACGAAACGTCCCTCACCCACATAGATCCCCGCATGGCTGACCTGGGAGCCGCCGCTGGTGGCGAAAAACACCAGATCGCCCGATTGCAGGTGCGACTGGTCGACATCGGGCGAACGCATGACGATCATTTCCCGCGTCGAGCGGGGCAAGGCAATGCCGGCGGCGTCACGGTAGACGAAGCTGATCAAGCCACTGCAGTCGAAACCCGAGTCGGGCGTATTGCCGCCCCAGCGGTACGGTGTACCCACCAACCCCAGCGCCCGGAACAGCACGTCATCGGCAGCGCCGACCATGTCGTTGTTGGGGTTCATGACGATTGGGTTGATGACCTTGGGTCTCACCACCTTGGCGGGAGGCGCACTGGCGCAGCCGGCAAGAAAGACGGCCATTGCGATTGAAGCGAGAACGCGTGCCTGGGTAGACATGTACCGAACCATCCTGAGCCGACTGCCGTAATAGACTAGATTCATTACCCGAAAACACAAACGGCGCTGAGGTTTTCACCTCACCGCCGCTTCGTTGCGCTGCGTCTGCTATTTGCTCGAGATCATCGTGGCGGGCGCCATGGCCAAGGCCCGCTTGGCCTCGATGAAGGTCTTGCTCCAGTAGCTGTCGCCCAGGCTGTCGACACGCACGCCACCGCTGCGGCGGCTGCTGGAGTGGATGAACTGGTCGTCGCCCAGGTAGATACCCGCATGGCTGACGCGACCGCGACCATTGGTGCTGAAGAACAGCAGGTCACCGGGCTTGAGCTTGTTGCGAGCGACCAGAGGCGCCTTGACGTTGATCATCTCACGAGTGGAACGCGGCAGGTTCATGCCGGCCTCTTCGCGAAACAGATAACCGATGAAACCGCTGCAATCGAAACCGGAAACCTTGTCGGTACCACCGAAACGGTAGCGGGTGCCGATCAGGGATTTGCCACGTTCCAGAATGCTGTCGGCCAGGATCGGCAGGCTGTAGGCCTTGCTGCCGTCGAACTGGGCGAGTTCGTCTTCGGTGGCGATTTCATCTTCGAAAACCAGCGAGGCTTTCGAGGGGGATTGATGCGGCTGGACTGCGGTAACCGGGTCCAGAACCTGCTGCTGGGAGACCGGCGCTTGCGCCGCGCAACCGACCAGCAAGGTCAACAGTGCGATGGGCACGAGGGGTGCTAAGCGATTGAGCATGGGCACGACCGTGACGGGGAATGGTTGAGAAGTGGCGACTATACCTGTCTCACGATTATTTGCAAATTCAATCGAACGAAATGTGACTCCGGAGAATTACGGTGACATCTAACGCCCCGTTTTGCGGCCCTACCGCAAGGTCAATGCACGATAAAGAGGCCATACCCCCGGATTCATTGGCTAATAAATAATCGCACAATGCCACCATCGGAACTGGACGCCTATACAGATAAATGGCGTGACAGAGCAGGCTTAGATCAGAATGGAACACCGGTGAAACAGGTCATAGAGCGACTGAATCGACCTGCTCGTTTACCAGCCCAGCGTTTCCTTGAGGAAGGGGATGGTCAGCTTGCGCTGCGCCTGCAGCGAGGCTTGATCGAGGCGTTCGAGCAGCTCGAAGAGCGCACTCATGCTGCGTGTCCCGCGGGTGAGGATGAAATGCCCGACTTCGTCGGTCAGGTGCAGGCCGCGACGCGATGCACGCAATTGCAGGGCGCGCAGCTTGTCCTCGTCGGACAGCGGTCGCATCTGGAAGATCAGGGCCAGGGTCAGGCGAGACTTCAGATCGGCCAGTTTCACCGGCAGTTCGCGTGGCGAATGGGAGGCGGCGATCAGCAGGCGGCGACCGCTGTCGCGCAGGCGATTGAACAAGTGAAACAGGGCTTCTTCCCACTCCGGCTTGCCGGCCACCACCTGCAAGTCGTCCAGGCATACCAACTCATACTGGGCCAGATCATCGAGAATGCCGACGCCGCGGTCGAGCAACTCGGCCAGCGGCAGGTAGACCGCCGGTTCGCCCAACTGCTCGAAGCGCAGACAGGCGGCGTGCAACAAATGGGTGCGCCCTACCCCATGCTTGCCCCACAGGTAGATGAGGCTTTCGGTCCAGCCAGCGTCGGCTTCGCACAGACGCTCGACGTAGCCGAGTGCCGCGGCATTGGCGCCTGGATAGTAATTGATGAAGGTGGCGTCATCCCGCAGACGCACACCAAGGGGCAGCTGAATCGGTTTCATGCTGGCTGAACAGCCCAGGGATCGAGCTGCAACGGACCTCAATGTGAAGTGTGCAAAGTCTATACCTGCCCACGCAGGCGCACAATGCGCAACACTGCTTGGAAAATCAAAGGTTTACCCATTGTCTTCGAGCAAGCCTGACCAAGTCCGTCGCGATCACAGGTCCGGATCCTCGGACCCGGCATAGATGTTCGAGTCCTTGTACAGGTCGTGCATGTGCCGTACCAACACCATGATCACTGCCGCTACCGGCAGCGCCAACAGCACGCCGGTGAAACCGAACAGCTCGCCGCCGGCGAGGATGGCGAAGATCACCGCCACCGGATGCAGGCCGATGCGGTCGCCGACCAGCAGGGGCGTTAGGACCATCCCCTCCAGCGCCTGACCGATCATGAATACGGCGACGATGGCGATCAGGTGGAAAGGGTCCAGGCCGAACTGGAACAGTCCGGCGATGATCGCCGAACCGATGCCGATGACGAAGCCCATGTACGGCACGATGGCCGCCAGCCCCGCCACGACGCCGATCAGCAGGCCCAACTGCAGGCCTACCAGCATCAACCCGGTGGCATAGATGACCCCCAGGGCCAGCATCACCAGCAATTGCCCGCGCACGAAGGCGCCCAGCACTTCGTGACATTCGCCGGCCAGTCGCACGATCTGCCCTTCACGCTGGCGCGGCAGCAGGCTGCGGATCTTCGCCATCATCAGGTCCCAGTCGCGCAGCAGATAGAACGCCACCACCGGGATCAACACGAAGTTGGCCAGCCAGGCCATCAACGCCAGGCCCGACGCGGTGGCCTGGGACAGGATCACACCGACCACATCGGTGGTCTGCCCCATGTGGCTGCTGATCGCAGCCTTGATCTGGTCGAATTTCCAGAACCCTTCGGCCAGGCCCAGCCGGGTCTGCACCCAAGGCAGCGCCGTGTGCTGCAGCCAGTCGAGCATCTGCGGGGCCATCTGGTAGAGGCTGACCAACTGCTTGGCGAGCATGGGAATCAGCACCAGCAACGCCAGCACCAACAGCAACGTGAACAGGGCGAACACCACCACCACACCCCAGGTGCGCGACAGCTTCCATTTTTCCAGCTTGTCGACCAGGGGATCGGCCAGGTAGGCCAGCAGGATACCCACCAGGAATGGCGAGAGAATCGGATGCAGCACATAGAGGAAGACGCAGAGCAGCAGCACGGCCCCCAGCCAGAACCAACGGCGCATATCAGTCATCAGGCAGCTCAGCTATATATAGAGAAGACAAAACGAAGTTGGGAACTCGGGCTGCGCGTCCGCTTGGACGGTGCAGCCCTGAAAAAACTACCAGCGAAAGCTCAGGTCCGGCGCTGGCTGAGGGGCTGGCTGCGGCGCGGGCGCCGGTGCCCCAGGAATGGCCTGGGCATCGACCGGCACAGCGGGCGCCTGGTACGGCACTTCCTGAAGCTTGGCCAGACCCAGTTGGGCGCGCAGCTGCTCGGCACTGCCAGTCACGCGATAGACCACCTTGTCGCCGTACACGGTCCGCACGCGCGCACCGTAGGATTCAAGCAGGCGGCCCATCTGTGCGTAACGCTCCAGGTTCATGCCTTCCACCGCGAGGGTCATTTCCGTACTGGCGCCAGGCTTGGCGACGAAACGCGTGGCCAGGCGCTGGCTGACAGCCAGCAACACGGCGTCGGCCAGGGCGGCCTGATCGGCGCCCTCGGCCTTGCCCTGTTCGCGCTGGCTGCCCAGCCACAGGCGCCAGGTGCCCGACCACTTGCCCTCTTCTTCGCGGGCATGCACGGCCAACAGGGCGTCGGCGCCATAGCGCTCGGATGCGCCACGCAGCGCTGCCGGGTCGCTGGCTTCGATGTTCTGTGCAGTGCCGACGCCCTGCTCGCCAAGGTCGGCCAGGGGTAGACGCAACGGCAGGCCGCGATGCTGGGCCGCGCGGCGCAGCGGCTCGGCGGCGGACTGCCCGTCGCCGACCAGGCTGCTACCCTCGACGCTGTCGCTCAACCACCAGCCCAGGATCGAGGGGCGGTTGCTGCCCCAGGTCGGCAGGCCGGCCGAACGCAATGCATTGTCGGTACTGGCAATGTCGAAATCGACCTGCAGCGACTCCGGTGGGCCGGCATCGTAGCCGTACTGACTGATGATCTGCTGCGGATCCTGGCGCACGCTGGCCAGACCAGGGTTGGCAATCGCCTTGGCATCGCCGGTCAGGCGCAGCACCAGGGTCTCCAGCGCACGCTGGGTGGCCTGGGTACGTTCCTCGGGCGTCTGGCTGGCCACGGGCTCGCGCACCTGATACAGGTTGCTGATGGTTTCGGCGTGAAGCGGCACGCTCGACAAGGTGATGCAGGTGGCTAGCAGGTAGTGGCGCAGACGCATGGACGTTTCCCGACGGTGATAGCGGATTGAGGCTGTGACCGTACAATCGGCAAAAAGCTCAGTGGTCAATCTCGGCGCACAATATATCGGCACACAATGTAGCATGCCCACGCATCCCTTGGGTGCGGCCGACCTAGCGCCGGTATGCGGACAACCATCGAACCGCGCTGGTGACGGTCGGGCAAGCCTGATAAAATCGCGCGCCTTCGTGGATCGACGACGGTCGACTCCCCCGACTCCCTCCTTTAAAGGCCTGGATCATGAGCAATAAACCCTCCGTGAGCTACAAGGACGCCGGTGTAGACATCGACGCCGGTGAAGCATTGGTCGAACGCATCAAAGGCGTTGCCAAGCGTACCGCGCGCCCCGAGGTCATGGGCGGCCTGGGCGGTTTTGGTGCCTTGTGCGAAATCCCGGCCGGCTACAAGCAGCCCGTGCTGGTGTCGGGCACCGACGGCGTGGGCACCAAGCTGCGCCTGGCGCTGAACCTCAATCGCCATGAAAGCATCGGCATCGACCTGGTCGCCATGTGCGTCAACGACCTGGTGGTGTGTGGCGCCGAGCCGCTGTTCTTCCTCGACTACTACGCCACCGGCAAGCTCAACGTCGACACCGCCGCCACCGTGGTCACCGGCATCGGCGCCGGCTGCGAACTGGCCGGCTGCTCGCTGGTGGGTGGCGAGACCGCCGAGATGCCCGGCATGTACGAAGGCGAAGACTACGACCTGGCCGGCTTCTGTGTCGGTGTGGTCGAGAAGGCCGACATCATCGACGGCAGCAAGGTCGCCAACGGCGATGCGCTGATCGCCCTGCCCTCCTCGGGCCCGCACTCGAACGGCTACTCGCTGATCCGCAAGATCATCGAAGTCGCCGGTGCCGACATCGAGAACGTCCAGCTCGACGGCAAGCCGTTGACCGACCTGCTCATGGCGCCGACGCGCATCTACGTCAAGCCGCTGCTGCAACTGATCAAGGACACCGGTGCGGTCAAGGCCATGGCCCACATCACCGGTGGCGGCCTGCTCGACAACATCCCGCGCGTTCTGCCCAAGGGTGCCCAGGCCGTGGTCGACGTCGCCAGCTGGCAGCGTCCTGCGGTGTTCGACTGGCTGCAGCAGCAGGGCAACGTCGATGAGCACGAAATGCACCGCGTGCTGAACTGCGGCGTTGGCATGGTCATCTGCGTGGCCCAGGCCGACGTCGAAAAAACCCTGGCCTCCCTGCGCGCAGCCGGCGAGCAACCGTGGGTCATCGGCGACATCACCGACGCCGCCGAAGGCGCCGCTCAGGTCGAACTGAAGAACCTCAAGGCTCACTGATGCCTTCGACTTGCAACGTGGTGGTGTTGCTTTCGGGCACCGGCAGTAACCTGCAGGCCTTGCTCGACAGCCTGCAGGCAGACAACCCCGTTCGTATCGTCGCGGTGATTTCCAACCGCGCCGATGCCCTCGGCCTGCAGCGCGCCCGCGATGCAGGTATCGAAGCTCGGGTGCTGGAACATCAAGGTTTCGCCGGCCGCGAAGCCTTCGATGCCGCCCTGACCGACCTGATCGACCAGTACCACCCGCACCTGGTGGTCCTGGCAGGCTTCATGCGCATCCTCAGCCCGTCCTTCGTTCGCCACTACCATGGCCGCCTGCTCAACATCCATCCGTCCTTGCTGCCCCGCTACAAAGGCCTGCACACCCACCGCCGCGCACTCGAAGCGGGCGATGCCGAACACGGCTGCAGCGTGCACTTCGTCACCGAGGAACTCGATGGCGGACCACTGGTCGTACAGGCAGTGATTCCGGTACAGTCGAGCGATACGCCAGACACCCTGGCGCACCGAGTGCATGCCCAGGAACACCAGATCTACCCGCTGGCAGTGCGCTGGTTTGCCGAAGGCCGTGTGTGCCTCGGCGACCACGGTGCACTGCTCGATGGCCAGCCGCTGCCGGCTTGTGGCCATTTGATTCGACCCTAGGAGTTTATATGCGTCGCGCCCTGCTCTTCGCCGTTGCCCTGCTGGCCCTTCCGGTTCATGCCGCAGACCTCAAGCCCTTTTCCGCCAGCTACACCGCCGACTGGAAACAGCTGCCCATGAGCGGCACCGCCGAGCGCAGCCTGAGCAAGGGCGCCAAT
Source organism: Pseudomonas rhizosphaerae (assembly GCF_000761155.1). NCBI lineage: Bacteria > Pseudomonadati > Pseudomonadota > Gammaproteobacteria > Pseudomonadales > Pseudomonadaceae > Pseudomonas > Pseudomonas rhizosphaerae. Next base: position 1,467,148 of record NZ_CP009533.1, on the reverse strand, counting down.
GGCGATTGGACCCTGGCTTTCAAGGCTTCGATGATGATCGCCAGCCTGACCGAGGTCAGCACCCTGCGTGTCGACAAGGAAACGATGCTGCCCGAGACCTACATGTTCGAACGTGGCGGACTGGGCAAGGCTCGCAAGGTCAACCTGGACTTCGACTGGGCGGCCAAGAAAGTCACCGGCACCGACCGTGGCGATGCGATCAACCTGCCGCTCAACACCGGCGTCCTGGACAAGTCCACTTACCAGTTGGCCTTGCAGCACGATGTAGCCGCAGGCAAGAAAAGCATGAGCTACCAGGTGGTCGATGGCGACGAGATCGACACCTACGATTTCCGCGTGCTGGGCACCGAGAAAGTCGAAACCAAAGCGGGCCAGGTCGACGCGATCAAGGTCGAGCGCGTACGCGATCCAACGCAAAGCAAGCGCATCACCGTGTTGTGGTTCGCCAAGGACTGGGACTACCTGCTGGTACGCCTGCAACAGGTCGAGACCGATGGCAAGGAATACAACATCATGCTTCAAGACGGCTCGGTGGATGGCAAGTCGGTGAAGGGCAGCTGAGCTGCTGCACCGTATTGAAACCGAAAGGGCCCTGCGGGGCCCTTTTTTGTGGGCGGATATCCGCCATGCACAAGCCCCTCAGGGACGACTGGGGCGGATTCCCGCCACTTGTACAGCTATGTGACGACAACCATACCCCTGCCTAGGCCGCAGCCACCGGCGTTGTCGCCATCATTACGCAACTATGGCACGACCCCTGCAATACAGTCGGCAGAGGCCTGCCAATGCGCAACTCGCCCACAACAAATCCCTCCAGACAGGAGGGTTCGTGCTTTAGGTGTCGCGACCACTCCGGAATGGGTGCCAGGCGATACACTTGAGGAACTTGCAATGACGACTCGTCAGCCGCTGTACAAATCGCTGTATTTCCAGGTGATCGTCGCGATCATCATCGGTATTCTGATCGGCCACTTCTATCCTCAGTTCGCGGTCAAGCTCAAGCCTTTCGGCGACGGCTTCATCAAGCTGATCAAGATGGTCATCGCCCCCATCATCTTCTGTACAGTGGTCAGCGGCATCGCCGGTATGCAGAGCATGAAATCGGTCGGCAAGACCGGTGGCTACGCCCTGTTGTACTTCGAAATCGTCTCGACCCTGGCACTGATCATCGGTCTGGTCGTGGTCAACGTGGTCCAGCCCGGCGCTGGCATGCACGTCGACGTATCGACCCTGGACGCCAGCAAGATCGCCAGCTACGTCTCGGCAGGCGCTGACCAGAGCATCGTCGGCTTCATCCTCAACGTGATTCCGAACACCATCGTCGGTGCCTTCGCCAACGGCGACATCCTTCAGGTGTTGATGTTCTCGGTGATCTTCGGCTTCGCTCTGCACCGCCTGGGTGCCTACGGCAAGCCATTGCTGGACCTGATCGATCGCTTCGCGCACGCCATGTTCAACATCATCAACATGATCATGAAGCTGGCGCCACTGGGTGCATTCGGTGCCATGGCCTTCACCATCGGCGCTTACGGCGTGGGTTCGCTGGTGCAACTGGGCCAGTTGATGATCTGCTTCTACGTCACCTGCGTACTGTTCGTGCTGCTGGTGCTGGGCGCCATCTGCCGCGCACACGGCTTCAGCGTGATCAAGGTCATCCGCTACATCCGTGAAGAACTGCTGATCGTTCTGGGCACTTCCTCCTCGGAATCGGCACTGCCTCGCATGCTGATCAAGATGGAACGCCTGGGCGCACAGAAGTCGGTGGTGGGCCTGGTCATTCCGACTGGCTACTCGTTCAACCTGGACGGTACCTCGATCTACCTGACCATGGCCGCCGTGTTCATCGCCCAGGCGACCGACACCACCATGGACCTGACGCACCAGATCACCCTGCTGCTGGTACTGCTGCTGTCCTCCAAGGGCGCAGCCGGTGTGACCGGTTCGGGCTTCATCGTGCTGGCCGCTACCTTGTCGGCCGTAGGCCAACTGCCTGTTGCAGGCCTTGCGCTGATCCTGGGTATCGACCGTTTCATGTCCGAAGCCCGCGCACTGACCAACCTGGTCGGTAACGCAGTGGCCACCCTGGTGGTTGCCAAGTGGGTCGGCGAGCTGGACGAAAAAGTCTTGCAGACCGAACTGGCCTCCGGTGGCCGCGCCATCGTCGATGGTCGTCCGGAAGATGACTTGGGTGTTGCCGAAGGCCGTGATCCGGCTCCAGACACTACCCCTCAGGGCACTACCCCGCGCTGATCTGACGCCGCACTGAAAAAACCCATCTTCGGATGGGTTTTTTATTGGATGAAATTTGTTTCACCGCCCGGAACCCACTGCGACAATCCGCCGCATCGCCCGGCCTGTACGGGTTAGCCGATTGCGTCACTTTCTGTAAAAAACTGTTACGGAATCCGCCTGTTTACTTAGCAAGCTACCCAACTCTATAACAAAGGCCTGCACACGCCACGTGCAGATATTCGAGGCAGCTATTCGAGACAGGAGCTTTCCCATGACCGTAAAAGTGACCGAACGCGACGAAGCCCACATGTCCCACGAAGGTGTGGCGGCAGGCATCCAGATCTGGGATGTCTACCAACAGGACCTGTTGGTGGGGATGTTCCACAACGAGACTGACGCTCAGAGCTACAAGAACGAACTGGAAACCCTCGAAAGCCAACGCGCTTCGAATTGACCGTTCGCCGCGCAAGAAAAACCCCGCCAAGGCGGGGTTTGTCGTTTCAGCGGGTGGCCAGGCGGGTTACCACATCAGGTCGTCCGGGATCTTGTAGGCGGCGTATGGATCTTCCGCCGACTCGACTTCCTCGGTCGCCACGTTGAGCATCACGATGCGCTGCGGCGCGCGCTCCTGAACCTTCAGCGCGGCCTCGCGCGGAATGACCTCGTAGCCACCCCCGTGCTGGACGATGGCCAGCGAACCGTTGCTCAACTTGCTGCGCATCAGGTTGTTGACCGACAGCCGCTTGACCTTCTTGTCGTCGACGAAGTTGTAGTAGTCCTCGGTGGTCAACTTGGGCAGGCGAGTGGCCTCGATCAACTGCTTGACCTGGGCGGCACGGGCCTTTTGCTCGACCTTTTCCTGCTGCTGGCGATTGAGCTCCTGGTCGCGACGGGCCTTCTCGGCCATGGCCTCCTGGGCAATGCGCTGCTGCGTATCGTCCACCTCGACTTGGCCCTTGTTCTCCAGGCGCTTCTGTTTCTGCTTGTCCTTGCTGACTTGCTTGACCTGCTTCTGGTTGACCAGTCCAGCTTTCAACAATTGGTCGCGGAGGGAAAGGCTCATGGTGTTCTGCTCACTTATAAAACGGCTCAGCCACAGCTGGGCAGATTCTGTTCCTGACGTTTGGCCTCGCCCCACAGGGCGTCCATGTCTTCCAGGGTGCAATCTTCGATGTTGCGGTGGGTGTCGCGCAATGCCTGCTCGATGAAGCGAAAGCGCCGGTCGAACTTGAGGTTGGCGCCGCGCAGGGCATTTTCCGGGTCTACCTTGAGGTGGCGAGCCAGGTTGACCACGCTGAACAGCAGGTCACCGACTTCTTCGGCCACTGCCGGTGCATCGTCCTCAGCCATGGCCTGAAGCACTTCGTCCAATTCTTCGCGCACCTTGTCCAGTACCGGCAGAGGGCCGGGCCAATCGAAGCCGACCACGGCAGCACGCTTCTGCAGCTTCGCCGCCCGCGCCAGGGCAGGCAGCGCGGCAGGTACGTCGTCGAGCAACGACAGCTGCTCCCCCACCCCGCCCTTCTCGGCACGTTCCTGGGCCTTGATCTCTTCCCAACGCTGCTTGACCTGGTGCTCGTCAAGGCGTGGCGTGTCGAGTGCGGCGTACAGGTCGCCAGTGGGAAATACGTGGGGGTGGCGTCGAATCAGCTTGCGGGTGATGCCATCGACCACGCCATCGAACTCGAAGCGACCTTCCTCGCGCGCCAGTTGGCTGTAGTAGACCACCTGGAACAATAGATCGCCCAGCTCGCCCTGGAGGTGCTCGAAGTCTTCGCGTTCGATGGCATCGGCCACCTCATAGGCTTCTTCCAGCGTGAACGGGACGATGCTGGCATAGGTTTGCTTCACATCCCACGGACAGCCGTGCTGCGGGTCACGCAGCCGGGCCATGAGGTTGAGCAGGTCTTGCAGTGTGTACATGCTCAGGCTCTTTGCAGAAGTGTCGGGATCCGCGAACTCACGGCGTGCGGTTACGCCGTGTCTCGATGATGTTCGGCAACTGCGAAATCCTGCCCAGCAGACGCCCAAGGGCATCCAGGCCAGGGATCTCAATGGTCAGCGACATCAGCGCGGTGTTGTCTTCCTTGTTCGAGCGGGTATTGACCGCCAGCACGTTGATCCGCTCGTTGAGCAAGATCTGCGAGACGTCGCGCAGCAGGCCCGAGCGGTCGTAGGCACGGATGATGATGTCGACCGGATAGGTCAGCACCGGCACCGGCCCCCAGCTGACCTGGATGATGCGTTCCGGCTCGCGACCGCCAAGCTGCAGCACCGACGCGCAGTCCTGGCGGTGAATGCTCACCCCGCGCCCTTGAGTGATGTAGCCGACGATGGCGTCGCCCGGCAGCGGCTGGCAGCAGCCGGCCATCTGCGTCATCAGGTTGCCCACGCCCTGGATCTGGATATCGCCGCGCTTGCCGGGCTTGTAGCCGGTGGCCTTGCGCGTGACCAGCTCCACCGGCTCGTTGCCGCGCTCGGGCTCGACCAGTTGCTGCGCCGAGTTGACCAGGTGCGCCAGGCGCAGATCGCCTGCGCCCAGGGCGGCGAACATGTCTTCGGCGCCCTTGTGGTTGGCTTTTTCGGCGAGCTGGTCGAAATCGACCTGCGGCAGTCCCAGGCGGCTGAGCTCGCGCTCGAGCAGCGACTTACCGGCCGCAACGTTCTGGTCGCGCGCCTGCAGTTTGAACCAGTGGACGATCTTTGCCCGCGCCCGGGAGGTGGTGACGTAGCCGAGGTTGGAGTTGAGCCAGTCGCGGCTGGGCGTGCCGTGCTTGCTGGTGATGATCTCGACCTGCTCGCCGGTGTTCAGGCTGTAGTTGAGCGGGACGATACGGCCGTTGATCTTCGCGCCGCGGCAGTTGTGGCCGATCTCGGTGTGCACGCGGTAGGCGAAGTCCAGCGGGGTTGCGCCCTTGGGCAGGTCGATGGCGTGGCCGTCGGGGGTGAACACGTAGACCCGGTCGGGCTCGATGTCGACCCGCAACTGGTCGGCCAGGCCGCCGATATCGCCCAGTTCCTCATGCCATTCCAGCACCTGGCGCAGCCAGGAGATCTTTTCTTCGTACTGGTTGGAAGTGGACTTGACGTCGGTGCCCTTGTAACGCCAATGCGCGCAAACGCCCAGCTCGGCTTCCTCGTGCATGGCGTGGGTGCGGATCTGCACTTCCAGCACCTTGCCCTCCGGACCGATCACCGCCGTGTGCAGCGAGCGATAGCCGTTTTCCTTGGGGTTGGCGATGTAGTCGTCGAACTCCTTGGGAATGTGCCGCCACAACGTGTGGACGATACCCAGCGCGGTGTAGCAATCGCGCATTTCCGGGACCAGCACGCGCACCGCGCGCACGTCGTAGATCTGGCTGAATTCCAGGCCCTTGCGCTGCATCTTGCGCCAGATGGAATAAATGTGTTTCGCCCGCCCGCTGATGTCGGCCTTGACCCCGGTCTCGAGCAGCTCGTTGTGCAGCTGGCTCATCACCTCGGTGATGAAACGCTCGCGGTCCAGCCGGCGTTCGTGCAGCAGCTTGGCGATCTGCTTGTATTGATCGGGTTCCAGGTAGCGAAACGAGAGGTCTTCGAGTTCCCACTTGATGTGGCCGATGCCCAGCCGATGCGCCAGCGGCGCGTAGATGTCGAACACCTCGCGAGCAACGCGGTTGCGTTTTTCGTCGTCGGCACTTTTCACCGCGCGGATCGCACAAGTGCGCTCGGCCAGCTTGATCAATGCGACGCGAACATCGTCGACCATGGCCACGAGCATCTTGCGCAGGTTCTCGACCTGCACCTGGGAGCCCAGCACCATGGACTGGCGCGGGCTGAGACTGGCGCTGATGGCGGCCATGCGCAGCACGCCGTCGATGAGCTTGGACACGGTACTGCCGAAGCGCCGGCCCACCTCTTCCAGGCTGGCCTTGCCCTCGCGGACGGCCCGGTACATAACCGCGGCCATCAGTGAATCCTGGTCGAGCTTGAGGTCGGCGAGGATTTCGGCGATTTCCAGGCCCGCCTGGAAACAGGAAGTGCCATCGGCCCAGGAATGCTGGGCCGGGTTGCCCTGCAGCTCGGCGGCCTGGGCAAACTCGCAGGCCTCCTTCAGGGCCCCTCGATCCAGTACCAGATCGACGCTGACGATATGATCCAGCCACGCGTCGAGATTGATACTGCCGTCCGTATTGATCGGCTGGTGTGCTCTCACCTGTACCATGTTGCTTACCTTTCCCTACAACACGCCGAAGCGCATCAACAGTCGCTGGCTATGACCGATGCTGGGCCGGCATCGATCAGGCATTTCGCACGCCAGTCGGATTGGACGGGCCATCCTGGCCCGCTTCAAATAACGCCATGGCCTCGACATGCGCGGTCTGCGGAAACATGTCGAGGATCCCGGCTCGTTTTAGCCTGTAGCCTTGCCTCAACAATTCGACCGTGTCGCGGGCCAAAGTTGCCGGGTTACAGGAGACATATACCAAGCGCTGCGCACCCAGTGCGCGGATCGTGCGCACCACCTCGAATGCGCCGTCCCGAGGTGGGTCCAAGAGTACCGCAGAAAAACCTTCGCGGGCCCACTCGGCGGCGTCCAGAGGCTGCGACAGGTCGCTCTGGAAAAAGCCAGTGTTATGCAAATTGTTACCAGCAGCGTTATCGGCGGCGCGCTGCACCATGGCCGCGACGCCCTCGACCGCGACCACTTCGCGCGAGCGCTGGGCCAGCGGCAGGGCGAAGTTGCCAAGCCCGCAGAACAGGTCCAGAACCCGTTCATCGGGCTTGGGCGCCAGCCATTCCAGCGCCTGCGCGATCATGGCGTCGTTGACCGCCGCATTGACCTGGACGAAGTCGCCAGGCCGGTAGGCCAGCTGCAGATGCCAAGGCGCCAGGACGAACCCCAGCGATTCACCGGCGTGCACGGGTGCGGGCTCGTCTTCACCGTGCAGCCACAGCTGCATGTGCAAGCCTGCGCAAAAAGCCAGCAGCGCGTCCAGGTCAGTATCGGCCAGTGCGGCGGTGTGGCGAACCAGCAACGCCAGTGCGGTACCGGCGTACAGCTCGACATGGCCCAGCACCTGCGGTTTGGCAAAGCTGCGCAGCAGCGCCGGCAGCTGTTCGACGACCGGTTGCAGCGCAGGCACCAGCACCTGGCACTGGGTAATGTCGACGATGTCCTGGCTGGCTGCGGCACGAAAGCCCACGGCCAGGTGCCGCGCCTTGGGGTCCCAGCGCACGGCCAGGCGGGCCCGACGGCGATAGCCCAGTTCGGGACCGCTCAACGGAGCTGCCCATTCCTGCGGCTCGATGCCGGCCACGCGGGAAAACTGCTCGGCCAGCAAGCGCTGCTTGAGCGCCAACTGCTGGTCGTGGGGCAGATGCTGAATACTGCAGCCGCCACAGATGCCGAAATGCGGACACGGTGCCGGGCGACGCAGCTCGCTGGCGACCAGCACGCGTTCGCAGCGCGCTTCGACGATCTTGCCGTGGGCATTGAGCACGCGGGCTTCGACCTGCTCACCGGCCAGGGCACCACTGACGAACCAGGTACGGCCTTCGAAGAAAGCGATGCCGCGTCCGTCGCTGGCCAGGCGTTCGATCGGCAAGCGCTGTTTCTTGCCGGTCGGCACCTGCGGCGCACGGGTGCCGCCTGTCGGCTGGAAGCGCAGGCCAGGCTTGGTTCTGGCCATCAGTTGGGCGCGTCGAAGATGCCGCTGGACAGGTAGCGGTCGCCCCGGTCGCAGATGATCGCGACGATGACCGCATGGCTCACTTCCTGGGACAGGCGCAGCATGCCCGCCACCGCACCACCGGAAGACACGCCGCAGAAGATGCCTTCTTCACGTGCCAGCCGGCGAGTCATGCCCTCGGCTTCGTGCTGGGCCATGTCGATGATCCGGTCGACCCGGTCGGCCTGGTAGATGCGCGGCAGGTACTGTTCTGGCCAGCGGCGAATGCCGGGAATGGAGGCGCCTTCCATGGGTTGCAGGCCGACGATCTGCACTGCCGGGTTCTGCTCCTTGAGGAAGCGCGAGGTACCCATGATGGTGCCGGTGGTGCCCATGGAACTGACGAAATGAGTGATGGTGCCAGCGGTCTGCTGCCAGATCTCGGGACCGGTGCTGCGGTAGTGCGCCTCGGGGTTGTCGCCATTGGCGAACTGGTCCAGGAGCTTGCCGCGCCCTTCGCTCTGCATGCGCTCGGCCAGGTCCCGCGCGCCTTCCATGCCCTGCTCGCGGCTGACCAGGATCAGCTCGGCGCCGTAGGCGGCCATGGCCGCCTTGCGTTCGGCGGTGGAGTTGTCGGGCATGATCAGGATCATCTTGTAGCCCTTGATCGCCGCCGCCATGGCCAGGGCGATGCCGGTATTGCCGGAGGTCGCTTCGATCAGGGTATCGCCGGGCTGGATCTGGCCACGCGCTTCGGCGCGCGCGATCATCGACAGCGCCGGGCGGTCCTTCACGGAACCGGCCGGGTTATTGCCTTCCAGCTTGAGCAGCAAGGTGTTGCTGGTCTCGCCAGCCAGGCGCTGCAGGCGCACCAGCGGTGTATTGCCGACGCAGTCGGCGATCGTTAGGTACTGCGGGGTCATGGCGTATTCGCAATCCAGACTGCGGGGGGTGGACTATCATACCGGCAAACGCGGCATACCCATATCACGCAAAGTGCGCACCTTATAGCGCGAAAGCATAAGCGCTTGCATACGACTGGCGCATTGTCCCGCCCCGCTGTATTTTCCCAGCATTGCTCAGTCAGAAAGGCGCCTGCGGCGTGTTGAAGAAACTCGGTATCAAGAGCCGCGTGTTGTTACTCGCGCTCACCCCGGCCACCTGCATGGCGCTGATCCTGGGTGGCTATTTCACCTGGATGCAGCAGTCCGACCTGCAGCGACAGTTATTGCAGCGTGGCGACATGATCTCCGAACAGCTGGCGCCGTTGGCGGCACCTGCACTGGTGGCCAAGGACCGCGAGCGCCTGGAGCGCATCGCCGCGCAATCCCTGGAGCTGACCGACGTGCGCTCGGTGACCTTCCTGGGCGCGGACCGGACCCTGCTCGCCCATGCCGGGCCGATGATGCTCAACGCAGTGCCCATCGGCAACAGCACCCATTCGCTGCAACGCAGCGGCTTCGACGCAACCCGCTACCTGATGCCGGTGTTCGGCCGCCACCGCGACCTGGCCAGCGACGAGGTGCCCGAGGAGGCCGACCACCTGCTGGGCTGGGTCGAGCTGGAACTGTCCCACGATGGTACGTTGCTGCGCGGCTACCGCAGCCTGTTCGCCAGCCTGCTGCTGATTCTCACCGGGCTGAGCATTACCGCGCTGCTGGCGGCGCACATGAGCCGCAGCATCAGTGCGCCGATTCGGCAGATCAAGGACACGGTCACGCAGATCAAGGACGGCAACCTGGAAAGCCGCGTCCCGGCCATGGGCAGCCACGAAATGGACGCCCTGGCGGCCGGCATCAATCGCATGGCCGAAACCCTGCAAGACGCCCAGGAAGAACTGCAGCACAGCATCGACCAGGCCACCGAAGACGTCCGGCAGAACCTGGAGACCATCGAGATCCAGAACATCGAGCTGGACCTGGCGCGCAAGGAAGCGTTGGAAGCGAGCCGGATCAAGTCCGAATTTCTCGCCAACATGAGCCACGAGATCAGGACGCCGCTCAACGGCATACTCGGTTTCACCCATCTGCTGCAGAAAAGCGAGCTCACCCCGCGCCAACTGGATTACCTGGGCACCATCGAAAAATCCGCGGACAGCCTGCTGGGCATCATCAATGAGATTCTCGACTTTTCTAAGATCGAAGCCGGCAAGCTGGTGCTCGACAACATTCCGTTCAACCTGCGTGACCTGCTGCAGGACACCCTGACCATTCTTGCGCCGGCCGCCCATGCCAAGCAGCTCGAGCTGGTCAGCCTGGTGTACCGCGATACGCCCTTGTCACTGATCGGCGACCCGCTGCGGCTCAAGCAGATCCTGACCAACCTGGTCAGCAACGCCATCAAGTTCACCCGCGAGGGCACCATCGTTGCCCGCGCCATGATGGAAGACGAAAGCGAAGACAGCGTGCAACTGCGCATCAGTGTGCAGGACACCGGCATCGGCCTGTCGAGCCAGGACGTGCGGGCACTGTTCCAGGCGTTCAGCCAGGCCGACAATTCGCTGTCGCGCCAGCCCGGTGGCACGGGGCTGGGGCTGGTGATCTCCAAGCGACTGGTCGAGCAGATGGGTGGCGAGATCGGCGTCGACAGCACGCCGGGCGAGGGTTCGGAATTCTGGATCAGCCTCAACCTGCCCAAGGCGCGCGACGATGCCGAGGACCTGCCGTCGGCGCCCCTGCTGGGCCGTCGCATCGCAATCGTCGACGGCCATGAACTGGCCCGACAAGCCCTGCAGCATCAGCTCGAAGACTGCGGCCTGGAGGTGACCGACTTCAAATCCCTGGACAAGCTGGTGCTGGCGACACACGCCGCGCGTCAGGCGGGCCAGCCGCTGGACCTGGCAGTGCTTGGCATTACTGCCCACGAGATATCGCCCGAACGCCTGGCCGTGCAGATTCGCGAGATCGAGCAGAGCGGCTGCCAGGTGCTGGTGCTGTGCCCAACCACCGAGCAAGCACTGTTCCATGCCGCCGTACCCAATGCCGACCGGCAGTTGCAGGCCAAGCCCAGCTGCACACGCCGGCTGCGCCGCGCCCTGGCCGACCTGATCAACCCCAAGCAGTTGCGCTACGAAAGCCCCGAGGGCAGTGCCGAACGTGCGCCGCGGGTGCTGTGCGTGGACGACAATCCGGCCAACCTGCTGCTGGTGCAGACCCTGCTCGAAGACCTGGGCGCCGAGGTGCGCGCGGTGGACAACGGTGCGGCGGCGATCAAGGCGGTGCAGGAAGGTGGCCTGGACCTGGTGCTGATGGATGTGCAAATGCCGGAGATGGACGGCCGTGAAACCACCGAGCGCATCCGCGTCTGGGAAAGCGCCCAGACTGGCGCTGCGCTGCCCATCGTGGCGCTGACCGCCCACGCCATGGCCAATGAAAAGCGCGCCTTGCTGCAAAGCGGCATGGACGACTACCTGACCAAGCCCATCAGCGAACGCCAGCTGGCGCAAGTGGTGCTGAAATGGACAGGCCTGGCCTGGCCCCGCAAGGGCTGGACAAGACGGCGGAGCTGCCGCTGGAAAGCAACAGCCTGCAGGTACTGGATGCCGCAGAGGGGCTACGCCTGGCCGCTGGCAAGGCCGACCTGGCTGCCGACATGCTGGCGATGCTGCTGGCCTCGCTGCAGGCCGACCGCGAAGCTATCCAGCTGGCACGGATCACCGCTGACCAGAACGCCATGATCGAACGAGTGCATCGCTTGCACGGCGCCACCCGCTATTGCGGCGTACCGCAGCTGCGCGCCGCGTGCCTGCGCAGTGAAACCCTGCTCAAGCAGAACGACCCGGCCGCACTGGCGGCACTGGACGAACTGGACGAAGCGATCCTCAGGCTCGAGGAGCAGGCCCGGGCGATGGCCTGAGGCCCGGCCACGGCTGGCGTGCTAGCATGTCGGGTCTATTTGGAGGACCCATGGTCGAACACGATTTCCGCTTCAGCTTGCTCAACCCCCAGCACACCCTGATCGAGTGCCGCGCGCTGATGCCTGGCCGTTATCAGGTCACCGGCAACGGCGGCTCGATCCACAACGGCGACACCTTGCTGGTCACCCTCAAGGGCAGCAAGGACTTGTCCATGCGCCTGGTGGTGGAAAAGGTCCGCCATCTGATCAACCCGCCTGGCCAATGGGTGGCGGTCGCCACTGGTCCGGTGTTCGGGGAACTGGCGATCCACCAGTGGAAAGTCAATTGCGACAGCTGTGGCAAGGTCCTGGACTTCGAGTTTGCGGTAGACGCCAAGCTTGGCACCAAGGCACAGAAGCCAGCCGCGGAAGCGCGCATTGCCGAACTGGGCTGGGCCAACCGTGATGGCAAGCATGTTTGCCGCCAGTGCCAGGTCGCCTGAGGCGATCGAGCATGGCAAGGCCGCATAACGCGGTTGGGCATGCGGTGTTCGTTCTGGGGATACAGCGGACAGTGTCGAACGTGAACTAATTGGCCTGGCGCCACGGACCACGAGGGCGCTGTCGCCACTTTCGCTTTCTCTGGAGCCATCGCCCATGAAAACCGTCGCGGAACTGTTGAAGAGTAAAGTCCAGCACAGCCAGCAGGTTCATACCATCGAGCCGCAGCAGATGGTGCTGGACGCCCTCAAGCTCATGGCGCAGATGAACGTTGGCGCCCTCCCCGTGGTGCTCGACGGGCGCGTGGTGGGCATCGTCAGCGAGCGCGACTACGCGCGCAAGATGGTGTTGCTGGGGCGCTCGTCCATCGGCACACCGGTCAGCGAAATCATGAGTGCCCATGTCATCACAGTGACGCCCCAGCAGAACATCGATCACTGCATGGCCTTGATGACCGAAGGTCGCCTGCGGCATTTGCCCGTGGTCGACAACGGACAGTTGCTGGGCCTGCTCTCCATCGGGGACCTGGTCAAGGAAGCGATTGCCGAGCAGGCTCGCCTGATCGAGCAGTTGCAGCAGTACATCAGAGGCGAGTGAGCCGACCGAGGCCAGGCTGATGCACCGCAGCGACTGCTTCGCGGGCAGAGCCCGCTCCCACAGGGTGTGGTCGCGCAGGCAATTGCGATGATTCCGGACGCGGCTTGCGCCGCTGCTACAAGCATCGCGAGCCGCGTCATCGATTCATCTGCATGGCCCTGTAGCAGGGGCGCGAGCCGCGTCATCTGTGCATGGGGCTTGCGCCGCGGCTACAGGAATCGCAGGCACAAAAAAAGCGACCCGAAGGTCGCTTCTTTTGTGCTTCAGAGAGTTCAAGGGCTCTGAAGCGGAATTAATGGCGCAGCGGACGGGACTCGAACCCGCGACCCCCGGCGTGACAGGCCGGTATTCTAACCGACTGAACTACCGCTGCGCGTAACACTGAGAGAGATTGGTGGGTGATGACGGGATCGAACCGCCGACCCTCTGCTTGTAAGGCAGATGCTCTCCCGGCTGAGCTAATCACCCTTTGTCTCTCGGTGTGGCGCGCATTCTACGGAGCGACCCTAACTCTGGCAAGCACTTTTTTAAAAAAATTTTCGAGCGCTTCCAAACACTTAGCACAGGGATGGCGTCAGCTCCGCACACGGAGAATAATGCCCTCCTAATGTTGAGGAGTGCTTCACCCCATGTGGTTCAAAAACCTGCTTGTCTATCGTCTTACCCAGGATATCCCTTTCGACGCCGAGGCTTTGGAAACCGCACTGGCAAGTAAACCGGCGCGCCCCTGTGCCAGCCAGGAACTGACCACCTACGGTTTCGTCGCGCCGTTCGGCAAGGGCGAAGATGCGCCGTTCGTGCATGTCAGCCAGGACTTCATGCTGATCGCCGCACGCAAGGAAGAACGCATTCTGCCGGGCAGCGTTGTGCGTGATGCGGTCAAGGAGAAGGTCGAAGAGATCGAAGCCGAGCAGATGCGCAAGGTCTATAAAAAGGAACGCGACCAGATCAAGGACGAGATCATCCAGGCCTTCCTGCCGCGCGCCTTCATCCGTCGCTCGTCGACCTTTGCGGCCATTGCGCCCAAGCAAGGGCTGATCCTGGTCAACTCGGCCAGCCCCAAGCGTGCCGAAGACCTGTTGTCGACCCTGCGCGAAGTGATCGGCTCGCTGCCGGTGCGTCCATTGACCGTCAAGGTTGCTCCGACCGCGACCATGACCGAATGGGTCAAGACCCAGAAAGCCGCCGACGACTTTTATGTGCTGGATGAATGCGAGCTGCGCGATACCCATGAAGACGGCGGCATTGTGCGCTGCAAGCGTCAGGACCTGACCAGCGAGGAAATCCAGCTGCACTTGAGCACCGGCAAGCAGGTCACCCAGCTGTCGTTGGCCTGGCAGGACAAGTTGTCGTTCGTGCTGGATGACAAGATGGTGGTCAAGCGTTTGAAGTTCGAGGAACTGCTGCAGGACCAGGCCGAAGAGGACGGTGGCGAGGAAGCATTGGGTCAGTTGGATGCCAGCTTCACACTGATGATGCTGACCTTTGGCGAATTCCTGCCGGTGCTGTTCGAGGCCTTGGGTGGCGAAGAGTTGCCACAGGGGATTTGATCGGTAGTACCTGCTTTGCACCTCATGTGTGGGAGCGGTCTTGGGCCGCGAACCGGGCGCCGCGGTGTTTGAGGCAGATCGCGGGGTGGCTTTCTCGGGCAGAGCCCGCTCCCACAGGGATCTGCATCAGGGTTCTGCATCAGGGTTCTGCATCCGGGATCTGCAATAGGGTTCGCGGGCCGCTTGCAAGAATGGTCTTCGGCCATGACATGATGATTTTCTATAAGAAGGAACTACCCCATGCGTGCGCTCGCTGCTTTGAGTCGCTTTGTCGGCAATACCTTTGCCTATTGGGTGTTGTTGTTCGCCGTACTGGCGTTTCTGGCGCCTGAATGGTTCATCGGCCTCAAGCCGTTGATCGTGCCGTTGCTGGGCCTGGTGATGTTCGGCATGGGCCTGACCCTCAAGCTTGACGATTTCGCCGAGGTCGGGCGTCATCCATGGCGCGTGGCCCTGGGTGTGGTGGCGCATTTCGTGATCATGCCGGGGGTCGCCTGGCTGCTGTGTCAGGCGTTTCACCTGCCGCCGGAAATCGCTGTCGGGGTAATCCTGGTCGGCTGCTGCCCAAGCGGCACGTCGTCCAACGTGATGACCTGGCTGGCCAAGGGCGACCTGGCCCTGTCGGTGGCGATTGCGGCGGTAACCACCCTGCTCGCTCCGTTGCTCACCCCGGCACTGATCTGGCTGCTGGCCTCGGCCTGGTTGCCGGTCTCGTTCATGGAAATGTTCTGGTCGATCCTGCAACTGGTGATGCTGCCGATCGTGCTCGGCGTGCTCGCGCAGAAACTGCTGGGCGCACGGGTACAGGTGGCCGTCGATGTGCTACCGCTGGTGTCGGTGGTCAGCATCGTGCTGATCGTCTGCGCCGTGGTCGCGGCCAGCCAGGCGCGCATCGCCGAGTCGGGATTGCTGATCATGGCGGTGGTGATTCTGCACAACAGCTTCGGCTTTCTGCTGGGCTACTTCACTGGCAAGGTGTTCAAGTTGCCTCTGGCGCAGCGCAAGTCGCTGGCGCTGGAAGTGGGCATGCAAAATTCGGGTTTGGGTGCGGCGCTGGCCAGCGCGCATTTCTCCCCGCTGGCGGCAGTGCCCAGTGCCTTGTTCAGTGTCTGGCACAACATTTCCGGCGCACTGCTCTCGACCTATTTCCGCCGCATGGAAGGGACCGAGCCCGGTGGATTGAAGACCGACCCTTGATCCGCTGCACTTGATCCATCGCTCAAGGATGGGCAACATGGTGTTCGGCGCCGGGACGACCCGGCGCCACTTTTCCTGCAAACGGGGACGACCCCATCTTCGATGAGGTTTTCCCATGTCCTGGTTATTGTTGTTCTTCGCCGGTCTTTTCGAAGTGTGCTGGGCCATTGGCCTGAAGTACACCGACGGCTTCACCCGCCCCCTTCCTACCGTATTGACCGTGGCTGCCATGGCGGCGAGCCTTGGCCTGCTTGGCCTGGCCATGCGCGAGCTGCCATTGGGTACGGCCTATGCCATCTGGACCGGTGTCGGTGCAGTGGGGACGGTGATCGCCGGGATCGTGCTGTTCGGCGAGTCGATGGCGCTGATGCGGATGATCAGTGTGGGTCTGATCATCCTGGGGTTGGTGGGGTTGAAGGTCAGTACCTGAGCCTGGGCTCTTCTGTAGGAGCGGTCGTCGGCCGCGAACCTGACACTGCGGTGCATCAGACAATCCGCAGCGCCCTGTTCGCGGCCACTGACCGCTCCCACGGGATATGACAACGCCGCCGGGGCCTATTCGCGGGCAGAGCCCGCTCCCACAGGATCTGCTTCCACAGAGCCTGCTATTACAAAGCCCCCCACAATGTCCTCCCCCACAATGAATGCATGTACACCGCTTCATTGTGGGAGCGGGGCGGGCGGCGAGCCCTCTGCCCGCGAAGAGGCCCTACGGATCAACCCATCAAGCCAGGCTTTTGCTGACCACCTCGTAGACGTCGCTGGACAGTGGGCCTGAGGCCAGGATTCGTTCCAACTCGGCTTTCATCAAGGCCTGACGCTTGCTGTCGTACTTTCTCCAGCGGGTCAGCGGCGACAGCTGGCGCGAGGCGATCTGCGGGTTGAGGGCGTTGAGCTCGATCACCAGGTCGGCGAGGAAACGGTAGCCCGAGCCATCGGCGGCGTGGAAGTTGATCAGGTTCTGACCGGCGAATGCGCCGATCAATGCACGGACCTTGTTCGGATTCTTCAGGGTGAACGCAGGGTGCTGCATCAGCGCCTTGACGCGTTCAAGCCCACCCGGCAAACCACTGGCCGCCTGGACGCTGAACCATTGGTCCATGACCAGCGGGTTGTCCTTGAAGTGCTCGGCGAATGCTTGCAACGCACGGGCCTTTTCTGCCTCGAACGGCGAGTTGACCAACACCGCCAGTGCCGTCAGGCGCTCGGTCATGTTGTCGCAGGCATCGTACTGTTCCAAGGTGGCAGCCAGGACTTCCGGGCGACCGCTGAGCATCAGGTACGACAGCGCGATATTCTGCAGCGCGCGACGGGCGAAATGCTCCTTCTCGGCCACATAAGCGGTCGCCTTGGAGACCTCGCGGTGGGTCTGGTAGCGGGCCCACAGTGCATCGAACAAGCCATCGGCCAACTGCTTGCGGGCGAATTCGCGAGCGGCGTGGATCGCATCGACGTCGGCGACCTCGCTGATTTCGGCCAGGTACGCCTCGCTGGGCAGCGAGAGCATCTCGGCGACCATCGCCGGGTCCAGCTCGGTGTTGTCCAGCACACTGGCCAAGGCCGTCGACAGACGCGAGTCCATCGCCAGCGACTCGCCGCGCTGATACTGCCCGATCATTTCCTGCAGCACCTGCACCGACAGCTGCTGGCCCGCATCCCAACGGTTGAAGCCGTCAGTATCGTGCTGCATGAGGAACATCAGCTGGTCGCGGCTGTACGGAAAGCTCAGCTTGACCGGCGCGCTGAAGCCGCGCAGCAGCGAGGGCAGCGGTTGCTCGGGGATATCGACGAAGGTGAAGGTCTGTTCGGCCTCGGTCACCGCCAGCACTCGGCTGGTGCCGACCGCCGACGCCTCGTCGGCCAGGCGCAAGGGCAGCTCCTGGCCGTTGGCGCCAAGCAGGCCCAGCGCCACCGGGATCACGAACGGCAGTTTCTCGACCTTGTCCGGCGTTGCGGGGCAGCTCTGGCGCAGGGTCAGGCTATAGGTGCGCGCCTGGGCATCGAACTGCTCGCTGACCTGCAGGCGCGGCGTGCCTGCCTGGCTGTACCAGCGTTTGAACTGGCCCAGCTCGACACCGTTGGCGTCTTCCATGGCGCGGATGAAATCGTCGCAGGTCACGGCCTGGCCGTCGTGACGCTCGAAGTACAGGTCGCTGCCCTTGCGGAAGCCTTCGGCGCCCAGCAGGGTGTGCAGCATGCCGACCACTTCCGAGCCCTTTTCGTACACGGTCAGGGTGTAGAAGTTGGAGATTTCGATGAAGCTGTCTGGCCGCACGGCATGGGCCATGGGGCCTGCATCTTCGGCGAACTGGTGGGTGCGCAGGTAGGCAACGTCCTGGATGCGCTTGACCGTCGGCGAGTGCATGTCGGCGCTGAAGCCTGCATCGCGGTAGACGGTGAAGCCTTCCTTGAGCGACAGCTGGAACCAGTCGCGGCAGGTCACGCGGTTGCCCGACCAGTTGTGGAAATACTCGTGGGCGACGATCGCCTCGACGCGCTGGTGGGCGGCATCGGTGGCGGTTTCGGCGCGAGCCAGCACGGCGCTGGAGTTGAAGATGTTCAGGCCCTTGTTTTCCATGGCGCCCATATTGAAGTCGTTGACCGCGACGATCATGAAGATGTCCAGGTCGTACTCGCGACCGTAGGCCTCTTCGTCCCAGCGCATGGACTTCTTCAGGCTGGTCATGGCGTGGGCGCACTTGTCGATGTTTTCCGGCTCGACATAGATGCGCAGCGCGACGTCGCGGCCGCTCAGGGTGGTGAAGCTGTCTTCGACGCACCACAGATCGCCCGCCACCAGGGCGAACAGGTACGCCGGTTTCATGAACGGGTCTTCCCAGGTGGCCCAATGCCGGCCGTCTTCCTGGGGGCCATTGCCGACCGGGTTGCCGTTGGAGAGCAGGATCGGGTACTGCTGCTGGTCGGCGATCAACGTGGTGGTGAAGCGGCTCATCACGTCGGGGCGGTCGAGGTAGTAGGTGATCTTGCGGAAGCCTTCGGCTTCGCATTGGGTGCAGAACATGCCGGTGGACTTGTACAGGCCCTCCAGCGCGGTGTTGGTTTCGGGGTGGATGCGCACGCTGGTGTCGACGGTGAAGGCATCGCTGCGCGGTTGCAGGGTCAGACTGTCTGCGGCCAGCTGGTACTGATCCGCCGTCAGGTCGGTGTCGTCGAGCTTGACGCTGAGCAACTCCATCAACTCGCCGTCGAGCACCAGCGGCGGCAGGCCCGCCCCCCGCTCAGGGTTGCGACGCATGACCAATTGCGCATGGACCAGGCTGTGATCGTCGAACAACTCGAAGGTCAGGTGGGTCTCGTCGATCAGATAATCGGGCGCCTGATAGTCTTTCAGGTAGATCATTTTCGGTTGTTCGGTACGCATGCGAAAACCCTTCTACTGATGCACGGCCAGTTGGTAAGCCGTGTACTTGCGAATATTGATGACGCCGGAATCGAATATCAGGTATTGACCCTTGATGCCCAGCAACGTGCCTTCGGCGACGGGGTTCTTGTCCAGGTTGAAGCTGGCGATCTTGCTCGGGTATGTGTGCACCGGATAGCGGATGTCGATCGGCTCGACATCGTTCAGTGCCTGGATCGCCTGCAGACCGAAGCGCTCCTGCAGCATATGGATGCCGGCTGCGCAGCTGTCGAACAGCTGTTCGCGTATCGCCACCAGATCCACCGCCGGCGCGTCGCCCTTGAGCAGCGCGCGCCAGTTGGTGCGGTCCGCCACCTGGGAGCGGAACAGGTCTTCGACCAGGCCCGATTGCTGACGGGTCGCCACGCGCATGATGGGCAGTGCCTGGCTCGCGCCTTGGTCGAGCCAGCGGGTGGGCAGTTGGCTGGCCCGGGTGATACCGACCTTGACCCCCGAAGAGTTGGCCAGATAGACCACATGATCGGTCATGCAGAACTGCTCGCCCCAGGCCGGATCGCGGCAGGTGCCGGCGTCGTAGTGGCATTTTTCCGGGGCCATGATGCACACGTCGCACTGCGCCAGCTTGGTCATGCACGGGTAGCAGTAGCCCTGGCTGAAACTGGTCTTGGTCTTGCGACCGCAATGGACGCAGTGGATGGCACCGAGAAATTCCAGGCGTATCCGTGTGCCGATCAGGGGGTTGGCGGCTATCTGGGTTTCGCCCAGACGCAGCTGGTATTGCACCACCGGCGCTTCGAGGCGCGCGGACATCTTGCTGGCCGAACCACGGCCAAGCTCTTGCAGGGTGTCTTGCGTGAAGAGATCGCTGGTCAATGGATCGAGTCCGACTTGAACAGGATGTTCTCGATCGGCGCGGACTTCGAGGCGCATTCCTGCGGGCCCATGTAGCCGGTGCGCTGGTCTTCGGGCAGGTTCTTGGCTTCCCAGGCGATGATCGCCTGCAGGGTCAGTTCCTTTTGCTCGGCGGTCAGCTTGCGGCCGTCGGACCATTTGCCGATCTCGACCGCCAGCTTCAGGCTTTCGTAAATATCAGGGGTGATGTTTTCGATCATGTGGGCGAATGACGACATGCGGAAGCCTCCAATGGATGCTGGCATTTTAAACGCTGTGCCGGGTGCGTAAAGGGAAATCCCGGCGGCCCTTCACCCAACCGTGCCTGCCGGGGTCAGCCGGGCGGTGAGGAACTCCAGCAGGGCATGCACCTTGGGCAGGCCTTCGCGGCTTTTCAGCCACACCAGGTTCATCGCCAGGCCATCGGTGGCCAGGGGCGCCAGGACCTCGACCAGGGCGCCGCTGTCCAGGTGCCGCTGGATCAGCCAGGTGGGCAGCTGGGCGATGCCGTGCCCGGCCAGCACCGCCATGACCTGCCCTTCGCCATCGCCGACTGCAACGTGGGGATGGATGATCCGCCGTTCCATGTCGCCGGCCTGTCGGCCCTGGAAGTACCAGGGATAGACCGAACCATCGGTCTGTCCATAACCCACGCAGCGATGCTGCTCCAGATCCCGCTCGCCCTGCGGGGTGCCGTGATCGCGCAGGTAGGCCGGCGCGGCGCAGAACACCAGGCGCTGGCGACCGAAGAAGCGTCGCCCGACATTGCTTGGCCAAGCGTCCGAGCCACCGATGCGCACGACGATGTCGATGCCTTCCTGGGCGGGGTCGACGAAACGGTCCGAGAACGATATGTGGGGTTGCAGCCGAGGATACTGGGCGGTGAACTCGAGGATCAGCGGCAGCACGTGCAGCCGCCCGTAGGACGCCGGCAGGTCGATGCGCAGGCGGCCATGGGGTTCGCGCTGTTCGGCGCTCATCGCCAGCTCGACCTCCTCCAGGTCGGCGAGCACGCCGGTGCAGGTGCGGTAGAAGGTCTGCCCCGCTTCGGTCAACGCCAGCCGCCGTGTGGTGCGCTGGAACAGCCGCACGCCGAGCCGCGCTTCCAGGCGGGCCACGCCTTTGCTGACCGCCGAGTTGCTGAGGTTCAAGCGTTCGGCGGCGGCGGTGAAACTGCCCAGGTCGGCGACGCTGACGAAGACATCGATGCCTTTGAGGCGCTCGGACGAAAACATTGCAGCTCCGATTGGTGAATTCAATTCAATTCACAAGGTACCAGATGACCGGAATATGCCGGAGATTCTTCAATAGACTATTGCAAAATCTTTCCGGAGTTACATTCGATGCCTACTTCCAATACCGCCGGAGCCGTACCCTCGGCTTCTGGCAACACCGCCTCGGGCATACAGATCCTGATCATGGCCGTGGCGGCCTTTATTATCGTGACCACCGAGTTTCTCATCGTCGGTCTGTTGCCCAGCCTGGCGCGCGACTTGGACATTTCCATCGCCTTGGCGGGCCAGGTGGTGACCCTGTTCGCCTTCACCGTGATGCTGTTCGGCCCCTACCTCACGGCGCGGCTGGCCCATGTCGAGCGCAAGAAGCTGTTTACCCTGATTCTGCTGGTGTTCGCGGCGTCCAACGTGCTGGCAGCAGTGTCCACCAATATCTGGGTGCTGGCCATCGCGCGTTTCATCCCGGCCCTAGCGCTGCCAGTGTTCTGGGGCACTGCCAGTGAAACCGCAGGGCAACTGGCTGCGCCTGGGCAATCGGGCAAGGCGGTGGCCAAGGTCTATCTGGGCATTTCCGCAGCCCTGGTGTTCGGGGTGCCGCTGGGCACCGTGGCCGCCGACCTGATCGGCTGGCGCGGCAGCTTCTGGGTGCTGGCCGGGGTATCGTTGCTGATCGGCGTGCTGATGCACCTGGTGATGCCGAAGTTGCCGGGCTCGCCGGTCGCTGCCGCTGGCGAGAAGCAGACGGCCATCCTGCGTCAGCCGCGCTTTCTGGCTCACGTGCTGCTGTCGGTGCTGGCCTTTACCGCCATGTTTACGGCCTACACGTATCTGGCCGATATCCTCGAACGCCTGGGTGGCGTGCCAGCGGGTCAGGTGGGCTGGTGGTTGATGGGCTTCGGCGCGGTTGGCATGCTGGGTAATCACCTGGGTGGCAGCATGGTGGACAAGCGTCCGCTGGGTGCCATGGTGGTGTTTCTGGTGGTGCTGGGCGCCGGTATGACCGCCGCCGTGGCGTTCGCCGAGCAGCGAGCCTGGTTGATCGCTTCGCTGATCGCCTGGGGTATCGCCTACACCGCGCTGTTTCCGATTTGCCAGGTGCGAGTCATGCAGGCCGGCGCCAAAGCCCAGGCCCTGGCAGCTTCGCTGAACATCTCGGCGGCCAATGCGGGTATTGGTCTGGGCGCGATTTTCGGTGGCCTGGGCATTCGACAGTTCGGCCTGGAGTCGCTGGGTCTGCTGGCCACCGGTGTGGCAGTTCTGGCATTGATCGTGGCACTGCTGATGATCAAGCGCCCGGCCACCGCGAAGTAATTGCGCTCTCCGCAAATCTCTTGTGGGAGCGGTCTTCGGCCGCGAACTGGGCACCGCGATGCGCCTGGATAAACGCGGTGAGGCCGGACGCGGCTTGCGCCGCTGCTACAAGGATCGCGGTGTCGGTGGGTACGGCGATGTGTCTGTAGCAGCGGCGCGAGCCGTGTCGGCGGGCAACGCAGAGTGTCTGGATGAACGCGGTGAGGCCGGACGCGACTTGCGCCGCTGCTACAAAGATCGCGGTGTCGGTGGGTACGGCGATGTGTCTGTAGCAGCGGCGCGAGCCGCGTCGGCGGTGGATGGAGCAAAGTGAGGGGAGGCATGGTCTGAACCAGCAAGGAGTTTTTCGCCATGCCCTCACGCCATACCGACATCGAATTGTTCTATAAACCGCCCTTCGACTGGCAACGCCTGCTCAGGTTTTACGGCGGGCGCTCCAGTGCGTTGGTCGAAACGGTCATCGACGGCGTGTACCTGCGCACCGTCGAATGGCTGGGCGACGAAGGCTTGCTCAGTGTCCGGCAGGACGCGAGCCGTGACTGCCTGATCGCACGCGTCGATGGGCCGGCCAGTGCTCACCTGCCTGCGCTGGTGCCGCGTCTGCGGCGCATGTTCGATCTGGATCTGGACCCGCAAAAGCTGCATGCCGCACTCGACGGCGACCCTTGGCTGGGCCGCCTGCTGCTGCAAACACCCGGGCTGCGCGTGCCGGGCACCTGGTCGACCTTCGAGCTGATCGTGCGCACCATCGTCGGCCAACAGGTCAGCGTCAAGGCGGCGACAACCATCGCTGGTCGCCTGGCCGAACGTGCCGGGCAGCCTGTAAGCCAGCCACAGCATCCACAGGTGGCGTGGCAGTTCCCTACCCCCATTGCCCTGGCCGAAGTCGACCTCGAACGGATCGGCATGCCCGGCAAGCGAGTCGCAGCACTGCAGAACTTCGCCGCCGCAGTGGCCCACAACCAGGTGCAGATCGAGGCGTTCCCTGATGAACGGACGCGGACCGACCTGGGGCCCCTGCGCCAAGGGTTGCTGGCCCTGCCGGGCATTGGCCCATGGACGGTCGAATACGTGGCCATGCGCGCCTGGCGGGATACCGATGCCTGGCCGGGCAGCGATCTGGTGATCATGCAGGAGATCATCCGCGAGCACCCTGAGCTGCTGAAACTGGGGCATCAACGGCTGCGCAGCGAGGACTGGCGGCCGTGGCGCGCCTACGCAGTCATGTACATCTGGAATGAGCTCATGGACCGCACCGACGGCCAGCGCGGTGGCTGACCCCGTAGGACCATGGACGCCACGGGGTCGGCAGGATGCTCAGCGCTGCAGCGGCGGTGTGCGTGGCGGGATCGTGCGGCGATCGCCGGTGGCTTCGAAAGCGGCGGCCAGGCGCAACAGTTGCGTGTCGTCGTAGGCACGGCCAGCAAAGGTCAGCCCCACCGGCATGCCGATGTCGGCCATCAAGCCCATCGGCACGGTCACAGTCGGCACGCCCAGGTGACGGATCGCCAGATTGCCGTTGGCCACCCACACGCCATTGCTCCAGGCGATGTCTGCTGCCGCCGGGTCAACGTCGGCATTCGCCGGGGCCACGTCGGCCACGGTGGGGAACACCACTGCGTCGAGTTGCAACGCCTGCATCCACTCTTCCAGGTCGATCTTGCGAGTGTGCTCCAACGCACGCAGACCGTCGGCCAGGGTGTTGATCTGGTCCCAGGGGGTGATGCCACGCTCGGCCATCTTCACGTATTCGTCCATGCCGGCGGCCAGGTCGCCTTCGCGGTTGGGCAGCGTGCCGGGGTCATGGGGGAAGATGAGCGGCCCGTCGACGTCCACCAAGCGGTTGAGGGCTGGATCGCCGTTCGCGCGCAGAAAATCGTCGAAGGCCCACGCCGTCAGGTCCCAGAGCTCATGATGAAGGAATGCCGGGTCGACGATGCCGCGGTTGAACACGGTCGGCGCTCCGGGGCGATCACCTTCGCAGTTGGACACCAAGGGAAAGTCCACTTCGACGACTTCCGCACCAGCCGCTTCGAGGGCGACCCGTGCCTGTTGCCACAGGTCGATCACCGCGGCGCGTGTGTGGATGCGCTGCCCGGTCGGGCCGCCGATGCCTGGCTGCTCGGCCGTGCCGGCCAGCGGGTCGGCATTGATGTACATACGAGGCACGCCGAAGCGCTTGCCCGCAAGCGCTGCAGGTGTGGTGGCCAGTTCCCGGTAGGACGCCGGACGCACGCTGGCGACCTTGGGTATCGGCACCCAGGGTTGCAGGCGCCACAGGTCGCCACGGGTGTCGGGGTCGTCGGCGACCACCACGTCGAGGATTTCCAGCAGATCGGCCATGGTCCGCGCAAACGGCACGACCACGTCCATGGTCGGCGTCAGCGGCCAGTTACCGCGCACCGAGATGATCCCGCGCGAGGGCGTATAGGCACACAGGCCGTTGTTGGACGCCGGGCCGCGTCCGCTCGACCAGGTTTCTTCGGCCAGGCCGAACGCGGCGAAGCTGGCTGCGGTCGCCGTGCCAGCACCATTGGACGAGCCGGAGGCAAACGGCGCGGTGAGGAACTCGGCGTTGTACGGGCTTTCCGCTCGGCCGTAGACACCGCGCTGCATGCCGCCGTTGGCCATGGGCGGCATGTTGGTCTTGCCCAGGCAGATCGCTCCGGCGGCGCGCAGGCGCTCGACGGTGAAGGCATCGCGCTGGGCGACCAGCCCGGCGAAGGCCGGACTGCCTGACGCCGCGGTCAGGCCCTTGACCAGGTAGCTGTCCTTGGCCGTGTACGGAATGCCATCGAGCGGCCCCAGGGTCTGGCCGCTGGCGCGTCGGGCATCGGCCGCCGCAGCCTCGGCCAAGGCCGAGGGGTTGGGCACCACCAGCGCGTTCAGCGCAGTGGCGGTGTCGGCGCCGTCATAGGCCGCAATGCGCTCCAGGTAGGCCCGGACCAGTTCGACCGCCGTGGTCTGGCCGCTCTCCAGAGCCGCGCGCAGTTCGGCGATGGAAACCTCGGTGACTTCGATCATGCTGTTCTCCTGCACGATCAGCCCTTGGCGGCCATGGCGGTCACTTCCACACGCATGCCAGCGGCGGCGAGCGCGGTGATACCCACGGCTGCGCGCACCGGCCAGGGCTTGCTGAAAAAGCGCTGGTAGACCTCGTTGAAGGCCGGGCGGTCAGCCATGTCGGTCAGGTAGATGGTCAGGTGCAGGACGCGATCCAGCGAGCTGCCGGCCGCTTCCAGCGCAACCTTCAGCGCCTGCAGCGTGCATTCGCTCTGCTCGGTGATGCTGCCCAGTTCCAGGCTGCCGTCGGCGCGGGTTGGAATCTGGGTGGTTACCAGCAGACCGCCGAAGCCGGCGACGTCGGAGGAAATCGACTCGGGGTCGGGGTCCGGCAGAAACGTGATGTCTGAATGGGCCATGGGAGGCTCCTGAGGTCAATGAGAGGCAATGGCGGGCATGTTACAGCCCCGCCATTGCAAATTGAAACGGCGAGCCGGTCAGCCCACCAGGTGCAGGAAGTGCATGTGGCGTTCGTAGTGGTCGAGAATGTCGCCGATGACCTCATCGCGCGACCAGCCCATGACGTCGTGGTCCTGGCCACCCTCGCGCAGGTGCACTTCGGCGCGGAAATACTTGCGTTCCTCGCCGGTCGGCCCGCTCATGACGAAGCTGGGCGTGGCGTAGGCATGGGGCCGGATTTCATAGATGAAGGCATCGTCGGTCGGGCCGACACTCAGGCGCACACCGCCCTCCTCGCCATCTTCCACGGTGCAGTCGTAACCCTGCAGGCGCCATTCCTCGGCGACGCTGAGGCAAGCCGGGCGGGCCACTTCTTCGATGAAGCGGACCACGTGGGCACGTCGCGGGAACATCGCCAGGGTACGCAGACGGCGCTGCCAGTTACCGCCAGCCCGTGGCGTGCTTGGGGAAATGGCCAGGGCCTGATGGCGCAGACCGCGCTTGGTGGCGTCCAGCTTGAGCGCCTTGAGCAGGCCGCGCATGCTCAGCAACAGCGCCAGGGTGAACGGCAATGCGCTGGCGATGGTTGCGGTTTGCAGCGCCTTGAGACCATCGGCCAACAGCAATGCGATGGCCACCAGGCCCATGCTCGAGGCCCAGAAGATGCGCTGGCGCACCGGGGTGTTTTCCGACCCACCGGAGGCGAGCATGTCCACCACCATCGCGCCGGAGTCGGCCGAGGTAACGAAAAACACCACCACCATGATGATCGCCAGGGCGCTGATCACGCCAGAGAACGGAAAGTGCTGGAGAAACGCGAACAGCGCCAGCGAGGTGTCCTTGTCCACGGCCATGCCCAGGTCGGTCATGCCCTGTTCGAGAATCATGTGAATCGCGGTGTTGCCAAACACGGTCATCCACAGCAGGGTGAACGCGGTAGGCACCAGCAGCACCCCGGTGACGAACTCACGGATAGTGCGACCGCGCGAGATGCGCGCGATGAACAGCCCCACGAACGGTGACCAGGCCAGCCACCAGCCCCAGTAGAACAGGGTCCAGCCGCCGATCCAGTCGGTGGGCTGGTAGGCATTGAGGTTGAGGGTTCGGCTGACGATCTCGCTCAAGTAGCCGCCCGTGTTCTGCACGAAGGTCTGCAGGATCAGCACGGTGGGGCCGAGGATCATGACCATGGCCATGAGCAACACCGCCAGGCCCAGGTTGAGTTCGGACAAGCGACGGATGCCCTTGTCCAGCCCCGACACCACCGACAGGGTGGCCAGTGCAGTGGTGCCGATGATCAAGGCGATCTGGATCGGGATCGACACCGGTACGCCGAACAGCGCGTTGAGACCGGTGTTGATCTGCGCCACACCGAAGCCCAGCGAGGTGGCTACGCCCAGTACCGTGCCGATGATGGCGAAGATGTCCACGGCATGCCCGATGGGACCGTAGATGCGCTCGCCTATCAGGGGATAGAGCGCCGAACGCAGGGTCAGCGGCAGGCCGTGGCGGAAGCTGAAATAGGCCAGGATCAGTGCGACGATGGCGTAGATCGCCCAGGCATGCAGCCCCCAGTGGAAGAAGGTGATCTTCATCGCCTCGCCCGCGGCGGCAACCGTGGCTCCTTCGCCGTAGGGCGGGTTGAGGAAGTGCATGACCGGCTCGGCGACGCCGAAGAACATCAGGCCGATACCCATGCCCGCCGAGAAGAGCATGGCGAACCAGGTCATGCTGCTGTAGTCGGGGGTGCTGTGGTCCGGGCCCAGCTTGATGTCGCCGTAGCGGCTGACGCCCAGGAACACCACGGTGCCCAGAATCACCGCGACGGCGAGAATGTAGAACCAGCTGACGTTGGTGAAGATCCAGTCCTGCACGTGGGCGAACAGCGTTTGCGCCTGCTGTGGCATCAGGCTGGCGAACAGCACCAGCAAGAGCAGCAGAATGGCCGAAATCCAGAAGACCGGCGGGTTGAGTGTCGAGGTCTCGACGGGGTCTGACTTCACAGTCATTGAAAAGCTCCTGATGGGGCGGTGCAGCGCGTGCGTGCAATGGGATGAGTAGGTGTGACCGCAGGTGGCGCTCGAGGTTTACCGAAGCGGGCAGTACGGCTGTGGATCAGCGGCAGATGTATTTGCAAACATATTCGTCCGACAGGGTGGGCACCATTGCGCGCGGCGTTCTGTCTATCGATGACTCTGCGTCGCAGCGACGCCCCGCTCGATCATCGCACTCGATTATCAACAGGAGGATCCATGGCATTCGTCGACATGTACGTGAAGGAGATCATCGCGCTGGAGGTGGCGCTCTTTCATGCGCGGGCTCGCCTGGAAACCGCGGCGGATGCCGAAGCGTTGCACGATCTGCGCATTGCCGTGCGACGCATTCGCAGCCTGTTGATTCCGGTGCGATCGGTGCCGGCCATGGGTCCGCTGCTGAAGGCGGCGAAGGCCGTGGGGCAACTCACCACGCCCACGCGCGACCTGGAAGTGATGGCCCAGGAGCTGCAAAAGCGTGGCATGGACGGCGCCGCCGACAGCCGTCGCGCACGGCTTGAAATAGAGCACCGGCTGATCGTCGAGCACCCTACCCTGCAGGCCTTGTTCACGGCCCTCGATGCCTGGCCAGCCGCGTTCCGTGCCAGCGAGCCCGGCATGGACTCGGCGCACTTCAAGCGCACCGTGGTAAAGACGTTGAACAAGCACGTCGACAAGCTGCGCCGCGCGCTCAAGGATGCCAAGTTCGATCGGCACGAACTGCGCATCCTCGTCAAACGCACGCGTTACCTCACTCAGGCGTTCGCCCAATTGTCGCCGTTGTCGGCCAAGGCGGAAAAATCGCTCAAGGCCGTGCAATCGGCGCTGGGTTCATGGCACGACCACCATCAGTGGTGCCTCAAGGCGGAGGTTGAAGCCGACCTGCAACCGCTGGCGAAGGTCTGGGCGCAGGACTCGGCCGCCGAGCTGAAAAAAGCCGAGGTCGAGCTGCGCAGGCTGGCGCGCCTGCTGCCCAAGCGCAAGTGATGTTGAAGGTCGCCGCGCCATTGCAGCGCGGCGATCAGGTCAGGCTGCCTTGATGCGCGCAGTGACCTGGCCCAGCTCCGCCGACAACTGATGCAGATGATTGCTGGCGCTCTGGGTCCGATCGACGTTGGCTTGGTTGGTGGTCGCGATCGCAGTGATTTCCACCAGGTTCTGGGCGATGTCGTCGACCACCGCGTTCTGCTCTTCGGCGGCCGTCGCGATCTGCCGGTTCATGTCCCTGATGGCCTCGATGGACTGGGTGATGCGCGTTAGTGTCTGCCCGGCTTCCACCACCTGCTCGACGCCCTGATCGCTGCGCTGCTGGCCATTTTCGATAGCCTGCACGGCGTTCACCGCCCCGGTCTGCACGGTGTCGATGATCTGGTGGATTTCCAGGGTCGAGGCGGCGGTACGTTGTGCCAGGGTGCGCACCTCGTCGGCGACCACGGCAAAACCACGGCCGGCATCCCCTGCCCGCGCCGCCTCGATGGCCGCATTGAGCGCCAGCAAGTTGGTCTGGTCGGCAATGCCGCGGATCACTTCCAGCACCTTGCCGATGCGTCCGCTGTCGTCGCGCAACTGGCGAATCACATCGCCGGTCAGGGCAATTTCGCCGCGCATGCGGGTGATGGTGTGGATGGTCGCCTGCATGGACTGCTCACCACTCTGCGCCTCGCGGTCGGCATCGGCGGCGGCGGTGGCCGCGCCGGCGGCATGGCGGGCGACTTCCTGCGCGGTGGCAGACATTTCCTGCATCGCCGTGGCCACTTGATCGGTGCGCTCGAACTGCTCGTTGGTGCCCTGCAGCATCACTGCGGCAATGGTGTTCAACTCGCCGCTGGCCTGGTCCAGATTGGCTGTGCTGCGTTGCAGGCGGGTAAAGGTATCGGCAAGAAAGTCACGCAGGGTGTTCGCCGCCACGGCCAGGTTGCCCAGCTCATCGCGGCGATGGTTGACCACACGCTCGGCCAGATGACCCTGGCTCAGGCGCGCCACGTAGGCGATCAGGTCGCGCACCGGCGTCACCAGATTGCGGTTGACCAGCCACAAACTCAGAGCGGTGATCAACAGGCCGGACAACAGCATGATGCCGATCCCCCAGATGATCGCCTGGTGGCCCTGCTCGTTGATCGATTGCGACTGCGCGTCGGCGAAACCGCGCAGTTCGGTGACCAGGGCATTCATCTGCTCGCTGGTGGCACGGTCCACGCCTGCCACGGCCTTGTCACCGATGGCAGCGTCGGCGCCACTGGCCAGAAAGGCGTCGCGACCCTGGCGATACGCCGCACCCAGTGCGGTGTGTTCGGCGCGCAGGCGTTGGGCGTTCTGGCTGACGCTGGCGGGCACGCCAGGCAGCTCGACCAGGGCCTGCAAGGTGGCCGTTACCGCACGCTCCTGCTCCTGGAACTGTGCCCAGTATTTGTCTGCGGCCTTGGCATCCTTTCCGCGCAGCAGTACGTTTTTCCATTCCTGCACCTGGGTCTTGAACTGAACGTTGGCACGATCGACCAGTTCAGTGGCCCGCAACGGGCCGGCCACCAGGTGGGTGTAGTCATCCAGGCTTTCTGCGAGGAATTTGAAGCTGCCCAAGGCAATCAGCAGCAGGATGAGCAACCCGCCGGCCAGCAAGGCCAGCACCTGGGCGCGCAGAGACGTTTTGAACATGAAAGACCTCGCGATTAGGCCCTGCGAACGCACGGGCTAATGCTGTATCGGCCTTGATCATGGGTTGCTTGAACGCAAACCAGGTTCGTCGACCGCGCGCGTCGACGACTGGTTGGCACTCGATAATATTTCGACACGAAGGTTTGTGAACTAACGGTCATCACGGGCAATCCTCTCCTATGCGCAACGTGCGCGTCTGACCAGCCGGTGCACCCGTGCCGATGTTGTCCTTTGATGAGGAATTGTCGTGACCACTTCTACTCAACTTGCCTATCGACACAGGCCAGGCCCGCTGCATGCGATCTTCCTGGCCGGCACCGTGCCGCTGTTTCTGGGCGGACTTCTGAGCGATATTGCCTATGCCCAGAGCTACCAGATCCAGTGGGCCAACTTCGCCGCCTGGTTGATCGCCGGTGCCTTGGTGTTCTGCGGCCTGGCGCTGCTGTGCGCGGTGATCAACCTGGTCCGTGCCGAACACAAGGGCGGCCGTCCGGTCCTGTATTTCCTGCTGTTGCTGGTGACCTGGGTACTGGGGCTGGTCAATGCCTTCGAGCATGCCAAGGATGCCTGGGCGGTCATGCCCTCAGGCCTGATCCTGTCAGTGATCGTGACGGTACTGTCGCTGATCGCGGCATGGGTAGGCTTGACCAATCTGCGTTCCGGAGGTGTTCGATGAACTATTCAGGCGCCTTGACGGCCATCAGCGTTGCGTTGCTGCTCGCCGGTTGCGGCAGCGAAGCCGACAGCACCCAGGCCCGCGGGCCCGATCCCAAGTTGCCGGAAGCGCAGCGCGGCCTGCTGCCGAGCATGAAAATCGCCGAGCCGGTGGCTTGGGGTGACAGCAAGCCTACCGTCCCGCAGGGCTATACCATCAGCGCGATTGCCACTGGCCTGGCAATTCCGCGCCAGACCCTGGTCTTGCCCAACGGCGACATCATCGTCGCCGAAGGCCGTGGCGGCAGCGCTGCCAAGCTCAAGCCCAAGGACGTGATCGCCAGCTATATCAAGGCCAAGGGCAATACCCAGGTCAAGGGCGGCAACCGTCTGACCCTGTTGCGCGACGCCGACGGCGATGGCACCTACGAGCTAAAGACGGTGTTCGCGGAAAACCTCAACGCGCCCTACGGCCTGGCCTATGCCGACGGCAAGCTGTACGTGGCCAACCAGGATGCCCTGGT
This sequence comes from Pseudomonas rhizosphaerae, assembly GCF_000761155.1. Classification (NCBI taxonomy): domain Bacteria; kingdom Pseudomonadati; phylum Pseudomonadota; class Gammaproteobacteria; order Pseudomonadales; family Pseudomonadaceae; genus Pseudomonas; species Pseudomonas rhizosphaerae. Next base: position 1,435,442 of record NZ_CP009533.1, on the reverse strand, counting down.
GCGCTTCGACTACACCGACGGGCAGACCAAGGCCAGCGCGGCACCGACCAAACTGGCCGACCTGCCCTCGGCGATCAACCACCACTGGACCAAGTCGCTGGCCATCAGCGACGACGGCCGCTACCTGTACGTAGGCATCGGCTCCAACAGCAACGTCACCGAACGTGGCATGGAGGTCGAAATCGACCGCGCCATGGTCTGGCAGATCGATGCCCAGACCGGTGCGCACAAGCCCTATGCAACGGGTATCCGCAACCCAACGGCGCTGACCATCCAACCGGGTACCGGCCAGCTGTGGGCCGTGGTCAACGAACGTGACGAGCTGGGTCCGGACCTGGTGCCCGATTACCTGAGTTCGGTCCGAGAAGGACAGTTCTATGGCTGGCCGTACAGCTACTGGGGCCAGAACGTCGACCCACGGGCGCAGCCGCAGAATCCGGCCAAGGTCGCTGCTGCGGTCAAGCCTGATTACAGCCTGGGGTCGCACGTCGCCGCACTGGGCGTGGACTTCTCGATCCCGGCCATGGGTGAGAAATTTGCCCAGGGTGCATTCGTCGGTGAGCACGGCAGCTGGAACCGCGACAACCCCGTGGGCTACAAGGTGATTTTCGTGCCGTTCGCCGGGGACAAGCCTGCCGGCGAGCCGATCGATTTTGCCACCGGTTTCCGCGGCGACGATGGCAAGACCCGTGGTCGTCCAGTAGGCGTGACGGTCGATCCGCGCGGCGCGCTGATCATCGCCGACGACCTGGCCAACACCATCTGGCGGGTCACCCCCAGCCGTTGAGGCTGGCCTTGGGGCGCCCTGCCCCGAGGTGCTACCCACCGGCGTGCGTCCAGCGCGCCGGTTCTCTGTTGCAACCACCCCTCCCCGTTAGCGACTCATCACCGTCAAGGCCTCGACCAGGGCATGCATGTCGGCGGGCGTGGTGTTGATTCCTGGTGTCACCCGAATGCACGGCCCGCAGGCCGAGCCGTCGCGGGCCACCGTGAAAATATCGAACTGGGCAAGCAGCTGGTCGATCTTGCCTTGCTGGTCCTCTACGCCACGAAAGCGGAACGACGCAATGCAGCAGGACAGCCGCGGATCGTCGGGCGTGAGCACTTCGATACCCGGCAACGTTCGTGCAGGCGTCAGCCACAGGTCGCGCAGGTAACGCAGGCGTGCGCCTTTCACTGGCCAGCCGCCCAGCGCCTGGTGCTCGGCAAACACCGTGGGCAGGCTCATCAGCGCTGGCACGTTGGGCGTGCCATAGGGCGTCAGGCAGCGGATGTCGTCGGCCGGGTAGCTGGGGTTGCCCATGTCCGGCGAGAAATCGGCGAGGCGCTCGCGGCGAACGTGGATGACCCCCAGGCTGAGCGGCGCGCCGATCCACTTCTGCAGGTTGAAACCGGCCAGCTCGATGCCCAGGTCGTCCAGATCGACCTCCATCTGACCTAGCGAATGGGCGCCGTCCAGAATCACGTCGATGCCGTGGGCACGGGCCTCGGCAGCAATGACCTTGATCGGCATGACCAGCCCGGTACGGTGGGTGACGTGGGTCAAGGCCATGAGCTTGAGCCGCGGATGAGTGGCGAAGGCCCGGCGGTAGGTCTGCAGCAAACCCTCATAGCTGGCAGGGTGCTCGTGGACCAGACGCACCAGCTCGACACCGCGTGCCTGCTGCAGCCAGTCGAAGGCACCCTGCACCGAGCCGTAGTCCAGGTCGCTGATCAACACTTGATCGCCAGGCTGCAGGTGCTTGTAGTTGCGTATGAGGGAGTACAAGGCTTCGGACGCGCTGCGGGCGAAGGTCAGTTCGCCTGCGGGCACGCCCATCAGCTCGGCGAGCTGCTGGCGGATGGCATCGGCCTCATGCTTGTCGAAGTGCTGGCGCACGTGCACCGAGTTGCTGCGGTTGACCTGACGGATCGCGTCTTCATAGGCGCTTACCACGCCTTGGCTCATGCGACCGAAATAGCCGCCGTCGAGATTGATCGGTCCGTCGTCGCGTGGGTAGCGTGCAGCAACGTCCGTCCAGAAGGTTTCATCCATGGCCAATTCGGCGGGGCTTTGCGTTACGCAGGGCATGACAGCACGCTCTTGAGGGGAAGGCACTGAGCATCGCTTTGCCGGAGGTGGGATGCAAGGGGCAGCGCCGGTCGTCGCTGACATGAACAGAGCGCCCTCGGTTATTTGACCATTCGTTCAACAATCCCTAGGGTAGCCAGCTTCATTTTTGTCCGAGATGCTCATGACCACCCGTTCCAAGCTTCCGCCGACCGTCTACCTGCTCGGTTTGACGATTTTCTCGCTGGTGACCGCCGAGTTCATGGTGGCCGGGATGATGCCGGCGCTGGCCGCCGCGTTTTCCGTGAGCCTGGCCCAGGTCGGCAACCTGATTGCCCTGTATGCGCTGGGCATGGCCCTGGGCGGGCCACCGGTCACGGTGCTGCTGCTGTCGCGTGGGATCAGCAATCAGCGGGCGCTGGTCGGGCTGCTGGCGGTGTACGTGCTGGCCGGCGCGCTGGCCGCCGCGGCGCCGACCTATACGGTGCTGGCCGTGGCACGCATCGTCATGGGCGTGTCCAGCGCCGCCTGTATCGGCCTGTGCATGACCCTGTGCGCGGGGCTGGTGAGCCTGCAGGACCGTGGCCGGGCCATTTCGGTGGTGCTGGCCGGGCTGATGCTGTCGCCCGTGGCCGGCGTGCCGGCGACCGCCTGGGTCGAACATCACTATGGCTGGCGGGCCAGTGCCTGGCTGGTGGTGGCCCTGGCCTCGCTGTGCACGGTGCTGGTCGCCACGCGCCTGCCGCGCGCCGAGGCCGGGGACGAGCCCTCGCTGGGCAGCCAGTGGATCAGCCTGAAGAATCGCAGCCTCTGGGGCGCCTACATCACCAGCGGCCTGATTATCGGCGCAACCTTCGCTGCGTTCAGCTACTGCACGCCGATCCTGATCGAGGAAGTCGGTGTGGCTCCCGCCCAGGTCGCGCCGCTGCTGGCGCTGTACGGCGTGGCCAACGTGCTGGGCAACATGGTGGTGGGCCGAATCGCCGATCGGCATACCTTCGCCGCCCTCGGTTGGGGTCTGGCCCTGCTGGTGCTGGCCCTGGGCGGATTCGCCCTCGCCGGCCAGATATTCTGGCTGAACCTGGCCTGTTTCCTCACCGTTGGCCTGACCGGGGTGGCGCTGAATCCGGCCATGGTCGCGCGGGTGATGAAGGCCGCCGAGCCCGGCGCGCTGGTCAACACCCTGCACACCTCGGTGATCACCGCCGGCCTGGCGGTGGGCAGTTGGGCCGGTGGTGCAGTGATCGATGCCGGCCTGGGGTTGCGCGCCCCGTTGTGGCTGGGCGCCGGCATGGCGCTGCTGGGCCTGCTCAGTCTGCTGCGGCCCTGGTACAACGCCACGGCCCCGGCCGCCGCCGCCCGCTAGCGCCGACTCAAGCTACAACGGTTTGGCCAACACCCCTGACGGGGCGTGGTCGGCCGCCGAGGCTGGGTCGCCCTGGTCCAGCTCGCGTGACACCGAAAGACGTTCCTCGGCGATGCGCTGAACCAGATTCAGCGCGCGCTCGGCACTGCCCAGCAACGCCAGGATCGCGCCACGTTCGTCCCAGCCCAGCTTTTGCTCGCTTTGCAGGCAGCGTTCGCGCAGGGCCAGCAGATCCTTGGCATGGGCGTTCGGCAGGTACGTACCCTGCGGCCCGTTGCGCACGGCCGGCTCGACGATATCGAGAATGGCGTCGACGATCTTGCGGGCATTGGCGCAGAACACCTGACGCTCGATGCGGCGTGCGATCTGCGACAGGGTCCGGGTCAGGCTCGCGCTGAAGTCCTCTTCCTCGATGAGGCTGGCGAGCAGGTTGGTCTGCCGCGCCGTGACATCGTTCTTGAACATCTGCGCGGTGTAGCCGCGAATCTCCTGGCTCAGGGTGTCCAGCGCGTGCTCGTGTTCCACGGCGTTCTTCAGCGCCTGGGACTGCCCACGCGCCGCGTGCAGCAGCAGGCCCATGCCCTGGCTGTAGCGGGTCAGTTCCTGGCTGACGGCGGCCACGCCGGTGTTGACGTTGGCCAGTGCAGCGCGGTCGAGATGGCGCGGCACGGCGTAGTCTTCCTCGTCGCTGCGGCTGGCGCCGATACGCGAAAGCACGCGGTCGAACACGCCGATGAAGGGGAACATCAACGCCGTGTTGAAGATGTTGAAGCCGATGGAATAAAGCCCCACCGCCACGGGCACCAGTGGGAAGCTTTCCTTGCCGTCGACGGTTTCCGAGCGGGCCACGTCCATGCCGAACAGGCCCATGGCGCCTTGCAGGATGTCCATGGACAAGAAGAACAGCGGAAACATCACGGCAACGCCGATGAAGTTGAAGGCGATGTGAGCATAGGCCGCGCGCTTGGCGTTCTTCGACAGGTTGAGCGAGGCCAGCCATGAGGTAACGGTGGTGCCCAGGTCGGCGCCTAGGGAGAACGCCACGGCGGTTTGCCAGTCCAGAATGCCAGCCGCCCCCAGGCCCATGACGATGCCGATCGTCGCGGATGAAGAGTGGATCATGGCGGTGATGCCGGCGGCGGTCAGTACGCAGATGGCCAGGCCGGTGTAGCTGTCGGCGCGCAATCCGGAGATGACCGACATCACTTCCGGCAGTTCGCGCAGGGGCTTGAGCCCGCCGGTCAACAGGTTCAGGCCATAGAAGATCAGCGAGAAACCGATGATGGCAATGGCCAGATGGCGGGTCTTTTCGTTTTTGCTGAAGACATAGACCAGGGCGAACAGCCCGGCAAAGATCAGCCCCAGCGGACCCAGCGGCATGGCGATCAAGCCGTTGCCCAGGGTGGTGCCGATGTTGGCGCCCATGATCACGCTGATCGCGGGTCGCAGACCCACCACCCCGGCGTTGACCAGTCCGACCACCATGACGGTCATCGCCGTGCTGGATTGCAGCACGCCGGTGATGACGGTCCCGGCGGCCAGCCCTTTCGCCGGCGTACCTGCCAGCTTCGCAAGCCAGGCCCGCATGCGGTTGGCGGCGAGGTTGTTGATGCCATCGGACATGAACTCCAGACCGAGCATGAAGATGCCCAGGCCGCCGATGACGGGGACCAGCAGATCTTTGAAGATATCGATTTCCATGGCGGCTCTGTGCGGTAGGGAGGATGGCGGCGCCCGGGGTGTGAGGGTCGAAGCTAGACATGAAATGTGACATATGGGTGACGCACCGTCGCTATCCCCCATTGCCGCGACCACCGGTGTAGTGGCCGAGTGCAGCTGACGCGGCTTGCGCCGCTGCTACAGAGGCTTGCGAGCCGCGTCCGGGAACGTCGCGAAAGGATTGACGCGCCGCTCAAGCGTGACGCGGCAACAGGACATTTTTTGCCGTCATGGGCGACGTGCGTAGGAAATTTCTGAGACAATAGTGCTAACGATTCGCATTGCCTTTGTCTAGCCAGGAAGCTTTTCATGTCCCGCCCTTCCCGTTCGCAGTTCCCCAACTCTCCGCAAAACCTGTTGGCCCTGGCCATTTGCATGGCCACGATGGCCCCAGCCCTGGCCGCCGACAGCACCCCAACCCAGGGCCAGGTGCCTGGGGTCATCGAACTGGGTGCCAGCGAGATCACCTCGAACGCATTCCAGTTGGGCAGCTACACCGAGGGCTCCCAGTCCTACACCACCGGCAGCATGGCAACGGCCACCAAGCTGCCACTGAGCCTGCGCGAAACGCCCCAGGCAGTGACCGTGATCACCCGCCAGCGCATGGACGACCAGGCCATGACCAGCATCAACGATGCGGTGCGCGCCACCCCTGGCCTGTTCCTCAGCTATGCCAACGGCCCCGGTCGCCAGGCCTATACGGCACGCGGTTTCGACATCGACAACCTGATGTACGACGGTATCCCCAGCGGCTACTCGGGCGTCACCATCGGCGCCCAGCCCAACCTGGCGATGTTCGATCGGGTCGAAGTCGTGCGTGGTGCGACGGGCCTGGTCACCGGTGCCGGCAACCCCTCGGCGGCCATCAACCTGGTGCGCAAACGCCCGCTCGCCGAGCAGAAGGTCACCCTCACCGGCGCCGCCGGCAGCCACGACGACTACCGTGGCGAGATCGACGCTTCCAGCCCGCTCAACCCGGCGGGTACCCTGCGCGGCCGGGTAGTGGCGTCCTACCGCGATGCCAACAGCTTCATCGATGGCGTGGAAGAGGACCATGGCCTGTTCTACGCGGTGACCGAAGCGGACCTGAGCGAAGACACCCTGCTGACCGTGGGTTTTTCTCACCAGAAGGACAAGACCAATTACTTCTGGGGTTCATCGATGATCGGCCAGGACGGTCATCACCTGGACCTGCCCCGCTCGTACAACCCGGGCACCAAATGGGAGAACAAGGACCAGGAAATCAACACCGTGTTCGCGGAAGTACGCCAGCGCCTGGCCAACGACTGGAACCTGCAGGTCAACGCCAACTATGCCGAGCAGAACGGCTTGTTCTCGGGCTCTTATCAATCGCGCTGGTTCGAAAATACCCTGGCACGTACCGTGTACCAGTCGGCACACGATGAAAACCAGGCTGGCCTTGATGCCTTCGTCAGCGGGCCGTTCCAGGCGTTGGGACGTACTCACGAACTGGTGGTCGGCGCCAGCAGGCGCATCTACGACATGACCACGCACAACTACGATCCCTACGACACCAACTGGCCGATCAACGCCGGCAAGCCGAACTTCACCCACACCGACAACGACCGCGAAGTCACCACCCAGGATGGCGTGTACATGACCACGCGCTTGAGCCTGGCCGATCCGCTGAAGCTGATTCTCGGTGGCCGCCTGGACTGGTACGACTATGACAACCGCGATGGCGAAGGCGATTACAAGGTCACGCGCAATGTCACCCGTTACGCCGGGCTGATCTTTGATCTGGACGACCACCATTCGCTGTACGCCAGCTACAGCGACATCTTCACCCCGCAGAGTGCCCAGGACACCAGCGGCACGCCAGTCAGGCCGATCCAGGGCAAGAACTACGAGATCGGCATCAAGGGCGAGTACTTCGATGGCGCGCTGAATGCCAGCCTGGCGCTGTTCCGGGTCGATCAGGAAAACCGCGCCGTGCAGATCTTCGTCGAGAACTGCCCGCAGCTCAGCTGCTACGAAGCGTCCGGTGAAGTGCGCAGCCAGGGCATCGATTTCGAGCTGCAGGGGGCTTTGACCGAGAATTGGCAGGTGGGCGGTGGCTACACCTACGCACGGGTGCACACGCTCAAGGACAGCGCCAACCCGCAGAACGAGAACCAGCGCTTCGACACCGACATTCCCGAGCACCTGTTCAAGGTCACCACCACCTACCGCTTCCAGGGCCCGCTGGAGAAGCTGCGCGTGGGCGGCACCTTTTCCTGGCAGAGCCGCCTGTACAACGACATCGACCTGACCGATGGCAGCCGCTACCGCCTGGAACAGGGCGGCTATGCCGTGACCGACTTGATGGCCGGCTATCAGGTCAACCGCAACCTGGACCTGCAGGTCAACGCCAACAACGTGTTCGACCGCAAGTACTATAACTCCATCGCCAACTCGGCGAGTTATGGCGGCGACAGCTATGGCGATCCGCGCAACCTGATGCTGACGGCCAAGTACAGCTTCTGATCGGCAGCCGCGCGCGGGTCGATGAGCCGTACTGGTATCATCGACCCACTTTCCGCCTGGGCCATGCCATGAATCGCCGCAAGAAGATCAAACAGCTGTTGCAAGCACACGCCAAGAAAGCCAGCGCCAAGCTGGCGCCGCAGAGCAAGGACCGTTACATCAGCAAGGCTGACCGGGCGCGACTGGCGCTCGAGGCCGATACTGCGAGCGCCGCTGTCGATCAGGACTGAAGCGGATCGCAACTGCGACTCAAAGAAAATGCAGCGGCAGTATCTGGTCGCGGGTCAGCGGTGCCAATTCGAGTTCGCCGACCGTTGTGGCATCGACCCACAGCGCTTCTTCGATTTCTGCGGCGGGGTTGACCTGGGCCTGGGTGCGTATCTGAAACAGCTCGCAATGCACTTCATGGCCGGGCTCGTTGGCCGCGACGGCGGTGTAGGTGCCCAGGAATCGGGCTTCGGCGGGATCCACCGCGATGCCCAACTCCTCCTCCAACTCACGAACCAGTGCCTGGGCAGGCTGCTCGCCCGATTCGATCTTGCCGCCTGGCTGCATGAAGGCGCGCGTGCCGCGCTTGCGCACCAGCAGCGTTTGCCCTTGCTCGTTGAGCAGCAGTGCGGCAGCGATGTGGATGGTGGCGGCCATGGCGTCTCTCCTGAAAAAAGGTGGGCACCATGGCACGCCGTGCATGAGCTGGCAATTGCCACTGGAGAACGTTTGGGGGTGGTTCTCGGTCCTATCGGTACGATCTTCTGGCAGGGCGGTGGAGCATGGCGTTGATACCCGATCTATCCGGCAGTGCGTCTGCGCTGATCTGTGGCGCCAGCCAAGGCATAGGCCTGGCGTTGTGCGAGCAGTTGTTGCAGCGTGAGGATGTCGCCCAGGTGTTTGCGGTTTCCCGGCAAGCCACGACCAGTGCCGAGCTGGCGGCGTTGGCTGAGCGCCATGGGCCTCGTCTGGTCAGACTCGATTGCGATGCGCGCGATGAACAGGCCCTGCAGCGGCTGGCCGGTGCGGTGGCGGCCGATTGCGCTCATCTGCATCTGGTGATCAGCACGCTGGGCATTCTGCATCAGGACGGCGCACGGCCGGAAAAAGGGCTGGCCCAGCTGGATCTGAGCAGTCTGCAGGCGAGCTTCGCCACTAATGCCTTCGCCCCGGTGCTGCTGCTCAAGCATCTGTTGCCCTTGTTGCGCAAACAGCCCGCTACCTTCGCCGCGCTGTCGGCCAGGGTCGGTTCGATCGGCGACAACCGCTTGGGGGGCTGGTACAGCTATCGCGCCAGCAAGGCGGCGCTCAACCAGCTGTTGCGCACGGCCAGCATCGAACTCAAGCGTTTGAATCCTGCGGCCACGGTGTTGGCCTTGCACCCAGGCACCACCGACACCCGACTCTCGCAGCCCTTCCAGGGCAATGTCCCGGCAGGAAAATTGTTCGACCCCGATTTCGCAGCGCGTTGCCTGCTTGAACTGATCGGCGAGCACGGACCGGCGCAAACCGGCAGCTTCTGGGCCTGGGATGGCCAAGCCATACCCTGGTGAACCCGCCGCATTCCCTTGTAGCAGCGGCGCGAGCCGCGTCCGGGGGCTCTGCAGGGCAACTGACCCACCGCATGCGCAGTGACGCGGCTTGCGCCGCTGCTACAGAACATTGCGCTCCCCCTGTAGCAGCGGCGCGAGCCGCGTCCGGGGGCTCTGCAGGGCAACTGACCCAACGCATGCGCAATGACGCGGCTTGCGCCGCTGCTACAGGGGGTTCAGGGATTCGATCCATTGGATGTGTTGGGCCAGCTCGAGGCGTTTGGCGTCGAGTTCGCTTTGGCGGGCGTGGGCCAAGCGTTCGAGGGTGCGTCGCTTGAGGTGCAGCAGGCGTTGCCATTTGGCCAGGAATGCCGGGGTGCGGTGGCGCAGTTGCAAGGGTCCGAAGAACAACTCCTGAGGGCTGTACGCCACCGGTTCACCGGTGTCGGCGACGATGATTTCGTAATCGAAACGGTTTTCCCGCAGCACTTCTTCATGCCGGATGCCATAGCTATTGTCCATCAGCCATTGACGCAAGGGCCGCTCGCCGCCATTGGGTTGCAAGATCAGACGCTCGCATCCACTCAGCTGCGCCCTGCCCGCCTGCAGAATGTCGCGAATGGTTTCGCCACCCATGCCGCACAGGCTGACCGCGGTGATTCGGTCGCCGACCTCGATCGCCGCCAGTCCGTCGGCCTGCCGCACGCTGATGCAATGCTCCAGGCCATTGTCGTGAACGCTGCGCCGGGCCGCCAGGAACGGCGTGCGGGCGACCTCACCGGCAACGGCCTGGGGGATGACGCCACGCAGCACCAGTGCTACCGGCAGGTAGGCATGATCCGAGCCGATATCGGCCAGATGCGCGCCGACGGGGACCTGGGCGGCCACGCGCTCCAGACGATGGGACAAGCTGAGCGGATTCACGAGCGATCGGTTCTCTTGATTGGGCCGGCATTCTGGCGAGCGCGCCCGTGCATTTCAACTCAACCGGCAGGGTCCGCAGCAACCTGTGCCGCCAACAGTCGGACGATCCACTCACGGCTGTGGACCAGAGCCCTGTCCGCCATGGGCGTAGGAAAGTGGATGAAACCGTGGGGCGATGCGGGCAACCGGCGCAGTTCCACTGCGGCCACTTCGCCCCAGCGCTCGGCCAGCAGCACGGTGTCGTCGCGCAAGGGGTCCAGTTCACCGACGAACATCAGCGCCGGCGGCAAGCCCGCAAGGTCGCCATAGAGCGGCGACAGCCAGGACTGGCGCCGCTGCGCGTCGTCCAAACCGGGTGTGAGCCGACGGAACGCCTCGACCATGCCCGGCCCGTCCAGCACCAGGGTATCGGGGCCGGCATCGCGCACGCTGGGGGTGCCGGTCAGGTCGAACACGCCGTAATACAGCAACGTACCGCACACGCGCTTCAGCAACGCAGGCCATTGCTTGAGCTGCAACAGGGTGGCCGCGGCCAGATGCCCACCGGCGGACTCGCCGACGACGATCACCGGCAGATCGGCGAACTCGGGAAGGCCGTCGCCCAGCACGCTGCGGGTGGCGGCCAGGCAGTCGTCGAGCAAGCCTTGCAGCGGTGTCGAGACGGCCAGGCGGTAGTCGACCGACACCACCGCAACGTCACAGGCCTGCACCAGGGCGATATTGAGGTCATCGTTCATCTGCGCATTGCCGATGACCCAGCCGCCGCCGTGGAAATCCAGGACCAGGCCCTTGGGTGGCCGGGGCGGACGGATGATGCGTACCTTCACGGGCCGGGCGTCGATGGTAGGCAGCAGGCGTTCTTCGATGGCCAGGCCATGCCGCGCAGGTTTCAACGAACTGGCTAACTGGCCGGCGCGCAGCAGGGTCTGGATCAGCATGGGGGTGACACGGTTGCGGATACGGAAGCGCGGCAGCCGCGCCAGGGTCTTGTTGAAACGCTGCGCCTGCTCAATCTGCAGTGCATCGAACGACCAGCTTTGCTCGGTCTCCACCAGGAGTGCCCTCGTGCGTAGGTATGTGCTTGATATGGAGGGTCTGCGCTCTGGGCGGTTCCCATACAGGCACGCGGCGTCATTAGCGACTATGCTGGCCGTCTTGAAGCCTGCCACTGAACGTCATCGAGTCGTTGCCATGGGTCATCTGAACCGCGCTTGCGGATTACTGTTCACGTCGGTCTGCGGTCTGCTGCTGTGCAGCGCCCTGCACGGTGCCGCCTGGGCCGCGCATCCACGCACCTTCGAGTTGTACATGGCCGAGGCGCCACCGCTGACCATGGCTGGCGAGGCAGGTCAGCAAGGTATCCTCGGCGACGCCGCCCGGCAGGCGATGGTGCTGGCGGGTTATCACACCACTGTCAGTGTACTGCCCTGGCTCAGAGCGCAACGCACGGTGCAACAAGGGCAGGACATGCTCATCGTGCCGCTCTCACGCACCCCCGACAGGGAGGCGAGCTACACCTGGATCGCGCCGATCATGAGCATGGACCGGGCGTTCTTCAGCCTCGACAAGCGGGTCGACAGCTTCGCCGAGGCGCGTCGCACCTATCACCGGATCGCGGTGGGCCTGGGCAGTGCGCAAGAGCGCAAGCTGCAGGACGAAGGCTTCGACGCGTCGCAGATCTACCCGTTGCGCATTGGCGAGAACCCCGCGCAGATGCTGTTGTTGGGGCGCGTCGACGCCTGGTTCAATGGCGTGCCGGAGTCGCAGTACATCTGGCGCCAGGTGTCCGAGCGGCAGTTGTTGATGAGTCCGGTGTTGATGACCACGGACTTGTACCTGGCCTGTTCGAAGAGCTGTTCGCCGCACATGGTGCTGGGTTTGCGAAAGGCGGTGCAAACCTTGCACCGCGACGGTTCGATAAAGAAACTGTTGGAGCGTTACCTGACCGCCCCGCTTTGAGCACGGTGGTGCTGCCGGACGCGGCTCGCGCCGCTGCTACAGAAGGCGTGTCATGATGTTACAAAGACACGCCCCCCGTATCGCCAGTATCCGGTAGCAGCGGCGCCAGCCGCGTTGGCGGTGCACGCGGTGGGTCAGGCCTGGGCGCGGGCGCTGTGGAGTTTCTTGTAGCTGTCGATCAGGCGCAGATGACGATCCAGGCCTTCGAGCTTCATGCTCGTCGGCGTCAGGCCATGGAAGCGCACGCTGCCGTCCACCGAACCCAGCGCCGCGTCCAGCCGCGCATCGCCGAACATGCGGCGGAAATTGGCCTCGTAATCGGCCATGTCCAGATCGCTGTCCAGCTGCACCTCGAGCACCACGTTCAAGACCTGGAAAAACAGCACACGCTCCTGAGTATTGGCGTTGTACTGCAGGAACATCTCGACCAGCTCCTTGGCGTCGTCGAAGCGCTCCAGCACCAGTTGGATCAGCACCTTCAACTCCAGAATGGTCAACTGCCCCCACACCGTGTTCTCGTCGAACTCGATGCCGATCAAGGTGCGGATATCGGTGTAGTCGTCCAGTTCCGACTCTTCCAGGCGCTGCAACAGATCGCCCAGTGCATCGTCATCCAGACGATGCAGATTGAGAATGTCTTCGCGGAAAAACAGCGCCTTGTTGGTGTTGTCCCAGATCAGGTCTTCGATCGGATAGATCTCCGAATACCCTGGCACCAGAATCCGGCACGCCTTGGCGCCCAGGTGCTCGTAGACCGCCATGTACACCTGCTTGCCCATCCCGTCGAGGATGGCGAACAGCGTCGCTGCTTCCTCGGCATTGGCGTTGTCGCCCTGGGCGGTGAAGTCCCAGTCGGCAAAGGCGAAGTCGGCCTTGGCACTGAAGAAGCGCCACGACACCACGCCACTGGAGTCGATGAAGTGCTCGACGAAGTTGTTCGGCTCCATCAGTGCATGGCTTTCGAAGGTCGGTTGCGGCAAGTCGTTGAGCCCCTCGAAACTGCGGCCCTGGAGCAACTCGGTGAGGCTGCGCTCCAGCGCCACTTCCAGGCTTGGATGGGCGCCGAACGACGCGAACACGCCGCCGGTGCGCGGGTTCATCAGGGTCACGCACATCACCGGGAAGCGCCCGCCCAGGGAGGCGTCCTTGACCAGCACCGGAAAGCCCTGCTCTTCCAGCCCCTGGATGCCCGCCACGATGCCGGGATAGCGCGCCAGTACCTCGGCCGGAACATCGGGCAGCGCCAGTTCACCCTCGAGAATCTCGCGCTTGACCGCCCTTTCGAAGATCTCCGACAGGCACTGCACCTGGGCCTCGGCCAATGTATTGCCGGCACTCATGCCGTTGCTCAGGTACAGGTTCTCGATCAGGTTGGACGGGAAATACACCGTCTCGCCATCCGACTGACGCACGAAAGGCAGCGAGCAGATACCGCGCTCGATGTTGCCCGAGTTGGTGTCGTACAGATGGGAGCCGCGCAGTTCGCCATCGGGGTTGAAGATGGGCAGGCAGTGCGCATCGAAGATTTCCGCGGGCAGCGCATCCTTGCGGCCCGGCTGGAACCAGCGCTCGTCGGGGTAATGGACGAAGTCGGCCTGGGCGATGTCCTCGCCCCAGAACTGGTCGTTGTAGAAGAAGTTGCAATTCAGCCGCTCGATGAATTCACCCAGGGCCGAGGCCAGCGCGCTTTCCTTGGTCGCGCCCTTGCCGTTGGTGAAGCACATTGGCGAGTAGGCATCGCGGATGTGCAGCGACCAGACATTGGGCACGATGTTGCGCCACGAGGCGATCTCGATCTTCATGCCCAGCCCGGCGAGGATGCCGGACATGTTGGCGATGGTCTGCTCCAGCGGCAGGTCCTTGCCCAGCACATAGGTGCTGGCGCCCGCCTGCTGGGTCGGCATCAACAGGGCCTGGGCATCGGCGTCGAGGTTGTCGACTTCTTCGATGATGAAGTCCGGCCCGGTCTGCACCACCTTCTTCACGGTGCAGCGGTCGATGGAGCGCAGGATGCCCTGGCGGTCCTTGGTCGACATGTCCGCCGGCAACTCGACCTGGATCTTGAAGATCTGGTTGTATCGGTTTTCCGGGTCGACGATGTTGTTCTGCGACAGGCGGATGTTGTCGGTGGGTATGTTGCGCGTGTTGCAGTACAGCTTGACGAAGTACGCCGCGCACAGCGCCGAGGATGCCAGGAAATAGTCGAAAGGCCCCGGTGCCGAGCCGTCGCCCTTGTAGCGAATGGGTTGGTCCGCCACCACCGTGAAATCGTCGAACTTGGCTTCAAGTCGAAGGTTGTCGAGAAAATTGACCTTGATTTCCATGGGGGCGCACCTGATACCGGCAAAAACGAATGGCGCGCATTATCCGGTTTTTTCACGTGTGCGTCTTGGCCGATCACCGACTGTGATGGACGCGCTGGCGAACGGACCGCTGCGGTGACACTAAATCGCCGTCACCAGTGAATTTTTTGGTGTCAATTTGTATCTCATGGGGACAAGCCGCTTTGACACAAGAGAAACACCCATGAAATCTCGCAGAAAAAAAGGCAACCCGATCGGGTTGAACGACATCACCATCGTCGATGACGTCAAGATGCGCAAGGCGATCACCGCCGCGGCGCTTGGCAACGCCATGGAATGGTTCGACTTCGGTGTCTACGGCTTCGTGGCCTACGCCCTGGGCAAGGTGTTCTTCCCAGGCGCTGACCCTAGCGTGCAGATGATCGCGGCCCTGGCTACCTTCTCCGTGCCTTTCCTGATTCGCCCCCTGGGTGGCCTGTTCTTCGGCGCACTGGGCGACAAATACGGCCGGCAGAAAGTCCTCGCCGCCACCATCGTGATCATGTCGCTGAGCACTTTCGCGATCGGCTTGATTCCGTCCTACGACTCCATCGGAATCTGGGCACCGATCCTCTTGCTGCTGGCGAAGATGGCGCAGGGCTTTTCGGTGGGCGGTGAATACACCGGCGCTTCGATCTTCGTCGCCGAGTACGCCCCGGACCGCAAGCGCGGCTTCCTCGGCAGCTGGCTGGACTTCGGTTCGATCGCCGGTTTCGTGCTCGGCGCAGGTGTGGTGGTCGGCATCTCCGCCGTGATCGGCGAAGAGAAATTCCTCGACTGGGGCTGGCGCGTGCCGTTCTTCCTGGCCTTGCCGCTGGGCATGATCGGCCTGTACCTGCGTCACGCGCTGGAAGAAACCCCGGCGTTCCAGCAACACGTCGAAAAACTCGAACAAGGTGACCGCGAAGGTCTGGCCGGTGGCCCCAAGGTCTCGTTCAAAGAGGTGGCGACCAAGCACTGGCGTAGCCTGCTGACCTGCATCGGCATCGTGGCGGTGACCAACGTCACCTACTACATGCTGCTCACCTACATGCCCAGCTACCTGTCGCACAACCTGCACTACAGCGAAAGCCATGGCGTGCTGATCATCATCGCGATCATGGTCGGCATGTTGTTCGCGCAGCCGGCGATCGGTTATGCCAGCGACAAGTTCGGCCGCAAGCCCTTCATCCTGTTCGGCAGCATCGGCCTGTTCTTCCTGGCCATTCCGGCGTTCATGCTGATCAACAGCGGCCAGATCGGACTGATCTTCGCCGGCCTGCTGATGCTGGCCGTGGTGCTCAACTTCTTCATCGGCGTGATGGCCTCGACCCTGCCGGCGATGTTCCCCACGCACATTCGCTACAGCGCCCTGGCCAGCGCGTTCAACGTCTCGGTACTGATCGCCGGCCTGACCCCGACGGCCGTGGCGTGGCTAGTGGAAAGCACCGACGACCTTTACATGCCCGCCTATTACCTGATGGTGTTCGCCGTGGTCGGCTTCGTCACCGCCGTGACCATGAAGGAGACGGCCAACAAACCTCTACGCGGTGCAGCGCCAGCGGCGTCGGACATCGAGGAAGCCCGTGAGTTGCTGGTCGAACACCACGACAACATCGAGCATAAGATCGAAGACATCGACACGCAGATCGCCGAGCTGGAAGCCAAGCGCAAGTCATTGGTGGAACAGCATCCACGCATCAACTAAGCCCCATCCTGGCCTGGCTGCAAACCGCGCCCGCGGCTTTCAGCCTTTGGCCAGTCGCTCGCGCAGGTAGTCGACCACGGCGGCCTGGTCGCCGGCGAACTCGATCCGCGATGCCTTGCTTTCACGCTGAAAGGCGTACATCGGATCGTAGTATTCGTGCAGCAATCCCTCGATCCACCCCCGGTGCAAATCGACCTGGCCGGTGCGCTGCTGTTCTTCCAATGCGGCCTGCATCTGTGCCTGCAGGCGCTGATGCCGCTCGCCGCCCAGGCGCTTGTAGATCCGATCAAGGCTTTGCAATAGGCGTTCGGCAAACAACTCGTGGCCGTGCTCGCCATGCAGGGCGACGAACTCCGCGCACAGGTCCACTACGTAGTCCCGTAGGATGCGCTCGACACGGTTATGGAAGCTGTCTTCCAGCCACACCAGGGGATAACCCTGCATGCCCTGATGCAACGTCAACGGCACGTTGCAGCTGCCGACCAGACGGCTTTCGTCTTCGAGCACGAACTGCTCGATGCCGGCGGCGCGCTTTTTCAGCACGTCGATGGCCAGGCGGTTCTCGAAATCGATCTGCGCTGGCTGTCCGGTCGCACGCTTGCCGAAGCTGGAGCCCCGGTGGTTGGCATGCCCTTCCAGGTCCAGGGCATTGCTCAACTGCGCCAGTACGTCGGTCTTGCCGGTGCCGGTCATGCCGCCCAGCACCACGAACCGGCATTGCTCCACCGCCTGCTCGAGGGTGTCGAGCAGGAAGCTGCGCATGGCCTTGTAGCCGCCCAGCACCCGCGGGTAGTCGATCCCGGCTTCGTGCAGCCAGCGTTGCACGGTCTGCGAACGCAGCCCGCCGCGGAAGCAATACAGATAGCCGTGCGGATTGGCCTGGGCGAATGCCGCCCAGGCCGCGATCCGCTGCGCCTTGATGTCGCCGGACACCAGGCGATGGCCCAGGGCGATGGCAGCCTCCTGGCCTTGCTGCTTGTAGCAGGTACCGACCTTCTGCCGTTCCAGGTCGTCCATCAGCGGCAGGTTGTGCACGCCTGGGAACGCGCCCTTGTCGAACTCCACCGGCGCACGGGCGTCCATCATCGGCACATCGCCCAGGAACAACGCGCGGTAGTCGCTGCTGTTGTCACGCATCAGACCACCTCGACCGCATGGGGCAGACGCTCAATCAAACTGCCGATGGGGGCAAGCTGCAGACCCAGTTCGGCGGCCACTGCGACGAACTCGGCTTCACCGGCGGCGCTGACTGCGACCAGCAAGCCGCCGCTGGTCTGCGGGTCGCAGAGCAGGTCACGCTGGTCATCGGTCAGGGCAGCGATGCGTTCGCCGTAGCTTTCGTAGTTACGTTGGGTGCCGCCGGGCACGCAGCCTTCGCGCAGGTAGTGATCGATGCCGGGCAGGCGCGGCACGGCGGCGTAGTCCAGACGCGCGGTGAGCTGCGCGCCATCGGCCATCTCCACCAGATGCCCGAGCAGGCCGAAACCGGTGACGTCGGTCATGGCGCTGACGCCAGCCAGCTTGCCGAAGCGGCTGCCAGGCTTGTTCAGGGTGCACATCCAGTCGCGGGCCACGCCGACGTCTTCGTCGCGCAGCCTGGATTTCTTCTCGGCCGTGGTGAGGATGCCGATGCCCAGCGGCTTGGTCAGGTACAGACGGTCGCCGACCTGGGCGGTATCGTTGCGCTTCATGTGGCGTTTGTCGACCAGGCCGGTCACCGCCAGGCCGAAGATGGGTTCAGGCGCGTCGATCGAATGCCCGCCAGCCAGGGGAATGCCGGCGGCGTCGCACACCGCGCGGCCGCCGCGGATTACCTCGCGGGCTACTTCCGGCGCCAGCAGGTTGACCGGCCAGCCGAGAATCGCGATGGCCATCAACGGGTCGCCACCCATGGCATAGATGTCGCTGATCGCGTTGGTGGCGGCAATGCGCCCGAAATCGAACGGGTCATCGACGATGGGCATGAAGAAATCGGTGGTGGACACCACCCCGCGTTCTTCGTCGATGGCGTACACCGCCGCGTCGTCGCGCGAAGCATTGCCGACCCACAGCTTGGGGTCCAGGTTCTGCGCACCGCTGCCGGCCAGAATCACCTCCAATACCTTGGGCGAGATCTTGCAGCCGCAACCGGCGCCATGGCTGTACTGGGTCAAACGGATGGGCGAATTCATGGCAGCATTCTCGACGTCCTGGAAACAGGCTGCGAAGTCTATCAAAGCTGGCCTTTCCTGCAGTGACTCTTATAATCGCGCCAGCCCTGTCCAGCTCGGCACGCGCCGCCCAGGCGCTCCGTGCGCCGCCCCTTTGGAGACTCACCATGTTCAAGCGCTCCCTGTCACTGGTTGCCGGCCTCGCCCTGTGCGCCAGCGCGGTCACCAGCTTTGCCGCCGATGTTCTGCGCGTTTCCGCCATCCCCGACGAAGCACCCACCGAACTGCTGCGCAAGTTCAAACCGCTGGGCGCCTACCTCGAGCAGCAAACCGGCATGAAGGTCGAGTTCGTGCCAGTGGCCGACTACCCGGCGGTGGTCGAGGCCTTGGCGACCGATCGCCTGGACATGGCCTGGCTGGGCGGCTTCACTTTCGTCCAGGTGAACCAGAAGACCGGCAACGCCATTCCCCTGGTGCAGCGCGAGCAGGATGCCCAGTTCACCAGCAAATTCATCACCAGCGACCCGAACGTCAAGTCGCTGGCGGACCTCAAGGGCAAGAGCTTCGCGTTCGGCTCGATCTCGTCGACTTCCGGCAGCCTGATGCCGCGGTATTTCATGCTGCAGGACAATATCAAGCCTGAGACCTATTTCAGCCGTGTCGCCTACTCTGGTGCCCATGACGCCACCGCAGCGTGGGTGCAGGCCGGCAAGGTCGATGCCGGCGTGCTCAATGCCAGCGTCTGGCAGAAGCTGGTCGACAGCGGCAAGGTCGACACCAACAAGGTCAAGGTGTTTGCCACCACGCCGACCTACTTCGACTACAACTGGACCGTGCGCGGCACCCTCGACCCGGCGTTGGCGGAAAAGCTCAAGCAGGCGTTCCTTGCCCTCGACCCGGCCAAGCCGGAAGACAAGGCGATTCTCGACCTGCAGGCAGCCAGCCGCTTCATCGCCACCAAGCCTGAGAACTACAAAGGCATTGAGGACGCCGCCCGCGCTGCCGATCTGTTGAAATGACCCTGCGCCTGACGGCCGTCGACCTGCGCCACCGCAATGGTGTGCAGGCCCTGCGCGACGTGCACCTGAGCATTGCCGCGGGTGAGCGCGTGGCGATCATCGGCCCTTCAGGCGCCGGCAAGTCCAGCCTGCTCAACGTGCTGGCGACCGCCCTGCAGCCCAGCGCCGGCGAGCTGGCGCTGCTGGGTGTGCAGCCCTGGCAGCTGAGCAGTCGCGTGCGCCAGCGCCTGCGCGCGCGTATTAGCTTGATCCATCAGGCCCCGCCGCTGCCGCCCCGGCAACGGGTGGTCACGGCGGTGCTGGCCGGCAAGCTGGGGCAATGGGGCCTGGGCAAGAGCCTGCTCAACCTTCTGCATCCGGTGGACATCGCCGGCGCCCATGCGCTGCTGGCGCGGCTGGACCTGGACGACAAACTGTTCGCCCAATGCCAGCAGCTGTCGGGCGGGCAATTGCAGCGCGTCGGCATCGCTCGCGCCCTGTATCAACAGCCAGAGTTGTTACTGGCCGACGAGCCGGTTTCGGCGATGGACCCCAGGCTGGCCCGGCATACCCTGGACCTGCTCTGCCAGCACGCCAGCGAACAGCGCGTCACCCTGGTGGCCAGCCTGCACACGGTGGAGCTGGCCCTGGCCTGCTTCCCACGAATCATCGGCGTGCGCGACGGCCAGATCGCCTTCGACCTGAGCGCCGCCGAAGTCACCCCACAACGCCTGGATGATTTGTATGCCAACGCGCAGCTGAGCCGTGCCCCCACGTCAGCGGACACCGCGACGCCCTGGCTGCCGCGATGCTGAGTCGGCACCACCGCGATCCGGCCGCTTTGCCGCGGCTGCTGCTGGCCGCCCTGGCCGTGCTGTTGCTGTGGCCCGGCATCCGTCTGGCCGAGCTGAACCCAGGCGTGCTGTTCGATCCGGCCGTCAGCCGATCCACCGGTGCCTTCCTGGCCAGTTTCTGGCCGCCGGCCCATGATCAGGACTTTCTGGCGTTGCTGTGGGACGCGACCTTGCAGACCTTGGCCATCGCCACCGCAGGCATGTTTCTGGCGCTGATGCTTGCGGTACCCGCCAGCCTGCTGGCCAGCCGCGCGCTGTCGCTGTCGGCGGCCAGCATCGGCGCTCAACCCGGCTGGCTCGGCACCTGCCTGCGCTGGCCGGTGCGTGGCGTGCTGATCTTTCTGCGCAGCGTGCCGGAGATCGTCTGGGCCTTGCTGTTCGTCCGCGCCGTAGGCCTGGGCCCGACCGCCGGTGTGCTGGCGATTGCCATCACCTACGCAGGAATGCTCGGCAAGGTGTATGCCGAGATCTACGAGTCGGCCGATCAACGTCCGGCCCAGGCCCTGATGCGTGCGGGCGCCGGACGCCTGGCCGCGTTCGCCTATGGCACGCTTCCGGCCGCTGCCGCCGAACTGATGTCGTACACCGTGTACCGCTGGGAATGCGCAGTGCGCGCCTCGGTGGTGATGGGCTTCGTCGGCGCCGGTGGGCTGGGCCAACAGATCGACCTGTCGATGCGCATGTTCGCTTCGGCCGAGGTGGCCAGCATTCTGCTGACGTTCATCGTTCTGGTGCTGGTCGCCGACTTGCTCAGCCGGGTGCTGCGAGGGCGTTTCACATGAGGCGCCTGGGCAATGCGGTGCTGGTACTGGCCATCATCCTGGCGGTGATCGCCTCCTTCGCCTATCTGGGCCTGAACCCGTTCAACCTGGGCGATGCCGACAGCCTGGGTCACATGGCTCGTTACGCGGCGCGCTTTCTGTCTCCGGATTTCACCGCCGAACACCTGTGGGCCGTGGGCCATGCCGCACTGGAGACCCTGGCGATGTCGGCTCTGGGCACGTTACTGGCCGCGGTGGCTGCCCTGCTGCTGGCGATCCCCGCCGCCGGCCGGTTGGGCTGGCCCATGCAGGGCCTGGCCAAGCTGCTGCTCAATGCCCTGCGTGCAGTACCCGAGTTGGTGTGGGCGGTGCTGATGGTGCTGGCGGCCGGGCTCGGACCCAACGCCGGCACCCTGGCGCTGGCCTTGCATACGGCGGGCGTGCTCGGCCGCCTGTTCGCCGAAGCGTTGGAAAACACCCCGCCCGAACCCGCCAATGCGATTCGCCTGCAGGGCGGCAACGCCTGGCTGGCGTTCTGCTACGGCACCCTGCCCATCCTCTGGCCACAGCTGCTGGCCTACACCCTGTACCGCTGGGAAAACAACATTCGCATGGCCAGCATCCTCGGCTTCGTCGGCGCCGGCGGGCTGGGCCAGATGCTCTACGTCACCCTCAGCCTGTTCCAGGAAGCACGCGCCAGCACGCTCATTCTGGCCATGCTGGTCCTGGTGCTGGCGGTGGATGCCCTGAGTGGCTGGATGCGCCAGCGCTGGATTCGTCTCTAGTCGGCAGTCACCTGTCTGCAAAACGCTGCAATGTGTCTGCTACGAGCGGATTTCGCCATTAGTCGCGTTGACAAGATCGTCAGGAGCTGTCGATAATCCGAGCCAAGTCATACGACAACAGATGACAAAATAATAACGACAAAGGTCTCGCTCATGACAGGCATTCACTCCACCCAAAATCCCTTCAACCGCCTTCTCCTGACCGGCGCCGCCGGTGGTCTGGGGAAGGTGCTTCGAGAAAGCCTCAAACCCTTTGCCCGCACCCTGCGGCTCTCCGATATCACCCCCCTGTCGGCAGGTGCCGACGCCCAGCAAGCCGATCCCCATACCGAAATCCAGCTGTGCGATCTCGCCGACAAGCAAGCGGTGCATGATCTGGTGCAAGGCGTGGACGCCATCGTGCATTTTGGCGGCGTGTCGGTGGAGCATGCTTTCGAAGATATCCTGGGCCCCAATATCTGCGGGGTGTTTCACATCTACGAAGCCGCGCGCCGGCACGGCGTCAAGCGCGTGGTGTTCGCCAGTTCCAACCACGTGATCGGTTTCTACAAGCAGGACGAAACCATCGACGCTCATTCGCCGCGGCGTCCGGACAGCTACTACGGGTTGTCCAAATCCTATGGCGAAGACCTGGCCACCTTCTACTTCGATCGCTACGGCATCGAAACCGTCAGCATCCGCATCGGCTCCTCGTTCCCCGAGCCCGCCAACCGCCGGATGATGAGCACCTGGCTCAGCTTCGACGACCTGACTCGCCTCATCGAACTGAGCCTGTTCACCCCCAACGTCGGCCACACCGTGGTCTACGGGGCCTCGGCCAACCGCGACCTGTGGTGGGACAACCGCTTTGCCGCGCACTTGGGCTTCACCCCCAAGGACAGCTCGGAAGTCTTCCGCGACAAGATCGAAGCTCAACCGATGCCCGCTGCCGACGATCCGGCACGCGTCTATCAGGGCGGCGCCTTCGTGGCTTCCGGGCCATTTGGCGACAACTGAATCCTTTGCGACACCAAAACAACAACAACGCTGGAGTTATCCATGGATTTCAAACGCACGTTACTCGTAGCAGCACTCCCGCTCGCCTTCTGCCTGTCCGGGCTGGCGCAGGCCGCGATCAACATCAAGTTCGCCGAAGTGCACCCGGCCGGCTATCCGCCGGTGGTGGCCGAGCAGGAAATGGGCAAGAAACTCGTAGAACAGAGCAAGGGCGAGATCACCTTCAAGATGTTCGCCGGCGGTGTGCTGGGCTCGGAGAAGGAAGTGGTCGAGCAGGTCCAGAGCAACGCGGTGCAGATGACCCGGGTCAGCCTGGGCATCGTCGGCCCGGTGGTACCGGACGTCAACGTGTTCAACCTGCCGTTCATCTTCCGTGACCAGGCGCACATGCGCAGCATCATCGACGGTGAAATCGGCCAGGAGATCCTCGACAAGATCACCAATTCCGAATTCAACCTGGTCGCCCTGGGCTGGATGGATGGCGGCACGCGCAACCTTTACAGCAAAAAACCGGTGCGTCAGATCAGCGACCTCAAAGGCATGAAGATTCGCGTGCAGGGCAACCCGGTGTTCATCGAAACCATCAACGCGATGGGCGGCAACGGCATCGCCATGGCCACTGGTGAGATCTTCAGCGCCCTGCAGACCGGCGTGATCGACGGCGCCGAGAACAACCCGCCGACCATGCTCGAACACAACCACTACCAGAACGCGAAGTTCTACACGCTGACCGAGCATCTGATCCTGCCCGAGCCCATCGTGATGTCGAAAATCACCTGGAACAAGCTCAACCCGGAACAACAGGCGCTGGTGAAGAAACTCGCCCGCGAGGCGCAGATGGAAGAGCGCGTGCTGTGGGACAAGAAATCCAGCGAAGCGGAAGCCAAGCTCAAGGCCGGTGGCGTGGAATTCATCACCCTGACGCCTGAGCAGAAGAAAGCCTTCTACGACGCCACTCAACCGGTGCGTGACAAGTACGGCGCGCCGTACAAAGAGCTGATCACCCGTATCGAAGCCGTCAAGTAAGTCTGTCCGTCAACACCACAGGGGACCGGGCCTGCGCCCGCTCCCCTGCCGCTGGGTGAGCCTCATGAAAAACACTGTGCTGCGTTTCAACGACTTGCTTTACCGGGTCTGCACCGGGA
The DNA here is from genome assembly GCF_000761155.1 of Pseudomonas rhizosphaerae. Classification (NCBI taxonomy): domain Bacteria; kingdom Pseudomonadati; phylum Pseudomonadota; class Gammaproteobacteria; order Pseudomonadales; family Pseudomonadaceae; genus Pseudomonas; species Pseudomonas rhizosphaerae. Next base: position 1,411,699 of record NZ_CP009533.1, on the reverse strand, counting down.
TCGCCGGCTTGTCGGTCCTGACCATGACCCTGATCATTCCATGGGGCATCTTTACCCGCTACGCCCTGGGCAGCGGTTCCAGCTGGCCGGAGCCGGTCGCCATCCTGCTGATGGTGGTCTTCACCTTTTTCGGCGCGGCGGCCAGCTACCGGGCCGGCGCGCACATGGCCGTGGCGATGGCCGTGGACCGCATGCCGGCGCAGGTCCGCCGCTACGCCGCAGTCGGCGTGCAGATCCTGATGGCGGTGGTCGCGCTGTTCATGATCTTCAAGGGCTTCAAGCTGTGCGCCAACACCTGGAACCAGTACCTGGGCGAAATCCCTTCCATGCGGGTGGGCATCTCCTACCTGCCCATTCCGATTGGCGGCGTCGTGACTTTGATCTTTGTCCTGGAAAAGCTGTTCCTGGGTGACCAGAGCCACCGCGCCGTGATGCGGTTCGACGTTGTAGAAGCCAGTGAAGGTGCCGCGTAAATGGATGCTCTCATACTGTTGGGCAGCTTTATCGCGCTGATTCTGGTGGGCATGCCGGTGGCGTACGCGCTGGGTTTGTCGGCCTTGATCGGTGCCTGGTGGATCGATATTCCGGCCGATGCCTTGATGATCCAGATCGCCGGTGGGGTGAACAAGTTCTCGTTGCTGGCCATTCCGTTCTTCGTGCTGGCCGGTGCGATCATGGCCGAAGGTGGCATGTCGCGCCGACTGGTAGCCTTCGCTGGCGTGCTGGTGGGGTTCGTGCGTGGGGGGCTGTCCCTGGTCAACATCGTCGCCTCGACGTTTTTCGGGGCCATCTCCGGCTCGTCCGTGGCCGACACCGCCTCGGTGGGCTCGGTGCTGATTCCGGAAATGGAGCGTGCTGGTTATCCGCGCGACTTCTCCACGGCAGTGACGGTCAGTGGCTCGGTGCAAGCCTTGCTGACGCCACCGAGCCACAACTCGGTGCTGTACTCGCTGGCTGCCGGTGGCTCGGTGTCGATCGCCTCGCTGTTCATGGCCGGGATCATGCCGGGGCTGTTGCTCAGTGCGGTGATGATGGGCCTGTGCATGATCTTTGCGCGCAAGCGCAACTATCCCAAGGGCGAAGTCATTCCCATGCGCCAGGCGCTGAAAATCGCCGGTGAGGCGTTGTGGGGGCTGATGGCGCTGGTGATCATCCTCGGCGGTATCCTGTCGGGCGTGTTCACTGCGACCGAGTCGGCGGCCATCGCCGTGCTGTGGTCGTTCTTCGTCACCATGTTCATCTACCGCGACTACAAGTGGCGTGATCTGCCCAAGCTGATGCACCGGGCGGCACGGACCATTTCCATCGTGATGATTCTGATCGGCTTCGCTGCCAGCTTCGGCTACATCCTGACGCTGATGGAAATCCCGATGAAGATCACCACGGCGTTCCTGACGCTGTCGGACAACCGCTACGTGATCCTGATGTGCATTAACGTGATGCTGCTGATGCTGGGCACGATCATGGACATGGCGCCGCTGATCCTGATTCTGACGCCGATCCTGCTGCCGGTGATCGTCAGCGTGGGTGTGGACCCGGTGCATTTCGGCATGATCATGCTGGTGAACCTGGGCATCGGCTTGATCACGCCCCCGGTAGGCGCGGTGTTGTTCGTGGGTGCGGCGGTGGGCAAGGTGACCATCGAAGCCACGGTCAAGGCGCTGCTGCCGTTCTACCTGGCCTTGTTCATGGTGTTGATGCTGGTGACCTATATCCCCGCTATCTCGCTGTGGCTGCCGAGCGTGGTGTTGTAAAGCCGATTGTCGCGGTGTGTGCGACACACCGCGGCAGTCCGTCACGCCAAAATCCCTGTAGCAGCGGCGCAAGCCGCGTCAGCGATACATGCGGTCAAGCTGTTACACCGCGGCGAATTCGGGCGCGGCTTGCGCCGCTGCTACGGGGGCAATGCGGGGCGTATAGACGATGGGGCGGTGTTCGGCTGCCAATCGGCATTCCCAGCGCCAGGCGTCGCGCAACATGTCTTCCAGGGTGCGTCGGGCCTGCCAGCCCAGTTCACGGCGTGCCTTGTCCGGATCGGCCCAGCACTGGGCAACATCGCCCGCGCGTCTGGGCTCGAACACCAGCGGCACAGACACACCGCACGTGCGCGTGAACGCATCGACCACCTGCAACACCGAATAGCCCTGCCCGGTCCCCAGGTTCCACACCCGCACCCCGCTGCCGCCGATCAAGGCCTGCAACGCCAGCCAATGCCCTTCGGCCAAATCCATCACATGTACGTAATCGCGAACCCCGGTGCCATCCGCCGTGGCGTAGTCTTTGCCGTACACATGCAGCACGTCCCGCTGCCCGCTCGCCACCTGCAACAGATAAGGCAAGAGATTGTTCGGCACCTGCGCAGGTGCCTCGCCCAGCTCGCCGGAATCATGCGCGCCGATGGGGTTGAAATACCGCAACAGCCCCACCGACCAGCGCGCATCGGAAGCTGCCAGGCTGGTCATGACGTTCTCCGCCATCAGCTTGGAAAACCCGTAGGGATTGGTCGGCAGTCCGGTGGCACAGGTTTCGTCGATGGGCATCCGGGGACTGTCGCCATAGACCGTCGCCGACGAACTGAAAATCAGGGTGAAGACCCCTGCGGCTGCCATCGCCTGACACAGCGTGATGCTGCCGCCAACGTTGCTGTCGTAGTAGCGCAGGGGCTCGCGCACGCTTTCGCCCACGGCCTTCAGGCCTGCGCAGTGGATCACCGCAGTGATCGGAAAGTCCGCGAACACGGCATCCAGCTGCGCCCTGTTGCGTATATCCCCCAGCACGAAGCGTGCACGGCGCCCGCTCAGCCGGGCGATGCGCTCAAGGGTGGTGCGCGAGCTGTTGCACAGATTGTCGAGAATGACCACGGTTTGCCCATGGGCCAGCAGTTGCAACACGACCTGCGCGCCGATGTAACCCGTACCGCCTGTGACCAGAATCATCGTTGCCACTCCCCCGTCTCGCCCGCAGGCGACACGTACCAGTCCAATTCATGGGATAGCACCTGCGTGATACGACGACGGGATCAGGCCTATCCACGTATGGGCATGGAGCAGCCGGGGAGTTCCACCGCGATGCCGGACGGTCGCGCAAGGAAAGTTGAACGAGCGTCGTGGCGGCGGCGTCCAAACCTTGCCAGTGCGCAGACCGTGATCCGATCACCCAGCCGCACTGCCGCGCACAATCCCCTCGGGTGGCGTCGAAGCAGGGTTCAACCTGGCTTCAGTCCCGATTCAGGCTCCGAACCAAGGACAACACCATGACCGATGTGGCGCCGCCCGGCCTTACCCCTGCTTCTCGTTCCGATGCCCTGCGCGACTCTGCGCCGACACGCCGGCCGCTCATGCTCTGCCTTTCCCATTTGCGCTGGGGTTTCGTCTATCAGCGACCCCAACACGTCATGTCGCGCCTGGCGCAGAGCTACGACGTGCTGTTCTTCGAAGAACCGGTGTTCGCCGACAACGCCAAGCCGCAGTTGCTGAGCAGCCAGCCCACCCAAGGGGTGACCGTGCTGGTGCCGCAGTTGCCGGCGGGCGTGCCGCACGAACGGGTGATCGCCCTGCAGCGCGAATTACTCGATACCTATCTGGCCGAGCATCCACACGACGAACTGCTGCTGTGGTACCTGACGCCGATGAGCCTGGCGTTCACCGAGCACCTCAAGGGCCAGGTGACGATCTTCGACTGCATGGATGAGCTGTCGGCCTTCATGGGTGCACCGCCCGAGCTGATCGACCGGGAGCAGCAGTTGCTGGCCCGCGCCGATGTGGTGTTCACCGGTGGTCACAGTCTGTGGGAAGCCAAGCGGCATCAGCACGCCAACGCCCATTCGATGCCCAGCAGCGTCGACATCGCGCACTTCGCCAAGGCCCGCGACTTGCTGCCCGACCCAGCCGACCAGGCAGGCATCAGCCGTCCGCGCCTGGGTTTCTTCGGCGTCATCGACGAGCGCTTCGACATCCAGCTGGTCGACGAACTCGCCCGGCAGCGTCCGCAATGGCAGGTCGTGTTGATCGGTCCGGTGGTCAAGATCGATCCACAGACCCTGCCCCGGCGCGCCAACATCCACTACCTGGGCGCCAAGCAATACAACGAGCTGCCCCAGTACCTGGCCGGTTGGGACGTTGCGTTGATGCCATTCGCCATCAACGCCTCGACGCGCTTCATCAGCCCAACCAAGACTCCCGAATACCTGGCCGGTGGGCGCCCAGTGGTGTCCACGCCGATTGCCGACGTGATCAGCGGCTACGGTGCCAGCGGCGTCGTGGCCATTGCCGATACGCCCGCCGCGTTCATCGCGGCGGTTGAACAGGCCTTGAGCGCCGAGGCTCGCGACAGCGTGCTGGCTCAGGCCGATGCAGCATTGAACGGTATGTCGTGGGACAAAACCTGCGCGGCCATGAAGGAGCAGATCGAATGCCTCAGGTAACCCTCGACAGCGCCAGCCGCGGTCCTTCCACGCACGCTGATGGACGTCCCTACGACTACGTCGTGGTGGGCGCAGGCTTTGCCGGCAGCGTCATTGCCGAGCGCCTGGCCGAAGGGCTGGGTTTGAACGTGCTGGTGATCGACCGACGCGAACACATCGGCGGCAACGCCTACGACCACCTCGATGCCGCCGATGTCATGGTCCATCGCTATGGGCCGCACATCTTCCACACCAATGCCCCGCGCATCGTCGACTACCTCTCGCGGTTCACCCAGTGGCGCCCCTACGAGCACCGGGTATTGGCCCAGGTCGACGGGCACCTGGTGCCGATCCCGATCAACCTGACCACGCTCAACACCCTGTTCGGCCTGCAAATGGACGAAGCCCAGGCCGAGCGTTTTCTCGCCGACCGTGCACAACCGGTGGAATGCATCCGGACCTCCGAGGACGTGGTGATCAACCAGATCGGCCAGGAGCTCTACCAGAAGTTCTTCCAGGGCTACACCCGCAAGCAGTGGGGCCTGGACCCTTCGCAGCTGGACAAATCGGTGACCTCGCGGATCCCGACGCGTACCAACGACGACGATCGGTACTTCACCGATAGCTTTCAGGCCATGCCGCTGGAAGGCTACACGCGCATGTTCGAGAACATGCTCGACCATCCGCGTATCGACGTGCTGCTGGACACCGATTTCGCCAAGGTTCGCGAGCAGTTGTCCTATGCGCAATTGATCTACTGCGGGCCGGTGGACGAGTATTTTGACTTCCGCCTGGGCCGCCTGCCCTACCGCTCGCTGCGTTTCGAGCACAAGACCCTGGAGCAGCCGCAGCTGCAAGCGGTGGCCGTGGTCAACTATCCGGATGAAGCGGTGCCCTATACGCGCATCACCGAATACAAGCACCTGACCGGGCAGGAACATCCGCAGACCAGCATCACCTACGAATATCCCTGCGCCGACGGCGACCCCTACTACCCCATTCCGCGCGCTGAAAACGCTCAGTTGTATCAACGCTACAAGGCGCTGGCCGACGAGACGCCGGGGGTAACCTTCCTTGGCCGGTTGGGTACCTACAAGTACTACAACATGGACCAGGTCGTGGGTCAGGCGCTCGCGCTGTTCCAGCGGATCGAGCAACAGGGCCAGCCGGTGCATGGAGGCATGGCAGCAGCCACGTTGCTCGACGGGCAAGGGGCTTGAGGCACGAACGCAGGGCTGGTCGGAGTGATGCATGACCGGCCCTGGTCTGTTCAAGACGTTCACCATGGCCGGTTACGAATGCGCGTCGCAGCGCCGCGGCGATGGCCAGCGGGTCGATGTGCAGGTCAGTACCGGCCATCTGCGCTGGGCGGCGCGGGACTACGCTCAGCTACGCGCCAGCGGCATTGAGTGCGCGCGCGATGGCTTGCGCTGGCATGAGATCGAGCGACAGCCGGGGCACTACGACTGGAGCAGTTTCCTGCCGTTGCTGCGGGCCGCGCGCGACTGCGATGTGCAGGTGGTGTGGGACCTGGCGCATTACGGGTATCCAGACGGATTGGACATCTGGCGCCCCGAGTTCGTCGAGCGCTTCGCCCGGTTCGCCGGCGCGGTTGCCCGGCTGATGGTCGATGAAGGCCTGGAAGCGCCGTTCTATTCGCCGGTCAACGAGATCTCGTTCTGGAGCTGGGCAGGTGGCGACGTTGCCTACTTCAACCCTCGCGCCCATGGCCGTGGGTTGGAACTCAAGCATCAATTGGTGCGGGCCAGCATTGCGGCAATCGAGGCGATTCGCGTGCACGCGCCGCAGGCGCGGTTCGTCCAGTGCGATCCGTTGATTCACGTGGTGCCCGACTCTGCGCGCAGTGTAGATCAGGAGCGTGCCGAGGGTCATCGGTTGTCGCAGTTCCAGGCGTGGGACATGTTGGCCGGTCGTCAATGGCCCGGGTTGGGTGGGCGTGAGGATTACCTGGACATCATCGGGGCGAATTTCTACCCGCAGAACCAATGGCGACAAAATGGCGAACGGATTCTGCAAGGGCATCCCGAATTTCGCCCGCTGGCGGGGTTGTTGACTGAGCTGCATCGGCGCTATGGCCGGCCGATTCTGCTGGCCGAAACGGGCGCCGAGGGTGATGCCCGCGGGCCGTGGCTGGAGTACGTGGGCCATCAGCTGGCGTTGGCGCTGCAACGCGGCGTCGATGTGCAGGGGTTGTGCTGGTATCCGTTTCTGGATTACCCCGGTTGGGACGACGGCCGCTACTGCCCTGCAGGCGTGTTCGGCTTCGCCGACGGCGAAGGTTCACGGGCACCGTATCATCCGTTGCTGGTGCAGTTGCAGGAATTGGAACGCCAGCATGGGCGTGCCAGGTAATCGAGTACGCCGCTGCCTGTATGCGTAGGAGCGGTCGGTGGCCGCGAAGAAAGCCCTGCGGATTCACGAATGCACCACGGCGCCCAGTTCGCGGCCACAGACCGCTCCCACGAAGCATCTACATCGATAGGAAGGGTCGCAGCAGCGGCGCGAGCCGCGTCCCCCACCCACCCCAATCCCCTGTAGCAGCGGCGCAAGCCGCGTCATCGGTCGATGCAATATCAATGGCAGGCGGTCAGCAGCAACTCCTCGAAGCTGGCCCCATCCAGCGGGCGGCTCAGGTAATAGCCCTGGCCCTCGTCGCACGCCACCGAGTCAAGCAGCCGCAGGTGCTCCTGGGTTTCCACGCCTTCGGCCGTTACCGTCAGCGACAACGCCCGACCCAGACCAATCACCGCCTCGATAATGGCCAGGTCCGGTTGGCTGTCGCCCAGCCGGCTGACGAAACTGCGGTCGATCTTCAGCCCATCGAACGGAAACGAACGCAGGTAGCTCAGTGATGAATAACCGGTGCCGAAATCGTCCATCGCCAAGCGCACGCCCAATGCCTTGAGCGCACGCATCAAGGTCAGGGCGTTGTCGGCATCCTCGAGCATGACGCTTTCGGTAACCTCCAATTCGAGCCTCGCCGCGGTCAGGCCCGTGCGCTGCAACGCGGCCTTGACCCGTTCCACCAGTTGCCCATTCTGGAATTCCTTGGACGACACGTTGACCGAAATGAACAGCGCTTCAGGCCACTGGCTGGCTTGCCGGCAGGCGGCGTTCATTACCCAGTCGCCCAGCGCCGTGATCAGCCCCGTGTCTTCGGCAATCGGAATGAACGCGTCGGGCGCCAGCAGGCCACGCTGCGGATGTTGCCAGCGCACCAGCGCCTCGGCCCCGACCATCTGCCCGTCGGATATGCGAAACCGCGGCTGGTAGTGCAAGCGCAGTTCGCCGTGCTTGATCGCATAGCGCAGGTCGCTTTCCAGACGCCGGCGCTCGACGATGCGCGCATTCATGTCCCCATCGTAGAAGCGCCAGGTGCCGCGCCCACTGGCCTTGGCCTCGTACAGCGCGATGTCGGAATAGCGCAGCAACTCGGGCGCGTGCGCGGCATCGCCCGGCGACACGGCGATGCCGATGCTGGCGCTGACATGGATGTCCTGGTCGTCGACTTCGATGACCTGCTCGATCAGCTCGATCAGCCGTCGGCACAGCGCTTCGATCTCTTCATGGCCGATCGGACCTGCGACCACCATGACGAACTCGTCGCCACCGACCCGGGCGACGATGTCCTGGCTGCGCACGCACTGCCTGATACGTGCGCCGATCTCGTACAGCACACGGTCGCCGGTGGCGTGTCCAAGCAGGTCGTTGACCGGTTTGAAGCGGTCCAGGTCGATGGTCAGCATGATCAGCGACTGGCTGGCGGCCAGCGCGTTTTCCAGACGGCTTTCCAAGTAGTCGCGCAGCTGGCTGCGGTTCGGCAGCCCGGTCAGCACGTCATGCCGCGAGAGGTACTCGACCCGTCGCCTGGCCTCGATTTCCTCGGTGACATCGGTGGCCGTGCCACGAAAGCCCTGGACCCCGATGGTGCGCGCAGCGATGCGGGCGGTGCGTCGATGCAGGTGCACGTCCACATAGCTGCATTCGGTGGTCAGGTTGCAGTGCCCGTCGTTGCTGCGCAGCCAGGCCAGCAGGCTGCCGTCGGGCAAGTCCACTCGCTCGTCGATGCAGGTCCCCAGCCAATGAGCCTTGTCCAGCCCGGTGACCGCCTCGAAGCGGTCGGACAGGTAGGTCACGCGCCCGTCGCAGTCGGTTTCCCAGATCCAGTCGGAGCTGGCCTCGGCAACGTCGCGAAAGCGCGACTCGCTCTGCGCCAGCGCGGCCTGGCTGTTGCGCAGCAGCTCGTGGCTGCCGTCCAGGGCGCGCGCCGCGCGGGTGTTGCGGCGCAGCATGACCCAGGTCATGCCGAAGATGATCAGCGTCGTCAGAACGATCAGGGGCAGGACCACGATGATCATCTGCCGCCCCGGCCGGACGGCGTCCCACTGCAGATCGAAGGCCGTGCCGTGCTCGCCTGTCAGCGACGCGTGCGCCGCCGTGGCGTCGTTCGGGCGAGCCATGCGCACGCCCTGCAGCCCCATGTTCGCGCCCAGCGTTTCGAGCCGCTGCGGATCGAGCCGGTTGACTACCAGCATGACCGAGGGCAGCCGGTCGTCTGCCTGCACGGTGGGGTCGGTGCTGGGCGTGATCGCCGCCGCCACCACCAGCGCCGGTGTGCCGGCAAGGCTGGTGAGTGCCGTGAAGACTTTTTCGTCATCGGCCAGCCCGCGCGCCGCAGCCACCCATTCGTCGACGGGTCGCCCGAGCCAATCGGCTGCGGCGACGGTTTCGTACTTGCCGTCGATCACCGCATACACCGAGCGGTTGCTCGGCCCTATGACGAACGCCGCCTGGTAGCCGAAATCGTCGTACAGCGCCGGGCCGAAGTTCTCGCGTACGTAGGCCCACTCCATGTCCACTGTGAGGTGCAGGTGCCGATAGGCTTCGCCCCAGAAAGAGTAATCCTTGATGGTCAGCTGCAAGAGCCGGCGCTCGGCCTCGATGCTTTTCTGCACCAGCGACTGGCCCTGGGCCTGCTCCGTGCTATCCAGGCCACGGGCGAAATACAGTGACAACGAGACGGCCAGGGCAAAGACCACGGCTAGGCTGGCGCAGAACGTGACCAACGACGCCTGAGCCAAAGACGTGCTGCTCGCGGGGCGGGCACCGGATGCGGGAGAGGTAAAGCTGGACTTGAGCATGGAGAGCCTGAAAGAGATACGCGGAGCCGTTACAAAGCGTATCGGCCGCGCTTCGACTTCCATGAACAGGGGGCGGTGGTGGGAGCAGGTTTTGTGGGAGCGGGCTCTGCCCGCGAAGGGTTCGCGGTGCCCATTTCGCGGGCAGAGCCCGCTCCCACAGAAGTCCCTGCACAAGCGCCCCTCACAGGAGGCTCAGCCTGTCGCTATCAGGCCGGGCGGGCCTTGCCGAAGGTCAGCTTGCCCCAGACCAGGCCCAGCACCGCTGCCACCGTCGAGGCCGCCAATACACTGAGCTTGGCCGACGCCAGCAGGGTGGGGTCGGTGAAGGCCAGCGACGCGATGAAGATCGACATGGTGAAACCGATCCCGGCAAGCAGGCCGACCAGACCTACCCCACCCCAGGTGACGCCCTCGGGCAACCTGCAGATGTTCAACTTGACCAGCAGTACACTGGCCAGCAGCACGCCCAGGGGCTTGCCCAGCACCAGGGCGATCATCACACCGGCGAACACGTGCTGCGACATCGCATCGCTCAGGTTGGCCCCATCGAAACTCACCCCGGCATTGGCCAGGGCGAACAGCGGCATGACCCCGAAAGCCACCCATAGGTGCAGGCCAACCTGGACCCGCTGCACTGGCGGCAGCACCTCACGTTGCGCATCTCGCAACTGGCGAAGAGGCTCGGCCACGGCATCGCGGTTGTCGCTGCCGGGCGTGAAGCGCTCCATCAACTCGTTGAAGTTGCGGCGAATGACGTCCACCGGACGCTCGGCCATCGGCTTGGAATAGACCGGCGTCATCAGGCCCAGGATTACCCCGGCGAGAGTGGGATGGACGCCGGTCTTGAGCAGCCCGAACCAGACGATCGCACCCGGCAGCACATAGGCGTACGCCTTGCTGATGCCCATGCGCTGGAACACCAGCACCAGCAGCAGCCCCGCCACCGCCACCAGCAGGCCGAGGTAGTCGAGGCTGGCGGTATAGAACACCGCAATGATGAGGATCGCCACGATGTCATCGATGATCGCCAGCGCCAGCAGCAGGATGCGTACGCTGGCCGGGATCGACTTGCCCAGCAGTGCCAGCACGCCCACGGCAAAAGCGATATCGGTCGCGGTCGGTACCGCCCAGCCAGCGCTGGCGGCAGTTCCATGGTTGAGCGCGAAGTACAGAAAGGCCGGCATCAGCACGCCGCCCAGTGCCGCACCCAGGGGCAGGGTTGCCAACTGCATGTTGGCCAAGGCACCGTCCTTGATCTCCTGGCGTATTTCCGCACCTACCACCAGAAAGAAGATGGTCATCAGGCCATCATTGACCAGGAAGTGCAGCGAGCGCGACACGCTGAAATCGCCCAGCCCCAGGGTGACCTGGGTGTGCCAGAAGTGGTCGTAGGAGTCGCCCACCGGGCTGTTGGCCCAGACCAGTGCAGTGATGGCGGCGAGCAGCAGCACGATGCCGCTGACGGCCTCGATGTGCGAGAAGCGTTCGAGCGCCGCCAGCGCGCGCTCGGTAAGCAGTTGCGGGCGGGGAATGGCAGGCAGGGCCGGTTTGTTTTCGGACACGGGACGTCTCCGTTGGCGGCCCGACCAACGCTGAACTTTAACCTGCGCCGTACCCTATGCAGCGGCGCACCCGCGGCGATGATAGAAACCCTGCGGCCAACTTGCAACGCATCATCTCAATCAGGCACCGGGGTTGGCATCAAGGTGGCGATCAGCGCGCGGACCGTGCCCGGCAATGCCTCCAGTTCACGCACCAGAATGCTGCGCTCGCGCACCGCCCAGGGCTCGTCCAGCTCGATGGTCACCAGGCGCATGGTGCGGCTGTGCCGCAAGGCGGCGGATTCGGGAATGATGCCGATGCCCACGCCTGCCTCGACCATTCGGCAGATCGCTTCGAAGCTCGACACCTGGATACGCAGCGACAGCCCCTGGCCGATCCGCTCGACGTGTTCGCGCAGAAAGCTGAGCAGCGTGCTGCCTTCGTGCAAGGCGATGTGTTGGAACGCCAGGGTCTGTTTCAGGCTGATGCGCTTGCACTGGGCCAACTCGTGACCCACGGGCACGGTGAGCACCAGGCGGTCGGTGCTGAAGTGCATCACTTGCAGGCCCGCTGCCTCTACCGGCCCGGCAATGATGCCCATGTCGGTGCTGCCGTCGAGCACGCCACGGACGATGTCGCGCGACAGGCGCTCCTGCAGGTCGACGCTCACACCCGGACGTTCGGCGAGAAAACCGGCCAGTACCTCGGGCAGGAATTCGGTGACCGCCGTGGTGTTGGCGAAAATGCGAATGTGCCCCGCCGAATCGGCGCCCAAATGGGTGAAATCGGCCTTGAGGTAGTCGACCTGGCGCATGATCAACCGCGCGTGCACCAGCAGCTTCTGCCCAGCGGGGGTGAGTTCAACACCACGGCTGTCGCGGTACAGCAGGCGCGTATCGAGCTGCTGTTCCAGCGCCTTGATCCGCGCGCTGGCGGCCGCCGGCGACAGGAACGCCCGTCGCGCGCCCTGGGTCAGGCTCGGCGATTCGCCGATATGGATGAAGAGGCGCAGGTCGGCCAGGTCGAAATGCATGTCGGGATCCTACCTTCGGGCGTTCGGCAAATATGAACGCCGCCTTACGCAAATGCAAATTCACAGAATGCCTTGCGCCTCGCATCATCGCGTCACAACGACAACGACAGAGGCCGCCCATGAGCGCTTCAGATTCAGCCACCGACTACAGCGCCTGGGTGGGCCGTACCGAGCAGGCGCACGATGTGCTCAGCCAGAACATGGTCCAGCGCATTGCCGCGACTTTCGGCGAACCTACGCCCAAAGACGGCGAGCCACTGCCGCCCCTGTGGCAGTGGTGCTTCTTCCAGGCACCGGTCGCGGAAAGTGGATTGGGCACGGATGGGCATCCGCTGCGCGGTGGCTTTCTGCCCGCCGCCGACGGCCGCAACCGCATGTGGGCCGGTGGCCGCCTCGAGTTCATCGAGCCGCTGAAAGTCGGCAGCGCCGCCGAGCGGGTTTCGACCATTCTGCGCATCGAAGAAAAGCACGGCCATACCGGCGCCTTGCTGTTCGTCACGGTGCGCCACGACTACAGCCAGGAGGGTCGCCTGTGCTTGCGCGAAGAGCAGGACATCGTCTACCGCGAGCCGAACCCGCCCAAGCTGTCCAGCGATCAGGCACCGCTCGCCGCCCAGTGGGGCGAAACCGTGACGCCGACCCCGACCCTGCTGTTTCGCTATTCGGCTGTCACCTTCAACGGCCACCGGATTCACTACGACCACCCCTACGTGACGGGCACTGAAGGCTATGCCGGCCTGGTGGTGCACGGGCCGCTGATCGCCACCCTGCTGTTGCGCAGCTTCGTCCGCGCCAATCCGCAAGCGCGTGTGCGCCATTTCGCCTACCGCGGCGTGCGGCCGCTGACCGTGCCCACTCCGTTCCAGGTCGAGGGTTGCCTGCTCGAACCCGGCAAGGCGCGTCTGTGGGCTGGTAACGAGGCCGGCGTCGCCCAGAGCGCGGACGTCACGTTCGACGCTGTCCCTGCCCGCTTGCCACAGTCCGGCCAGTGACGGCTATCCAACGATTCCAACGATTCCGACAATAACGACTTCGAGAACCGCCATGCCTGCCTACGACGAAGAAGACCTCAATGCCATCCGCGAAGGCGTGCGCGCCTTGTGTGCCGAGTTCGATGCCGCCTACTGGCGCAAGATCGACGAAGAAAAGGGTTTTCCCGAAACCTTCGTCAAGGCCCTCACCGACGCCGGCTGGTTGTCGGCAATGATCCCCAGCGAATACGGCGGCTCGGGCCTGGGCCTGGCCGAAGCCTCGGTGATCCTCGAGGAAGTCAACGCCTGCGGCGGCAACTCAGGAACCGTGCACGGCCAGATGTACAACATGTTCACCCTGTTGCGTCACGGCAGCGAGGCGCAGAAACGCCATTACCTGCCCAAGCTGGCCAGCGGCGAGCTGCGCCTGCAATCGATGGCCGTCACCGAACCGACCACCGGCACCGACACCACCAAGATCAAGACCACCGCCGTGCGCCAAGGGGACAAGTACGTCATCAATGGCCAGAAGGTGTGGATCTCGCGGGTGCAGCATTCGGATTTGATGATCCTGCTGGCACGCACCACGCCGCTGGCCGAAGTCACGCGCAAATCCGAAGGGATGTCGATCTTTCTGGTCGATCTGCGCGAAGCCATCGGCAAGGGCCTGACCGTTCAACCGATCGCCAACATGGTCAACCATGAGACCAACGAGCTGTTCTTCGACAACCTCGAGCTGCCCGTCGACAGCCTGATCGGTGAGGAAGGCAAGGGTTTCCGCTACATCCTCGACGGCCTCAATGCCGAGCGCACGCTGATCGCCGCCGAGTGCATCGGCGATGGCCGGTGGTTCATCGAAAAGGCCAGCGCCTACGCCCGCGATCGGGTGGTGTTCGGCCGCCCGATCGGCCAGAACCAGGGCGTGCAGTTTCCCATTGCCGAGGCGCACATCGAAATCGAAGCCGCTGACTTGATGCGCTGGCGCGCCTGTAAGGAATACGACAGCGGCAAGAACGCCGGGGCCAGCGCCAACATGGCCAAGTACCTGGCCGCAAAGGCGTCGTGGGAAGCCGCCAATGCCTGCTTGCAAACCCACGGCGGTTTCGGTTTCGCCTGCGAATACGACGTCGAGCGCAAGTTTCGCGAAACCCGTTTGTATCAGGTGGCGCCGATCTCCACCAACCTGATCCTGTCCTACGTGGCCGAGCATCTGCTCGAACTGCCACGCAGCTTCTGAGGACCCGTCGATGAATGCTACTCACCGTTTGGCCACGTTCCTCGCCGACTTGCGCTATGGGGACATTCCGGAGCCCGTCCTGGCCCGCTGCGAGGACCTGTTCCTGGACTGGGCAGGCTCGGCGCTGGCCAGCCAGGGCGCCCACCCCATTCCCTTGTTCGAGCGCTACGCGCAGCGCATGGGGCCCAGCGACGGCCCGGCCAGAATGCTGGTCAACGGCCGCGGTACTTCGCCCTACTTCGCCGCCCTGGTCAACGGCGCCGCGTCGCACCTGGTGGAGCAGGACGACCTGCACAACAGCTCGGTGCTGCATCCGGCCACGGTGGTATTTTCCGCCGTGCTGGCTGCCGCCCAGGACCGCGGCAAGTCCGGGCGCGATTTGCTGCTGGCGTCGGTGGCCGGCTACGAGGCCGGTATCCGCATCGGCGAGTTCATGGGCCGTTCCCACTATCGAATCTTCCACACCACCGCCACGGTGGGCACCCTGGCCGCTGCAGTCGCCGTGGGCAAGCTGCTGGGGTTCGACCGCGAGCAGTTCATCAACCTGCTCGGCAATGCCGGCACCCAGGCTGCCGGGCTCTGGGAATTCCTGCGCGACGCCGCCGACTCCAAGCAGCTGCACACCGCCAAGGCCGCCGCCGATGGCTTGCTCGCCGCCTACATGACTGAAGACGGCCTGACCGGAGCACGCAACATCCTGGAGGGCGAGCAGGGCCTGGCGGCGGGCATGTCCAGCGACGCCGACGCCAGCCGCCTGGACGATCGCCTGGGCAGCCGCTGGGCACTGGCGGAAACCTCGTTCAAGTTCCACGCCTCGTGCCGCCATACCCATCCGGCCGCCGATGCCCTCCTGCACTTGATGCAGCGTGAAGGGCTGCACCACGAGCAGATCGCCAAGGTGGTCACCCGCGTGCATCAGGGCGCTATCGATGTCCTGGGCCGGGTGGTCAAGCCCAGCACGGTACACCAGGCCAAATTCTCCATGGGCGCGGTGCTGGGCTTGATCGCCGTTCATGGCAGCGCACAGCTGATCGAATTCCGCGACCTGGCGCTGACGGATGCGGCGGTCGACGGCTTCCGCCAGAAAGTCAGCATGGAGCTGGACCCCGAGGTCGACGCTGCCTACCCGGCGCGCTGGCTGGGGCGAGTCATCGTCACGACCACTGACGGCCGTACCTTGAGCGCCGCCATCGACGAACCCAAGGGCGACCCCGGCAATACCCTGTCGCGCCCCGAACTGGAAGACAAGTTCCTGCGCCTGCTGGCCTTTTCCGGTGCACGCACGCCGGCCCAAGGACAGGTGCTGATCGAGCGCATCTGGCAATTGCGCGACACCCAGACCTTGACCGATCTGATCTGACCCACAGGTGACCCCATGACCGATCTCAATCCGCGTCCGCTGGACGGCATCACCGTCATCAGCCTGGAACACGCCATCGCCGCGCCCTTCTGCACGCGTCAACTGGCCGACCTGGGCGCACGCGTGGTGAAAATCGAACGTCCCGGCAGCGGTGACTTCGCCCGCGGCTACGATCAGCGGGTCGACGGCCTCGCCTCGCATTTCGTCTGGACCAACCGTTCCAAGGAGAGCCTGACCCTGGACCTCAAGCAGCAAGCCGCCGATGCCGTGTTGCACGGCCTGCTGGCCAAGGCCGACGTGCTGGTGCAGAACCTGGCGCCGGGAGCGGCGGCGCGCATGGGGCTGTCGTTCGAGGCGTTGCAGGCGCGGTATCCGCGGCTCATCGTCTGCGACATTTCCGGCTACGGCGAAGGCGGTCCCTACGAGAAGAAAAAAGCCTACGACCTGTTGATCCAGAGCGAAGGCGGTTTTCTCTCGGTGACCGGCGGCCCCGGCGAAGACGAGCGAGCCAAGGCTGGCTGCTCGATCGCCGACATCGCTGCCGGCATGTACGCCTACACCGGGGTGCTCTCGGCATTGATGCTGCGCGACAAGACCGGGGTCGGCAGCCGCATCGACGTGTCCATGCTGGAAAGCCTGGTGGAATGGATGGGCTACCCGCTGTACTACGCCTACAACGGCGCACCGCCGCCCGCCCGTGCCGGTGCGGCACACTCGACCATCTATCCTTACGGGCCCTTCCCCGCCGGTGACGGCGGCACCGTCATGCTCGGCCTGCAAAACGAGCGCGAGTGGGCGCTGTTCTGCGAGAAGGTGCTGCTCGACGCGCCGTTGGCCGCCGACCCGCGCTTTTCCAGCAACTTCGAACGTTCGCGTCATCGCGATCAACTGCGGCAGATCATCGTCGACAGCTTCGCGGCGTTGTCGGTCGAGCAGGTGCTGGAGCGCCTGGACAGCGCGCAGATCGCCAATGCCCGGGTCAACGACATGGCTGGGGTCTGGGAGCATCCGCAACTGGCCGCGCGTGACCGCTGGCGCCAGGTGGACAGCCCGTCCGGCAAGCTCCCCGCCCTGCTGCCGCCGGCCAGCAATACAGCGTTTGCGCCGCGCATGGATGCGGTCCCCGACCTGGGCCAGCATACCGCAGGCATTCTTGACGAGCTGGGTTACTCCGCCGAGCAGCAGACACACATGGCGGCATCCGGCGTGATCTGATTCCCCGCCAACTCACTATCGGGAACCTTGAACCATGCCGATACCTAACCTTCGCTCGGCCCTGTTCGTGCCGGGCAGCCGCCCTGATCGGTTCGCCAAGGCCCTGGCCGCGGGCGCCGACGCGGTGATCGTCGATTTCGAGGACGCCGTCGAGGAAGGCCTCAAGCGCCAGGCGCGCGAGCATCTTTCGCACTTCCTGGGTCACACCGAAACGGCCCGCGTGATGGTGCGCGTCAACGCCCCCGGCCATGCCGAACACGCCAGCGACCTGGCTTTCTGCGCCAGCCACCCAGGTGTCGTCGGGGTGATGTTGCCCAAGGCCGAAACCCGCGCTCATCTGACCACGGCCAGCCAGGCCGGCAAGCCGCTGTGGCCCATCATCGAAAGCGCCCGAGGTCTGTTGGCGCTGGAGACCATCGTCAATGGCCCCGGCGTCGAGCGGCTGTGTTTCGGCAGCCTGGACCTGGCCCTGGACTTGGGCCTCCACAGCGGCACCCCAGCGGCAGAAGCCTTTCTCGACCAAGGCCGCATGAGCGTGCAGCTGCATTCACGCGCCGCCAACCTGCTGCCACCACTGGACGGGGTGTTCGCCGCCCTGGACGACGCGCCGGGGTTGCAGCGCGCCATCGAGCACGCGCGCAACCTCGGCTATGGCGGCGCACTGTGCATCCATCCGCGTCAGGTGGCGGTGATTCATGCGGCACTGGCGCCCAGCGTCCAGGATCTGGAATGGGCCCGTGCCGTACTGGCGGCCAGTGCCGCCGCCGGGGGTGCGGGCGCTTTCCAGCTCGACGGCCAGATGGTCGATGCGCCGGTGTTGCAGCGCGCCAGGCGTTTGCTCGACACCCTGCAGCGATAAGACCGCGCGCCGGCGTTCGGTAGCGCCGAACGCCGGGTTACGCAAATACAGATTTTCGGCACGGCGTCGATTAAGCGATCCTGAAGCTGAAAACACGCCTACGCTGCACAGGGCCGGTCGACTCGACACAGCCGCCCAAAAATGGATTGTCCTACAACAATAACAAGGTGATCTCCATGTTCAAGCTGACCCAGGCGCTGCTCTGCGCCGCCGCCGTTTCGATGGCAACCCTGGCCCAGGCCGCCGATCCCGTCGTCATCAAATTCGCCCACGTGGTGGCGGAGAACACGCCCAAGGGCCAAGGCGCGCTGATGTTCCAGAAACTGGTGGCCGCCGATCCCAAGCTCAAGGACAAGGTGAAGGTCGAGGTCTATCCCAACTCGTCGCTGTTCGGCGACGGCAAGGAGATGGAGGCGCTGCTGTTGGGCGACGTGCAGATGCTCGCGCCCTCGCTGGCCAAGTTCGAGCACTACACCAAGCAGGTGCAGATCTTCGACCTGCCGTTCCTGTTCGATGACCTGGCCGCAGTCGACCGTTTCCAGCAAGGGCCCCAGGGCAAAGCGCTGCTGACCTCCATGGACGACAAGGGCATCCGCGGTCTGGCCTACTGGCACAACGGCCTCAAGCAGCTGTCGGCGAACAAGAAGGTCATCCTGCCCAAGGATGCCCGTGGCCTGAAATTCCGCGTCCAGGCGTCGAGCGTACTCGAAGAGCAATTCAAGGCGATACGCGCCAACCCCCGCAAGATGAGCTTCGCCGAGGTCTACCAGGGTCTGCAGACCGGCACCGTGAATGGCACCGAGAACACCTGGTCCAACTACGAGAGCCAGAAGGTCCACGAAGTGCAGCCCTTCTTCACCGAGACCAACCACGGCTTGATCGACTACATGGTCATCACCAATTCCAAGTTCTGGAACGGCCTGCCCGACGATGTCCGTAACGAGCTGCAGACGCTGATGGACCAGGTCACCGTCGAGGTGAACAAGCAAGCCGAAGCGCTGAACCAGACCGCGCGGCAGAAAATCATCGACGCCAAGACCAGCGAGATCGACCCACTCACTGCCGAGCAACGCCAGCAATGGCGCGAAGCGATGCGCCCGGTGTGGGACAAGTTTTCCGAGCAGATCGGCCCCGACCTGATCAAGGCCGCCGAAGCCTCCAACAAAGCCTCGTGAGGGGCTGACCCGTCCCCTGCACTGGCTTGGCTACGGCCGCCGGTGAAGCATGCGCGGCTGCCCGCTCGCCGGCGGCCGCTCTCTTGACGCTCGGAGAATCCCTATGCAATCGCTCAGGCAAGTCTGGGAGCATTTCGAGGAAGGCATGATCGCCTTCCTGCTGGCTGCCATGACGCTGGTGACGTTCGTCTACGTCGCGCTGAACAACCTCTACACGATATTCTACACCCTCAGCGACAAATGGGCGTGGAGCAGCGACCTGTTCGCCGGCATCGGCGACCACCTGATGGGCTATGCCCAGGAAATGACCTGGAGCATCGCCTTGACCAAGGCGCTGTTCGGCTGGTTGATCTTCTTCGGTATCGCCTACGGCGTGCGCACCGCCGGCCACCTGGGAGTCGACGTGCTGGTGAAGAAAACCAGCAAGCCTGCGCAGCGCATTCTGGCGATGATCGCCTGCGGCTGCTGCCTGGTGTACGCCGGCCTGTTTCTGATCGCCAGCATCAAGTGGGTGTCGGCGGTGCTGGTCGCCGGCATCGGCGCCGAGGACCTGGATCGCTACGGCATCCAAATCGGCCATATCGCACTCATCGTGCCGATCGGCTTCGCCCTGATCATCGCCCGCTACCTGGAAATCATGTACCGCATCTATACCCATCGGCAGACAGGACTGGGCCTGGCCGACGAAGCGGCAGAAGCCAGCAAACTGGCCAACCCTGGCGAGGAGCACCGCTGATGACCGTTATCTGTCTGTTCCTGCTGCTGTTCGTGTTCATGTTCCTGGGCGTGCCCATCGCTATCTCCCTGGGCCTCTCCGGCGCGGTGTCCATTCTGCTGTTCAGTCAGGACTCGCTGAGTTCGCTGGCGATCAAGCTGTTCGAGACCTCGGACAGCTACACCTTTCTGGCGATTCCGTTCTTCCTCTTGTCTGGCGCCTTCATGACCACCGGGGGCGTCGCGCAACGGCTGATCGATTTCGCCAACGCCTGCGTCGGCCACATTCGCGGCGGCCTGGCGATTGCTGCGGTGCTGGCGTGCATGCTGTTCGCCGCCTTGTCCGGCTCCTCCCCCGCCACCGTCGCGGCGGTAGGCTCGATCGCCGTAGCCGGCATGGTGCGCTCCGGCTACCCCCGCGAATTCGGCGCCGGCATCATCTGCAACGCCGGTACCCTGGGCATTCTCATCCCGCCCTCGATCGTGATGGTGGTGTATTCGGCGGCGACCGAAACCTCAGTCGGCAAGCTGTTCATGGCCGGTGTGATTCCGGGCATCCTGCTGGGCGTGATCCTGATGGTGGTGATCTACATCGTCGCCCGGATCAAGAAACTCCCAGCCCAGCCACGCGCTACCTTCCGTGAATGGCTGACCACCGCACGCCGCGCCTTCTGGGGTCTGCTGTTGCTGGTGATCATTCTGGGCGGCATCTACAGCGGCATGTTCACCCCGACCGAAGCGGCCGCCGTCGCGGCGGTGTACTCGGCGTTCATCGCCCTGTTCGTGTACAAGGACATGCGCCTGGCCGAGTGCCCGAAGGTGCTGCTCGAATCCGGCCGCCTGACTATCATGCTGCTGTTCATCATCGCCAATGCCATGCTCTTCGCCCACGTGCTGACCACCGAACAGATTCCCCAGCAGATCACCAACTGGGTGCTGTCGGAAGGACTGACGCCGCTGGGCTTCCTGATCATGGTCAACATCGTGCTGCTGGTGGCCGGCAGTTTCATGGAGCCCTCGGCGATCATCCTGATCCTGGCGCCGATCTTCTTCCCGATCGCCATGGAGCTGGGTATCGACCCGATTCACCTGGGCATCGTCATGGTGGTCAACATGGAAATCGGCCTGGTGCATCCGCCGGTGGGCCTGAACCTGTTCGTGACCTCAGCGGTAACGGGCCTGACCCTGGGCCAGACCATCCGCGCCGCCCTGCCCTGGCTGTCGATCCTGCTGATGTTCCTGCTGCTGGTCACCTACGTGCCGTTCCTCTCCCTCGCCCTGCCCAACTGGCTGGGCATGCCGTAGCGACCCGCGTTCGCCGGGTCTCTCGGGACCCGGTGAATTACCGCTGGCTGGCGAGCAAGGCTTCTTGCAGCTCACCCGAAGCGCCATACAACGGCACATGGCCACGCATGAGTATCTGTGTGCTGCGGCGGTAGGCGGCGCTGCGAATCTGCAGGTGGCGGTCGTCCAGTGCGGCGACCACGGTGGTGTCCAGGCGCCCGGCAGGGTTTTCGATGCTGACGTGAATGTCCGCGAACGCCGCGCCGGGGACGGCGATGTCGGTGGCGACGCGGTGGGCGGTGGTACCCGGGATCAGGCAGGCTGCCGCCAAGCAGCAGCCGCCGGACACCGCCATGGAGGCGTGGCCGGTCTGCGGCGTGAAGTAGCGCACGGCAATATGGCCGCCCTCGCGCGGCGCGGCGACGATGCAGATTTTGGGGATGGTTTCGCTGCGCGCCAGTTCGTCCTCGGTCATGAGCACACCGTCCTTGCGGCGCAGTCCCATCTTCAATCCGGCCTGGGTCCACAGCGTGCGCAGCGTCGCCATGAACGCTGCATCGGCTGCGAGCGCGGCAACGGGTTCATGACCGGTCTTGCCCAGGCTGCGGGCCTCGACGATGACCATGGGCACTGCCACGTCCACGCAGGAGACGTCGATGCCGGCCACGTTGTCGACCACCGCGCCCGTTGGCAGCAAGGCGCCGGTCTTGTTGCCGACCGGCGCATGCAGAAACAGGTCGACCGCAGGGTAGTCGCCCATCACGCCGGGAATCCGCGCCAGGAGAAAGCCCTCCTGTGCATCGCGCTGCATGCGCGCCGTGGTGATGACACCGGTGTTGGTGTTGCGGATATCGACTTCGCAGACGCCATCGGCCGCGGCTTCCAGCAAACCCATGTCCAGGGCCCACAACAACAGCGCGCTGGACATGTTGCCGCAGTTCACGCTCCAGTCGACCTCGGCATGGTCGCTGGCCAGTTGCGCCAGGGTGCTGACCAGACGCAGCTGGCCATCCACGCGTTCGGTGTTCATCACGAACACCTTGTTGCTGGTGGCCGGGCCACGGCCCAGGCCGGTGATCTGGCGGTTGCCCGGCTGGCTGCCTGAACTGGGCACGCCCATCAGGTGACGCAACAGTTGCTCGCGCAATGCCATATCGGCCGGCAGCAGCGGCTCCCACAGCACCACCCCGGTCGACGTCCCGCCGCGCATGTAATGCACTGGAACCTCGACCGCGCCAAGCCTGCGCCGCGAATGCCAGCCGCTTTCCAGTCCTGCGCCAGCGAGGATGACATCGTTCATCGACAACTCCTGTAGGGCCCGCCGCACCGGGTAAGGGTCAGGGCGCCATCAACTCGCGGACCCTGGACGCCAGGGTGTCCATGGCGAACGGCTTGGTCAAGACCTGCATGTCCGGGCCGAGGTAGCCATTGCCGATCGCGGCATTTTCCGCGTAGCCGGTAATGAACAACACCTTGAGATCGGGCCGCACCTCGCGCCCGGCATCGGCCATCTGCCGACCGTTCATGCCGCCCGGCAGCCCGACGTCGCTGATCAACAGATCGATACGAACATCCGACTGCAGAAGTTTAAGGCCCGCCAGGCTGTCGGCCGCCTCGATCAAGGTGTAGCCCAGATCGCCCAGCACGTCGTTGAGCAGCATGCGCACGGTTGGCTCGTCGTCGACGATCAGGATGGTTTCCCCGGCATGGGCCGCCGCAGCCAGCGACTCGCGGGTCTCCGGCACTTCGTCGTCGACCTCGCCGTAGTAGCGTGGCAGGTAGATGCGCAAGGTCGTGCCCTGCCCCACCTCGGAGTAGATCCGCACCTGGCCACCCGACTGCTTGGCGAAGCCGTAGATCATCGACAGGCCAAGGCCCGTACCCTGACCGATCGGCTTGGTGGTGAAGAAGGGGTCGAATGCCTTGGCGATGACGTCGGGGGACATGCCGGTACCGGTGTCGGTCACACTGACCGAAAGGTACTGCCCTTCGGGAATGTCGTAGCTGCGTGCAGCCTCGCGGTCCATCCAGCGGTTGGCGGTTTCGATGGTGATGCGCCCGCCATCGGGCATGGCATCGCGGGCATTGATGCACAGGTTCAACAGGGCATTTTCCAGCTGGCTGACATCCACCAGCGTCGTCCACAGGTTGGTGGCACCAACCGTTTCGACGCGAATGCTGGGCCCGACCGTGCGCTGGATCAGCTCGGTCATGCCTTCCATCAGCGCGTTGACGTCGGTGGGGCGCGGATCGAGCGTCTGGCGGCGGGAAAAGGCCAGCAACCGGTGCGTGAGCGCCGCCGCGCGCTTGGCGGCGCCCTGCGCGGTGCTGATGTACTTGTCGGTTTCCATCCAGCGGCCCTGGGCGATGCGCGTGCTCATCAACTCGAGCGCGCCGGAAATGCCGGCCAGCAGATTATTGAAATCATGGGCCAGGCCACCGGTGAGCTGGCCCACCGCTTCCATCTTCTGCGACTGGCGCAGCTTCTCTTCGGCCTGGATCAACTTGACCGTGCGCTCGGTCACGCGCTGTTCGAGGGTGTCGTTGAGCGCACGCAGCGCCGACAGGGCGCGATCGCGCTCGGCCTCGACCGAGCGACGCGCCTCGACGTCGATCAGCACGCCTGGAAAACGCAGCGGCTTGCCCTCGGCGTCGTTTTCGACACGGCCATTGGCCTCGATCCAGTAGTAATGGCCGTCGGCCCGGCGCACGCGGTACTGATGGGAATAACTGCCGCCGCGCTGGATCACCTCGGCAATGGCCGCACTGAGCCCTTCGCGGTCATCGGGGTGCACGGTGGCCACGACGGTTTCCAGGCTCAAGCCCTCGCGACCCAGTTTTGGATCAAGACCGAACGCAGCGGCAAACCCCTCGTCGACCGCAAAACGATCGGTCGGCAGGTGCCAATGCCAGGTGCCGATGATCGCGCCGGCGGCCAACGCCAACTGGACCCGCTCGACGTTCTCGCGCGCCACGGCCTCGCTGACGCGCAGGCGTTCCTGGGCGTTGCGTCGCTCCGTGACGTCGCTGAAAATCACGGCGATCTTGCGTTCGTCGGCAGGACCGACCTTTACCGCGCGCACGTCGAACCAGCGCTTGAAGGCCTCGGCGTAGTTCTCGAAAGTGGCCGGCTCGCCGGTCTTGGCCACATGGCCATAGGTGTCGAACCAGAACTGTTCCAGGTCGGGTGCGAATTCGGTCACCCAGCGACCGCGCAGGTTGACACCGGCCTGACGTTCGAAAGCCGGGTTGGCTTCGAGGAAACAGTAGTCGACCGGTTTGTCCTGGGCGTCGAACTTGACTTCGACGATGGCGAACGCCGACTCGATGGTCTCCAGAATCTTGCGGAAGCGCTCCTCGCTCTGCCGTAGCGCGCTTTCGGCAGCGCGCACTCGGGTCAGGTCGAGCATGGCGCCGATCATGCGCACTGCCTGGCCCTGGGCATTGCGGATGACATGTCCTCGGTCGAACACCTCGGCGAACGTCCCGTCATGGCGCTGAAACCGGTATTCGCCGGACCAGGCCGACTGACTGCCGTCGATCACGGCATGAATGGACTCATCGACCTGCGCACGGTCGTCGGGGTGGATATGCTCGATCCACCAGTCGCCGGTCGGCTCGACCAAGGCCAGGGGGTGACCATAGGCTTGCTCGAGGGCCTCGTTCCACACCACATGGTTGCCGCTCAGGTCCCAATCCCAGATTGCATCGTTGGTGGCCTTGACGGCCAGGCGGTAACGTTCCTGGGTTTCCTTGAAGCTTTCGAGCGCCGCGCGTTCACGGGCCTGGCTGTCGGCTTGCGACAGGCGTTCGGCATCACTGGTGGCGACGGTAGAATGCGCAATCGAGGCTTGCAGTTGTTCCAGCGCGCTCTGGGTCTGTGCGTCGTGCAGGTTGAAACCAGCCGCTTCCATCAGCCGGCGGAGCCGCTCGACCTGGGACACATTTGCCACGTTTGTGGTGTGATTCAGAACGCCTCCCACGACCCTGTCAGGGTGATATCGACCTGTTACTTCATTGTGCCAGTTAGGCCTTGGGCCGGCAGCACAGTTCCCGCAACGAGCGCTGCTGAAAAAAACCATCGGTCTCGACTTCGCCGCCTGTCGCTGTCGGACATTTCGGATGTTATCAATAGATGCTGTTGCACTGAAGAACGGGCAGGCTAATAAAAGCGGGGAGGGAGTTGCAAGAAGAGAAGTGGGTTCATGTGACGGGAATAATGGCAGGGGCGGCTGGATTCGAACCAACGCATGGCAGGATCAAAACCTGCTGCCTTACCGCTTGGCGACGCCCCTGTATCCGGTGCAAGAAAGCCAGTTGCTGGCCTCTGCATGAACGAGCGGGAATTTATCAGGTTTCTTTCCGACAGGAAACCCCAATTGCAATAAATATTCTTGAAAAACAGCTGGTTGCTTTCCAGCAGTATTGCTCTCAGTTACCAGACCCAACTGGATGAACTGTCAGGGCCTGCGCCAAGTCCTATCTTCATCGCACACTTCCCGCGCCCAGCGCGCATCGCCGAGCACACCAGGAGGCACACTGCATGAGCCCTACTCCCTACGTCCCGCCCAAGGTCTGGACACACGACGCGGAATCCGGCGGCCAGTTTTCCAAGACGAACCGCCCCACCGCTGGCGCCACCCATGAGCAGACCCTGCCCGTAGGCAAGCACCCGTTCCAGCTGTATTCCTTGGCGACCCCCAACGGCGTCAAGGTGAGCATCATGCTCGAAGAACTGCTGGAACTGGGCCACGCCGACGCCGAGTACGACGCCTGGCCGATTCGCATCGGCGAAGGCGATCAGTTCTCCAGCGGGTTCGTCGAGATCAATCCGAACTCGAAGATCCCGGCACTGGTGGATCACAGTGAAGGTGCCGGCGTGCGGGTGTTCGAATCAGGCTCCATCCTGCTGTACCTGGCGCAGAAGTTCGGCGAGTTCCTGCCCACCGACGTCGTAGCGCGTACCGAGGCCATGAACTGGCTGTTCTGGCAGATGGGTGCGGCACCCTATCTGGGTGGCGGCTTCGGGCATTTCTATGCCTATGCGCCGGAAAAGCTGGAATACCCGATCAATCGCTTCACCATGGAAGCCAAGCGTCAGCTGGATGTGCTGGACAAGCGCCTGGCACAGGCGCGCTACATCGCCGGTGACGAGTACACCCTGGCCGACATCGCCATCTGGCCCTGGTACGGGCAACTGGTGCGCGGCAATCTGTACGACGCGGCGCAATTTCTGGCGGTCGAGGAATACACCCACCTGCAACGCTGGGCCGAAGAAATCGCCCAACGCCCCGCCGTGCAGCGCGGCCAACGCGTCAACCGCACCTGGGGCGATGAAGCGACCCAAGTCCCCGAGCGCCATAGCGCCGCCGACTTCAAATAACCCAACCCCCGGCTTGCACCGCCCCTGTAGCAGCGGCGCAAGCAGCGTCCGGCCCCACCGCAATACGCCTGACACTTCGCATGTGACGCCGACGCGGCTTGCGCCGCTGCTACACGGCGGCGTAGAAGGGGTTCATGCTTTGTGCAATGCATCGCCATGGTGAAGGGCCGAATGCCCGGTCTTGTCGCTCTTGACCTCGTACTGCGGCTCGTCCTTGGACGCCGGGCGGTGCTTGCCCATGAATTCAACATCCTTGACATGAACCTTGGTCACCTTGCCGTGGATCTCCCCCGCTTCGGAATTCCAGCGCACCGCATCACCGACCTTGAATGCATTGCTCATCGTCTGACTCCTCATGTGATGAAAAACCTCTCAAGCAAATGAGTACGGCACGCCTCATTGATTCCCTCCACTTGCCGATTCACTGCCCGGACGGCGCCGCACGCAGGGTGAACTCGGTGATCTCCGAAGGCACGCCCAAACGGATCGGAAAGCCGTTCCACAAGCCGCTGCCATTGCTCACATACAGCTGCAGCCCGGCACGACGATAAAGCCCTGAAACGAACCCTTCGTTGGCCTTGGCCACCACTTGATCGAATCCACGGATCATGCCGCCATGGGTGTGTCCGGAAAGCTGCAGGTCGACCCCGGCGGCGATCGCTTGATCGATACCGGCCGGGCGATGGTTGAGCAGCACGATCGGCACATTCGCCGGAGCCCCGCGCAGGGCCAGGTCCAGGTCCGGCGCACTGCCGCCATACTGGGTGGCGACCTTGTCGGTGATACCGGCGATGACCAGTTGCCCGCGGGCGTCATCGATCACCTCATGCTGATTGATCAGGCTGTGCATGCCCGCCTCGCGAAACTTGGCCATCCAGCCTTCGTTGCCGAAATAGTATTCATGATTGCCGGGGATCGCGATCACGCCAGCACGGGCACGCAGCTGCGCCAGAGGCCTCACATCCGTGGCGCGCGCCTGCAAGGTGCCATCGATGAGGTCACCGGTGATCACCACCAGGTCTGGCGCCAGGGCGTTGCTGCGCTTGACCACCGCTTCCACCCAAGGCTCGGGAAACAGCACACTGATGTGCAGGTCGGACAGTTGCACCAGCCGGAAGCCGTCCATTGCCGGCGCCAGCCCAGGGATCTGCAGTTCGACCTGACGCACTTCCGGCACGCGAGTGGCCTGGGCCACACCGAAGCCTGAGACAGCCACCGCCAGCGCGGCCACGGCATAGCGCCATCTGGCCAGGGCATGGCGAGGCAAGGCGCGGCGACGGGCCAGACGAGTCACTAGGATGCCCACGTCGAGCAGCAGCACGAAGACGAACAGCAAGGCGAATGCCGTGAAGGCCCATCCAGCTGAATAGGCCACCCAGTACGGCACTTCAGGCGAGTACATGGTCCCGGTAAACGCCAGGATCAGCATGTGGTACTTGGAGGCCGCGAGCAGTACCAGACCGATCAGCAAACGCCAGCCTGCGGCCAGGGGCAACGGGTAGACGAAACGCAGCGCAACGTACAGAAAAGCGACAGTCGCATAGATATGAAACACGGCTATTCCTCATGGTCAGTGGCACTCTGACAGCCGGCCCCTTCGATGGTTTGTCAGTGAGTTGCTACAGAACGTGTGCAGACGCAGCGTGCCCCTCTGCCAATCTCCGTGGGAGCGGTCAGCGGCCGCGAAAAGAGCTTCGCGGATCGACTGCTGCTCTGCGGTACCTTTTTCGCGGCCGAGGACCGCTCCCACAGGGCATCTCCAGACGAACATATCGTGTCGGTACCAAAGCCCTCTGCGATGCTGGGACTGCTGATCGTCAACTGTCTGGAAACGGAATGGACAGCAACCACTCGCGGAAGGCCACCAGCGACGGCAGTTGCTGATTGTGGGTGGGATACGCCAGGTAATACCCGCGACCGCTTTCCATGGGCTCGAACAGGGTCACCAACTCGCCCTGGGCGATTTCGTCCTGCACTAGAATGCGCGGCACCAGGCCGATGCCGATCCCGGCAATGACCGCCTGAATCAGATGCGCGGTGTGCTCGAAGCTCGGCCCCAGGCGTAGGGTCGACGAACCGACCAGGCCGACACTGGCGAACCAGTCGGACCACGCGTGGGGGCGCGACACCACGCCCAGCAACAATTGCCGGGCGGCGTCCTGCACCGACACCTGGGCATGAGCGGGCATGGCCTTGGGGCTGG
The DNA here is from genome assembly GCF_000761155.1 of Pseudomonas rhizosphaerae. Taxonomy (NCBI): domain Bacteria; kingdom Pseudomonadati; phylum Pseudomonadota; class Gammaproteobacteria; order Pseudomonadales; family Pseudomonadaceae; genus Pseudomonas; species Pseudomonas rhizosphaerae. The sequence goes on along the minus strand of NZ_CP009533.1, from coordinate 1,383,159 downwards.
CCACCACCACCAGTTTCTCCGAGAGCAGCCGGTGCGCCACATAGCCCGGCCACTGCCCCGACCCCGCGCAGATGATCGCGCTCATGTCCTGTGCGCCTTGGGACAGGTCACCACCCACGATCCGCGAATGAATATGGACAAGGCTGCCGGGGTGACGGCCGTAGAAGTCGCCCATCCGCGGCAGCAGCCACTTGGATGCGAACGTCGGCAGCACCGCCAGGTGCAACGTATCGGCTTCGCTGCGGTGGGAAATGGTCTGCAGGGTAGCGCCACGGATGCGCGCCAGGGCCCCCGCCAGTTCGTGCTGGTACAAGGCGCCCGCCGCGGTCAACTCGATACGCTTGCCGTCGCGCCTGAACAAGGCCACTTCCAGCAGTGCCTCGAGTGCCTGCACCTGCCGGCTCACCGCGCTCTGGGTCAGGGCCAGCTCAGCCGCCGCGCGGGTGAAACTGCCGTGGCGGCCGGCTGCTTCGAACGCCAACAGCAATGACATGGAGGGGGTAAGCCGTCTGGGGTTCATTCATGGAGCTCATGCAAAGAACGAAGGATATACGTTTGCCAGGTTGCCCCGTGTTGGTGAAAATACGTCCCTACACGTCATGTTACAAGGGCCAGGACGGTCATAACCGCCTACCCGACCGTCATCCGCTCTGGCTGTTACCAGCCTGCGCATTTCGAATGCACATTGATCTCTCACGCCGGATCCCGACTGCCATGATCGCCGAACTGTCCCGCCAGAAAGCCCCCATGCGCCCTACCAGGCTCTGCTGCGCGAACTTGCAAACGCAGGTTTCCAAGGCGAGATCGTCGAGGACTACGGCATGCGCACGGTGCTGGCCACCGACAACTCGATCTATCAGCGCCGCCCCCAGGCCGCCGTGTTTCCCCGAGACGAGGCCGATGTGCAAGTGCTCGCTCGCCTGGCCAGCCAGTCGGAACACCGTGCTGTGGTGCTGACCCCGCGCGGCGGCGGCACCGGCACCAACGGCCAGTCGCTCACCGATGGCCTGGTGGTGGACCTGTCCCGGCACATGAACCAGGTGCTGGAGATCAACGTCGAAGAGCGTTGGGTGCGGGTGCAGAGTGGTGTGGTCAAGGACCAGCTCAACGCTGCTCTCAAACCCCACGGGCTGTTCTTCGCCCCCGAGCTGTCGACCTCCAACCGCGCGACCATCGGCGGCATGATCAACACCGACGCCAGTGGCCAGGGCAGCTGCACCTACGGCAAGACACGCGACCATGTGCTGGAACTGACCACCCTGCTGCTGGGTGGCGAGCGCCTGCACAGTCACAGCCTGGAAGCGTCGCAGTTACAAGCCAACCGCGCGGGCGACGGCCGCATCGCCGAGGTCTATCAGTGCGCAGCAACCATCGCCGACGAGCAGGCCGAACTGATCGACGCGGTCTTCCCCAAACTCAACCGCTGCCTTACCGGCTACGACCTGGCCCACCTGCGCGAGGCCGACGGCCGCTTCAACCTCAACAGCGTACTGTGCGGCTCGGAAGGCTCACTGGGCTTCATCGTCGAGGCCAAGCTCAACGTGCTGCCGATCCCCAGGCATTCCATTCTGGTCAATGTGCGCTATGCCGGCTTCATGGACGCGCTCAACGACGCCAATGCCTTGATGGCGCACCAGCCGCTGTCGATCGAAACCGTCGACTCCAAGGTCCTCCTGCTGGCCATGAACGACATCGTCTGGCATGGCGTGGCCGAATACTTTCCCACCGACGCACAGGCGCCGACCCTGGGCATCAACCTGGTGGAATTCAGCGGCGACGACCTGAGCGTGGTCGAGCAGCGAGTCGAGCAGTTCATCGTCCACCTGCAGCAGGACACCACGGTGCAGCGCCTTGGCCACACCCTGGCAGTCGGCGCCCTGGCGGTGAGCCGCGTCTACGCCATGCGCAAACGCGCCGTGGGCCTGCTCGGCAACGTCCAGGGCGAAGCGCGGCCGCAGCCGTTCGTCGAGGACACCGCCGTGCCACCGCAGAACCTGGCGGCCTACATCGGCGAGTTCCGTGCCTTGCTCGACGGTCATGGCTTGCAGTACGGCATGTTCGGCCATGTCGATGCCGGCGTGCTGCACGTGCGGCCGATCCTCGACATGAAGGACCCGCGCCAGGCCGCGCTGATCCGGCCCATTTCCGACGAGGTCGCGGCGCTCACCCAGCGGCACGGTGGCCTGCTCTGGGGCGAACACGGCAAGGGCCTGCGCTCGCAATACGTGCCCGAGTACTTCGGCGAACTGTACCCGGCGCTGCAAGCGCTCAAGGCCGCCTTCGATCCGTTCAACCAGCTCAATCCCGGCAAGATCGCTACGCCAGCCAGTGTCGCCGACGCGCGCCTGACCCAGGTCGATGAAGTGACCCTGCGTGGCGAGCTGGACCGCAGCATCGACGAGCGGGTCTGGCAGAGCTACGACAGCGCGCTGCATTGCAATGGCAACGGCGCGTGCTACAACTTCGACCCGAACGACGCCATGTGTCCGTCGTGGAAAGCCACGCGCAACCGTATCCATTCACCCAAGGGGCGTGCCTCACTGATCCGCGAATGGTTGCGCCTGCAGGGCCTGCACGGGGCCAACGTGTTGCACAGCGCCAGTGGCAGCCTGTTCCAGCGTGCCCGCAACAGCCTGGCCCGGCGCATGGGCCGCGACGACTTTTCCCACGAGGTGTACGACGCCATGGCGGGCTGCCTGGCCTGCAAGTCGTGCGCGGGGCAATGCCCGGTCAAGGTCAACGTGCCGGAGTTCCGCGCGCGCTTTCTGCAGCTCTACCACGGTCGCTACCTGCGCCCGCTGAAGGATTACTTGATCGGTTCGCTGGAATTCAGCATTCCATACCTGGCGCGTTTCCCCCGCGCCTACAACGCGGTGATGTCCTTTACCCCGGTGCGTCAGGCGCTGCAGCACGTCGCGGGCATGGTCGACAGCCCGCTGCTCAGCCTGGTCGACTTCAATGCCCACTGCCGGGACTGGAACGTGCGCGCGGCGACCGCCGACCGCCTCGCCCGGCTGACCGCCGAGCAACGCCAGCGCAGCGTGATCCTGGTGCAGGATGCTTTCACCCGCTACTTCGACACACCGGTCATGGCCGACTGGCTGGAGCTGATCTCGCGGCTGGGCTTCGATATCTACCTGGCGCCCTTCGCCGCCAACGGCAAGCCATTGCAGGTGCAGGGCTTCCTCGGGGCGTTCGACAAGGCCGCCCGGCACAACGCGCAGTCGCTGCGCCAGCTCCAGGCCAGCGGCATTGCGCTGGTGGGCCTGGACCCGGCGATGACCCTGGTGTATCGCCAGGAATACGCCAAGACCCTGGGCCAGGAGCAGGCCCCCACCGTGCTGTTGCCCCAGGAGTGGCTGGCCCAGGTGCTGCCACAGACCGAACAGCCTGGGACCGGCGGGGTCTACCAGCTGTTGCCGCACTGCACCGAGAAAACCAACGAGCCGAACAGCATCACCCATTGGCAACAAGTCTTCAGCCGCCTGGGGGCGACCTTGCAGGTACTCGCCAGCGGCTGTTGCGGGATGTCCGGCACCTATGGCCATGAAGCGCGCAACGTCGCGACTTCCAAGGTCATCTATGGGCAGTCCTGGCAACCGCTGCTGGCCCGCTACCAAGGCACTGGCAATCTGCTCGCCGACGGCTACTCGTGCCGCAGCCAGGTCAAGCGTGAAGAAGGTCACACGGTCCGTCACCCGCTTCAGGCCCTGCTCGAGCACGTGAGAAAAAACACCGTTTGAGAACGTTGGCGAGCCTGACGCTGGCGGCTATGCTCGGGTAGACTAGCCGGCTAATCACCCGCGCATGCTCGCTTGCTCAAACAGGAATTCCACGGATGTCCGTCCAGGCTCGCAACAATGTAGTGGTTAAAGGCCAAGGGCCGCTGACGCTGGTATTCGCCCATGGGTTCGGCTGCGACCAGAACATGTGGCGACTGGTCGAGCCGGCGTTTGCCGGGCGCTACCGAACGGTGCTGTTCGACATGGTCGGCTGCGGCAAATCGGACGTCAGCGCCTACGATGCCGAAAAGTACTCGACACTGGCAGGCTACGCTCGCGACATCGTCGAGATCATCCGGGAATTCGGTGAGGGCCCGGTGGTGTTCGTGGGTCATTCGGTCGGCGCGATGGCAGGTGCCATGGCCGCCAACCTCAGCCCCGGACTGATCGGTGCCCATGCGATGGTCGGCCCTTCGCCTTCCTACATCAACGACCTCGACTACCCCGGCGGCTTCACCCGCGAGGACATCGACGCCCTGCTCTCGACCCTGGAAAACAACTACCTGGGCTGGTCCAGTGCGATGGCGCCGAGCATCATGGGCAACCCTGAAAAGCCGGAACTGGGCGCCGAGCTGACCAACAGCTTCTGCCAGACCGACCCGGACATCGCCAAGCGCTTCGCCCGCGTGACCTTCCTCAGCGACAGTCGCGCGGATGTACGCGAATTGAGCGGGCCGGTGCTGGTGCTCCAGTCTTCGGACGACTTCATCGCACCCAGGGCCGTTGGCGAGTACCTGACCGGTGTAATCGCTGACTGCCGCATGGTGGTCATCGAGAACGAAGGCCACTGCCCACACCTGAGCCAGCCTGCCGCCTGCATCGACGCCATCCAGACATTCCTGATGCACACCTGCGGCCACCTGAGCGCATGAGTGTCGAGGCCGTGGGCATCCCGGATGCCGAAGCGCTCTATCAGCAGGCCCCCTGTGCCTTGGTGCTCACCAACGACAAAGGCCTGATCCTCAAGGTCAACCAGACCTTCTGCCACTGGCTGGGCTACACCCATGAGCAACTGGTTGGCGTGCGCAAGCTGCAGGAATTGCTCACCGTGGGCGGTCGCATCTTCTACCAGACCCACTGGATGCCATTGCTGGTAATGCAGCGCTCCATCACCGAGGTCAAGCTGGACTTCCTCACCGCCGACGGCAAGGTCACGCCCATGGTGCTCAATGCCGGACGCCGCGAGCATCAGGGCCAGGTGTTCGACGAGGTATCGGCGTTCATCGTTGCCGACCGGATTCGGTTCGAACAGGAGTTGCTGCAGGCCAAGCGCCAGGCCGAGGATGCCCTGCAGCGCCACGTGGTACTCGAACGCGAGCTCAATCGCCAGCGCGAACTGGCTGTCGACCGCGCGCTATTTGCCGAACAGATGATAGGCATCGTCAGCCACGACCTGCGCAATCCGTTGCAAGTCGTGTCCATGGCCGCGCAGTACCTGCGCTCGCTGGACATGACCGAGCGGCAGAGCACCATGCTCAGCCACATCGGTGAGGCGACCGCGCGCTCCCAGCGTTTGATCAACGATCTTCTGGATTTCACCCAGGCGCGCATCGGCCAGGGCCTGGCTGTGAATCGCGCACCGGTACAACTGGATCGCGCCATTGCCGCCGCCGTCGGTTCGCTGCGCTTGCTCTATCCACACCGGGATATCGTCTTCAGTGCAAGCGACGAGGCCCTGTTCTGCCACGCGGACGCAGACCGCCTGGCTCAACTGCTGGGCAATCTGGTGGCCAACGCCATGACCTACGGCGACGGCACCAGCCCTGTCGAAGTGCGCGTGTCGGCCGCCCAAGGCACGGTCGAAATTGCCGTGCACAACGTGGGTGAGCCCATCGACGAGGCTGAGCTGGGTTCGATTTTTTCACCGATGACACGCGGCTCGGAACTGGGCCGAGAGGTGCGCAGCGTCGGCCTGGGCCTGTTCATCGTCAGCGAAATTGCCAAGGCGCATGGGGGTGTCGTCGAGGTGGTTTCCAGCGCGTTGGCCGGAACCACCTTCACCACCCGTTTTCCGGCATACGCCTCAGCCGGCTGACGACCGCGCCCAAGAGACCTCAACGAGGCTCATGGATCGGGCAACCATTGTGCTTGCCGCGAAAGCCTGCAGACATCTCGTAGGTCGGTTTGCGCACGCGCATGACGCCGCCCAACGGACGGTGCGCCGCCAGGCCATGCCAAGGGCTGAACGACATCTGTTCGTTGATCGCTTGAATGCTCTCATCGGTCCAGGCGGCTTGAGCCGGCACTTCGATACGTGCAACGGTAACGAAAGGGCTCAACTCTTCAGACCACTCCTTGGACGCATCCTCGATGGGCATTTGTTCAAGGTCGGTCGCCAGCTGGATACGCACTTCCCACGTACCCCCCTGGTTTGCAAAATACTGGGTGACCGCTTCGCGCAGGCCATCCGGTTTACCGTCCAGATCGACCGGTTGATCGGTCAAATCGGTCAGCGACTGTGCCACGGGCACCACGGCCAGCTTGGCGTAGTGATTACCATAGAGAAACGGCACAACGGTGTTGAAGGTTTCACCGAGCACATGGGTCAGCGGATGCCCGCCCATGCTCTTCAGCGTACCGCTCTCACCGCCCATGGTTTCGATCACCGACTCCACGCCTCGCAGCAGCGCCGAAAACGCCTTCTTCAGGCCAGGGCCCTTGTCGGTCGTCTTGGCCAACAACTTGAGGCTCTTCAAAAAAGCCTTGGGTGTGGCCGCAGTGAACGCCTTGGCGTTCTGCATGACGAAATCCTGGGTCACATCACCTTCACTGCCCGGCAAACGTGCGCCCTGCACGCCGACGATCTTCAAGCCCAACCCCCTGGGGGTCGAGACCTTGTCGTCGAGCAGATCGCCCGGGTTGGTGGAAAAGCGCATGACCACAGGCAGCGTGCCCGGAACCGCAAAAGCCCCTTGTGCCAACGGCGCAGGGAGGCCCTCGAGCACCGTGATGTGGCCTCGAACCAATCCATGAGCCTTGGCATGCACACCACGCAACGCGTGGCCGCCGTCTTCGAACGTCGTGTCCAGAATACTGCGCATCACCTCGGTCAGCTCGCGGTTGGTCTCCTCCTCGTCATCGGGCACTTGCTCGAATGAAGGCTGGAATTCCAGCGGCGTGACGGTCAACCGATTTTCCGGCAACGGATTATCCAAAGAATGGCTCATGTGCATGCCTCTGCTCAGGTCGTACGGTTATCACGCTGGTTTTTATTATTTGGCCAAGTCGGCCTTCAAACGCTCGCCTGCATACATCTGGGCTTCCTCGGCTTTCTTCACCACCGCTGCGGTGCCGAAAAACTCGTGAGTCACGCCAGGGTAGACCTCGCGTTCAACACTGACACCCGCCGTACGCAGCGCTTTTTCCAGCTGTGCGCCATCGTCACGCAAGGGGTCGATCTCAGCATTGATCACGGTGACCGGGGGCAGACCTTTCAAGTCGGCGTGAACCAGGTCGATACGTGGATCTTTGGCGTCTGCCGGGCCCTTGGTCACGTTGTCGATGAACCACAGCATCATCGGACGATTGAGCGGCATCGCATCGGCATACTTGCGATAGGACTCGGTCTCGGTGTTGGACTGCGCCACCGGGTACACGGACAGCACGTGCTTGGGCTCGGTCAGGCCGGCCTTGTGCGCGGCGACGGCGGTGGCCACAGCCAGGTTGCCACCAGCGCTCTCACCGGCCAGCGCCAGGCGCTTGCCATCACCATTGACGGCGGAGGCGTTCTTGCTCAGCCAACGATAGGCAGCCAGGGCATCGTCATGGGCCGCAGGAAACTTGTTCTCGGGAGCGCGGCGGTAGTCGACGGACACGACCACGGCGTTGGCTTGCTTGGAGATCCCGCGGGCGCCGCCGTCATAGACTTTGCGATCGGCGAACACCCAGCCGCCACCGTGGAAATACAGGACCACCGGGAACGGGCCGGCGCCTTCGGGGGTGTAGACGGTGGCTGGCAACGCACCCGCCGCGCCGGGCACGGTGATGTCACGGGTCGTCACGCCTGGGACCAGAGCGGTAGGCGTGGTGTCGCGCTTTTCATCGACGAGCACGCCTTTCACGGCGTCGGCGATGGTCGGTTGCTGCCGTGCTTCGACCGCCGTGATCTTTTCCACGGCCTTGGCATCGAAGCTGGCGAATTTATTGAGGACAGTCTGCATGTCCGAGTCGGTACGGAACATGCTCTTGGTGCCGCTGACAGCCAGCTCGGAGACGGAACGTTTTTCCGGGTCGCGAGCGCAACCGCTCAACGCCAGTGCTACGCCAGCCGCGCACAGTGCAATTGCCCACTTTCGGTCTGTCTTGATCATTGTTGGTGCCTCGGACGGGAATAGGAACGTTACAAAATATCAGGCCACTGATAGCAACTTGATGTTCCAAAATTCCCGCACAGGGCCGGACCAACGGTCCTGCGCAAAATACCGCCACCCCTGTAGCAGCGGCGCAAGCCGCGTGGTTATCACCGCTGCCTGTCTCTAGTAGGAGCGGTCAGTGGCCGCGAAAAGAACGCCGTGAATTGCCTGATGCACCGCAGTGTCCAATTCGCGGCCAAAGACCGCTCCCACAGCGCAGCTACAGAAGGGCCTGTCCCGCAGGGTTACGCGATGGCGTCCCAGGCGCGGTCGCCGGAGGCGTCCTTGATGCGCGTCGGCAGGCCCATGGCGTCGAGCGCCTTGAGGAACGGCTCGGCTGGCAGCTCTTCGACGTTGGCCATGCGCTGCACATCCCACTCGCCGCGGGCAACCAGCAGGGCTGCAGCCACGGGTGGTACACCCGCCGTGTAGGAAATGCCCTGGCTGTCGGTCTCGGCGTAGGCCTCTTCATGGTCCGCGACGTTGTAGATGAACACCTCGTGCGGCTGCCCATTGCGGCTGCCCTTGACCAGATCGCCGATGCAGGTCTTGCCGGTATACCCCGGTGCCAGCGACGAAGGATCGGGCAGTACCGCCTTGACCACCTTGAGTGGCACCACTTCCAGCCCTTCGGCGGTCTTCACCGGCTGCTCGGACAGCAGGCCGAGATTCTTCAGCACCGTGAACACATTGATGTAGTGCTCGCCGAAGCTCATCCAGAAACGCACGTTGGGCACATCGAGATTCTTCGACAGCGAGTGCACTTCGTCATGCCCGGTCAGGTACAGGTTCTGCGAACCCACCACTGGCAGATCGTCTGTGCGCTTGACTTCGAACATGGTGTTGCTGGTCCACTGGCTGTTCTGCCAACTCCAGACCTGCCCGGTAAATTCGCGGAAATTGATTTCCGGATCGAAATTGGTGGCGAAATACTTGCCGTGGGAGCCGGCATTGACGTCGAGGATATCGATCGAATCGATGCGATCGAAATGCTGTTGCTGCGCCAGTGCGGCATAGGCATTGACCACGCCCGGATCGAAACCCACGCCCAGAATGGCGGTGATGTTCTTCTCCCGGCACTCTTCCAGGTGCTTCCACTCGTAGTTGCCGTACCAGGGCGGGGTTTCACAGACCTTGCCCGGCTCCTCGTGGATGGCGGTGTCCAGGTAGGCCACGCCGGTATCGATGCAGGCGCGCAGCACCGACATGTTCAGAAACGCGGAACCGACGTTGATGACGATCTGCGATTCGGTCTGCAAAATGAGCGCCTTGGTCGCCTCGACATCCAGCGCATCGAGTGCGAACGCCTTGATGTCGGCGGGCTGCTTGAGGCTGCCCTTGGCCTTGACGCTGTCGATGATGGCCTGGCATTTGGAGATGTTGCGCGACGCGATGGCAATACGACCAAGTTCATCGTTGTGCTGCGCGCACTTGTGGGCCACCACCTTGGCGACACCTCCTGCACCAATGATAAGAACGTTCTTCTTCAATTTATTCACTTCTCCTCGGCTGTCCGCTTACGAAAGGCTGGACAGGTAGTCTTCGAAACCAAACTCACGTACCACCTCGACTGTACCGTCGAGTTGTTTCACTACGATGGACGGCATCTTCAAGCCGTTGAACCAGTTCTTCTTGACCATGGTGTAACCGGCGGCATCGACGAACGACAGGCGATCGCCGATGGCCAACGGACGCTCGAACGGGTATTCGCCGAAAATGTCGCCGGCCAGGCAGGATTTCCCGCACACCATGTAGGTATGTTCGCCACTGCTGGGCGCCAGCTTGGCATTGAGCCGGTAGATCAGCAGGTCGAGCATGTGCGCTTCGATCGAGCTGTCCACAACAGCCAGGTGCTTGCCGTTGTAGAGGGTGTCGAGCACGGTGACTTCCAGCGATGCGCTGTTGGTGATCGCCGCCTCACCGGGCTCCAGGTACACCTGCACGCCGTACTTCTGCGAAAAGGCCTTGAGCCGGGCGCAGAAGTCGTCCAGTGCGTAACCTTCGCCGGTGAAATGAATCCCGCCGCCCAGGCTGACCCACTGCACCTTGTGCAGCAGGTGGCCGAAGCGCTCCTCAATGGTCCCCAGCATCTTGTCGAACAGGGCGAAGTCGCCGTTCTCGCAGTTGTTGTGGAACATGAAGCCGGATATCTGCTCGATCACTTCCTCGACCTTGGCCGGGTCCCATTCGCCCAGGCGGCTGAACGGACGCGCCGGGTCGGCCAGCAGGTAGTCGGAGCTGCTCACCTGCGGGTTGACTCGCAAGCCACGGGTCTTGCCTTGGGAAGCCTGGGCAAAACGCTGCAGCTGGCCGATCGAGTTGAAGATGATCTTGTCGCAGTTGGCGAGCATCTCTTCGATCTCGTCGTCGGCCCAGGCCACGCTGTAGGCGTGGGTCTCACCGGCAAACTTCTGCCGACCCAGCTTGAGCTCGTACAGCGAGGACGATGTGGTGCCGTCCATGTACTGCTCCATCAGGTCGAACACCGACCAGGTGGCGAAGCACTTGAGCGCCAGCAACGCCTTGGCCCCGGACTGCTCGCGCACGTAGGCGATCTTTTCCAGGTTGCCCAGGAGCTTCTGTTTGTCGATGAGGTAGTACGGCGTATTGATCATTTCGAGGCCCCCGGCATGGCCAGCCAAAAAAAGGACCCGCATTGTGCCTTCAGTTACCCCAGACCGAAAGAGCAGCCGCCGGATTTCCACGCGATGCCACCCCACCGACCGCGACATCGGACACACCGCATACACCGCCGACGCGGCTCGCGCCGCTGCTACAGGGGTGTGCGAGCCGCGTCCGGCCGTGACGCGATTACCGGGACTTGCGCCGGGCCAGCAGGCCGCCGATCAGGCCAGTGGCGCAGCCGATCAGCAGGCCGCCGACATGCGCACCATTGGCGATCTCACCAAAGCCCAGCACGCTCACCAGCCCACTCAGGCACAGCCCGAGCCACACCAGCATCATGACCAGCACGCCGCGTGGCAGGCGATAGATCGGGTTGGGCGCCAGCCACTGGTACAGCCAGCAATGCCCCAACAGGCCATACAGCACGCCCGACAACCCGCCGAACAGGCTCGGCCCACTGACCAGGTACTGAACCACGTTGGACACCAAGCTGAACGACAGGGTCAGGCCCAGCAAGTTGATCCGCCCCTGCAACGCCTCGATACGCCGCCCCAGCTCCCAGTACCACAAGGCGTTCATCGCCAGGTGCAGCAGGCCAAAATGGATCAGCATGGGAGTGAACAAGCGCCACCATTGGCCACTGGCCAGGGTATCGGCCAAAGGCGTGAAATAGAGGTATTCGCCCTGCACCTGGAAATCGAGGAAGGTCAACCAGCGCATATTGCCCAGGTTTTCTCCCAGCAAGGTCAACCCCGCCACCACCAGGCACGCCAGGAGCACCGCTGCCGTGGCCGGGCTGGCCTTGAGCTGCTGGACGAAACCCGGCCCGCGCACCGGCGCATGCCGGGCCATCAGCTCAGGATCGACTTGCGCGTTGCCCTCGGGGTAGCGCTGGTACAGGTCGCGGATATCATGGGCCAGACGCTCGTCGGGCACCCACAAAACCTGGCTGCCCTGCTCTTCACTGACCCGATGCGGCACTTTCAGACGCCGCAGCAAGCCCACAAAGCCACTCAGGTCGGTGCTCAAAGGCAGACGCAATACAACGACAGCACTCATCAGATCGCCTCCGGGCGCTCGACATCGACCCACACGAACTTGCGCGGATCGATTCGGGTTTCGTGATCCAGACGGTACGCCACCAGCTTGCCGTACAGCACCGCGCTGTAGTCCAGGCACGCCAGGTTCGGCCGTATCGCCGCCGGTCGCCCGCTGCGCCAGTAGTGGCCGACGAACAGCAATGGCTCGTCGACTCCGTAGCGCAGCAAGGCGCTCTTCTGCTCGGGGCTCAACGGCGCGCAGGCGACCTCGTCCGGCAGCGCGTCGGGCTGGAATACCACATCACCGTAGGTTTGCGGATCGTCTTCCCAGAACTTGGTCCGAAAGAATGCGCGGCTCAGGCCATCCGCGCCGGTCAGAGTGCGGCCACCGGGCAGGCGCATGTCAGTGCCACGCAGCAGGCGGTCGAACACCTGGCAGGCGAAGCTGCCCTTGACCGCCGACGCCTGGAGAAAATGGGCGTCGATGCAGCCATCTGGGTGCTGGCGACGCAATGGCTCGATCAAGCCGGCGTCCCAACACGCGTGCACCAGGCGAAAACGCCCGGCGTCCAGGAACAACGGCAACTCGTAGAACCAGCCAAGAAAATCATGCCAGTCGCCGGGATGCTGGGCGAACTGATCCAGCGTGGCCTGGATCAGGCGTTCGTGCCGCGGCACATGCTCGCGTACGTACTGCTTGCCACTACCGGGCATGGCCGGTGTGCTCCAGCCCAAGGCGTTGAACTCATGATTGCCCATGATGCAACGCGCCTGATCGGCCTCGACCATGTCATGGACGATGTGCAGGGACTCGCGGATCCGTGGCCCGCGATCGATGATGTCGCCAAGAAACAACGCTTGGCGCGAGGTATGGCGCCAGACGCCGCCCTGCTTGTGATAGCCCAGCCTGTCGAGCAGATGTTCAAGCGTGTGCGCGCAGCCGTGCACATCGCCGATCAGGTCATAACTTCGCGCCGGGTCGAGCATCAATCGCCTCCGGTGTTGCCGAGCCGGCTGCCCCAGCCGAGTTTGGTCCGGCACACTTCGTAATAATTGTGGTCCAGCGGGTGGATCAAACGCAGTTTCTGCGATTTCTTGCGCACCGTGAGGGTATCGCCCGGAGCACAGGTAAAGTGGTTCTGGCCATCACATGAGACTTGCGGATAGATCTGCATGTTCTTTGAGACAACGATTTTCATCTCGCTGTTGCCATCGACCACGATCGGCCGCCCCGAAAGCGTGTGCGGGTACATGGGCACGATCACGATCGCATCGAGCTTGGGGTGCATGATCGGCCCGCCCGCCGACAGTGCGTAGGCGGTCGAGCCGGTCGGCGTGGCCAGGATCAGACCGTCGGCCTTCTGGCTGCAGACGAACTGACCGTCGATGTAGATCTCGAACTCGATCATGCGGGTCGACTTGCCCGGGTGCAGCACCACATCGTTGAGCGCATCGCCCTGGCCGATGGCCTCGCCATGCCGGCGCACTTCGGCCTCGAGCAGGAAGCGGTTCTCGACCAGGTAGTGCCCATCCAGCACCTCGGCGACTTTCACTTCGAGCTCGTCGGGGCGGATGTCGGTGAGAAAGCCCAGGCTGCCGCGGTTGATCCCCAGCACCGGGGTGTTGTGCCGCGCCAACGCCCGTGCCGCGCCCAGCAGGCTGCCGTCGCCGCCGACCACGATCACCAGGTCACAGACTTCGCCGAGCATCTTGCGCGACGAGGTCTGCAGGTTGTGGCCGGGCAGCACTTCGGCGATGGTGTCCTCGAGAATGACGTGCATGTGCCTGTCGAGCAGGAAGCGCTTGAGGCGGCGAATGGTATCGAGCACCTGCGAGCTGCCGAGGCGGCCGATGATACCGATATTGCGAAATTGCTCCATGAGGCTCCTGCTCGGGTCTGTTCTGGCTATTGGGATGCGCCAGGCACATTCCACAACGCTGTCGCGCAACCAGCGGTTGCGGACACAAATACGGATCTGGATTATGGAGTAAAGCCGTTGCCGCACAAAACCCTTTCAGCCACCGCGCCATTGACCGGGATCGTTCCATGAATCCATTCGCCGCCCTTGCCGACTTTCCGCGCCACCTGCGCCAGCCTCAGGTACGCGATCTGGCGTGGGTCATCCTCGCCCCACCGCTGCTGCACACTGCGCCGTGGCCGCAACGTCACCCACTGGCCGGCAGCATCTGGGCCGAACGGCCCGAGCAGGTGCAAGCCTGGCTGCAGGCGCAGGACGACGCCAGCCAGCCGCTGCTCGACTGGCTGGCCCAAGCCCCCACCCGGCGCCTGGGCCTGTACTACGAGCGCCTGTGGCAATTCGCCCTGCACCAGGCGCCCGGTATCGAGCTGCTGGCCGCCAACCTGCCGATCCGCAGTGGCGGGCACACCCTGGGCGAACTCGACATGGTGATCCGCGACCGCGACGGCGTGCATCACCTGGAACTGGCCATCAAGCTATATTTGGGGCCGGTGGCCGCCGATGGCCACGACGCCTTCCAATGGCTGGGCCCCAATACTCAGGATCGTCTGGGTCGCAAGCTCAACCACCTGACCGAGCACCAGTTGCCCATCTCCACATCCAGCCAAGGCCGCGAGGCATTGCAGGAACTGGGCATAGAACGGTTCGACGCCCACCTGTGGCTGGCCGGCTACCTGTTCTACCCCTGGCCAGGTGCAGCGAGTGCGCCCGAACATGCCCACCCCGACCACTTGCGCGGACGCTGGGTGCATCAGCGCGACTGGCCGACCTTCGTCGAGCAACGCCCAGACGGGCGCTGGCATCCGCTGCCGCGCGATGCCTGGCTGGCACCGGCTCGCCTCGCTGCCGCCGACGCCTGGGCACCCGACCAGCTCAACGCCTGGCTGCAGCAACTGGACCCACTCGCCGCCGCGCAGATGCTCGTGCGTCTGACCCACGACGCTCATGGTGACTGGCAGGAAGCCGAGAGGGTCTTCCTGGTCGCCGACCCCTGGCCAGCGCTACCAGGCGTGTGATCCCCCGGGCCGGCTAAAGATGTCCAGTGCCGGCCCGATACCCTGTGCATGACCGCTCGAGTAGTCGCCCCATGACCTGGAGAAACACCCACGAACGTTACGGCAGCCTGTCGATCGCCCTGCACTGGTCGATGCTGGTTCTGCTGGCTGCCACCTATGCCTGCATCGAGTTGCGGGGGCAGTTTCTGCGGGGCAGTGGCGGGCGTGCGCTGATCGTGCAGTTTCACTTCATGCTCGGATTGAGCGTGGGCCTGCTGGTGTGGTTGCGCCTGCTGGCGCGAAGCCTGGGTGCCACGCCATGCATCGTGCCGCCTCTGCCGGTCTGGCAGACGCGCCTGGCGAGCCTGATGCACGCTGCCCTGTATGCCCTGATGATCGGTTTGCCGCTGCTGGGCTGGCTCATTCTCAGCGCGCAGAACAGGCCCATCGTGTTCTGGGGTATCGAGTTGCCGCACCTGATCGCCGAGGACCGCGACCTGGGAGGACGCCTGCAGGAGTGGCACATGCGCATCGCTGGCTGGGGCTACTGGTTGATTGCTCTGCACGCAGGACTGGGCCTGGCCCATCACTACCTGCGAGGCGACAACACCCTGCGCCGCATGCTGCCAAAGCGCGACTGAAGCCTCAAGGCGCCGCGCGCCACCCTTGCAGGCCTCCGGTGTGCACGAACACCACTCGCCTGCCTGCCACCAACACACCGGCTGCAACCGCCTCGCGCAGCGCCCACAGCGCCTTGGCCGTGTACACCGGCTCCAGAGGGATTCCTGCCTCGTCCTCGCAGGCCTGCATGAACGCAAGCAACGTACTGTCCATCCTGGCAAAGCCGCCACGGCTGGCATCGAGCAAGGTATAGCCGTGGTCGCCACACAGCGCGCTCACCTGCTCATGCACACCATGCCTCGGCCCCACTGCCATGGCTCCGTACACCAAACGGCGCCCGCCTTCGGCGAGGACCATACCGGCCAGCGTCGTACCGGTACCCACGGCCAGCCACCACGCGTCGAAATCGTCCCAACCGATGTCCGCCAGCTGCGCGTGCGCCTGAACCTGCAAGGCAGCGCAGCCCTTGGCCCCCAGCAACCCACCACCGCCCTCGGGCACGGGTAGCAGATCCGGGTAGCGCGCCTGCCAGGGCGCCCAGAAATCTTCCCGGTGACGCTGCCGATACCCCTCGTAACCCAACCAATGCAGCTCCATTCCCCAGCGCTGCAGGTCGGTCACGGTCGGCGTGACCTGGCTGTGGCCGCGTAGCAAGCCGACCGTGCGCAGCCCCAGGCGCACGCCGGCGGCCGCCAGGGCATGCAGATGGTTGGAATGGGCGCCGCCCAGGCTGATCAGGCCATTGCAGCCAGCGGCCTGAGCAGCCAGCAGGTGATGCTGCAACTTGAACGACTTGTTACCGCTGATCAGCGGATCGATGAGGTCCAGCCGCAGCACGGCGGCTTCGATCCCGGCCGCAGTGAGCCAGGACAATCGCAAGGGTTGCAGCGGTGCGCGCGGTAGGTCGAGAAGCATGGCTGCCTGACAAGCGGGAGGTAGAAATGAGCGGCGCCGGGTCCGACCCGGCGCTGCTCATTCTACAGCACCGCCGCCAGGCGCGAGCCTTGATCGATCGCACGCTTGGCGTCCAGTTCGGCGGCCACGTCCGCGCCGCCGATCAGGTGCACACGCTGCCCGGCATCGAGCAATCCCTGCTGGAGCTCGCGCAACGGATCCTGTCCCGCGCAGATCACCACGTTGTCCACCGCCAGCACCCGCGGCTCACTATCACCGACGCGCACGTGCAGGCCGGCGTCGTCGATCTTCAGGTACTCGACCGCATTGACCATGCGCACGCCCTTGTTCTTCAAGCCGGCACGGTGGATCCAGCCAGTGGTCTTGCCCAGGCCGTCGCCCACCTTGCCCGCCTTGCGTTGCAACAGGTAGACCTCGCGCGCCGGCGCATGGCTGTGCGCTGCAACCCCAGCCACACCGCCGCGGGCCTGCAGCGTCAGGTCGATACCCCACTCCTTCCAGAACGCCTCGCGATCGAGGCTGGTGAATGGCCCCTGATGCACCAGGAATTCGCTGACGTCGAAACCGATGCCACCGGCGCCGATCACCGCCACCCGTTGCCCCACCGGGCGCCGCTCCAGCAGCACATCCAGATAACCCAGCACCATGGGATGGTCGATTCCCTCGATGTCCGGCAGCCGCGGCGCAATGCCCGTGGCCAGTATGACCTCGTCGAAACCACCGCCTGCCAATGTAGCCACACCGACCCGCGTGCCAAGGCGCACGTCGACGCCGAGCCGCTTCAGCCGGCGATCGAAATAGCGCAGGGTTTCGTTGAATTCTTCCTTGCCGGGAATGCGCTTGGCCACGTTGAACTGCCCGCCGATCTCATCCTGCGAGTCGAACAAGGTCACCTCGTGGCCGCGCTCGGCCGCCACGGTGGCGGCAGCCAGCCCGGCCGGCCCGGCACCGACTACCGCAATCCTGCGCACCTGGGTCACCGGCAGGTAATTAAGTTCGGTTTCATGGCAGGCGCGCGGATTGACCAGGCAGCTGGTCAGCTTGCCGGCGAAGGTGTGGTCCAGGCACGCCTGGTTGCAGGCGATGCAGGTGTTGATCTCGTCGCCCCGGTTGGCGGCGGCCTTGTTGATGAATTCAGGGTCGGCCAAGAACGGCCGGGCCATCGACACCATGTCCGCGTCGCCCTCGGCCAGGATGCGCTCGGCCACCTCCGGTGTGTTGATGCGGTTGGTGGTGATCAGCGGCAGCCGCACCGCCGTGCGCAGCTTGGCCGTGACCTTGCTGAACGCCGCGCGGGGCACCTTGGTGGCGATGGTCGGAATGCGCGCTTCGTGCCAGCCGATACCGGTGTTGATCAGGGTGGCTCCCGCCGCCTCGATGGCCTGGGCCAACTCGACCACCTCTTCCCAGACGCTGCCGCCTTCGATCAGGTCGAGCATGGACAAACGAAAGATGATGATGAACTCGCGCCCGACCGCTTGCCGCACCTGACTGACGATCTCGACCGCCAGCCGCATGCGATTGGCGTAGCTGCCGCCCCAGCGATCGCTGCGCTGGTTGCTGTGGGCTGCCAGGAACTGGTTGATGAAGTAACCTTCGGAGCCCATGATCTCGACCCCGTCGTAGCCGGCCGACTGGGCCAGTCGGGCACATTCGACGAAGTCGGCGATCTGCTTCTGAATGCCTTCTTCATCCAGCTCGTGTGGCTTGAACGGGTTGATCGGCGCCTGGATGGCGCTTGGCGCCACCAGCTTGGGACTGTAGGCATAGCGACCAGCATGGAGGATCTGCAGACAGATCTTGCCACCCGCCGCATGCACCGCCTGGGTAACGAGCGTGTGCTTCTGCGCTTCCTCGGACGTACTGAGCTTGGCCGCCCCGGCATACACCCCGCCCTCTTCGTTCGGCGCAATGCCGCCGGTGACGATGAGGCCCACCCCGCCCCGCGCGCGTTCGGCGAAATACGCAGCCATGCGCTCGAAACCACCGGGCTTTTCCTCGAGACCGGTGTGCATGGAGCCCATCAGGCTACGGTTGCGCAAGGTGGTGAAACCCAGGTCCAGCGGGGCCAGCAGATGAGGATAGGAAGCAGCGGCCATGGGATCTCCACAGGCAGGATCACGGGTACGTGCAGAGCCTCGTTCGGCGGGCTCGGTCACAGGGGGTGTCTAACAGTAGAGACGCGAGACGCCCGCCTCAATGACCAGAAATGACAAGTCATTGATCATGCTGCACGCGACGTCTACCCTAGGGCGGATTCACCAACAGGAGCCAGTTGTTGTCCTTCATGCGCAAAATCCTCATGTCCGCCGTCGCCCTGCTTTTGCTGGCGGCATTGACCACCTATGCGCTATGGACCACCCAGCGCCCCGTAGGGCACTACCTGTCGGACCTGCGTATCAACCTCGATGCGGTCGACGGCGCTTCTGCCGGGCGAGGCAATCTGCTGGGGATCCAGCCCGAACTGTTTCCGGCGGACTACCAAAGCGTCGAGCGCCTGCGCCTGAAACTGGCTGGTTATCTGCAGCATGCCCAGAACGCCGGCCTGATCGGCAGCAAGACCGTCGTGGTCCTGCCCGAGCACATCGGCACCTGGCTGTGGGCAGTGGGCGAGAAAAACGAGTTTTACCAGGCCTTGCAGCGGCGCGATGCCGAACAATGGCTGGCCGCCAGCAACCCTGTGGATCTGCTCGCCGGACTGGCCCGCGCCCATGGCGACGATCGCTTCGCCGACGCCTACCTGCGCATGAAGGCCGTGCGCATGGCCGACCAGTACCAAGCGCTGTTCGGCGGCCTTGCCAGGCAGTTTGGCGTGACCTTGGTCGCAGGCTCCATCGTTCTGCCCAGCCCCTCGGTGGTAGATGGTCGCCTGTGCACCGATAACGGGCCCCTGTACAACGCAAGCGTCGTATTTGCCGCCGATGGCGCCGTGCTGGGTCAACCGCAGCTGCAGCACTTCACCAGCCACCCCACGCGCCGCTATGTGCAACCTCTTGGCGACGCACCGTTCAACGTGTTCGAGACCCCGGCGGGAAAACTCGCCGTGCTGATCGGCACCGACAGCTGGCACCCGGCAAGCCATGCACAGCTGCGCCAGCAAGACGTGCAATTGCTGGCGGTACCGGCATCGGTGCTGGGCCGCGGCCGCTGGTCCAGCCCGTGGCGCGGCTTTCGCATCAGCGCCACCCCGGACAATGCCGCCCTGCTGCCGGGCCAGGTCAGCGAGGCACAAGCCTGGCAGCGCCTGGGCGAAGAAAGCGTAGCGCAGGCGAGCATGACCGTGTTCATGGGCGGGCACTTCTGGAATCAGTTCTACGAGGGGCGCAGCTTTGCCCGCCAGGGCGAGCGCTTCAGCCAGGTCGGCGACGGGCGTGGCGCGCGCCTGATCAACCTGTGGCTCTAGACTCGTGAGCGGCCAGCGCACCAGACTCGGCGACTTGTCAGTGGGCTTCACCCAGAGCCTGGCGCAAGCGGTACGCAGTCACGGCCATGATCCCATGCCTCTACTAGCACAGTACGGGTTGGAACCCAGCCGGCTCAACGTCGCCGGAGCGCGGCTGACCATCGCCCGCTACATGCGCCTGGGCCACGCGGCCATCGCCCTGACCGGCGACCCGGCCCTGGGCCTGCGCATTGGCCAAGCCAGCCGACTTAGCCAGGCAGGCCTTGCCGGAGTCACGGCAGCACAGGCACCGACCGTACGCGAGGCGGCCCGCACGCTCATTCGTTTCGAAGCGCTGTACGCCGCCAACTATCGCGGGCAGTCGAGCTTCCACGAGGACCGTGAAGGCGCTTGGCTGCGCTTCTATTCGATCAGTCCCTACAACGCCTATAACCGCTTTGTGGTGGACTCGCTCCTGACGGGCTGGCTACGGCAACTGAGCATTCTGGCCGGACAGAACCTGAATGCACAGCGGCTGGAGATCGAGTTTTCCGCGCCTGGCTATGCCGCCCACTACCCCGCCAACGCCGCCTTCGGCTGCGAACACAACCAGCTGCGCCTGACCCATGCCAGCCTTAACCTGCGCAATCCCGAACACTGCCCCAGTACCTGGCAACACCTGTTGCAGCTATGCGAGCAGGAACTGGAACGGTTGACGCGCATCCGCACTCTTGGCGAGCGGGTCAGCCAACTGCTGGGCCCGTTGCTCAATGGCGGGCGCGAGCCGACGCTCGATGAAGTCGCCGCCAGCCTGAAGATGCCGGCCTGGACTCTACGGCGCAAACTGACCCAGGAAGGTACGCAGTTTCGCTCGATTCTCAACGACACCCGCCGCGACCTGGCACAAACCTACATCCGCGATACCGAGTTGGCCTTCGGCGAGATAGCCTACCTGCTGGGCTTCACGTCGGCCGAGGCATTCCAGCGCGCCTTCAAGCGTTGGTGCGCGGTTACACCAGGCGAATACCGGCGTGCGAGCCGCCAATGACCTTCACGGGCCCAAGCCTCAGGGCTGGGGAACGGCCGAATCGACGGCAGGCGCCGCTGGGGCTTCAGGAGCAGCATCGGGCATGGCCTGGGTCGTCTCGGGCAGCGGAACGTACTGGATAGGTGCCGGCTGTGCAGGTGGGGCGATCGGTTGTGAGGCTTGCTGCTCGGGAGCGACCTCGGCCTGCGGCGCCTCGATGGCGGTCGGTGTCGGCTGAACCAGCGGCGCGGCCGCAGAGGCTGCTGCAGGTGTAGATGCAGGTACAGGTGCAGGCGCTAAGGAAGCGGCAGGGACGGTATCGGGAACGCCCAGTTCATCCTTGGCAGGCTGGGCCGGCACGACCTTCTTCGCCTGCACGGGCATGAAGCTCTCCACCAGGGAGAAATAGCGGTCGTAGAACTTGTCCGATGCCACCGTTTCGCTGGCCACCTTGACCATGGAGTCATCGGTTGAGCCGATCGGCATCGACACCGAACCCAGTACCCCGACACCCACGCTCGCGGAGTTGTTGACCTTCTTCAATGCGTAGCGATCCTGCAAGGCATTGGCGAACAACGTGGAGCTGTGCTCGCTGCTGGCATCGGCGACGCAGACCACATTGAAACTGATCTCGAGGTGACTTTCGCCGGTCTGCTGGAAACTCTTGTGCCCACTCACCTGACGCGGATCGTTGCTGGTGATGATGTAGCCCTGGCTCAGCAATGCCCGGCGCGCCGCCTCACAGGAGGCGATATCGCTGACCGGATAGTTGCGGGAAAAAGTGCCCGAATCGGCAAAGTTTTCATGTTCGTAGATGGCAGTCTTGGGCGAGGAACACCCTGTCAGGCCAAGCCATGCAAGAGCCAGAATGGCGCTGGGAAGGTGGCGCCCAAAGCGTAATGGGAATGACATTGTGGGTCCTGGAAAACGGTCTGCGGCTATTGTGCAACAGAAACTGCACCGATGGCGCAGCAAATACCGTTCAACCGGGACATGCGCTGATACGCGATGTTTCCACGGACTGCGTTACTTGACCACTACCTGCTGAGGCGCGACCTGCGCAGGTGTAGCAGCGGTGGCAGGTGAATCGACCGATGTGCTTGCCAGGGTCGCGCGCTGCTCTGCCCGGGCCTTGGCGCGCAACTGCTTGCGCCAGCGACGCTTGCTGCTTGCGGCAATGTACCAACCAAAGAAGGGGCCCAACAGCATGCCTGCGAGCATGCCCGCCAGAACGAATACCGACACCGGCAATGTCGTGCTGGACCACCCAAGAAAACTCAGCGCCACGCCCTGTTGATTCTCCAGCACGAACACCAGCACCACAGCGGCGACTGCCAGGAAAATCAACACCAGCAGCAACTTCTTGAGATTACGCAAAGCCTTCTCCTTCAACGTCGATCAAGCGAGTTCTTCGTCCTCGTTCACCCGGTCGCGCAATTCCTTGCCAGGCTTGAAGTGAGGGACGAACTTGCCGTCCAGGCTCACCGACTGGCCAGTCTTCGGATTGCGCCCGACACGCGGTGCGCGATAGTGCAGTGAAAAGCTGCCGAAGCCCCGTATCTCGATCCTGTCGCCCGTGGCAAGGCACTGCGACATTTGCTCGAGCATGGTCTTGATGGCCAATTCCACATCCTTGGATGAAAGTAGACCTTGATGGGTGACAATACGTTCGATCAGTTCCGACTTCGTCATATTTTTCCCTTCTTTATCAAGCAGCTAGATCAGCGCTGAGAAGGTTTTAGCATGGCTTGACAGATTTGAACAGCCCGACTCTTGACTTCTTGAAAATGAGTTGGCGGCGCACTATTTGAACGCACTGCTCTTGCGGCATTTGACGATCATGCTGCGCGTCGAATAACCGGCAGGGTTGAGACCGAAGACGTAGTCGTCCGGTTCTTCCTTGACGTCACTGGACTTGGCGAGGGTGCGGTAGCCCGCAGGCCCGCAGGCGGATTCGGCTTCTTTCTCGCACTGCGTCCAGGACGAGGTCAGGCCCGAACAGTTGATATGCAACCCACGACTGCCACGCTTGCCGTGGGACGTGGAGGTGGCGGCGCACGCGGTCACCAGCAGCAGTGCTGCGATGAGCAGGGTAAATTTCATGACTCGAGCCTTTTCTACTTCTTGGATGGACACGGGTTCAAGGGGCGACTTTTCAAGCGAAATGTCGAAATCGGGGGACAGCGACAAGCCACCTACCCTATCCAAGTAAGTGGCCAATTGCTAATTTACTTCAGGCAGGTTTCAGTACGACGATTGAAAAGTTTGTAACTTTTCGTATGTTGCTCCCAGTTATAGATAGCGTCCCCAGGGCAGTCAGCCTTGACTGTTGCAACGCACGAACATGGTCCGGCTGGCCATGCCCGGATTCCAGCCAAGAAAGCCATCCTCCGGTTCTTCCTTGATATCCGAGGTCTTTGCCAAGACCTTGTAGCCCGCCGAACGGCAGGCGTGCTCTGCCTTGTCGTAGCACTTGCCCCATGACGACCCCAAGCCACTACAGTTGATCTGCAACGCCTGCATGCCTCGATAATCTCGCTTGACCACCGAGGTGGACGAGCATGCGGATGTCAGACCAACTACTACGAACAGCATTGCGGTTACTACGGTTTTCATCCCTGGCGATCCTTGGGTATTCACTTATTGCCTTTGAACACCCAAGGCCCTGGTTAGTTCGCCATCGACCGTCTGCGGCACTGCAAGGAGCACAAATCACAGGCACAAAAAAGGGCGACCGAAGTCGCCCTTTTTCTACAGGTCAAACAGAACTTAGTTCTGCTTTTCCATCTGAGCACGCAGCAGGTCGCCCAGAGTGGTCGGACCAGCAGCGATATCCGAAGTGGCTGGCTTGTCGCGCAGGCTCTGGATAGCTTCTTTCTCGTCTTCAACGTCTTTCGATTTGATCGACAGTTGGATGACGCGGGACTTGCGGTCGACGCTGATGATCTTGGCTTCGACTTCTTCGCCTTCCTTCAGAACGTTGCGCGCGTCTTCAACGCGGTCACGGCTGATTTCGGAAGCTTTCAAAGTGGCTTCGATGTCGTCGGCCAGGGTGATTACAGCGCCCTTGGCGTCAACTTCCTTGACGATACCGCGAACGATAGCGCCTTTGTCATTGACGGCAACGTAGTTGGAGAACGGATCGTCTTCCAGCTGCTTGATGCCCAGGGAGATGCGCTCGCGCTCTGGATCTACCGACAGGATGACGGTGTCGAGCTCGTCGCCCTTCTTGAAACGACGTACGGCTTCTTCGCCCACTTCGTTCCAGGAGATGTCGGACAGGTGAACCAGACCGTCGATGCCGCCGTCCAGACCAATGAAGATACCGAAATCGGTGATCGACTTGATGGTGCCGGAGATTTTATCGCCCTTGTTGAACTGGCCAGAGAAGTCTTCCCACGGGTTCGACTTGCACTGCTTGATGCCCAGGGAGATACGACGACGCTCTTCGTCGATGTCCAGAACCATGACTTCCACTTCGTCGCCGACTTGTACGACTTTCGAAGGGTGGATGTTCTTGTTGGTCCAGTCCATTTCGGAAACGTGTACCAGGCCTTCCACGCCTTCTTCCAGCTCTGCGAAGCAGCCGTAGTCGGTCAGGTTGGTTACGCGCGCCATGACGCGGGTGCTCTCTGGGTAACGTGCCTTGATAGCAACCCATGGGTCTTCGCCCAGTTGCTTCAGGCCCAGGGATACGCGGTTACGCTCGCGATCGTACTTCAGAACCTTGACATCGATCTCGTCGCCAACGTTGACGATTTCCGATGGGTGCTTGATACGCTTCCAGGCCATGTCGGTGATGTGCAGCAGGCCATCGACGCCACCCAGATCGACGAATGCGCCGTAATCGGTGAGGTTCTTGACGATACCTTTGACTTGCTGACCTTCCTGCAGGGATTCCAGCAGAGCTTCGCGCTCGGCGGAGTTCTCGGCTTCCAGGACACTGCGACGGGAAACGACAACGTTGTTGCGCTTCTGGTCCAGCTTGATGACCTTGAATTCGAGCTCTTTACCTTCCAGGTGGGTAGTGTCGCGCACAGGGCGGACATCGACCAGGGAACCAGGCAGGAACGCACGGATGCCGTTAACGTCGACAGTGAAGCCGCCTTTAACCTTACCGTTGATAACGCCCTTGACCACTTCCTCGGCGGCGAAAGCTGCTTCCAGAACGATCCAGCACTCGGCACGCTTGGCTTTTTCGCGGGACAGCTTGGTTTCGCCAAAGCCGTCTTCTACCGCGTCCAGCGCAACGTGAACTTCATCACCGACCTTGATGGTCAGTTCGCCAGCGTCGTTGTAGAACTGCTCGAGCGGGATGACACCCTCGGACTTCAGACCGGCGTGGACAGTAACCCAGTCACCGTCGATATCGACGACGATACCGGTGATGATTGCGCCTGGCTGAAGATTGAGAGTTTTTAGGCTTTCTTCAAAGAGTTCTGCAAAGCTTTCGCTCATTTTAATTCCTGTAGATTTGGGCGAAACATACGCCCATCAGCCACGCTCCAGACAACGTGGGTTTCGTTCAAGTAAAAGAAAGCCACCGGGATCTTGACTGGGTTCCCGTATGGCTTCTTCGTCACCCGGCGATGTCGCGCAGTGCGACTTCACTCATGATGCGTTGCAACACCTGCTCGATGGACAACTCCGTGGAATCCAGCTGTATGGCATCGGCCGCCGGTTTGAGCGGGGCCACTGCGCGCTGGGTGTCACGCTCATCGCGTTTACGTATCTCATCTAGCAGACTCGACAGACTAACATCGTTGCCCGCAGCCTTCAACTGCAAGTAACGTCTGCGCGCACGTTCCTCGGCGCTGGCGGTCAGGAATACCTTGAGCGCCGCCTCGGGAAACACCACCGTGCCCATGTCGCGACCGTCGGCCACAAGGCCAGGCGCTTCTTGGAATGCGCGCTGGCGCTGCAACAGCGCGTCGCGCACCGCCGGCAGCGCCGCGACCAGGGATGCACCGGCACCGACCTGCTCGTTGCGGATGTCCTTGCTGACGTCGTCGCCTTCCAGAACGATGCGCTGCGGCTGCCCGTCGGCGGCAGCGATGAACTGCACGTCCAGGTGCGCAGCCATCACCATCAGCGAGGCTTCGTTGCTCAGGTCCACGCCGTGGTTGCGTGCCGCATAGGCCAGCAGTCGATACAGCGCACCGGAGTCGAGCAGTTTCCAGCCCAGGCGCTTGGCCAGGATACCGGCGATGGTGCCCTTGCCCGAGCCGCTTGGCCCATCGATGGTGATGACCGGCGCCTGGTTCACGACGCAACCTCTTCGGCCACGTTGATGCCGACCTGGGCGCAGAGGCCAAGGAAGTTGGGGAACGAAGTGGCGACGTTGGCGCAATCGTGGATGCGGATCGGCGCACTGGCGCGCAGGGACGCAACACTGAACGCCATGGCGATGCGATGATCGCCGTGACCGTGCACTTCGCCGCCGCCCATGGCCGGCACACCGTGACCGACGCCGTCGATGATGATGCCGTCCGCCGTGGGCTCGCATTTCACGCCCAACGCCTGCAGGCCGTCGGCCATGACCTGAATACGGTCGGACTCCTTCACCCGCAGCTCTTCGGCGCCGCGCAGTACGGTGCGGCCTTCGGCACAGGCCGCAGCGACGAACAGCACGGGAAATTCGTCGATGGCCAGCGGCACCAGTGCTTCGGGGATCTCGATGCCCTTGAGCCGGGCAGCTCGCACGTGCAGGTCGGCAACCGGCTCGCCACCGACTTCACGCTGATTCTCCAGGGTAATGTCGGCGCCCATCAGACGCAGGATATCGATCACACCCGTGCGCGTCGGGTTGATGCCCACGTGCTCCAGGGTCAGGTCCGAGCCTTCGGCGATCGAGGCGGCCACCAGGAAGAACGCCGACGAGGAGATGTCTCCTGGCACTTCGATATGGGTCGCCTTCAGCGTGTGGCCGGACTCGACCGACGCCCGCGGGCCATTGACGTCCACCGGGTAGCCGAAACCGCGCAGCATCCGCTCGGTGTGATCGCGGGTGGGGGCAGGCTCGGTGGTGGTGGTCTTGCCGTCGGCCCACAATCCGGCCAGCAACAGGCAGGATTTGACCTGCGCGGAAGCCATCGGCAGGGTGTAGTTCAAGCCTTTGAGGCGCTGCCCGCCACGGATGACCATCGGCGGGCGGCCCTCGGCAGCGGTCTCGATGACCGCGCCCATTTCCCGCAGGGGATTGGCAACGCGATTCATCGGCCGCTTGGACAGCGAGGCATCGCCGGTCAGCGTAGTGTCGAAGCTCTGCGCCGCGAGAATACCGGCGAGCAGGCGCATCGAAGTACCGGAGTTACCCAGGTAGATCGGCCCCGGCGGCGCCTGCAGGCCGTGCAGGCCGACGCCATGGATGGTCACGCGGCCCTGGTTCGGGCCCTCGATGACCACACCCATGTCGCGGAAGGCCTGCAAGGTCGCCAGGGCGTCCTCGCCTTCAAGGAAGCCTTCGACTTCGGTAGTGCCCTCGGCCAGCGAGCCGAGCATGATCGAACGGTGCGAAATGGATTTGTCGCCCGGTACGCGAATGCGGCCAGTGAGGCTGCCGCCGGGTTTGCCCAGGAAGATCAGGTCGTCGTTGGAGTTCATAGCGTCCACATAGGCCCGACGGGCCAAGATTTTACTGAAGTGCTCGCGGGCCACCTTGGCGCGTGTGAACACGCCCAACAGGTGATGCCCATCCCCTGCATCGACCGCGTCGCGCAGGGCGTCGAGATCGCTGCGAAAAATATCGAGTGTGCGCAATACGGCCTCGCGGTTGGCGAGGAAGATGTCGTGCCACATGACCGGGTCACTGCCGGCGATTCTTGTGAAATCGCGGAAACCGCCCGCAGCGTAGCGAAAGATTTCCAGGTTTTCACTGCGTTTGGCCAGCGAATCGACCAGACCGAACGCCAGCAAATGGGGCAAATGGCTGGTGGCGGCGAGCACCTCATCGTGGCGCTCGACCTGCATGTGCTCGACATCCGCGCCCAGGGCGCGCCACAGGCCGTCGACCTGGGCCAGCGCCTGGGGCGAGGTTTCGGCCAGCGGCGTGAGGATCACCTTGTGCCGCTTGAACAACTCGGCATTGGCCGCCTCCACCCCGCTCTGCTCGGAACCGGCGATCGGATGGCCCGGGACGAAGCGTGACAGATCACCGCCAAAGGCGTCGCGATAGGCTCGTACCACATTGCCCTTGGCACTGCCGACATCAGTGATCACCGCCTGGCCCAGATCGAGCCGCGCCAGTGCCGCCAGCAGTTTTTCCATGCCCAGAATCGGCACGGCCAGCTGGATCACGTCGGCGCCGACACAGGCACTGGCCAGATCCACTTCGCAACGGTCCACCACGCCCAGCTCGACGGCACGCTGACAGGAGCGCGGATCGAGATCGACCCCCACCACTTCATCGGCCAGGCCGCTTTGCTTGATGCCCTTGGCAAACGAGCCGCCGATCAGTCCCAACCCCACTACCACCAGGCGGCCTATTCTGGCAGCGCCCGGTTGCAATTGCGTGAAATCAGACACGAGCCAGCACCTGGCGCAACGCCTCCAGGAAGCGGCTGTTTTCTTCGGCCAGGCCGATAGTCACGCGCAAGTGATTGGGCATGCCATAGCCGGCCACCGGGCGCACGATCACACCTTCGCGCAGTAGCCCCTGAAACACCGGACCAGCATCGCGACCGACATCCACGGCAATGAAATTGCCCTTGGACGGGATCCACTGCAGCCCCAGCTCGGCGAACCCTTTCTCCAACTGCTGCATGCCTGCGCTGTTGAGTTCGCGGCTGCGTTGCAGATAGTCGGTATCGGTGAGCGCAGCGCAGGCCGCTGCCAGCGCCAGGCTGTTCACGTTGAATGGCTGGCGAATCCGGTTGAGCACATCGGCGATCACCGGCGAAGACAGACCATAACCCACTCGCAGTGCGGCCAGGCCGTAGGCCTTGGAGAACGTGCGCGACACCAAAAGGTTAGGGTAACGCGCCAGGTAATCCAGGCCGTCGGGCAGATCGCCACCCACGGCGTATTCGATATAGGCCTCGTCGAGCACCACGACGACGGTGGGTGGAACCGCGGCCAGGAAGTCTTCCAGGGCCTGCGGCCCGAACCAGGTGCCGGTCGGGTTGTTCGGGTTGGCCAGGAACACGATGCGCGTCTTGTCATCGATCGCCGCCAGCATCGCGGGCAGGTCATGGCCGAACTGCTTGGCCGGGATGACCCGCGCGCCGGCGTTCACCGCCTGCACGACAATCGGATAGACCGCGAAGGCATGTTCGCTGAACACCGCGTTCAAGCCCGGCGCCAGGTAGGCCCGAGCGACCAGCTCGAGAATATCGTTGGAGCCGTTGCCCAAAGTCACCTGGTCGATCTGTACGCGGCACTGCCGCGCCAGCTGGGTCTTGAGCTCGAAGCCGTTACCGTCTGGATAGCGCGTCAGCTCGGCCAGTTCGCGCTCGATGGCAGCTCGAGTCTTGGGACTTGCGCCCAACGGGTTCTCGTTGCTGGCCAGCTTGATGATACTGGCTGGATCCATGTCCAGCTCTCTGGCCAGCTCGTCCACCGGCTTGCCGGGAACGTACGGGGACAACTGCTGAATACCGGTCTGGGCCAGGGCAAGGAAATCGGTCATGCGTGCTAACCCTTCTGTTAAAGAACCGCTTTGGGGTACGAGCCCAGCACCTTGAGTGCTACGGCTTCCTGACTGATCTGTTCCAGCACGCCCTTGATCAACGGGTCGCGGTGGTGGCCGATGAAATCGATGAAGAACACGTAGGTCCACTTGCCGCTGCGCGACGGGCGTGTCTCGATGCGCGTGAGGTCGATGCCATTGTCGTGAAACGGCACCAGCAGCTCGTGCAGGGCGCCCGGGCGGTTGCTCATGGAGACGATGACCGAGGTCTTGTCGTCGCCGGTGGGCGGCACTTCCTGGTTGCCGATGATCAGAAACCGCGTGGCGTTGTCCGGGCGATCTTCGATCTTTTCGGCCAGGCGCTCCAGGCCGTACAGGCCGGCGGCCATGTCGCCGGCGATGGCGGCCGAATTCCATTCACCCTTGACCCGCTTGGCCGCTTCGGCGTTGCTGGCGACCGCGATGCGCTCGACGTTCGGGTAGTGTGCGTCCAGCCACTTGCGGCACTGCGCCAGCGACTGTGCGTGGGAATAGATGCGGGTAATGCTGTCGGTCTTGGTGTTGTCGCCGATCAGCAGGTGATGGTGAATGCGCAGCTCGACTTCGCCGCAGATCACCATGTCGTGTTCCAGGAAGCTGTCGAGGGTGTGATTCACCGCGCCTTCGGTGGAGTTCTCCACCGGCACCACGCCGAAATTCACAGCACCGGCGACCACTTCGCGGAACACTTCGTCGATCGCCGCCATGGGCTTGCTGATCACGGCGTGGCCGAAGTGCTTCATGGCGGCCGCTTGGGTGAAGGTGCCCTCGGGACCCAGGTAGGCCACCTTCAGCGGGTTCTCCAGGGCCAGGCAGGAAGACATGACCTCGCGGAACAGACGGGCCATTTCCTCGTTGCTCAACGGCCCCTTGTTGCGCTCCATGACACGCTTGAGCACTTGCGCCTCACGCTCGGGCCGGTAGAACACCGGCACCTCGCCTTCGGCCAGCGCGGCCATCTTGACCCGTGCGACTTCTTCGGCGCAGCGGGCGCGATCGCTGATCAGCTCGAGGATCTTTTCGTCGAGGCTGTCGATGCGGACCCGCAGGGCCTTGAGTTCATGTTCGGACATCAGCCGTTTTCCTTTTCGAACTCCGCCATGTAGTCGACCAGCGCTTCGATGGCGTCAAGGCCCAGGGCGTTGTAGATGGAGGCGCGCATGCCACCGACCGAACGGTGACCCTTGAGGTTGAGCAGACCGCGTGCGTCGGCACCGGCCAGGAAAGCCTTGTCCAGGCGCTCGTCGGCCAGGCGGAACGGTACGTTCATCCAGGACCGGGCGTCGAGCGAGATCGGGTTGCTGTAAAAGCCGCTGGCATCGATGAAACCGTACAGGCGGTCTTTCTTGGCGCGGTTGCGCGCCTCCATGGCCTGAACGCCGCCCTGCTCCTTGAGCCACTCGAACACCAGACCTGAGAGGTACCAGGAATAGGTGGCCGGGGTGTTGTACATCGAGCCGTTGTCGGCGGCGATCTTGTAGTCGAGCATGGTCGGGCAGGCACTGCGGGCCTTGCCCAGCAGGTCTTCGCGCACGATCACCACGACCAGGCCGCTGGGGCCGATGTTTTTCTGCGCGCCGGCGTAGATCAGGCCGAACCGGGAGACGTCGATGGGCCGCGAGAGGATGTCCGACGACATGTCGACGACCAGTGGCGTATCGCCGGTCTGCGGCACCCAGTCGAACTGCAAGCCGCCGATGGTTTCATTGGACGCGTAGTGAACGTAGGCCGCGCCAGGCGTCAGCGCCCACTGGTCCTGGCCGGGGATGGCCAGGTAGTCACAGGACTTGGCACTGGCAGCCACGTTGATGTTGCCGTAGCGACGTGCTTCCTCGATGGCCTTCTTCGACCAGATGCCGGTCTCGATGTAGTCCGCCGTGCCGTTCTCGGGAAGCAGGTTGAGCGGGATTTCGGCGAACTGCTGACTGGCCCCGCCCTGCAGGAACAGCACCTTGTAGTTGGACGGCACGCCAAGCAGGTCGCGCAGGTCTTGTTCGGCCTTCTCGGCGATGGCGGTGTAGTCCTCGCTGCGATGGCTCATCTCCATCACCGAAAGACCCTTGCCACGCCAGTTCAGCATTTCAGCCTGGGCGCGCTGCAGTACGGCTTCGGGAAGCGCAGCGGGGCCTGCGCAGAAGTTAAAGGCTCGATTGCTCACATCCACTCTCGCTCTGCTTGAATTCGGGGCTGACCCGGGTGTGCCGGAAATCGGCGGTGCGTGTTTCGCGGCCGATGACCGCTCCTACAGGGATTTTCGCCAACCTGTAGGAGCGGCCATTGGCCGCGAAGAATCCACCGCCCACTCCCCTGCCCTACAGCTTACTCCTCGGGCGCTTCGTCCGCGGCATCGGGCTCGACGTCACCCTGAGCCACTTCGGAATCGTCCAGCTCTACAGCTTCGATCCCTTCAGCGCCTTCAACACCTTCTTCCAGCTCATCATCCTCGACTTCCGATGGTTCCTGAACACGCTCCAGGCCCACCAGCTTCTCGTCGGTGATCAGCTTGATCAGGGTCACGCCCTGGGTGTTGCGGCCCAGACTGGACACTTCGCCGACGCGGGTACGCACCAGTGTGCCCTGGTCGGAAATGAGCATGATCTCCTCGCCTTCCTGGGACTGGATCGCACCGATCAGCTTGCCGTTGCGTTCCTTGGTGACCATGGCGATCACGCCCTGACCGCCGCGACCGCGACGAGGGAACTTGCTCAGCGGCGTGCGCTTGCCGAAGCCGCGTTCCGAAGCGGTAAGGATCTGCGCGCCGGACTCGGGGATCAGCATGGAAATCAGCTGCTGGCCCTTGCCCAGGCGCATGCCGCGGATACCGCGAGCGCCACGGCCCATCTGACGCACGACGCCTTCGGCGAAGCGGATCACCTTGCCGGCATCGGAGAACAGCATGACTTCCTTGGCGCCGTCGGTGATGGCGGCGGCGATCAAGGTGTCGCCTTCCTTGAGTTTCAGGGCGATCAGGCCGCTGGAACGAGGACGAGCGAACTGCGCCAGCGGGGTCTTCTTGACGGTACCGAACGCGGTGGCCATGAAGATGTAGGCGCCGGTCGGCTCGGCCACCAGCTCGGCGGTGTCGCCGTCTTCGCCTTCAGCCGCCTCGACGACTTCCTCTGGCTCGACGATCTCGCCTTCGAGCACGGTGTCGTCGGCGTCGTCCAGCTCTTCGTCGGCACCGGCGGTGGCCTGCAGGGCCTCGAGGTCGATCTGCAGCATGGTGGTGATGTACTCGCCATCATCCAGCGGCAGCAGGTTGACCAGCGGACGGCCACGGGCCGCGCGGGAGGCCTCGGGAATTTCGTAGGTCTTGAGCCAGTACACCTTGCCCTTGCTGGAGAACAGCAGCAGCGTGGCGTGGCTGTTGGCGACCAGCAGGTGCGAGATGTAGTCCTCGTCCTTGACGCCGGTGGCCGACTTGCCCTTGCCGCCACGGCGCTGGGCCTGGTAGGAGGACAGCGGCTGGGTCTTGGCGTAGCCGCTGTGGGAGATGGTCACCACGCGCTCCTCTTCCGGGATCATGTCACCCAGGGTGAGGTCCAGACGCGAATCGAGGATCTCGGTGCGGCGCACGTCGCCGTATTCGGCGCGGATCAGCTCCAGCTCCTCGCGGATCACTTCCATCAGGCGCTCGGCGCTGTTGAGGATGCGGATCAGCTCGGCGATCTGGTTGAGGATCTCCTGGTACTCGGCCAGCAGCTTCTCGTGCTCCAGGCCGGTCAGGCGGTGCAGGCGCAACTCGAGGATGGCCTGGGCCTGTTCCGGCGAGAGGAAATACTTGCCGTCGCGCAGGCCGTACTGCGGATCGAGGTTTTCCGGACGCGACGACTCGGCACCGGCGCGCTCGACCATGGCCACCACCGCGCTGGATTCCCACGGCGTGCTGATCAGCGCTTCCTTGGCTTCGGACGGCGTCGGCGAGGCCTTGATCAGGGCGATGACCGGATCGATGTTGGACAGCGCGACCGCCTGGCCTTCGAGAATGTGCCCGCGCTCACGCGCCTTGCGCAGCTCGAACACGGTGCGACGGGTGACGACTTCGCGACGGTGGCGAACGAAGGCCTCGAGCAGGTCCTTGAGGTTGAGGATGCGCGGACGGTTGTCGATCAGGGCGACGATGTTGATACCGAACACCGCCTGCAGCTGGGTCTGTGCATAGAGGTTGTTGAGGATCACCTCCGGCACTTCACCGCGGCGCAGCTCAATGACGATCCGCATGCCGTCCTTGTCGGACTCGTCGCGCAGCTCGGAGATGCCTTCGAGCTTCTTCTCCTTCACCAGCTCGGCGATCTTCTCGATCAGGCGGGCCTTGTTCAACTGGTACGGCAATTCGGTGACGACGATCTGCTGGCGACCACCGACCTTGTCGATGTCCTCGACGTGCGAACGGGCGCGCATGTAGATGCGGCCACGACCGGTACGGTAAGCCTCGATGATGCCCTGGCGACCGTTGATGATCGCGGCGGTGGGGAAATCCGGGCCGGGAATGAACTGCATCAGCTCATCGATGGTGACGTCCGGGTTGTCGATGACCGCCAGGCAGCCGTCGAGCACTTCCCCCAGGTTGTGCGGCGGGATGTTGGTCGCCATGCCCACGGCGATACCGCTGGAACCATTCACCAGCAGGTTGGGAATGCGCGTCGGCATGACTGCCGGGATCAGCTCGGTGCCATCGTAGTTGGGCACCCAGTCGACGGTTTCCTTGTGCAGGTCGGCCAGCAGCTCGTGGGCCAACTTGGTCATGCGCACCTCGGTGTAACGCATGGCCGCGGCGTTGTCGCCGTCAACGGAACCGAAGTTGCCCTGGCCATCGACCAGCAGGTAGCGCAGGGAAAACGGCTGGGCCATGCGCACGATGGTGTCGTAGACCGCGGTATCACCGTGCGGGTGGTACTTACCGATCACGTCACCGACCACACGGGCCGATTTCTTGTAGGGTTTGTTCCAATCGTTGCCCAGCTCACTCATCGCAAACAGAACGCGGCGATGCACGGGCTTCAAGCCGTCACGTGCATCAGGCAGTGCACGACCGACGATCACGCTCATGGCGTAGTCGAGGTAGGACTGTCTCAGCTCGTCTTCGATATTGACCGGGAGGATTTCTTTGGCCAGTTCGCCCATGAGAAGCCTGATTCCTTTTTCTGGTGAAACTCCGTTGCCTCCCTGTGAGAAGAACGAAGCTTGCCGCCGCTGGCAGATGCCAACGGCGACTTACGACAAATCAACGAGTTACGCCTCGGACCTACGGCGCTGGGGGCACACCTCGATGCACCCCTGAAAACCGCTGGATGTTAGCACAATCGCCGTCAGACACCTATCCCCTTAAACCCTGACAGGACCCTTGATCGAGTCGTATCGAGCCTCTGGCATGGCACTGCGGCGCTTGCAGACCTGGCGGGGTACGAAAAACGAGCGTTTTGCCACCGTGGCGAGCTCAATGCAGCCGTCGACGACACATCAGTTGCGCGAGCTTGGCCGCGTCGGGCCGCTCGACGATACCTTTTTCGGTGACGATCACGTCGATGAGGTCGGCCGGTGTCACGTCATGGATTGGGTTGAACGCCTCGACATCGGCGCCGATGCGCGTCCCGGCCACGTCCAGCAATTGACGGGCATCGCGCTCGAGCAGGGGAATGTCGTCGCCGCTTTCCAGGGCCATGTCGATCGCCGCGCTGGTGGCCACCACCATGAAGCGAACCCCGTGGTGCATCGCACCGACTGCCAGCTGATAAGTGCCGATGGGCGCTGCGATATCGCCGTTGGCGGCAATCCGCTCGGCGCCGACGATCACCCAGGTGATGCCCTTGCTTTTCATCAGGTGCGCCGCTGCCGAGTCGGCCGTCACGGTCAACGGCACGCCCTCGCGGGACAGCTCCCAGGCGGCCAGGCGCGAACCCTGCAGGGCCGGGCGGGTTTCGCCGACATAGACGCGTTCGAGCATGCCTTCGTGGAACGCCCCACGCACCACTCCGAGCGCGGTACCGAAGCCGCCGCTGGCCAGGGCGCCGGCATTGGCGTGGGTCAGCACGGTCTGCAGGTTGCCCTGGTGCCGACGGATCAATTCCACACCCAATTGGGCCATGGTCAGATTGGCTTCGCGATCGCTCTGGTGAATGGCCAGGGCCTCGGCTTCGAGCGCGGGCAGTGGGTCTTCGTCGGCTCGCACACGGCCCAGGCGTTCGCGCATGCGTTCCAGCGCCCAGGACAGGTTCGCCGTGGCCGGGCGGAGTGCGGCCAGCATGCGCAGGTCTTCGTCGAGGCCGTGGCGCCAGTCGGCACCGGTCGCGCGATGCAGGCGGGCTGCGAGCACCACTGCATAGGCTGCGCAGATGGCAACGGCCGAGGCACCGAGCACGAGCCCGGAACGAATCGCACCGGCCACACCGGGGGCATCGACGAAAGCCTGCCAGACTTCCTGCGCAGGAAGCGCGCGCTGGTCGATCAGGTGCAACGCGTCACCTCGCCAATCAACGGCTTTGACCCGTTCCGCCGCCAACAATCGATCACGCATGCCCCACTCCGTACTCAGACGCCAAAAGCGGCCGATTATAGCGAGCCCCCGCCCAAGACGCTCGGGTATACTTCGCCATCACCTGCCGAAGCCCCGGAACTTGCCATGCCCGACGTCGATACCGCCCTGGACCTGCTCCTGCTGCCCACCTGGCTGGTACCGGTCGAGCCCGCGGGTGTCGTGCTTCAGGACCATGCCCTGGGTATCCGGGACGGCCAGATCGCCTTCATTGGCCCGCGCAGTGCTGCCGCCCGCTTGCAGGCGAGGGAAATCCGCGAACTACCGGGCCAGTTGCTCGCACCGGGGTTGATCAATGCCCACGGGCACGCAGCGATGACCCTGTTCCGCGGCCTGGCCGACGATCTGCCGCTGATGACCTGGCTCGAACAACACATCTGGCCCGCCGAAGCCCGCTGGGTCAGCGAGGCGTTCGTGCGCGACGGCACCGATCTGGCGATCGCCGAACAACTGCAAGGCGGCATCACCTGTTTTTCGGACATGTACTTCTATCCCGAAGTGGCCGCCGAGCGCGTGCATGCCAGCGGCATGCGTGCGCAGGTGACGGTGCCGGTGCTCAACTTCCCCATCCCCGGCGCGCGGGATGCCGACGAGGCGCTGCACAAGGGCGTCGAGCTGTTCAACGACCTCAAGCACCACCCCCGCGTGAGCATCGCCTTTGGCCCCCATGCGCCCTACACGGTCAGCGACGAAAACCTGCACAAGATCCGCGTGCTGGCGGACGAACTGGACGCCGCCATCCACATGCACGTCCATGAAACCGCAGGTGAAGTGAGCGATGCCCTGCAGCAGAGCGGCGAGCGCCCCCTGGCCAGGCTCGCCCGCCTCGGCCTGCTGGGCCCGCGCTTCCAGGCAGTGCACATGACGCAGGTAGATGACGCCGACCTTGCCCTGCTGCTGGAAAGCAACAGCAACGTCGTGCACTGCCCGCTGTCCAACCTCAAGCTGGCCAGTGGCTTCTGCCCGGTGGAGAAACTCTGGCTGGCTGGCGTCAACGTAGCCGTGGGCACCGACGGCGCCGCCAGCAACAACAGCCTCGACCTGCTCGGCGACACGCGCACCGCGGCGCTGCTGGCCAAGGCCGTCGCCGGTTCGGCGACCGCCCTGGATGCGCACCGCGCGTTGCGCATGGCAACCCTCAATGGCGCTCGCGCTCTGGGTATGGAAGCGCATGTTGGCTCGCTGGAAGTGGGCAAGGCGGCGGACCTGGCGTCCTTCGACCTGTCCAGGCTGGCCCAGCAGCCGGTGTACGACCCGGTATCGCAACTGATCTACGCCGGCGGCCGTGAATGCGTCCGCCACGTCTGGGTCGCGGGCAGGCAACTGCTCGACGAGGGCCGCCTGACGCGCCTGGACGAAACTTCGCTGCGCGACAAGGCCAGCGCCTGGGGTGAACGCATTGCCGCAGAGCGGTAATGGTTCCCCGGCCCGGCACTACCGAATTCAAGAATCACATCGTTTAGAGGACACCCAATGAGCAACGTCGACCACGCTGAAATCGCCAAGTTCGAAGCCCTGGCGCACCGCTGGTGGGACCGCAACAGCGAGTTCAAGCCGCTGCACGACATCAACCCGCTGCGCGTCAACTGGATCGACGAGCGGGTCAACCTGGCCGGCAAGCAGGTACTGGACGTCGGTTGCGGCGGCGGCATCCTCAGCGAAGCCATGGCCCTGCGCGGCGCCAAGGTCACCGGCATCGACATGGGCGAGGCGCCGCTGGCGGTCGCCCGCCTGCACCAGCTCGAATCCGGTGTGGAGGTGGAATACCGCCAGATCACTGCCGAGGCCCTTTCGGCCGAGTGCCCGCAGCAGTTCGACGTGGTCACCTGCCTGGAGATGCTTGAGCACGTGCCGGACCCTTCGTCGGTCATCCGCGCCTGTTTCCGCATGGTCAAGCCCGGCGGCCAGGTGTTCTTCTCGACCATCAACCGCAACCCCAAGGCCTACCTGTTCGCGATCATCGGCGCCGAATACATCATGAAGCTGCTGCCACGCGGCACCCACGACTTCAAGAAATTCATCCGCCCGTCCGAACTCGGCGCCTGGAGCCGCGAAGCCGGCTTGAACGTCAAGGACATCATCGGCCTGACCTACAACCCGCTGACCAAGCACTACAAGCTAGCGGCGGACGTCGACGTCAACTACATGATCCAGACCCTACGCGAGGAATGAGCATGCGCCTGCGAGCGGTACTCTTCGACATGGACGGCACGTTGCTCGACACCGCGCCGGACTTCATCGCCATCTGCCAGGCCATGCGCGCTGCGCGCGACCTGCCGCCCATCGACGAGCAACGGGTTCGCGACGTGATCTCTGGTGGCGCCAAGGCGATGGTCCAGGCCTCGTTCGACGTGCCGGCCGAGACCGAGCAATTTGAAGCATTGCGCCTGGAGTTTCTCGAGCGTTACCAACAAGGCTGCGCGGTCCACAGCCATTTGTACGAAGGCATGGCGCAACTGCTCGACGACATCGAGCAGGCCAACCTGATCTGGGGCGTGGTGACCAACAAGCCACTGCGCTTCGCCGAGCCGATCATGCA
This sequence comes from Pseudomonas rhizosphaerae, assembly GCF_000761155.1. Taxonomy (NCBI): domain Bacteria; kingdom Pseudomonadati; phylum Pseudomonadota; class Gammaproteobacteria; order Pseudomonadales; family Pseudomonadaceae; genus Pseudomonas; species Pseudomonas rhizosphaerae. Next base: position 1,344,705 of record NZ_CP009533.1, on the reverse strand, counting down.
GCAGCTGGGGCTGGCCCAGCGCTCGGCACTGCTCATCTGCCCCGACCACGTGACGCGCAGCAAGCCGGACCCCGAACCGCTGCGCCTGGCCTGCAGCACGCTTGGCCTGGACCCGGCCAGCGTGCTGTTCGTCGGCGACGACCTGCGCGACATCGCGTCGGGCCGCGACGCCGGGACCAAGACCGCTGCGGTGCGCTACGGCTACATCCACCCCGACGACAATCCCGATCACTGGGGCGCCGATGTGGTGGTGGATCACCCGTCGGATCTGCGCCGCGTGCTGGATCAAGCCCTCTGCAGCTGCTGAGCCAACTCATTATCCGGGAGATCCCATGTTCGATTACTCAGCCCGCCCCGACCTGCTGGCCGGGCGCGTCATCCTGGTCACCGGTGCCGGCCGCGGCATCGGCGCCGCCGCCGCGAAAACCTACGCAGCCCATGGTGCCACCGTGTTGCTGCTGGGCAAGACCGAATCCAACCTCACGGCTGTCTATGACGAAATCGAAGCAGCCGGGCATGCCCAGCCGGTGGTCATCGCATTCGACCTGCAAAGCGCGCACACCGAGCAGTATGCGCAGCTGGCGCAGATGATCGAGACCACGTTCGGCCGTCTCGACGGCCTGCTGCACAACGCTTCGATCATTGGCCCGCGGACGCCGCTCGACGTGCTGCCCGACGACGAATTCGTCCAGGTGATGCAGGTCAATGTGAATGCCACTTTCATGCTGACTCGTGCCCTGCTGCCCTTGCTCAAGCAAGCGGCGGATGGCTCGGTGGTGTTCACCTCCAGCAGCGTCGGTCGCAAGGGCCGTGCGCACTGGGGTGCCTATGGCGTATCGAAGTTCGCCACCGAGGGCTTGATGCAGACCCTGGCGGACGAGCTGGAAGGCGTCAGCGCCGCGCGCTCCAACAGCATCAACCCTGGCGCGACGCGTACCGCCATGCGCGCGCAGGCGTACCCGGCCGAGGAACCGAGCCGCAACCCGCTGCCCGAGCACATCATGCCGGTGTACTTGTATCTGATGGGACCCGACAGTGCCGGGATCAACGGCCAGGCGTTCGACGCCCAGTGAAAGGTGTCCTCAGGGCGGGCGCCAACCGTTGTGACGACCGGCCAGCCAGCCTGTCGCGCAACATTGGTGCCGCCTGAGGCGATCCTGCTAGTGCTGCGTCAGAGCAGCACTGTGTTGCCAACCACTAACCGGCTTCACGCCACGACCCTGTTGTCCAGGGTCGTGGTGCGCTGCTGCTCGAGCGCCATGCAACGCTCGAGAAACAGGAACATGAAGTCGTAGCTTTTGCAGATGGCGTTGCGCAGCTCGGTCTGCTGCGCTTCGGTAGCGTGGTTGCCGATCAGCGTGCAGATGATTTCCAGGGCTTCCCATGGATGCTCATCGTCGTACTGGGCGTGCAGGCTCAACCAGCGCATGGCGCGCTTGCGGTTCTGCTCGGGGAATGCCTGGGCGTAGGTGTCGTCAGCGCACACGACTGCCGACCACTCGCCGGTTGCACCCTCGATGGCATAGTTGGTGGCCGCCATGGCGACCGCCAGCGAGTCGGTGGCACAGCTCTGCCAGCACCAATGGCTGAGCGCATGCAGCTCGGCCGGCACGTCTTGGGCGATGAGGTCCTGAAGGCTGACGCCATGCGCCTGGCTCCAGTGCACCCAGTAATCGGCATGGTTGAGCTCGACGCGGATATTGCGCATCAGCCAGCGCCGCGCCATGTCCTCGCCCGGATGCCGGGCAAAGCGCGTCTTGGTCAGGTTCTGCGCCATGTACAGCGAGAACTGCTCCACCACCGGCCAGCCGCCGATCAGGTAGTGGCGCATGGTGCGCGAGCTCAGCTGATTGTCGCGCATTCGTGCATAGACCTCATGCTCGACGACCCGCCGCTTGTTAGGCGCGCAGTCTTCGATGAGTTTCTGCGCCCACTCGGGATAACTCTTTGCGTCCATCAGCGGACCCAGTCGAATAAAAGGATCGTTCACTGGCAAACCTCCATTTAATTAAGTGAAGAACAGCGGCAAATTGCCCTTATCGGAAAGTGTCGGGAACGCCAAATCGCAATGGCCGCAGCCTGCCCAGGTGCCGGCGCAGACTGTCACAGGTGAACACCTGCGGTCGCTCGATCAAATAGCCTTGTGCGTAGTCGACACCAATTTCCAGCAAGGCCTGTTCTATCAAAGGCGTCTCGACAAACTCGGCAATGGTGCGCTTGCCCATGACATGGCCAATATGGTTGATCACTTCCACCATCGCCCGATTGATCGGGTCGTCCAACATATCTTTAACGAAGCTGCCATCGATTTTCAAATAATCGACGGGTAAATGTTTCAAATAGGCAAAAGAAGACATACCGGCACAGAAGTCGTCGAGGGCAAAGTGACACCCTAAGCCCTTCAATTCATTGATAAAGCGGATAGCGCTGCCCAGATTTGCAATCGCGCTGGTCTCGGTGATCTCGAAACATATCAGTTCTGCCGGAATTGCATAGAGGCTAAATTGCTCGCGGAGGAACTCAAGGAACTCCTCATCACCGATGCTGATCCCCGACAGGTTGATGGCGCACACCGCCAAGGGCCCCTGGTCGGGTTGGTCAAGGGTCTGGCGCACCACCTTGAACACATTCTGCACGACCCAGCGGTCCAGGGCGGTCATCAGGCCATAGCGCTCGGCGGCTGGGATGAACACCTCGGGCATGATGATGCGCCCGGTTTCATCGCTCAGGCGCAGGAGAATCTCGATATGCCCACCGGGAGGACCGTCCTGGATGCTCAGCGCGGCAATTTCCTGAGCGTACAGGCAGAACCGGTTCTCTTCCAAGGCCATGTGCAGGCGCTGAACCCACGCCATTTCGTCGACCCGCACGGTCAGCTCGCTATCAGCCGTGTGGTAGACCTGAACTCGGTTGCGGCCGCGTTCCTTGGCCAGGTAGCAGGCCATGTCGGCGGCACGCATCGAGGCTTCGAGGGTGATCGGGGCCTGGGTCAGGTGAACCATGCCGACGCTCACGGTGGTCACGAAGGGGCGCCCCTTCCACACGAAATGCAGGTTCTGTACGGTCTGGCGCAGGGTTTCGGCAAGTTTTTCCGACTCGGTCGTCGAGCAGTTCTCGATGAGGATGCCGAATTCGTCGCCACCCAGGCGCGCCAGGGTATCGCCCTCACGCAGCCCGGATTGCAACACCGCACAGATGTGACGAAGCAGCTCGTCGCCGGCGGCATGGCCACAGGTGTCGTTGACCAGTTTGAACTGGTCCAGGTCCAGGAACATCAGCGAGTGGCAGCCTGGGTAGCGCTGCAACGCCGTAAGTGCCTGTTCGAGGCGGAACTCGAACTCGCGGCGGTTGGCCAGGCCGGTCAGCGCGTCATGGGTCGCCTGCCACGACAGGTTGGCGATGTACTGGCGTTCCTGGGTCATGTCGTGCAGCACCAGCACGGTTCCGCTGATGTGCTGGTCGGTCTGGATGGGGGCACCCACCAGCGTCACCGAGACCGTGCTGCCGTCCAGGCGCTGGATCAATTTCGCGTGTTCGCTGCCGCCACGCAGGTCGCCACTGACGATGTGGTCGATGAGGGTGAAGCTGTCTTTCTCCGCGTTCTCGTCGAGCAGATTGAACAACGCCGCCAGGGGCAGCCCCATGGCCTGGTCGGCACTCCAGTGGGTCAGGCGTTCGGCGGCCGGGTTCATGTAGAGGATCGCGCCTTCGACATCGGTGGTGATCACGCCGTCGCCGATCGACGCCAGGGTCACCTGGGCGCGGTCCTTTTCCAGTTGCAGGGCGTAGGCGAAGGCGTGGCGCTGATTGAGCAGCTTGCGCGTGCGCCACAGGGCCAGGACGATCAACAGCAGCGCGACCAGCAGGTTGCTCACCACCAGCAGGTACTGGACCGCCCGCGAGCCCTCCCCCAACGCCGCGCTGAAAGCCATGGCTGCCGGCGTGACGGCGTCGTTGATGAGCATGATCTGGTGCTTCCAGCGGGCCATGTCCGCTTCGGTTGCGGTGCCGGCCTGCTGCGCGGCGTGCATGCGCTGCGCCAGTTCGTCGAGCTGGACCAGGTAGGTGTCACCGGTCTTCCACAGCGCAATGGCCCTGGACATGTAGCTGACATCACTGAAATGACGGTACAGCCAGACGATGTTCTGCATGTCGTCGGGGTGGTTGTTGCCCTTCAGAATGCCCGCCCGAGCCGCTGCCAGATCCGGCTCGGGCCGGTCGAGGGCCAGGCGCAGCTGATGCCCGCCCTGGGGAATGGCGATGGCGCGCAGGTATTTCTGGAAGACCTCTTCGTCCCGGCTGTCGGCGTACAGGTTGAGGTAGTAGATCGCGTCTTTCTGGCCCTTGGACCAGAAGCTTTCGCCCGCGACATAGCTGCGCACTGCGGACAGTGCGTAAAGGCTGATGCAACCCAGCATTGCCATCAACCCCACGACGGCGATGAATGGCCAGACAATCCCCAGTAATCTCGGTGTATCGAGAGTCTGTGTGTGCTTCATGAGGTTCCTTGCTTCAGCATCCAGGCAACGTCCAAGTCAGAACTTCAATCGCCACTGGCACACTCTAGGCTAGTTTCGGAAAGGACCGGCACAGTTTTTTTTCGGTGCTCGGCCTTTTTTTTCGTGGCGCATGCGCCGCCAGGTGCGAACTCAAACCTGTTGCAGATAACCGTACAGACGCGCATACAGCCCGCCCTCCGCGATGAGTTGCTGATGGTCGCCATCTTCGGCGATTCGGCCGCCGTCGAACACCAGTACGCGGTCGGCCTGCTTCACCGCAGACAGCCGGTGGGCAATGATCAATGTAGTGCGCCCTCGCAAGAATCGCGCTAGGGCTTGATGCAAGTTGTACTCGGTGGCCGCATCGAGGGCCGAGGTGGCCTCGTCGAGGATGACGACCTTGGGCTCGGCGAGCACCATGCGCGCGATCGCCAGGCGCTGCCGCTGGCCACCGGAAAGACGCACGCCCGAGCGGCCGACGACGCTGTCCAGCCCCTGCGGCAAATCCCGCACGGTGCTGTCCAGCTGGGCGATCTGCAAGGCATTCCAGCACGCCTGGTCGCTGGCCTCGCGCCCCATGGTCAGGTTGGCGCGAAGGGTATCGTTGAACAGCGACGGATGCTGCAGCACCACGGCGACGTTATCGCGCAGCGTCTCCAGGCCTATGGCCTGCTGCAGCGTACCGCCGAAGCGCACCTCCCCGGCCTGCGCGGTATAGAGCCCGAGCAGCAACTGCACCAAAGTGCTTTTGCCACCCCCACTGGCGCCGACGATGGCAACCTTTTCGCCAGCCGCGATGCTCAGGTCGAGGCGGTCGAGCACCTTGTCTTCGACATAGGCGAAGCTCAGGCCACGAATATCGATGCCTACGGTCTCGCGGTCGTGGAACGGATCGCTACCACCTGGATACCTGGGTTCATCGGCACGGGCGAGCAATTCATTAATCCGATTGAGGGCGGCGCCTGCGGCGTAGTAGGCATATTGCAGGTTCAGCAGCTGTTCCACTGGGGTGATCATGAACCAGAGGTAACTGAACACGGCCAGCATCTGGCCGATGCTCAGGTCGGAGAACAGCACCGTGAGCATCGCTGCGGCGCGAAAGATGTCGATGCCGAACTGGAACAGCAGCGCACTGGCACGGCCCGATGCGTCGCTCTTCCACATGGAGGCGACGGCGAAGTCGCGGACCTCGCGGGCACGCAGACCAAGGCGCCCCAGGAAATAGCCCTGACGATTGCTGGCGCGCACTTCCTGAATGGCGTCCAGGGTTTCGCTGAGCGCCTGGGTGAAGCGTGCCGTACTGTCGTTCTCGAGTTTTTTCAGGTGTTTGACACGCTTGCCCAACAGCACCGTGGCGTACACCACCAGAGGGTTGAACAGCAGGATCAACAGGGCCAGTTTCCAGTGCATCCACATCAGGATGCCGGCAGTCCCGGCCAGGGTCAGTATGGCCACCAGGAAACGGCTGAGGGTTTCGCCGACGAATTTGTCGAGGGTGTCCAGGTCGGTGACCAGATGGGTCGTGACGGTCCCGCTGCCCAGGCTTTCGTATTCACTCAGCGAAATGCGCTTGAGCCGCTCGATCAGGCGCAGGCGCAACCGATAGACCACGTCCTTGGCCAGCCCGGCGAACAACCGCGCCTGCACGACGTTGAACAGCAACGCGCCACAACGCAGGGTGAGACTGACCACCAGCATGAGGCCGATGAATCCCACGGGGACTTGCCAGCCCGCCGGCAGCACGTGGCTCATCCAGCGCGTGGCACTGCCGACGTGCCCTAGCAGCACTTCATCGACCAGCAGCGGCAACAGCAACGGGATCGGCACGCTGCACAGGGTCGCCAGTACGGCAACGCCGTTGGCGGTCCACAGCGTACGCTTGTGTTGCAAGGCCAGCCGGCGGATTTCGGCCCAGCTCAGTCGGTCGGACGACACTGCGCCCTGCGAAGCTGCTTCACCGGTCGCGCCGGGTCGGTCATGCATCGGCGGCTCGTTCCAGCCAGCGTGCCAGCAACGGTGCAAGCTCGGGAAGCGGCCGGTAGCCATTAGTGAGCAAGGCCAACTGCCCGTCGCGCTCGGCGAGCAAGGTCGGGAAGCCGGCGATACCCAGCCCCTGCGCCCAGGCGAAATCCGCCTGGGTGGTCTGCACCCTGCGGTCACTGTCGAATGCCTCGACGAACTCGATGCGCGGCACCCCTGCCTGCTCGGCCAGGACAGCCAGTGCCGCCGGTTGGGTCACGTCAAGGCAGCGGGTATAGAACGCCTGCTGGATCAGCTTGACCAGCGGCCAGGCCATATCGGGTGCCAGCTCGCGTACCGCTACGATGGCGCGGCACGCAGGCTCGGTGTCATAGACGAAGCCTGCCGGCAATGCGCCTTCGAACTCGAAAGGTTGGCCAGTGGCATCGTGCACCGCGTGCCAGTGCTCGAGAATGTAGTCGCGGGTAGTGGGCTCCAGCGCCGCACCGCCGCTGCGCAGGCCGCCGACCACGATGTGGGTGTGCACCCCTGCCGCCTCGGCCTGATCGATCAGAGCCTGGGCCACGGGCGCGAAGCCCCAGCACCAGGAGCACATCGGGTCCATCACGTAGATCAGGCGTTTGCGCGACATTAACTCAGTCCTGAGCGGCTTTGCGATAATTGTGGCCGATAGGGTGCGGCAGATTGCGCGCGCGAGCCAGTTCGATCTGCTTCTGACGATCAATGGCGCTCTTGCGGGTCTTTTCGCTCAGGCTGTTCCAGCAATGGGGGCAACTGACGCCGGGCACGTAGTGCTCGCTGGCACGGTCCTGGGCACTGATCGGCGTGCGGCAGGCGTGGCACTGGTCGTAGTCGCCCTCGCTCAGGTCGTGGCGCACCGTGACCCGGTTGTCGAAGACGAAGCAGTCACCTTCCCATTTGCTTTCCTGCTGGGGCACCTGCTCCAGGTACTTGAGAATGCCACCCTTGAGGTGATAGACCTCGTCGAAGCCTTCGCCGAGCATGTAGCTGGAGGCTTTTTCGCAGCGAATGCCGCCGGTGCAGAACATGGCGACCTTCTTGTGCACCGCTGGGTCGAAATGGGCCTTGATGTAATCGGGAAACTCGCGGAACGAGGCTGTCTTGGGGTCGACTGCGCCTTGAAAGGTGCCGATGGCGACTTCGTAGTCATTGCGGGTGTCGATGAGCAGGACTTCAGGGTCGTCGAGCAACGCGTTCCAGTCCTGCGGCTCGACGTAGGTCCCAACCGTGCGATTGGGGTCCACGCCGGCAACGCCGAGGGTGACGATTTCCTTCTTCAGCTTGACCTTGGTGCGATAGAACGGCTGTTCGTCGCAATACGATTCCTTGTGGTCGATGTCGTCCATGCGCGGATCGAGCTTGAGCCAGGCCAGTAGCCCGTCGATGCCTTCGCGTGTGCCGGAGACCGTGCCGTTGATGCCTTCCTCGGCGATCAGCAGGGTGCCCTTGATGCCGTTGTCGAGCATGGCCTGCAACAGGGGCTCACGCATTTCGACGTAGTTTTCCAGGGTGACGAACTTGTAAAGTGCCGCCACGACGATTGATTGGGTCATGGGTAAAACGCTCCAGGTGGTCGACCGCGCAAGGGCCGGACCGGATTTTCAGGGGGCTTCGGTCTTCGAGAATCGAGATTTCAAGAACTCATGATTTCAAGAGCTCAAATAAAAACCCGCCAGCGGCATGCCGCTGGCGGGTTGTGGATTCTAGCAAAATCCCTGACTCAGTGCCCACCGCCTGCGCAGGTCGGCGACGCTGGCGCAGCACCGACCTGAGCCCATTCCTGGGGCGTGTAGGTGTGCAGCGCGAGGGCATGGAACTCACCCATCAGCTCGCCGAGCGTGCCATACACCAACTGGTGGCGCTTGACGCTGTTGAGGCCGGCGAAGCGCTCGCTGACCAACACCGCCTTGTAATGGGTCTCGGTACCGCGACTGTGCATATGACTTTCGTCCAACACCTGCAAATGCTCGGGTTGCAGCATCTGCAGCGTGGAAACGATGCGTTCCTTCATCGACATTAGCGGCGACTCCGTTACGGCTTCGCAGGCTTGGCCGGACCGGCGGCAGCCTTGGCCGCGCCTTGAGGGTCGAGCTCCTTGGTCATGTCAGCCAACAGCTTGTTGACCACCGGAACTGCGCTTTCCAGCTTCTGCTGGGTGAGCTGCGCAGATTGCTGGGTCACGGCCGGCATTTTTTCCAGGACTTTCTTGCCCAACGGCGACTGGTAGAACTTGACCAGGTCCTTGAGCTCCTGCTCGGAGAAATTGGTAGTGTACAGCTTGATCATGTCGGGCTTGAGCTTCGGCCAGCCGATGGCCTGATCCAGGGCGGCGTTGGCCTTGGCCTGATAGGTTTCCAGAGTGGCTTGCTTGCTGGCTGGTGCCTTGGTCTGCTCGAAACGCTGAGCGAACATTTGCTGCACCTGCATGTACACCGGCGTCCCGAGTTTGTCCGCATGAGCCATCATCAGGAAGGCGTCAGCGCTGGCGTTATGGCTGGCAGTGTCGGCAAGTACCTGGCCACTGGCGCAGACGAGAACAGCCGCGGTGCAGATGGCGCGAAAACGAGTCATCGAGTTTCCTTATCTAGCAGGCGAGGTAGAACCCCAGAAACGATCATTCTGCGCTCAAGCGCGTGCCTCTCTCAACCCCAGGCTACGAACGGCAGGCGCAGTTTCATGGAACCTGAAGCCCGGTATGCACCCTAACAGCCAGAGCCGCCGATGAACTGCAGCCAAACCCGCACGTGCATCTTCAGGGTGTGACGCGAGACCGACAACAAGGAGCATGAACAGCATGAGTCGTATCGAAACAGACAGCCTGGGACCGGTCGAAGTTCCTGAAGAGGCCTACTGGGGCGCCCAGACCCAACGCTCGCTGGTGAACTTCGCCATCGGCGAGGAGCGCATGCCACTGCCGGTTTCGCACGCCCTGGCTTTGGTCAAGAAGGCTGCCGCGCGGGTCAATGATCGCAATGGCGATTTGCCGGCCGACATCGCTCGTCTGATCGAGCAGGCCGCCAACGAAGTGCTCGCTGGCGAACACGATGATCAGTTCCCCCTGGTCGTGTGGCAGACCGGCAGCGGTACCCAGAGCAACATGAACGTCAACGAAGTGATTGCCGGACGCGCCAACGAGCTGGCCGGCAAGGGCCGCGGCGGCAAGTCGCCGGTGCATCCCAACGATCACGTCAACCGTTCGCAGAGCTCCAACGATTGCTTCCCTACCGCCATGCACATCGCCGCCGTACAAGCTGTACAAGCCGACTTGCTGCCGGCGATCGCTGTGCTCGCCGAGGGACTGGCTGAACTGGCCGGGCGGCACATGCACCTGGTCAAGACCGGTCGCACGCACATGATGGATGCCACGCCGATCACCTTCGGCCAGGAAGTCTCGGCCTACGTGGCGCAACTCGACTATGCGCAGAAGGCTATTCGCAGTGCCCTGCCCGCCGTGTGCGAGCTGGCCCAGGGCGGCACTGCGGTGGGGACCGGGCTCAATGCTCCGAAGGGCTTCGGCGAAGCGATCGCCGCCGAGCTGGCAGCGCTTTCCGGACTGCCGTTCGTCACCGCGCCGAACAAGTTCGCAGCGTTGGCCGGCCATGAACCCCTGACCAGCCTGTCGGGTTCTCTTAAGACACTGGCCGTGGCCTTGATGAAGCTGGCCAACGATTTCCGCCTGCTCGGTTCCGGTCCGCGTGCCGGCATTGCCGAAATCAAGCTGCCCGCCAACGAGCCGGGCAGTTCGATCATGCCGGGCAAGGTCAATCCGACCCAATGCGAAGCGCTGTCCATGCTGGCCTGTCAGGTGATGGGCAATGACGTGGTGATCGGTATCGCTGCCAGTCAGGGCCACCTGCAGTTGAACGTATACAAGCCGGTGATCATTCATAACCTGCTGCAGTCCATCAAGCTGCTCGCCGATGGCTGTCGCAACTTTCAGGAGCACTGCGTGGCTGGCCTGGTACCGGATGCGCAACAAATGGGTGAGCACCTGGAGCGCGGCCTGATGCTGGTGACAGCCCTCAACCCGCACATCGGCTACGATAAAGCCGCCGAGATCGCCAAGAAGGCCTACGCTGAGGGCTTGACCCTGCGCGAGTCTGCGCTGTCTCTGGGCTACTTGAGCGAAGCCGAGTTCGACCAGTGGGTACGACCCGAAGAAATGCTTTAAGCTCTTGCCGCCAGCGTTATCGTGCGGCAACGATGGCGCTGGTCGTGGGCTTACCCGATCCACTACAGAGATTCATTTCTACACAGGATGCACATCATGTTTGGCAAGCGTGCCCAGGACCTCGTTGAAACCACGCACTTTCGTGCCGAACGCTTCAGCACGGTCAATGGCTTCTATTTCTTCAGCACGCGGGAAAACACCCTCGAAGGCCCGTTCGCGACCCGTGAAGAAGCCGAACGGGAAAGCCGGGCGTACGTCTCCCGCGTGTCCGGGCGCAAATCGTACCGTTAGTTCAGGGCTTGACAGCAGGGTTGTGCACGGCGACCCGACGCACTGGCTGCTCCAGTACGGCCACCTTGGCAGGTGTGAAGATGGGCGACAGTCTTCCCGTGGCGTGCATCTGTTGCATCAGCGTGGTGAACTCCTCGGCCGTGATCGGCGCGCCGGGACGTACCAGCGCGTAGTGCCGATAGATCTGGTCCACGCGTTGCGAGACCAGCAGCTGCGCGCCAACGTCCGGGTTGTTGGCCACGAAATCGGCAAGGAACGAGCGCGTGACCATCGCGATGTCGGCCCGCTTGCGAACCACCATCATCAGGTTGCTTTCGTGCGAATAGGTCAGCACGGCATTGAAACGGCGCAGCAGGTATTGCGGATTGGCGTCGAAATCCGCGAAGGCGTAGTGGTAGCCATAGAACAGCGCCATCCGCTTGCCCGTGAGATCGGCAAAAACGTCCTGGTCGTTACCTTCCTTGAGCGCCACGAACACTTCGGCATCCTCGAGGCCCAGATCGACGGCACGATGCTTGATGCGCTGCCACCCCCATAGCGGGTTCTCGAAGATCGCCATGTCGACCCTGCCCCGCTCGAAGTCCTGATAACGCCGGGCGATCGAAGTGGGCACCATGACGAAATGCCAGGTGGTCTGCGCCTGGTTGAGCTGCTCGATCAGCATCGGCAGCAGGCCTTCGTTGCGGCCCTGCTCAGGGTGCACGACGTAGGGCGGAAAATGGGCCGCGCCGATGCGCACTTCCTGGGCTGCCTGGCCGCCCAGTGCCCACAGGGCCAGGCCAGCCAGCAACATGCGTGGCAGGGCCGCCTTAACATAACCGTACTTCAAGGCAGAGAACCCCCACCAGCCGTTTTGCGAAGCACGTACGCTAGGGCTTTTCCATCGGGCTGACAACTGCTAAACCATGTACCCGCGTCGGACACCCTTGCCCTCCTCCACAGCCGGCTGAGCCGAGCCGCTCTGTCACGCGGTCGCCGGGATATCGGAACTCTTTGCGCCGGGTTAGGCTCTAGCCTCTAAGCGCATGTGCCTGGGAGCCTGGTATGCCGCATTGGCTGGTCATCGACCTGGAGGCCACCACCGACGACGGAGGTTGGCCGGTCACTGAAATGGAAATCATCGAGATCGGCGCAAGCCTGGTCAACCGCGACGCAAGCGAGGTCGACCACTTCCAGCGTTTCGTCAAACCGCTGCGACGCCCCAGCCTGACGCCTTTTTGCCGAGCGCTGACCCACATCGGCCAAGCGGACGTGGATGCCGCGGCGGGCCTGACCCAGGTCTGGAAAGATTTCGAGCAATGGCTGTCGCCGTACCGGGGGCAACTGCAGGGATGGGTCAGCTGGGGCGATTACGACCGCCTGCAGCTGTTGCAGGACTGGCAACGGCACAACCTGGAGAGCGTGCTGGCACGAGTGCCTCACATCAACCTCAAGCAACGCTTCGCCAAGGCCCGTCAGCTGCCACGACCGCTTGCCTTGACCAGCGCACTGCAACTGGCCGGCCTGCAGTTCAGCGGCCAGCAGCACCGGGCGCTGGAAGATGCGCGCAATACCGCGCGCCTGCTGCCCATGGTGCTGGCGCCGTAAAGCGGATGACGGCCTGCCGGGGGTTGGGCATACTGGCCAGCCATTTCCATCCCTTCGCAAGGAACCGCCTCATGTTCAAGGTCAACGAGTACTTCGACGGCACCGTCAAGTCCATTGCTTTTGCCGATGCCGACGGCCCAGCCACCATTGGTGTCATGGCGCCGGGCGAGTATGAGTTCGGTACGGCCCAGAGCGAGATCATGCACGTGGTCTCTGGCGCCTTGAAGGTCAAGCTGCCCGATGCCAGCGAGTGGGAAACCTTCACCGCCGGCAGTCGCTTCAACGTGCCCGCCAACAGCAAGTTTCAGCTGGTCGTGGACGTGGAAACCGCGTACCTCTGCCAATACCGCTGACAGTTCCGGCCCCCAGCTCCGGGGGCCCTTCGCGCTAGCGTCCAAACTGCAGATGCGCCAGGCGCGCATACAGTGCATTGCTGGCCACCAGCTCGGCGTGGGTACCCAGTGCCACCAGACATCCCTGGTCAATCACCGCTATGCGATCGGCATTCTGCACCGTGGCCAGACGGTGGGCGATCACCAGCGTCGTGCGGCCCTGCATCAGGGTGGGCATGGCTTGCTGGATGAGGTGCTCGCTCTGCGCATCCAGGGCGCTGGTAGCCTCGTCGAGCAGCAGGATGGGCGCGTCGACCAGCAAGGCGCGGGCAATCGCCAGGCGCTGTCGCTGGCCTCCCGACAGCCCCATGCCGGCGTCGCCGAGGGGTGTCTGGTAGCCTTGGGGCAACTGCAGGATGAAGTCGTGGGCATGGGCGATGCGCGCAGCCGCTTCGACCTGCTCGGCGGTAGCGTCCGCGCGACCGTAGCGGATGTTGTCCTCCACACTGCCGAAGAACAACGCCGGGGTCTGCGATACGATGGCGAAATGTCGACGCAGATCCTGGGGATCCACCTCGCGCAGATCGACCCCGTCGATGAGTAGGCGGCCCTGCTGCGGATCGTAGAAACGCAACAGCAAATCGAACAACGTCGACTTGCCTGCACCGGAAGGCCCGACCAAGGCCAGGGTTTCACCCGGGCGGACCGTCAGGCTCATGCCCTGGATGGCCGGTGCGTCGATACGCGTCGGATAGGCGAAGACCACGTCCTGGAGGGCCAACGCCCCTGTCACCCGCGACGGCAACTGATGCAAACCGGCGGCAGGCGGCTGAATATCGCTGCGTGCCTGCAACAACTCGGCGATGCGCTGGGCGGCACCGGCGGCGCGCTGCAACTCGCCGACCACCTCGCTGAGGGTGCCGAAGGCGCTGCCCACGATCAGGCTGTAGAAAACGAACGCGGCCAGTTCACCCGCTGAAATGCGCCCGCCGATCACGTCCATGCCGCCTACCCACAGCATCACCGCGACGGCGCCCAGTACGAGCACGATCACCAGTGCGATCAGCCAGGCGCGCTGGACGATGCGCTGCCTGGCGGTATCGAAGGCCTGCTCCACGGTGACGGCGAAGCGCCGCTGGTCTTCGGCCTGGTGATTGTAGGCCTGTACCGTCTTGATCTGGGTCAGGGTTTCGGCAACGTAGCTGCCGACGTTGGCGATGCGGTCCTGGCTTTGCCGCGACAGGCGCCGCACCTGGCGTCCGAACATCAGGATCGGCGCCAGCACCAGCGGCAAGGCGACCACCACGATGCTGGTCAGCTTGGGGTTGGTGACGAACAGCAGCACCACCCCGCCGATCACCATCAGCAGGTTGCGCAGAAACATCGACAGCGACGAGCCGATGACCGACTGCAGCAATGCCGTGTCGGTGGTCAGCCGAGACTGGATTTCCGAACTGCGGTTGTTCTCGTAGAACGCCGGGTGCAGATGAACCAGATGGTCGAATACCTGCTTGCGGATGTCGGCGACGCAGCGCTCGCCGATCCACGACACCAAATAGAAGCGCGCGAACGTTCCCGTGGCCAGGGCCAGCACCAGGACCATGAACACGGCGATGGAACGGTTGAGCAGGTGCGCCGACTGGGTCATGAAGCCTTGGTCGACCAGCAGTCGAATGCCCTGCCCCATGGACAAGGTGATACCGGCGGTGACCAGCAGCGCAAGCAGCGCGCCGAATGCCTGCCATCGATAGGGACGCACGAAGCGCCAGGCCAGGCGCAAGCCACGACGTTGACTTGAAGACAATAGCTGCAAGGTAGATGATCCGCATTCGAATGATCTGCAAGCCTACACCCAGACACTCGATCGACTACAGTGGAACTCCATCAAACGGACAAAGTCAGCTAGGAAGCAGCCCCGTAGCAGACGGCGCACACACCTGAAGAGGAGACAGGCCATGAGCTCGCATGACGACACGCAAAAGAGCATCGAAGTGGTACGCGTGCATCCCCACGAGCCCGTCGGTGGCTCGATCATCGATGAACAGGGACGCGAAGTGCCCATTACCGAAGACATGGTGCAGGACGCCTGTCGCGAACTGGAAGAACATGTGGTCAAGCCGGTCGGCAACGACTGATCGACCCACCCGCTTCGCTGCTTTTGAAACCCGGCCCCAGTGGCCGGGTTTCTGCTTTTTGCGCCCTGGTCAACAGCACCCGGCTAGACCAGCACTGCGCCCAGGGCCGTGACGATGCGCTCCAGCGCAGGCGCAGGGCCGTCGATGCGCACCCGCAGACCTTCGATCTCTCGGCGTGGCGGGTAGTGCTTGCGCAACTGGTCGAAGGCCAGCCGTTGCCGGGCGATGTCGACACCCAGGCTTCGGCGCAAGTCGGAATCGTCGCGACGGGGATCGTAGACACCCCGACAGAGCATGGCCAGCGCCCAGGCCGGGTCGGTGTCGGTGCTCAGGCCGACTTCGCGTAGCCAAGGCTTGGGCAAGAGGTCGTCCAAGTGGATCTCGACCCCGCGCCCGAGGAATCCGCACAGCGCCTGGTAGATCTGCGCCGTGCCGCGGCGGCGGCCGTCGAGGCTGTAGCCGGCAATGTGTGGGGTAGCGATGACGCAGCACTCGGCCAGCGCCGGATCGACCGCAGGTTCACGTTCCCAGACGTCGAGCACCGCTTGCAGGTCTTCACGCTCCAGCAGGACCCAGCCCAGCGCGGCATTGTCGATCACCGGGCCTCGCGCGGCATTGATCAGCCAGGTGCCCGGCTTGAGAGCGCGCAGACGCGCATCGTCGAACAGGTGCCAGGTCGGGTGAGGGCCGCTGCGGGTCAACGGCGTGTGCAGGCTGATCACGTCGCAGTATTCAAGGATGTGCTCCAGGCTGACGAAATCGCCGGCTTCTTGCGCCTCGCGCAAGGGGTCGCACACCTGCACGTCCCAGCCCAGGCCGCGCAGCACCTGGACCAGGCGCCCGCCGACCTGGCCGGCCCCGACAATGCCGTAACGCCGCTCGCTCAGGGGCAGCCCTTCGATCTCGGCCAGGGTCAGCAGGCTGCCCAGCACGTAGTCGACCACACCACGGGCATTGCAGCCCGGTGCGCTGGCCCAGCGGATACCGGCTTGGGCGAAGTGCTCGAGGTCCAGATGGTCGGTGCCGATCGTGCAGGTGCCAACGAAGCGCACCTTGCTGCCCTCGAGCAGGGCACGGTCGACCTGAGTCACCGAGCGCACCAGCAGCACATCGGCATCGGCAACCGCCGCCCGATCGATGGACCGGCCAGGGTAGCGGCGGATTTCTCCAAAGCCTTCGAAGAAAGCGTCGAGCAGCGGGATGTTTTCGTCGGCGACTATGAGCATGGGGGTATCCAGAATTATGGAGTGATCGGGGTAGCCTGTTCGCGGGCAGAGACCCGCTCCCACACAAGAGCAAGCGCGGTCCCGGTGGGAGCGGGCCTCTGCCCGCGAAGGCCTCACCGCAGACTTAGATTCAGATAATGCGCTGTTCGCTCAACTCGCGCACGAACGCCGGCGCGATATAACGTTGGTAATGAGCCTCGGACAGAATGAAGAATTCCCGATCGATGGCATCGCGCAGTTGCGGCAGATCCCAATCGCGGAACTCGGGCAGCAGCACCAGCCCATAGGCTTCCAGGTTGTTGATCACACGGGCACCACGGGCGATCAACTGGTAGGCCCAGCAGTATTCCGACTGCCGCTCGACGAAACGGATCTTGCGTTGTTCCAGTTGTTGGCGCAGCTTCAAGGGGTCGAACACTTCCAGCTTGGCCACCATGACCTGCACCAGCAACTGCTCCAGACGGACCCACACCGCGCGTTTCTGCGCCTCGTCATAGCCGTTCCAATGGATGACTTCATGGTGGTAGCGCTTGCAGCCGCGGCACACCAGGTCGCCGTAGACGGTCGAGCACAAGCCCACGCAGGGCGTCTTGATGGAATGGTTGGACATGGTGGATCGGCACGCTGGACGGTGGAACACCGGGCGCATGTTAGTCCTTTGTCTAACAGGGGTCACCCCAGAAAGAGTGGGGCTTAACTTAACTTCCTGCGCAAGATAACGTAGAATCATGCAGCCTTTTTAGGCGCCAATGTCCATTGGAAGCTGTTTTCAAAGCGTCACGAGCACAGTTGATCCAGTAGAAGGGTGTTGGCACCGTTCATCCGGTGCCAGCCCTCATCAGTTTTCCCTTCTACAGGCGTAAAACTTTGAAAACAGCTTCTGTAAGGAATACCTGCCTTCCTGGCTGAACGGCCGAAAAGACCGTGCGCATGGATGCAGGCGTTCCCTGGATGAGCGTCCCTTCCGGGACCACTGATGAGGGTAATAACTGTGCTTGAAGCCTATCGCAAACACATCGAAGAGCGTGCCGCCCAGGGTATCGTGCCCCAGCCGCTTAACGCCGAACAAACCGCAGGCCTGGTCGAGCTGCTGAAGAACCCTCCCGCCGGCGAAGAAGCCTTCCTGGTCGACCTGATCACCAACCGCGTACCGCCAGGGGTGGACGAAGCCGCCTACGTCAAGGCCGGCTTCCTGTCCGCCGTGGCCAAGGGCGAAGCCACCTCGCCGCTGATCGACAGCAAGCGCGCCGTCGAACTGCTCGGCACCATGCAGGGCGGCTACAACATCGCCACCATGGTCGAACTGCTCGACGACGCCACCCTGGCGCCGGTAGCTGCCGAACAGCTCAAGTTCACCCTGCTGATGTTCGACGCCTTCCACGACGTCGCGGAAAAAGCCAAGAACGGCAATGCCCACGCTCAGGGCGTACTGCAATCCTGGGCCGACGGCGAGTGGTTCAAGAAGCGTCCGACCCTGGCCGACAAGATCAGCCTGCGCGTCTTCAAGGTCACCGGCGAAACCAACACCGACGACCTCTCCCCTGCACCCGACGCCTGGTCGCGCCCGGACATCCCGCTGCACGCCCTGGCCATGCTGAAGATGGCCCGCGAAGGCATCGTGCCCGACGTCCAGGGTTCGATCGGCCCGATGAAGCAGATTGCCCAGATGTACGCCGACGGCTACCCCGTCGCCTACGTGGGTGACGTGGTCGGTACCGGTTCGTCGCGTAAATCGGCCACCAACTCGGTGCTGTGGTTCTTCGGTACCGACATCCCGTACGTGCCGAACAAGCGCGCCGGTGGTTTCTGCTTCGGCACCAAGATCGCCCCGATCTTCTACAACACCATGGAAGACGCCGGCGCCCTGCCGATCGAGTTCGACGTGTCGAACATCAACATGGGCGACGTGATCGACCTGTACCCGCACCAGGGCAAGGTCTGCAAGCACGACAGCGACGAAGTGATCACCACCTTCGAGCTCAAGACCCCTGTACTGCTCGACGAAGTCCGCGCTGGCGGCCGCATTCCGCTGATCGTCGGCCGTGGCCTGACCGACAAGGCACGCGCCGAACTGGGCCTGGGCCCGACCGATCTGTTCAAGCTGCCAGAAGCCCCGGTCGATACCGGCAAGGGCTACACCCTGGCGCAGAAGATGGTCGGCAAGGCCTGTGGCCTGCCTGAGAACCAAGGCGTTCGTCCCGGCACCTACTGCGAGCCGAAGATGACCACCGTCGGCTCCCAGGACACCACCGGCCCGATGACCCGCGACGAGCTCAAGGACCTGGCCTGCCTGGGTTTCTCGGCCGACCTGGTCATGCAGTCCTTCTGCCACACCGCGGCCTATCCAAAGCCGATCGACGTGACCACCCACCACACCCTGCCGGATTTCATCCGCACCCGTGGCGGCGTGTCCCTGCGTCCAGGCGACGGCATCATCCACAGCTGGCTGAACCGCATGCTGCTGCCGGACACCGTCGGCACCGGTGGTGACTCGCACACCCGCTTCCCGATCGGCATCTCGTTCCCGGCCGGCTCAGGCCTGGTGGCTTTCGCCGCCGCCACCGGCGTCATGCCGCTGGACATGCCCGAGTCGGTCCTGGTGCGCTTCAAGGGCACCATGCAGCCGGGCATCACCCTGCGCGACCTGGTCCACGCGATTCCGTACTACGCCATCCAGAAAGGCCTGCTGACCGTCGAAAAGAAAGGCAAGATCAACGCCTTCTCGGGTCGCATCCTGGAAATCGAAGGCTTGAACGAGCTGACCGTCGAGCAGGCGTTCGAACTGTCCGACGCCTCGGCCGAACGCTCCGCCGCCGGTTGCACCATCAAGCTGCCGGAAAAGGCCATCGCCGAATACCTGAAGTCCAACATCACCCTGCTGCGCTGGATGATCAGCGAAGGCTACGGCGATGCGCGGACCATGGAACGTCGTGCCCAGGCCATGGAAGCGTGGGTCGCGAACCCGCAACTGCTGAGTGCCGATGCCGACGCCGAATACGCCGAAATCATCGAGATCGACCTGAGCGACCTGAAAGAGCCGGTCCTGTGCGCACCGAACGATCCGGACGATGCACGCCTGCTGTCCACCGTTCAGGGCGAGAAGATCGACGAAGTGTTCATCGGTTCGTGCATGACCAACATCGGTCACTTCCGCGCTGCCGGCAAGTTGCTCGACAAGGTCAAGGGCCAACTGCCGACCCGTCTGTGGCTGTCGCCACCGACCAAGATGGATGCCCATCAGCTGACCGAAGAAGGCTACTACGGCATCTACGGCAAGGCTGGCGCGCGCATGGAGATGCCAGGCTGCTCGCTGTGCATGGGTAACCAGGCACGCGTGGAACCCAACTCCACCGTGGTGTCGACTTCGACTCGTAACTTCCCGAACCGTCTGGGCGACGGTGCCAACGTGTACCTGGCGTCCGCCGAGCTGGCCGCCGTCGCGTCCATCCTGGGCAAGCTGCCAACGGTCGAGGAGTACATGGAGTACGCGGCCAGCATCGACAGCATGGCTGCCGATGTGTACCGCTACCTGAGCTTCGACCAGATCGCCGAGTTCCGCGATGCCGCGGCCAACGCGAACATTCCGGTGGTTCAGGCTTGATGCCTGTTGCATAACGCCTGTTTGTCGATGGAAAAATAAAAGGGTCGCTCTCTCAGGAGAGCGACCCTTTTTTTGTCAGGCGTATCGGTTGGGCAACCCTCAGCCCAACGCGCGTACCGCCGTCAATTCAAATCGCGCAAGGGTTCCCGAGGCTACGTTCAGTCGAGGTACACCCGCCACCCCGGGAATGCTTACAAACCCCGCATGCGGGATTTCAGTCACTGCCATGCGATAGCCGTCCTTGTCGCGCAGCCAAAAACCTTCTTCATCCAGCCCCGTCGCGGTGAAGTCAAACTTCCAGACGTTCTCGACTGTGGCCAGATGATACAGCCCTACGTAGCTGTTCAAGCTCACGCCCAGCGCCGCATCGGCGTAATAGCCAGCCTCCTCCGCTCCGGTAATCGCATAGTGAAAACGATCTTCGGTTTGGCTGAGAAATTGGAACCTGAATGCGACCGAGCGTGACGAATCATGCGTCAGCTCCAACCAACCCGACTTCGCCGCGATGTCGCCTTCGGAAAGCGCGACAAACGGTGGGTAAGTGCCCGCGATGCATTTCAGCTGTGCAATGAATGAAGTGCCCATTAAATTTTTCATAGTGACCTCCCAGGTCGCTTCTTGATCAGGGCGCATGCCCTTCTCTGCATGACCAAGAGGCTATGACGGCGGGAAGTGCACCCTGCGGTAAATAATTACTCCGTCCAAAAAAGGGTGGTGACGTACAGGACTGCACCCTTCAGCTTTGGTAAGGGAGATCGTTGGAACGTTGCGTGAGTGGATGCCGCCCGGTCTGTTCAACCCCGACGCAATGTGGGACGAAATACGCCGACTGGTTCTGCGCCCAAGGCAAGGCGGCGTTCTGAATGAAGACCGACCTGCCGGCCTTGCCTGGTTTGCAGGCTGAACTCAAGCTTGGATCCTGTTCCCCACGCATTCAGCGGGACGATGCCCCAGTCATCCGCTTCGTACTCAGGTGTGTTCAGACTCAACGACCCGTCACCGCTCACGCCCAGCGTGGCGCCGCGCCAACTGCCCTTCAAGGCAGCACGAATGCGGAAGTGGATACGACCCTGCGCCTGCCCTTTGTAGTCGAAAAAAAACACTACGCGTGCTGAGGTTTCGCCAATGACCAGTTGCCCTCTCTGAGTAGGCACCGTGGCGTTTTCAGCAACGCCGACGATACCTGTGTGGCCAGGGGTGATGCATTCGAGTTGTGCGTAGAAGGAACCTGCCGCAAATGTATTCATGCTGACGTCCATATCCTGTCGTTGATGTTGAGCTGAGGTTTTCATCAGGCAGCGCAAAGCGAAACTGCACGGATGACCGATCTCAGTTTGAACAAGCAGGTTCTGGACAGGCACTACAGGGATATGGGCACTGCAGGGATACAGGTATCCCGCATACAGGTACTACGATGACAGCGAATACGGGGTGCAGGCGGAGAATCGACAAACCCATTCGCGGCGCGGCGCGAATGGGTTTGTCTACAAGTTAGAGCTGCGGAGCTCCACCGCTCAGGGCCAGGTCCATCAGTTCACGGTTGGCCACTGCGTACATGGCGTAATCGGTCCCCGTGGCGGCCTTGATCTCATCGAGCATGGCGCGCCAGCGCTTGACCATCACTTCGTGCTGTTCCAACCACAGGTCCAGCCGTTCCTCGACGTCGCCGGGAGCGTCCTGCATCTTCAGCACGGAGATGGTGATCGCCCGCTGCTGCAGGTCGATATCGTCGCGGAACGCCTCGCGGGCCAGTGCTTGCCAGTTGTTTTCCACCGGCAGGCTGCTGATCTGCTGCAGGTACCAGGTCAGGTCCAGCTTGCTGCCCACGGCGAAGAACGCCTTGGCCACTTCGGCGGCGTTCTGACCGGTCACATCCGACGCCTCGATGATCGGCAGCAGCGTGTACAGGTGGCTGGTACCGGCAACCATGCGCGCCAGCAACTCCGGCACGCCCGACTCGACGTAACCCTGGTAGCGGGTCTGCCAGCGCTCGCGGGTCGGCCCTTCGAGCAGTTCGTCCAGCTTGAGGCCCAGCGCCGCGATGTGCGGACCGAAGTGCGCCACGTCGCGACCTGCATCCAGCTCGTTGCGGCGGCTGCGCAGGAACCAGCGGGTGGCGCGACGGCCCAGGCGCATCAGTTCGTCCATCAACGCCAACTGCACATCGGCGGACACCTGATAGTCCAGCGCCTCGATCTGGCGGAACCAGTGCGGCAGGTGGAAGATGTCACGCACGATGACATAGGCCCCGACCACGCTGG
This sequence comes from Pseudomonas rhizosphaerae, assembly GCF_000761155.1. NCBI lineage: Bacteria > Pseudomonadati > Pseudomonadota > Gammaproteobacteria > Pseudomonadales > Pseudomonadaceae > Pseudomonas > Pseudomonas rhizosphaerae. The sequence goes on along the minus strand of NZ_CP009533.1, from coordinate 1,322,601 downwards.
CCGGGGTCATGCCGGTTGACTCCTTCAGCCGCTGCACGAAGGTGATGCCCATGTTGTTGACCAGGTCGTTGGCGATCTGGGTGCTGACGATCTCGCGCTTGAGGCGATGGCTGCGCATGGCCTCGGCGTACTTGCTGACCAGCGACGGCGGGAAAGCCGTTTCCATGTCGCGGGTCAGGTAGGCATCGTCGGGAACCGGCGAGGCCAGCAGCGCCTCGTTGAGGTCGATCTTGCTGTAGGAAATCAGTACCGACAGCTCGGCCCGGGTCAGGCCCTGCTTGTTCGCGACACGCTCGTTGAGCTGCTCCTCGGTTGGCAGGAACTCAATGGCCCGATCCAGCTTGCCACGCACTTCCAGGTCGGCCATCAGGCGACGATACTCGGCCAACCGCTCGTAGGCCTTGCGCGCCGCCAGGGACAGCGCCTGGGTCTGCTTGTAGTTGTTGCCGAGCACCAGATGGCCGACTTCCTCGGTCATGCTGCCCAGCAGCAGGTTGCGCTGCTTCTCGGTCATGTCGCCGGCCTGCACGGCTTCGTTGAGCAGGATCTTGATGTTGACCTCGTGGTCGGAGCAATCCACCCCGGCCGCGTTGTCGATGAAGTCGGTGTTGGTCGCACCGCCATTCAAGCCGAACTCGACGCGGCCCAGCTGGGTCATGCCCAGGTTGCCGCCCTCGCCCACCACCTTGCAGCGCAGTTCGTTGCCATTGACGCGCAGTGCGTCGTTGGCCTTGTCGCCGACATCGGCGTGGCTCTCTTCGCTGGACTTGACGTAAGTGCCGATACCACCGTTCCACAGCAGGTCGACCGGTGCCTTGAGCAGCGCATTGAGCAGTTCGGTCGGGGTCAGCTTGTCGGCCTTGATGTCGAAACGCTCTTTCATCTGCGCGCTGATGGCGATGCTCTTGGCGCTGCGCGAGAAGATGCCGCCACCGGCGGACATGATCGAGGTGTCGTAGTCGCTCCACGCCGAGCGCGGCAGGTCGTACAGGCGTTGACGTTCGGCGAAGCTGCTGGCGGGCTCCGGGTTGGGGTCGATGAAGATGTGCAGGTGGTTGAACGCCGCCACCAATTGCAGCTTGTCGGACATCAACAGGCCGTTGCCGAACACGTCGCCAGCCATGTCGCCGATGCCGATGACGGTGATGCTGTCTTTCTGCACGTTGATGCCGCGCTCGCGGAAATGCCGCTGCACGCCGACCCAGGCACCTTTGGCGGTGATGCCCATCTTCTTGTGGTCGTAACCTGCTGAACCCCCCGAGGCAAACGCGTCGCCGAGCCAGAAGCCGTAGTCGATGGCAATGCCGTTGGCGATGTCGGAGAAGGTCGCGGTGCCCTTGTCCGCAGCCACCACCAGGTACGGGTCGTCATCGTCGTGACGCACGACGTTGGCCGGCGGCAGCACGCTGCCATCCTTGAGGTTGTCGGTGATGTCGAGCAACCCGGAAATGAAGATGCGGTAGCAGGCCACGGCCTCGTTCTGCACCTCGTCGCGGCTGCCGCCCAGGGGCAGGCGGCGCGGGACGAAACCGCCCTTGGCGCCCACCGGCACGATCACCGAGTTCTTCACGTGCTGCGCCTTGACCAGGCCAAGCACTTCGGTGCGGAAGTCTTCCTCACGGTCCGACCAGCGCAGGCCACCGCGGGCAACGTTGCCGAAACGCAGGTGAACGCCCTCGACCCGTGGCGAGTAGACGAAGATCTCGAACTTGGGCACCGGCTTGGGCAGTTCGGGGATCAGCTTGGGGTTGAACTTGAAGCTGAAATACGACTTGACCTGGCCGTTGGCGTCCGGCTGGTAGAAGTTGGTACGCAGGGTGGCCTTGATCAGGTCCAGGTAGCGACGCAGGATGCGGTCTTCGTTGAGCACCTGGACGTCGTCCAGGGCCGTGAGGATCGCCTGCTCCAGACGTTGCTGCTTGTCGTCCAGGTCGTCGCCGGCCAGCTTGCGCGCCAGGTAGAAGCGGGTCTTGAACAACCGCGTCAGTTCGCGGGCGATATCGGTGTGGTTGTTCAAAGTGCTGGCGATGTAGCCCAGGTCGAAGCCCAGACGGATCTGTTTGAGATAGCGCGCGTAGGCACGCAGCAGGGCCACATCGCGCCATGGCAGGCCTGCAGTGAGCACCAGGCGGTTGAACGCATCGTTCTCGGCATCGCCGCGTACGATGTGCACGAAGGCATCCTGCAGGGTGTCGTTGAGCTGCTGGATGTCCAGGTTCAGCCCTTCGCTGTAGGTGAAGGCGAAGTCGTGGATCCAGTACTCGCGGCCGCTGCGGTGACGCAGGCGGTACGGGAACTCACCCAGCACGCGCAGGCCCAGGTTCTCCAGGATCGGCAGCACGTCCGACAGCGCCAGCGGCGTGTCGGCGTGGTACAGCTTGCAGTGCAGCTGGCGTTCACCGCTCTGCGCCAGGGGCTGATAGAAGCTCATCACCAGCGGGCGCGCTTCGGAGAGGGCCAGCAGGTGTTGCATGTCGACCACCGCCGAGTGCGCCGCGAAGCGCTCGCGGAAACCGGCCGGGAAGCCTTTCGGGAAGTCGGCCAGCACGTTGGTACCGGCGGCCTCGCCGAAGCTTTCGATGGTCAGGCTGGCGTAGTCGTCCTGCCACGAGCGGCAGGCCTGGATCACTTCGTTTTCCAGCTGCTGCGGGTCGATGTCGATGCGGTTCTTCGGATCGACACGCAGGATCAACTGCACGCGGGCCAGCACCGACTCGGAGAAGAACGTCCAGAACTCGCAGTCCGTGGCCTTGAGGCGCTCCATGAGCACCTGCTGGATCTTCTGCCGCACCTCGGTGGAATAGACGTCGCGGGGGACATAGGCCAGGCAGTAGCAGAAACGGCCGTAAGGGTCCTTGCGCAGGAACACGCGGATCTTATTGCGCTCCTGGATCTGCACAATCGACATGACCGTGCTGAACAGTTCGTCGATCGGGGTCTGGAACAGGTCGTCGCGCGGCAGCACTTCGACCACCTGGGCCAGTTCCTTGCCCAGGTGTGCCTTGGCGTGGAAACCGGAGCGGCGTTCGATCTCGGCGACCTTGCGGCGGATGTAGGGAATCTCGCGCACGCTCTCGCCATACACCGACGAAGTGTACAGGCCCATGAAGCGGCATTCTTTCAGCACCTTGCCGTCGGCATCGATCTGACGGATCGAGACGTAGTCAGGATAGGCCGGACGGTGCACGCGGCTGGGGTGCGCGGCCTTGGCGAACGACAGCAGCATCGGTTCGTGCAGGTACTGCACAGCGTAGTCTTCGATGTGCAGGTCTTCGCTGCTCAGGCCGGCGCGCAACAGCCGGGTCAGGCCCAGGAAGGACTGTGGGTCGTAGCTGAGCTGGCCACCCTGCGCATCGGCGTCGACCACGAATTCCTCGTAGCCAAGGAAGGTGAAGTGGTTGTCCGTGAGCCATTCGAGGAAGGCCTTGATCTCGGCCTTTTCCTGCTCGTCGCTGGCGAACGCGGTCTGCTCTACCAGCGTGATCAATTCGCGGACCTTGGCCTTCATCGGTTCGAAGTCCTGCACCGCGATGCGCACCTCGCCCAGCACCTGCTCCAGCTCGCGGGCGAGCACATTGAGTTCGGCGGCGTTGGCGCAGCGGTCGATTTCCAGGTACATCAGCGATTCATGCAGGACGTCTTCGCCCTGGGCACCCTTGGCCAGCACTTCGAGCAGCTCGCCCTGGCTGCCGCGGCGTACGCTGAGCACGGTGGTCTGCAAGGTATGGATGCTGTAGCCGCGGCGGTTGAGCTCGGTGCGCACCGAATCCACCAGGAACGGCAGGTCGTGGTGCAGCACCTCGACGGCGGTGTGGGTGGACTGCCAGCCGTGACGTTCGTAATCGGGGTTGTAGACCCGCACCTGCGGCTTGGCATGATCGAAACGCTGCAGCAGGCGCCACGCCGACAGGGTGCAGCCGGCCAGGTCGCTGAGGCGGCGCTGGGTGAGTTCGTCCAGAGAGATGATGCCGAAGAACTGATCGGCGAACAGCGCCACTTGTGGCAGTTGCTGCTCGCTGATGTGCTGAGCCAGGGCCGATTGCAGTTGATGCTGGAAGTCGGCTTTGCTGGCTGCGGTGAAGAACGCCATCTGTGGTACTCCGCTTGGGCTTTGTTATTGGGTGAAGCGTCGCAGGTCACCCCGGTTCGGATCAACCATAGCCAATCCGGCGCTGCAGGGCGACATTCAAGAGGTCCAACGACCTAGCTTACCCAGAGCCCGGCATGCACTCTTGCGGTGCGGCGACATATTCGGTCATGCAGGAGTTGTCGTATGAGCGCACTGGCACGGGCGTTCCAGCGCATCGAGGCATTACTGGCTATAATCGCGCCATTTTCCTACAACAGGAGTTCCTCCATGCGCATGACCGCCTCCCTGCTGATGGCCAACCCCCGCGATGAAGAAGAAGACGACATGGCCCTGCTGTGCTGCCACGGCACCGCAGGCGAGATGTTTCTGATGACGCGCTTTCCGGACGAAGAAGAGCTGGAAATCACCCTCGGCGAAGAGCCGTATCTGCTGCGTGACCTCAAGGTGACCCTGAGTGCCAAACGCCTGCTGGTGGAAGTGGCCGCTAGGGATGCGGATGTATTCGGTGGGGATGATGTGCTTGAAATCGAACATGCCAGCGATGGGGCCGATCGGGCGGAAATCGAAGAGACGTTGAGGATTTTGTTGGCCGGTGTCGGGACATTGGAAATCAACTGACCTCACTATCCGCCGCTCTGTATATGTGTGGGAGCGGCCAGTGGCCGCGAAATGGCCGGCAGACCCAACCGATCTTTCTGGCCGTGCAAGCTTCTTCGCGGCCACTGACCGCTCCTACGGGATACGGAGGTGCCCGGTCGAACACACCGATTCCTCTCCTACCCCCCAATGCATTAAAGTAGCTGCCCCCGGCCAAGACGCCCTCACCCGCGTACTCGGTCCCTTCTTCAGGAACCGTCAACGATGGAACATCGTGAAGCGCTGATCGCGCTGCGAACCTTTCTTTCCACGCAGATCCTCGGTCAGGAGAAGCTGGTCGAGCGCCTGCTGATCGTGCTGCTGGCAGACGGTCACATGCTGGTCGAGGGCGCGCCGGGGCTGGCCAAGACCAAAGCGATCAAGGAACTGGCCGAAGGCGTCGAGGCGCAGTTCCACCGCATTCAGTTCACCCCCGACCTGTTGCCCGCCGACATCACCGGCACCGAGATCTATCGGCCCGAAACCGGCAGCTTCGTGTTCCAGCAGGGGCCGATCTTCCACAACCTGGTGCTGGCCGACGAGATCAACCGGGCGCCGGCCAAGGTGCAGTCGGCGCTGCTCGAGGCCATGGCCGAGCGTCAGGTCAGTGTCGGTCGCAGCACCTACGACCTGTCGCCGTTGTTCCTGGTCATGGCCACGCAGAACCCGATCGAGCAGGAGGGCACCTATCCCCTGCCCGAGGCGCAACTCGATCGCTTCCTGATGCACGTCAAGATCGGCTTTCCGGATGCAGCCGTGGAGCGGCGCATTCTGCAGCAGGCCCGCGGCGAGGCGCTCAATGGCGAAACCAAGCCGGAGCGGCGTGTCAGCCAGCAGGCCATTTTCGCCGCGCGCAAGGAAATCCTCGGGCTGTACATGGCCGACGCCGTGGAGGAATACCTGGTGCAGTTGGTCATGGCCACACGCACCCCGAGCAAATTCGACGCCGAGCTTGGCGAGTGGCTGGCCTACGGCGCCAGCCCGCGCGGTTCCATTTCGCTGGATCGTTGCGCGCGGGCCCACGCCTGGCTTGCAGGACGTGACTTCGTTAGCCCGGAAGACATCCAGGCGGTGCTATTCGACGTCCTGCGCCATCGCATCATCCTCTCGTTCGAGGCCGAAGCCGCCGGGGTCGATCAGGATCGAGTGATCCAGCGCATCCTCGACGTCGTGGCCGTCGCCTAGCCCCATGAGCCAGGAGCCGCCGCCAGAGCCTGGCATTCGCATCAGCCTGGCCGAGCTGATCGAGATGCGCCATCGAGTGCGCGAAGTGCAGCTGTTCTCCACCCCGGCCCAGCGCAGCCCCTTGATCGGCCTGCACCATTCCAAGCTGCGTGGACGCGGTGTGGATTTCGACCAGGTGCGGGTGTACCAGGCCGGCGACGATGTGCGCAGCATCGACTGGCGCGTCACCGCACGCACCCAGGAACCGCACACCAAGCTGTTCCACGAAGAGCGCGAGCGGCCGATCTTCATTCTGGTCGAGCAGAGCCGGCGGTTGTTCTTCGGTTCCGGCCAGATGTTCAAGTCGGTGCTCGCCGCGCAGGCAGCCGCGTTGATCGGCTGGGCGGCGCTGGGGCACAACGACCGGGTCGGCGGGCTGGTATTCGGCGATGGCGAGCACTACGAGATCAAGCCGCGGCGCAGCAAGCAGAGCCTGTTGCAGTTGCTCAACCGCCTGGTGCGGGTGAATCAGTCGTTGCACACCGAAGCACTGCCGGAAAACGATGCCCTGGGCATGGCCCTGCGCCGGGCGCGCGAGGTGCTGCGCCCTGGCAGCCTGGCCATCGTCATCTGCGACGAGCGTGCGCTGACCGACGGCGCCGAACAGCAGTTGAGCCTGCTGTCGCGTCACTGCGACCTGCTGTTGCTGCCGGTTTCCGACCCACTCGACCACGCCCTGCCCGCTGCTGGGCTGTTGCGTTTCGCCCAACGCGGCCGGCAGATGGAAATCGATACCCTGAATCCGGAGATGCGCCTGGCCTACCGTGCGCTGAGCGAGGCGCGCATTGCCCGCTGGGAGCGCCTGGCACAAAAGCTGCGCGTCTTGATGATGCCCCTGAGTACGCAGAGCGAAATGATCGAGCAGTTGCGTGAGTACCTCAATCCGCAGCGTCCGGGCACACCCAAATGAGCACACTGGAGCAGTTGCGGCCCCTGATCGCGCCGCCGCCCATCGGCCTCTGGCCGCCCGCCCCCGGCTGGTGGCTGCTCGCGTTCGTGCTACCGGCGCTGGGCTGGGCTGCCTGGCGCTGGCGCCACCGCTGGCGCCGCACGACCAAACCTCCGGTAGCCGAAGAGCAGCCTCTGGATCCGGTGCGTCAAGGTGCGCTGGAAGAGCTGGCGCGCCTGCCCAGACCTTACGACGGCGCGCCCGCCGGGGCCTGGCTGCAGCAGATCAACGGCCTGCTCAAGCGCCTGTGCCGCAACCATTACCCCAACGCCAACAGCCATGTGCTCAATGGCCGCCAGTGGCTGGCGTTTCTCGACAACCGCTGTCCGGCCGCCGGCCTGACCCGCTGGATGGTGCTGGTGGAAGGGGTCTACAAGCCTGAATGCAGGCTCGACGACAAGGCCATCGCCGGCCTGCAGCAGTCGGTTGAAACCTGGATACGCAAGCATGTTTGAATTTGCCTGGCTGTGGGTCTTCGCCTTGCTGCCCCTGCCGTGGTTGCTGCGCGTGTTGCTGCCGGCGGCCGACAGCGGCGAGGCGGCGCTCAAGGTCAGTTTTCTCGACGAACTCGAAGGACTGGCCGGGCGTCGGGCCCGGATCAGCCTGCCCACCTGGCAACAGCAGGCGCCCTATGTGCTGCTGTGGCTGCTGTTGCTGATCGCTGCGGCACGCCCGCAGTGGCTGGGTGACCCCTTGCCCATCGCCGCCAGCGGGCGCGACCTGCTGGTGGCCGTGGATGTGTCCGGTTCCATGGACTACCCCGACATGCGTTGGCAGAACGAGGACATCAGCCGGCTGGAGCTGGTCCAGCGCCTGCTTGGCGACTTTCTCGAACACCGCCAGGGCGACCGGGTCGGTCTCATCCTGTTCGGCAGCAAGGCCTATGTCCAGGCGCCGCTGACCTTCGACCGACGCACCGTACGCACCTGGCTGGACGAAGCGCGGATCGGCATCGCCGGCAAGAACACCGCGATCGGCGACGCGATCGGCCTGGCGCTCAAGCGTCTGCGCCTGCGTCCGGCGCAGAGTCGGGTGTTGATTCTGGTCACCGACGGGGCCAACAACGGTGGCCAGATTCACCCCCTCACGGCTGCACGCCTGGCAGCCCAGGAGCATGTGCGCATCCATACCATCGGCATCGGCGCCGACCCCAGTGCCAATGGTGCCTTGGGCATGCTGGGACTCAACCCCAGCCTGGATCTGGACGAGCCAAGTCTGCGCGAGATTGCCCAGATCACCGGCGGGCAGTACTTCCGCGCCCGCGACGGCGATCAACTGCAAGCCATCGGTGCCAGCCTGGATACCCTGGAGCCGGTCGATCAGCAGCCCACCCAGGCGCGACCGGCACAGGCGCTGTACATCTGGCCGCTGAGCGCAGCGTTGCTGCTCAGTGTGTTGCTGGTGGTGCGCGAGAACTGGCCGAACAACCCCGTGCAACTGTTCCTGCGCAAGCGCCGATTCCTGCCGACCGCCCCGCAATGGCGCGAACGCCTGGAACGGCTGCAACTGCGGAGGCGCAAATGATCGAGGCATGGCCGCATTGGTTCCGGCCCTGGTGGCTGCTGGCCTGGCCGGCGCTGGGCTGGTTGCTCTGGCAACTGTGGCACCGGCAAAAACGCGCCGGGCGCTGGCAGCTGCTGCTGCCCCGCCATTTTCACGCCGTGCTGCTGGGCGGTGGCAGCGGTCGCCAGAGCAAGGCGCCCTGGATTGTGCTGGGTATGGCCTGGTTGCTGACCGGCGTCGCCTTGCTGGGTCCTAGCTGGCAGCGCATCGAACAGCCTGGCCGAACCGTCGTCGACCCGCTGGTGGTGGTGCTCGCCCTGAGCCCCGACATGCTCGCCACCGACGTGGCGCCCAATCGCCTGGAGCAGGCCCGACGCAAACTGCTGGACTTGCTCAACGCACGCCGCGATGCGCAGACGGCCTTCATCGTCTATGCCGGCAGCGCGCACGTGCTGGTGCCGCTGTCCGACGACCTGGGGACCAGCCGCAACCTGCTGGAGGCACTCAAGCCCTCGATCATGCCGGTTGAAGGCCAACGCGCCGACCTCGGCGTACAGCGTGCGTTGGACTTGCTCGACCAGGCCGAACAAGGTCAGGGCCGCATTCTGCTGCTGGCTTCACAGTTATCGGACACAGAGCGTCGAGGGATTGCCCAGCGTCTGGACAACCATTCACCACAGCTGTTGATCCTGGGTATCGGCACCCGCGACGGTGCGCCGGTGAAGCAGGAAAACGGTGATTTCCTCAGGGACGAGCAAGGTGCCATCCGCCTGCCTCGCCTGGACAGTGCCGGGCTGCGCAGCTTCGCCGGCGATGTCGGCGGTCTGTACCGGCAGGCGCGTTCGGATGACCTGGACTTGCGCAACCTCGGATTGCTCGATCGGCCCACCGTATTGCGCGGCAACGGCAAGACCCAACAGCTGGACAGCTGGGCCGACCAGGGTCATTGGTTATTGCTCCCCCTGCTGTTGCTTGCAGCCCTCGCCGGCCGCCGCGGCTGGCTGTTCTGCCTGCCCTTGTGCCTGTTGATCGCGCCACAGCCCGGGTATGCCTTCGACTTTCAGGACCTTTGGCTGCGCCGCGATCAGCAAGGACAAGCCCTGCTAGAGCAGCAGCGTCCGGCCCAGGCTGCGCGACGCTTTGCCGATGCCCAGTGGCAGGGCATGGCGCTCTACGAGGCGGGCGACTACGCCGCAGCCGCCGAGCGCTTCGCCCAGGGCGACAGTGCCCGTGATCACTACAACCGGGGCAACGCCCTGGCGCGCAGCGGCGAACTGGACGCCGCCCTGGACGCCTACGACCAGGCGCTGGAACGTCAACCCGACCTGCGCCCGGCGCTGGAAAACCGTGCGCTGGTGGAACAACTGCTGCGCCAGGCGCCTGCCGAACCCGACTCGGCCTCCGATCAGGCCCACAAACCACAGGCACCGGGCGCCACCGTGCCTGACGATCAGGATCCACATTCATCCGCATCGGCCGACAATGGCGCGCAGGACAACGATGCGCCAGGCGCTCAGGAAAGCCCTTCTGGACAAGCAGGCGGAGACCGGATTGAGGCACAATCCTCGACACCACCCCAGCCGCCAAGCGACGACGCCACCACCCGGCCGCCGCCCCGGCCGACCCAGACCAGCCTGGATGCCGAACAGCGCCAAGCGTTGGAGCAATGGTTGCAGCAGATCCCGGACGACCCGGCGGAATTGCTGCGGCGCAAATTCTGGTACGAACAGCAACAGCATCAGGACACGATTCGATGAGTCGCCTCAGCGCCCTCTGCATCACTGCAACCCTGGCCATGCTCGCCCAGTGGGCGCAGGCCGCAACGTTGGTGGCCAGCGTCGATCGCTCGCGGCTCAATTCGGGTGAAACGGTCGAACTGACCCTGGAAACCAACGATGTCACGCAGTTCGGCAAGCCTGACCTGACCCCGCTCGAGGGCTCGTTCGAGGTGCGCGATACACGCCAGGTCAACCGCCTCACCAGCCTGGATGGCGACCGTCAGGCCACGACCCGCTGGATCATTACCCTGCTGCCGCGCCAGACCGGCAGCGTGACCATCGCTGCCCTGCAACTAGGCGAACTGCGCAGCCAGCCGATCGTCCTGCAAATTCTGCACAGCGACCTGCCGCTGCGGGCGAACATGGCGCCGGTGTTCATCGATGCCAGCCTGGATAGCGACAATGTCTATGTGCAGGCGCAAGCGGTATTGACCTTGCGCATCTATCATTCGGTGCCGCTGTACGACGACAGCAGCCTGACGCCACTGCAGCTGGCCGATGCGCGCATCGAACCACTGGGCGGTTCGCGCACGTTCGAGAAGATCATCAACGGTGTCCGCCACGGTGTCATCGAGATGCGCTATGCCCTCTATCCGCAACGCAGTGGCGAACTGTCGATTCCTGCCTTGGCCTTCACCGCCACCACAGTCGAGCCCGCCGCACCGGGCGAGAGCGGCAGCAGTTCGCCACGACCGGGCAAGCTGACCCGGGTGACGTCTGCACCGATGTCGTTGACGGTCAGGGGCGTGCCAGCGGCCTACCCCGCCGACACGCCGTGGCTGCCAGCACGCAGCCTGAGCCTGAGCGAAAGCTGGAACCCCGACCCGCCCAGCAGCCAGGTTGGCGATTCCCTCACTCGGACATTGGAAGTGAAGGCCGAAGGCCTGTCCAGTGCTCAGCTGCCCGCGCTGCCGGGTACCCTGGTGGACGGCTTGCGCCGCTACCCGGACCAGCCCCAGTTGAGCAACCAGACTAGCGACCGAGGCCTGATCGGCAGCCGCCAGGAGCGCGAGGCACTGGTGCCGGCGCGCAGTGGCACGCTGCAGCTGCCCAGCGTCGAGGTGGTCTGGTGGAACACCCATGAAGACCATCTGGAGCGTACCGGCCTGCCGGCGCGCAGTTTGGACGTCGCCGGGAACGCCGGACTGATGGTCGATACACCGGTTGGCGCCGCGGGTACCGAACCGGATGTCGCCTGGCCCTGGAAACTGGTCAGTGTGATCTTGTTGTTCACCACGATGATCGGTTTTGCCCTGTGGTGGCGGGCCCGGGGACAGCCGGCAGTGCTGCGCGCGGCACAAACCGGGCCGAGCCCACGTACCTTGCTCGATGACCTCAAGCGCGCGTGCCAGGCCAATGACCCCCAGGCCACCCGCCAGGCCCTGGACGCCTGGGCCCGCCAGCAACCCGAGACACTGGCCGATATGGCGGCGCGCTTCGTGCCGTTGTCCGACGCCCTGGATGGGCTCAATGGAGCGCTCTACAGTGAAAGCGGCCAGTATTGGCAAGGCGAGGAACTGTGGCGCGCGATCGGCAGTATCCTGCGCAGCGGCCCGGCCCTGGATCCGGCAGCTGAAAACGCCGGGTTGCCGCCGCTGTATCCCAAATAATCCCCACGGGGCGGGTTAAAGCGGTTTGTGTTGGGTGTGAGTCCAGTCGTGCAACAGGCTGTAGGCAACTGCCAGCAGAGTCGGGCCGATGAACAGGCCGATGAAGCCGAAAGCCAGCAGCCCGCCGAACACCCCCAGCAGCACGATCACCAGCGGCAAGTTGCCGCCGCGACTGATCAGGTAGGGCTTGAGCACGTTGTCCACGCCACTGATGACGAAGGTCCCCCAGATACCGAGGAAGATCGCGTAGCCATAGTCGCCCTGCCACACCAGCCAAGCGGTGGCCGGAATCCACGCCAGTGGCGGCCCCATGGGGATCAGGCTCAGCAGGAAGGTGACGATGCCCAGCACCAGGGCCCCCGGCACACCCGCAATGAGAAAGCCGATCAAGGCCAGGATCGCCTGGGCGGCGGCGGTGCCGATCACCCCGTTGACCACCCGTTGCACCGTGGCGGCCACCAGGTCGATGTAGTACCCGGCACGCTCGCCGATCAGACGTTCCAGCAGCCTGAGCACGAAGGCTGCCATCCGCGGCCCGTCGCGATAGAAAAAGAACACGAAGACCAGACTCAAGGTGAGTTCGAGAATCCCGCCTCCGATCTGCGCGCTGCGCGCCAGCAGGAAGTTGCCGACCTGCCCCAGATACGGCCGCACGCTGGCCAGAAATGCCGCGCCCTGTGCGTCGAGGGTGTTCCACAGGCCGACCAGGCTGCCACCGACCAGGGGAATGCCTGCCAGCCAGTCGGGCGCGTCAGGCAGGCCATCGACCTGGACGTCACGGATGAACGCCGTTGCATCGCGCACATGGTCGGCCAGATTGAAACCCAGCCAGACCAGTGGCAAGACCACCAGCAACATCCAGCAGCCCGTGAGGATGCCGGCTGCCAGCGACTCGCGGCCGTTGAGCCAGCGGGTCAGCAGACGCATCAGCGGCCAACTGGCGTAGGCCAGGATCGCACCCCACAACAGTGCCGAGCAGAATGGCGCCAATACCCAAAGGCAGGCACCGAGCAAGGCCAGCAACACGATCTGTACCAGCAGGCGGTCGTTACTCAGCATCCAGGCTCCAAAAGCCGAAGCAGGCTCAACGAATGATTTCCAGGTGCAGCCCCTTGACGCTCTGGGTGCCGGTTTCCAGACGGGCCGCACGCACGCCCTTGGCTATCAGGGCATCGCGCCAGGCAGCGGCCGAAGCGGGTGAAACGCCGGAGATGCTCGCTCGAATCGAGCTGTCCAGTTGCAGGCTGCGGGCCAGCAAGGCCACCCAGGTGTCGTCGGGCGTTTCGCCAAGGCCCGGATAGTCGAGATCGCCGGTGCTGCGCAGTTCGTGCAGCACCGTGGCCGGCGTGGGCAGCAAGGTACCCAGGGGGGCATCGGCGACTAAGGTTTCGACGTACAGGTAGGCGCGACGGTTGCCGCGGGTGATGGCATAGATCGCGGTCAGGGTGTTGTCGTCCGGAGCCGCCTGGCGCAGCAGAACGAACGCCTGCTGATCGTCGGCCCCCGACAGCCGTGCGCCGTCGAATATCGTGTTGACCCACAGGCTGCTTTCGCCACAGTCACGCGCCTGGCACCAGTAAAGCGTGTGTGCACCGCCCTGCTGCGAGGCCTCGCGGGCGTCGTTGAAGGCTTGTCGTGCGGTCTGGGTTTCGGGAAGCTCGTACGTGACGGCGCTGACCTGACCCTTGGCACTGACCTGGCCATCCATGCGCAGCTTGCCGCTGATGGTGCGCAGCGACCCCAGTGGGTAGATGCGCTCCTTGTCGACCGCCGGGCGCTGGTCGACTACCTTGGCGTCCGGCGGCGCGGGGACCTCGGCAGCCAAGGCGGCAGTGGCCAGCAGACCCGTAAGTACCGATAGCAGCAGCTTCGAGCCGTTCATGAGGGCAGCAAGGCGTGGATGACCAAAGGGCCGTAGGCGAGCGTAGCAGCGAGTTCCATCGGGGTCTTCTCCTGTTTCAACCTGACAAGCCTCGGCAGTTGACTGCTGCAAGTCAAGGTATCGCAAAAAAGCGATTGAAACAGTCTGCGACAAGCTTGGCCCCAGCGTCGTCGTCCAAGTGCAGGTGGTGGCCTCCAGGCAACGCCTGCATGGGCAGCCGCAACTGGGCCAGCAGTGCGGTATTTTTCACCAGCAAGCCTTGCTCGGCGAGGATCAACAGGCTGGGGCAGCGGATCGCCTGCACGTAAGCCAGCGCCTGCTCTTCGCCCAGGCGCAAAGGGGACGGCAGGGTCAGACGACTGTCGCTGCGCCAGCTGAAGCCACCCGCCAAGGCTTCCAGCCCACGGGCCGCTAGCAATGCGGCTGCCTCGTGGCTGACTGCGATACGACCGCGCATGCGCGCAAGCACCGCCCGGTCGATGTCGGGATACACCGATTTGCGCTTGTGCCGTAACCCCTGTTGCGCACGCAACGCCTCGCCCAAACGCAATGGGCCCTCTTCGGCAACGCCCAGCGGCGGCACCACGCCGTCGATGAGCGCCAAGCGCTCTATTCGCTCGGGCAAGGCGCTTGCCAGCAACGTCGCGACGATCCCGCCCAGCGAGTGCCCGAGCAGGGAAAAGCGTTGCCATCCAAGCTGGTCGGCAGCCTCCAGCACGTCGTGCACATAGTCCCACAGGGCATAACCGGCGCCGACCGGGCGATGTCCCGAGCAACCGTGGCCTGCCAGGTCGAGAGCAACGATGCGCAGGCCGGCCAGCTTCGGCGCCAGGCGGGCAAAGCTGTTGGCGTTGTCCAGCCAGCCGTGCAGCGCCAGCACCGGCCTGCCGTCCTCGGGTCCATAAACCTGGGCGGCCAACTCGATATGGGGCAACGACAGGCGGATTTCGCGCGCCGGCGCAGTCACGACTCAGCGCGCCGGTGGGTTTTGCCCCAGCGGCACGACGGCTACCGTCAGGCGCGAAATGCAGCTGGGCTTGCCATTATCACCGTGCAGGCGGATGTCCCATACGTGTGTGGTACGACCGATGTGCACCGCGTGGGCAACCCCCGTCACCCTGCCAGTGCGCAATCCGCGCAGGTGGTTGGCATTGACCTCAAGCCCCACACAGTAGAAACGCTCGGTATCGATGCACAGATAACTGGCCATGGAGCCCAGGCTTTCGGCCAGCACCACAGAGGCGCCGCCGTGGAGCAGGCCGAAGGGCTGGTGGGTACGTGCATCGACCGCCATGCTGGCAGTCAAGGACTGTTCATCGAAACGTTCGAAGCGGATATCCAGCAACTCGCCGATGGTGTTTTTCTGCGCTGCATTCAAACGTTCCAGATCCGGTTCGGTGCGCCACAGGCTCATGGGTGTATTCCTGACAGGTTAAGGATGATGGACCGCGTGCAGGGACATCAGACCGGCCAGCGGCCACTCGCCCTGCAACTCGGCAAGGCTGGCCGTCTGCATCGGCTCTGGCTGACGCAGGTTGCCGTGCACCAGCAGGCTCAGCAGATTGCCGACCAGAGGTTGGTGGCTCACCAACAGCACGTTGTCCAGACCCAGCTTTTCCAGATGGCCGATGACTGCGAGCGGGTCGCTGTCGGGCGTCAGCCAGGGCACGGTCCGCACCGCTGGAGCGCTGGGCAGCACGCCATGGGCCAGGGCGGCAGTCTGCTGGGCACGGACGTAAGGGCTGGCAAGGATGGCATCCAGTGGTTGATCGTGCAGGCGCGCGGCGCTGGTCAATGCCTGCTGCTGGCCCACGGACGTCAGCGCGCGCTCGGCGTCGCTGCGGGCGTGACTGACCGCCTCACCATGGCGCAAGACCCAGAGCTTCATGGCTTGGGCTCGTTATCGGCCAACGGCTGGTTGACCCCTGGTTGATGAGCGGCTTCCCCCTCGGCCGGGCGCGGTTGTGGCCAATCGGAAAATGGCCAGGGTTTCTGCTCGGTATGAAAACTCCCGAATCGACCGATCTGGGCCAGGTATCGGCTCAAACTGTCGCCGAAGGCCATGATGCCGGCATTCGGTGCGCCATAGACCAGGCGGTAGATCAACTGCACCAGCACCAGCGCGCCGAGCAGGAACTGGGCAACTTGCCAGACCAGCACGAATACCAGCATCCAGAGCACACGCAGGACGATCGCCTCGCGGCCTGGATCGTTGAAAGAACGGTTCATGAATTGCTCCTCAATTGAAGCCACTGGTGGAAATGAAGTCGACATCGGTCTTGGGTTCGGCCCGCATCAGCAGTTCGATGACCTGGTTCAGCGTACGCCCTTCGAAAAGAATTGCATGCAGCCCCGCCACCAGCGGCATGTACACCTGCAATTCCTGAGCCTTGGCCTTGAGTACCTTGAGCGTATTGACGCCTTCGGCCACCTCGCCCAGGCGCGACACGGCGTCTTCCAGGCTCAGGCCTTCGCCGAGGGCGAAGCCCACCTGGTAGTTGCGGCTCTTGGGCGAGGAACAGGTCACGATGAGGTCGCCCACGCCGGCCAGGCCAAGGAACGTCATGGGGTTGGCGCCCTGGCTGACGGCGAAGCGTGTCATCTCGGCCAGCGCACGGGTGATCAGCATGCTCTTGGTGTTCTCGCCCATGCCCAAGGCGACGGCCATACCGGCGATGATCGCGTAGACGTTTTTCAAAGCGCCGCCCAGTTCGACACCGAAGCGGTCACTGCTGGCATAGACACGAAACGTGCGCCCGTGCAGAACGGCCTGGACCCGCTCGCAAAGCGCTTCGTCGGCGCTCGCCACCACCGTGGCGGTGAGCGCATGCTCGGCGATCTCGCGGGCCAGGTTGGGGCCGGACAACACGCCGATGCGGGCCCCCGGCGCGACCTCTTCGAGGATTTCGCTCATCAGTTTGAAGCTCTGGGCCTCGATGCCTTTGGTCAGGCTGACCAGCATCTTGCCGGTCAACTGGTCGGCGTGCCGCGCCAGGACGCTGCGCAGAGCACTGGAGGGCAGCGCAACGAAGATCAGCGAGCTGCCGGCGATGGTCGCCGGCAGGTCGGTGACTGCCGTTACGCCCGGCAGAATCTTGATGCCCTTGAGGTAGCGCGGGTTTTCCCGGTTCAGGCGAATGGCTTCGGCCTGCTGCGGGTCGCGCATCCATTGCCGGACCGAATGGCCGTTCTCGGCCAGCAGGTTGGCCACGGCGGTGCCGAAACTACCTCCACCCAGCACGGCTATCGGCTGCTCTTGAGTCATATCCCATCCATTTGGTCGAGTTGAAGGCAATGAGGGGCATTATACGGAGCCGCCTCGACACGACCAGTCCCGGCCGTGCCTCGGTAACATTACGACTGGAATTGTCGCTCTGACCGGTTAACATGCCTGACTGTTCATTTCGATTCAGGCGCCGTCGTGACCGCTATCTTCCCATTGCCTCGCGCCCTGACATGAAGTTGCGCCTGAACCGCGATATCCATACGCGGACCCAGATCATCAGCGTCGGACCAGCCCTGCTCCTGACCCTGCTACTGATCGGCTTCTTTACCTTCGTGCGCCTGCAGGACCTGCGCCAGGAGCTCAACCACACCGGCCAGTTGATCGCCAACCAGCTCGCCCCTGCCTCCGAATACGGCGTGGTCACCGACAACGCCGCCGTGCTCGAAGCCCTGCTCGACGCGACCCTTGCCATCCCCCATGTGCGCTTCCTGGAAATCCAGGACCAGACCGACCGGCGAGTGGCCTACGTCGAACAACGTGCGGGCGATGGCCATCGCTCGGCCCATGTCGAGGTGTTCCAGGCGCCGATCCAGATTCGTGGTGCATTCCTCGAAGACCACCAAGCGCAGGTACAGCAGCACTTGGGCAGTGCCAGCAGTGGCGACTACCTGGGGCGGGTGCTCGTGGGCATGTCCGACGATGCCTTCAGCCAGCGCCAGCAGGAGATCGTGTTCAAGGCCGGCGTACTGGCGCTGTTCGCCCTGCTGTTCACGTACTTGCTGGCCCGCCGCCTGGCACGCAGCCTGGCGCAGCCGATCAGCGACATGAGCCGGGTGGTCAAGGCCATTGGCCAGGGCGAGTTCGACACGCCGCTGCCCATCGTCGACGACAGCGAACTGGGCCATCTGGCCGGGCACATCAACAACCTGGCCAATGCCCTGGCCAAGGCCAGCCACGAACAACACCAGGCGATGCAGCAGCTGATCCGTACCCGGGAGGAGGCCGAACGGGCCAACAGCGCCAAGTCGGACTTCCTGGCAATGATGAGTCACGAACTGCGCACGCCGATGAATGGCGTGCTGGGCATGTTGCAGCTGTTGGAAACCACCGCGCTGAGCGATGAACAGCGCGACTATGCCCAAGTGGCCACCGAGTCCACCGAACACCTGCTGAAGGTCATCAACGACATCCTGGATTTTTCCCGCATCGAACGCGCGGCGATGGAACTGGAGCATATCGGTTTTGGCCTGCACGAGCTGATCACCAGTTGCGTGCAGGCGTTCCAGCACAGCGCACGACAGCGAAAGCTGGCCCTCGACCTGGCGCTGCCCGACGATATTCAAGGGTTGCAGGTTGAAGGCGATCCGACGCGCATCCGGCAGATCCTGGTGAACCTGATCGGCAATGCGCTGAAGTTCACCGATGAAGGCGGCGTACACGTCGGCGTGCAATGGCAGGTGCTGGATCATCAACTGATCTGGCTGACCTGCACCGTGCGCGACAGCGGAATCGGTATCGGCGAGGATCGCCTGGAGAGCATGTTCGTCGCCTTCGCCCAGGCCGACAGCTCGATATCGCGACGCTACGGTGGTACCGGCCTGGGCCTGCCGATCGCACGGACCTTGGCCGAACGCATGGGTGGCACCCTGCGAGCGCAGAGCCATGAGGGTCAAGGCTCGCTGTTCACCCTGGAAATGCCCTTGGCCGTGAGCCAGCAGAGCCTGACACGCCCGGCACCGGTGCCCAATACCTGCGGACACGAAGACGGTGCCGGCCACCGGGTTTTGCTGGTGGAAGACAACCCGGTCAACCAGACCGTGATCGAGGCGATGCTGCGCAGCCTGGGCTACGACGTCGATGTGGTGAGCGACGGCGCCGAGGCAGTCGACCAGGTGCGCGAGCACCTGTATTCAGCCGTCCTGATGGACTGCCGCCTGCCCGTGCTCGACGGCTATGAAGCCTCCCGGCAGATTCGCCTGATTCCCGGCCGCACCGAGCTGCCGATCATCGCCCTGACCGCCAACGCCCTGCTGGGCGACCGCGATGCCTGCCTGGCCGCCGGAATGAACGATTACCTGGCCAAGCCATTCAAACGTGCCGACCTGCAGCAGGTATTGCACCGCTGGAGGGACTGAAAGACGCGGGGAATTGGCTACCAGATGTCCCCTGGATAGCGCCCGTTGCTGGCAAGAAATGCTAAAGTGCGGCAGTCTTGTACATCCATTCGGACAAAGCCTGCTGTCTGGCATTATAATTTCAGTGAACAAGTGTACTTCCGTATCGCTTGCGCTGTGACTTTCACTACAACGCAATAGTCTATGTGTAGGCTGCCGACCCAGGTGTTGATCCTTCTGGTCGGTCGGGAAGATTTGCCCCCTGCCACCAGGGACTATTGAGGAGCTCGCATGACCAAACAAAACGCCTTTACCCGGGAAGATCTGCTGCGCTGCAGTCGTGGCGAGCTGTTCGGCCCAGGTAACGCGCAATTGCCCGCCCCGAACATGCTGATGGTGGACCGCATTACCCATATCAGCGCCGAAGGTGGCAAGTATGGCAAGGGTGAATTGGTCGCCGAGCTGGATATCACCCCGGACCTGTGGTTCTTCGCCTGCCACTTCGAGGGCGATCCGGTGATGCCGGGCTGCCTGGGCCTGGATGCCATGTGGCAGCTGGTCGGTTTCTTCCTGGGCTGGCAGGACCTGCCGGGCCGTGGTCGTGCGCTGGGTTCGGGCGAAGTGAAGTTCTTCGGCCAAGTGCTGCCGACCGCCAAGAAGGTCACGTACAACATTCATATCAAGCGCGTGCTCAAGGGCAAGCTGAACATGGCCATCGCCGATGGTTCGGTCAGTGTCGACGGCCGCGAGATCTACACCGCCGACGGCCTTCGGGTTGGCGTCTTTACATCCACCGAAAATTTCTAAGGGTTATCCGCATGCGCCGCGTTGTTATCACTGGTCTGGGCATCGTTTCGTGCCTGGGCAATGACAAAGACACCGTCTCCGCAAACCTGCGTGCAAGCCGCCCTGGCATCCGCTTCAACCCGGAATATGCCGAAATGGGTCTGCGTAGCCAGGTTTCCGGTTCCATCGACCTCAACCTGGAAGAACTGATCGACCGCAAGGTATACCGCTTCGTCGGCCACGCCGCAGCGTACGCCTACCTGGCCATGCAGGATGCCATCAAGGATTCCGGCCTGACCGACGAGCAGGTTTCCAACCCGCGCACCGGTCTGATCGCAGGCTCCGGCGGCGCCTCCACCCTGAACCAGATGGAAGCGCTGGACATCCTGCGCGAGAAAGGCGTGAAGCGCGTCGGCCCGTATCGTGTCACCCGGACCATGAGCAGCACCGTGTCGGCTTGCCTGGCCACCCCTTTCAAGATCAAGGGCCTGAACTATTCCATCGCCTCGGCCTGCGCCACCAGCGCTCATTGCATCGGCACGGCCATGGAACAGATCCAGATGGGCAAGCAGGACGTCGTGTTCGCCGGTGGTGGTGAAGAGGAGCACTGGACCCAGTCGTTCCTGTTCGACGCCATGGGCGCATTGTCCAGCAAGCGCAACGACACCCCCGAGAAAGCCTCGCGTGCCTACGACAGCGATCGCGATGGCTTCGTCATCGCCGGCGGCGGCGGCATGGTGGTGGTCGAGGAACTGGAACACGCCTTGGCCCGCGGCGCGCACATCTATGCCGAAATCGTCGGCTACGGCGCGACGTCCGATGGCTACGACATGGTCGCGCCGAGCGGCGAAGGCGCCATCCGCTGCATGCAGCAGGCGCTGTCCACCGTCGACACCCCGATCGACTACCTGAACACCCACGGCACTTCGACGCCTGTGGGCGACGTGGCCGAGATGAAAGGTGTGCGCGAGGTCTTCGCTGGCAAGTACCCAGCCATCAGTTCGACCAAGAGCCTGTCCGGTCACTCCCTGGGCGCCGCAGGCGTTCACGAAGCGATTTACTGCATGCTGATGATGGAAGGCAATTTCATCGCCGGTTCGGCGAACATCGACGAACTGGACCCTGCCGTAGCTGATCTGCCCGTGCAGACCGTCACCCAGGAAAACGTCGAAATCAACACCGTGATGAGCAACAGCTTCGGCTTCGGCGGCACCAACGCTACGTTGGTGCTCAAGCGCTGGACTGGCCAGTAAGGTTCATAGCCTCACAAAAACACGGCGCCTGCGGGCGCCGTTTTTTTTGCCTGTAGTCGGTCGGCTGACGACAGTTGAACCCCTTTGGCGGCACAAGCCTCTATACAGTGTGGTTTGTGCACTCTAACGAAGGGATCTCCATGTCTATCACCGTGACTACCGAACCCGGCGACGGATTTCGCCACCGCATCGACATCGATGCCCGCCACTCATTCCATACCGACCTGCTCGAAGCCTTGGGCGGCGCAGATTCCGCCCCCTCTCCTCACGACTACTTCGACGCCGCACTGGGCGCCTGCAAAGCCTTGACCCTCAAGCTCTACGCTCAGCGGAAAAACATCCCGCTGACCGGGGTGAACATCGAGGTCAAACGGGACAATAGCCAGGAACCCACCGGCAAGTACGGCTTGCGGGTCAAGCTGACACTGCTGGGCAACCTGACGGAAGCACAGCGTCATGACCTGGACCGAGTCGCCGACCACTGCCCGATACACAAGCTGATGACCAGCGCCGTGATCGATATAGAGACGTACCTGGCGGAGGCTTGACTGGCAGGTGTTCGCGGCCAATGACCGCTCCTACGCAATTCCTAGGAGCGGCCAGTGGCCGCGAACAGGCATTCACAGGCACATGCTGACTCAGGCCTGGAACACTTCTTCGAGCAGATTGTGCATGGCCTGGAACGCGCGCGCCGAAACCTTGGCATCGTACATCTGCACACCGGGGTTATTGGCCTCGGTATCGGTGAACGAATGGTAGGCGCCACCGTAGCTGGTCAATTGCCAATCCACACCCGCCGAGTTCATCTCGGAACGGAACGCGGGCAACTGCTCGGCTGGCACCAGCGGATCGGCATCGCCGTGCAGGACCAGGACCGAGCCCTTGATGTCGTGGGCATCGGCCGGATTCGGCGTATCCAGGGTGCCATGGAACGACACGGCGGCCTTGAGCGCCGCACCGGTGCGGGCCAGCTCCAATGCGCAACAGCCACCAAAGCAGAAACCGAAGGCCGCCGACTGTGCCGGATCGACAGCGGCATGGGCCTGCTCGTGCAACTGCTGCAGGGCCACTTGCATGCGCTTGCGCAGCAAGGCACGGTCATTCTTCAGCGGGGTCATGGCTGCGGCCGCTTCGTCGTTGTTGCCTGGCCGTACGCCTTGACCGTAGAGGTCGACCAGCAGCACCACGTAGCCCTTCGAGGCCACCGACTGGGCGATACGCTCGGCACCTTCGCTGACGCCCATCCAATTGGGCGCCATTACCAACCCCGGACGTGGGGAAACGATATCGGCGTCGTACACCAGGCGGCTTTCGTACGCCTGCCCGTCGATCTGGTAGACCACGGATTGAACGGTCAATGTGCTCATGCTTGTTTCCCAAAAGGTCATGGCTGAAAACGAAAAAGCCCGCCGAAGCGGGCTTTTACCTGGACTGTTTAAACGGACAACTCGACCAGCAACTTGTTCAGGCGTCGAACGTAGCCTGCCGGGTCTTTCAAGCTGTCGCCTGCAGCCAGGGCCGCCTGATCGAACAGGATATGGGAGAAGTCGGCGAAACGATCTTCGCTCTGCTCCACGTCCAGCTTGGCGATCAGCGGGTGGTTGGGGTTGAACTCGAAGATCGGCTTGGAATCCGGAACCTTCTGGCCGCTGGCCTCCAGGATCTGGCGCATCTGCAAGCCGAGGTCCTGCTCGCCGATGGCCAGGATCGCCGGCGAATCGGTCAGGCGGTGGGAAACCCGCACTTCGCTGACCGAATCACCCAGCGCCGCCTTCAAGCGCTCGACCAGGCCTTCCTTGTCCTTGGCGATTTCTTCCTGGGCTTTCTTGTCTTCCTCGGAATCCAGTTTGCCCAGGTCGAGGTCGCCGCGGGCGACGTCGACGAAGCCCTTGCCGTCGAATTCGGTCAGGTAGCTCATCAGCCACTCGTCGATGCGATCGGTCAGCAGCAGCACTTCGATGCCTTTCTTGCGGAAGACTTCCAGGTGCGGGCTGTTCTTGACCTGCGCGTAAGACTCGCCGGACAGGTAGTAGACCTTGTCCTGGCCTTCCTTGACGCGTGCCAAGTAGTCGGCCAGGCCAACACTCTGTTCGCCGCTGTCGTCGCTGGTGGAAGCGAAGCGCAGCAAGCCGGCGATCTTTTCCTTGTTGGCGAAATCTTCGGCCGGACCTTCCTTGAGGACCTGGCCGAAATTCTTCCAGAAACCCTTGTACTGCTCAGGCTCGTTCTTGGCCAGTTTCTCCAGCATGTCGAGAACACGCTTGGTCAGGGCCGTTTTCATCGAGTCGATGATCGGGTCCTTCTGCAGGATCTCACGCGACACGTTCAGAGACAGGTCGTTGGAGTCGACCACGCCCTTGATGAAGCGCAGGTACAACGGCAGGAAGGATTCGGCCTGATCCATCACGAATACGCGCTGCACGTAGAGCTTGAGCCCACGCGGTGCTTCGCGCTGGTACAGATCGAACGGGGCACGTGCAGGTACATACAGCAGCGAGGTGTATTCCAGCTTGCCTTCGACCTTGTTGTGGCTCCAGCTCAGCGGGTTCTCGTAGTCGTGACCGACATGCTTGTAGAACTCCTGGTATTCCTCGTCCTTGATGTCGGTACGCGGACGGGTCCACAGGGCGCTGGCGCGGTTAACGGTCTCCCATTCCTGCGCAGGTGCCTCTTCGCCTTCGGCCGGCGTGCTTTCCTTGGGCAGCTCGATCGGCAGGGCGATGTGGTCGGAGTACTTCTTGATGATGTTGCGCAGGCGGTAACCGTCGGCGAACTCATCTTCAGCGCTCTTGAGGTGGAGCACGATACGGGTACCGCGCTCGGCTTTCTCGACGTTGGCGACTTCGAACTCGCCCTCGCCCTTGGACGACCAGTGCACGCCCTCGCTGGCAGCGGTGCCGGCACGACGGCTGTAGACGTCGACCTGGTCGGCGACGATGAACGCCGAATAGAAGCCCACGCCGAACTGACCGATCAGGTGCGAGTCCTTCTTCTGGTCACCGGTGAGGTTCTTCATGAAGTCGGCAGTGCCGGACTTGGCGATGGTGCCCAGATGGGTCACGACATCGTCGCGGTTCATGCCGATACCGTTGTCTTCTAGGGTGACGGTCTTGGCGTCCTTGTCGAAGCTGATACGGATGCCAAGCTCGCCGCCGCCTTCGAGCAGCTCAGGCTTGGCCAGCGCTTCGAAACGCAGTTTGTCGACGGCGTCGGAGGCGTTCGAGATCAATTCGCGAAGGAAGATTTCCTTGTTGGAATACAGCGAATGGATCATGAGGTGCAGCAGTTGCTTCACCTCGGTCTGGAAGCCCAGGGTTTCCTTTTGAGTTTCCACACTCATGGTCATCAAACTCCAATCAGATGGCAGGTGCCGCCGGTGAGCGGCGGGATGACAAGGAGATGGGGCCGCCAATCGGTATTTCAAGGGTTGCCCGGTGCGCCGATGGACACGCGCACGTGAATGAACCCTTTCACCGCTTGCCGACCTGAAAACCGGTCGGCTGCTTGACCGTTACAGCAAGGCTGCGGAAAAAACTCATTGCGATCCGATACTTATATAACCGCAGTGATGGAACTTATATCCGGCGGCTGGCCTCTTAGCCTCGTAGATACCCAATAAGGAGAAACACCATGCGCAAGACACTCGCTTACTCCCTGATGCTGGCTGCCACCCTTGGTCTGGCCGCTTGCGACAAGAAATCCGAAGACAAGGCCCAGGACGCTGCTGAGCACCGTCAGGAAGCGCAAGAGAAAATGGATTCGGCTCAAGACAAGATGAACGATGCCGCCAAGGAAAACGCCAAGGCCAACGAAGCGGCCATGGAGTCGAACAAGGCTGCAGCTCAAGAAGCTTCCAAGTCTGATTCGAGCATGCCAGTAGCACCAGGTACCACCCCTGCTACCCAAGTGCCGCCAGCGAAGAACTAATAAATCGGCGGCGCCTGCTTCGCGGGCAGAGCCCGCCCCTCAGGGGCGAGCTTGACCTTGCGATGACCGAGCCGCGATCGAGACAAAAAAAATCCCCGAACCAGTCGGGGATTTTTTTATGCCTTCAGACTATGCCTTCAGACTATGTGCAATCAGTCTTCGCGATAGCGACGCAGCTTCAGTTGCTTGCCAGCGACGCGGGTGTCCTTGAGCTTGCTCAGCAGACTTTCCAGACCCTCTTCCGGCAGCTCGACTAGGCTGAAGCTGTCGCGCACCTGGATGCGGCCGATGGCTTCGCGGGCCAAGCCGCCTTCGTTGAGGATAGCGCCGAGCAGGTTTTTGGCAGCGATGCCGTCACGCGCACCCAGCGCGGTACGGCAGCGAGCGCGGCCTTCACCCAGCGGCATGGGCGCACGGCGCTCACGGTCGCCGCTGCGTTCTGGACGATCACCACTGCTGGTGCGTTCGCGCGGAGCACTGGTCGGAACCAGCGGCTGCTCCTTGTTGACGGCATCCAGGGTCAGCGCCTGGCCATTGGTGGCCTTGCGCAGCAGGGCTGCGGCCAAGGCGCGCGGGCTGCAACCGATGTCGGCCGTCAAGCGATCCAGCAAATCGCCGTGGGTGCTTTCGGCATCACCTACCAACGGCGCCAGGCTGTTGGTCAGCTTGCGAATGCGCGCATCCAGTACAGCCTGGCCATCTGGCAGGCGAACTTCGGCGACCTTCTGGCCGGTCACACGCTCGATGACCTGCAGCATGCGACGCTCACGTGGAGTCACCAGCAACAGAGCACGGCCTTCACGACCGGCACGGCCAGTACGACCGATGCGGTGCACGTAGGACTCGGGGTCGTACGGCATGTCGACGTTGAACACGTGGGTGATGCGCGGTACGTCCAGGCCACGGGCAGCGACGTCGGTGGCGACGACGATGTCCAGGCGACCATCCTTGAGCGAGTCGATGACGCGCTCGCGCTGGTTCTGGGCAATGTCACCGTTGAGTGCCGCAGCCTTGTAGCCTTTGGCTTCAAGGGCGCTGGCCAGGTCGAGGGTGGCTTGCTTGGTGCGCACGAAGGCGATCAGCGCATCGAACTCTTCGACTTCCAGCAGGCGCAGGACAGCCGAGGTCTTCTGGTCGGCGTGAACCAGCAGGTGAGCCTGCTCGATCGCGGTGACGGTCTGAGTCTTGGTCTGGATCTTGACGTGCTTGGGGTCTTTGAGATGACGCTCGGCGATGGCGCGGATCGACTGCGGCAAGGTTGCCGAGAACAGTACGGTCTGACGAGTCTCGGGCATGGCCTTGAAGATGACTTCCAGGTCATCCATGAAGCCCAGCTTGAGCATTTCGTCGGCTTCGTCGAGCACCAGGTGGTTCACGGTGGCGAGGACTTTCTCGTCGCGACGCAGGTGGTCGCAGAGACGGCCGGGGGTGGCGACGACGATTTGCGCGCCGTTACGGATGGCTTTCAATTGCGGGCCCATCGGGGCACCGCCATACACGGCCACTACGGTAACGCCAGGCATCTGCTTGGCGTAGGTTTCGAATGCAGTGGCTACTTGTAGCGCCAACTCACGGGTTGGCGCCAGGATCAGGGCTTGCGGCTCGCGCTTGCTCGGGTCGATACGATGCAGGATCGGCAGAGCGAAGGCCGCGGTCTTGCCGGTGCCTGTCTGCGCCTGGCCGATCATGTCATGACCGGCAAGGATGATCGGGATCGATTGGTACTGGATAGCCGAAGGCTCTTCGTAGCCGGTAGCGACTACAGCAGCAACAATGTTCGGATGAAGTTCGAGAGCGGCGAAGCCGCCGGTTTCCTGGGTCATGGGTCTGCCTCTAAGTGCATCCGCAAAGACCCATGCTCCAAAGCTGCGCATGCCTTGTAAGACTCGAGAGTCACCCTGGCAGCTTTGTCGGCGGGGATTTGCGAAAACGATTGAATGAAAGAATCGTTAGGGAGAGTCCGCGGAACGGACGTGCAGCCGAAGCTGTCTTCGGGGGATTGCGCTACCTAAACGCGGCCTGGTTAAAGACCGGCGCGCACTATACCTGAAAATGACCGCGACGTGAGACTTTTTTGAACCTTCATGCTGCGTGAACGGCAGAGCCACGCGGGCTTTGCGCGAATCGGCGACACGGTCTATTTTAGCAGGGGCGCCTGCGCAGGTGCGGCGGCTGAAACCTTTCACTCAAAACGTTCCGAGGATGCCGTCATGCCTACCCCCTGCCCCGGCAAGGTCAGCTGCGAGTTGCGCGAGCACGTCATGCTCATCGGCCTCGACCGTCCTGCCAAACGCAACGCCTTCGACCTGCCCATGCTCGATGAACTGAGCCTGGCCTATGGCGCGTTCGAACGCGAGCCGGCGGCGCGGGTGGCGCTGGTGTTCTGCCATGGCGAGCACTTCACCGCCGGGCTCGACCTGGCGGCGGTCAGCACGCGCCTGACCCAGGGCTGGCAGGTACCCCCCGGCGGCTGCGATCCCTGGCGGGTGTCGGCCGGGCCTGTGGTCAGCAAGCCGGTGATCGTCGCAGCCCAAGGTTACTGCCTGACCGTGGGCATCGAACTGATGCTCGCGGCCGACATCAATCTGTGCGCCAGCAATACCCGGTTTGCCCAGATGGAAGTGCAGCGCGGACTCTTTCCTTTCGGCGGCGCCACCCTGCGCCTGCAACAGATCGCCGGGTGGGGCAATGCCATGCGCTGGCTGCTCACCGGCGATGAATTCGATGCCCATGAGGCCTTGCGCCTGGGCCTGGTCCAGGAAGTCATGGCCAGCGAAGACTTGCTGCCCAACGCCCTCGCGCTGGCTCAGCGGATTGCCCGGCAGGCACCGCTGGGCGTGCAGGCGACCTTGGCATCGGCCCGCCTGGCCATCAGCGAAGGCGAAGTCGCCGCCAGCCGCCAACTGTCAGCCACCACCGGCCGCCTGTTCGCCAGCGAGGACGCGCAGGAGGGGCTGGCGGCCATGCAGCAGCAGCGCCCTGCCCTGTTTGCCGGGAAATAATCGGGAAATCGGCGCGCACCACACCGCGCAACTCAGCGTGGGCAGGAGCCGGCAAGGCGACCGCGCGCCACGTCTCAGGTCGCCGGGCGTATCGCGTCTATGAGGCCCTGCAGGGAGTAACCCAACTGCGGCGCAAGGGTTTCGGCGCGCTGCCGCAGGCCGGGCATGTCCAGCGCTTGTTCGATATCGGCCGGCACCATGACGATCACGTTGCCCTCCTTGACCGGCAGCTCCCAGTAATGGCGGTGATAGAGCCCGCGCAGCAATGCGGCCCCGAGCGGCTTGCCGTCGTTGCCGGCCCACTGGTTGATGATCAGCCAACCCTGAGGATTCAGGCGCTGCTGGCATTGTTCCAGGAAGCGCCAGGCCAGGTGCGCAGGCGCCGGGCCGTGATCGGTATAGAGGTCGACGAAAATCAGGTCGGCGCTTTCGGCACTGGGCAGCAGTTCCAGGGCGTCGCCCACCCGGATGTACAAACGCGGATCGTCTTCCAGGCCCATGTATTGAGTCGCCAGACGAGGTACGTCAGGGCGCAGTTCGATGCATTCGACGTCTTCCAGAGGCAGGAACTTCAAACACGCCTGAGTCAGGGTGCCGGCGCCGAGCCCCAGGAACAATGCACTTTCAGGCTGGCCATGGCACAGCGCGCCTACCAGCATGGCCCGGGTGTAGTCGTATTCCAGCCAGCTGGGGTCGGCGGTGAAGGTGCAGCTCTGTTCGATGGCGTCGCCGAACTCCAGGAAACGGTAGTCCGCGACTTCCAGTACACGGATCATGCCCCAGGCGTCGTGCACCTCGGCCAGTACGTGCTCGGTGCGTTCGTGGGGTTGCAGGGCGTCTTGGTCTTCCACCTGAAGGCTCGTCACGGCGAATTGAAGCGGCGATTGTGGCATTAAACCTCCCGCGCCGGGCACCCCGTGAAATCGATTCGCGGTCAGACCTTGAACAGCAGCAGGATCGCACAGAGCAGAAGGAACACGCAGAAGCTGCCACGCAGGGCTTTTTCCGACAGGCTATAGGCGATCTTCACGCCCCAGCTGATGCTCAGCAGGCCGCCGATGGCCATCGGTATGCCCATGGCCCAGTCGACGTGATCGTGCACGGCATAGGTCAAGAGGGTCACGCTGGTACTGGGCGCGGCCAGCGCCAGTGACAAGCCCTGGGCCATGATCTGCGTGGTGCCGAAGACGCTGGTCAGCACGGGCGTGGCCAGCACCGCGCCACCGACGCCGAAAAAGCCGCCGATCACTCCGGAAAAGCCACCCAGCACGCCCAGCCATGGCCAGGCATAGCGCATCTCGCCTGTACCGCTTACCGGCCGCAGGAACATCTGCGCAACGTTGTAGACCACCAGTGCCAACAAGAAGACCACGAAGCCCACTCGCATCGATGCCGGATCCAGCCCGGACGCGAGCATGGAGGCAAGCCAGGCGCAGACCAGGCCGCCGCCGGCCAGGGGCAAGGCGTGCCGCCAGGGAATGGGACGACGTTGGTGATAGCGCCACATGGCCAGCAGCACATTGGGCACCACCATGACCAACGATGTGCCCTGAGCCAGCTGCTGGTCGACGCCGAACAGCAGACCCAGTGCCGGGATCGCGATCAGGCCCCCGCCGATGCCGAACACGCCACCCAGCGTACCCATCGCCGCGCCCAATGCAATGTACAGCACTGTTTCCAACATACCGCTTCTCCCTTCACACTGCACCATTGCGCCCTGCATCCTACCAGTGTGACCACTGCCGATGGATGTAGAAGTGCTGCACAACCTGGAACGAACTATGCGAGGTGTTTGTAGCTCGAAATCTACAACGGCTTCATGACGCACCGAGCGAATGGCCAAGCCAGCGTACGGCGGATCGCGTAATGCTCTCGCACCATTGGAAAAAGGATCAGCATGAACACGGAATCCACTCACGACAGGGCAGTCAGCGCGGACGACAGCCTGCTGCTGGATAATCAGCTGTGCTTCTCGTTGTACTCCACATCGCTGTTGATGACCAAGGTGTACAAGCCCTTGTTGCACGCCCTGGGGCTGACCTACCCGCAATACCTGACCATGATGGTGTTGTGGGAAAAGAACGGCATGACCGTGGGCGAAATCAGCACCCGACTGCTGACCGATCCGGGCTCGCTGACCCCTCTGCTCAAGCGCCTGGAAGTCGAAGGTCTGCTCAGCCGTACCCGCAGCAAGGAAGACGAGCGCGTGGTGATCGTCGAGCTGACGCCGCAGGGCCGCGCCCTGCGCGACAAGGCCGGGTCGGTGCCGCTTAACATCGTCAAGGCAACCGGCCATAGCGTCGAAGAGCTGCGTGCCCTGCAGGTCAGCTTGTTGAGCCTGCGCAAGAACCTGCAGCAAGGGCTCTGAAGCCCCATCCAATGACGTGGCGCGCAGGTGCTATCATCGCGCATTACCTGCCCCAAGGACCGAATGCGCCCCATGGATTATCGCAAGCCTTCAGATCGCAAAAGCATGCACTCGCGGATCGTCCAGGAACTGGGGATGCAAATCGTCTCCGGCCGCTTCAAACCCGACGACCGTTTGCCCGCCGAAGCCCTGCTGTGTGAAGAGTACGCGGTCAGCCGTCCGGTGCTGCGTGAGGCGACGCGGGTGTTGGTGGCCAAGGGCCTGGTGTACTCCAAGCCACGTGTAGGCTCGGTGGTCAAGCCGCGCCGCGAATGGCACATGCTCGACCCCGACGTGCTCCATTGGGTGATGCAGAGCACACCACAGAACGAGTTCTTCGCCCTGCTGACCAGCGTGCGGACCATCATCGAGCCAGCGGCGGCGGCGCTGGCGGCCCAGCATGCCACCGAAGCCGAGGTCGCTTCGATCGGCGAGGCCTACCAGCGCATGGAAGCGGCCGAGTCGATCGATGACGTGCTGCAGCCAGACCTGGATTTCCACAGCCGCATCGCCGATGCCACCCATAACGACCTGCTCGCGCACTTGTGCAACATGCTGTCGCTGGCCTTGCGCGAGGCCCTGCGTCATTCCAACCAGCGGCCCAACCTGCACGAGTTGGCTCTGCCGCGGCACAAGGCAATCCTGACCGCCATCGAGAACCGCGACGCGCTCGGCGCCCGGCACGCTACGCTGGTTCAACTGGACGACGCACGCAATGCGCTCAGCGTGGTGCTCGGCCAGGCCGCCCCGGCGATCAGCGACCCTGCAACCAGCGGATGAAACGCGTGGGGAACTCCGGCACGGCGCTGAAGATGTAGGCGTTGACCACGATGTTCGCCAGCGACACCACCAGGAACAGTTGGGGAATGCTCAGTTTCGCCACACTGAGCAACAGGATCGAGATGATTGCCGAGACCACCATGAACAGCGCGTTGAGAATGTTGTTGGCCGCGATCACTCGGGCGCGCTGATCCTGAGCGGTGCGTGACTGGATCAAGGCGTACAGCGGAACGATGTAGAACCCGCCGAAGACGCCCAGCCCGAGGATATCGAGCAATACCCACCAGCTCTGGGCATGGCCCAGCGCCGCCAGCCAGCCTTGAGGCTGCGCCGTTGGCACCAGGCCGTTCGAATGCCACCACAGCAGCAGCCCGAACAGCGTCAGCCCAAGTGCGCCCAGTGGTACCAGGCCCATTTCGACTTTGTGCCGAGACAATCGCTCGCACAGCATCGAACCCAAGGCGATGCCTACCGAGAACACGGTGAGGATCAGGGTGACCACGGTTTCGTCGCCGTCCAGCCACTGCTGGGCGTAGGCGGGAATCTGGGTCAGGTAGACGGCGCCGACGAACCAGAACCAGGAGTTGCCGACCAGCGAGCGCGAGACCGCCTTGGTCTGCCCCAGGCCAAGACGCAGGGTGACCCAGGTCTGCCGGGCAATGTTCCAGTCCAGCACCAGCGCCGGGTTGGCAGCGCTGACCGGCGGAATGGCGCGGCTGGCCAGATAGCCCAACAGCGCCACCAGCAGCACGGCGGTGGCCACGACGCCGGCGTAGTTGGCCGACGACATCATCACGCCCGCACCGATGGTGCCGGCCAGGATCGCCAGAAACGTGCCCATTTCCACCAGGCCGTTGCCACCCACCAGTTCTTCGGGGCGCAGGGCCTGGGGCATGATCGAGTACTTGACCGGACCGAACAGCGCCGAATGGGTGCCCATGGCGAACAGCGCGGCTAGCATCAACCCCAGTTGGTCGAACGCAAGGCCTACCGCGCCCACCGCCATGATGACGATCTCGGCCAGCTTGATCGCACGGATCAGCCGATCCTTGGGGAATTTCTCGCCCAGTTGACCCGCCAGCGCCGAGAACAGGAAGAACGGCAGAATGAACAGCAGTGCGCAGAGGTTGACCCAGACACTGCGGTCGCCTTCGATGGCGAGCTTGTAGAGGATGGTCAGGATCAACGATTGCTTGAAGATGTTGTCGTTGAACGCACCCAGGGCCTGGGTCACGAAAAAAGGCAGGAAACGGCGCTTGCCAAGCAAGGCGAACTGCGACGGCTGACTCATCGATGCGGTACCTGCATGATGCCGGGTGGGCTGGGCGGGTCTGTGATGTGGCGTGGCTTGACGTGACAACGATGCCCAGGATCGAGCTGTCGTCGTTGGCGCACAGCATAACCCTATACCACCCACTGCCCAACTTGATGACAGCGGCTGCGACCATGGTCGGCACTGACGGCGCAACGCTGGCCGTGCGAGACTGGCGGGCGCCCTTCTCGCAGGCGCCTGCCCGTCCCGTTCCGGAGTCATCGATGTCGTTGTCCAGCGGATTGATCGCCACTGTCGCCCTGGCCTACATGGCCGTGATGTTCGCCATCGCTTTCTATGGCGACCGCCGCAGCACGCCCCTGCCACCCCGGCTGCGGGCCTGGGTCTACAGCCTGTCGCTGGCGGTGTACTGCACCAGCTGGACGTTCTTCGGCGCGGTGGGCCAAGCGGCCGAGCAGCTCTGGGCGTTCCTGCCAATCTACCTGGGGCCGGTACTGCTGATGCTGCTGGCGCCCTGGGTGCAGCAGAAGATGGTGATGATCAGCAAGCAGGAGAACATCACCTCCATCGCCGACTTCATCGCGGCGCGCTACGGCAAATCGCAGAGCCTGGCGGTGGTGGTCGCGCTGATCTGTCTGATCGGAGTGCTGCCCTACATCGCCCTACAGCTCAAGGGCATCGTGCTGGGCGTGAACCTGCTGATCGGTGCCGGTGCCGACGCCACCGGCACCCGTGTGCAGGACACTGCCATGGTGGTGACCCTGGTGCTGGCGCTGTTCACCATCCTCTTCGGCACGCGCACGCTGGACGTCACAGAGCACCACCGCGGCATGGTCCTGGCCATCGCCTTCGAAGCGCTGGTCAAGCTGTTCGCATTCCTGGCCGTGGGCATCTTCGTCACCTACGGTCTGTACGACGGTTTCGATGACCTGCTCGATCAAGCCATGCTAGCGCCACGCCTGGAAGCGTACTGGAAGGAAACCATCAACTGGCCTTCGATGGTGGTGCAGACCGGCGTGGCCATGATGGCCATCCTGTGCCTGCCCCGGCAGTTCCACGTCACCGTGGTGGAGAACACCGACCCGCAGGACCTGCGCCTGGCACGCTGGGTGTTTCCCGCCTATCTGATCCTGGCCGGGCTGTTCGTGGTGCCGATTGCGCTGGCCGGGCAGATGCTGCTGCCCAGCTCGGTGATTCCGGATTCGTTCGTCATCAGCCTGCCCCTGGCCGAAGCCCACCCGGCCCTGGCTTTGCTGGCGTTCATCGGGGGCGCATCGGCGGCCACCGGCATGGTCATCGTCGCCAGCGTGGCGCTGTCGACCATGGTCTCCAACGACATGCTGCTGCCATGGCTGTTGCGTCGGCAGAGTGCGGAGCGGCCTTTCGAAGTGTTTCGCCAGTGGATGCTCAGCGTACGCCGGCTGAGCATCGTGGTGATCCTCTTGCTGGCTTACGTCAGCTATCGCCTGCTCGGCTCCACCGCCAGCCTGGCCACCATCGGCCAGATTGCCTTCGCCGCCGTGACCCAACTGACGCCGGCGATGCTCGGTGCGCTGTACTGGAAGCAGGCCAATCGGCGCGGGGTTTTCGCCGGGCTGGCGGTGGGTATCTTCCTCTGGTTCTACACCCTGGTGCTGCCGGTCGCGGCGCACAGCCTGAACCTGCCGCTGAACCTCTTTCCCGGCCTGGCCTGGATCCACGGCAACCCCTTCGGTTTGCCGATCACCCCGTTGACCCAAGGTGTGGTGTTGTCGCTGGCCGGTAACTTCATCCTCTTCGCCTGGGTTTCGGTGCTGTCGCGCACCCGTGTCAGCGAGCACTGGCAGGCCGGGCGTTTCATCGGTCAGGAGATCAACGCCGGACCCCATGGACGCTCGCTGCTCGCGGTGCAGATCAACGACCTGCTCAACCTGGCCGCGCGCTTCGTGGGTGAAGAACGCGCCCGGCAGAGCTTTCTTCGCTACGCCTACCGCCA
Organism: Pseudomonas rhizosphaerae; assembly: GCF_000761155.1. Classification (NCBI taxonomy): domain Bacteria; kingdom Pseudomonadati; phylum Pseudomonadota; class Gammaproteobacteria; order Pseudomonadales; family Pseudomonadaceae; genus Pseudomonas; species Pseudomonas rhizosphaerae. The sequence goes on along the minus strand of NZ_CP009533.1, from coordinate 1,288,186 downwards.
GGGCAAGGGCTTCAACCCCAACCAGAACGCCGACGGCCAGTGGATCGCCCATACCGAACGGCTGCTGGCGGGCGTACTGGGCAGTTCATCGACCCGCGCGGTGGTGAAGGCGGCCATCGAAGGTCGTGACATGCAACTCGAAGACGTGGTGCGCATCGCCGACGAAGCCAGCGAGGTGCTGCAATTCAACCGCGCGCTGTTGCAGGGCGCGATCGAAAACATCACCCAGGGCATCAGCGTGATCGATCAGTCGCTGCGCCTGGTGGCGTGGAACCACCGCTATCTGGAGCTGTTCAATTACCCGGACGGCTTGATCAGCGTGGGTCGGCCGATTGCCGACATCATCCGCTACAACGCCGAGCGCGGCCTGTGCGGACCCGGTGAAGCGCAGGTGCATGTTGCCCGGCGCCTGCACTGGATGCGCCAGGGTCGCGCGCACACCTCTGAGCGGCTGTTTCCCAATGGTCGGGTGATCGAACTGATCGGCAACCCGATGCCGGGCGGCGGCTTCGTCATGAGCTTCACCGACATCACCGCCTACCGCGAGGCTGCGCAGGCACTCAAGGACGCCAACGAGGGACTGGAACAGCGGGTCGCCGAGCGCACCCATGAACTGTCGCAATTGAACCAGGCGCTAACCGAAGCCAAGGGTCATGCCGAATCGGCGAACCAGTCCAAGACCCGTTTCCTGGCCGCGGTCAGTCATGACCTGATGCAGCCGCTCAATGCCGCACGGCTGTTCTCCGCCGCGCTGTCGCACCAGCCCGGTTTATCGACCGAGGCCAGCCAACTGGTGCAGCATATGGACCATTCACTGCGCTCGGCGGAAGACCTGATCAGCGATCTGCTGGATATCTCCCGCCTGGAGAACGGCAAGATCAGCCCGGATCGCAAGGGCTTCGCCCTCAGCGAACTGTTCGATGGGCTGGGGCCGGAATTCAAGGCCCAGGCCCGCGAACAGGACTTGGATTTCCGCGTGCGCGGCAGCCGCTTGCGGGTGGACAGCGATATCAAGCTGTTGCGCCGCGTGCTGCAGAATTTCCTCACCAACGCGTTCCGCTACGGCCGCGGGCCGATCCTGCTGGGGGTGCGGCGCAAGCCCGGCGCCTTGAGCCTCGAGGTGTGGGACCGCGGCCCGGGCATCGCCCGTGACAAGCTGGAAACGATCTTCGAGGAATTCAAGCGCCTGGACAGCCACCAGACCCGGGCCGAAAAGGGTCTGGGCCTGGGCCTGGCGATTGCCGACGGGCTGTGCCGGGTGCTCGGCCATCCGCTGCAGGTGCGCTCCTGGCCGGGTCATGGCAGCGTGTTCAGCGTGACGGTCCCGCTGGCCGGCGTCGACACCCAGAACGCCCTGCCCGCTCCGGCGCCCGTGAGCCAGCCGCTGGGCGGGGCGCGAGTGCTGTGCGTCGACAACGAAGACAGCATCCTGCTGGGCATGCACAGCCTGCTCAGCCGCTGGGGGTGCGAGGTGTGGACCGCGCGCAACCGCCAGGAGTGTGCGGCGCTGCTGGCCCAAGGCAAGCGTCCGCAACTGGCCTTGGTCGACTACCATCTGGACGAAGGCGAGACCGGGACGCACCTGATGGCCTGGCTGCGCACTGCGCTGGCCGAGCCGGTGCCGGGCGTGGTGATCAGCGCCGACGTGCGCCCCGAAACCGTCGCTCAGGTGCATGCCGCAGGCTTGGACTATCTGGCCAAGCCGGTCAAACCGGCGGCCTTGCGGGCGCTACTCAACCGGTACCTGGGCCGGCACTGATACGCCGTCGGCGTCGGCCTCGGCGCCGGCGTCCTGATGGGCTTCGGTCATGGCGCGTTCGAGCAGGTCAGGCGGCAAGCTCTTGCTGGCACGGGCGCCAAGCAGCTTGAGCTGTTCGCTGCGGCTGACCAGGTTGCCGCGCCCTTCGGTAAGCTTGTTGCGCGCCGCGCCGTAGGCCTTGTCCAGTTGCTGAAGGCGGTTGCCGACTTCGTCAAGGTCCTGGATGAACAGCACGAATTTGTCGTACAGCCACCCGGCGCGCTCGGCGATTTCACGGGCATTCTGGCTTTGCCGCTCCTGCTTCCAGAGGCTGTCGATGACGCGCAGGGTGGCCAGCAGTGTGGTCGGGCTGACGATGACGATCTGCCGGTCGAAGGCTTCCTGAAACAGGTTGGGCTCGGCCTGCAGGGCGGCGGAGAACGCCGCTTCGATGGGCACGAAGAGCAGGACGAAATCCAGGCTGTGCAGGCCGTCCAGGCGGCTGTAGTCCTTGCCGGACAGGCCCTTGACGTGATTGCGCAGCGACAGCACGTGTTGCTTGAGTGCAGCCTGGGCAATGGCGCCGTCTTCGGCGGCGATGTACTGCTGGTAGGCGGTGAGGCTGACCTTGGAGTCGACCACTACCTGTTTGTCGCCCGGCAGCATGATCAGCACGTCGGGCTGGAAACGTTCGCCGTCCGGCCCCTTGAGGCTGACCTGGGTCTGGTACTCGCGGCCCTTCTCCAGCCCGGCATGCTCCAGCACCCGCTCCAGGATCAGCTCGCCCCAGTTGCCCTGGGTCTTCTGGCCCTTGAGGGCCTGGGTCAGGTTGGTGGCTTCGGTGCTCAGGCGCTGGTTCAGCTGTTGCAGGCGCTCCAGCTCCTTGCCCAGGGAGAAGCGTTCGCGGGCTTCGTTCTGGTAGCTCTCTTCCACGCGCTTTTCGAACGACTGGATGCGCTCCTTGAGCGGATCGAGCAGTTGACCCAAACGTTGCTGGCTGTTTTCAGCGAAGCGTTGCTCGCGTTCGTCGAAGATCTTGCCGGCCAGCTCGGCGAACTGGGCGCGCAGTTCGTCCCTTGACCCTTGCAGGTCGTTCAAGCGCTGCTGGTGGCTGTCCTGCTGTTCGCGCAATTCCGCGGAGAGCCCGGCACATTGCGCATCCAGGCGGCGCAGCTCGGTTTCACGGGTGCTGCGCTCGATGCTCCAGGCGTGGGCGGCATCGCGGGCGTTGTCGCGCTCGTTCTGCAGTAGCTCGACCTCGCGGCGCAGGCCGGCCAAGTCGGCTTGCTTGGCCGAGTTGGCCTGGCCCAGGTCGCTGACCTCGTCGCGGCAGGCATCAAGTTGCGCGCTCAGTCCATCCTGGGCCAACTGCGCGTTGCTCAGGCGCTCGTCGAGCAAGGCGACCTGGGCCATAGCGGCGGTGCTTTTGCGCTGTAGCTGCCAGGCCAGTGCCAGGCACGGCAAGGCGGCCGCCAGCAGGCCGATCAAGAGGCTGGTCACGTCCAGGGCCATGGTGTGCTCTCATGCAGATTCGATGAGCGGCAGTCTGAGGCCATTGGCCGTTCGGGGCAAACCGGCTGTCAGCTGCGGCGCAGATGGCTCAGTGCGGTCTGGGCACCCGGATCGCCGGCGCGGGCAGCCTGGCGCAGCAGTTCCTGGCCGATGCGCTGGTCGCGGGCGTTGCCGCAGTCGCGGCACATCAACTGGCCCAGACGGCTTTGCGCGACCACCACGCCTTCGCGCGCAGGTTGCTTGAGCATGCGCCCGGCCAGGTGTTTGACATTGGCCTTGTGGCCCAGGCGGGGGCTGTCGAGCAGCCAGAGGGCGACCTTGAGGGTGAAACGCTTGGGTGCAGCGGGAGCTGAACTTTTCATGAAAAACTTTGGGCAGATCGGAAAAGCGCGCCACTCTACTCTTTTTTATCGGCGAATGCGCGGGGGCGGTGACCGGTGGAAACCGAGCTCCTGTGGGAGCGGTCCGTGGCCGCGAAGGGCTCACCGCAGCCGGTCAGGTACTACGCGGTGCTCTTTTCGCGGCCGATGACCGCTCCCACGAGTGTCAGGTGGCGAGCGTCACACTGCCGATGCCGGGGAATTCGACTTTTATCTGGGCGTTTATGTGTGCCCAATGGATGCCGGTCCAGCTTCCAGTCGCAATCAGATCGCCTGCTCGCAGTGGATTGCCCAAGGCAGCGGCATGCCGTGCCAGCCAAGGCAGGGAGTTCAGCGGTTCGACGAACGGATGGCTGCCGCTGCTCACAACCACCTGTTCGCCGTCGACGCTCAGGGTCGCGCTCTGCACGGTCCAGTCGGGCAGCGCCGACAGCGACACCGGCTCACCGACGATCAAGGCGCGGTTCAGCTGTTGATCTGCCAGGCGCAGCAGCGCATCGGCCTGCGCGCCCTGCACCCAGCGTGTGTCGCACAACTCGATGCCCGGCATCCAGGCATCGATGGCGGCGTAGGCCGTCGCCAGATCGGTGTGCTCGTCCAGATCCCGGGACAACCGCACGAACAGTTCGCCTTCGATACCCAAGCCGTGGCAATGGCCCGGGGGCACCTGCCAGCCCGAGGGATGCACGGCATCAGCCGGCACGCCCGCGGCGCTGATCAAGCCGCCTGGCGCGCCGCCCAGTTTCCACGCGCGCGCGGGGGCCTGGTCGAACCACCCCAGTGCAGCGGCCACCTGCCGCTGCACTTCATAAGCCTGGCCCTCGTTATCCAGCAGCAGGCCTTCGGTGGGCTGGCGCTGGTGCGTCTGCCAGGCACGAATCAGGCTGGCTGCTACCTGCTGCACCGCGCTCACAGCGGCAACTCGGTCTTGCGCCGGCGGACCTGCGCCGGGGCCGGACGCTCGCACGGCAGAAACTGGCCACGGCCCGCTTCGCCGCGAGGCTCGCCGTCCCACACTACATCGCCGCGCGACAGCGTGATGGCCGGCCAGGCGCTCAGCTGCATGCCGGCGTAGGGGGTGTAGTCGACGTTGTGGTGCAGCATCTCGTTGCTGATCGACACCGGCTGCCCTTCATCCCAGATCACCAGGTCGGCATCCGCGCCGATGGCGATGCTGCCCTTGCGCGGGTACAGCCCGTACATCTTCGCCGCATTGGTCGAGGTCAGCGCGACGAAGCTCTGCGGGGTGATGCGGCCAGTGCGCACACCTTCGGACCATAACAGCGCCATGCGCGTTTCGACGCCGGGAATACCGTTGGCGACCTTGTCGAACGAGACGTGCTCGCCATGGGCCTTCTTGCCGTCGGGACCGTCGTAGCGAAACGGCGCATGGTCGGACGAGAAGATCTCGAACGAGCCGTTTTCCAGCCCATCCCAGATCACCTGCTGGTTCGCGGCATCACGCGGCGGTGGGCTGCAGATGCATTTGGCGCCTTCGAAGCTGTCGTCGCAGCCCAGAGAATCGGCGGTCAGGAACAGGTATTGCGGGCAGGTTTCGGCGTAGACCTTCAAGCCGTGGCTCTGCGCCCAGCGAATCTGCTCCACGGCCTCGCGACCTGACACGTGCACGATCAGAATGGGCACATCCACCAGTTCGGCCAGGGCAATGGCGCGATGAGTGGCCTCGCGCTCCACCAGCATCGGCCGGGAGCTGGCATGGTAGCGCGGCGCGCTGAGCCCGGCCGCCAGCAAGCGCTCGGTGAGCCAGGCGATGCAGTCGCTGTTCTCGGCATGCAACATGACCATGGCGCCTTCGCGGCGCGCCACGGAGAGGGTTTCGAGAATCTCCCGATCGCTCAGTTTCAGCGCGTCGTAGGTCATGTAGATCTTGAACGAAGTGTAGCCTTCGGCAATCAGCGCGGGCAGTTCTTCACGCAAGACCTCGGGGGTGGGGTCGGTGACGATCAGGTGGAAGGCGTAGTCGATCACCGGTTTGTCGCCGGCACGACGATGGTAGTCGTCCACCGCCGCGCGCAGGGTTTCGCCCTTTTGCTGGCAGGCGAACGGAATCACCGTGGTGGTTCCGCCACAGGCTGCGGACACCGTGCCGCTGAAGAAGTCATCGGCCATGACCGAGCCGTCACCGGTGGGCTGGTCCAGGTGCACATGGCTGTCGATGCCGCCTGGGGTCACATGCCGACCTGCGGCATCGATTTCCTTGAGGCCTGGGGGCAAGTCCAACGCCAGGGCGACGATGCGCCCGTCGCGAATGCCGATGTCACTGGTGAAGGTGTCTGCGGCAGTGACCACGCGAGCGTTGCGAATAACCGTATCGAAAGGTTGCATATCAAGCCTCTTCAAGCAGTAGCCGAGACGGCGCACGCCGTGTCCGATTCACCACGGCGTGAATTCACACCCCAGCGGCATCGCGTTCCAGCCAGGCCTGGGCGATCTGTTCGCGGGTGGCGAACCAGACGCCTTCATGGCCCTGGGCGTATTCGATGAACTTCTGCAGGGCGCGCACCCGGCCTGGGCGTCCGACCATGCGCGGGTGCAGGCCGACGGACATCATGCGCAGGCCATTCGCGGACTCCTCGTGCAGCACCTCGAAGCTTTCCTTCATGTACTCGAGAAAATCCGAAGCCTGGGAAAGGCCCGGTGAATTCCAGTAACGGAAGTCGTTGACGTCACTGGTGTACGGCACCACCAGGTGGCGCTTGCCTTCCACGTCGACGAAGTACGGCACGTCATCGTTGTAGGCGTCCGAGTCGTAGAGGAAACCGCCCTCCTCGGCCACCAGGCGACGGGTCCGCACGCTGGCGCCATAGCGGCAGTACCAGCCCACCGGACGCTTGCCACAGGTGCGCTGGAACGATTCGATGGCCAGGCGGATGTGCTCTCGCTCCTGGTCTTCGGTGAGGCGGAACACTTCTTCCCAACGGTAGCCGTGGCTGCACACTTCATGACCCAGCTCGACCGCCGCGCGGGCGACGTCGGGATTCTGCTCGAACGCCACCGCGCAGGCATGGAAGGTGGACGGCACGTCGGCCTTCCGCAAAATCTCCAGAATTCGCCAGATGCCGACCCGCGAACCGTATTCGTACATCGACTCCATGGCTAGGTTGCGTACGCCATCGGGAAACTGATAGCTGCCCCACTCGGTCATGCTCTCCTGGTCAGGGTCGCCCATGGCCAGGGAACGCTCGGAGCCTTCCTCATAGTTGATGACCAGGCTGATCGCCAGCCGGGCGCCATTGGGCCAGGTACCTTGGGGGCGTTGCTGGCCATAACCGACCAAGTCTCTGAGGGGTGATGTCACGGTACGGCTCTCCAGCAGGTTGGGCAAAATACCGGGCCTGGGGCCTCAGCAGTCGATGTCTTTCAGGGCTTCATGGTCGCGGCCATCACCGAAGGCCAGGCCCATGGCCAGTGTCTGGGCGACGCAGAACGCCGCGGTCAGCGAGCGGAACCCGAGCAGTTCGGCGTCGTCGACTTCGATCATCACCGAAGCGCACTGGCCGATAGGGCTGAGCAGGCTGTCGGTGATGGCGACGATCGGCGTGCCGGCAGCCACTGCCTGGTTGCAGGCGTCGATGGTTTCCTGGGCATAGGGCGGAAAGCTGACGGCCACCAGCACGTCGTCGCCATGCAGCGCCCCCACCTGCTCGCGCAGGCTGCCGCCCAGGCCGCTGATGTGCACGGCGCGGCGGCCGACCCGGCTCAAGGCATAGCTGAGGTAGGCGGCCATGGGAAACGAGCGGCGCATGCCCACCACGAAGGTGGTCCGCGCCTGCTGCAGCAGGGCGATGGCCTGTTCCAGCGCCTGCGCCTGCTGCCCTTCGGCGAGGTGTTCGAGGGAGACGATATTGGCCCGGCTGAAGGCGCCCAGCATGGCGCCCACGTCGGTCGGATCGTCCAGCAACTGCTCGCCGCGATAGTGGCGGATACGCTCCTTGAAGCTGCCCTGCCCGGCCTTTTCCAACGGCGCCTTGCACACGCGCTGCAGGTCGCTGAAGCCGCCATAGCCCAGGGCCTGGGCCAGGCGAATGAACGCCGAAGCGGGAATCTGCGAACGCGTCGCCAGGGCGGCGACCGTGTTGAGCGCCACGTCATGGGGGTGCTCGATCACGTACTGCGCGGCATCGCGCATGCGCGCGGTGAGTTTGTCCTGGCCGACGGCGATGGCGCTGCGCAGCTCTTCAAGGGTGTGCGGTAATGGCATGGTTCTGTGGCTCGATGGTTCTATGGCTCAATGGTTCGGTAGCTCGATGACGGTCAGCGCGGACGCAGTTCTGCGATGGCATGGGCCAGGCATTCCACCAGCCGGGTCATTTCGTCGACGGTGTTGTAGTGCGCAATGGAAACACGCACCACCCCGCCCTGAGGCGCCAGGCCCAGTGCTTCGATCAAGTGACGGGCGTAGAAGTCACCAAAACGGATGCCGATTCGCGCTGCATCGACCCGACGCACGATCGCTTCGGACTGCACGCCCTCGACCACGAAACTGATGGTCGGCACCCGGCCACCTGCGGTCACGCGCGGCTTGCCGATGATGCGTACGCCGTCGGCCTCGCGCAGATAGCCCAGCAGAATCTCGGCGAGCCCGTTCTCCTGCACTTCGAACGCATCGAAGGCTGCCTGCATGATCTGCCGCTCGCTGCCTTCGGCGCCCAGGCGCTGGCCGATGTCGAGCAGGTAGTCGCTGATGCCCATGCAGCCGTAAGACAACTCGTAGTTGACGTTGCCCGGCTGCAGTTTGTAGGGCAGCACGTCCTGGCCGATGAAGAAGTGGTTGAGGCTGGGCAGTTCCAGCAGCAGTTCGCGCTTGCCCCACAGCACCGCGAAATGCGGGCCGAAGACCTTGTAGAAACTGAACACGTAGTAGTCGGCGCCGCTGGCCTGCACGTCGACCAGGCGGTGCGGGGCGTACGCCACCGCGTCCACCACCAGCTTCGCACCGCAGGCGTGCACACGCTCGGCGACCTGGGCGACAGGGTTGACGCTGCCCAGAATGTTCGACGCGTGGGTCATCGCCACGTAACGGGTGCGCGGTCCCAGCAGTGCCTCCAGGTCTTGCAGCTCCAGCTCTAGCGTGGACGAATCCACCGACCATACGCGCAGCGTAGCCCCGCGTTCTTCGCACAGACGCTGCCATGGGCCGATATTGGCTTCATGATCGCTGTGGGTGACGATGATCTCGTTGCCCGCGCCGATCGACGGCGCAATGGCCCGTGCCAGCAACTGCAGCAGCAGCGTGGTCGAACCAGCCATCACACACTCTTCCGAATGCCGGGCGTTGATCAGCTGGGCCACCGAAGCGCGTGCTTCCAGCACTTTCTCACCGGCCTTGACCGATGGCGCGTACGAGGCGCCCAGTTGCACCGCGTGGTTGAGCAGGTACTCGGTGATGCGCTCGGCCACCGGCTTGAGCACCGCCGAGCCGCCGGCATTGTCCAGGTAGCCGTAGCCGTCGGCGAGTGCAGGGAATTGGCTACGAACGTAGTCGATATCGAGGGCAGTCAAAGTGAGTCTCCCGGTTGCTTGTTGGGTGCCGAGCATTTCAGTGGTGCAGGATGGCCTGCAGGAATGCCTGGGTTCGAGGTTCCTGCGGCGCAGTGAAGAATGCCTGCGGAGCGTTCTGTTCGATGATGCGGCCGGTTTCCATGAAGATCACCCGGTCGGCGACCTTGCGCGCGAAGCCCATCTCGTGGGTCACCACGATCATGGTCACGCCGGAGCGCGCCAGGTTCTGCATCACGTCGAGCACTTCGCCGACCATCTCCGGGTCCAGCGCCGAGGTCGGTTCGTCGAACAGGATCACCCGCGGCTCCATGGCCATGGTCCGAGCAATCGCGACCCGCTGTTGCTGGCCGCCGGACAACTGGCTGGGATACTTGTCGGCGTGAGCGGCCATGCCGACCTTTTCCAACAGCAGCCGCGCGCGCTCCTGTGCATCGCGTCGATTCATGCCGCGCACCCGCACCGGTGCCAGGACCACGTTGGCCAGCACGGTGAGATGCGGATAGAGGTTGAAGTTCTGAAAGACCATGCCCACTTCGCAGCGGATCCCGGCGAGTTTGGCGCCGGTTTCCACGCGTTGTCCGGACACCCGGATATCGCCGCCCTGATAGGGTTCGAGCAGGTTGATGCAGCGGATCAGGGTGGATTTGCCCGACCCCGATGGCCCGAGAATCACCACCACCTCGCCCTGGGCGACGGTCAGGTTAATATCGCTGAGGGCCTGGAAAGGCCCGTAGAATTTGTCAAGCCGTTCGATTTCGATGACGTTGCTCATGTGCGCTTGCCTCCGTTGCCGTTGCGCCGCTCGACCCAGCTGACCAGTTGCACCAGCGGCAGCAGCAACAACAGGTACATGATCGCCGCCCCCACCAGCGGTGTGGGATTGGCCGAGAGCGCCTGGGCCTGGGTGGCCTGCTTGAGCAGGTCGGGCATGGCCACCACCGAGGCCAGCGCGGTGTCCTTCATGACGTTGATGCAATTGCTGGTCATGGGCGGCAGGACGATGCGCATGGCCTGGGGCAGGATCACATCACGCATGGTGTTGAAGAAACTCATGCCCTGGGAGGCCGCCGCTTCGAACTGCCCCTTGGGGATGGCCTCGATGCCAGAGCGGAATATCTCCGCCGAATAGGCGCACGACACCAAAGACAGCGCGGCCGCCGCGGCAGCGAAGGAAGACAGGCGAATGCCGACGAAGGGCAGTGCGTAGTAGATCAGCACCAGCAATACCAGCAGCGGGATCGAGCGCAGAACATCGATGTAGACCCGTGCCAGCCAGCGCACGGGGGTGTAGCCATACAGCCTGAGCATGGCCAGCAGCAACCCGCCGACCAGGCCCAGCACGATACTCACCACGCCCAGCACGATGGTCACGCCAAGGCCGCGCAGCATCAACGGCAGCGCATCGACGAACACGTCCCAGTTGAAGAATGTGTGTAGCAACTCCATGAACGGATCCCTTGGTCGTGAGCCGGTAGCGGGCGGGGCGAAAGGCTGAACTTACTTGGGTACGTCGACGACCTTCACGGTGCTGGAATCGTCCGCGGCGGCTGCACCGAACCACTTCTTGTGCAGGTCGGCGATCACGCCGTCTTTTTTCATCTCGCTGATGATCGTGTTCACGCGTTCGCCTTCGGCCCAGCCCTTGGCGTGCATCAGCGAGTACTTCTCGCCAGTGGGAATGCGCGCGACCACGGCATACTGCGGCTTGTCCTTGATGTAATAGAGCACGGCGGGAATGTCGCTGATGTAGCCATCCATGCGCCCGGACGCCAGATCGAGCATGGCCGGCGACAGCCCTTCGTAGCGCGAGATGTCCTTGAACTTGTACTCGCCCTGGTGCTTGGCGGCCCACATGTCGCCGGTCGAACCGGTGTCCACGCCCACCACCTTGCCGTTCATGTCGTCCAGACCCTTGATGCCGGACTTGGTCAGCACCGACAGCGACTGGTCACTGTCGTAGTACGGCTGGGCGAACCCTACCGATTCAAGTCGCTTGGGGGTGATGGTGATGGAGGAGATGGCGATGTCGGCGCGCTTGGACTGCACGGCGCTGAACAGGCCATTGAAGGGGATGTTGACGAACTCCACAGTCTTGCCGGCGCGCTTGGCGACTTCTTTCACCACATCGACTTCGAAGCCGACGATGTCGCCTTTGGCGTCCTGGAACTCCCAAGGGACGTTGCCGACGTTGGCACCGACGGTCCAATCGGCCGCCAGTGCCGAGGCCGAAAACGCAGTGGCCATGGCCATGCTCAAAAGTACTTTCACGCTCATGTCTAGCTCCCCGATTCACGTCAGTGCCAATGGCGGCCTGGGTGCTTGCGCAGGCCTGTCGAGAACGAGACTAGAGCTCAGAATCAAATACTTCAAGAATTAATTTAAATGAATTAAATGCTTCATTGGAGGGCGATCCATGTCCGCATTGGTGCGTCTAGCAGAGGTAGGAAATGTGTGGGGCGGCGGGTGTCGTTCAGGTATTGCAGGCCTCAGATGCACTCAAGCGGAGCATGGATCGCGACTGCACCGCAGCTCAACCTGACACACCGCGCTGCCCTTTTCGCGGCCGATGACCGCTCCTACCGTAATACCCCCATCCTCTGTAGGAGCGGTCAGTGGCCGCGAAAAGCGCAGCGCGGTATCAGCGATCGTCGTCAGTCTTGGCAGGATCTTGGAGCAGATCATCGAAGTCGATCTTGAGCCCCTGCTCCATCGAATCGAGCTCCACCAGCAGCGAACGGAAGCTGGTTTCGTCCTTGACGGGCGCTTCGCCTTCGCCCTCTTCGCTGGCATCGGCCAACGCCTGCAGATGAGCGGGCACCGGCGCGTCTTCGTCGTGGTCGTCGAGGATCGACTCGGGTTCCATCTCGCGCAGAACCGCCAGCGGCGGCAATTCGTCGAGACTCTTGAGGTTGAAGTGATCGAGAAACGCCTTGGTGGTGGCGAACATCGCCGGCCGACCCGGTACGTCGCGATAACCCACCACACGGATCCACTCACGCTCCACCAGGGTCTTGACGATATTGCTGTTCACCGCGACGCCACGCACGTCTTCGATCTCGCCGCGGGTAATGGGTTGGCGATAGGCAATCAACGCCATGGTTTCCAGCAGGGCACGGGAATAGCGCTGCGGCCGCTCCTCCCACAGACGGCCCACCCACGGCGCGTATTTCTCGCGAATCTGCAGGCGGTAACCGGACGCTACTTCAACCAATTCGAAAGCGCGCTTGTCGCAGGACTTGCCGAGCACTTCCAGAGCCTTCTTGAACACCGCCGGTTCGGGCCGTTCGGCCTCCTCGAACAGTTCATGCAGACGTTCGAGGGATTGAGGTTTTCCGGAGGCCAGCAGAAAGGCCTCGAGCAACGGCGCCAGATCGCGCGGGTCAGTCAAATTCATTGTTCGGCTCGGGCACGCACATGGATGGCTGCAAAGGCGTCATTCTGCACCAGTTCGATCAGTTGCTCCTTCACCAGTTCGAGGATGGCCATGAAGGTCACCACCACACCCAGCTTGCCCTCCTCGGCGCCGAACAGTTCGACGAAGGGCACGAAGCCGCCACCGCGCAGGCGTTCGAGCACCTGGCTCATGCGTTCGCGGGTCGACAGCGCCTCGCGGCTGACCTGGTGGCTTTCGAACATGTCGCTGCGCCGCAGCACGTCGGCCATCGACATCAACAGCTCTTCCAGGCTGACCTCGGGCAACAGCTTGCGCACCTTGGCCTGGGGGGCATCGAGCTTGGGCACATGGAGATCGCGGCCCACCCGCTTGAGGGTGTCGATGCCTTCGGCGGCGGCCTTGAAGCGCTCGTATTCCTGCAGGCGACGAATCAGCTCGGCACGCGGATCATGTTCTTCGTCCTCGACCACGGCGCTGCGCGGCAGCAACATGCGCGACTTGATCTCGGCGAGCATGGCCGCCATCACCAGGTACTCGGCGGCCAACTCCAGGCACACGGTTTTCATCAGCTCGACATAACCCATGTACTGGCGAGTGATCTCGGCCACGGGAATGTCGAGAATGTCGATGTTCTGCTTGCGGATCAGGTAAAGCAGCAGGTCGAGCGGGCCTTCGAACGCTTCCAGAAACACTTCCAGTGCGTCCGGCGGGATGTACAGGTCCTGCGGCATCTGCGTGAACGCCTGACCGTAGACCAGGGCCAGTTGCAACTGCTCGGGTGATTCCAGAGCGATGCTCGACGGCGGGTTTTCAACCGCGCTCAGATCACTCACGCCATGGCCGCGAAGGGTGCAGGGTCACCACAACCCACGCGTACCACCTGCGGATCGCCATCGGCCAGGTTGATCACGGTTGAAGCTTCGGTACCGCCGAAGCCGCCGTCGATGATCAGGTCGACGTGTTTTTCCAGCAACTGGCGCATCTCGTACGGATCACTGAGCGGCTCCTTTTCGCCGGGCATGATCAAGCTCACGCTCATCAACGGCTCGCCCAGCTCTTCCAGCAACGCCAGGGCGATCGGGTGGCTGGGCACGCGCAGGCCGATGGTGCGGCGCTTGGGGTGCAACAGCAGCCGCGGCACTTCTCGAGTGGCGCTGAGGATGAAGGTGTAGGGCCCGGGCGTGTGCGCCTTGAGCAGGCGGAACGCCGCCGTATCGACCTTGGCGAACAGACCCAGCTGCGACAGGTCGCAGCAGATGATCGCGAAGTTGTGCTTGTCGTCCAGCTGTCGCAGGCGCCGCACCCGCTCCACCGCGCTCTTGTCGCCGATCTGGCAACCGATGGCGTAGGAAGAATCGGTGGGATAGATCACGATGCCACCGCCACGAATGATCTCGACCGCTTGCTTGATCAACCGCGGCTGCGGATTCTGCGGATGGATCTGAAAGAATTGACTCACGTTTGCATCCTGTTCAGGCGGAGATTGACGGGTCGTGCTTGAACCGCGCGGACAACGGCGGCAGGTCTACGGGCAGAGGTCGATAGACACCGATTTCGCCCCACGTCCCCGGCCCGTGGAAGTCGCTGCCGGCACTGACCATCAGGCCGAACTCGCGAGCCAGAATGGACAGCGTGCCGACCTGTTCGGCCGCCTGCATGCCGTTGACCACTTCGATCGCATGGCCACCCGCTTGAATATAGTCGCCGATCAGCTTGCGCCGCTTGCTGCGGGTGAAGTCGTAGTGCAACGGGTGCGCCAGGCTGATCCAGGCCTTGGCCTCGCGCAACGTGCGCACGGTGTCTTTGAGGGTGGGCCAGTGCTGCTTGACGTCACCCAGCTTGCCCGCCCCCAGCCATTTGCGAAACGCCTCCTGGCGATCTTTCACATGCCCCTGCTGCACCAGAAAATCGGCGAAGTGCGGACGGGCCGGCGCATTACCGCTGTCGCCCAGGCCCTGCTGGATGGCGCGCGCGCCCTCCAATGCACCGGGCATGCCCTTGAGCGCCAGGCGTCGGTCGATTTCCTCGGCACGTAGCCAGCGACCGTGGTGCAGGCTGTCGAGCGCAGCGACCAGGGGCGGCGCCTCCAGGTCGAAATTGTAACCGAGCACGTGGATGGTCGCGCCGCCCCAAGTGCACGACATCTCGACACCACTGACCCACTGCATGTTCAGTGCTGTCGCCGCCGCGCGGGCCTCTGGCAGGCCTTCCAGGGTGTCATGGTCCGTCAACGCCAGGGTCTGCACGCCGTGATCGAAGGCTCGCTGCACCAGGACGGCAGGCGCAAGGGCGCCGTCGGAAGCGGTGCTGTGGCAGTGCAGGTCAACATTCATAGTGGCGCTTTCGCAGTCATTGATGTTTGTTATTATGCCGTCACATCCTGCTTCTGGCTGCCATTGTGAAACAATTGATCGATTTCATCCCGCTGCTCCTGTTCCTCATCGTCTACAAGACCGATCCCCGGATGGTCGACCTGGCCGGCCACAGTTTCGAACTGGGCGGCATCTTCAGCGCCACCAAGGTGCTCATCGCCAGCTCCGTGATCGTCTACGGCCTGTTGTTCCTCAAGCAGCGCAAGCTGGAAAAGGGCCAGTGGCTGACCCTGATCGCCTGCCTGGTGTTCGGCAGCCTGACCCTGGCCTTCCACAGCGAAACCTTCCTCAAGTGGAAGGCGCCGGTGGTCAACTGGCTGTTTGCCCTGGCGTTCGCCGGCAGTCACTTCATCGGCAAGCAGCTGCTGATCAAGCGCATGATGGGCCACGCGCTGACCCTGCCCGACCCGATCTGGGCGAAACTCAACGTCGCCTGGGTGGTCTTCTTTCTGTTCTGCGGCGCGGCCAACCTGTTCGTGGCATTCACCTACGAGCAGTTCTGGGTCGACTTCAAAGTGTTCGGCAGCCTGGCCATGACCTTGCTGTTCCTGGTGGCCCAGGGCATCTACCTGTCCCGCCACCTGCATGATTCCGATCGTACAACACCAAAAACCGAGGATTGACATGCTCTACGCCATCATCGCCACCGACACGCCCGATTCTTTGGAAAAACGCCTGGCCGCACGGCCCGAGCATTTGGACCGCCTGAAACAGCTGGAAGCGGCCGGACGCCTGGTCCTGGCCGGGCCACACCCTGCCATCGACAGCAACGACCCCGGCGCCAGCGGTTTCAGCGGCAGCCTCATCGTCGCGCGTTTCGAATCGCTGGCCGAAGCCCAGACCTGGGCCCAGGCCGACCCATTCGTTGCGGCCGGCGTGTACGAGCATGTGCTGGTCAAACCGTTCAAGCAGACCCTGCCTGCACCCGAGTGAAGGTTTAGATGAGCGATCTGCTACTGATCGACGATGACGTCGAGCTGTGCGAGCTGCTGAACAGCTGGTTGAGCCAGGAAGGTTTTCAGGTCCGGGCCTGCCACGACGGCAGCAGCGCACGCAAGGCCCTGGCCGAGCAGGCCCCGGCGGCCGTCGTGCTCGACGTCATGCTGCCCGACGGCAGCGGCCTGGAGCTGCTCAAGCAGTTGCGCAGCGAACATGCCGAGTTGCCCGTGCTGATGCTCTCGGCCCGGGGCGAGCCGCTGGACCGTATCCTGGGCCTGGAACTGGGCGCCGACGATTACCTGGCCAAACCCTGTGATCCGCGCGAGCTGACGGCCCGCCTGCGGGCAGTGTTGCGTCGCAGCCATCCGACCGCAGTGGCGGGCCAGATGGAGCTGGGCGACCTGTGCTTCAGCCCGGCCCGCGGCGTGGTCAGCATCGACCAGCACGACATCAACCTGACCGTTTCCGAAAGCCGCCTGCTCGAAGCGCTCATGCGCCAACCGGGCGAGCCGCTGGAAAAACAGGAACTGGCGCAAATTGCCCTGGGTCGCAAACTGACCCTCTACGATCGCAGCCTGGACATGCATGTCAGCAACCTGCGCAAGAAGATCGGCCCCCATGCCGACGGCCGGCCGCGCATCATGGCCCTGCGCAGTCGCGGGTACTTCTATGCGCAATAGCGGTACAAGTGCGCACAGCCGCTACGTGCACTGAACGCGCAACGATTTGTCAGCACCCCCCTGCGTCATCCCTTTACACAAGCTTTACGCGGCCCTGACCGTGCCTGACCTTGATCTCCCTAAACTGGGCACATCCGGTAACGACCGGGAACCAGACAGGAGATTCACCATGCGCAAGACCACCCTCGCAATGCTGTTCGCCGCCACCCTGCCTACCCTGGCCATGGCCATGCCACAAGGCGGCCCTGAGGGTTTCGGCCCTGGCCCAGGCAAAGGCGGCCCAGGCCCTCGTGGCGGCGAGCCGTTTGCCCAGCTCGACCTGACCCACGAGCAGCGTACCCAGGTTGGCAAACTGATGGGTGAAGAACGCCACCAGCAGCGCGAAATCACCAAGAAGTACCTGGACAAGCTGCCAGCAGCCGATCGCAAGGCAATGGAAGATGAAATCAAGGCCAACCACGACAAGGCCCAGACCGACGTCCGTGCCGTGCTCAAGCCCGAGCAGCAGAAGCAGTTCGACGAGATGAAGAAGACCCAGGAAGAGCGCCGCGCCGAATGGGCCGAATTCCAGGCCTGGAAAGCCCAGCAAGGCAAGAAAACCCAGTAATATCGGCGCAAGCCCCCCAGCCCGGTACGCTCACGCGTACCGGGCTTCGTTCATTGAGGAATCAGCCTTGCGTTCATTGTTCTGGCGCATCCTGGCCAGCTTCTGGCTGGCCATCGCCCTGGTAGCCGGCCTGTCGGTGCTGCTGGGCCACATGTTGAACCAGGACACCTGGATCCTCAGTCGGCACCCGGCGGTCAAGCATTTCGCCCAGGATTGGGTGGAGCGCTATGAAAGCAAGGGTGCCGAGGCCGCCCAGGATCTGCTCGAACAGCGCAAGCGTCGCTATCGCATCGACACCCAGGTGCTCAACGAAGCCGGCGAGGCGGTCGTGCCGGGGACGTTTCCACGCCGTGCCGAAGCCTTCGAGGCGCGCCACAACGAAGCCGATCGCGACCTGCCATGGCGCCGGCTGACGGCGGACTACACCAGCCCCACCACAGGCGACACCTACCTGCTGATCTACCGCATTCCCCACCCCGAACTCGACTCCTGGCACCGCGACTCCCTGCTCATGCCCATCAGTGCATTGGTGATCGCGCTGGTCGTGCTGACGCTGTTCAGCCTGATGGTGACGCTGTCCATTACCCGCCCCCTGAGCCGTCTGCGCGGCGCCGTGCATCAATTGGGGCAGACCACCTATCAGCAGAACAGCCTGGCGCAACTGGCCAGTCGTCGCGACGAATTCGGTGTGCTGGCCCGCGATTTCAACCGCATGGGCGCGCGCCTGCAGAGCCTGATCGGCAGCCAGCGGCAGCTGTTGCGCGACGTGTCCCACGAACTGCGCTCGCCCCTGGCCCGGCTGCGCATCGCCCTGGCTTTGGCCGAACGTGCCGAGCCTGCCCAGCGTGACCTGCTGTGGCCGTGCCTGACCCGTGAGTGCGACCGTCTGGAAGCCCTGATCAGCGAGATTCTGGTGCTGGCGCGGGTCGACGCGGAACAGGCCACGGCCGAAGACGTCGATTTGCCAGCGCTGCTGCAAGCCGTGCGCAAGGACGCTCTGGTTGCCGTGCCGGAGCAATCCATCGAACTGGACATCGCCCCGCACCTTGCGCTGCAAGGCTGGCCCACCATGATCGAACGGGCCGTGGACAACCTGTTGCGCAACGCCCTGCGTTTCAACCCCGCGGCGTCACCCGTGGTGCTGTCGGCGCAGCCGGTGGATGGGCGGGTGCGGATCAGCGTCCGCGATCACGGCCCAGGCGTGGCCGACGAACACCTGGCGCGCCTGAGCGAGCCGTTTTTCCGCGCGCCGGGGCAGAGCGCCGCCGGCCACGGACTGGGCCTGGCCATTGCCCGCCGTGCTGCCGAGCGCCACGGCGGCAGCCTGCAGCTGGAAAACCATGCCCAGGGTGGCTTGATCGCGACCCTGGACCTGCCACCGGTACCTGTCGTGGTGGCCTAGCCGAGCATGATCAGGCGCCCCACGCCTGAACGAAGTCGGCAGTGGCCAGCGCTGGCGCCTCGCGCAATTCGCGCGCAGGCGTGCCCAGGTACAGGAAACCGATGACCTGCTCGCCCTCGGTCAGGCCCAGCTTGTCGGCGACATAGGGCGCATAGGACAACTCGCCGGTGCGCCAGACGCCGCCCAGGCCCTGGGCATTGGCCGCAAGCAGAATACCATGGGCGGCGCAGCCGGCCGCCAGCAGCTGTTCGCTCTGCGGCACCTTGCGATGCGCTTGCAAACGGGCGATCACCACCACGACCAGGGGCGCGCGCAACGGCATGTTGCGCGCTTTCTCCAGCGCCGCTTCACCCGCCTCAGGGTTGAGCGCGGTGGCCTCGGCCAGGACTTCGCCAAGCTGCTGCAAACCTTCGCCTTCAACGGTCAGAAAACGCCACGGCCGCAGCTGGCCGTGGTCGGGCGCGCGCAGGGCGGCCTGGAACAGCACTTCACGCTGTGCAGCCGTCGGCGCGGGCTCCATGAGCCGGGGAGCGGAAACACGATTGAGCAAAACCTCGAGCGCCTCCATGGGCAACCTCCTGTCGAACGATAAGCCGCTATTCTAGACCCAAGCAGCCTTCGCCTGCCGGGTTTACATGCTGTGGCCCGCAGGTAGAATGGCGGCCCTTTCCTTCCTGGCCAGAGCTGACCCCATGGCGTTGCCGACCCTGCGCATCATCGGTTTCATTATCGGCATCTTCCTGATCACCCTGGCCATGAGCATGGTCGTGCCCATGGGCACACTGGTGGTGTTCGAACGTAGCCAGGATATCCAGTCGTTCCTCTGGGCCAGCCTGATCACCTTCGTCGCAGGCCTGGTGCTAGTGCTGCCGGGGCGCCCCGACAACGTCAACCTGCGCCCGCGGGACATGTACCTGCTCACCGTCAGCAGCTGGGTGGTGGTGTGCGTGTTCGCCGCCCTGCCCTTCCTGCTGACCCAGCACATCAGCTACACCGACGCCTTCTTCGAAAGCATGTCGGGCATCACCGCCACCGGCTCGACGGTACTCAGCCATCTGGACGAGATGTCACCTGGCATCCTCATGTGGCGTTCGATGCTGCACTGGCTGGGCGGCATCGGCTTCATCGGCATGGCCGTGGCGATCCTGCCGCTGCTGCGCATCGGTGGGATGCGCCTGTTCCAGACCGAATCCAGCGACCGCTCGGAAAAGGTCATGCCGCGCTCGCACATGGTCGCCAAGTTCATCGTGCTGGTCTATGTCGGCTTCACTGCGCTGGGCACCCTGGGCTTCTGGTGGGCCGGGATGAGCCCGTTCGATGCGGTCAACCATGCCATGTCGGCGATTTCCACCGGCGGCTTCTCGACCTCCGACCTGTCCCTGGGCAAATGGCAGCAACCGGCGGTGCACTGGGTGGCGATCGTGGTGATGATTCTGGGCAGCCTGCCGTTCGCACTCTACGTCTCGACCCTGCGCGGCAACCGCCAGGCGCTGCTGCGCGACCAGCAGGTGCAGGGCATGCTGATGCTGTTGGTGGTGACTTGGCTGGTGCTCGGTACCTGGTACTGGGCCACCACCGAGCTGCCATGGTGGACGGCGTTCCGCCACGTGGCCCTGAACGTCACCTCGGTAGTCACCACCACGGGCTTCGCCCTGGGCGACTACAGCCTGTGGGGCAACTTTTCGCTGATGCTGTTTTTCTATCTGGGCTTCATCGGTGGCTGTTCGGGCTCGACTGCGGGTGGGATCAAGATCTTCCGCTTTCAGGTGGCCTATATCCTGCTCAAATCCAACCTCAACCAGCTGATCCACCCGCGCGCGGTGATCAAGCAGAAGTACAACGGCCATCGCCTGGACGAGGAGATCGTCCGCTCGATCCTGACCTTCTCGTTCTTCTTCGGCTTCACTGTCGGCATCATCGCCCTGGCATTGTCGCTGCTGGGACTGGACTGGATGACGGCCCTGACCGGCGCGGCCAGTACGGTTTCCGGCGTCGGCCCTGGCTTGGGCGAGGTGATCGGCCCGGCGGGCAATTTCGCCACGCTGCCGGACGCTGCGAAGTGGATACTGGCCCTGGGCATGCTGCTGGGTCGTCTGGAAATCATCACCGTGCTGATCCTCTGCATGCCGGCATTCTGGCGGCACTGATAGAGGCGAAACCAAGGGTTTCTAGGGCGCCGAGCGCGTGGCCTCGTTGTGCCCCAGGTCGCGCGCCGGATCAATCAGGTCACGAATGCGCTGCTTGAGCACCTTCGCTTCGGGAAAGCCACCGTCGGCCTTGCGCTCCCAGACCTGCACACCGTCACAGGTGATGTGAAAGGTACCGCCACTGGCTGGCGCCAGGGCAACCTGGCCCAGGTCCTCGCCGAAGGTGCTGAGCAGCTCCTGAGCCAGCCATGCCGCACGCAGCAACCACTGGCACTGGGTGCAGTAGGTGATCACCACGGCAGGCTTGCTTGCGACGACCTCGCTCATGCCTCCCCCATCCGTGCCAGCAACTGCCGCGCTGCCTGCTTGCAGGACTCGTCGCCTTCGCTCAGCAGTTCATGAAGCAAAGTGCTGGCTTCGAAGGTATCGCCTTCGTCGAGCAACTGCTGGGCCTGGTCGAGTTTCTGCGCCGAGGCGTGCTGCAGTTCCAGATCGTCGAAGTCGACGGTCAGGGCATCCAGCTCGGGCAGGTCGCTGTCGGCGATGAAGCTGTCGAGGAAATCGTTGTCGATGTCATCCTGGCTCTTCCCAACTGGCACGTCGTCTTGCTGGAGGAACGGTTCCTCCTCGACATTGGCAAAGTCGCTGAGAAACTGCTCTTCGGGCATCTCGAAGACTTCCGGCAGTTCCTTCAAGTTGCTGGTGAAGGCCGGGTCCATCGTATCGTCCGGCTCCGCCGGGCTCACCGTTGGCTTGCCCTTGGGCGCCGGCGTATCGCCGAACGGGCTGACCAACGCCCAATCGGCGTCCATCGACAGGTCGTCGAGGTTGAGCTGGAATTCGTCATCCTGCTCCTGCGACGTGGCAGGCCGGGCGGGCGTGTCGGACGCCTCCAGATCGAAATCAGGCAAGTCGAAATCGGGTTCCGGCTCAGGCTCCGGTTCGGGCTCTGGCGCGGATTCTGGTGTGAGCGTGGGCGCGGACTGCACAGACGCGGCGGCCGCCACGCCCGTCGCCAGTGCAGCGGCAGCGGCGATAGGTGCCGCGCGTTCGGGGGCCTTCGGGGCGGGGGTCGGTGCAGGTTCCAGATTGACGAAGCGGCCACGTATCTCGGCCAGGGTCACCGGGTTGAAGCCTGCGGCCAGCAGCAGGGCCTCCTGTTCGGCAAACCCCTTGGCATTGCCCTGCTGGCCCAGCACTTCGAGCATACGCACACGCAGGTCGGTCCGTTCCGGTTGCTTGGCCAGACCGTCGCGCAGAATGCCCAGAGCTTCGTTGAAACGGCCGTAGGCAATATAGATACTCGCGCCGTCGAGGGCATCGGTGGCGGTCGGGGCTTCCCGGCGAGGTACCGGCGCAGGCTCGGCGCGCATCGGCGGCGCGGCAGCTGCCACCGCCATGGCTGGCGCGGCAGCGAGCGCTGCTGGCTGCGCCGGTTGGGTGATGACCGGCTCGAACGTGTCTTGCAATCCGGCCGCCTTGCGCTGCCGTTGACGACGCAACAGCAGCAACAGAGCGATGACCAGCAACAGAGCGGCGACCAGGGCCAGGATGTTCAGCCAACTGCCGGTATCCACCGGGGCCGTGGGTACTGTGGTGGTAACGGGCGCAGGTGCGGGTGCAGGTGCCGCCGCGGTGGGCGCTGGCGTTGGAAGCGCGGGGTCGGTCGTCGCGCTTGCAGCCGTCGGTACGGCAGGTGCAGGCACAGGCGATCCAGGCTGGACGGGCGGGGTTTCGGCCAAACGTGCCTGCAGCTGGGCGACCTGCTTGTCCTTGTCGGCGACCTGCGTCTCCAGGTTTTGCAGACGCGTCTGCACCTCATCGAAGCTTTTCTGCAGCTGCTGGTTTTCCAGGGCAGCGGCTGCGAGCTGCGCAGCATCCTGGGAAGGTGTCGGCGCAGCGGCCTTGGCCGGCGCCTGTTTCGCCGGCTCATTCGATGGCGCAGATGCCGAGGGCGTTCTGGGCGCGGCAGCCGCCTGGGTGGGCGGCTGGGCAGTGGCTTGCGCGACCGGTGTGCGCTGCGGTGCGCGTTCGGCCAAGCCTGGGCCCATTCCCGGTGGATCGAGCAACACCGTGAAAGCGCGCAGCAACTGCCCATTCGGCCGGCCGACTTGTATCACGAAACTCATGAACGGCTCGGTCACCACCTTGCTCGAGCTGACATGAATGACCTTGCGACCGCCACTGAAATCGGGCGAGAACTTCAAGTCGTTGAGGAAGAAACTGCGTTCCACCCCCGCCCTGGCGAATTCTTCGGCCGTCGCCAGGCTGGCACGGATGTCGTCCTGTTCCAGCCCTGCGGTGTCGAGCAAGGCGATATCGGCGCGAAACGGCTGGTTGAGCGAGGAGCGCAGAGTCAACTCGCCCAGGCCCAAGGCCGAAGCCGCCGTGGAATAGCACAGCGCCACAGCCCATATCGGCGCCAGCAGGCGAAGCGAGGCAAACCTTGAACGCGACGGTATACGCACTTGCATGGGAATCCCTTGAAAACCGACATCCAATAACTTTATAGCCCGTGCGGCCCACTTGCTCCAAGCGGGTGACGGCCCGTTGACTTCAGGATTTCTTTTCCAGATTCGCCAGAATACGGCTGTGTACCCGCATGGCGGTGCTCAGTTCTTCTTCGTCGACCCCCATGAACAGCTCGACACGCAAGGCGTTGGCGATGGTTTCGATCTGCTCGATGAGCGGCCGGGCCGAGGGGCAGAGCATGATCTTCTTGGCCCGACGGTCTTCGACCACGGCCTGACGCTCGACCAGGCCTTGCGCTTCCAGGCTGTCCAGCAGCCGGGCCAGGGTCGGCCCTTCGACGCCGACGCTCTGGGCCAGCTCGCGCTGGGTCGGCGGTTCGCCGAATCGCGCCAGGTGCAGCAGCACCAGCCAACGTGCCTGCGACAATCCCAGGCCCGCCAGTCGGCGATCCAGCTCGGCCCGCCAACCACGGGACATGTGCGCCAGCTGCATTCCAAAGCGATGTTGATCAGTTAACGGCATAGATCTCTCTTGAAAAAACAGCCTCGCGCAAGCAGCACCTGCGTCAAGGCCCGAGCTGATGATTAGTCAGCTAATCATGACCTTGGCACACAGGCAAGACTCATGCCCAGTAGCTGCCTGGTTCACACTTCGAATTCAGACTGCAACGCCGCGCGTACGCAATACAGCACGCCCTCGGGCACCCGACCGGCAAATTGCCCAGCAATCTCGGCGACGGCAGGCAACTCGCCTTCGCCGTCGAGAAATGCGTCCTGGATCTCGCTCATCAATTCTTCGGGAAGGTCGAGCGCCTGTTCCAACGACAGCTGTTGTTGCGCGATCGCTTCGGCGAGCAGGCTGTAGACATTCTTCTCACTGCACTGTAACTGGCCGGCGATCTGCAGCGGGGTCATGCCAGCGCGCGCCAAACTGATCAGCTCGTGGCGAATATCCGCCACCTCGCGTGGCGCTTCTGCGCCGCCCGCACCTGCCAGGACCTGCAAAAACGCTTCGCCGTAGCGCTCGAGCTTGCGCGCGCCCACGCCGCTGACCCGACCCATCTCAGCCATGCTGGTGGGCTGGCTGCGCAGCATTTCGAGCAACGTCGAGTCGGGGAAAATGACGTAGGGCGGTACCGCATGTTCCTGGGCCAGGTTGCGCCGCAGCGTACGCAGCGCTTCCCATTGTTCGCGCTCTTCGTCGCGCACCAGCTGGCTGGCCGGGCTGGCCGAGCCGCTGCCACGGGTGGAGGACGTCTGCGGCTTGAGCTCCTTGCGCAGTTCGAGCATAACCTCGCCACGCAGCAGCGGCCGGCAAGTGTCACTCAGGCGCAGACCGCCGTAGCCTTCCAGGTCGATGTCCGCCAGCCCGCGCGCCACCACCTGGCGATACAGCGAACGCCACTCCCCTTCCGAACGGCCCTTGCCGACGCCGAACACGGCCAGTTTGTCATGGCCAAAGCTGCGCACCTTTTCGGTGTCCTTGCCCAACAGCACGTCCACCAGATGGCCGACGCCATAACGCTGGCCGGTGCGGTAGATCGCCGACAGCGCCTGGCGCGCCGGTTCGGTGGCATCCCAGGTCTGCACGCCGTCGACACAGTTGTCGCAGTGGCCACAGGGTTGCGGCATGTCTTCGTCGAAATAGGCCAGCAGCGCCTGGCGACGGCAGCGGGTTTCTTCGCACAGGGCCAGCATGGCATCGAGCTTGTGGTGCTCAAGGCGTTTATGGCGCTCGTCGCCTTCGGAACTCTGCAGCATCTGCTTGAGCATCAGCACGTCTTGCAGCCCGTAGGCCATCCATGCATCCGCCGGCAGGCCATCGCGGCCGGCGCGGCCGGTTTCCTGGTAGTAGGCTTCCAGCGACTTGGGCAGGTCCATGTGCGCCACGAAGCGCACGTTGGGCTTGTCGATGCCCATGCCGAAGGCGATGGTGGCAACCATGATCAAACCTTCCTCGTTGAGGAAGCGCTTCTGGTTCGCCGCCCGCGTCGCCGCGGGCAGGCCAGCGTGGTACGGCAACGCCGGGAAGTTGTTTTCGCAGAGGAAGGCGGCGACCTCGTCGACTTTCTTGCGCGACAGGCAATAGACGATGCCGGCATCGCTGCGCCGCTCGGCGAGGAACGCCAGCAGCTGCTTGCGCGGACTTTCCTTGGGCACGATGCGGTAGAAGATGTTGGGTCGGTCGAAACTGGACAGGAAGCGTTCGGCGTCCTGCAAGTGCAGACGGGTGACGATTTCCTCGCGCGTGCGCTTGTCGGCGGTGGCAGTCAGGGCGATCCGCGGAACTTGGGGAAACTGCTCGGCCAACTGGCCTAGCTGCAAGTACTCGGGACGGAAATCATGCCCCCATTGCGAAACGCAGTGAGCCTCGTCGATGGCGAACAGGGCGATGTCCAGCCCGCGCAGGAAATCCAGCATGCGCGGCTGCACCAGGCGCTCGGGCGCCAGGTAGAGCATCTTGATTTCGCCGCGGCGGATGCGCGCGGCCAGCTCGCGCTGTTCATCGGAACTGAGCGTGGAGTTGAGCGCCGCTGCCGCCACGCCAAGTTCTTCGAGGGTGGCGACCTGGTCGTCCATCAGGGCGATCAGTGGCGACACCACCACGGCCAGGCCGTCGCGCAGCAGGGCCGGCACTTGGAAGCACAGCGATTTGCCGCCGCCGGTGGGCATCAATACCAAGGCATCGCCACCGCGGGCCACACGCTCGATAATGGCACCCTGGCGACCGCGGAAGCTGTCGTAGCCGAAGATGTCTTTAAGAACGCGTTGAGCCTGTTCGAGCATGGGTCACTCCAGAAATCGTAAAACCACCCGGGCCGCACAGGCTGGATGAAAAGCGCTTTTGCCGCATCCGCCTTTGCGTAAGCGGGGGTTACCGCCCCGTGAACTCGGGGCCTGAGCGAAAGACCGCGGCAGTATACCCCAGTGCCCGCAACGTCGCGCGGCACCCGGACATCCTGCCATTTAGCCCCTTGGGTGGCGCACAGGCCCTAACAAGGCCTAGAATTCACTATCCGCATAGTCTTCCAAGGTAACCTGTTAATGTCCTTCGCCGAGCAACTGACCCGCCTGCAAGCCTTCCTCGACGCCGACGAGCTGCATGACGAGGCGCTGGACTACGTCGCCGCGCATGGCTACCTGACCGCCCTGTCGATCTGTTCCGAGGACGTTCCGGAGCGCGAGTGGATCGATGCGCTGTTCGCCGAGCCGCCGCACTACAGCGATGACGCCCAGCGCGAAGAGATCGAAGGCACCCTGATCCAGCTCAAGGCGCATATCGCTCGCCAACTGGCCAGCGACGAAGAGTTCGAGCTGCCCTGCGATCTCGACCTGGGCGAGGAACCTGATGATTCCGACCTGCGCGGCTGGTGCATCGGCTTCATGGAGGGGGTGTTCCTGCGTGAGTCGGCCTGGTTCGAAACCGCCGAGGATGAAGTCAGCGAGATGCTGCTGCCGATCATGGTCGGTTCGGGCCTGTTCGACGAGCAGCCGGAGTTTGCCGACATCGCCGCCGATGCCAATCTGATGGACGACATGATCGTGCAGATTCCCGAAGCGCTGACTGCCCTGTACCTGCTGTGCAACGCCCCGGACGAAAAACCGGCGATCCTCAAGCCGCGCCATCACTAAGGCTGGGGTCGTGCATCAGGCCAAGTCCGCCTGGTTGCGCTACCTGCTGCTGGGCGTCGGTTGCGCAAGTGTCTGTCTGGGCGTTATCGGCGTGTTCCTGCCGATCATGCCCACTACCCCTTTCCTCCTGCTCGCCGCCGCATGCTTTGCACGCAGCTCGCCACGCTTCCACGCGTGGCTGCTGAACCATCCGCAGCTGGGGCCACTGCTGAAGTCCTATCTGAACGGCGAAGGCATCCCCTTGAAGGCCAAGGTGCTTTCCATCGGTTCGATGTGGGTCAGCATCGCAGTGTCCTGCTGGTTCGTGCCATGGCCCTGGGTACGCGTGCTGCTGGTCGCCGTCGCGCTGGCAGTAACGGTTTATATTGCCCGACAGAAAACCCGTACCTGATGGCAAATCCACTATCGAGCACTTCACGATGTGCCGCAAAAAGTCAGTGGGGTCGAAGCCGTGACGGCGACGAACGGTGACTGCCCGCTAAAACCTGAATTAAATCAAGTATCTAATCCTTCATGCCCATCTGAATCAGGGCTGATACAACACCCTTCCCAGGTGACAATTTTCCGTCACTATCTGACTGCAATTTTCCGCCTTTGCTTTGGCACCCCCTCACACCCCCCAAAACGCTGGCCCTGAGCCTTACACCCTGCGCAACCCCGCTCCCCGCGCGCGCCTCAGCGGCGGTGAAATCTATTTGCCATCATCGAAAGGAATGATGGCATAACTGTTTTTTGCTCTATATCATGTGAAAATTCCGTTGAAAGCGCTGCTCTCGGCGCTGCGATTGCGCCTGTTACACACCTGAAACGGACTTTTAACCGAGTTATTCGCCAACATTCTGGCGTATGCCTGACTTCAAACATAACGGAGAAGCACCCGAATGCGCGTTTTCACCCCCATCTGCAGCGCGATTTTGTTGGCCATGGCGTGCTCGCACGCGCAAGCCATGTCGCTCACCCAGGCGATCCAGAGCACCGTGGATAACCACCCTGAGCTGGCATCCAACATCAACAGTCGCCTGGCCGCAGATGAGGACGCGAAAATTGCTCAGGGTGCCTACCGCCCCAGCGTCGATTTCGTTGCAGGCTACGGCCGTGAGCGTTCGGACAACCTGAACACCCGCGCGCGGGGCAATCACAACAAGGAAACGCTGAACTACACGCAATCGGAACTGCGTCTGCGCCAGATGCTGTTCGACGGCTCCAGTGCATCCAGCGAGATCAGCCGGACCCGCTCGACTGCCACGTCCCGTGCCTATTATGTTCAAGCCACCGCCCAGGACCTCGCCCTGCGCGCCGTCCAGGTGTACCTGGATGTCCTGCGCAACCGCGAACTGGTGACTCTGGCCAAGAACAACCTGCAGGCGCACCTGCGCGTCAACGACCAGATCGGCTTGCGCAGCGAACGTGGCGTTGGCAGCACCGCCGACGTTGATCAGTCGCGTGCCCGTCGCGCCTTGGCCGAGAACAACTACAACACCGCCCAGGTCAACCTGGCCGATGCCGAAGCTGCATTTTTCAGCGCCGTGGGCCGCCTGCCCGACGAACTGGAACCCTTGCCTTCGATCCGTGGCGAACTGCCGGCCGACCTGAACGCCGCGCGTCAGTCCATGATGGAAAACAACCCATACCTCAAATCGGCCCAGGCTGATGTACAGGCTGCCGAGAGCCAGTACCAAGGCGCCAAGTCCGCGTTCTACCCACGGGTCGATGCGGAGCTGGCTACCGGTGCCAACAACAATCTGTCGGGCGAGCGTGGTCACAACAACACCGACTGGCGCGCCGGCGTGAGCATGAGCTACAACCTGTACCGCGGCGGCAGCGACAAGGCTCGTTTGCAAGGTGACGCGCATCGCATCAACCAGGCCATGGACATTCGCAACAACGCCCTGCGTCAGCTGAACGAAAACATGGCGTTGTCGTGGAACGCCATGAAGAACGCAGGCACGCAGATCCCGTATGCCCGTGAATACGCCGAGACCACCACGCGCGTGCGTGCGGCCTACCAGGATCAGTTCGGCCTGGGCCAGCGGACCTTGCTCGACGTGCTCGACAGTGAGAACGAGCTGTACACCGCCAACACCCGCTACGCCGAAGTGCGCTACACCGAGGAATACTCGATGTACCGCGTGCTTTCGAGCATGGGTGAGCTGCTGGCCAAGACCCGCGTGGTCCTGCCAGCCGAAGCCGTTGCCTTGACCGAAGTGAAGAGCGAAGCGCGCCTGCCAGAGATGCGCTGATCGCCGACGCGAACCCCGTGACCGCTCGTTCGCAGCCGGCCACGGGATTTGCACGACGAATACCCTGGGATCAGCTCAGGGTTTCGTCGATCACCAGTACGACCTTCCCCGAAATCTGATTGCTTGCCAGCGCCTCGAACGCAGCTTCCGCGTCGGCGATTGGAAACGTCTTGGCCAGCTGCGGCTTCAAGCGCCCTTCGGTGAACAACGGCCACACCTGCTGGCCCAGGTCACTGAGCAGGTCGGCCTTGAACGCATCGTCGCGGCTGCGCAGCGTCGAACCCTGCAAGCGCACGCGCTTGCTCAGCACCTTGGCCAGGTCGAACTGTGCCTGGCGGCCGCCCATCAGGCCGATCATCACCCAACGTCCGTCCAGTGCCACCACGTCCAGGTTCAGCTCGCTGTAATTGGCGCCGACCGGGTCGAGGATCACATCGAAAGGACCCAGGTCCTTCAACCCCTCCAGGCCATCGCCGCGCACCACGCCGCCCTGGGCACCCAGCGCTTCGCAATAGGCCAGGCGCTCGGCAGAACCGACGCTGACCCAGGTCGGGTTGCCGAACGCCTTGCACAGCTGGATCGCCGCCGAGCCGATGCCGCTGGCGCCGGCATGCAGCAGGACCTTCTCGCCCGGTTGCAGCTCGGCCAGCTGGAACAGGTTCAGCCACACCGTCGCGTAGACTTCGACGATGGCTGCGGCCTCATGCAGGCTCAGCCCTTCGGGCACGGGCAGTACATGACGGCCATCTACTACTACTTCCTCGGCCATGCCACCACCGGCCAGCAGGGTGCACACCCGGTCGCCGACCTGCCAGGACGAACCCACGCCCACTTCGCTGATGACACCTGCGCATTCCAGGCCCAGGATATCGCTGGCTCCCGGTGGTGGCGGGTACAGGCCGGCACGCTGCATCAGGTCGGCCCGATTGAGACCGGCCGCAGCGACCCGAATCTTCACTTGACCTACGTCACACGTCGGGCTCGGTTGTTCGCGCCACTCCACATGTCCTTCCACGCCTTGCAATGCCTTCACGGTGCCTCCATAGTTGAGTCATGACTGAGCCCGACGCCTAGGCGCCGGGCTTTTCGCATTATGCGTCCGGCTTCAACGGAACCGGCGAATTCAAAGACGGCCTAATATGCGTGATCAATTGCCCCCACGTCGAATCAGCATGAAGCATTTCATTCCCGGCAGTGCCCTGGCGCTGTGTATCGGCCTCGGCACCTTGTCGATGTCGGCCAATACCTTCGCTGCCAACAGCTGGGACAAACTTCAGCCGGATCGCGACGAAGTGGTGGCCAGCCTCAATGTCGTCGAGCTGCTCAAGCGTCATCATTACAGCAAGCCGCCGCTCAACGATGCGCGCTCGGTCATCATCTACGACAGCTACATCAAGCTGCTCGATCCCTCGCGCAGTTATTTCACTGCCGCTGATATCGCTGAGTTCGACAAGTGGAAGACCCAGTTCGACGACTTCCTGAAGAACGGCAACCTGGATCCTGGTTTCATCATCTACAAGCGGTATCTGGATCGGGTCAAGGCGCGCCTGGACTTCGCCCTGACCGAGCTGAACAAGGGCGTCGACAAGTTCGACTTCACCACCAAGGAAACCTTGCTGGTCGAGCGCAAGGACGCCCCCTGGCTGAAGAACGAGGCCGAGCTGGACGACCTGTGGCGCAAACGTGTCAAAGATGAAGTGCTGCGCCAGAAGATCGCCGGCAAAGACGCCGCGCAGATTCAGGAAACCCTGTCCAAGCGTTACAAGAACCAGCTTGCGCGCCTGGACCAGACCCGCGCCGAGGACATCTTCCAGGCCTACATCAATACCTTTGCCCAGTCGTACGATCCGCACACCAACTACCTGTCTCCGGACAACGCGGAAAACTTCGACATCAATATGAGCCTGTCGCTCGAAGGCATCGGTGCGGTGCTGCAAAGCGACAACGACCAGGTCAAGATCGTCCGCCTGGTGCCTGCCGGCCCTGCCGACAAGACCAAGCAGGTCGCCCCTGCCGACAAGATCATCGGCGTCGCCCAGGGCGACAAGGAAATGGTCGACGTGGTCGGCTGGCGTTTGGATGAAGTGGTCAAGCTGATTCGCGGTCCGAAAGGCTCCACCGTGCGCCTGGAAGTGATTCCGCACACCAATGCGCCCAACGATCAGACCAGCAAGATCGTCTCGATCACCCGCGAAGCGGTCAAGCTCGAGGAACAGGCGGCGAAGAAGTCGATCCTCAACCTCAAGGAAAACGGCCGCGACTACAAGCTGGGCGTGATCGAGATTCCTGCCTTCTACCTGGACTTCAAGGCGTTCCGCGCGGGTGACCCGGACTACAAGTCCACCACCCGCGACGTGCGCAAGCTGCTTACCGAGCTGCAGAAGGAAAAAGTCGACGGCGTGGTCATCGACCTGCGCAACAACGGCGGCGGCTCCCTGCAGGAAGCCACCGAACTGACCAGCCTGTTCATCGAGAAAGGCCCGACCGTGCTGGTGCGTAACGCCGATGGCCGTGTCGACGTGCTGGAAGATGAAAATCCCGGTGCGTTCTACAAAGGCCCGCTGGCGCTGCTGGTGAACCGTCTGTCCGCTTCGGCTTCGGAGATTTTCGCCGGTGCCATGCAGGATTACCACCGCGCGCTGATCGTTGGCGGACAGACCTTCGGCAAGGGCACGGTGCAGACCATCCAGCCGCTCAACCACGGCGAGCTCAAGCTGACCCTGGCCAAGTTCTACCGCGTCTCCGGGCAGAGCACCCAGCACCAGGGCGTGCTGCCGGACATTGCCTACCCGTCGATCATCGACACCAAGGAAATTGGCGAGAGCGCCCTGCCCGAAGCGATGCCGTGGGACACCATCCGCCCGGCCATCAAGCCAGCCAGCGATCCATTCAAGCCGTACCTGGCCAAGCTGACCGCCGACCATGACGCGCGCACCGTCAAGGACCCGGAATTCATCTACATCCGCGATCGCCTGGCCTTGGCCGAGCAGTTGATGAAAGAGAAGACCGTCAGCCTGAACGAGGCCGACCGTCGCGCGCAGCACAGCGATATCGAAGCCAAGCAGCTGGCCCTGGAAAACACCCGTCGCAAGGCCAAGGGCGAAGAGCCGCTCAAAGAGCTGAAGAAAGAAGACGAGGACGCCCTGGGCGCTGATCCGGACAAGACCAAACCGGAAGACGACGCTTACCTGGCAGAGACCGGGCGCATCCTGCTCGACTACCTGAAACTCAATACGTCGGTGGCCAAGCACTGATCCACGTAAGTAATGACAGCAAAGTGACACCTGCGTCATCAAACCGAAATGAAGCTGTCGTGAAATAGGGACCCGCTGCCTTGGCAGCGGGTCTTTTTTTGCGTCTGGCCCGGTGCTTTCAACCTGTTTCAAGCATCGGTCAGCACGACCTTCAGCAAGGTAGCGAACCGATGACCGTCATTGAACAGATCAGCGCCCTGGACAGCATTCTCGCCCAAGGTGGTGTGCACAGCTTGTTCCAGCCGATCGTGTCACTGTCCCAACGGCAGATACTGGGCTTCGAGGCGTTGAGCCGAGGGCCTTCCAACAGCCCGCTGCACTCGCCGATCAATCTGTTCGCCGTCGCACGCCAGGCCGGTCGGCTCAATGAGTTGGAAGTGATGTGCCGGGAGACTGCCTGCCGTCGGTTCAGCGAACAGCGCCTGAACGGCAAACTGTTTCTCAACGTCTCGCCGGAGTCGCTGCTCGAACCCTTGCACGAGGACGGCCGCACGCTGCAGCTGTTGCAACGCTACGGTATCAGTCCGAGCCAAGTGGTCATCGAGCTCACCGAGCAAACCCCCACCGACGATTTCCAGCTGTTGTTCAACGCGCTGCACCACTACCGGGCCATGGGTTTTTCGATTGCGCTGGACGACTTGGGTGCGGGTTATTCGAGCCTGCGCCTGTGGTCCGAGCTGCGCCCGGACTACGTCAAGATCGACCGGCACTTCATCGACGGCATTCACCAGGACGCCCTCAAGCGCGAATTCGTCGGCTCGATCTTGCAGATCGCCAAGGCGTCGAGGGCGCAGGTGATCGCCGAAGGCATCGAGCTGGTGGAAGAGCTGCTGGTGTTGATCGAGATGGGCGTCGACCTGGTCCAGGGCTATCTGCTCTGCCGCCCGCAGGAGCAGCCGCCGCGGGACGCGCGTGGGCTGATCCCGCGGCTGGAGGGCAGCACGCCTCCCCTCGGCGACGACGCCAGCGACCTGGCTGCGCTGATCATCGAGCAGGCGGCAGTACACTGTGATACCCCGACGCAGCAGGTCCTGGAAGCCTTTCGCCTGCAGGCCAACCTGAACACCCTCGCCATCGTCGACAGCGACCGGCGCCCCTGCGGCATCGTCCATCGTCACTCGCTGTCCGAGGCCTTGCTCAAGCCATTCGCCACCGACCTGTTCGCACGCAAGCCGATCAGCCGTCTGATGAGCACCGATTTCCTCGCGGTGGACAGCAAGCAATCCCTGCAGCAGGTCAGCCGCTTGCTGACCGGGCGCGCACGGCAAAGGATCGAGGAAGACTTCATGGTCATCCAGGGTGGTCGATACCTGGGGCTGGGCCGGGTCATCGACGTGCTGAAGCTGATCACCGAACTGAAGATCCAGCAGGCGCGGCATGCCAACCCCTTGACCCTGCTACCGGGCAACGTGCCGATCCAGCAGTGCCTGACTCGGGTGCTGGAGCAATGCCGCGAAGCGATCATCTGCTACGTCGACATCGACAACTTCAAGCCCTTCAACGATATCTACGGCTATGCGCGCGGCGACGAAGTGCTGCTATGCCTGGCTCAATGCCTGAACGAACGGGTCGACCCGAGTCGGGATTTCGTCGGCCACATTGGTGGCGACGATTTCATCCTGGCCATCAGTCCAACCGAGTGGTGTCGTCGCCTAAGCCAGCTGCAGGAGGATTTCCAACACCAGTGTCGGCGTTTCTATCGCGCCGAAGATCTGCGCGCAGGGAGTTTTCTGGCGCAGGATCGTCGTGGCGAACAGCAGCGCTTCGCGTTGCTGTCACTGTCCATCGGCGTGGTTCACTTGCGGCCCCAAGCCTGCCCGCTCATGGACAGCAGCCAACTGGCGGAAATGGCCTCCCAGGCCAAGCATCAAGCCAAGGCGGTGCTGGGTTCGAGCGTACACGTGATCGATACCCAGGCCGTTGAACCGGCCTAGAAATTCATACCTGGGTAGTGGCCGGGTACGCATACTCGAACACCCGCACCACTTCGGCAGCATGCCAGGAGGCCGCTGCCACACCATCGGACGGGCCGGAGAAGCGTCCGAGCTTTTCCACGCATTCGAAAAAACCAGGACGAGGCAGACGGCTGGCACCCTGGCTGATCACCAGCGAACTGCGCAATGGCTGAGCGGCGCGGGCGTCGATCATGGCCAGGTATTCCAGGGCCGCAGTCAAGGTCTGCATGGCGGGCGTGGGCAGTGCGAGGCGTTCGAGCAACGCGCGATAGGTGAGCAACTGCCGCTGACGGCGGGCGTGGTCCAGCTCGCCGAGCAGGCCTTCCCATTGCTGTCGACTGATGCGTACGCTCATGAAGCGTCGCTCCAGGCCGGCACCCCCAATTCCCAGGCGAGGCTGCGTCGGATGGCGGCATCGGGCTGACGCTCGCCAGTCTCGATCATCGATAGATAGGAGGGGCTGATGCCGACGGCACGGGCCAGGCTCTCGAGCGGTAACCCTTGCGCCTCGCGCAGCTCGCGCAGACGCGCGAAGGCTGGCGGTGGCACCTGAGCCGCCGCTGTGGCGGGATCGGCGACAGACTGCTGATCGACTGCCATGTGACCTGCACGGGATGCCTCGAACGGGTCGGCAGCCGCTGCAGCCAAGAGCCGCTGATATTCAGCCCATGGCAGCACCGCGTATTCGGGTTGGCCGTCGCGGCTGATCACCTGAACCCCCATTGCATCCTCCCGCAAACTGACCGATCACATCGGGCGATGCAACCATAATGACGGAATGTTAACAGGGGATTGCCGGCTTCGGGGGGTTAACTGCACCGCAGCCGGCAGGCAGATTCAGCGGTGGGACTTTTCCAGCTCCAGATCTTTTTCAGATGCCGGCAAGCGCTCGACCACTCGCAGCTTTTCCGGGGACTGGCGCTGACGCCAGGCACGGAAGGCGTCCAGCTCGCCCGACAGGGTCTTCATGACCCACGCCAGTACGGCGATATCGTCCAGCATGCCAACGCCCAGCAGCCAGTCGGGGATGGCGTCGATGGGGCTGACGAAGTAGACCAACCCGGCGACGATGGACAGCAGCGCCTTGGGGCTGATGTTGCGGTACTCGCCGCGCCAGTAGGCCAGGCACAGAGCCTGGAGCAATTGCACGTCTTCTTTCAGGGCGCCCAGCCGATAGCCCTTGCCCTTGCGCGCCACGGCGAAGATCAAGGCCGGCAGGCGACCCCGACTCAGGATGCGTTCGGCAATGGGCAGAAAACGGGTGAAATTCCAAGGTGCCTTCATGAGCCCTCCGGTGCCGAATGGTGGTTTAAGGTTATCCACAGTATTTGTGGATAACCTTGTGAACAGAGCCGCTTTTCACGCCTGACCTGCCCGGTTTTCAAGGGCTGAGGTCAAATCGGGCGTTTTTTACTCACACAAAAAAGCCACGAAATTCCTTGACGCAGTGTTATGAAAACAGCTACTGCAGCACCACATCAGACCTGTTGCCCAAAGCCCGGTTCAAACGAAAACGCCCCGTCGAGACGGGGCGTTCGTTGCAGCGCAAGCGTTTACTTGGCGGGCGCGGCTTCTTCGACTTCGGCGTCGTCGGTTTCGGCAGCGGCGTCGGCAGCAGCCTTGGCAGCGTCCTTGATGGCGATCAGCTCGAGGTCGAACACCAGCACCGAGTTGGCTGGAATGGTCGGGCTCGGGCTCTGCGCGCCGTAGGCCAGGTCGGCTGGAATGAACAGCTTGACCTTCTCGCCCACGTGCATCAGTTGCAGGCCTTCGACCCAACCCGGAATCACACCGCTGACCGGCAGGTCGATCGGGGCGCCGCGCTCGATGGAGCTGTCGAAGACCTTGCCGTCGATCAGCTTGCCTTCGTAGTGAACGGTGACCACGTCGGTAGGCTTGGGCTGGGCGCCGTCGGCCTTCTTGATGACCTGGTACTGCAGGCCCGAAGCGGTGGTGACCACGCCGTCTTTCTTGGCGTTGTCTTCCAGGAACTTCTTGCCAGCGCTCTGCGCCTCGGCGTTCATCTTGGTCATGCGTTCTTCGGCACGCTTCTGCAGATCGGCGAAGGCTGCGACCAGGTCGTCGTCCTTGATCTTCTGCTCTTTCTTGCCGACGGCATCTTCGATACCCAGCGCTACGGCCTTGGAGTCGAGATCGTCCATGCCTTCCTGAGCCAGGCTCTTGCCCATGTTCAGGCCGATACCGTAGGAAGCTTTCTGCGCCGGGGTTTTGAGCTCGACGCTGGTCTGGGAATCGCAACCGGCGAGGACCAGGGTGACCAAGGCGACTGCCGCCGCCAACCGATGCTGTTTCATGCTATTTCCTTGTTCATGCGCCATAAGGGCAATCGAATGAGGCCGCGAGCTTATCAGGCGGCCACGACCAATGGCTACCGGCATGAGAGAGGCAAAAAGGCGATAAGTTCAGGCCAGCAAAAGGAAACTGGCTCGGCAGCGGCTGGATGAAACATGTGTCATGGGACAGTGGAGGACTGCTCGTACTGCGCGGCCACTTCGCGCACCACCTCACACAGCCACTGCGCCGGCAAAGACAGCGGCAGCGCGGCATTGCGGCAGATGCCTACCGAACCACCCGGCTCGTGCACGCCCAGGTCCAGTTCGTAGAGCTGGCCGGTGGCGATGTCACGCTGCACCGCGTCACGTGGCGCGACCCAGATGGCGTCGCTGCTGGCGACGTAGCGACGACTGAGGGTCGGGGAAAGCGTTTCCAGACGTTGCGCGGAGGGCGTGATGGCGCACTGCACGAAAAGGCTGTCGGCGTGTTTGCGGATGGTCGTCCCAGCCAATGGCAGCACCCACGGGCAGGCGCCGACCTGTTCGGCATTGAGCGGGCGGGCTTCCAGCAATGGATGGCCAGGGCGCACCACCAGGGTCATCGACTCGCTGTACAGGTGTTCGAACGACAAGCCCTGGATTTGCGGGCTGTCGGTCATGCGACCGATCACCAGGTCCAGCTCGCCCACATGCAGTTGCGCCAACAGGTATGCCCCCGGCCCGGTCGCGACGCTGACCACCAGCGCGGCATGGCGCGCGTGCAGGCGGCAGAGCACCTCGGGCAGCAATTGGCTTTCCACGGTGGACAGCACACCGATGCGCACCTGCGGGGCTTCGTGCGGTTCGCCGCGCAGGCTGCTGACGCCGTCGCGCAGGGCCTGCACGCAGGGGCCAGCGTAGCGCATGAAGCGCACACCGGCGGCGGTCAGTTCGACACCGCTCTTGTCGCGGTCGAACAGGCGAGTCTGCAGCAGGTCTTCGAGTTCCTTGAGGGTCTTGGAGATCGCCGGCTGACTGATGGACAAGGTGTCGGCGGCCTTGGCGAAGCTGCCCTGGCGGGCAATTTCGAGAAAGCACAGCAGGTGGCGGAATTTGATGCGGCTGTCGAGGTTCATGGCGCCAATCGTAGCATTGGGCCATGGGGTTTGCTTTGGTAGTGAGGGCCTCTTCGCGGGCAGAGCCCGCTCCCACAAGTTCAACTGACGCTTCCGATTGTGTGGGAGCGGGGCGGGCGGCGAGCTCTCTGCCCGCGAAGAGGCCAGCAAGACCTACCTACAATCTGC
Organism: Pseudomonas rhizosphaerae; assembly: GCF_000761155.1. Lineage (NCBI taxonomy): Bacteria > Pseudomonadati > Pseudomonadota > Gammaproteobacteria > Pseudomonadales > Pseudomonadaceae > Pseudomonas > Pseudomonas rhizosphaerae. Next base: position 1,250,362 of record NZ_CP009533.1, on the reverse strand, counting down.
CAATCTCCACGCGATCCCCATTCAAGCGCACCGGCCAGACCCTGACATGCTGATCCGGCGCCTCCAGGCAGCGCCCGTCGCTGAAGCAGTAATGCTGCTTGTACAGCGGCGCCGCCACCACCAACTCTCCCTGCAGGTAGCCGACGATCCCGCGTCCCAGCACGTTGGCGCCCGAGCGCGGATCGTGGTTGTCGATGGCGTGCAGCGCCCTGCCCTCGCCCGCCTCGGGTAGGTAGAACAACGCCACCTGGTCGCCGTCCAGCCACACCACCACACCGGAGTTGGGAATCAGATCAGACTGATCGCACACCGCTTGCCAGGTCATCGCTTGCACTGCGTTGGCTGCCTGCATCACACCACCTCCTCGACTACCGGGATCATTACCAGCGCATCGCCGGCCTGGGCGGGGCGACGCTGGCCGCGTTCCTTGACGAACTGCACGCCAGGGTCCGCGCGCTTGTCGTTGACGAAGGTGCGGAAGCGCTTGAGCTTTTCCGGATCCTTCAGGGCGTTGGCCCATTCGCATTCATAGTGATCGACCACCCGCTGCATCTGCGCTTCGAGCTCGGCGCCCAAACCTAAGCTGTCTTCCAGCACCACCTGCTTGAGGAATTCCAGGCCGCCTTCCAGGTTTTCGCGCCACACCGAGGTGCGCTGCAGCTTGTCGGCGGTACGGATGTAGAACATCAGGATGCGGTCGATGTAGCGGATCAACTGTTCGTCGTTCAGGTCGATGGCGAACAGCTCGGCGTGGCGCGGACGCATGCCGCCGTTGCCGCACACGTACAGGTTCCAGCCCTTTTCCGTAGCGATCACGCCGATGTCCTTGCTCTGCGCCTCGGCGCACTCGCGGGTGCAACCCGAGACGGCGAACTTGAGCTTGTGCGGCGAACGCAAGCCCTTGTAGCGATCCTCGATGCGCAGGGCCATGGCCACGCTGTCCTGCACGCCGTAACGACACCAGGTGCTGCCCACGCAGGACTTCACGGTGCGGGTCGACTTGCCGTAGGCATGCCCGGTTTCGAAGCCCGCTTCGATCAGTTCGCTCCAGATCTCCGGCAGCTCGTGCAACTGCGCGCCGAACAGGTCGATGCGCTGGCCACCGGTGATCTTGGTGTAGAGGTCGTATTTCTTCGCCACCACGCCGATGGCGATGAGCTTGTCCGGGGTGATCTCACCGCCGGGAATGCGCGGCACCACCGAGTAGGTGCCGTTCTTCTGCATGTTGGCCATGAAGGTGTCGTTGGTGTCCTGCAGCGGCACCAGCGAAGGGTCCATGATCGGCTGGTTCCAGCACGAGGCGAGGATGTTGCCGACGGTGGGCTTGCACACGTCGCAGCCCACGGCACCGCGTCCGTGGCGGGCGAGCATGTCCTCGAAGCTGGCGATGCCTTCGACACGGGCCAGCGCGTACAGCTCAGCGCGGGTGTAGGCGAAGTGTTCACACAGGCTCTTGTCGACGCTGACGCCACGGGCCGTCAACTCGTGCTCGAACACCTGCTTGAGCAGCGCCGCGCAGCCGCCACAGCCGGTGCAGGCCTTGGTCTGCGACTTGAGTGCCGAGAGGTCGCCGCAACCGCCGTCGACGGCGGAACAGATCGCGCCTTTGCTGACGTTGTGGCAGGAGCAGATCATGGCCGTGTCGGGCAACGCATCGGCGCCGAGAACCGGTGCGCCGTCGGACAGCGGCAGGATCAACGTCGAGGGGTCGGCTGGCAAGGCGATGCCGTTCTGCGCGTATTGCAGCAGGGTGTCGTAGTAGCTGTTGTCGCCGACCAGCACGGCGCCCAGTACCTGAGTGCCGGTGGCGTCCACCACCAGGCGCCGGTAGCTGGCATTGGCTTCGTCGATGAAGCGGTAGCTCTTGGCCCCCGGCGTGCTGGCATGGGCATCGCCGATGGAACCCACGTCGACGCCCAGCAGCTTGAGCTTGGTAGACATGTCGGCACCACTGAACGCCACCGGTGCCTCGCCTGCCAGTTCGCAGGCGACGTTGCGAGCCATGCTGTAGCCCGGCGCCACCAGACCGAAGATGCTGCCGTTCCAGGAGGCGCATTCACCGATCGCATACACCGCCGGGTCGCTGCTGCGGCAGTGCGGGTCGATGACGATGCCGCCGCGGGCGGCAATTTCCAGCCCACAGGCGCGACCCAATGCATCCTGAGGGCGAATGCCGGCGGAAAACACGATCAGGTCGGTTTCCAGAAACTCGCCGCCGTCGAAGTTCATCCGGTAGCGATGAGTCTCGCCGGCCTCTACGTTCTGAGTGGCGCGCGAGGTGTGCACGCCCACGCCCAAGGCTTCGATGCGAGCACGCAGGGCCGCGCCGCCATCGGCGTCCAGTTGCACCGGCATCAGCCGCGGGGCGAACTCGACCACGTGGGCCTCAAGCCCCAGCGACTTCAGAGCGTTGGCCGCTTCCAGGCCCAACAGTCCGCCGCCGACCACCACACCACGGCGCGCCCCAACCGCCGCAGCGCGGATCGCGTCCAGATCATCCAGGGTGCGATAGACCAGCCGCGCGTTGCCCTCACAGCCCGGAATCGGCGGCACGAACGGAAACGAGCCGGTGGCCAGCACCAGCACATCGTAGGCATGCCGCCCGGTGGTGGTTACCACTTCGCGGGCCTGGCGGTCGATCTCGATCACCGGCTGGCCCAGGTGCAGGGTGACGCCGTGCTTGCCATACAGCTGGGCGTCGCCCAAGGCCAGGGTTTCGGCGCACGAGCCGCCGAAGTATTCGGACAGGTGAACCCGGTCGTAGGCACGTTGACGTTCTTCGCCGAAGACGTGGATCTCGTAGCGATCGACCGCGTTGCGCTCGATCAACTGCTCGACACAGTGATGCCCCACCATGCCGTTGCCGACGACGATGAGTTTCTGCCGGGGCCTGAGGTTCACGAGCGCATTCATAGGTATCTCCAAGCGAGTCACGGTGTCTTGACCATCGGGCAAAAAAAAACGCCTGGAGCGAATGCTCCAGGCGCCTTTGCCTGATCGTCGAAATGTGGGTGTCCGGTGGGGTGATCGTCGTTGAGCACCGGGGACGTGTCTGGGTGGAAGCAGGTTGCGTGCCAGGGTTTGTTGGGTGGGGTGTCAGTTGGGGCCTCTTCGCGGGCAGAGCCCGCTCCCACATTGCTATGCGTTCGCCGGACCATTGTGGGAGCGGGGCGGGCGGCGAGCCCTCTGCCCGCGAAGAGGCCCTCCCTGATAAAAAGCCCCACCCCAGTGCACACCGCACCCTTTCAGTACACATCCCGCACATAACGCTTGTCCCGGCTCAACTGCGCCAGATAGGCCTCGGCCTCCAGCGTGCTCATGGCACCGTGTTCCGCCACCACGTCGCGCAGCACAGCGTCGACATCCTTGGCCATGCGGCTGGCATCGCCGCACACATAGAAGTGCCCCCCTTGCTGCAACCACAACCAGACCTGGGCACCCTGCTGGCGCAGCCTGTCCTGGACGTAGACTTTCTCCGCCTGATCCCGGGAGAACGCCGTGTCCAGCCGATGCAGATGCCCACTGCGCAGCCAGGCGTGCAGCTCGTCGCGGTAGTAGAAGTCGCTGTGTTCGCGCTGCTCGCCGAACAGCAGCCAATTGCGGCCGCCGTGCCCCAGTGCCTGGCGCTCGTGAAGGAAGGCGCGAAACGGCGCGATGCCGGTACCCGGTCCGACCATGATCATCGGTGTATCGGCTTGGCGGGGTACGCGGAACTGGGTGGCCTTGTGCACGAAGATCGGCACCAGCGCCGCCGCCGAGCGGTCGGCAAGAAAGCCTGAGCAGACCCCGCTGCGCAAGCGCTCGTTGCAACGGTAGCGTACCGTCGACAAGGTGATGTGCACCTGCTGCGGATCGGTGCGGGCGCTGGAACTGATGGAATACAACCGCGGCTGCAGCGGCTTGAGCAGGCCGAGCAATTCCTGCGTGGTCAGGGTAATGGGGAACGCCTCGAGCAGATCGATCAGTTGCTTGCCCCACAACCACTGCTGCAGCTGGCTGGCATTGTCCGCTTCGAGCAGCGAGGCCAGCAGCGGATCGGCGCAGCGCTCGGCCAGGAATGCCAGCCACTGCGGGGTGATCCGGGTAATGTCGAGGTACTTGTGCAACGCCACTGCCAGCGGCTGCTCGCCCTGGTCCTTGAGCAGCACCCGCTCGCTGCTGTCCAGACCCAGGCAGGCGAGCAGCTCTTCGACCAGGCTCATGCAGTTGCTTGGCCACACCCCAAGGGCATCGCCGGCTTCATACACCAGGCCGCTGTCCTTGAGGTCGAACACCACGTGGCGTACTTCCTTCTCGGTACCGGCAGCGTTGAGCACCTGATTGTGCAGCACCCGCGCCAGCCACGGTCGTTTGCGCGTATACAGGGGCGGGTCGGGCGTTATCGCCGCTGTCATGGGCGCTGTCATCGGGGCAGTGGATGGGCCGGCGAGCAGCAGGCCCACTGCCTGCATCCAGTGCTCGGCCAACGCTTGATCATCGGGTTCGCACTCGACCCGTTCGAGCAGACGCATCCCGCCCAGCTGGTTCAGGCGTTGGTCCAGCTTGCGGGCAAAGCCGCAGAACTGTCCGTAACTGGAATCGCCCAATGCCAGTACGCCATAGCGCAGGTCCGGGCAAGGCTCGATCCGTTCGGCCTGCAATTGCGCCCACAGACACGCGGCATTGTCCGGTGCGTCGCCATCGCCGAAGGTACTGGTCACCAGCAGCACGCTACGCGCAGCCAATAATTGGGCGGACGTGACCTCGTCCATGCCGCGCAGCTCCACCGACGCACCACGCTCGCGCAAGGTGTGTGCGCAGCGTTCGGCGATGGCTTGCGCGGTGCCGGTCTGCGAAGCCCAGAGCACCTGGATTGCCGTCTGCGGGTCAACCTGTGCAAGCGCATCGGGCACCTCGAGGTCGAGGTTCTGCAGGGCGATTTTCGGCGAGCCGACGCGTTGCAGCGCCACGGCGGCGAACTTGAACGCCGGCTGGTGCGACAGCGGGTCGGTGGCATCGCTGGTCACGGCATTGATGGCCAGGTCGCTGCCGTACACGTCGTTCCAGTGAAACGGCGCGAAGCAATTGCCCGGCCGCACCCGGCTGCTGATGCGTGCTGGCAATACCGCCCGGCCGCGCCGCGAACGGATCTGAACCTGATCGGCCTCGCCGATGCCCAGGCGCTCGGCGTCGTCGGGGTGAAGCTCCACGAAGGGGCCGGGGTCGAGCCGATTCAAGGTGGCGACCTTGCCGGTCTTGGTCAGCGTGTGCCACTGATGCTGCAGGCGACCAGTGTTGAGCACCATGGCGAATTCTGCGTCGGGCAGGTCCGCAGGCGGCAGGTGTGGACGGGCGAAAAACCGTGCGCGGCCGCTGGGCGTGGGAAAGCGCGGCCCGTCGGCGGTCAGGTAGCGAATCGGGCTGCGCGCAGCGTGCTGCCCAGGCGCCGCCGGCCACTGGCGCGGCTGCTCGCGCAATTGCGCGTAGCCAGCGCCGCGGAGGTCGTAGCCACTCTGGGGGTTGTCGAAGCGTTGCAGCTCTTGATAGACCTGCTCGGCGCTGGTGTAGTCGAAGCCCTCGGGAAAGCCCATGGCGCAGGCCACCCGAGCGATGATCTGCCAGTCCGGCAAGGCCTGCCCCGGCGCATTTACGGCCTTGGGCATCAAGGTCATATTGCGCTCGGAGTTGATCATCACGCCTTCGCCCTCGGCCCACAGCGCGGCAGGCAGCAGCACGTCGGCGTAACGGTTGGTTTCGGTATCGAGAAAGGCGTCCTGAGTGATGACCAGTTCGGCCGCATGCAGGCCATCGATCACCTGCTGGCGGTTGGCAACGCTGGCCACGGGGTTGGTGCAGATGATCCAGCAGGCCTTGATCGCGCCCTCGCCCATCTGCCGGAACAGGTCGACGGTGCCGGCGTTGCCGTCTTCACGCAGGCTGCCAGGAGCAATGCCCCACAGGGCTTCGACATGGGCGCGATCGGCCGCCACCAGTAGCGAGCGCTGGCCGGGCAGGCCAGGACCCATGTAGCCCATTTCACGCCCACCCATCGCATTGGGCTGGCCGGTCAGGGAAAACGGCCCGCTGCCTGGACGGCAGATGGCACCGGTGGCCAGGTGCAGGTTGCACAGCGCATTGGTGTTCCAGGTGCCCTGGATGCTCTGGTTGAGCCCCATGGTCCAGCAGCTCATCCAGTTCGCGGCGCCGCCGAGCCACTGCGCGGCCTGGCAAATGGCGTATTCCTCGAGGCCGGTGATTTCTGCCACGCGAGCCGGGGTGTAGTCGGCCAGAAACGCTGGCAGCTCCTCCCAACCCTCGGTGTGCGCGGCGATGAACGCGGCGTCGGTTGCGCCGTTCGCATGCAGCAGGTGCAGCAGGCCGTTGAGCAGCGCCAGGTCGGTGCCGGGTTTGATCTGCAGAAACAGGTCGGCCTTGTCGGCGGTGGCGTTGCGCCGCGGGTCGACCACGATCAACCGAGCACCTGCCTTGAGGCGATCGAGCAGGCGCAGGAACAGGATCGGATGACAGTCGGCCATGTTGGCGCCGATCACCAGAAACACCTCGGCCTGCTCGAAATCATCGTACGAACCGGGTGGGCCGTCGGCGCCCAACGACAGCTTGTAGCCACTGCCGGCGCTGGCCATGCACAGCCGCGAGTTGGACTCGATGTGCCGCGTGCGCACGTAACCCTTGGCGAGCTTGTTGATCAGGTACTGGGCTTCCAGCGACATCTGCCCGGAGACGTAGAAGGCCAGTGCATCCGGGCCATGCTCATCGAGGATCTGCCGCAAGCGGCTGCCGGCGGCGACGATGGCAGCGTCCATGCTCGACTGTACGGGCTCGTGGTTGCGGCCCTCGCGCAGGTAGGCCTGTTGCATACGGCCAGGATCGCTCAGGGGCTGGGCACAGGTACTGCCCTTTGTGCACAGGCGCCCGGCGTTGGCCGGGTGCTGCTTGTCGCCGCTGACCTTGACCACGCGATCGTTCTCGACGGTCATGACGATCCCGCAGCCAACGCCGCAGTAGGGGCACACGCTACGGACTGAAGTGCGGGTCATCGGCCCTCCTCGCTGCTGGCTACAAAACGAAAAACGGCGCCGGCTCCCTTCGCTCATCAGAGCGGGCAGCACGGCACCGTCGTCGTGGGGGGCAATCGGCATCGATTGCGTTATGTAGGCGTGTACTTGCAATACCTGCGCCAACGCCAGGGAGGCGTGGGAGTTGCCGGAACCATGGGAGAGCAGCGTGGGTCGATCAGACAGTTGCCAGCGCCGGTGCACCGTTTGTGCTCGCCACGCACCTTGCGTGCGCAGCGGCCTGGTGGAGTCTGCGATGGATCGAAACGGGTGCATGGCCGTATAGCCGCGCTCCGGCTTATGACCCCTCTATTAATAGTGGGCGATGACTGAGTGAACCAGGCAACTACCATTGGGTTTCAAACGCCCTTTCAGCGACCTAACGCGACGTCACGCCGGTTGATCACCTTTTCATTGACCACTCGTCGTACTACCGGCACGGACGGCTTCTGTGGCGGAACGGGCTTTATATGGCTGGTCGGTTTGGACTGCTCGCTTTCCGGTTTCATTTTTTCTCTCCAGCAGGGGCTTCGTCCAATGTCATTCGGCGAGGAGGCGCCGCAGGTTTGACCGGAGCCGTGGGCTTCGGTGCTTGCTCACTCGCGGTTTTTTTGGATTCGCTCAAGTTTTCCGACCTCTTTGCCAAAAGGACACCCTCCAGAATCATAGTCCTTTTTTCCAAATCTGCCATCTGCGCATTAGCGGAGGTCATCAATAGCTTATCTTTCAAAGACGCGATCTCATTCCCCACATAACTGTCTCTGACTGAGATACTTTTTCTGGGTGAGGATGTATCCATATCAAAAACCACAAACAAGAAGCTCGCCGACATAAGCGGTATGCAGGCAATCAAAAAAGTGGCCACTGCTTTGAAGACCCATCGGGAACGCTGTTCATTGACCAACGCATTATGGGTTGCACACTGCACATAGGTTTCAGATATATACGCCCGCGTTTCATGCACCGGGTCGACCCATTTCAGCTGTTCCGCCGGTTTTACTTGACGATTGTACTCCGTGAGTTCGCCATTATAGCTTAACTGATCGTCATGGTATTTCTTAACTTCCGAGGCATAGGGCATTCTATTGAATTCAGAGCCACTGAAAGCCCGGCAATTGAAATCAACCGAAACCGCAGCGATTGCAATCACTCCAAATACAAGAAAAGCAATAATGCAAGCTATCGTGGGTTTTTCAGTAAAATCCAGAAACCTGGCTAAATAGGCAGCAACGGACAAAAGTGCAAACATCGCGGTGAACATCAACTGAGTCTTGATGGAAATGCTGTTTTTTTATTTCTTCCTCATAGACATACATTTTCTCATAAATTGCCTCTATAGTATTGTCACTCAAGATAATCATCCTTGATCCAAGTATCCTCATGAGGCCTGCTTGATCCTCACGATCAGTCTCGCACTTTCGCGAGGCCATCGGTAATGCTAGCACCGAGGCCATCCGAACCGGAGCTGATGACCAACGTCAATTCAGTTACAAACTGCGTAACACCGCGTCCGAGCCTGGTCGCGTACAAGGATTGCCGCGCGCCAGGCCCTGCTACGACTGCTCACCGTTCGCCGCCCTGCAATGTCGCCAGGCGCGCCTCGATGCCTGCGGCGGTCTGCTCACCCATCAGTTGATCGCGAAGCTTGCCTTGGGCATCGATGATGAAGGTGACCGGCAAGGCCTGGCTGCGGGGCAAGTCGAAGCGGGGGGCCGGGTCTTGGGCGAGTACGGTGAAATCAATCCCCAGGGTGCTGGCGGCCGCCTTCAGTTCATCCCCTTGCAGGTTGTCGAAGTTGACACCGACGACGCTGACGCCCTGCCCTTGCAGGCTCTGCGACAATGCGTTGAGTTCGGGAATCTCGCGACGGCATGGCCCGCACCAGACCGCCCAGTAGTTGACCACCAGCCACTGCTTGTCCAGGGTCTTGGCGGATACCGGGTTGCCATGCTGATCGGGCCCGTAGTCGGCCCCGCAACCGCCCAGCAACGCCGCTGCCAGCAGCAGGCCCGCCAACTGGGCGAGGTTGGCCTTGATACGCCATCTCATGCTTAACCCTTCCTTATTCCTGCGGCCATGCGAAAAAGGCGACCGAATACCGCCACGTGGTTAGAATACCCGCCACTGGATGCCGGAGGCGACTTTTCCCATGACCCAACTGACCCTTTACCATAATCCGCGCTGCTCCAAATCCCGCGCGGCGCTGGAGCTTCTGCAAGCCCGTGGGCTCGAGCCCGTCATCGTGCGCTACCTGGAAACGCCGCCCGATGCGGCCACCCTGCAAGCGCTGCTGGGCAAGCTGGGCATCAGTGCCCGGGCGCTGTTGCGCACCGGTGAAGAGGAATACAAAACCCTGGACCTGGCCGACGCCACCCTGGGCGAAGAAGCCCTGGTGCAAGCCATGGCCCAGCATCCGAAACTGATCGAGCGTCCGATTCTGGTCAATGGCGAACGCGCGGTCATCGGCCGGCCACCGGAAAACGTACTGGAGATTCTTGCGTGAACACAGCCTACATCCTGGTGCTTTATTACAGCCGCCACGGCGCCACCGCCGAGATGGCGCGGCAGATTGCCCGCGGCGTCGAAGCCAGCGGCCTGGAAGCACGTCTGCGCTGCGTGCCGGCGGTCTCGACCGAATGCGAAGCCGTGGCACCCTCGATCCCCGAGCAGGGCGCGGTCTACGCCAGCCTTGATGACCTGAAGAATTGTGCTGGCCTGGCGCTGGGCAGCCCTACGCGCTTCGGCAACATGGCCGCACCGCTCAAGTACTTCCTCGACGGCACCAGCAGCCTGTGGCTCAGCGGCGACCTGGTCGGCAAGCCGGCCGGTGTGTTCACCTCCACCGCCAGCCTGCACGGCGGCCAGGAAACCACCCTGCTGTCGATGCTGCTGCCCCTGCTGCACCACGGCATGCTCATCACCGGGCTGCCCTACAGCGAGTCGGCCCTGGTGGAAACCCAGGGCGGCGGCACCCCCTACGGCGCCAGCCACCACGCCGGCGCCGATGGCAAGCGCGCGCTCGACGAGCACGAAAAGACCCTTTGCCGGGCACTGGGCAAGCGCCTGGGCCAGACCGCACAGCTGTTGAGCACACCGCGTGGCTAAGTCGAATCGCAGGTTGCATCGCACGATGGCGGGCCACGCTTGAGCATCCACGCCTACACCAAGTACCCCGCCATGGCGTTCGGCGACGAGTCGCCGCTGGCCTGGATCAGCGAACACATCCGCGAGCACTATCAAGGCCATCGGCACACCTTCGTGGTGGCCATCGCCGGCAGCGTCGCCGTGGGCAAGAGCACCCTGTCCACGCTGCTCAAGGAACGGTTCGAGGGCTGGCCGGAAGCACCGCGGGTCGAGGTGGTCAGCACCGATGGCTTCCTGTATCCCAACCGGATCCTGGAAGAGCGTCAGCTGATGCCGCGCAAGGGCTTCCCGGAAAGCTACCGCACCGACGACCTGAAGGCGTTCCTGCACGATCTCAGGCAGGGCGTCCGTGATTTGCAGGTGCCGGTCTATTCCCAGGCGATCAAGGACATCGACACGCACTCGCACCTGATCGACCAGCCGGACATCCTCATTCTGGAGGGGCTGAACATCCTCCAGCTGGACCATGCCCACGACTTCTCCATCTACCTGGATGCCCCTACCGCCGACATTCGTCACTGGTACATGGAACGCTTCATGAGCCTGACCACTCTATCGGGCGACGCTGCACAGGCGCGCGCCGACTATTTGTGGGAAGAGGTCAACCTGAAGAACCTCACGGAAAACATCCTGGTGACCCGCGATCGGGCGCAGATGGTTCTGCACAAGGCACCGGACCACCGCATCGACGAGGTCTGGCTGCGCGAAGGCGACCTGCCCGTGCATTCATCCAGCAGTTGAGGACACCGGCTCCATGCAAGACTACAAGTGGCTGAACGAATACTGCCTTAATCGCTTCGGCTCGCAGAAAGCGCTCGAGGCGCGTCTGCCCACGGCCAAGTCCCCGGCGCAGCTGCGCAAGATCAGCGCCGACCGCTACCTGTCGACCATGGCCCTGCGGGTCTTCCGCGCGGGTTTGAAGCACAGCCTGGTTGACTCGAAGTGGCCTGCCTTCGAAGAAGTGTTCTTCGGCTTCGATCCGGAGAAGATCGTGCTCATGGGCGCCGAGCGCCTGGAACGGCTGATGCAGGACACCCGCATCATTCGTCATTTCGGCAAGCTCAAGAGCGTCCCGCGTAATGCCCAGATGATTCTCGACGTGGCCATGGAGCACGGCAGTTTCGGTGACTTCATCGCCGACTGGCCGGTGGAAGACATCACCGGGCTGTGGCAGTACATCGCCAAGCACGGCAACCAGATGGGCGGGCTGTCGGCGCCACGCTTCCTGCGCATGATCGGCAAGGACACCTTCATTCCCAGCTGGGACGTGGTGGCCGCACTGAACGCCCAGGAGATCGTCGACAAGGTGCCCAGTTCCAAGCGCGACCAGGCGGCCGTGCAGGCCGCGTTCAACCAGTGGCACGCCGAAAGCGGCCGGCCGATGTGCCAGCTGTCGGCGATGCTGGCCTTCACCGTGAACCACTGATCCCCCTGCGCCTCGCGGGGCCCGCTTGGCGGCCCTGCCCGGCTATCGCTTTGTACATCCCTGCTTGCAACTATCCTCGCGCCGCACCGATCGAAACGGAAAATCTCGTCTACGCTTGGTTTCCAGGGGCGCGACTGCCCTGAGCATGCCTGTGGCTGCGCGCTCGACGTCAAAATGTCATGCGCGTCCCCTACGTTGGCTCGGGTATTGCTGATCCTGATCAATCCAATCGTCGACAGTCCCCTCGTTTCGATAGGCGCCCATAGGAGCACCGGATGAAAAAGCTTTTCCTGGCCACACTGTTAGGTTCGAGCATCGCGTTGTGCAACCTGGCCTCGGCCGCGGATACCGATCTACCCACCCTGGAAGCCGCGGCCAAGACCGAAGGCATGGTCAACAGCGTCGGCATGCCCGATGCCTGGGCCAACTGGAAAGGCACCTGGGACGACCTGGCCAACAAGTACGGCCTCAAGCACATGGACACCGACATGAGCTCGGCCCAGGAAGTGGCTAAGTTCGCCGCCGAGAAAGACAACGCCAGTGCCGATATCGGCGATGTCGGTGCAGCGTTCGGCCCCATTGCCACCAAACAGGTCGTGACCCAGCCGTACAAGCCTTCCACCTGGGCGCAGATCCCCGACTGGGCCAAGGATGCCGATGGCCACTGGATGCTGGCCTACACCGGCACCATTGCCTTCATCATCAACAAGCAACTGGTCAAGGCCGAAGACGCCCCCAAAAGCTGGGCCGACCTGAAGAACGGCAAGTACAAGGTGGCGATCGGCGACGTCAGCACGGCGGCCCAGGCCGCCAACGGCGTACTTGCGGCGGCCATCGCCTTCAAGGGCGACGAGAGCAACCTGGCCCCTGGCCTGCAACTGTTCACCGAGCTGGCCCAGCAGAAACGCTTGTCGCTGGCCAACCCGACCATTCAGACCCTGGAAAAAGGCGAGATCGAAGTGGGTGTGGTGTGGGACTTCAATGGCCTGAGCTACCGCGACCAGATCGATCCGAAACGCTTCGATGTACTGATCCCCTCGGACGGCTCGGTGATCTCCGGCTACACCACCATCATCAACAAGTACGCCAAGCACCCGAACGCGGCCAAGCTGGCGCGTGAGTACATCCTCAGCGATGCCGGGCAGATTAACCTGGCGCGCGGCTACGCTCGGCCGATCCGTGCCGACCACATCAAGCTGCCGGATGACGTCGCGGCCAAGCTGCTGCCCGCCGAGCAGTACCGCAACGTCACCCCGATCAAGAACCCGGATGTCTGGGAAGCCAGCTCCAAAGCCCTGCCCCAGCAATGGCAGGAGCAGGTGATCTTCGAGATGCAGTGATTGCGGCCAATCACCGCGTCGCTGCTTTCGCGGCCACTGACCGCTCCCACCCTGACCGCTGTAGGAGCGGTCATCGGCCGCGAAGCATTCACCGCAGTAAACCTGATACACCGCAGTGATGTTTCAAGGCAACCCTCCGCTCCCACCCTGACACCGCCTCACCGTGGGAGTGGTCATCGGCCGCGAATGAGTCAACACCCATTTTCCCTGCACCCCGAAATCCCGGAGCCCTCCAGCAGTGATCACCCTCACCCGCGGCAGAACCCTGGCCCTGCTCCTGCTGGCGCCCTTCGCCCTGTTCTTCATCGTCTTCCAGCTCGCCCCCCTCGCCTGGGTGGCCATCCACAGCGTGCAAACCGACGCCGGCTGGAGCCTGGACAACTTCAGCAAGGCTTTCAACTCGCGTTTCTATCGCCAGGCCATCCAGTTCAGCCTGGAAATCAGCTTCTGGTCGAGCCTGTTCGGCATCGTCATCGCCGTCATCGGCGCCTACTCCCTGCGTCGGGTCGACTCCCGGCTGCGGGATTTCGTCAGCGCCTTTGCCAACATGACCAGCAATTTTTCCGGCGTGCCGCTGGCCTTCGCTTTCATCATCCTGCTGGGTTTCAACGGCGCCATCACCCTGGCGCTCAAGCAAAGCGGCCTGATCGACGATTTCAACCTCTACTCCAAGACCGGCCTGATTATCACCTACACCTATTTTCAGATTCCGCTGGGCGTCCTGCTGCTCTACCCCGCCTTCGACGCCCTGCGCGAAGACTGGCGCGAGTCCGCCGCCCTGCTCGGCGCCAACGGCTGGGCCTACTGGCGTTACATCGGCTTGCCGGTGCTGACCCCGGCGCTGCTGGGCACCTTCGTCATCCTGCTGGCCAATGCCTTGGGCGCGTATGCCACGGTGTACGCGCTGACAACGGGCAATTTCAACGTGCTGCCGATCCGCATCGCCGCCATGGTGGCCGGCGACATCAGCCTGGACCCCAACCTGGCCAGTGCCCTGGCGATGATTCTGGTGGGCCTGATGACCCTGGTCACCCTGGCCCATCAATGGCTGTTGCGCAGGAGCTACCATGTCGCGCGCTGAACACAACGTCCCCAGCCTCTACCACAGAGTCGTGGTGTGGCTGCTGTTTCTGATTCTGCTGCTGCCGTTGGCCGGCACCCTGCTGTATTCGTTCGCCACCAGCTGGTCGGCCTCGATCCTGCCCAGCGGTCTGACCTTCAAGTGGTACCTGCAACTGTGGGGCGACCCGCGCTTCCTCCAGGCCTTCGCCCAGTCGCTGGTGGTCTGCGTCGGCGCCCTGGTGCTCTCAGTGCTGCTGATCCTGCCGCTGCTGTTCGTCGTGCACTACCACTTCCCCAGGCTGGACGCGCTGATGAACATCCTCATCCTGCTGCCCTTCGCCGTGCCGCCGGTGGTCTCCTCGGTGGGCCTGTTGAACCTGTACGGCTCCGGCCCGCTGGCCATGGTCGGCACGCCGTGGATCCTGATCGGCTGCTACTTCACCGTGGCCCTGCCCTTCATGTACCGAGCCATTACCAACAACCTGCAGGCGATCAACCTGCGCGATCTGATGGACGCGGCGCAACTGCTGGGCGCCAGCACCTTCCAGGCAGCGTTCCTGGTGGTGCTGCCCAACCTGCGCAAGGGCCTGATGATTGCCCTGCTGCTGTCGTTCTCGTTCCTGTTCGGCGAGTTCGTGTTCGCCAACCTGTTGGTCGGCACTCGCTATGAAACCCTGCAGGTGTACCTGAACAACATGCGCAACAGCAGCGGCCACTTCAACAGCGCCTTGGTGATTTCCTATTTCTTCTTCGTGTTGCTGCTCACCTGGGGTGCGAACCGCTTGAACAAGGACAAAGACTGATATGAGCTTCGTCAGCGTCGAAAGACTGGATAAGCGCTACGGCAACACCGAAGTCTTCAGCGATATCGGTTTCACTATCGAACGGGGCGAATTCATCACCCTGCTCGGGCCGTCCGGTTGCGGCAAGTCGACCCTGCTGCGCGCGATCGCCGGGCTGACCCCGATCAACGCCGGGCGCATCCTGCTCGATGGCCAGGACCTCGCCCCGTTCGGTCCGCAGAAGCGCGACATTGGCATGGTCTTTCAGAGCTACGCCCTGTTTCCCAACATGAACGTGGAGCAGAACGTCGCGTTCGGCTTGCGCATGCAGAAGGTCAAGGGCGCCGAAAGCACCCGGCGCGTGGCCGAGGTGCTGGCGCTGGTGGAACTGGGCGAGTTCGCCAAACGGTATCCGCATCAACTCTCGGGCGGCCAGTGCCAGCGGGTAGCGCTGGCCCGCTCGCTGGTCACCCGCCCGCGCCTGCTGCTGCTCGACGAGCCGCTGTCGGCGCTGGATGCGCGCATTCGCAAGCACTTGCGCGAACAGATCCGGCAGATCCAGCGCGAGCTCGGCCTGACCACGATCTTCGTCACCCACGACCAGGAAGAGGCGCTGACCATGAGCGACCGCATCTTCCTGATGAACAAGGGCCGCATCGTCCAGAGCGGCGACGCGCAAAGCCTGTACACGGCGCCGGCCGACGCCTTCGCCGCCGGTTTCATCGGCAACTACAACCTGCTCGATGCCGCCCAGGCCAGTGCCCTGTTGCAGCGACCGATCCATACCCGCGTGGCGATTCGTCCGGAGGCCATCGAGCTGGGTGCAAGCGGCGCCCTGGACGGCGAGATCCGCAGCCACAGCCTGCTGGGCAACGTGATCCGCTACCGGGTGCAGGCCCATGGCGTACTGCTGGTGGTGGACGTGCTCAACCGCGCTGCCGCCGACCTGCTGCCCGACGGCCAGCGTGTTTCCCTGACGATTGGGCCGGACGCACTTTGTGCGGTAGCCTGATCAGCTTTCCAAGGGAGGTTTCACATGGCTCTAGCGATTTTCGATCTCGACGAAACCCTGATCCACGGCGACTGCTCTTCACTCTGGAGCGAGCAGATGGGCCGTCTGGGCTGGGTCGACCCCGAGTCTTTCATGCAACGCGACCACGAGTTGATGCAGGCCTACAGCGAGGGTCGGCTGGCCATGGAAGACTACATGGCGTTCAGCCTGGAGCCGATGCTCGGGCGCACGCCCGAGGAGGTCGAACACCTGGTCGGGCCGTGGGTCGAGGACTTCATCGAGCCGATCATTTTCAGCGACGCTACCCGCACCATCGCGGCACACCGAGCAGCTGGTGACCGCATCCTGATCATTTCCGCCTCGGGCGTGCATCTGGTCCAGCCCATCGCCGAGCGCCTGGGCGTCGACGATGTACTGGCGATCGAACTGGAACTCAAGCACGGCACGTTCAGCGGCAGCACGGTCGGTGTATTGACCTACCGCGAGGGCAAGATCACGCGCCTGCGCGAATGGATGCACGACGAGGGCGAAACGCTGGAAGGCGCCAGCTTCTATTCGGACTCACGCAACGACCTGCCGCTGTTGTTGGAAGTGGCGTTCCCCCATGTGGTCAATCCCGACCCCGTGCTGCGCGAGCATGCCGAAAAGGCCGGATGGCCGATTCATCACTGGCGCTGATGATCACGGGCGTCGATGGTTGCGCTGGTAAACGTCCTCGCCCATGGCAGCGATCTGCCCGTCAATGAGTGTGTCGAACGGCTTCAGCAGCGCCTGGAACGAGGCCGGTGATTCCAGCACCTCCAGCGCCTGGGTAATGGCCTCAAGGGTCGACAACGCGTCCGGACCGGGGGCCTTGCGCAGACGATAGCGCGACGGCGGGGCATCCGTCAGCTGGACCCTGGGCAAGCGGGCCAGCAACGGGTTCATGTGCAGCAGCTTGCGCGCCTTGCGCCACGTGCCGTCGGGTACCACCAGCAATCTGGGCTGAGCACCTGGCGAATAGGCGCTCAATCCTTCACTGAGCTCGCCGGGAAACAGCAGGCAGGGCCGATATCCCGGCAGCGCCAGCCACTGGGCAAGGTCTGCGAAGACCTCACCGATCCTGATGTCGCAATTCTGCAAGCCCAGCGCGGCCAGGCGCGCCGTATTCAGCGCGTGATTCACCTCGCTGGGGTGCTGCAGGATCAGCACCCGCGTCTGGCTGGGCAGGCTCGGGATCAGGGCGCATAGGCACTGGGCCTGGGGACGTTGGCAACGAGGGCATTGAGGTCTGGACATGCGCAATTGTGCCATGACGCCACGTCGCGCAATACCTGGGTTAGGTCAACGCTATTGAAAAAGTCGCGCACTACCCCGCTAAACCTTTGAACCCACGTGGCCGATCCGCTCTAATGTGAGCCCCACTGTCCCAGGACCCTGCCGCAATGAAATACTGCTGCGCATTACTTCTCAGCTTGCTGTCCCTTACCGCCCAGGCTACGGAAATCGGCGAGCGCCTGGGCCCCTGGACCCTGCTCGACCAGTTCGAACAACCCTACTCGCTCAGCGACGAGACCCAGTTGATCATCGTCGCGCGCAGCATGGACGCCGCCCAGTTGATGGGCACGGCCATGGAGAAGCGGCCCAAGGACTTTCTCGAGTCGCGCCATGCCGCCTACATTGCCGACATCGAGCGCATGCCTTCGGTGGCCAAGTGGATTGCCATCCCCGGCATGAAGAAACTCAACTACCGCATCCTCCTGGACGAGGAAGGCCGCGTGGCGCCGCGTTACAACGGCGACCGCGAAACCGTGCAGTGGCTGGAACTCAAGGATGGCGTGGTGGTGGACATCAAGACCTTCAGTGACCCGCAGCAACTGGCCAGCGCGCTGTCGGCACGCTGAACCGCCGTTACTCATGCAGGCCGGAAGGGGACCTTGAAACTGACGCGCAAGCCGTCGTCGCTGCTGTCGAAGTGCAAGGTACAGCCGCAACGTTGAGCGATCGCCTGAACGATAGCCAACCCCAGGCCGCAGCCGGTGCTGGCGCGGCTGCGCCAGAAGCGCTGGGTCAGGTGTTGCAGGTCGTCGGCACCGATGCCGGGGCCGAAGTCACGCACCGTGAAGCACACCCAACCCGGCTCGGTGGCCAGCGTCAGCCATACGGGCGCCTGGTCGGGGCTGTGCCGCAGGGCATTGTCGATCAGATTGCGCAGCGCCTGCACCGCCAGGGTCGAGGGCATGCCCAGTGCGATCGACGGCAGCCGTGGTGGCATGTGCAGCTCGACCCGCCAACGGTCTTCCGGGCGCGCGTCGCCGATGGCCAGTCGAGCCACGTGTTCGGCGCTGCACGGCGCGCCGTCGTCGAACGACAGACTGCCTTCGACTCGCGCCAACAAGAGCAACTGCTCCAGCGTGCGCTGCAGCCGGTCGGCGCCCTCCTCGGCGTGGGCCAGGGCCTGCTCATGGGCGAGCCCGGCGGTCATGCGAGCCACTTGCAGGTGGGTCTTGATCGCGGTCAGCGGGCTGCGTAGTTCATGGGCCGCGTCGCCGGTCAGTTGTCGTTCTCGCTCAAGGGTACGACCGATGCGCAGAAACAACTGGTTCTGGGTTTCCAGCAGCGGTTGCAGCTCGCGGGGCAGCGACTTCAAGGCCAGCGGTTCGAGAGCGTCGACATCGCGCTTGCGCAGCGCCTCGCACATCCGGTTCAGCGGCGCCAGCCCCTTGCCGATACCCAGCCAAAGCATCGCGATGCTGCCCAGCAGGGCCATCAGCACCGGCGCAGAGGCGGCCAGCAATACCGAACGGTTCAGGGCTTCGCGCTCCAGCTCGCGGTCCGCGGTGGTGATTCGCACATCGTCCCGAGCCAGGGTGAAACTGCGCCAGTGCTCGCCGTCGATTTCCTGATCGTGAAAGCCGGTGCGCTGGTCGTCCAGCACCTGATCGCTATTGCCGTGGCTGCGTGCAAGGATTTCGCCACGCAACGAGCTGACCTGGCAGGCAATGCCGTCGGGAATGCTCCATTGATCGGCACTGAAGCGCGTGCCCTCGCCTTGGGCAGGCAGTGGCTGGGGCAAACGATCGACCAGCCCTGCGACCATGCGCGCCGAGGCCACCAGGCGTTGGTCGAGGGAGAACATCATCTGGCTGCGCAGGTCGCGGAACATCCAGGTCGCGGCCAGTGCCCAGATCAGCACGAAGGCCGTGCCAAGGATCAGGCTCAAGCGCAGGCGCAGGCTCATGGCGCCTCCTGCGGTGCAGCCTGGGCCGGCCCCAGGCGATAGCCCAGGCCGCGGACGGTTTCGACGATGCCGTTGCCCAGCTTGCGCCGCAGATGGTGGATGTGCACGTTCAGCGCATTGCTTTCCACTTCGTCGCTGAACCCGTAGACGCTGTCCTTGAGCTGTTCGCCCGAGAGCACCCGGCCGCGGTTCTGCAGCAGGGCGTACAACAGCGCTTGCTCGCGGCGGGACAGGTCGACGGCCTGGCCCGCCAACCAGGTCTGGCGGGTGCTGGGGTCATGTTGCAAAGGGCCGTGTTCGATCATGTTCAGGGTCCGGCCGGCCACTCGGCGTTGCAGGGTGTGCAGGCGCGCACACAGTTCGCGCAGGTCGAAGGGCTTGAGCAGGTAATCATCGGCACCGGCCTGCAACCCGGCAACCCGATCGCTGACGCTGTCGCGAGCGGTCAGCACCAGTACCGGCAAGGCCTCGCCACGCTGGCGCAGCCGATCGAGCAGCTTGATGCCGTCTTCGTCGGGCAGGCCCAGGTCCAGCACCATCACATCGAAACTGGCGGCCCGCAGCATGGCCTGGGCGGCAGAGGCGGTGGCCACCCGATCGACGTTGAGCCCTTGGGCGTTGAGCCCGGCAACGATGCCGCTGGCGATCAGGTCATCGTCTTCGCAAAGCAATACGTGCATGAAAGCGCTCGAAAAATAAAGGCCCAGCATGGCAGGCCGTGATTAACACAACATTATGCCCCGCCCCCCTTCCCCGTGGGAGCGGTCATCGGCCGCGAAAAACACACCGCAGTCCGCCTGCCCGGATCGCGTTGACCCTCCGCGTTCACAGACCGTTCCTACGAATGGTGGCGCATTTCCAAGTAGATTAATGCCTGGCTTGGATTTGGTTAACCATTGGTTAACCTTGGCACGGTCATAATCGCTCGCACCACCTCAAAGGGAATTGTTTCCATGCTCAGCCTTTCCGTGGGGCCTTTCGCCCTTTCCCTGCAGCATCTGCTGATACTGCTGGCCTTGGGCCTGGCCAGTGTCGTGGGTTGGCGCCTGGCTCGCAGGGGGTTGGGCAGTAATCCCGAAGCGCTCGTCTTTCGCTTGTTCGTGCTGTGCCTGGTGGTGGCGCGCGGGGCTTTCGTGCTGCGCTACTGGGCGCAGTACCGTGAAGATCCGTGGCAGATCCCCGATATCCGCGACGGTGGCTTCCTGCTGTGGCCAGGGCTGGCGGTCAGCGGCCTGACGGCGTTGATCTACGCATGGCGGCGCCCAGCGGCACGCGTCACGCTGGGCTGGAGTCTGGTCAGCGGTCTGCTCTTCTGGGCCCTCGCCAGCGGGGGTAGCCAGTGGTATCTGCAAGAACGCCACGCACAATTGCCCGAGGTCACGCTGCACACCGCAAAGGGCGAGCCGGTGGCTTTGCGCAGCTACCAGGGCCAGCCGCTGGTGGTGAATCTGTGGGCGAGCTGGTGCCCACCCTGCAGACGAGAAATGCCGGTGCTGCTGGACATGCAGAAACGTCATCCGCAGGTGCGCTTTCTATTCGTCAACCATGGAGAGACCGCACAGATCGTTGCCAGCTTTGCCGAAACGACGGGGCTGGATCTAGGTCAAGTGGCATTCGACAGTCAAGGGGATTTAGGCCGCGCATTGGGTTCGGTCGCGCTGCCGACCACGCTGTTCTACAGCGCCGAAGGCAAGCTGCTGGGCAGTCATCTGGGCGAGTTGTCGAAGGCCAGCCTGGACCATGCACTGGAAGCCTTCGAGTAGGGCAATCCACCCCCGTAGCAGCGGCGCGAGCCGCGTCGGCGATGGATGCGGTTCGGCTGGCGGAACCCAGCGAACCTGAAGGCATCAGCGCTCCAGCAGAATCCGCAGCATGCGACGCAGCGGTTCGGCGGCGCCCCACAGCAGCTGGTCGCCGACGGTGAACGCGCCCAGGTACTGCGAGCCCATGTTCAGCTTGCGCAGGCGCCCGACCGGAACGTTCAGCGTGCCGGTGACCTGGGTCGGGGTCAGTTCCTGCATGCTCGCTTCGCGGCTGTTGGCTACCAGCTTGACCCACGGGTTGTGCTGGCTGATCAGGCCCTCGATGTCCGCCATCGGCACGTCCTTGTTCAGCTTGATGGTCAGCGCCTGGCTGTGGCAGCGCATGGCGCCAATGCGCACGCAGATGCCGTCCACCGGGATCGGGCTCTTGAAACGACCCAGGATCTTGTTGGTCTCGGCCTGAGCCTTCCACTCTTCACGGCTCTGCCCGTTCGGCAGTTCCTTGTCGATGTACGGAATCAGGCTGCCGGCCAGTGGCACACCGAAGTTCTCGGTTGGATAACCCTCGCCGCGCATGGCCTCGGCCACCTTGCGATCGATGTCCAGAATGGCACTGGCCGGGTTGGCCAGGTCATCGGCCACCGAGGCATGGGTGCTGCCCATCTGCTTGATCAGCTCGCGCATGTTCTGCGCGCCGGCGCCGGATGCCGCCTGGTAGGTCATGGCGCTCATCCACTCCACCAGACCGGCCTCGAACAGCCCGCCCAGGCCCATCAGCATCAGGCTCACGGTGCAGTTGCCGCCGATGTAGTTCTTGGTACCGGCATCGAGCTGCTGGTCGATCACGCGGCGGTTGACCGGGTCGAGCACAATCACCGCGTCATCCTGCATGCGCAGGCTGGAAGCAGCGTCAATCCAATAGCCCTGCCAGCCAGCTTCGCGCAGCTTGGGGAATACCTCGCTGGTGTAGTCGCCACCCTGGCAGGTCAGGATCACGTCGAGTGTCTTCAGCTCTTCGATGCTGTAGGCATCCTTGAGCGGGGCAATCTCCTTGCCCACCGCAGGCCCTTGGCCGCCCACATTGGAAGTGGTGAAAAACACCGGCTCGATAAGATCGAAATCCTGCTCTTCCAGCATCCGCTGCATGAGCACGGAACCGACCATGCCGCGCCAACCGATCAGACCTACACGTTTCATCGCAACTACACCTTCTTGAAAAGTGGGCCGCTGCTTTCGATTGAAAGTCGCAGCGGGCCCAAGAGATTACAGATTCCGCAGCGCGGCGACTACTGCATCGCCCATTTCCTGCGTACCGACCCGTGCGTTGCCTTCGGACCAGATATCGCCGGTGCGCAAGCCCTGATCCAAGACCAGGCTGACAGCCTGCTCGATGGCATCGGCGGCCGTGTGCTGATTGAAGCTGTAACGCAACATCATCGATACCGACAGGATGGTCGCCAGCGGGTTGGCGATGCCCTGGCCGGCGATGTCCGGCGCCGAACCATGGCAAGGCTCGTACATGCCCTTGTTGTCGGCGTCCAGGGATGCCGACGGGAGCATACCGATGGAGCCGGTGAGCATCGACGCTTCATCGGAAAGAATGTCGCCGAACATGTTGTCGGTGACCATCACGTCGAATTGTTTCGGCGCGCGTACCAGTTGCATGGCGGCGTTGTCGACGTACATGTGGCTCAGCTCGACGTCGGGATAATCCTTGCCGACCTCTTCGGCGATCTCGCGCCACAGCTGGCTGGACGCCAAGACGTTGGCTTTGTCCACCGAGCACAGCTTCTTGCCGCGCACCTGGGCCATGTCGAAGCCCACGCGCACGATGCGGCGGATTTCGCTCTCGCTGTAGGGCAGCGTGTCATACGCCTGGCGCTCGCCGCCTTCCAGTTCGCGGGTGCCACGGGGGGCGCCGAAGTAGATGCCACCGGTCAGCTCACGGACGATGAGGATGTCCAGCCCGGCAACGATTTCCGGCTTCAGGCTGGAAGCATCGGCCAGCTGCGGATAGAGGATGGCCGGACGCAGGTTGGCGAACAGGCCCAACTGCGAACGGATTTTCAGCAAGCCGCGCTCCGGTCGGATGTCGCGCTCGATCTTGTCCCATTTCGGTCCGCCCACCGCACCCAGCAGCACGGCATCGGCGGCGCGGGCGCGTTCCAGGGTCTCGTCGGCCAGCGGCACGCCGTGCTTGTCGATGGCAGCGCCGCCGATCACATCGTGGCTCAGCTCGAAGCCCAGCTGGAACTTGTCGTTGGCCAGCTCCAGCACCTTGACCGCTTCGGCCATGATTTCCGGACCGATGCCATCGCCTGGGAGAATCAGAATCTGCTTGCTCATGCTTTCCTCGTTAATTCCGTTGATACGGCGCGCCCGCGGGCAGGCCGTGAATGAATGCTCAACGCTGGGCCCACAACACCAGCACGTCGGTGCTGAACGAGCCATTGTCGTCGATCTGGTAATACTCGCGCACCTCGGCGCCCACGGCTTGCTGCAAGTTGCGGATGGCCGCGCGCATCACCTCGGGGGTGCGCATGCGCTCCACCCAAGACACGTATTCAAGGCGCAGGCGCTGGCGTGTATGCGCACGCACCTGCAGCCCGGCCGCATTAACCTGGCTCAGCCATTCGCTGGCACTGTAGTCGCGCACATGACTGGTGTCGCGCAGCACTTCGACGCTCTGCAGATAGGTATCGAGCAGCGGGCTGCCCGGTGACATCACGTCGATGAAGCACGCCACGCCACCGGGCTTGAGCACCCGGCGCACTTCGCGCAGGGCCAGGCCCAGGTCGCTCCAGTGGTGGGCCGAGTAGCGGCTGAACACGTAGTCGAACTCGCCATCGGCGAACGGCAGCTGTTCGGCCGGACCGAGTTGGGTGCTGACGTTGCCTAGCCCTCGCTCTCGGGCGGCGCTGGCGACGACGTCGAGCATCTGCTGCGACAAATCATAGGCCACCACCTGATTGACCAGTGGCGCACAGTGAAAGCTGACGTGCCCGGCGCCGCAACCCAGATCCAGCAGCCGAGCGTGGGACTGGCCGGCCAGTTCCGCCTGAAGCAGCGCAAATTCCGCGCCCTGGGCGTGAACGGCGCTGCTCAGGTAGGCCGATGCCTGTTCGCCGAACTGTCTCTGCACGACTTGGCTGTGCTGGGTCATGTGGCTGGGCTTCCTTGTGCCTGGGTTTGTGGTGGACTTGCCGGCCTCTTCGCGGGCAGAGGGCTCGCCGCCCGCCCCGCTCCCACAGGATTCCCTTTTTTGACAGATGGATGGAGACCCTGTGGGAGCGGGTTCTACCCGCGAAGAGGCCAAACCTGCCTAAATCAATCAATCAATCGCGAAACAACCAAGGCTGGCTCGCACGATGCTTGGCCTCGAACGCTGCAATGGCTTCCCCATCCTGCAAGGTCAAGCCAATATCGTCCAACCCGTTAAGTAGGCAATGCTTGCGAAACTCGTCGATCTCGAAGCCGTACACCTTGCCGCTCGGGCCGGTCACGGTCTGCGCCGCCAAATCTACGGTCAGCTGGTAACCCGGCGCCGCCTCGACTTGCTTGAACAGTTCATCCACTTCTTCATCACTGAGGATGATCGGCAGCAGGCCGTTCTTGAAGCTGTTGTTGAAGAAGATATCGGCATAGCTGGGGGCGATCACGGTGCGGAAACCGTACTCGTCCAGCGCCCACGGCGCGTGCTCGCGGCTGGAGCCGCAGCCGAAGTTTTCTCGCGCCAGCAATACGCTGGCGCCTTGATAACGCTCATGGTTGAGCACGAAATCCTTGTTCAGCGGGCGCTTGGAGTTGTCCTGATAAGGCTGGCCCACATCCAGGTAGCGCCACTCGTCGAACAGATTCGGGCCGAACCCGGTGCGCTTGATCGACTTCAAGAACTGCTTTGGAATGATCTGGTCGGTGTCGACGTTGGCACGATCCAACGGGGCAACCAGCCCGGTGTGTCGAGTAAAGGCTTTCATGCTGCGTTCCCCTGGATCAATTCACGAACATCGACGAAACGGCCGACAACGGCGGCAGCGGCGGCCATGGCCGGGCTGACCAGGTGGGTACGTCCACCGGCGCCCTGACGGCCTTCGAAGTTGCGGTTGGAGGTCGACGCGCAATGCTCGCCCGACTCCAGCCGGTCCGGGTTCATCGCCAGGCACATCGAGCAGCCCGGCTCACGCCATTCGAAGCCGGCTTCGAGGAAGATCTTGTCCAGGCCTTCGCTTTCGGCCTGCTCCTTGACAAGGCCCGAGCCCGGCACGACGATCGCCTGCTTGATGGTCGAAGCCACCTTGCGGCCCTTGGCAATGACGGCGGCGGCGCGCAAATCTTCGATGCGCGAATTGGTGCACGAGCCGATGAACACCCGGTCGAGCTGAATATCGGTGATCGCCTGGTTGGCGGTCAGACCCATGTACTTCAAGGCACGCTCGATGGAACCGCGCTTGACCAGATCCGCCTCACGGGCCGGATCCGGCACGTTCTGGTCCACGGCCAGGACCATTTCCGGCGAAGTGCCCCAGCTGACCTGCGGCTTGATCTGCGCAGCATCCAGGCGCACCACGGTGTCGAAATGGGCGTCGGCGTCGGACACCAACCCCTTCCAGGATTGCGCTGCCTTGTCCCAATCGGCGCCGCTGGGCGCGAACGGGCGACCCTTGACGTAGGCGATGGTCTTTTCATCGGCGGCCACCAGGCCCACACGAGCACCGGCCTCGATGGACATGTTGCAGATGGTCATGCGGCCTTCCACCGACAGATCGCGGATGGCGCTGCCGGCGAACTCGATGGCGTGGCCATTGCCACCAGCGGTGCCGATCTTGCCGATCACGGCCAACACGATGTCCTTGGCGGTGACGCCGAACGGCAAGGTGCCTTCGACCAGCACCTGCATGTTCTTCATCTTCTTGGCCACCAGGCACTGGGTGGCGAGCACGTGCTCGACCTCCGATGTACCGATGCCGTGGGCCAAGGCACCGAAGGCACCATGGGTGGAAGTGTGCGAATCGCCGCAGACCACGGTCATGCCGGGCAAGGTCGCGCCCTGCTCCGGACCGATGACGTGGACGATGCCCTGGCGCACGTCGTTCATCTTGAATTCGGTGATGCCGTACTCGTCGCAGTTGTCGTCCAGGGTCTGCACCTGCAAACGCGACACTTGGTCGGCGATGGCCGCAATGCCGCCCTTGCGTTCCGGGGTGGTCGGCACGTTGTGGTCGGGTGTGGCGATGTTGGCGTCGATGCGCCATGGTTTGCGGCCGGCCAGTCGCAAGCCCTCGAACGCCTGGGGCGAAGTCACTTCGTGGATGATGTGACGGTCGATGTAGATCAGCGCCGAGCCATCGTCGCGCTGCTTGACCAAATGCGAATCCCAGAGCTTGTCGTAGAGCGTTTTGCCGGCCATCGGACGTTTCCTCATCAGTCTTTCTATCTTTTCTATGCCAATAACCGCTTGGCTTGTAGGGATGATGCTATGAGGTTATCTTCAATAACTCAAATTCATAATTTTCATACTTTGGATAACCAAAAGGAATCCACCCATGGACCTGGCCAGTCTCAATGCTTTTATAGCGATTGCCGAGGTGGGCAGTTTTTCCAGGGCCGGAGATCGCTTGCACCTGACCCAGCCGGCGATCAGCAAACGCATCGCCGGATTGGAGCAGCAATTGGGTATTCGCCTGTTCGACCGCCTGGGCCGCGAAGTCAATCTGACCGAAGCCGGCCGGGCCCTACTGCCGCGCGCCTACCAGATCCTCGACGTGCTGGAAGACACCCGTCGCGCCCTGACCAATCTCAGCGGTGACGTGACCGGTCGGCTGACCCTGGCGACCAGTCACCACATCGGCCTGCACCGACTGCCCTCGCTATTGCGCACCTACACGCGGATGTACCCCAAGGTCGCCCTGGACATCCAGTTTCTCGATTCGGAAGTGGCCTACGAGGAAATTCTCCACGGCCGTGCGGAGCTGGCCGTGATTACCCTGGCACCCGAGCCCCATCACTTGGTGCGCTCGGTGCCGGTGTGGCATGACCCGCTGGATTTCGTCGCTGCCCCCGAACACCCGCTGGCCCTGCAGGAGGCGGTGAAGCTGAGCGACATTGCTGAACATCCGGCGGTGTTTCCGGGCGGCAACACCTTCACCCATCACATCGTCAGCCGCCTGTTCGAAGCTCAAGGCCTGAGCCCGAACATCGCCATGAGCACCAACTACCTGGAAACCATCAAGATGATGGTGTCGATCGGGCTGGCGTGGAGCGTGCTGCCGCGCACCATGCTCGACGAGCAAGTGGCGCGCTTCGAACTGCCCGGCGTTCAGTTGAGCCGCCAGCTGGGCTATATCCTCCACACCGAGCGGACCTTGTCCAACGCCGCGCGCGCCTTCATGGCCTTGCTCGATGGCCAAGCCAGCACCTTGGCCGACAATGAGTCAGATCTGGGGGCCAAGCAGTAGACGGCCGCTGCTGACCAGCATGGCATAACCGCCGATCTTGACCCGCTCGCCTTCCCTTCGGCAGAACAACTCGCCACCGCGCGGCGAGCACTGGTAGGCAGTGAGGCTGGTCTTGACCAGGCGTTTGGACCAGTACGGAATGAGGCTGCAATGGGTGGAACCGGTCACCGCGTCTTCATCGATGCCCATGGCCGGGGCGAAGTAGCGCGAGACGAAATCGTGATGATCACCCCGTGCGGTGATGATCACCCCAGGCCAGGGCAGGCGCGCCAAGGCCGTCATGTTCGGCTGGCATTCACGCACCGCCTGCTCCGATTCCAGCAGTACGAACAGTGAAGCCGCCGCCATCACGTCGACCGCCTCGCAGCCCAAGGCGCGCTCAACTTCCAGGGTCAGGCCCAACTGCTCTTCGGGCATCATTGCCGGGAAGTCCAGCCACAAGCGATCGCCTTCACGGCTGACGATCAGAGTGCCGGCACGGCTGGCGAACGACAGGCTCGAAGCGGTTTCGCCATAGACCTCGAACAGCACGTAGGCACTGGCCAGGGTGGCATGACCGCACAAGGGCATCTCGGTGAGCGGTGTAAACCAGCGAATATGCCACCCTTGGGCCTCGCGGACCATGAACGCGGTCCCGGCCAGGTTATGTTCGGCGGCGATCTTCTGCATCAGCTCATCGGCCAGCCAGCTGTCGAGGCGGTAGACAATGGCCGGGTTGCCCGCAAAGGGATGTTGGGTAAACGCATCGACCTGATGGAAATCCAGCTGCATGGCAATCCTCGCTGTTGCGTAAAGGGGGCGGCGGCCAGGCCGTAGGGCTGTCGGCGTTCGACTCGTGAAGTCGCTGATTACTTTTCTGCGTGTATCAGTCCTGCGTGCATCGGTCCTGCGTGCATCAGACGCGGCCGATATCGGCGAAGTGCCCCCCGGTATGCTCGGCCAGCAACTGCGGCGCCAGCTCCACTTCCAGCCCTCGCCGGCCGGCGCTGACGAACACATGGGGCAGCGCCGCTGCAGTTTGATCGATGAAAGTGCGCAAGCGCTTCTTCTGTCCCAGCGGGCTGATGCCGCCCAGCAGATAGCCAGTAGCACGCTGCGCGGCCTGTGGATCGGCCATCTCGCATTTCTTGACCCCTGCGGCCTGGGCCAGCGCCTTGAGATCCAGCGTGCCGGTCACGGGCACCACTGCCACCAGCAGTTCGCTTTTTTCAGTGGCCGCCAGCAGGGTCTTGAACACCTGAGCCGGGGCCAGGCCGAGCTTTTCGACCGCTTCCAATCCGTAGGACGCGGCCTTGGGATCGTGTTCATAGGCATGCACCCGATGGTCGGCGCGATGCTTCTTCAAGAGGTCCAGGGCGGGTGTCATGCAGGGACTCCAGACAAATAAAACCGATGCCCGGCATTAGGACACAGGCAGGCAAGCCACGCCAACCGTGGCTTTGCCGCAAATGGACGATTCGGTTCTCGATCATTGAACGAACTCGTTCACTTTCGACCTTTGACAGCGGCGTTTCTTGTCTATATTTTTTCGTTTGTGAAGATAGGCACGATAGTACAATGTGCTGAACGGCTGTAACCCGACGCGCGATGGGGATCGCACGGCGGTAGATTCCAGGCGCTGAAAACAGCGTCAGACAAAAAAAACAATTGGGGTAACACACGATGACCGCACAGCAACAACCGACCCTGTCGGGCCAGTGCACTGCCGAGTTTCTCGGTACCGCGCTGCTTATCTTCTTCGGTACCGGCTGCGTCGCGGCGCTCAAGGTCGCAGGGGCCAGCCTCGGCCTCTGGGAAATCAGCATCATCTGGGGCGTCGGCGTGAGCATGGCGATCTACCTGACGGCTGGTGTGTCCGGGGCGCATCTGAACCCGGCGGTGAGCATTGCCCTGTGCCTGTTCGGCGGCTTCGAAAAACGCAAGCTGCCCTTCTACATTCTGGCCCAGGTAGCCGGCGCGTTCTGCTCGGCGGCGCTGGTCTACACCCTCTATAGCAGCCTGTTCTTCGATTACGAACAAACCCACGGCATCGTCCGCGGCACGCAAGCGAGCCTTGAAACCGCCAGTATCTTCTCCACCTACCCGCACGCCGCGCTGTCGGTCGGTCAGGCGTTCCTCGTCGAGATGGTCATCACCGCCATCCTGATGGCCGTGATCATGGCCCTGGGCGACGAGCACAACGGCCTTCCGCGCGGCGCCATGGCGCCCCTGCTGGTCGGCCTGCTGATCGCCGTGATCGGCAGTGCCATGGGCCCGCTGACCGGCTTCGCCATGAACCCTGCCAGGGATTTTGGCCCCAAGCTGATGACCTTTATCGCCGGGTGGGGTGAAATAGCCTTCACCGGTGGCCGCACGATTCCCTATTTCATCGTTCCCATCGTGGCGCCGATCGTAGGTGCCTGCCTGGGCGCCGGCGCCTACCGGGTACTGATCGCGCGCCATTTGCCCAACTCGGTCAACGAGTCGGCCAAAGCAGCCGCATCCAAGGTGCAGGCTTCCTGAGCCTGTACACACCACGTTCCGCATTTATTTCAAACTTGCGCAAGGCCATCGACATGACCGATACCGACAACAAGAACTACATCATCGCCCTGGACCAAGGTACTACCAGCTCCCGGGCCATCATTTTCGACCGCGACGCCAACGTCGTCGGCACGTCGCAGCGCGAGTTCGCCCAGCACTACCCGCAGGCGGGCTGGGTCGAGCACGACCCGATGGAAATCTTCGCCACCCAGAGCGCGACCATGGTCGAGGCCCTGGCCCAGGCCGGTTTGAGCCACGCCCAGGTTGCAGCCATCGGCATCACCAACCAGCGTGAAACCACCGTGGTCTGGGACAAGAACAGCGGTCGCCCGATCTACAACGCCGTGGTCTGGCAGTGCCGACGCAGCACCGAGATCTGCCAGCAGCTCAAGCGCGATGGCATGGAAGACTACATCAAGCAGACCACCGGCCTGGTCGTCGATCCGTATTTCTCGGGCACCAAGCTCAAGTGGATCCTGGACAACGTCGAAGGCAGCCGCGAGCGCGCCCGCAACGGCGAATTGCTGTTCGGTACCATCGATAGCTGGCTGATCTGGAAATTCACCGGCGGCAAGGTCCACGTCACCGACTACACCAACGCCTCGCGCACCATGCTCTTCAACATCCACACCCTGGAGTGGGACGAGAAGATGCTGCAGACCCTGGACATCCCGCGCGAGATGCTGCCAGAGGTCAAGTCGTCGTCGGAAGTCTACGGCCATACCAAGAGCGGCATCGCCATCGCCGGGATCGCCGGCGACCAGCAGGCCGCCCTGTTCGGCCAGATGTGCGTAGAGCCCGGCCAGGCCAAGAACACCTACGGCACCGGTTGCTTCCTGCTGATGAACACCGGCAAGAAGGCCGTGACTTCCCAGCACGGGATGCTCACCACCATCGGCTGCGGCCCTCGTGGCGAAGTGGCCTACGCCCTGGAAGGCGCCGTGTTCAACGGCGGCTCGACCGTGCAGTGGCTGCGCGACGAACTGAAGATCGTCAACGACGCCTACGACACCGAATACTTCGCCAGCAAGGTCAAGAACACCAACGGTGTCTACCTGGTGCCCGCCTTCACCGGCCTGGGCGCACCCTACTGGGACCCCTATGCCCGTGGCGCGTTGTTCGGCCTGACCCGTGGCGTGCGTGTCGACCACATCATTCGCGCCGCGCTGGAGTCGATCGCCTACCAGACCCGCGACGTGCTCGACGCCATGCAACAGGACTCCGGCGAACGCCTGAGCGCCCTGCGCGTGGACGGCGGCGCGGTGGCCAACAATTTCCTCATGCAGTTCCAGGCCGACATCCTCGGCACGCCGGTGGAGCGTCCGCAGATGCGCGAAACCACGGCACTGGGCGCCGCCTACCTGGCGGGCCTGGCGTGTGGCTTCTGGGGCAGCCTGGACGAGCTGCGCGGCAAAGCCGTGATCGAACGCACCTTCGAGCCGCTGCTCGACGAAACCGGCAAGGAGAAACTCTACGCCGGCTGGAAAAAGGCCGTCGAGCGTACCCGCGACTGGGAACCGCACGAAGAGCAGTGATCGAGCAGGCACCGACCGGGCAATCCGGCCGGTGCCTTGCGGATTGATGCAATGCCGGCCCCTGCAATCAAGTCTGGCGATGGGGGCCTTTCCTGCGGCATCATGCATGCTTTTGCATGGCAGCCAAAGGAAGCCCCATGAACCTGCCTCCCCGCCAACAGCAGATACTGGAACTGGTACGCGAACGCGGCTATGTCAGCATCGAGGAAATGGCCCAGCTGTTCGTCGTGACACCGCAGACCATCCGCCGCGACATCAACCAGCTGGCCGAGGTCAACCTGCTGCGCCGTTACCACGGTGGCGCCGCTTACGACTCGAGCATCGAGAACACGGCCTACGCCATGCGTGCCGACCAGATGCGTGACGAAAAACAACGCATCGCCGAAGCCATCGCCGCCCAGATCCCCGACCACGCCTCGCTGTTCATCAACATCGGCACCACTACCGAATCCATCGCCCGCGCCCTGCTCAACCACAGCCACCTGAAGATCATCACCAACAACCTGCACGTGGCCTCGATCCTCAGCGGCAAAGACGACTTCGATGTACTGCTGGCCGGTGGCAATGTGCGTCGCGACGGCGGCGTGGTGGGTCAGGCGAGTATCGATTTCATCACCCAGTTCAAGGTCGACTTCGCCCTGGTCGGCATCAGCGGCATCGACGAAGACGGCAGCCTGCTCGACTTCGACTACCAAGAGGTTCGCGTCAGCCAGGCGATCATCGCCAACGCCCGGCAGGTCATTCTGGCCGCCGACTCGAGCAAATTCGGCCGCAATGCCATGGTTCGTCTGGGCCCGATCAGCCTGATCGATTGCCTGGTCACCGACCAACCGCCCGTCCCCGCCCTGCTGCAACTGCTGCAGCAACACAAGATCCGCCTCGAAATCGTCTGATCCTACGCGCGCTCCTACTGCAGAGAGCGCGTATCCGTGTAGCAGCGGCGCAAGCCGCGTCGGCGGTCGTCCGGCATGGCTAACCGCGCCCGGTCTCTTCCTCTCCCAGAACCCCACCCAGCAACGCTTGCGACCTGGCGCGCACGCGCTCGATGTTCACATTTCTTCGCTTTCGCCTGCACCGATCAACAAATTCAATCATCTTCAACTGGCTAACCCCTACGTATTGGGCTAGTATTTTCGGAATTGAACATCGATGTTCGAATTCAAAGCACTCATTCGAACGCTCCTTGATAAACGCAGGAGGCTGCCATGCCCCATTCGACCTTGCCCCGCCAACCGTTGGCTGAAATCTACGACGTCGCCGTGATCGGTGGTGGTATCAATGGTGTGGGGATCGCCGCCGACGCTGCCGGGCGTAGGCTCTCCGTCTTTCTCTGCGAGAAGGACGACCTTGCCAGCCACACCTCGTCGGCCAGCAGCAAGCTGATCCACGGTGGCCTGCGTTATCTGGAACACCATGAATTCCGCCTGGTGCGCGAAGCGCTGGCCGAACGCGAAGTGCTGCTGGCCAAGGCCCCGCACATCGTCAAGCCGATGCGTTTCGTGCTGCCGCACCGGCCTCATCTGCGTCCTGCGTGGATGATCCGTGCCGGCCTGTTCCTTTACGACAACCTGGGCAAGCGAGAAAAACTGCCCGGCTCGCGCAGCCTGCGTTTCGGTGCCGACAGTGCACTGAAGCCAGAGATTACCCGTGGCTTCGAATACTCCGACTGCTGGGTGGACGACGCCCGCCTGGTGGTATTGAACGCCATGGCCGCGCGGGAAAAAGGCGCGCACATCCACACCCGCACTCGTTGTGTCGACGCGAAGCGTGTGGACGGTATCTGGCAGGTCAATCTGCAGCGCGAAGACGGCAGCACCTTCACGTTGAAGGCGCGCGCACTGGTCAACGCAGCGGGCCCATGGGTGGCCAAGTTCATCCGCGACGACTTGCAGTTGCAATCTCAGTACGGCATTCGCCTGATCCAAGGCAGTCACTTGATCGTCCCGCGCCTGTACGAAGGCGAGCAAGCGCACATTCTGCAGAACGAAGACCAGCGCATCGTCTTCACTATTCCGTATCTGGACCGCTTCACCATCCTGGGCACCACCGACCGCGAGTACACCGGCGACCCGTCCAAGGTGGAAATCACCGATGCCGAAACCGACTACATCCTCAAGGTGGTCAACGCGCACTTCAAGAAACAGGTCAGCCGCAGCGACATCGTGCGCACCTATTCCGGTGTTCGCCCGCTGTGCAACGATGAGTCGGACAACCCGTCGGCCATCACCCGCGACTACACCCTGTCACTCAGCGGTGGCCAGGGCGAGGCACCGATCCTGTCGGTGTTCGGCGGCAAGCTGACGACCTATCGCAAGCTGGCGGAATCGGCCATGGCACAACTCAAGCCGTTCTTCGCGCAGATGCGCGGTAGCTGGACGGCGACCAGTGCCCTGCCTGGCGGCGAAGACATGACCACGCCCCAGGCGCTGGCGCAATCCATGCGCGCCAAGGCGCCATGGCTGCCAAGCGGGCTGGCCGAGCGTTGGGCCGTCAGCTATGGCAGCCGCAGCCTGCGCCTGATCGAAGGCGCGCAGTCGCTGGCCGATCTGGGCGAAGAGCTCGGTGCAGGCCTGTATAGCCGCGAAGTCGATTACCTGTACGAGCACGAATGGGCTACGCGCAGCGACGACGTACTGTGGCGCCGCAGCAAGCTGGGCCTGTTCGTCGACGAAGCGGCTGCGGCTCGCCTGGATGCCTACCTGGCTAAAATCGACGCCAGCCGGGCGAATACTCAGGCGGCTTGAACCACGCCAGTATTACCCGTAACGAAAAACGCCCCGTAAGGGGCGTTTTGCATGGCGCGAGGCAGGCTGAGAAGGCTCAGCGCCGTGGACGCTGCCGAGGTCGGTGGTTATCGGCCGGGATCGGCACGGGCTGCGGTGGTGGCGGCACCAGCCCAAGTGCGACAGCCAGATCATGGAGCCAGTTGTACAAGTTTCCGTTCATATCGCCCCCCTTCAGGGAAAAGCCCGAGCGACGGTCATGGTCCGTCGCTTCTGTTCGATCATAGCGCTAAGCGACGTAGGATGCATGCACGCACTTGTGTCGAAAAGTCGCAGTCCTATCAATTGATCATCGGCCTGGCGAGTAATTCATTACGTTATCCAGATTCGCAGCTTTCGGCGCACCCACTGCTCGGCACTGACCAGGGTGATGCCCAACAGCACGCACATCGCACCCAGGATGAAGTTGATGCTCAGTGGCTCGCCCAGCAGCACCACCCCGAACGTCACGCCAAACAACGGGGTCATGAACGAGAACACGGCAAGGTTGGACGCCAGGTAGCGGCGCAGCAGCCAGAACCAGATCAAAAAGCTGGCGAAAGAGACCACAACGCCCTGGAACAACACGCTGGCGACCCCGATTGGCGTGAAGCTCACATGACTGAACTGGCCCGTGGCCAGGGCGATGATCAACAGTCCCACCACGCAGACGATCAACTGGTAGAACAGCGTCAGGGCAACGGGCGCTTCGGACAGCCGCGAGGTGCGCACCACGACCGTGGTCGCGCCCCAGCACAGGCCCGCCATCAAGCCCATGGCATCGCCCAGCAACATACGCCGATCCAAGTGCTGCCAGGAAATCCCGCCGGCAAAGGCGAAGGCGATACCGCTGAACGCCAAGGCAATGCCCAGCCACTGCAAGGGTCGCAGGCGTTCGGTTGGCAACAGAGCATGCAGGCCAAGGGCGGTAAACACCGGCGCGGTGTAGAGAAACACCGACATGTGCGCCGCCGAGGTCAGCTTCAAGCCTTCGGCAATGAACAGGAACTCCAGGCCAAACAACGACCCGGCGACCAGCCCGGCACGCCAGGTGTAGGGCACATGCCCCCAACCACCGCGCCAACAGAGCAGCATCGCCACCAGCACAGCGGAAATACCCGAGCGCATGGCCGCCTGCATCACCGGCGCGATATCGGCGGCGGCCCATTTGATGGTGACCTGCTGGATACCCCAGATCAGGCACAGACCCAGCATGACCTTGAGGGCGAAGCCATCGGTTTGACGACGTTCTGCGCTCATCGGTGAATCGACCACGGCATGACGGTGCTCTCCGCAAGGAAAACACCAGTGTATCAAGCCATTCATCACAAAGCGTTCGCGGCCATCAGTCGCGCTCACGACTTGCGCTTTGCAATACGTGGGAGCGGTCAGCGGCCGCGAAGGGCACACCTCTACATCAGCTCATCCGCATTGAGTCAGACAATCTGCGGTTTACTAGCCACTTCGTCAAAGGTCGCCGGGTCCAGCGCATCGTCCTGGTCGTCGAGCACTTCAAGCCCGTGGTCATTATCCGGAATGCTGCTGTCTATCAGGCTCAACAGGCTGGACCCGCGCAGGGTCAGCTGGAAATTGTGTCCCGTGCCGCCTTCGCTGTCTGGTCGCTGCTCGATGAACCCTCGTTCTAGCAACAGCTTTTCATAGTCACGGGCTTGGGCCGCCAGCTCGTCAATATGAGCAGGCGTGTCACCCTGCGCCGTGGTCGCCTCTGCGTGGTCCTGGGCATAGCGGTGTGCAGCGAAATCCTGGTTGGCGCCATTCTGCACTTCGTGCAACAGACGCTCGATCAACTGCCAGTCGTAAGTGGTCATCCGGAAGAACCTCCAACACATGAGTGAAAGGGCTTGCCAGGCATGGGACCGGGTGCGTGCGAGGGAGTTGCGGGAAGACGGCTTAGCGGGGTGTTTTGGCAGGTCTGGCCTCCAACGGAGGCAGACCCGCCAGGCGGGTGTTACTCGCTGACGGCAGGCTTGCGGCGCTTGAGCGGCGCCATCCCGTCCTGACTCACCAATGCCGGAGTATCGGCCTTGGGACGGTTGACGCTCTTGCGCTTGGTCGGGCCCTTGGCGACGCTTTTCTTGTCGCCCTTCTTGTCCTTGTCGGTCTTTTTCTTCTTCACGCCGACCGCCTTGCCCGACGCCTTGACCTTCTTCGGTCCGCCGTAGGTCCCCTTCACTTCCTTGATCACGCGACGCTCGAAGGTCTGCTTGAGGTAGCGTTCGATGCTGGACATCAGGTTCCAGTCACCGTGGCAGATCAGGGATATCGCTAGGCCTTCGTTGCCGGCACGGCCGGTGCGGCCGATGCGGTGCACATAGTCATCGCCGCTGCGCGGCATGTCGAAGTTGACTACCAAGTCCAGACCGTCCACATCCAGACCACGCGCCGCCACGTCGGTGGCCACAAGGATCTTCACGCCACCCTGCTTGAGGCGGTCGATGGCCAGCTTGCGATCCTTCTGGTCCTTGTCACCGTGCAGCACGAACGCCTTGTATTCCTGTGCCACCAGCCGCCCGTAGATGCGATCGGCCATGGCCCTGGTATTGGTGAAGACGATGGCTTTCTGGTACGTCTCGTTGGCCAGCAGCCAGTTGAGGATCTGCTCTTTATGGACGTTGTGGTCGGCCGTGACGATCTGCTGGCGAGTCCCCTCGGCCAGTTGGCTGACGTTGTTGATCAGCAGGTGCTCCGGGTCTTTCAGTACCTTGCCGATCATCTCGCGCAGACCCGCACCGCCGGTGGTGGCCGAGAACAGCAGGGTCTGTTCGCGCTGGGCGCACTCCTGGCTCAGGCGCGTCACGTCTTCGGAGAAACCCATGTCGAGCATGCGGTCGGCTTCGTCGAGCACCAGCACTTCGACGTTCTTGAGGTCCAGGTTGCCGGCGTTGAGCTGCTCCAGCAGGCGGCCCGGCGTACCGATGAGGATATCCGGCACCTTGCGCAGCATGGCGGCCTGCACCTTGAAGTCTTCGCCGCCGGTGATCAGGCCAGCCTTGATGAAGGTGAACTGGCTGAAGCGCTCCACTTCCTTCAAGGTCTGCTGCGCCAACTCACGGGTCGGCAGCAGGATCACGGCACGGATGTCCACACGGACCTTGGCCGGACCCATCAAGCGGTTGAGGATCGGCAGCACGAATGCCGCGGTCTTGCCGCTGCCGGTTTGCGCCGTCACCCGCAGGTCGCGCCCTTGCAAGGCCAAAGGAATGGCCGCTACCTGCACCGGCGTCGGCTCGACAAATTTCAGCTCGGCGACGGCTTTGAGCAGGCGTTCATGCAGGGCGAATTGGGAAAACACGGGTGTTACCTCGACGGAGTACATAAATTCGACTGCATAGGGTACCGGTTTGCGGACGATTAGCCGAATTTCTTTACCCGTAACTGGGTAAATTGCATGCAAATCTTTCCAGGCGTGGCGATTGCCCTGCGCAATGGGCTTTAATCCCCGCCCCCTTTTCAACTCGGGAGCTGCACGCCCACCCATGAATATCGAATCGCTCTGGCAACAAACTGTCACCTTCATCACGGGCCTCGACGACCAGCCGGTCCTGCAGGCCGGTGTGTCGCTGTTCCTGCTGCTGATCGCCGCCTTCACCCTGGGCCGCCTGGCACGCTTTCTCACCCTGCACGCGGTCAAGCTGCTCAGTCGCCGCCCTTCGCTGCACTGGCTCACCGACTTCCTGCACAACAAGGTCTTCCATCGCCTGGCGCAGATGACGCCGTCGCTGGTGGTGCAGTTCAGCCTGGGCCTGATCCCGGTGCTGAGCGACAACAGCAAGCACGTCATCGGCAACATCGCCCTGGGCTTCACCATCCTGTTCATGGTGCTGGCCCTGGGCGCCCTGCTCAACGCCCTGCTAGACATCTACGCCCGCACCGAACACGCTCGCACCCGCTCGATCAAGGGCTACGTGCAACTGGCGAAGATGATCCTGTACATCTTCGGCGCGATCATCATCGTCGCTACCTTGATCGACCGCTCGCCGTTGCTGCTGCTGTCCGGCCTGGGTGCCATGTCTGCGGTCATTCTTTTGGTCTACAAGGACACCCTGCTGTCGTTCGTGGCCAGTGTGCAGTTGACCAGCAACGACATGCTACGCGTCGGCGACTGGATCGAAATGCCCCAGGTAGGCGCCGACGGCGATGTCGTCGACATCACCCTGCACACGGTGAAGATCCAGAACTTCGACAAGACCATCGTTTCCATTCCCACCTGGCGGCTGATGAGCGAGTCGTTCAAGAACTGGCGCGGCATGCAGCAGTCCGGCGGCCGGCGCATCAAGCGCGCCCTGAACATCGATGCCAGCGGCGTGCGTTTTCTCGACGAACAGGAACAACTGCGCCTGACCCAGGTGCATCTGCTTAGTGGCTACGTCAGCAGCAAGCAGGCCGAACTCAAGGCCTGGAACGCAGCCCAAGGCGAAGTGGCAGAACTGTCCGCCAACCAGCGCCGCATGACCAACTTGGGCACCTTCCGCGCCTACGCCCTGGCGTACCTCAACGCGCACCCCGACATCCAGCCGAACATGACCTGCATGGTCCGACAGATGGAAGCCACCGCCGAAGGCGTACCCCTGGAAATCTACTGCTTCACCCGCACCACGGCCTGGGCCGAGTACGAGCGGATTCAGGGCGATATCTTCGATTACCTGCTGGCCGTGCTGCCGGAGTTCGGGCTAAGCGTGTACCAGAAGCCCAGCGGCGCGGATTTGCGCGGTGGGTTGGTGGCGGTGACTGCCCACAGTTGAATACCAGTCCCTTGTGGGAGCGGTCCGTGGCCGCGAACCAGGCGCTGCGGTATGCCAGGCACTCCGCGGCGCGCCCTTCGCGGCCTTAAGTGGGAACGGGGCGGGCGGCGAGCCCTCTGCCCGCGAAGAAGGCACCTCCCACATGGAGCCATGCTCATTCCTTCAGAAATCAGATATTCCTGGCAAACGCCTGAAGGCGATAGCCTAACCCGTCGCCTTCGCTCCCTCAGCCAGATCCTCGATAACCGCCTTCGCCATTTCCCCCAGATACAACGCCGGCCACAGCAACGCAGCTACCGAATCCCCCTCCACCGCCTCCAGCAGCGCCTGATTCACGCTCGCCTGCAGCATCGCTGCATATTCGAGCGCCGCATCGGCGGGAACATTGGAGTTGACCAGAAATAACGTGTGCGAGCCGTCGCCGCACCGGGCGAACGAAGTGATACCCAAGGTTTTGCAGTTATGCAGAGTAGTCATGGTGTGATGATCCGTATCGAGTGAGGAATCGACACCCTCTGCCGCCAAGCAGGAAGGGTGGCGAATTGCACAAGGTTGGCGGACCGGGATACGAACCGGCACCTCCGAAGAGGTCCCTGCGCAACCCGCCATGACACGACATCGCGGGCATAAAAAACGCCGCGATGGGTGGGGCGGCGCTTTGCGCCGTATCTCTCAGGCCGCCAAGCCTGGGTCACTGAATGTGCAGCGACGGTGGGGAGGTTAGCTTGAAGGGAGGGTGATCGCAACTTGCGGTGCACTGAGGAGCGGTCCGTGGCCGCGAAACAGGCGCTGCGGTGTGCCAGGCACTACGCGGTGCGCCCTTCGCGGCCAATGACCGCTCCTACGGGGTGCCAGTGCCTTTCTGTAGGAGCGGTCCGTGGCCGCGAAGCAGGCGCCGCGGTGTGCCAGGCACTACGCGGTGCGCCCTTCGCGGCCGATGACCGCTCCCACGGGTGGGCTGAGTGGTTGACCAGAAATGGTTTGTGTGAAAAGACGCGGCGCTCGATGAAGTGATACCGATGGGTACCGTGAAGACAACCACACAGCCGAAATCACGCACCCGATCTCATGTTCACGCGCATGCAGCCGACAAAGCTCAAGGCCAGGGTTGTCCGCGCAATCATTTGACGCCCTCCGCCGCTTGCCCCCTGTCCGATCCGCTGCCCAACAGCGCTACCGCATCACTGGCTCTGTGCTCAGTATTCGCCTACTCACGCCTTGGAACCCTTCGCGTCCATGAACCTGAAATTCAGCCATAAAATCCTGATCGCCGGCTGCAGCATCGTCATCCTGGCGTTTGCATTGTTTACGGTCTACAACGACTACCTTCAGCGCAGTTCCATCCAGCAAAACCTCAGTGCGTCGGTCAAGCAATCGGGCGAACTGACGGCAAGCAGCGTCAAGAACTGGCTCAGCGGTCGGATCCTGGTGATCGAGAACCTGCGCCAGAACATTGCCTACCAGGCAGACAAGGCCGACTACGCCGGGTTGCTGGATCAGCCCGTCATCACCAGCAATTTTCAATTCACCTACATGGGTCAGGCAGACGGCACCTTCACCCAACGCCCCGATACTCAGATGCCTGCGGGCTACGATCCGCGCCAACGGCCCTGGTACAAGGCTGCGGTGAGTGCAGATCAGGTCATGCTCACGCCACC
Source organism: Pseudomonas rhizosphaerae (assembly GCF_000761155.1). Lineage (NCBI taxonomy): Bacteria > Pseudomonadati > Pseudomonadota > Gammaproteobacteria > Pseudomonadales > Pseudomonadaceae > Pseudomonas > Pseudomonas rhizosphaerae. Next base: position 1,209,862 of record NZ_CP009533.1, on the reverse strand, counting down.
CTATCTGGCCTCGGTCGGTGGCCTGGTTGTCACCGTGGCAGCGCCCGTTAAAAGCCAGGGCCGACTGATGGGCGTGGTCGGCGGCGATCTGAGCCTCGATACATTGGTGCAGATCATCAATTCGGTGGATTTTGGCGGTATCGGCCACGCGTTTCTGGTCAGCGGTGACGGCCAGGTGCTGGTGTCGCCGGACAAGGATCAGGTCATGAAAAACCTGAAAGACGTCTACCCCGGCAACACCCCTCGCATCGAGAAGAATCTGCAGGAAGTCATCCTCAATGGCCAGGAACGACTGCTCTCGTTCACGCCGGTCACGGGGCTGCCTTCGGCGGACTGGTACGTGGGTCTGTCGATCGACAAGGACAAGGCCTACGCGCCGCTGCGCCAGTTCCGTACGTCGGCGCTGATCGCCATGATAGTCGCGGTGATCGCCATTGCGCTGCTGCTGACCCTGCTCATCAACGTCTTGATGCGCCCATTGGTCACCATGGGCCGGGCGATGCGGGATATCGCGCAGGGCGAAGGTGACTTGACGCGTCGCCTGGTCGTTGAAAGCCGCGATGAATTCGGCGAACTCGGTACCTCGTTCAATCAGTTCGTCGAGCGTATCCACGCCTCCATCGGCGAAGTGTCCTCGGCCACCCGCGAAGTACATGCGCTGTCGCAACGCGTGATGCACTCTTCCAACCAGTCGATTGCCGGTTCCGACGAGCAAAGCGCTCGCACCGAGAGCGTTGCCGCTGCAATCAACGAGCTGGGCGCCGCGGCCCAGGAGATTGCGCGCAATGCAGCGCAAGCGTCGCGTCAGGCCAGTGATGCCAGCAGTCAAGCCGACGACGGTCGCCAGGTGATGTCGCGTACCATCGAGGCCATAAGCACCTTGTCCGAGAAAATCAGTCTGTCATGCGAGCAGATCGAGACCCTGAATGCCGGTACCGACAACATTGGCCATATCCTCGACGTGATCAAAGGTATTTCCCAGCAGACCAACCTGCTGGCCTTGAACGCGGCAATCGAGGCGGCGCGGGCAGGTGAAGCCGGCCGCGGATTTGCGGTGGTGGCCGATGAAGTTCGAAATCTGGCGCACCGCACCCAGCAGTCTGCCGAAGAAATCCACAAGATGATCACGACGCTTCAGGTGGGTTCGCGCGAGGCGGTGGTGACGATGAACACCAGCCAGGCTTCCAGCCAGGAAAGCATGGCGGTGGCCAATCAGGCCGGTGACCGCTTGAGCATCGTGACCCAGCGCATCGGCGAGATCGACGGCATGAACCAATCGGTGGCTGCGGCGACCGAGGAGCAGACCTCGGTGGTGGAGGCGCTCAATGTGGACATCAGTCAAATCAACATGCTCAACCAGCAGGGCGTGACCAACCTCACCGAGACGCTGCGCAATTGCGACGCCCTTTCCCAACAAGCCAACCGTTTGAAGCAGTTGGTGGACAGCTTCAAAATCTAACTGTTTTGCCGCAGCGGACAATTGGCCGTGCCCGCTGCTCCTTCAGGCCAATGCTTCATGGGATTTGAAGCTGCGGACCTGATTCAACCTTCAGACTTGGCCTTGTCCTCTCGTTCAGCGGTCGATTGCTGGGTCTCGTTTTTTTCGTCACCGTCCTTCATCCACGGCTTGGCGCTTTGCTGCGCCTTGTCGATCGTCTCGTTGATCTGCTTGGCGGATTCGCTGAAGGTATCGCGCGCTGCCTCGACCAATTGCGTCTTGGATGTTTCGATGACTTTGTTCGCAGCGGTCTCGGCGGCGTCACAGCCCGCAAGAAGAACGGTCAGCGCGACGACGGCCGGGTAAACGATCAGTCTGGACGGCATGGAAACCTCTATAGGAAATTGGACTGCGCCAGATCATACCGTTGCCCGTTTTGGCCGAAGTAGGGATTCTGAGTCAAGGTGTTTCTTAGTGGAGCTCGTCCGCCCAGCGGGCTTTTGAAGGGACTGGTATGACACCCCCGCAGGACGCCGAAGACTCCATATGGGAGCGGGGTGTGACCGCAAAGAGCACGCCGCAGTGTGTCGGGAACTGCGCGGTGAACCCTTCGCGGCCAATGACCGCTCCTACACTGGACTCACGACTGCTTGGACGCAGGTATCAGAAGCGAAAGGCCTGACGGCCGATCAATAGCCACTCGCCATTCTGTTTCTGCCAGATCTGAAAGTTTTCGATTTCAGTAGGCACGACTTTTCCGCTGTTCACAGCCTGAGCCGAAAAATGATTGCGCACCAAAGCGACATCCCCGGACAGGGTGATCTTCTGGTTGAGCATTTTCAGCTCGTTAAAGGCGCTTTTACCGGTTTCGATGTCGGCGATAAACGCTCGCTTGTCTTGAATGTTGCCACTCGAATGACCATAGGTCAGATTCTCGGCCGTCAGTGCATTGAGTTGCGCAATATCCTTGTGCCACATGGCCTGCGTCAGCCTATCCACGGCAGCGGCGACATCAGTTTCATCGGGGGATGCAGCAGCCACGTAGCCCGTGAACAGGCACAGGAAACCCACTAGTAGTGTCAGCTTTTTCATGCACAGATCCTTTTGTTGTAATTGTAGGATACGAAAAGAAGAAGTCGCAGATGACCGTGCTTGTCCGTCATCATACAACAATCGCGATTCTGCCTGTCGTCTGCGCGAAATTGCAACTATTAGTAAATGACGGTGGCGGATCAGGAATCGACCTGCATTACCGACGAAGTATTCGGTGTCACCGGCGGCAATCCACTGCCCTGATCCTTGCGCTGGAATGGGCATCGCCTACGGCACGCCCGCCCTCCTCTTTCAATACGCCATGGACAGACTCAAGGTCACCTGAGGCACCACGCTGTCGGTCTCTCCATCCGGGCCGCTGAGTTCACGCAGGGTGCCATCGCGGTAGATGGCCAGGGCCTCGGCGCGGGCGCTCCAGCGGGTTTCGCTCCACTGGAAAGGCTGCTCGAGTGCCAGACCTGTGCGGGCGTACAGGCGGTCGCCAGAATCAGGACCATAGAAACCGTTCCAGCCGACCCCGACGGCACTGGGAAAACTCAAGCGTAAGCCTGCATCGCTCAAATCCACACCTGGCTCCAGACTGCCCTGTGTATACAAGCCGCTGTCGCCTTGAGTGCGGCTGGTGACTGCCAGCCCCGGTCGCCAGGCACCAAATCCCGTTTCAGCCTGGTAAGCCATGGTGAAGCTCGCCTCCTGGGTGGTGGCGGCGACATCGTTGGGGCTGGTCTTGACGGTATAGACGAAGCCCAGTCGCAGCCCCTCGCTGGGCGAAACCACCAGGCCCAGCAGGTTGTTGCTTTCGTACCAGCGTCGCGGGCTCACCGTTTCGTCGCTCGACGGGCTATGGAAACCGTTGCTGGTGCTGAACACCAGCCAGGCGTCGGCGCTGCCGTCGGCGGCCTGGTGCAGGTCCAGCGCGAAGCCGGCCTGGGCGTGCAGTGGAATGCGACCCAGGCTGGCCGCGTCATCGTCGTAGTTGCCGCGGGAGAAGTCGCCGTTGCGCGCATCGATGCTCAGTTGCGGGTGAAAGCGACCGGACGTCTCGCCGATGTCGACACTGCCCAGTGCGGCATCTTCGGTTTCGATGGACGGCACGCTGCGCGTTGCAGCCAAGCTGGGTTGCATGACAGCCGCCAGCGCGGCGGCGAGCAGAGTAAGGCGAGGTACGGTGGGCATGCGCGGAAGCTCGGTGAGGAAGGTCGCTGTATAGACTGCGCACGGTTGGGAAAGTACCGACAAACACCGCCCGTTCATGCCCTTTGCGCCATTCGGACTCACCGTTTGTCTGGTCGTTGGTATACCGCATTCAGCTTTACCGTTCGTCGCCGATAGGTAGGAAGCAGCCTAAAACCCATTCGAAGAAAACACGCTGCACGCCTTGCCCTTTTCTGCCGACCAACACTTATAAATCCAGCGGAATATTCCATGAACATCAAACAGAAATTGACCTGGGGCTTTGCGGTCATCGCGTGTCTCCCGGTGATCGTGGTCGCCGTGCTTGTCGTCTTCAACCTGCGTGAAGCCGCCAGGGCTGAGTTCGTTGACAGCAGCGGCCGCGAGATTCGTCAGATCGACAATGGAATAAAGCAGTTTTTCGACGGCATCAGCCAGAACGTCGAATACCTCGCCAAGGACCCTCGCATCGTGGCTGCTCGGGATCTGAAGAACTATTCAGGCGCCGACGCGCCGCAAATTCCCCTGACCGAGAACAATCAGCGCCTGCTCGAGATCTTCGATGGCTTTGCCAAGACCCACCCAAGCACGGCCTACCTGTCCATGGGAATGAGTGATGGCGGTTACGCCAGCTGGCCCAACGACCCCAAGATCGCCAACTACGATCCGCGCCAGCGGCCCTGGTACAAAGCCGCGATGGCGGCGCCTGGCACCACGGTTCGCACCGATGCCTACTACTGGGCGGCGGACGATGTGTCGCTGATCGGCACGGTGCACAGCGTCACCGACACTGCTGGCCAGGTGGTCGGCGTGGTTGGCCTGGATGTGTCGCTCAAGCAGATGACCGAGCTGGTGAAGAACATCAAGCTGGGTAACAGCGGTTACCTGATGCTGATCGAGGCCAACGGCAACGTGTTGGTGGATGCCCGCGATGCACAACACAACTTCAAGCCGCTGGCCGAGCTTGGCGGCAACTATGCCGAGCTGGCCAGGCATGGCGACGGTGCGACCCAGATCGAGATCGACGGCAAGGTCTACATGGCCAATATCGTCAGCTCATCTGGCCTGGGCTGGCGTTTCATCGGCCTGATCGAGCGCGAAGAAGTGATGGCTCAGGCTTCTAACCTGACGTGGCTGATCGCGGCCATCGCCGCCGTTCTGGCCGTGGTGTTCGCCATCGTGGGTGCGAGCTTCGCCGGGGTCATCGTGCGGCCGATCCGTGGCGTCGCCAATGGTCTGCAGGAGATCGCCGAAGGCGAAGGCGACCTGACGCGTCAGCTCAAGGTCCAGGGCAAGGATGAAACGGCGGCGCTGGCGGGCTGGTTCAATCAGTTCGTCGGGATGATTGCCCAGTTGGTGCAGCGCATCGGTACTGCATCTTCCGATCTGCAGGCGGCGGCTGCCGATACCCATGAAGTGGCGCGCCACATGGACGAAGTCGCTGGTCGCCAGCGCGAAGCGGTGGAACTGGTGAGCACGGCGTTCAACGAAATGGTCGCCACCGCCAACGAAGTGGCGCGTTCCTGCGGCCAGGCGGCAACCAGCGCCGACAACGGCTATCAGGAAGTCCATGACGGCCAGCAGCGCATCGGCGAAGCGACCACCTGCGTCCTCAAGCTGAGTTCGGAGCTGCAGCAATCCACCGAAACCATGCAACTGCTGCAACAAGACAGCAAGAACATCAACAGCATTCTGGACACCATTCGCTCCATCGCCGAGCAGACCAACCTGCTCGCCCTCAATGCTGCCATCGAGGCGGCCCGCGCCGGCGATCAGGGTCGCGGGTTTGCGGTGGTCGCCGACGAGGTGCGCGCGCTGGCCCGTCGTACCGCCGATTCAACCGGGGAGATCGATGGCCTGTTGGGTAATCTGGCCCGTCGGACGCAGGTCATCACTCAGCAGATGCAGGGCAGCCTGCAAGTGTCTCAAGACAGCGTCGAGTGCATCCAGCAAGCGCGGGACAGCTTCGACAAGATACGCACGTCGGTCGATTCGATACGCGACCAGAACAACCAGATCGCCACGGCCGCCGAGGAGCAGCACCAGGTGGCCGAGGAGATCAACCGGCACATCGCGCAGATCCATGCCGATGCCCAACTGGTTGAAGAGTACGCGCACACGGCGCAGTCGGGATCGGGGCGTCTGACCGACATTTCCGGGAACCTGCGGGGCCTGGTGGGGCGCTTCAAGGTGTGACGCCGAAAATCCGCAGCGCCTTCTTCGCGGCCACAGACCGCTCCCACGCAAAGGCATGCCACCCCGTGGGAGCGGTCATTGGCCGCGAAGGCTGAACCGCTCAACACCTGACACCCCGCAGCGTCCGACCTCACAGACAGTCAGAACCCGACCGTTGCGGAAACCAGATAGGTTCTTGGGGTAGCAAGGGTCAAACCGGGTTCGCTGTCGTCGGAAGCGCCGGCCGAGGCCCAGTAGCGTTTGTCCAGGACGTTTTCGACATTAGCCCGCAGGGTAACCGCCTTGCCCTGCACCTTGAACGCATACCGGGCACCCACATCGAAGCGCTCCCAGCTGTCGATTTCCTTGCTGTTGGCCTGATCCAGGTATTGCGAGCTGGAATAGATACCGCGCCCGGTAAGGGTCAAACCCGGCAATGCCGGAACGTCCCACTCCGCACCCAGGTTGACATTGAGTTCGGGCGTGGCCGGTGCGCGGTTGCCATCGAAGGCCCCTGCGCTGGTGCCGGTCAACTCGCTATCGATGTACATCACCCCGCCCAGCAGGCGCACGCCCGGCAGTGGTTCACCGAACACGCTCAACTCCACGCCATTGTTCTCCCGCTTGCCATTGGGGCCGAAAGTGCGGGTGAGCGCGTTGGTCTCGTACGCCGGTTGTTTGATGCGAAATGCTGCAGCGGTAATAGCCAGGCTGCCGAGGTCGTACTTGGCGCCCACCTCGACCTGACGACTGATGAAGGGCGGGAAGATCTCGTCTTCGTTGATCGACGTGGAAGGGGCAATCTTGCCCTGGCTCAGGCCTTCCAAATAGTTGGCGTACACCGACAGCTCGTCGGTGAGTTTGTAGAGCACTCCCGCCGAAGGCGACAGCTTCTCTTCGTCATAGCCCGTATCGCCCCTCACGCCGTCGCTCCAGTCATCGACCTTGACCCGCTGCCAGCGCGCGCCCAAGGTCAACAACAGCCGGTCATCGAAGAACCCGAGGGTGTCGGACAACGCCACGCCGTCGAAACGGTTCTCGGTGTAGACCTCAGGGTCCTGCCGCGTGGGGTTGGCAGGCGTCGGCGTTGCAGTCGGCGCGTACAGGTTGCTGCGCCCCCTGGCATAGCGAGCGCCACCATTGGTGAAGTCCATGTAGAAATGACTGGCAGCCAGGTTCACCTCATGGCTGACGGGGCCGGTCTGGAACCAGTTGCGCACGCCCACCGTGGCCGTTCGCACGCTCTCGTCGCGGGTGAAGTCGCGGGGCAGCACATCGAAATCACCGGCGTCGTTGGTGACCGATACGTTGTGCCGCAGGAAATCATGATTGCTCTCGCGGGCGCCGATGCTGCCGTACACCATGACCGAATCGCTGAGATCATACTCACCATTGAAAGCCCCGAAGGTGTCCTCGGTACGTGCCTTGCTCCACCCTTGCGCATAGTTGTCGCGCACATGGTTGGCACCGGGCACGCGCGCGTTGGCTCCGACCTGGACACGCTCCTGCGGCGCATCGGTATCACGCTCGGTATGCCCCACATCGGCAGACAAGCGCAGGCGCTCGCCGCGGAAATCCAGGCCGAGCACGGCCATCTGCCGGTCCACGCTCTGCTCGTCCCACGTGGTATCACCGGCCTGCTTCACCGCGTTGAGGCGGATGCCGAACCGGTTGTCTTCGCCAAAACGTCGGCCGACATCCACCGCGCCCCCGGCCTGGCTGTCGGACGCGTAGCTGGCGGTGAACTCGTTGATCGGTGCATCGGTGGCGCGCTTGGGCACCACATTGATGCCGCCGCCGACGCTGCCCCGCGGGGAGATGCCATTGATCAACTGGCTGGGCCCACGGAGGATATCCACCCGCTCGGCCATCTCCATGTCGATGGAGTACGTGGGCAGTATTCCGTACAGCCCGTTGTACGACACATCGCTGTTGAACAGGCTGAAGCCGCGGATGGTGAACTGCTCGAAACGCCCGCCGGCCGGGTTGGTGGTACGCACAGCCGGGTCGCTGGCCACCAGATCGCCCAATGTACGAGCCTGCTGATTCTTCGCGGTTTCACTGGTGTAGGTGGTCATGCTGAACGGCGTGTCCATGAAGTCACGTGCCCCCAGCAGACCCTGCGAACTGCGGCGCGCCACTTGGCCTCCTGCGTAGGACTCGCCCGCGACATTGCCCTGCGCCGCACCGGTCACGGTGGTGGGCGTGATCTCCAGCACGTCGGCACCCTGAGGCGCAGCCACCAGGGTATAGGCATCCTGCCCCACTGCCTGCAGGCGCAGACCGCTACCAGCGAGCAACTGGGCAAAACCGCCTTCCACGCTGTACTCGCCGACCAGACCGGCGCTCTGCCGACCGTTGACCAACGCGGGCGCGACCGAGAGGCTAACGCCCGCCTGGCTGGCAAAGCGGATCAACGAGGCGGCGAGCTCACCTCGGGGTACGTTGTAGACACGCGCCGTGTCGTCGGCAAGCGCCGTTTGCAGGGGCAACGGCGCAATGCCGAGCAACAGGCTCAGAGGCAAGGCGCGCACGTAGCGCGTCGAGGGTTTGCGGCTATCACGGGGAAACGAACGAGGGGGCCGTGGGGGCATGGCTAGAGGCTCTGTGAGTGTACTTACCTTTCCATGACACGCGAGTGCGAAAAAGGGGACAGGCGCTACGTGGTTTTTTCTCGTGGCACCAGCGTGGCCCAATAGCGCGTGCGCCATTGGACCTGCAGCGGCAGGCTGACCGCCAGCAGGTTCAGCACCTGGTCGGGGTCATCGAGGCGGAAACTGCCGGTTACCCGCAAATCTTCCAGTTCAGGTTGCCAGCGCAGGATGCCGGGACGATAGCGGTCCAGTTCCCGCAGGAAATCGCCCAAGGGCTCGTTCAAGGCGACCAGCACCCCGTCGCGCCAGCCCGGTTGACGTGGGTCGAAGCGTTCGACCGGACCGGTCCCTGTGCTGGTCAGCCGCACTTGTTGGCCCGCAAGCAGGGTCAGGGGCGCAAAGCCTGTGGGTCGAACGTGCGCAGATCCTGCAAGGACCGACAACTGACAGCGACCGTTGCCGTAGCGCACATTGATCTCGCCGCTATTGAGTTTCACGTGGCCAAGCGCGGTGTGGATAGCGAACGGCGTGGCATTGGCCAGACGCAGGCCAATTTCGCCGCGCAGCAGGGTCAACCGTCGTTGCCCAGCGTCTATGTCGACCGCCGTGGCAGTGTTGATCTGCAACACGCTGCCATCGGCCAAGGTCAGTCGGCGTCGCTCGCCGGTGTCGGTGGCCACGTCGGCGCGCCAGGCATCGGTGGGCAGCTCACGCGCAACCCACAAGCCGGCCGGCATCGCCACGGCCAAGCCCAACAGGCTTTTCATCACGGTGCGGCGGCTCGGGGCTGGTCGATCCAGGCTGGCCATGGCCACCGCTGGCGGTAAACTCTGAAACCGGCCTTTGAGCGCCGACACCCTGCGCCACGCCGACTCATGGGCCTCACTGGCTTCGCGCCAGCGTTGCAGGCGAGCCAGGTCCTGCTCGGTGACGGCGCCAGACTCCATGCACACCCACCAGCGCGCCGCCGATCGGGCAGCCTGGCGGGCTTCGTCGCTCGGCTCGAGGCTTAGCACAGATCGGCCAACAGGCAGTGCTCGTAGGCCTGGGCCATGTAGCGCTTGACGCTGCGCTCGGTGACCTTCAAGCGTTCGGCGATTTCCCGGTAGCCCAGCCCTTCGAGCTGGCTAAGCAAAAAGGCCCGGCGGACTTTGGCCGGTAGGCCATCAAGCAATTGATCCAGGGCGTGCAGGGTTTCCAGCACCTGCCAGCGCTGTTCCGGCGAGGAGGCGACATTGGCGGGCAAGGTGGCAAGCGCATCAAGATAAGCCTGTTCCAGACTGCGCCGACGGTAGAAATTCACCAGCAGGCGTTTGCCGACCGTCTTGAGGTAGGCGCGAGGCTCCTGCAGCTCGGCAATGGACTGGGAGCTGGCCAACACTCGAATGAACGTATCCTGGCTCAGGTCCGCGGCATCCCAGGCACTGCCCAGGCGCCGGCCGAGCCAGTGCTCCAGCCAGCTGCGATTGTCGCGATAGAGCGTCTCGAACGCCCGAACGTCCGCCCCCGCAGGCTCGACCATCATCGGCACCCTGTCAGATGTAAATGAGATCGATTGTATTTTAAAAAGGGTTTGCAGCGGAACCGTTACTTGCGCCCTCGATGCTGCATTCGCCCACCACGCACCCCCTGTAGCAGCGGCGCGAGCCGCGTCCGGGATCGGCGCGGTATTACTGACCAATCAACCCGAGATAGGCGCCGACTGAACCCGCCGATACGTCGTGTGCCAACACAACAGCAAACCCGCCCCCGCCATCAGCGCGCCGACGATGCCGATGTTGGCCACGCCCAACTGGGTGATCACCACACTGCCCAGCAACGCCCCACCGCCGATGCCGACGTTGTAGATCCCTGAATGCAGCGCCATGGCCACGTCCGTGGCATCCGGCGCCAGCTCCAGCACCTTGGACTGCATCGCCAGACTGAAGCACATGATCGAAATACCCCACACCACGCTCACCCCACCCAGATAGGTAGCGTAACGCGCCAATGGCAACAACAGCATCAGGCAGAGCGCCAGCAACGCGATCGATGCCACCATGAAGCCACGCGGATAGCGACCGCTGTAGCGGCTGAACACCACCGAACCGATCACCCCGGCGCCGCCGAACAGTAACAGCAGGGTCGTGGTCATTTCCCCGCTCATCTGCGCCGCGGCTTGCACGAACGGCTCGATGTAGCTGTACGCCGTGTACTGCGCGGTGATCACCAGTGCAGTCGTTACATACAGGGCGACCAATACCGGGCGTTTGAGCAACATGGGCAGGCTGCGCAGCGATCCGGAATTCTGGCTCGGCAATGCGGGCAGGCTTTTTGCCAACCACAGCCCTACTGCCGTGGCCACCACGCCAATGCCAACGAAGGTGGTGCGCCAGCCCAGCGCTTCACCGACTACCCGCCCCAACGGCACACCCAGCACCATGGCCAGGCACGTACCAGTGGCGAGCAGACCCAGGGCCTGAGTGTGCTTGCCCGGTGGCGCCAGCCGCACCGCCAGCGATGCGGTGATCGACCAGAACAAGGCGTGGGCAAAGGCGATGCCGATACGACTGGCCAGCAGCACCCCATAGCTCCAGGCGACGCTGGACACCGCATGACTGGCCACAAACAGGATGAACACCCCGATCAGCAACCGGCGACGCTCGACGTTGCGCGTTAGCAACATGATTGGCAGCGACATCAGCGACACCACCCAGGCATACACCGTCAACATCAACCCCACTTGTGCCGTCGGCATGGCAAAGCTCTGACCGATCGAGGTCAACAGCCCGACTGGCGCAAACTCCGTGGTATTGAAGATGAAGGCCGCCAGCGCCAGCGCAATCACGCTGGACCAGCTGCCTGTGGGTGTATTCGAAGACGTATTCATTGGATGGCTTCAGCGACTCTCAAAAATAGTAGGAACGGTCTCGCCTTATCAAACACCACGCATACGTGTGCCGCCCGACTTTCAAGCCAAGCGGAGCAAGCAATGAATGATTGTTATGAGTGTTGAGGGGCGACGCCAGATGCGGCGGATTCTACGCCCCGCACACGGCAGGCACAATGCGGTCGCCCACCTCGCGCAGTAAAGCAGCAGACGATACCTGGCAACGTCGCTACACAGTTTCGGGCTTGCCCTCGGAACCAGCGATCGAGAAGATTTGTATCCCATGGGATACGGATCTATGCTGATGAAGATCGCCACAACGGATGTGTTTGAGCGCTGGTTCACTCGATTGCGCGATCGCCAGGCCGCCATACGGATCCAGGCCCGGATCGACAGGCTGGAAGACGGGAACTGGGGTGACTGGCAGTCAGTGGGAGAAGGCGTATGCGAGATGCGGCTTCATTTTGGGCCAGGCTACCGCCTGTACTTCATGCAACACGAGCAGTGCTGGATAGTGCTGTTGGCTGGTGGCGACAAGTCGACACAGTCCTCCGACATCGCTATCGCCAAGCGCATGGCACACCAACTTCAGGAACAGGAACGATGAAAATCAAGCTACGGGAATGGGACAGCGCTGAACACCTCAAAACCGATCAGGACATGATCATGTACTTCGATGCTTGCATGGCCGAAGCTGGTGATGACGCGGCATTCATTGCCAAGGCGCTGGGCAACATTGCGCGCGCCAAGGGTATAGCCCAGGTGGCGAAGGACACCGGGCTGGGTCGCGAGAGTTTGTACAAAGCGCTTTCGGAAGACGGCAATCCGAGCTTCGCGACGATACTGAAGGTGACGCGTGCACTGGGTATCTCTCTGCATGCAGGCCTGCTTGCATCACCCTCTCGCCCTGCCCCTGCTATCGGCTAGCGATCTGGGCGCGCGCACCCAACCGACTCAACCAGACCGAGAACAAGATCACCCCACCTCCGAGGAACAGTCGCCCCAAAGGCTCGTCCTGGTTCCAGATCAGCAGGTTGAGCAGCAGCCCGATCGGTACGTGCAGGTTGTTCATCACCGCCAAGGTTGCGCCTGGCACGCGGCTGGCGCCCTTGTTCCACCAATACATGCCGAGCGCCGTCGACACCAGCCCGAGGAACGCCAGCACGCTCCACTGCACAGACGTCTGCGGCAGGTTGTGGGGGTTGCCGAACAGCAGGAAGGCCGGCAGCACCACCAGCAAGGCGCCGACGTAGAAATAGCCGAAGCGGCGGTATTGTGGCTGGTCGCTGGGGTGGCGTGCCAGCAGATGCTTGTACAGCACCTGCCCGGCCGCGTAGGTGAAGTTGGCCAGCTGCAGCAACAGGAACCCGATGAAGAAGTCCGGGCTGACGCGGTCGAAGCGGATGACCGCGGCCCCCGCCACCGCCACCAGCGCCGCCACCAGTGCCCAGCGGTTGAAGCGACGGTTCAACGCGTCCTCGATCAGTGTGACGTGCACCGGCGTCAGGATGGTGAACAGCAGCACCTCCGGCACGCTCAAGACCCGAAAGCTCAAGTACAGACAAACGTAGGTGATCCCGAACTGCAGCGCGCCGATCAGCAGCATGGCGCGCAGGAAGCGCGGTTCGACCTGACGCCAGCGGGTCAGCGGCAGGAACACCAGCCCGGCGAGCAGCACCCGGGCAAGCACGGCAAAGTAGCTGTCGACGTGGCCGGCGAGGTATTCGCCGATCAAGCTGAAAGAGAAAGCCTGGATGAGAGTGACGATCAGAAGGTATTGCATGGTGCGTCCCGAATTGGCGAGGCGCGGACCTTAGCGCATCCGGGCCGGGTCAGGCCAGTGAAGCCAGCCTCGATCCGATTGAATACCCCAGGTTAGCTGCCCTTATCCATCAAATAAGTTGTCTTGTCCGATCATTGCTCTACCCTGTCTGGCATCCAGACACAGGGCTGTACGCCAGCTCAGGACACCAGGAATCGAAGATGAAAGCGCCTCGCGTCACCCTTGATCAATGGCGAACCCTGCAGGCCGTGGTCGACCACGGCGGCTTCGCCCAGGCGGCCGACGCCCTGCACCGCTCGCAGTCGTCGATCAGCTACACCGTGGCCCGCATGCAGGACCAGCTCGGCGTCCCGCTGCTGCGCATCGACGGACGCAAGGCCGTGCTCACCGACGCCGGTGGCGTGCTGTTGCGCCGCTCCCGGCAACTGGTCAATCAGGCCAGCCAGCTGGAAGACTTGGCCCACCACATGGAGCAAGGCTGGGAGGCCGAAGTCCGCCTGGTGGCCGACGCCGCGTATCCCAATGCACGGCTGATCCGCGCGCTCACCGCGTTCATGCCGCAAAGCCGCGGCTGCCGCGTGCGGCTGCGCGAGGAAGTGCTGTCGGGGGTCGAGGAAGTGCTGCAAGAAGGCGTCGCCGACCTGGCGATCAGCAGCTACAGCATTGCCGGCTACCTGGGCACCGAACTCAGCGCCGTCGAATTCGTCGCCGTGGCCCATCCCGAACATGCCTTATTGGGCATGGGGCGGGCCTTGAGCGTGCAGGACCTGCACGGCCACATGCAGGTGGTCATCCGCGACTCGGGCCGCCAGCAGCCGCGAGACGTCGGCTGGCTGGGCGCGGAACAGCGCTGGACCGTCGGCAGCCTGGCCACGGCGGCCAGCTTCGTCGGCAGCGGCCTGGGCTTCGCCTGGTTGCCGCGGCACCTGATCGAACGCGAACTGCGCGAGGGCACCCTGGCCGCCCTGCCCCTGGAACAAGGCGGCAGTCGGCATCCGATCTTCCATCTGTATTCGAACAAGGACAAGCCGCTGGGTCCGGCCACGCAGATTCTCGTCGAGTTGCTGCGCACCTTCGATACTGCGCCCCTGGACGTGCCGATTCCAGCCCTGGAGCAGGTCAGTGCCGTGATGAACCAGGACGACTGACGGTCGTCTTGCGAACATTAAGTAACATTCATTTTTTTCAAACCGGCTCGCGTGGGCCGCCCTTTGGCGACACGCTTGCTACATTGCCCCGAACGCTTGCGCCACTCACGGCTCAAAGCCTATGCCTCTCTCTCAAGGACCTCGTACCGATGCTGAAAAAAATCCTCCTGGCTGCCTGCTCCCTCTCCTTCGCAGGCCACTTGATGGCTGCCGATGCCAAGCACCCGCATGTGTTGCTCGACACCAGCATGGGCACGATCGAAGTCGAACTGGACGCGGTCAAGGCGCCCATCAGCACCGCGAACTTCCTCGCCTACGTCGAGAAGGGTCACTACAACAACACCATTTTTCACCGCACGATTCCAGGCTTCATGGTGCAGGGCGGTGGCTTCGATGCCACCATGCGCGAAAAGCCCACCCAGGCGCCCATCAAGAACGAAGCCGACAACGGTTTGCACAACGTGCGGGGAACCCTAGCGATGGCGCGCACTCAAGTAAAGGACTCGGCCACCAGCCAGTTCTTCATCAACCAGAAGGACAACGATTTCCTTGACCACGGTGGTCGCGATTTTGGCTACGCGGTCTTCGGCAAGGTGGTCAAGGGCATGGAAGTGGTCGACAACATCGCCAATACGCCGACCACCACCAAAAGCGGCATGCAGAACGTGCCCAGCGACCCGGTGATGATCAAGTCGGCAAAACGCGTGGACTAAGCCGCACGCCCTGCCGGCCTCGTAACAGCCAGGACCGTCAACCCGCACAGGAGAGCACGCTTGAGCATTTATCGCCGCTTCGAACAATGGATCGATATCTTCCGCGAAGCGCCTACGGAAACGCCTCCCAACAAGGTCCTGGCCTTCTACATCTACTACCTCAAGCAGGTCTGGCCCAGCTTCGCCACCCTGCTGGTGGTCGGCCTGATCGGTGCACTGATCGAGGTCGCCCTGTTCCGCTACCTCAGTCGCATCATCGACATGGCCCAGGGCACGCCCAATGTGCATTTCTTCAGCGACAATGCGCTGGAGTTGACCTGGATGGTGGTGGTCGCGCTAGTCCTCAGGCCCATTTTCATTGGCCTGCACGACCTGCTGGTGCATCAGGCGATCAGCCCGGGCATGACCAGCCTCATCCGCTGGCAGAACCATAACTATGTGCTCAAGCAGAGCATGAATTTCTTCCACAGCGACTTCGCCGGGCGTATCGCCCAGCGCATCATGCAGACAGGCAACTCGCTGCGCGACTCGGCGGTGGCCGCGGTCGACGCGCTGTGGCACGTGCTGATCTATGCGATCAGCGCCCTGGTGCTGTTCGCCGAAGCCGACTGGCGGCTGATGATTCCCTTGATCCTGTGGATTATCGCCTACGTGATTTCGCTCTATTACTTCGTTCCGCGCGTCAAGGAACGCTCGGTGGTGTCTTCCGACGCCCGCTCGAAACTGATGGGCCGCATCGTCGACGGCTATTCAAACATCGCCACGCTCAAACTGTTCGCTCATACCAGCATGGAGCAACAATACGCCCGTGACGCGATCAGCGAGCAAACCGAGAAAACCCAGCTGGCCAGCCGGGTGATCACGGCCATGGACTTTGCCATCACCACCATCAACGGCCTGTTGATCGTCGGCACCACTGGCCTGGCCCTGTGGTTGTGGACCCAGTCATTGATTTCCGTAGGTGCCATCGCCCTGGCAACCGGCCTGGTGATCCGTATCGTCAACATGTCCGGCTGGATCATGTGGGTGGTCAACGGCATCTTCGAAAACATCGGAATGGTGCAGGACGGCCTGCAGACCATCGCCCAACCGGTCAGCGTGACCGACAAGAAGGGCGCGCCACGGCTCAAGGTCGACCGCGGCAACGTGCGTTTCGAAGACGTGCATTTCCATTACCCCAAGGGCGACAGCATCATTGAGGGCTTGACCCTGGATATTCGCCCAGGCGAGAAGATTGGGTTGATCGGGCCTTCCGGGGCGGGCAAATCGACCTTGGTCAACCTGCTGCTGCGCCTGTACGATTTGCCCAGCGGGCGCATTCTGATCGATGGCCAGGACATTGCCGACGTGACCCAGGAAAGCCTGCGCGAGCAGATCGGCCTGATCACCCAGGATACCTCCCTGCTGCACCGCTCGATTCTCGACAACCTGCGCTATGGCAAGCCCAACGCCACCGAGGAGCAGGTCTGGGAAGCAGTGCGCAAGGCGCGGGCTGATGACTTTCTGCCATTGCTGTCCGACAGCGAAGGCCGTCGCGGTTTCGATGCTCACGTGGGTGAGCGCGGCGTGAAGCTGTCCGGTGGCCAGCGCCAGCGGATCTCCATCGCCCGCGTGCTGCTGAAGAACGCGCCGATCCTGATCATGGACGAGGCGACCTCGGCACTCGACTCCGAAGTCGAAGCAGCGATTCAGGAAAGCCTGGAGACCCTGATGAAGGGCAAGACTGTGATTGCAATCGCCCACCGCCTGTCCACCATCGCCAAGATGGATCGCCTGGTAGTGCTGCAAAAAGGCAAGGTCGTGGAAATCGGCAGCCATACCGAGCTTCTGGCACAACAAGGCCTGTATGCGCGCCTCTGGCACCATCAGACCGGCGGTTTCGTTGGCATGGATTGATCCTGCTGCTCCCATGGCTCACGGGGCCATGGGGGCGCCCCTGTAGGACCGGTCAATGAATGGCTCAGGCCTGCCGATACGGCAACGCCTCCCGCGCTTGCTCCGCATAGCCCATCACTCCTACCCTTTCCTCCTGCAGAAAATTCTCCACCGCAGCCCGCAGTCCCGGATGCCGCAGGTAGTGCCATGACCGTGTGATCACCGGTTCGAACCCGCGGATCAACTTGTGCTCGCCCTGCGCCCCGGCATCGAAACGCTGGATACCGTGGGCAATCGCATAGTCCATGCCCTGATAGAAACAGGTTTCGAAGTGCAGCCGGTCATACTCGGCTAGGCATCCCCAATAGCGACCATAGAAGCTGTCGCCTCCCAGCAGACTGAAAGCCATAGCCACGGGCCGACGTTCATGGGTCGCCAACACCACGCGGATCGCCTCGGGCATGCGTTCGGCCAGCAGACTGAAGAAATCACGCGTCAGATAGGGAGAGCGTCCACGAACGTAGTAGGTATTGGCATAGCAGGCATAGACGAAATCCCATTCGGCCTCGCTGACCTGCCCGCCCTCGCGCCATTCGAACTCGATGCCTTGCGCCCGCACCTGCTCGCGCTCCTTGCGCATCTGCTTGCGCTTGCGCGAACTCAGCGCATCGAGAAAATCATCGAAATCCCGGTAGCCGCGGTTGTGCCAGTGATACTGGCAACCCAGCCGTTCCATCCAGCCTTCCTCGTCAGCCATCAGTTCATCGAGGGCCGGGTCGGTGAAATTGACGTGCGCACCACTGAGCCCTTCCGCTTCGAGATAGCCCGGTAGGCTGCGCAGTAGCTCGATTCCGTCCTGCGGACGACGAACCAGCAGGCGCGGACCGCTCACCGGACTGAACGGCACTGCGCTCAGCAGCTTGGGGTAATAATCGATACCGGCGCGCGCGCAAGCATCGGCCCAGCCGTGGTCGAACACATACTCCCCGTAGGAATGCCATTTACGGTAGCTGGGCAGTGCCGCCACCAACTGGCCCTCTTCGATCAGCAACACGTGCTCCGGCGCCCAGCCCGAGCGCTCTCCCAGGCTGCCGCTGTCCTCCAGCGCGCTGAGAAAACCATGGCGCAGGAACGGCTGCGGTTCGGGCAACAACGCGTCCCACTGCGCGGCGTCGATGGCGGACAAGCTGGCAGCAACATGCAACGGCATCGATAGGCTCCAATAGATGAGACGTGCCGAGCAGTATCGCGCAGCCTCCGCCTGCGGTCACTCGCCAATACGGTGCCATTACACGGCGAAGGCTCTGGATCAATGCATACCGTCTTTTCAATGTCATCACTAAGCCATTGTTCTGACATTGTTTTGTCATCACCCCTCGCAATACTTGCGCCAGTTTTTCGGGGTCTGCCACGCCAGCTGCCAGGCGTGTCCGAAAGCACTTTCAGGCTCGGCGCTTGCCGGCCTTTTTTTGCGATAGGGAGAATGTCATGCGTCGTGTTCCAACACTCACCAAGGTCAGCCTGAGCACTGCTGTTCTGATGGCCATCAGCAGCCAGGCCAGCGCTGCGGTCGATGCCAAGCTGCTCGACATGCTGCGTGCCAACGGCTCGATCAACGCGGCGCAATACGCCGAGTTGAAGACCGAGCTGGACGGTGAGAAACAGGCCCAGCAAGTAGCCGCCGCCGAACAGTCGAAGAAGATGAGCGCATTCGACCAGAAAGTCGCCTGGGCCGCGAAGACCCAGATCAAGGGCGACGTACGCCTGCGCCACGAAAGCATCAATGTCGATGGCGAACGCGATGGCTCCAGCGGCGATCGCAACCAGGACCGTCAACGCATCCGCGCTCGCCTGGGTGTGTACAGCGAGATCAACCCGCAGGTCGACGCAGGCATCCGTGTCGCCACCGGCAGCAGCGCCGATGCCCGCTCCACCAACCAGAGCCTGGATGGCGCCTTCAGCAAGAAATCCATCTGGCTCGATCAGGCCTACCTGGACTGGCACCCAACGGCCGTCAAGGACCTGCACCTGATCGGCGGCAAGATGAGCCAGCCCTGGGTCAGCATGGGCGACGTGATCTGGGACGGCGATATCAACCCTGAAGGTGTGGCCGCGACCTACAAGCTGCCGTTGGGCGGCGCCGAACTGTTCGGCAGCACCGGCTACTATGTGCTGACCGACAACATCGACGGCGAAGGCCGCCAGTTCGAGCACGACCTGCGCATGTACACCGGCCAGGCAGGCGCGCGCTTCGCGCTGGGCGACAACGTCAAGATGACCCTGGGCGGCAGCGTCTATTCCTACGACAACGACAATGCGACCAACGCCGCTGCCGTACTGGCCGTCAACGGCAACGCCTCGACCGAATTCACCCTGTACGAAGGCTTCGGTCAACTGGACATCACCGGCCTGCCCCTGCCGCTGTCGATCTATGGCCAGTACGTGGTCAACGGCGATGCCGAAGCCACCGCCACCGTCGGCAAGCAGGACAATGCCTGGCTGACCGGTTTCAAGACCAAGTTCGCCGGCTTCGGCCTGGACTACAACTACCGCGACGTACAACGCAACGCCGTGGTGGGCGCGTTCACCGACTCCGACTTCGCCAACGGCTTCACTGGATCGCGCGGCCACAAGGTCAAGCTGGGCTACGAGATCGACAAGAACTTCGCCGTCGGTGCCACCTACTTCCTGGCCGAATCCGACGTCGCCAGCCGCACCCGCACCGATGCCGACGTGAACACCCTGCAGCTGGACCTGGAAGCCAAGTTCTAAGCCTACCCTGTTCGCCACGAACAAAAGGCGCAACGTGCGAGTTCATCGCACGTTGCGCCTTTTTCGTTGCCGTTGCAGCGCTCGATCAACGCTTGCGCAGAATCACGCTGCCAATCGAGTAGCCTGCGCCGAACGAGCTCAGCACGCCGATGGAGCCCGCCGCCAGGTCATCCTGATGGGTGTGCAAGGCAATCACCGAACCGGCCGAACTGGTATTGGCGTAGCGGTCGAGGATCACCGGTGCCTCCTCGACGCTGGCATCGCGGCCAAGCAGTTTCTTCACGATCAGGTGGTTCATGCTCAGGTTGGCCTGGTGCAGCCAGAAACGCTTGACGCTGTGCACCGCGATATCGTTCTGCGCCAGATGGGCGGCGATCAGCTCGGCGACCATCGGGCAGACTTCCTTGAACACCTTGCGGCCTTCCTGCACGAATAGCTTGTCATCCCCGCCCGGCCCCAGCGCTTCGGCCCGGTTGAGAAAACCGAAGTTGTTGCGAATGTTGTTGGAAAACTGGGTTTGCAGACGGGTGCTGACGATGTCGAACTGATTCGCTGAAGTCGCCAGGTCTGCACGCTCCACCAACACGGCAGTGGCCGCGTCGCCGAAGATGAAGTGGCTGTCGCGGTCACGGAAATTCAAATGCCCGGTACAGATCTCCGGGCTCACCACCAGCACCGCACGCGCCTGCCCCAGCTGCACGCTGTTGCTCGCCTGCTGGATACCGAAAGTGGCCGAAGAGCACGCCACGTTCATGTCGAAGCCGAAACCCTGGATGCCCAGCGCCTGCTGCACCTCGATGGCCATCGCCGGATAGGGACGTTGCAGGTTGGAACAGGCAACGATCACCGCGTCGACATCGGCAGCCGTACGGCCGGCCCTTTGCAAGGCTTGCTCGGCAGCGGCAACGGCCATCTGGCACAGAATCGACTGTTCTTCGTTGCTGCGTTCCGGCAGGTTGGGTTTCATCCGTTGCGGATCGAGAATGCCCGCCTTGTCCATGACGAAGCGGCTCTTGATGCCGCTGGCCTTCTCGATGAAGGCGGCGCTGGAAGGTGCCAGCGCCTGCACGTCGCCGCGCTCGATGGCGGCGGCGTTGTCCTGGTTGAACGCTTCCACGTAGGCGTTGAAAGACTCGACCAGCTCCTCGTTGGAGATGCTCTGGGCCGGTGTGTACAGGCCGGTGCCGCTGATGACGACGTTATGCACGGTCGTTCCTCTATTGTTAGGGGCAACTCATTCAGATGGACGCCGCGCAAGCCCGAGTCGAACGACCGGGCCGTACTCAGGCTTCCACTGCACTCCACTGCTTGCTCAA
This sequence comes from Pseudomonas rhizosphaerae, assembly GCF_000761155.1. Classification (NCBI taxonomy): domain Bacteria; kingdom Pseudomonadati; phylum Pseudomonadota; class Gammaproteobacteria; order Pseudomonadales; family Pseudomonadaceae; genus Pseudomonas; species Pseudomonas rhizosphaerae. The sequence continues at coordinate 1,188,953 of NZ_CP009533.1, read as the reverse complement.
GCGCTTGTCCGACACCGGCACCTTGGTGCCCAACTGCTGCGCGAACAACGACACTCGATACTCCTCCAGCAGCCAGCGGTAAGCCTCCAGCTGTGGATCACGCTTGCCTTCCTGGCCATGCTTGTTCAGGCGGGCCTGGTACTGGCTCCACAGCGTGGACAGCTCGCCACTCCAGACCCGATCCTTCTGCACCTGGCTCGGCAGCTTCTCCAAGCGTAGCTCGACGGCCTTGAGCAGGCGCGGCATTTCCTTCAACCAGGCCGCCGGCGTGTCGCGCACGAAACCGGGATAGACCAGGTTGCTCAATTGCTGCTTGATGTCGTTCAACGCCACGGCATGGGTCAGATCGATCTTGCCCTTGAACCGCTTCTGCAAGCCATGCCAGAGCTTGAGAATATCCAGGGTCAGGCGCGCCACACGTTCGGCATGCTCCGCCCACGCGCCTCGCTTGCGCTCCGCCAGTGCCGCCAGCGCTACACCGTCGCGCGGCAGGTTGGTTTCCCCCTCGAGCACGCAGCTGTCCAGGCTGGCCAGCAGGATATCCTCGACCAAGCCTTCGACACGACCCAGTTCGCGGTACAGCAAACCCAACTCGGTCTGACCCGGCAACTTGCCGCGCAGGAATTTGGCCGGCTCGGCCAGTTGCTGCAGCAGCAGCCGCTGCAAGGCGCGTCGGTGCTGGTACTCGGCTTCGGCCGCTGTCGAGAAGCGTCCTTCCTTGACCGTCCCGCTTTCTTCGACCAGCGCCGGATACACCGTCATCGACAATCCGGCGATGTTCTGCTGGGTGGTCTGTTCGACCTTGGCGAACGCCTTGGCCTGCACCGGTTGCTGGCTCTTGGCGGTATTCGGCACGGCCAATGCGGCGCTGCTGGCCTCGGCAAAGCGCGCGGTCAGCTCGGCCAGGTCACGTCCTTCACCCAGAAACGTGCCTTTGCCGTCGAGCACTTCGATGTTCATACGCAGATGGCTGTCGACCTGCTGCGCGGCCTCGGCCCACGCCTCGTCGCTGACCCGCGCGCCGGTCATGCGCAGCAGTTCGCGGCCCAGGGCCTGGGGCAGCGAGCCTTCGCCGAAGGTCAGGCGCGCCAGGGCTGCGCGAACGAAGTCCGGCACCGGCACGAAGTTCTTGCGCAGGGCCTTGGGCAGGTTGCGTACCAGGGAAATGCACTTGGCTTCCAGCAGTCCCGGCACCAGCCATTCCAGGCGCTCGCCCGGCAAGGCCGGCAGCAACGGCGCCGGCACGCGCAGGGTGACGCCGTCGCGCGGGTGGTTGGGCTCGAAATGGTAGCTCAACTGCAGGCTCAGATCGCCCAGGCGCAGGGTATCGGGGTATTGCGCAGCGGTGACTTCGCTGGCCTCGCGGGCCAGCACGTCCTCTTCACGCATGATCAGCAGGTCGGGATTCTTCTGGCTGTTGACCTTGTACCAACTGTCGAACGTGGCCGTCTGGTGAATCTCGGCAGGCAGGCGCGCTTCATAGAACCCGTAAAGGGTTTCTTCGTCGGCCAGAATGTCACGCCGCCGTGCCTTGGCTTCCAGTTCATCGAGCTGCTCGAGCAGCAAACGGTTGGCCGTCAGGCACTTGGCCCGCGACTGGATCTCGCCACGTACCAGCCCTTCACGAATGAACAGCTCGCGCGACGCCACCGGGTCGATGGGTCCGAAATGCACCGGGCGCCGGCCAACCACGATCATGCCGTAGAGGGTGATCTGCTCGAACGCCACTACCTGCCCGCGCTTCTTCTCCCAATGCGGCTCGAAATGGTTCTTCTTGATCAGATGCCCAGCCAGCGGCTCGATCCAGTCCGGCTCGATCTTGGCGACCATGCGCGCATACAGCTTGGTCGTTTCGACCAGCTCGGCGGCCATCAGCCACTGCGGCTTCTTGCGCCCCATGCCGGAAGACGGATGCACCCAGAATCGTCGCTGGCGTGCGCCCAGGTAGTCGCCGTCTTCGGTTTTCTGGCCAATCTGACTGAGCAGGCCGGACAGCACCGCCTTGTGGAACTTGGGATAGTCCGCGGCTTCCTTGTTGACCTGCAATTGCAGGTCACGGCAGATCAGGCTCAACTGGCGGTGCGCATCCCGCCACTCGCGCAGGCGCAGGTAATTGAGGAACTGTTTGCGACACCAGTTGCGCAAGGCACTGGACCCCAGCTCCTGGCGCTGGGTTTCGAAACCACGCCACAGATTGACCAGCGCGGCGAAATCCGAGTCGGCATCCTTCCATTGCGCGTGGGCCTGGTCGGCGGCCTGCTGGCGCTCGGGCGGACGCTCGCGCGGATCCTGCACCGAGAGCACGCTGGCGATGATCAGCACTTCCTGCAGACTGCCCTGACGCGCGCCTTCGAGCAGCATGCGCCCCAGCCGCGGGTCGATCGGCAGGCGTGCGAGCTGTCGGCCCATCGGCGTGAGCTGGTTCTCGCGGTTGACCGCCGACAGCTCCTGCAGCAGGTTGAAACCATCGCTGATGGCCTTGCCATCGGGCGGCTCGATGAACGGGAACTGGTCGATTTCGCCCAGACGCAGGTGCAGCATCTGCAGGATCACCGCTGCCAGGTTGGTGCGCAGGATCTCCGGATCGGTGAATTCGGGACGGGCGAGAAAATCCTCTTCGCTGAACAGGCGGATACAGATGCCCGGCTCGACCCGCCCACAGCGACCCTTGCGCTGGTTGGCGCTGGCCTGGGACACCGCCTCGATCGGCAGGCGCTGGACCTTGGCCCGGTAGCTGTAGCGACTGATGCGCGCGGTGCCGCTGTCAATCACGTAGCGAATGCCCGGCACGGTCAGTGAGGTTTCCGCCACGTTGGTGGCCAGGACCACGCGGCGCCCTGGGTGGGACTGAAAAATGCGCTGCTGCTCGGCCGGCGACAGGCGCGCGTACAGCGGCAGGATTTCCGTGTGCTTGAGCTGGGCCTTGCGCAACATGTCGGCGGCATCGCGAATCTCGCGCTCGCCGGGCAGGAACACCAGCACATCGCCCGGCGTCTTGCGCTCGCTGCGCTCGAAGGCGGCGATTTCGTCGAGTGCCGCCAGGATCGCCTGGTCGACGGTCAGGTCGTTCTCGATCTGATTGCCTTCCTCGTCCTGCTCGGCGGTCAGCGGTCTGTACCAGGTGTCCACCGGAAAGGTACGCCCGGACACCTCGATGATCGGCGCATCGTCGAAATGCTCCGAGAAGCGCTGCAGATCGATGGTGGCCGAAGTAATGATGACCTTGAGGTCGGGACGCCGTGGCAGCAGGGTCTTCAGGTAGCCCAGCAGAAAATCGATGTTCAGGCTTCGCTCGTGGGCCTCGTCGACGATAATGGTGTCGTAGCGTTCGAGGAAACGGTCGTGCTGGGTCTCGGCCAGCAGGATGCCATCGGTCATCAGCTTGACCAGGGTATTGGCATCGCTCTGGTCTTCGAAGCGCACCTGGTAACCCACCAACCCGCCCAGCGGTGTGGCCAACTCCTCGGCAACACGGCTGGCCACACTGCGCGCAGCGATCCGCCGTGGCTGGGTATGAGCAATGAGGCCATGCTGGCCGCGGCCCATTTCCAGGCAGATCTTGGGCAACTGGGTGGTTTTGCCCGAGCCGGTTTCGCCGGCGATGATCAGCACCTGGTGCTCGGCGAGAATCTTCTTGATCTCGTCGCGCTTGGCGGCAATGGGCAGGCTGTCGTCATAGCGTACGGTCGGCACGCTCAGGCGCCGTGCCTCGACGCGGGCGAACGAGGCCTGGACTTTCTCGACCCACTGGCCAAGCTTCGCCTCGTCGGGCCGCTTGCGCAGTTCATGCAACTGCCGGCGCAGCCGGTGGCGGTCGCCGATCATGGCCTGGTCGAGGTTTTTCAGAAGCTGGTCAATCGAAGCGGTTTGGTCGGTCATCAGGTACGCAGAGGTCTTGGTAGGGTACGTCGAAGGTCACACCCCGCGATTGTCGCAGATTTGCGGGGGTCGTGTCGGCAGCCCCCGCTATCCGACAGGGCTCAAGCCGATTTCTTGATGCCCAGCTTCTTCATTTCCTCGTCGCGCAGTTCGCGCCGCAGGATCTTGCCGACGTTGGTGGTCGGCAGTACGTCGCGGAACTCCACGGTGCGCGGCACCTTGTAGGCCGTGACGTTGGCGCGCATGTGCTCCATGACCTTTTCCTTGGTCAAAGTGACACCTGGCTTGACCACGACGAAGATCTTGATCGACTCGCCGGACTTCTCGTCCGGTATGCCGATGGCCGCACACTGCAACACGCCCGGCAGGGTCGCGAGAACATCCTCCAGCTCGTTGGGGTACACGTTGAAGCCCGAGACCAGGATCATGTCCTTCTTGCGATCGACGATACGCATGTAGCCGTCGGGCTGAATCAGCGCGATGTCGCCAGTCTTCAGCCAGCCCTGCGCATCGAGGATCTCGGCGGTGGCGTCCTGGCGCTGCCAGTAACCCTTCATGACCTGCGGGCCCTTGATGCACAGTTCGCCGATCTCACCCAACGGCAGCTCTTCGCCCGCATCGTTGATGATCTTGGCCAGCGTGGACGGCACCGGAATGCCGATGGTGCCGATCTGGATGCGCTGGTTGGGGTTCACCGTGGCCACCGGGCTGGTTTCGGTCATGCCGTAACCTTCGCAGATGGCGCAGCCGGTTACCTCTTTCCAGCGCTCGGCCGCCGCCAGTTGCAGGGCCATGCCGCCCGACAGAGTGACTTTCAGGGCCGAGAAGTCGAGTTTGCGGAACGCTTCGTTATTGCACAGGGCCACGAACAGCGTGTTGAGCCCGACGAAGCCGCTGAACTTCCACTTCGAAAGCTCCTTGACCATCGCCTGCAGGTCGCGTGGGTTGCTGATCAGCACGTTGTGATTGCCGATCAGCATCATGGCCATGCAGTGAAAGGTGAAGGCGTAGATATGGTAGAGGGGCAGCGGCGTGATCAGCACTTCGCAACCTTCGTCCAGGTTGGACCCCATCAAGGCCTTGCACTGCAACATGTTGGCGACCAGGTTGCGATGGGTGAGCATCGCACCCTTGGCCACGCCCGTAGTGCCGCCGGTGTACTGCAACACGGCCACTTCCGAGCTGGCTGGATTGGCCTCGTTGACGGTCTGGCCGCGGCCCTTGCTCAACACGTCGTTGAACTTCACCGCCCGTGGCAGGTGATAGGCCGGCACCATCTTCTTCACGTACTTGATCACGCTGTTGACCAACAGCCGCTTGAGCGGCGGCAAGAGGTCGGCAACTTCAGTGACGATGACGTGGCGGACGGCCGTCTTGGGTACGACTTTTTCCGCCAGATGCGCCATGTTGGCCAGGCACACCAGCGCCTTGGCGCCGGAGTCCTTGAACTGGTGTTCCATTTCCCGCGCGGTATACAGCGGGTTGGTATTGACCACCACCAGGCCTGCGCGAATGGCGCCGAAGACCGCGACCGGATACTGCAGAACGTTGGGCAACTGCACCGCGATGCGGTCACCCGGCACCAAGTCGGTGTTGCGCTGCAGATACGCGGCAAAGGCACCGGACAGCTCATACAGCTCGCCGTAGGTGAGGGTCTTGCCCAGGTTGGTGAACGCTGGCTTGTCGGCGAAGCGCTGGCAGGACTGCTTGAGCACCGCCTGGATATTGGGATACATGTCTGGATCGATATCCGCTGCGATCCCAGCTGGATACTTATCCTTCCAGAAATTTTCGATCATGGAAGCCCACTCCTCCAGCGCCAGCGAATCTTCACCGCATTCGATGCGATTATTATTGATATGTCAGCACGCCCGATACAGGTCGAATGCCGCAAAGCGCGCCGAGAGTAGCAGCTTTGCCATGAGGCGCCTAGAGGTCGAAGGTGGCCAGACGGTCACTATTGTGACCGGATTGGCAGCTCCGGTCACACTCGATTTCCGCTTGCGATGCCCACGATCCAGGGCATTCAATACGGGTCAACCGTCGCGAAGTTCTCGCCGCAGGATCTTGCCCACCGGCGTCATCGGCAAGGCATCGCGCAGGACGATTTCCCGTGGCAGCTTGTAGCCGGTGAAGTTGGCCTTGCAGTAGGCCATGAGTTCAGCCGTGGTCAGCTGTGGATCACGGGCCACCACGAACAGCTTGACCGCCTCGCCGGAGCGCTCGTCCGCTATGCCAATGGCCGCGCAGTTGGCCACCTGCGGATGAGCCATGACCACGTCCTCGATCTCGTTGGGGTAGACGTTGAAACCGGAAACGATGATCAGGTCTTTCTTGCGGTCGACGATACGCACGTAGCCATCGGGATCGATGACGGCGATGTCGCCGGTCTTGAACCAGCCTTGCGCGTCCAGTGCCTCGGCGGTCGCTTCGGGTTGCTGCCAGTAGCCGCGCATTACCTGTGGTCCCTGGATGCATAGCTCACCGCGCTCGCCCAGCGGCAACTCGGCCCCTTGGTCGTCGATCACCTTCAGCGCCGTGCCGACCACGGGAATGCCGACGCTGCCGATGCGCGCGCTCTGGCCGTAGGGGTTGGTGCAGGCCACCGGCGATGTCTCGGTCAGGCCATAGCCTTCGACGATGCGGCAGCCGGTCATGCTTTCCCAGCGCTCGGCCGTGGCCTTGACCAGCGCCGTGCCACCGGAGTTGGTGACCTTCAGATGGGAGAAGTCCAGCGAACGGAACGTGGGGTGCTCCATCAAGGCCACGAACAGGGTGTTGAGACCCAGCAACGCGGTGAACTTCCACTTCTTCAGTTCCTTGATGAAGGCGCCGATGTCGCGGGGGTTGGTGATAAGCACGTTATGGTTGCCGGTGACCATCATGCACAGGCAGTTCGCGGTGAACGCATACACGTGGTACAGCGGCAGGGGCGCGATCATCACCTCGAAGCCTTCCCGCAGGATCGGCTGCCCCTGCTCGTCGAGCTGTCGAAAACAGGCCCGTACCTGCTGCATGTTGGCGACCAGATTGCCATGGGTGAGCATGGCGCCCTTGGCCAGGCCAGTGGTGCCGCCGGTGTATTGCAGCACGGCAAGGTCATCGAGCGTGAGCGCCACCGAGCGTGGCGAATGCGCTGCGCCTTGGGCCAATACCGATTTGAACGACATTGCCAGGGGTAAACGGTACGCGGGCACGCGCTTCTTGACCTTGCTCACCAGCGTGTTGACCAGCCAGCCCTTGGCGCTGGGCATCAGATCGCCCAAGCGAGCTTCGATCAGGTAATCGAGCTTCGTATCGGGCAGCACCTGCTCGACCTTGTCACCGAACAGATTCAAATAGACCAGTGCTCGGGCACCGGAATCACAGAACTGATGACGCATCTCGCGTGCGGTATATAAAGGGTTGGTGTTGACCACCACCAGGCCCGCGCGCAATGCGCCGAACACTGCGATGGGGTATTGCAGAACGTTGGGCAACTGCACGGCGATGCGGTCGCCGGGCACCAGGTCGGTGTGCTGCTGCAGCCAGCAGGCGAACGCGGCACAGTGCCGGTCGAGCTCGGCATAGCTCAGGGTCACGCCCATGTTGCTGAAGGCCGGACGCTGGGCAAAAGTGCTACAGGAGCGGTCGAAGACATCGACGATGGAGGTGAATTCACCAACGGGAAGGGTATGGGGGACGCCGGGTGGGCGCTTGTCGTTCCAGAAATCAGGATGCATTATTATTGTCCTCTGATTCGAAGCCCGCCCGGCCATTGCGCCTGCGGTATGCTGCCGACGTTAGCAGCTGCCGCAACCGACGCAAATGCGCACGACCCGCCTGTTAACATCGTGAATCTATTTGACGCGGCCATGACCGTCGCCAAACCAAGGACCTATCGCCCATGACCCAAGTCACCAATACCCCGTACGAAGCGCTCGAGGTTGGCCAGACCGCCAGTTTCAGCAAAACCGTGCAGGAGCGCGACATCCAGTTGTTCGCCGCGATGTCGGGCGACCACAACCCGGTTCACCTCGACGCCGAGTTCGCCGCCAGCAGCATGTTCAAGGAGCGCATCGCCCATGGCATGTTCAGTGGGGCGCTGATCAGCGCCGCGGTGGCCTGCGAGTTGCCCGGACCAGGCACCATCTACCTGGGGCAGCAGATGAGCTTCCAGAAGCCGGTGAAACTGGGCGACACCTTGACGGTGCGCCTGGAAATCCTCGAAAAGCTGCCAAAGTTTCGTGTCCGCATCGCCACCCGGGTGTTCAACCAGCGCGATGAACTCGTGGTCGACGGCGAGGCGGAAATCCTCGCCCCTCGCAAGCAGCAGACCGTGACCCTGGTCAGCCCGCCACCGATCAGCATCGGCTAGGCGACCTCTCAGCGCTTCTTCGGCTTCTTGGCTTTTTTCCGCGCCTTGGCCGGGCTCAATGGCAGCGCCTGCTCGAATGCCTGGCGCATCTCGTCGAGACGTTTGTCCTTGAGGTCATGGATGCGCTTGCCGCGTTCGCTGGCAAAATCGATCAGGTTGTCGTCTTGGCTCATGGCAGTCGGGTCGGATGGCAAGAAAGAGTGGCCCATGATGCAGCGCGCGAACGGCGCTGACTAGACCTGGATGTCGACCCACAAGCCTTGGCGCGGCGGGTCCTCGACCAAAGGTGCCACTGGAACCGTATTGTCGGCGTTCAGCGAGTCACCCGGCACCGGTGCGTGCTCGTCCGGCTCCGGCGGCCGACCTTCGCGCTGGCGTCGTCGTTGCTCTTCGCGCAGCAGCAACGCCGTTTGATCGGCATCGTGATGACGCAGGTCGATGGCGGTTTCATTGGAGCCCGGCTGTGCCGGCGCCACAGGTGCGATGCTGGGCGTGGGCTTGACCGGGTCCAGTTGCGAGGTCACCGGCACGACGCTGATCGGAATCAGGGGCGGAATCATGGGGGAAGTCTCCTAATCCAAGGTTGTCGGCCGCCACCGTGGCAACTTGAGACATTTTGTCGCACTCGTCTTGGCTGCAGCAACGCGGTTGCAATCGCCCGTCTCCCCTGACAACAGGTGAAAAAATCCCCTCGCCCCTTTATAGTGTTCGGTCTTCGTTTCACTTCCAGTAGCCGAGCCCCATGTCCGAGCCACGCAAGATTCTCGTCACCAGCGCCCTGCCCTATGCCAACGGTTCCATTCACCTTGGCCACATGCTGGAGTATATCCAGACCGATATGTGGGTGCGCTTCCAGAAGCATCGCGGCAATCAGTGCATCTATGTCTGTGCAGATGACGCCCATGGCTCGGCCATCATGCTGCGGGCGGAAAAGGAAGGCATCACGCCTGAACAGCTGATCGCCAACGTCAAGGCCGAGCACAGCGCCGACTTCGCCGACTTCCTGGTGGACTTCGACAATTTCCACTCCACCCACAGCGAAGAAAACCGCGAGCTGTCGAGCGAAATCTACCTCAAGCTGCGCGAGGCCGGTCATATCGCCCAGCGCTCGGTCACCCAGTATTTCGACCCGCAGAAGCAGATGTTCCTGGCCGACCGCTTCATCAAGGGCACATGCCCCAAGTGCGCGGCCGCCGATCAATACGGTGACAACTGCGAGAAATGCGGCGCCACCTACGCGCCTACCGAGCTCAAGGATCCGAAATCGGCGATCTCCGGCGCCACGCCCGTGCTCAAGGATTCCCAGCATTTCTTCTTCAAGCTGCCTGATTTCCAGCAGATGCTCGAAGGCTGGACCCGCAGCGGCACCCTGCAGGACGCCGTGGCCAACAAGATCGCCGAATGGCTCGACGCCGGCCTGCAGGAGTGGGACATCTCCCGCGACGCACCTTACTTCGGCTTCGAGATTCCAGGCGAGCCCGGCAAGTACTTCTATGTGTGGCTGGATGCGCCAATTGGCTACATGGCCAGCTTCAGAAACCTCTGCGCCCGTCGTCCTGAACTGGACTTCGACGCGTACTGGGGCAAGGATTCGACAGCCGAGCTGTACCACTTCATCGGCAAGGACATCATCAATTTCCATGCGCTGTTCTGGCCAGCCATGCTCGAAGGCGCAGGCTATCGCAAGCCGACCGCGCTCAACGTGCACGGCTTCCTGACGGTCAATGGCGAGAAGATGTCCAAGTCCCGGGGCACGTTCATCAAGGCCCGCACCTACCTGGATCACCTGGCGCCCGAATACCTGCGCTATTACTTCGCATCCAAGCTGGGCCGTGGCGTGGATGACCTGGACGTCAACCTCGACGACTTTGTGCAGAAGGTCAACTCCGACCTGGTGGGCAAGGTGGTCAACATCGCCAGCCGTTGTGCCGGTTTCGTGCACAAGGGCAACAACGGCGTATTGGTCGCTGCCAATGCCGCACCGGAGCTGACCCAGGCTTTCCTGGAAGCGACGCCCAGCATCGCCGAAGCCTACGAAGTGCGCGATTTCGCTCGCGCCATGCGCGAAATCATGGCATTGGCCGACCGTGCCAATGCCTGGATCGCCGAAAAAGCGCCCTGGTCGCTGGCCAAGCAGGACGGCCGCGCCGACGAAGTACAGGCCGTCTGCGCAGTGGGTATCAACCTGTTCCGCCAGTTGATCATCTTCCTCAAGCCAGTCCTGCCCGAGCTGGCACGTGAGGCGGAACGCTTCCTCAATGTCGAGCCGTTGACCTGGAACGATCACGCCACCTGGCTCGCCGATCACTCGCTCAACCCCTTCCAGGCGTTGATGACGCGCATTGACCCGATCAAGGTGCTGGCAATGACCGACGCGTCCAAGCAGGACCTCGCCGCTGCGCAGGACCCTGCCGCCCCGGCACCGGCCACCGGTAACGGCGAGCTGGCCAAGGAGCCGTTGGCCGCCGAAATCGACTTCGATGCCTTTGCGGCGGTCGATCTGCGCGTGGCCTTGATCCTCAAGGCCGAAGCGGTCGAAGGCGCGGACAAGCTGCTGCGCTTGACCCTCGACATCGGTGATGAACAGCGCAATGTCTTTTCCGGGATCAAGAGCGCCTATCCGGATCCGGCCGCGCTGGAAGGTCGACTGACCATGATGATTGCCAACCTCAAGCCTCGCAAGATGCGCTTCGGCATCTCCGAGGGCATGGTCATGGCCGCTGGCCCCGGCGACAAGGAAATCTACCTGCTCAGCCCCGACAGCGGCGCCAAGCCGGGCCAGCGCATCAAATAGGTTCCTGGCCAAAGCGCCTCGCCGCTCTTCTTGCACGCAAGACGTGCGGCGGGACCGCTACCTATCTCACCTTCGCAAACTGCCCTTGCGCAGTCCGGCTGCCCATGAACCTGATCGAACGCATCGACGCATTGTTGCCACAGACTCAGTGCGGCAAATGTGGCCATGCCGGCTGCAAGCCCTATGCGGCCGGCATCATGGCAGGCGAGCCGATCAACCGTTGCCCGCCCGGGGGTGAAGCGACCATCGCCGCCCTGGCGCAACTGCTCCAGCTACCCGTTTTGCCGCTGGACGCGCAACGGGGCACGGCCCCTGCACAGATCGCCTACATACGCGAAGCGGAGTGCATCGGCTGCACCAAGTGCATCCAGGCCTGCCCGGTGGATGCCATTCTTGGCGCCGCCAAATTGATGCACAGCGTGCTGGTGGACGAATGCACCGGGTGCGATCTGTGCGTTGCGCCCTGCCCCGTCGACTGCATCGAGATGCGCCCTGCGCCGGCATCGGCGTTCACTTCAGTGGCGAGCGATCCTGCTTGCAGCCCGCAGCAGCAACGCGTTCGGCTGCGCACACGCGATCGCGCCCGACAACGCTACGAAGCTCGCAACCAGCGCCTGCAAAGTACCCAGAGTGCACGACAGGCCGAGCGTTCGCTCAAGCTTGAGCGACCCTCTACCGTCGTAGCGCCACCGCCCCCGGCCTTGTCGGCGATCGAACGGATCAAGGCGGCCAAGGCAAGTGATAGCGACAGTGCCCTGAAACAAGCGAAGATCGCCGTGGCCATGACTCGCGCGCAGCTGGTGAAGACCCAGAAGGCTTTCGTGACTCCACCCACGTTCGACCAGTACCTCATACTCGACGCCTTGAATCGCGAGCATGAGGCTGCCGAACGCCAGCTCGCTGCACTGCAACCCCTCTAGCCCAGCCTGTGAAGGACCTATCACCTCGATGAACGCCACCAAACGCCAGGAAATCTTCCGCCGGCTGCATGAAGACAATCCGGAGCCCAAGACGGAACTGGCCTATGGTTCACCTTTCGAACTGCTGATCGCCGTGATTCTTTCTGCGCAATCCACCGATGTTGGGGTCAACAAGGCCACGGCGAAGTTGTTCCCCGTGGCGCCGACGCCCCAGGCGATGTATGCGCTGGGTGTCGAAGGGCTGTCGGGCTACATCAAGACCATCGGCCTCTATAACAGCAAGGCGCGCAACGTCATCGAGACCTGCCGCTTGCTCGTCGAGCGGCACGAGGGCGAGGTGCCGCAAACCCGCGAGGCCCTCGAAGCGCTGCCCGGCGTCGGACGCAAGACCGCCAACGTGGTGCTCAACACGGCATTTCGGCAACTGACCATGGCGGTCGACACACACATATTCCGCGTCAGCAACCGAACCGGAATCGCACCGGGCAAGAATGTGGTGGAGGTCGAACAGAAATTGATGAAGTTCGTGCCCCGCCCTTACCTGCTGGACTCGCACCATTGGCTGATCCTGCACGGCCGCTATGTTTGCCAGGCGCGCAAGCCACGCTGCGGCAGTTGCCGTATCGAAGACCTGTGTGAATACAAGCACAAGACCAGCGACGATTGAGGCGGCCTGTAGAATCTCATCTCTCGATTGAAAAAATCTTTTTTACGCCGTCTTCGAATATCGCTATAAGGTCCGCCAATGGCAGCCTATGCCTGGAGCGGACGTCATGAGTACCGATAAAGAAGCGCTGGAAACGGAAGACGACTTCATCACTGTAGACAGTGAAGACGCCGAGCCCGTCGTCGAACCCGTCAAGAGCAACCTGAGCAAGCGGCGTACGATCGACAACCTGCTCGAGGAAAGACGCCTGCAACGACAGTTGGCGGACTACGATTTCGACCTGTAGCGCACGATGCGCCCACCTACCTCTCGAGGTCAGGCCAGGCCGTTGCGCTGAGCCAATTCGATCAGATCGACCAGCGAGCGCGCATTGAGCTTTTGCAGCAAGCGCGTCTTGTAGGTACTTACGGTCTTGTTGCTCAGGAACATGCCATCGGCAATCTGCTTGTTCGACTTGCCCTTGGCCAGTTGCTGCAACACCATCATTTCCCGCCCGGACAGGCGGTCCACCATGTCGGCTTCCGAGGCATTGCCAAGGCTTGCGCGCACCGAGTGCAGCGCCTGGTTGGGGAAATAGCTGTAGCCAGACAGCACGGCCTTGATCGCACTGAGCAACTCGGTGAGGTCCTGCTGCTTGCACACGTAGCCCGCCGCACCCGCCTGCATGCAGCGCATGGAGAAATGCCCCGGCGCCTGGGAGGTCAGCACCAGCACCTTGAGTTGAGGCTCACTCACTGTCAGCCGGCTGATCACTTCCAGCCCATCGAGCTTGGGAATCCCGATGTCGAGAATGACGATGTCCGGGGCATGGTCACGGGCCAGTTGCAGCGCGTCGACACCGTTGTCGGTCTCGGCCACGACCTCGTAGCCATGGCGCTCCATCAGCAGCCGCACGGCGAGGCGAATGACCGGATGATCGTCCACGATCAGCACTTTATTCATGGGAGGATCCAATTTTTCGCTGTTCGAATTCTAGAGCCCGCACATTACCCCAGACGCTTGCCGTCATGGACGGCTCAGAATCTGGGCAGGCAATAACTAAGACACTTCCTACAACCCCAGAAGAATATTCCTACATATTGCGCCTGTGAAAATTCTTGTACAGTGCCTGGCGGCATCGAGCTCTGCTTATGAAACTAAGGAACAGGAGCATTGCATAATTGCCCTGCCGCTTCAATTGAGCCGTGCGGCGTTAGCCGGGCAAGCTGTTGCAGGATAAATACCGGCGAAAAATCATTATCGATTTCTACCCAGAGCCGCACGCCAGAGCCTTCACGCCTGCGCCTGCCTCTCGCAACCCCGCGCCACTGCGAGCGCTTGCCGACGGATAACTATGCATCCTGCGCGGCCTGGCGACCCTACTACTATCGGTGGCCAAGCAACCATCGGCCGGATACGGCCCGGCGAGGCACTCGTGGCTCACAAGAAAATCACCCGTCCCAATCCGCTCGGCATCATCGCCCTGTTCACCGCAATGGTCGAGGCATCGGCCTTGGCGAGCTTGCCCTTTCTGGATGAAACCAGCCAGACCATTTATATATGGTTCCTGGTGGGCTTCCCAACTTTCCTGGCCATTCTTTTCTTTGCAACGCTCAACTTCAATCGACGGGCACTGTATTCCCCATCGGACTTCGAGAGCTCGGCGTATTTTCTGGAAAGTCTCGACAGCGAAGCGGACGCTTATAAGTACCGTGCCGACAATCGTATAAGTTTGGCGCACAACGATCTGCATATCATCGACGCCAGTACCTTGCATACCCGCGCGCGCATGGCAGCCCACCTTGAGCGCTTGGCCCATGTTCTGGAGGCGCGCAAACACCCCCGACCGCTGCTGATCGTGCTGGTAGGGCAGGTTCCACCGCCGCCCCTGTCCCATGCGCTGGCTGCGCGGTTGGCCGGCTTGCAATGCCAGGTAGCGGCACTGCAACCGAACCGGTTGAAGTGGACGGTGCTGTTGGGTTGATCCATAAAAAAACCCCGGTCGAGACCGGGGTTTCCAGGGCATGCCTGACTGCTGCAAGAACCGCTGCTGTCAGAACAGCTTGCGGCCCTTGTTCGCGGCAATGCGCATGCGCAAGGCGTTGAGCTTGATGAAACCTGCAGCGTCGGCCTGATTGTAGGCGCCGCCGTCTTCCTCGAAGGTCGCGATGTTGGCATCGAACAGCGAGTCGTCGGACTTGCGGCCGGTCACGATCACATTGCCCTTGTACAGCTTCAGGCGAACCACACCGTTCACGTTGACCTGCGACGCGTCGATCATCTGCTGCAGCATGAGGCGCTCCGGGCTCCACCAGTAGCCGGTGTAGATCAGGCTGGCATACTTGGGCATCAGCTCGTCTTTCAGGTGAGCGACTTCGCGGTCCAGGGTGATGGATTCGATGGCGCGGTGGGCGCGCAGCATGATCGTACCGCCTGGGGTTTCGTAGCAACCACGGGACTTCATCCCGACATAGCGGTTCTCGACGATGTCCAGGCGGCCGATGCCGTGCTCGCCGCCGATGCGGTTCAAGGTGGCCAGTACGGTGGCAGGTGTCATGTCGACGCCGTCCAGCGCGACGATGTCGCCGTTGCGGTAGGTCAGCTCCAGATACTGCGGGGTATCCGGGGCGTTCTCCGGCGAGACGGTCCAACGCCACATGTCTTCTTCGTGCTCGGTCCAGGTGTCTTCCAGCACGCCGCCTTCATAGGAGATGTGCAGCAGGTTGGCGTCCATCGAGTACGGCGACTTCTTCTTGCCGTGGCGCTCGATCGGAATGTTGTGCTTCTCGGCGTAGTCCATCAGCTTTTCACGGGAGAGCAGGTCCCACTCGCGCCATGGCGCGATGACCTTGACCCCAGGCTTGAGCGCATAGGCGCCCAGCTCGAAACGCACCTGGTCGTTGCCCTTGCCGGTGGCACCGTGCGAGATGGCGTCGGCGCCGGTTTCGTTGGCGATTTCGATCAAGCGCTTGGCAATCAGCGGCCGCGCGATGGAAGTGCCCAGCAGGTATTCACCTTCGTACACGGTGTTGGCACGGAACATCGGGAAGACGAAGTCGCGCACGAACTCTTCGCGCAGGTCGTCGATGTAGATTTCCTTGACGCCCATGGCCTGCGCCTTGGCGCGTGCCGGCTCGACCTCTTCGCCCTGGCCGAGGTCGGCAGTGAACGTCACTACTTCACAGTTATAAGTGTCCTGCAGCCACTTGAGGATCACCGAAGTGTCCAGGCCGCCGGAATACGCCAGAACGACCTTGTTTACGTCCGCCATGCCATCACTCCACGGGGTTCTACGGAAAGCCGTCGATTCTACCGCCCAAGGCCACGAATTTACAGGGGCGCGACAGCTTTGGTTGAACACGCGACAGTCACAACGGCTTGGCGGGGGGCTTGTCGGTGGCCAGCACGGCAGATGAATCGGCAGCAGGTGCGGCGCTCGGCGCTGCGGCGACACGGCTCAGCTCGATGCTCACGCGGCGATTACGCGCCCGGTTCGCAGCCGTGCTGTTGGTCACCAGCGGATAGCTCTCGCCATGGAAGCGCAGGGTGACCTGGCTCTCGTTCAGGCCATGAGCCAGCAGGTAGTCCTGCACGGCCATCGCCCGACGCCGGGACAAGTCGCGGTTCACCAGTCGATTGCCGCTGTTGTCCGAATGGCCGTCGAGTTGCACGTGATTGACGCTGGGATCGGCTTTCATGAAGGCCAAGAGCTTGTCCAGGCGCGCCTTGGCCGGTGCGTCGAGCTCGAGCCCGCGGGGAAAACCCACTTCGCTCAGGCGAATCTGGTCGTAGTTCATCGGCAGCAGTTTCGCCGCACACGCCTGGTATTCACCGAAGGCCTGGCCGAAGCGTGCCGACAGCAACCGGATCTCGACCGGTTGGCCGCTGCCGGATTGACTGCGCACCAGTGTCATGCGCCCCTCCAGCAGACCATTGATCAAGCCGCTGGCCTGGCTTTGCGAACTGGTCAACAAGGCTTCGCCATGGCCCAGGCGCACGCTGCCCAGGTTGATGTCGCCGCGACCTGGCTGCCATGGCGCCGCCGCTGCCAGGAGCGTGGCGGAGCCCGTGCCCAGCAGGCGACTGGCGGAAGTGAGCCTGAACACGGCCTGCTCGCCTGCGCGGCGCACGAACTCGGCCGACCCGAAATTGGCCACCGGCTGGCCCAGGCGGCACTCGAACTGATCACCAGCGACTTTCCACTCGACGTTCTCCAGACGGGTCTGGAAGTTCATCGCCAGGGCCGGAAGGCTGGCAAACACACTGAGCAGGGCAAGATAACGCTGGCGCACGACAGGCTCCACGGGTTCGATCGGGGTACTTCCAAGGTATCGGACATGGCCTGCAAAACTTGATAGCGGATGCCGTGGGCGGCGTTTTCCGGTAGCATTCGCGCGAGTTCGAACCGCCTGGAATCCCCAATGTCCGACCGCCTGACCCTTCTGCGTCCCGACGACTGGCACATCCATCTTCGTGATGGTGCCGTGCTGCCGCATACCGTGGCCGATGTATCGCGGATCTTCGCCCGCGCCATCGTCATGCCCAACCTGGTCCCGCCGGTGCGCACCGCCGCCGATGCCGACGCCTATCGCCAGCGCATCCTTGCCGCACGCCCTGCAGGCAGCGCCTTCGAACCGCTGATGACCTTGTACCTGACCGACCGCACCAGCGCCGCCGACATCCGTGCAGCCGCAGCGTGTGGATTCGTCAAGGCGGCCAAGATGTACCCGGCCGGAGCCACTACCAATTCCGATTCCGGGGTCACCAGCCTGGACAACATCACAGAGGCGCTCGAGGCCCTGAGTGAAGCAGGCATGCCCCTGCTGATCCACGGCGAGGTCACCCGCGGCGATGTCGACGTGTTCGACCGCGAGAAGATCTTCATCGACGAGCACATGCGCCGGCTGGTAGAGCGTTTCCCCACGCTCAAGGTCGTGTTCGAGCACATCACCACCGCCGAGGCCGCCGACTTCGTCAAGGCCGCTCCGGCCAATGTCGCTGCGACCATCACCCCCCAGCACCTGCTCTACAACCGCAACCACATGCTGGTGGGCGGGATCCGGCCGCACTTCTATTGCCTGCCGATCCTCAAGCGCAACACTCACCAGGTCGCCTTGCTCGACGCCGCTACAAGCGGCAGCGGCAAGTTCTTCCTGGGCACCGATTCCGCGCCCCATGCCCAGCATGCCAAGGAAGCGGCCTGCGGCTGCGCCGGTTGCTACAGCGCTTATGCGGGCATCGAGCTGTACGCCGAGGCGTTCGAGCAGCGCGGCGCGCTGGACAAGCTCGAAGGCTTCGCCAGCCTGCACG
The DNA here is from genome assembly GCF_000761155.1 of Pseudomonas rhizosphaerae. Lineage (NCBI taxonomy): Bacteria > Pseudomonadati > Pseudomonadota > Gammaproteobacteria > Pseudomonadales > Pseudomonadaceae > Pseudomonas > Pseudomonas rhizosphaerae. The sequence continues at coordinate 1,171,047 of NZ_CP009533.1, read as the reverse complement.
GCCCTGACTTCTACGGCCTGCCGCGCAACACCGACACCATTACCCTGGTCCGCGACGAGTGGACCGCCCCAACCAGCCTGCCATTCGGTGAGCAGGTCGTCATCCCGCTGCGCGCCGGTGAAAAACTGCGCTGGCGCCTGCTGGAGAAAGATGCGTGAGTGAAGACAACTACGACGACGAAGACACGGGCAGTTCAGGCACCGGCTCGCGCCATCCCATGGCCGCTCGATTTCGCGGCTACCTGCCGGTAGTCGTGGACGTCGAGACTGGCGGCTTCAACAGCGCCACCGATGCCCTGCTCGAGATCGCCGCGACGACCATCGGCATGGACGAGAAAGGCTTCGTGTTTCCCGACCACACCTACTTCTTCCGGGTCGAGCCTTTCGAGGGGGCCAATATCGAGGCCGCCGCGCTGGAGTTCACCGGAATCAAGCTGGACCATCCACTGCGCATGGCGGTCAGCGAAGAGACAGCGCTGACCGACATCTTTCGCGGCATCCGCAAGGCATTGAAAGCCAACGGCTGCAAGCGCGCGATTCTGGTCGGCCACAACAGCAGCTTCGACCTCGGCTTCCTCAACGCCGCCGTTGCGCGTACCGACATGAAGCGCAATCCGTTCCACCCGTTCTCGAGCTTCGATACCGCTACGCTGGCGGGCCTCGCTTACGGCCAGACCGTTCTGGCCAAGGCCTGCCAGGCAGCCGATATCGACTTCGATGGTCGTGAAGCCCACTCCGCGCGCTACGATACGGAGAAAACCGCCGAGCTGTTCTGCGGTATCGTCAACCGCTGGAAACAAATGGGCGGCTGGCAGGATTTCAACGACTGAACCCTTGCAACAGGGGCTGCCGGAAACGACCAGGGCCCCTGTCGCACCGTTCATCGCTTGCGCCAAACGTAGACGCGAGTTGCTTTGACAAGCATTCTCATTAACATTAGGATCGTCCGCACTGAAACCAACACAGCGGCGGTTCTTACGTATGTATGTCTGTCTTTGCCAGGGTGTCACCGATGGTCAGATTCGCGATGCGATCTATGAAGGCTGCTGCAGCTATCGTGACGTGCGCGAAACCCTCGGCGTAGCCACGCAGTGCGGTAAATGTGCCTGCCTTGCCAAGGAAGTGGTGCGCGATACCCTGACTCAAATCCAGACTGCCCAGGCGTCCACCCTGCCCTATCCGGTAGAATTTACACCGGCGTAAAACACCTCTATTGAAGAAACCGGGCCATGCCCGGTTTTTTTATGTCTGAAATACAACGACTTAGCAACAAACGCGGAACTCAGTCATTCTTATTCCGATTAATTTTCATATAGTATTCAATAACTTAGGTTTGACACGATCCCTGTCTGAGGCCAAACTTCACGCCATTACTTCAATACCCGCGCAGGCTCTCCGATCATGAAAGGCGATATCAGCGTCATCCAGCATCTCAACAGGATCCTCGGAAACGAGCTGGTCGCCATCAACCAATACTTCCTGCATGCCCGCATGTATGAAGACTGGGGCCTGAACAAGCTCGGCAAACACGAGTACAAGGCATCGATCCATGCCATGAAGTACGCCGACAAGCTGATCAAGCGCATTCTCTTCCTGGAAGGCATCCCCAACCTGCAGGAGCTGGGCAAGATTCTGATCGGCGAACACGCTGGCGAAATGCTCGCCTGCGACCTCAAGATCGAGTACAGGGGCCTGGCAGACCTGAAGGGCGCTATCGCTCACTGCGAAACCGCAGGCGACTTCGGTAGCCGTGAAATGCTCGAAGATATCCTGGAAGGCAAGGAAGAACAGATCGATTGGCTGGAGACTCAAGTGAGCCTCATCGACAAGGTCGGAATCGAGAACTACCTGCAGTCGAGCATGGGCGAGGAAGACTGAGTTCCACCCACCGCTGCTGCGAACCCATGAAAAAGCCCCGCGCTGTGTGAACAGGCGGGGCTTTTCACGTTCCTGGCCGGCCGCAAGGCCAGCCAAGCACGGGGTCAGGCGTCGGCTTTGGGCTGTGCAGCCTTGGCCGAGGCGTCCTTGACCAATGTCTGCAACTCACCGTTGGCGGCCATTTCGGCCACGATGTCGCTACCGCCTACCAGCTCACCGGCGACCCACAACTGAGGGAAGGTCGGCCAGTTGGCGTACTTGGGCAGGTTGGCGCGGATTTCCGGATTTTGCAGGATGTCGACGTAGGCGAACTTCTCGCCGCAGGCCATGATCGCCTGCGAAGCCTTGGCCGAAAAGCCGCACTGAGGCGCATTCGGCGAGCCTTTCATGTAAAGCAGGATCGTGTTGTTGGCAATCTGCTCTTTGATCGTTTCGATAATATCCATGGAGCACCTCGCTCGGCTTGTATATCCGACTCAGTGGTCGGCACGGTGAGCTATTGTAACGGAAAGCCGAGCGCAACGCTCGGGCTCTTGCAGCCCGCGGCGTTGTGATAAGGTCGACCGACTCAGTTCATCGGCAGGGACGGTGGCAGTGCCTGCAACTGGATTTCCAGAACCGTTTCGACTTCTTCCTGGGCCATATGCACACCGGTCAGCTCGCCGATGAGCCGCCAGTGGTCGTCCAGGCCGGTGCTGATGGTCGCCATGCGATCGATCATGTGCTTGCCCGCCGAGCGCGTGACCTCATCGGAACTGCGCAGCAGCTCGAACGACATCGAGGTCATGGACGCCGTCAGGTGGGTCAGGGTGCGGGCGGTCAGGCCGAGCAGCTCCAGCAGTTGTTGTTCTTTCGATTCCATTCCGCAAACTCCGTGTGTTTCCCAATACGCATTTATAACCCACGTCCGATGTTTAGGGAACGTCAGATGGTCGGGCGAAACATCCGGAGATCGAAACCCGTGGAAACTTGTGCACACGGGTTAAAACTTCAGCGGCTATTGGTAAAAGGCGACAGTTCCTTATAGGATGGCGCCTTCCCTTATTTCGTCGCCCCGTGCGGCTTTCGCCGCAGGTCTCACTCGTTTTTCCGAAAAACCTGTTTTCGAGTACCTGCGGTCCGTTTCAAAAGGTAGTCAATGATGAGCGCAAGGCACTTTCTCTCCCTTATGGATTGCACGCCCGAAGAGCTAATCAGCATCATTCGTCGCGGTGTCGAGCTCAAGGACCTGCGTCAGCGCAGCGTCCTGTTCGAACCGTTGAAGAACCGCGTCCTGGGCATGATCTTCGAGAAGTCCTCGACTCGTACGCGCCTGTCCTTCGAAGCCGGCATGATCCAGCTGGGCGGCCAGGCGATCTTTCTGTCCCCACGCGACACGCAACTGGGCCGTGGCGAGTCCATCGGCGACTGTGCCATCGTCATGTCGCGCATGCTCGATGCGGTGATGATCCGCACCTTCGCTCACCAGACACTGACCGAGTTCGCCGCCAATTCGCGGGTACCGGTGATCAACGGGCTGTCCGACGACCTGCACCCGTGCCAACTGCTGGCCGACATGCAGACCTTTCTCGAACACCGCGGCGCCATCCAGGGCAAAACAGTGGCCTGGATCGGTGACGGCAACAATATGTGCCACAGCTATATAGAAGCGGCGATTCAATTCGACTTCCAACTACGCATCGCCTGCCCTGAAGGTTTCGAGCCCGACCCACGCTTCGTGGCCATGGCGCCTGAGCGCGTCAGTGTGGTCCGCGATCCGCGCGAAGCCGTGCGTGGTGCCCATCTGGTCAGCACCGATGTCTGGACCTCCATGGGGCAGGAAGAGGAAACCGCGCGCCGCTTGAAACTGTTCAAGCCCTACCAGGTGACCCGTGAGCTGCTGGATCTGGCGGCGGACGATGCGCTGTTCATGCATTGCCTGCCTGCGCACCGTGGCGAGGAGATCAGCCATGACGTGCTCGACGACCCACGCGCCGTGGCCTGGGACCAGGCCGAGAATCGCCTGCATGCGCAGAAAGCCTTGCTGGAATTTCTCGTCGCTCCCGGCTATCGCCCTGAATGAGTGCCGCATTGCTGCTCGAACTGCGCAATCTGGCCTGTGGCTACGGCGCCCAACGTGTGGTGCAGAACCTCAACCTGCACCTGAACGCGGGCGACATCGGCTGCTTGCTCGGCTCCTCCGGGTGCGGCAAGACCACGACCCTGCGCGCCATCGCCGGCTTCGAGCCGGTCCATGAAGGTGAGATCAGGCTCGATGGCGAGGTCATTTCCCGGCCCGGCCATACCCTGGCTCCGGAAAAGCGCCGAATCGGCATGGTCTTCCAGGACTATGCACTGTTCCCCCACTTGACCGTGGCCCAGAACATCGCCTTCGGCATCCGCAAGCACCCCCGGCAGGCACAGGTGATCGGCGACATGCTCGAACTGGTCAACCTCGGTGGCCTGGACGCGCGCTATCCCCATGAGCTTTCGGGCGGCCAGCAGCAGCGTGTCGCGTTGGCCCGGGCACTGGCGCCGGAGCCGCAGTTGTTGCTGCTGGACGAGCCGTTCTCCAACCTCGACGTCGAACTGCGCCGTCGCCTGAGCCATGAGGTGCGCGACATCCTCAAGTGCCGCGGCACCAGTGCCATTCTGGTAACCCACGACCAGGAAGAAGCCTTCGCCGTGAGTGACCATGTCGGTGTGTTCAAGGAAGGTCGGCTGGAGCAGTGGGATACGCCGTACAACCTGTATCACGAACCGGCCACGCCGTTCGTGGCCAGCTTCATCGGCCAGGGTTATTTCATTCGCGGCCAACTGCTTGATCCGGACACCGTGACCACGGAGCTGGGCGCCTTGCGCGGCAACCGTGCCTACACCTGGCCTACCGGCAGCGCGGTCGACCTGCTTTTGCGGCCCGACGACATCGTTCATGCCCCGGACAGCGCGCTCAGGGCCCGCATTGTCGGCAAGAGTTTCCAGGGTGCGGCGACCCTGTACCGTTTGCAGCTGCCTACCGGCAGCCAGCTGGAAGCCGTGTTCCCCAGCCACCTGGATTACCCGCCGGGCGCGGAAGTGGGCATTCAGGTCGCTGCCGATCATCTGGTGCTGTTTCCCGCAGCAGGCAGCGTACCGGTGCTCAACGAGCCGCAGCGACACGCCTGAAGCAACCGGCAAATCCCAGGCAATAAAAAAGGGCGCTCCACCAAGCGCCCTTTCTTCTACAGCTTCAAGCGTTATTGCAGACGGGTCTGCGCGGATGCGTTGATCGGGATGCGCTTGGCCTTGGCCTCTTCGGGCACGACACGCAGCAGGTCGATGTTGAGCAAACCGTTGTTCAACGCCGCAGCCTTGACCTCGATATGGTCGGCGAGGCGGAACGACAGCTTGAACGCGCGCTGGGCGATGCCTTGGTGCAGGTAGGTCACGCCGGTGGTCTCGGCGTCGCGCTTGCCGCCGCTGACGGTCAGAACGCCCTTCTCGACTTGCAGCTCCAGGTCTTCTTCCTGGAAGCCTGCAGCAGCGATGACGATCCGGTACTGATCATCGGCGTGCTTTTCGACGTTGTAGGGTGGGTAGCTGCTGGCCGACTCGTTGCGTGCGGCAGACTCGAACAGATCGTTGAAGCGATCGAAGCCCACGGAGTGGCGGAACAGTGGAGCAAGGGAAAATGCAGTAGCCATGTGTTTCTCCTGAATCTCAGCGAGTGATTGTCTCCGCGACCCGAATTCGGCATCGCGTAATCCATAGATAGGGACCAGCCAAACGCTTTCAAGAGCTTCCAGGAAAATTTTCTTTCGCAGTGCGAAGATTTTCTTCGTTACCTGCTGACTCGCTAGCCCGGCTGCAGCAGGCGTTCGACGGCCTCACAATCCTGTTCGCGGCGCACCAGGGTGAACAGCTCGGTCGCTTCGGGGTAGGTGCGGGTCAGCATGGCCAGCCACTGCTTGAGCCGGCCCGGCGCCTGACGTGGCGTGAGTTGCGCACGGGCCTGGCGCCAGAACTCGCGGATCAATGGCAGCAGTTGGGCCCAGGTCATGTCAGGCAGCTCGATGCCCTGCTCCGCAGCGGCGATCTGCCGCGCCAGATCGGGCTTGGACACCAGCCCACGACCGAGCATGAAGTCCTTGGCACCGCTGACTTCACGGCAGCGCCTCCAGTCGGCGACGGTCCAGATGTCACCGTTGGCGTAGACCGGCACCTTCACCACGTCCTGTACCTTGGCGACCCATTCCCAGTGTGCCGGGGGCTTGTAACCGTCGACCTTGGTCCGCGCATGCACCACAAGGACCTCGGCCCCACCTTCGGCCAGCGCCGTGGCGCATTCGATGGCGCTGTCGGGCGTATCGAAACCCAGCCGCATCTTCGCCGTCACCGGAATGTGCGCGGGGACCGTGGCGCGCACTTCGCGCAGGATGCGGTGGAGCAACTCCGGCTCCTTGAGCAGTACGGCGCCGCCTCGGGACTTGTTCACCGTCTTGGCCGGACAGCCGAAATTCAGATCGATCACCGGCGCTCCCAGGGTGCAGGCGAAAGCGGCGTTGTCGGCCAGCGCCACCGGGTCCGAGCCGAGCAGCTGCACGCGCAGCGGCACGCCTGCGCGCGTCTTGGCACCGACAAGCAGCTCAGGCCCGAACTTGTGGTAGTAGGCGGCGGTAAGCACGCGTTCGTTGACGCGGATGAACTCGGTGACGCACCAGTCGATGCCACCGACCTGGGTCAGGACGTCGCGCAGGATATCGTCGACCAAGCCTTCCATGGGCGCCAAGGCTAATTGCATGAGGGGGTTCTCGAACAGCGTGCTTGAAAGGCTGCGGATTCTAGCAGAAAGGCCATGTAGCAATGGTAACGCTAGGGCTCGATGGCTATCGCTGCACCATACCCTTCGAGGAACTGCGCCGGCATGCGCTTGGGCTTGCCGCTGGACAGCTCGATGCACACGAACGTGGTGCTGGCCCGCAACAGTACTGCGCCGTCACGTGGCCGCAACAGCTGGAATTGGCGAGTCATTTTCAGGCGTCGGTCCCAATCGAGAATCCAGGTCCCCAACTCCAGTTCATCACCTTCACGGGCGCTGGCCAGGTAGTCGATTTCATGACGGACCACAGCCATGGCGCGGTCTAGCTGCCGATAGGTCGCAAGATCCAGGCCCAGGTGTTGTGAATGCTGCCAGGCACAACGCTCGAGCCAGGTCACGTAGACGGCGTTGTTGGCGTGTCCGAGGCCGTCGATGTCGTCGGGCTGGACTTTGAGGGCGATGACGAAGGGGGTGGGCCGATCCCAGTTCATGGGCGCTCCTGGAGAATTAGGAACAGGCGGATATGGCGAGGGCAGAAAAACAAAAGGCTCATTCAATAATCGAATGAGCCTTATAAGTCCCGCAGAGCGGGTAATCGTGGCGTCCCCTAGGGGACTCGAACCCCTGTTACCGCCGTGAAAGGGCGGTGTCCTAGGCCACTAGACGAAGGGGACGCAAAACCTTCAGTCGAGCTCGCTAACGCGAACTCTGGCAAATTGGTGGAGCTAAACGGGATCGAACCGTTGACCTCTTGCATGCCATGCAAGCGCTCTCCCAGCTGAGCTATAGCCCCGAATTTATCGCCCTGCGGCGGAATACCGACTTCACTCGATATTTCTTTACAACTGGCGTCCCCTAGGGGACTCGAACCCCTGTTACCGCCGTGAAAGGGCGGTGTCCTAGGCCACTAGACGAAGGGGACATACCTTCTACCAAGATCAGTCTGGAACTGATCGGCTCATTGTCAACCTGCGACATCAAGCCTGGAATTTGGTGGAGCTAAACGGGATCGAACCGTTGACCTCTTGCATGCCATGCAAGCGCTCTCCCAGCTGAGCTATAGCCCCAAACAGTGTGTTGCTGTGTGGACGGGGCGCATATTAAGACGACCTCGCCAGGGTGTCAAACTTATTTTCAGAATTATTTGGAAGTTTTTTATCGCGATTACAGGGACTTACCGGTTTTGCTGGGTTTCGTCGAAGAGCGACGCGGCTTGCGCCGCTGCTACGGGGATCGTGGTGCATCGGATGCACCCTGGCCCGCGATCTTTTGTAGCAGCGGCGCGAGCCGCGTCGGGGGTCAGGCGATGGCGGCCAGGAGCTTTTCCCATTCCTTGTTTTCTTTCTTGGAAACACCGCCGAGCAGGTCCAGGGCCTGGCGCAGACGGAAGCGGGTCAGGTCGGGGCCGAGGATTTCCATGGCGTCCAAGACCGACACCGAACTGGCTTGCCCGGTGATCGCGGCGAACATCAGGGGCATGGCGTCGCGCAGCTTCAATCCGAGCGACTCGACCACGGCCTGGATGGTCGCGGTGATGCGCTCCTTGTCCCACTGGCGCAGGCTTTCCAGCTTCCAGAGGATCAACTGCATCAACTGCCGCACCTGGTCGGCAGAAAGCTTTTTGCTCTCGAACAGCCGCGCATCCAGCTGCAGCCCACCGGCGAAGAAGAAGCCACCCAGCGGAACGATCTGGCTGAAGGTCTCTACCCTGCCCTGCACGTGCGGCGCGATCTTCATCATGTAGTCGGGATTGAAGGCCCACTGCTGCACCCGTGCGGCGAACTCCTGTACCGGGAGCTCGCGCAACCACTGGCCGTTGAGCCACGAGAGCTTCTCGATATCGAAGATCGGACCGCCCAAGGAAACCCGGGAGAGATCGAAGTGCTCGACCATTTCGGCGAGGGAGAACTTCTCGCGCTCGTCGGGCATTGACCAGCCCATGCGGCCCAGATAGTTGAGCATGGCCTCGGGCATGAAGCCCATGCGCTCGTAGAAGGTCACCGAGGTCGGGTTCTTGCGTTTGGACAGCTTGCTCTTGTCCGGATTGCGCAGCAGCGGCATATAGCACAGCGCCGGTTGCTCCCAGCCGAAGTATTCGTAAAGCTTCATCAGCTTGGGCGCCGACGGCAGCCATTCTTCGCCGCGCAGCACGTGGGTAATGCCCATCAGGTGGTCGTCGACCACGTTGGCCAGGAAATAGGTGGGCAGGCCGTCGGTTTTCATCAGGACCTGCATGTCCATGCGGTCCCACGGGATTTCAACGTCGCCGCGCAGCATGTCGGGAACCACGCAGACGCCTTCGGTGGGGACCTTCATGCGGATGACGTGGGGTTCGCCAGCGGCCAGGCGGCGCTGGACTTCCTCGGCCGACAGCAACAACGCGCGGCCATCGTAGCGAGGGGTCTCGCCACGGGCGGTCTGTTCGGCGCGCATCTGGTCGAGTTCTTCGGCGGTGCAGAAGCACGGGAACGCGTGGCCCATGTCGACCAGTTGCTGGGCGTATTGCTTGTAGATGTCGCCCCGCTCGCTCTGCCGGTACGGACCATGTGGGCCGCCTACGTCGGGGCCTTCGCTCCATTCGATGCCGAGCCAGCGCAGGGCGTCGAAGATCTGCTGTTCGGATTCGCGGGTCGAGCGCAGTTGGTCGGTGTCTTCGATGCGCAGGATGAATTCGCCGCCATGCTGTTTGGCAAAGCAATAGTTGAACAGGGCGATGTAGGCCGTGCCGACATGGGGGTCGCCGGTGGGCGATGGGGCGATACGCGTACGAACGGTCATTGAGGGTCTCGAGCAGGTTGAATCGAAACGCCGATGTTAGCAGGGCTTGGGGGGCAGGCTCCAGAATCGTGTGGCGAGGGTATTGGTGCTCGACTTGGGAACGGTGGTGCGGCCTTCGCGGCCGGTGACCGCTCCCACAGGTCGTATGCTTGCAGATGCCTTGTGGGAGCGGTCATCGGCCGCGAAGGGGAGCGGCTCGGGGTCAGACCTTGAGCAGGCGTTCGCGCAGCTTGCCGATTTCGTCGCGCATCTGCGCGGCGGCTTCGAATTCCAGGTCGCGGGCCAACTGGTACATTTTCTCTTCCAACTGCTTGATGCGCTTGGTGATCTCACTCGGCGAGCGCAGCTCGTTCTCGTAGCGCGCATTTTCCTCGGCGGCTTTGGCCATGCCCTTGCGCTTCTTGCTGCGCGAGCCGGGCACGGTGGCGCCTTCCATGATATCGGCGACGTCCTTGACCACGCCCTTGGGCACGATGCCGTGGGCTTCGTTGAAGGCGATCTGCTTTTCGCGACGACGCTCGGTCTCGCCGATGGCGCGCTCCATCGAGCCGGTCATGCGATCGGCGTAAAGGATGGCGCGGCCATTGAGGTTTCGCGCGGCGCGGCCGATGGTCTGGATCAATGAGCGATCGGAGCGCAGGAAACCTTCCTTGTCGGCATCCAGAATGGCCACCAGCGACACCTCGGGCATGTCCAGGCCTTCGCGCAGCAAGTTGATCCCTACGATCACATCGAACGCGCCGAGGCGCAGGTCGCGAATGATCTCGACACGCTCGACGGTATCGATGTCCGAGTGCAGGTAACGCACGCGTACATCGTGGTCGGCCAAGTAGTCGGTCAGGTCCTCGGCCATGCGCTTGGTCAGCACGGTGACCAGGATGCGATCGTCGGTGGCGACGCGCTTGCGGATCTCCGACAACAGATCGTCCACCTGGGTCAACGCGGGCCGCACTTCCACCTGAGGATCGACCAGGCCGGTGGGCCGTACCACCTGCTCGATGATGCGCCCGGCGTGTTCAGCCTCGTAATTGCCGGGCGTGGCCGAGACGAAAATGGTCTGCGGGCTCACCCCTTCCCATTCGTCGAAACGCATGGGTCGGTTGTCCAGCGCCGAGGGCAGGCGGAAGCCGTACTCGACCAGGGTCTCCTTGCGCGAGCGGTCGCCCTTGTACATCGCGCCCACTTGGGGAACGCTGACGTGGGACTCGTCGATCACCAGCAAGGCGTCGGCCGGCAGGTAGTCATAGAGCGTGGGTGGTGCCGCGCCGGACGGACGCCCGGACAGGTAGCGCGAATAGTTTTCGATGCCGTTGCAATAGCCCAGCTCCAGGATCATCTCCAGATCGAAGCGCGTACGTTGCTCCAGCCGCTGGGCTTCGACCAGCTTGTTCTTGTCGCGGAAGTAATCCAGACGATCCTTGAGTTCTTCCTTGATACCTTCTACCGCGCCCAGCAACGTCTCGCGCGGGGTCACGTAGTGACTCTTGGGGTAGAAGGTAAAGCGCGGAAGCTTGCGCGTGACTTCACCGGTCAGTGGATCGAAGGCAGCAATGTTCTCGACCTCGTCGTCGAACAATTCGATACGGATGGCTTCCAGATCGGATTCGGCAGGAAATATATCGATGACGTCGCCGCGTACGCGGAATGTGGCGCGGGCAAAGTCCATCTCGTTGCGGGTGTATTGCAGGTCGGCGAGCCGGCGCAGCAGCGCGCGCTGGTCGAGCTTGTCGCCGCGATCCACGTGCAGGACCATTTTCAGATAGGTTTCAGGGCTGCCCAGACCGTAGATGCACGACACGGTGGTGACGATGATGGCGTCCTTGCGCTCGAGCAACGCCTTGGTCGCGGACAAGCGCATCTGCTCGATGTGGTCGTTGATCGAGGAATCCTTCTCGATGAAGGTGTCCGACGACGGCACGTACGCTTCGGGCTGGTAGTAGTCGTAGTAGGAGACGAAATATTCGACCGCGTTGTTCGGGAAGAACGCCTTGAACTCGCCATACAGCTGAGCCGCCAAGGTCTTGTTCGGCGCCAGCACCAGTGTGGGACGCTGGACCTGGGCAATCACGTTGGCGATGCTGAACGTCTTGCCCGACCCGGTTACCCCCAGCAAGGTCTGGTGCGCCAGGCCCGCCTCGATACCCTCCACCATCAGGCGAATGGCTTCCGGCTGGTCGCCGGCCGGCTCGAATCGGGTAACCAGTTGAAACTCGGACATGCCACACCTCGTGAGTCGCCACAGCCGGACTTTTCCGACTGTATTTATAGACAGTACTTAACCCTAATTGGCGCTTGTTACCAAGAGTTTCAAGGGTGTGACCCTGGACCTTCGATAAACACGGGACCAATGGTCGAAAAATATTCGGTAAAAAGCGGTAAAACCAAGTGCAACCAGTCGCCCCATCCGCCAAGCGTCTTTATACTCGACCCTCAGTCGTGCACCGCTTTGCGCCGAATGGGTGAAGCGTGTCTCTCCTCCCTTCACTCCCGATCAGAGCCAAGGTAAAAATGAGCCTGTTTTCCGCTGTCGAATTGGCACCCCGCGATCCTATCCTGGGCCTCAACGAAGCATTCAACGCCGATACCCGCACCGACAAGGTGAATCTGGGCGTTGGCGTGTACTGCAACGAAGAAGGGCGAATTCCCCTGCTGCGCGCGGTGATCGAAGCCGAAGCCCAGCGCGTTGCACAGCACGCTGCCCGTGGGTACCTGCCAATCGACGGTATCGCGGCTTACGACAAGGCCGTACAGACCTTGATATTCGGTGACCAGTCGCCGTTGCTGGCAGCAGGCCGCGTGGTCACCACCCAAGCCGTCGGTGGCACCGGCGCGCTGAAGATCGGGGCGGATCTGCTCAAGCAACTGTCGCCCGATGCCGTGGTCGCGATCAGCGATCCGAGCTGGGAAAACCATCGCGCCCTGTTCGAAACCGCCGGTTTCGGCGTGCAGAACTATCGCTACTATGATGCGACCAGCAACGACGTGAACCGTTCAGGCATGCTCGAAGACCTCGACGTCCTGCCCGCCGGTTCCATCGTTGTGCTGCATGCCTGCTGCCACAACCCGACCGGCGTAGACCTCAGTGCATCCGACTGGGTCAACGTGCTGGAGGTGGTCAAGCGCAAGGGCCACGTGCCGTTCCTCGACATGGCTTACCAGGGTTTTGGCGACGGCATCCATGAAGACGCCGCGGCCGTGCGCCTGTTTGCCGAGTCGGGCCTGAGCTTCTTCGTTTCCAGCTCGTTCTCCAAATCGTTCTCGTTGTACGGCGAGCGTGTCGGCGCCTTGTCGATCGTCACCCAGTCGAGCGACGAGAGCACTCGCGTGCTGTCGCAGATCAAGCGCGTCATTCGTACCAACTATTCCAATCCGCCGACCCACGGCGCGATGATCGTTGCCAATGTGCTCAACAGCCCTGAGCTGCGCGCCATGTGGGAAGCCGAGCTGGGCGAGATGCGCCAGCGCATTTGCGGCATGCGCCTGCAAATGGTCGAGGGGCTGGCGGCACAGGGTGCGAACCGTGATTTCGGTTTCGTCGCCCGTCAGGCCGGCATGTTTTCCTATTCGGGGCTGAGCGCCGAACAGGTCGCTCGCCTGCGCAACGAGTTCGGCATCTACGCGCTGGACACCGGGCGCATCTGCGTAGCCGCGTTGAACCAGCGCAACATCGATGGCGTGATCAAGGCCATTGTTGCGGTGCTGTAGGTTCTTTGCTTAGGGGAGGCTTGACTTCCCCTTAGCAATCAGTAACATACGCAGCAGATTCCGCGATAGCTCAGTTGGTAGAGCAAATGACTGTTAATCATTGGGTCCCTGGTTCGAGTCCAGGTCGTGGAGCCAAATACTGAAAGAAAGCCCCTCATTGCAGGGGCTTTTTTTTGCCTGCACGGTGGCCTTCGTGCAGTGCGCCTCACCGCCTTTGCCTTCGAACTTTCCCCTGCCCTGCCCGATCATAACAACACACCCATTACCTGGCCACCTGCCATGGACCTAGTCGTCGCGCGTCCCGAAGGCCTGTATTGCACCGCCGGAGATTTCTATATCGACCCGTGGCGGCCCGTCGAGCGTTCGGTGATCACTCACGGCCACGGCGACCACGCGCGTACTGGCAATGAACATTATCTGGCCGCCGCGCCCGGCGAAGGCATATTGCGTACTCGCCTGGGCCAGGACATCAATCTGCAACTGCTCGAGTACGGGGAGGTCCTGCAGCACAACGGCGTGACGCTGAGTTTTCATCCGGCCGGACACGTGCTGGGCTCTGCTCAGGTCCGCCTGGAATACAAGGGTGAAGTCTGGGTGGCTTCGGGTGACTACAAGGTCGAACCAGACGGTACCTGCGCGCCCTTCGAGCCGGTGCGCTGCCATACCTTCATCACCGAATCGACCTTCGGTCTGCCGATCTATCGCTGGCAGCCACAGGCCGAGATCTTCGAAGAAGTGAATCAGTGGTGGCGTGCCAATGCCGAGCAAGGCAAAGCCAGCGTGCTGTTCGCCTATGCCTTTGGCAAGGCCCAGCGGTTGCTGCACGGCATCGATGCCAGCATCGGCCCGATCCTGGCCCATGGTTCGGTGGAGCCGCTCAATAGGGTCTACCGCGATGCCGGCGTCTACATTCCGGAAACCCAGTACGCCGGCGACTTCAAGAAAACCGACCCGGCGTTGCGCAATGCGTTGATCATCGCTCCGCCATCAGCCGGTGGCAGTACCTGGATGCGCCGCTTCGGCGAATACAGCGATGCATTCGCCAGTGGCTGGATGCGCCTGCGCGGCACCCGTCGGCGCCGCGGCGTGGACCGTGGCTTCGTGCTATCCGACCATGCCGACTGGCCGGGCCTGTTGTGGGCCATCGAGCAGACCGAGGCCGAGCGGGTCATGGTCACCCACGGTTCGGTGGAAGTGCTGGTGCGCTACCTGCGCGACATCGGTCTGGATGCGCAGGGGTTCACCACCGAATACGGTGACGAAGAGGAACCTCAGGAGGCCGCGTCTTGAAAGCGTTTGCGCAGTTGTATGCCAATCTGGACGAAACCACTTCGACCAATGCCAAGCGTCAGTTTCTGGAAGACTACTTCCGTCAGGCACAGCCAGCCGACGCGGCCTGGGCGGTGTACTTCCTGTCCGGTGGCCGCCCGCGCCAACTGGTGCCGACCAAGGTGTTGCGCGAGCTGGCGGTGAAGCTGGCGAACGTGCCCGAATGGTTGTTCGAAGAAAGCTATCAGGCCGTGGGCGATCTGGCGGAGACGTTCTCGCTGTTGCTGCCCGAAGCCGAACAGACCAGCGACGAAGGCCTGGCCTGGTGGCTGGAAAACGCCCTGTTGCCCTTGCGCGGCCTGCCACCCGAAGAGCTGCACGAGCGCCTGCCACCGTTGTGGGCCCAGTTGGATCGGGCCAGCCTGATGCTTTGTCTGAAATTGATTACAGGCAGCTTCCGCGTTGGCGTTTCGAAACTGCTGGTGACCCGAGCGCTGGCGCAGATGGCCGGTCTGGACAGCAAGCGTGTAGCGCAGCGCCTGGTGGGCTATACCGACCTGTCGCACCGCCCTGTCGCGGACAGCTACCTCAAGCTGATCGCTGAGGAATCCACGGACGAGCACGCGCAGCGTGGTGGCCAGCCCTACCCGTTCTTCCTCGCCCACTCGCTGCAACAGCCGGTCGATCAGTTCGACACGTTGCTGGGCCCCAGCAGTGACTGGCAGGTGGAATGGAAATGGGATGGCATCCGCGCCCAATTGGTGAAGCGTGACGGACGCCTGTGGATCTGGTCGCGAGGCGAGGAGCTGGTGTCGGACCGGTTTCCGGAACTGCACGCTTTGACGGCAAGCCTGCCCGACGGCACGGTCATCGATGGCGAGATCGTGGTCTGGAAGACACCGCCACCGACGGATGTGGCGCCCGAGGATTTCAGCTTGGACGACGCATCGAGCCCCTCGGAGGATGCACCGGCCGTTCAACCGTTTGCCCTGCTGCAACAGCGAATCGGCCGCAAGACTTTGAGCAAGAAGATCCTCGAAGAGATTCCCGTGGTGGTACTCGCCTATGACCTGCTCGAATGGCAGGGTGAAGACTGGCGCAGTCGTCCGCAACACGAACGTCGCACACAGATGGAACAGGTCATCGCGCAAGCGGCCGATCCGGTACTGCGTCCATCGCCGGTATTGACCGGCGAAGACTGGCTGGATCTGAGCCGACAGCGTGAGGCATCACGGGCGCTGGGTGTGGAAGGCATGATGCTCAAGGCGCGCGATTCACTGTATGGCGTGGGCCGGACCAAGGACATGGGCACCTGGTGGAAGTGGAAGGTGGACCCCTTCAGCGTCGACGCGGTTTTGATCTATGCCCAGGCCGGCCATGGGCGCCGGGCCAGTCTGTACAGCGACTACACGTTTGCCGTGTGGGACGGGCCACCCGGAGCATCGGAGCGGACCCTGGTGCCCTTCGCCAAGGCCTATTCGGGGTTGACCGACGAAGAGATGCGCAAGGTCGATGCCATCGTGCGCAAGACCACTGTGGAGAAATTCGGCCCGGTGCGCAGCGTGACGCCCACGCTGGTCTTCGAACTCGGGTTCGAAGGCATTGCGCTGTCCAAGCGCCACAAGAGCGGCATTGCCGTGCGCTTTCCGCGCATGCTGCGCTGGCGGCACGACAAACCAGTGGCCGAAGCCGACAGCCTGGCGACCTTGCAGGACCTGCTGGCCTGACGCATTCGAATGCACCGCTCAGGTGCATTTTTTTGCCATGGATTATTTCAGGGCATTGCTGTACCAATGGCAAGCGCTCTGAGTCGGCTGCTGCGCATAAGCTTGCCGGTGGGCTTTGGCAAAGTTGCAACCAGGCGACACAACCTTGCTCAGGTCGGTCGGCACTGGGACTATGGTGCGGAAATTGCTGTCAAAATGATATCTGGCCCTCGCCGGTAACGTACATCGCCCTCACCCCCCACGCATTCAACTGGTTTTAAGGACTGCACGATGAAAAAAGCATTGCTGACCCTTTCTGCTCTGGCCCTGGCGTTCTCGGCTGGCGGCGCGATGGCCAAGGAATACAAGGAGTTGCGCTTCGGGGTCGATCCTTCCTATGCACCGTTCGAATCCAAGGCCGCCGACGGTAGCCTGGTGGGCTTCGACATCGATCTGGGCAATGCCATCTGCAAGGAACTCAAGGTCACCTGCAAGTGGGTCGAAAGCGATTTTGACGGCATGATTCCTGGCCTCAAGGCGAAGAAGTTCGATGGCGTGATTTCCTCGATGACCGTGACCCCGGCCCGCGAGAAGGTCATCGACTTCTCCAACGAACTGTTCTCCGGTCCGACTTCGCTGGTGTTCAAGAAAGGTGCAAGCCTGAGCACCGACCTGGCATCGCTGAAAGGCAAGACCGTGGGCTACGAACAAGGCACCATCCAGGAAGCCTATGCCAAGGCCGTGCTGGACAAGGCCGGTGTGAAGACCCAGGCCTATCAGAATCAGGATCAGGTCTATGCCGACCTGGTTTCGGGTCGTCTCGATGCTTCCATCCAGGACATGCTGCAGGCCGAGCTGGGCTTCCTGAAATCGCCGCAAGGTGCAGGCTATGAAGTCAGCGAGCCGATCGACAGCGAATTGCTGCCGTCCAAGACGGCTGTGGGTATCGCCAAAGGTAACAAGGAACTCAAGGCGTTGATCGATAAAGGTATCAAAGCGTTACACGATGATGGCACCTACACCGAAATCCAGAAGAAACACTTCGGTGAGCTGAACCTGTACAGCGGCAAGTAAATCTTGCGTTGACAGCGCCCATTCCCATGCGGGGATGGGCGTTTTTTTGACCGGCACAGGCCAGATTCATGTTCGACGACCTTTTGCAGCACCTCGGGTTGTCTGCGTTCAGCTTGAAGGGCTTTGGCCCACTGCTGCTCGAAGGCACCTGGATGACCATCAAGCTGTCCCTGTTGTCCCTGCTGGTGAGCGTGATGCTGGGCTTGATTGGCGCCAGCGCCAAGCTGTCCGGTTCGGCCGCACTGCGCGTGCCTGCGCAGCTCTACACCACCCTGATTCGCGGCGTGCCTGACCTGGTGCTGATGCTGCTGATTTTCTACAGCCTGCAGACCTGGCTGACCGGCCTCACCGAAGCGCTGGAATGGGATTACATCGAGATCGATCCTTTCGCCGCCGGGGTGATCACCCTGGGTTTCATCTATGGCGCGTATTTCACCGAGACCTTTCGCGGCGCCATGCTGGCGGTACCACGCGGTCAGCTCGAGGCGGCCACGGCCTATGGCCTCAAGCGCTCGCAGCGTTTCCGCTATGTAGTCTTCCCGCAAATGATGCGTTACGCCCTGCCCGGCATCGGCAACAACTGGATGGTCATGCTCAAGGCCACGGCGCTGGTGTCGATCATTGGTTTGGCCGATCTGGTCAAGGCCGCCCAGGACGCCGGCAAGAGCACCTACCAACTGTTCTATTTTCTGGTGCTGGCCGCGCTCATCTATCTGCTGATTACCAGTGCGTCCAACATCGCCCTGCGCTGGCTTGAGCGACGCTACAGCGCGGGTACCCGGGAGGCGCTGCGATGATCGAACTTCTCCAGGAATACTGGCGGCCTTTCCTCTATTCCGATGGGCAGAACATCACCGGCCTGGCCATGACCCTGTGGCTGCTCAGTGCGGCGCTGGTGATCGGCTTCGCGGTTTCGGTGCCACTGTCGATCGCCAGGGTTTCGCGCCGGCGCTGGGTGCGCTGGCCAGTGCAGTTCTATACCTACCTGTTTCGCGGAACACCGCTCTATATCCAGCTGCTGATCTGCTACACCGGCATCTACAGCCTGGAGGCCGTGCGTGGGCAGCCCCTGCTCAACGACTTCTTCCGCGATGCGATGAACTGCACCATCCTGGCGTTCGCCCTGAACACCTGCGCCTACACCACCGAGATCTTCGCCGGGGCGATCCGCAGCATGAACCACGGCGAGGTCGAGGCGGCCAAGGCCTATGGCCTGAGCGGCTGGAAGCTGTATGCCTACGTGATCATGCCGTCGGCCCTGCGCCGTTCGCTGCCCTACTACAGCAACGAAGTGATCCTCATGCTGCACTCGACCACGGTGGCGTTCACTGCCACCATCCCGGACATCCTCAAGGTCGCACGGGATGCCAACTCGGCGACCTTCCTGACCTTCCAATCCTTCGGCATCGCCGCGCTGATCTACCTGACCATCACCTTTGCCCTCGTCGGACTGTTTCGCCTGGCCGAACGCCGCTGGCTGGCCTTTCTCGGCCCGACGCACTAGGACCTGAACATGCAACACGACATTCATGAATTGCTGGCTCGCCTGCCCGGCACCGCGCGCCAGATCCACAGCTTCAGCTACGGCCCGACGGGTGCCGGAAAAGTCTATATCCAGGCCTCGCTACACGCCGACGAGTTGCCGGGGATGCTGGTCGCCTGGCACCTGCGCCAGCGTCTGGCCGAACTGGAGGACGCAGGACTGCTGCGCCAGCAGGTGGTCATCGTACCGATCGCCAACCCCGCCGGGCTCGATCAGATCGTCATGGACACGCCACTGGGCCGCTACGAGCTGGAAACCGGCGAGAATTTCAATCGCCGTTTCGTCGACCTGGCCGATCAGGTCGGCTGCGCCGTCGAGCCGCTGCTGGGTGATGATGAGGCACACAATACGGCGTTGATCCGCACGCACCTGAGCCAGGCGCTGAACCAGTTGCAGCCGACCACAGCCCTGCAATCACAGCGCCTGACTCTGCAGCGCCTGGCATGCGATGCCGACATGGTGCTGGACCTGCACTGCGATTTCGAGGCCGTGCAGCATTTGTACACCACACCCGAAGCCTGGCCTCTGGTAGAACCACTGGCACGCTACCTGGGCACTCAGGCCAGCCTGCTGGCCACCGACTCGGGCGGGCAATCGTTCGACGAGTGCTTCAGTCTGTTCTGGTGGCAACTTCAGCAGCGCTTTGCCGAGCGTTTCCCGATCGCCATGGGCAGCTTTTCGGTGACCATCGAGTTGCGCGGCCAGGGTGACGTCAACCACCCCATGGCCAGCGGCGACTGTCAGGCCATTCTCGACTACCTGGCCAGCACCGGGGCCATCGACCGCACGCCGGCACCGTTGCCTGCCCTGCTCGCCGCCGCCACGCCGCTGGCCGGCGTGGAACCGGTGACCGCGCCGGTGGGTGGACTGTTGGTGTTCACTGCGGTGCCCGGCCAGTACCTGGAAGCCGGGCAGTTGATCGCCGAAATCATCGATCCGCTGAGCAATACGGTCACCCCTGTGCGCAACCGCCAGCCGGGGCTGATGTATGCCCGCTCGCTGCGTCGCATGGCCACCGCGGGCATGCTGGTCGCCCATGTCGCCGGCACCCAGGCCTGCCGCAGCGGCTATCTACTTCAACCTTGAGGACCTGTTGCGCATGTACAAACTGACCATCGATGGCCTGCACAAAAGCTATGGCGACAACAAGGTGCTCAAGGGTGTTTCGCTCAAGGCCAGCACGGGTGACGTGATCAGCCTGATCGGCGCCAGTGGCTCGGGCAAGAGCACCTTTCTGCGCTGCATCAACTTCCTCGAACAGCCTGACGACGGTGCCATGAGCCTGGATGGCAAGGCCATTCGCATGACCACCGACAGCGGCGGCATGCGCGTCGCCGATGCCGAGGAACTGCAGCGCTTGCGCACGCGTCTGGCCATGGTGTTCCAGCACTTCAACCTGTGGAGCCACATGACCGTGCTCGACAACATCACCATGGCCCCGCGCCGGGTGCTGGGCGTCGACAAGGACGAAGCCCGCGCCCGCGCGTTGCGCTACCTGGACAAGGTCGGCCTGCCGGAGCGCGTGGCCAGCCAGTATCCGGCCTTCCTGTCCGGTGGCCAGCAACAGCGCGTCGCGATTGCCCGTGCATTGGCCATGGAGCCGGAAGTCATGCTGTTCGACGAGCCGACTTCGGCACTGGACCCGGAGCTGGTGGGTGAAGTGCTGAGAGTGATCAAAGGCCTCGCGGAGGAAGGCCGCACCATGATCATGGTCACCCACGAAATGAGCTTCGCCCGTGAAGTCTCCAGCCAGGTGCTGTTCCTGCATCAAGGCCTGGTCGAGGAAGAAGGCCCACCGGCACAAGTATTGGGCAGCCCGAAAAGCGAACGCTTGCGGCAGTTTCTCAGCGGCAATCTCAAATAACCCTCGGGCACCACACCCCTGTGGGAGCGGGTTCTACCCGCGAATGGCTCCCCAGCGAACGGCTTCCTTATAACCGATCGATCTAAAACTCTCGCTACCTGCCTCGGTCAGTTTCATACCTGGCCGAACTTCCATCGGCCGTTCCCCAACGGAAAAACCGGTAAGGACTTATGTGCGGATTAGCTGGTGAGTTGCGCTTCGACTTTCAACCTGCGGACCTTGCGGCCGTGGAACGCATCACCCATGACCTGGCCCCGCGCGGGCCGGACGCCTGGGGCTTTCAAGCCCAAGGGCCGATTGCCCTGGGCCATCGCCGCCTGAAGATCATGGATTTGTCGGATGGCTCCGCCCAGCCGATGACCGATGCCCACCTGGGCTTGAGCCTGGCCTTCAACGGGGCGATCTACAACTTTCCCGAACTGCGCGCCGAGCTCGAGGCGCTGGGCTACGGCTTCCACTCCGGTGGCGACACCGAAGTGCTGCTCAAGGGCTACCACGCCTGGGGCGAAAAGCTGCTGCCCAAGCTCAATGGCATGTTCGCCTTCGCCATCTGGGAGCGTGATACGCAGCGCCTGTTCATCGCCCGCGACCGCCTGGGCGTGAAGCCGTTGTACCTGTCGCGTACCGACAAGCGCCTGCGTTTTGCCTCGGCCCTGCCGGCGTTGCTCAAGGGTGGCGACATCAGCCCGATCCTCGACCCGGTGGCGCTGAACCACTACCTGAACTTCCACGCCGTGGTGCCTGCACCGCGTACGTTGATCGCGGGCATCGAAAAGCTACCGCCAGCGACCTGGATGCGCGTCGACGCCAATGGCAAGACCGAACAGCAGACTTGGTGGACCCTGCCCTTCGGGCCCCATGCCGACGAAGCCAACCTGACCCTTGAAGACTGGCGCGACCGCGTGCTGGAAAGCACCCGTGAAGCGGTCGCCATTCGCCAGCGTGCCGCTGTCGATGTTGGCGTGCTGCTCTCGGGCGGCGTCGACTCGAGCATGCTGGTGGGCCTGTTGCGCGAAGTGGGCGTGAAGGATCTGTCGACCTTCTCGATTGGTTTCCAGGACGCCGGTGGCGAACGTGGCGACGAGTTCCAGTATTCCGACCTGATCGCCAAGCATTACGGCACGCAGCACCACCAGCTGCGCATCCAAGAGCGGGAAATCATCGAGCAACTGCCGGCCGCCTTCCGCGCGATGAGCGAACCGATGGTCAGCCACGACTGCATTGCCTTCTACCTGCTGTCGCGAGAAGTGTCCAAGCATTGCAAAGTAGTACAGAGCGGCCAAGGCGCTGACGAACTGTTCGCAGGCTACCACTGGTACCCGCAAGTGGACGGCGCCAGCGATCCCTTCCAGGCCTACCGCGACGCGTTCTTCGACCGCAGCTACGATGACTACGCTGCCACCGTCGCGCCCAAGTGGCTGACCGCCAACGATGCGGCCGGCGATTTCGTGCGCGAACATTTTGCCATGCCCGGTGCCGATGCCGCGGTGGACAAGGCGTTGCGTCTGGACAGCACGGTGATGCTGGTCGACGACCCGGTCAAACGTGTCGACAACATGACCATGGCCTGGGGCCTGGAAGCGCGTACGCCGTTCCTGGACTACCGCCTGGTCGAACTGTCGGCGCGCATTCCCGGCAAGTTCAAGCTGCCCGATGGCGGCAAGCAGGTGCTCAAGGAAGCCGCACGTCTGGTGATCCCTAGTGAAGTCATCGACCGCAAGAAAGGTTATTTCCCGGTGCCTGGCCTCAAGCACCTGGAAGGCGACACGCTGAACTGGGTCAGGGACCTGCTGCTGGACCCGAGCCAGGACCGTGGCTTGTTCAACCCCAACATGCTCGACCGCCTGCTGACCGATCCGCAAGGCCAGCTCACGCCGCTGCGCGGCTCCAAGCTGTGGCAATTGGCTGCGTTGAATCTGTGGCTCAGCGAACAAGGACTCTGATCGATGAAAGCTAATGCCACGGCCCTCAATCAGCGCCTGCTGCGCGGCCAGTCGCCGTCGTACGAACGGTTGCAGGCGCGCTTCGCCGAAGATGGCAACAGCGATGAACTGCAACAGCGCCCGCTGCACTGTGGCTGGGGACGGTTGCTTGTCGGCCATACCTACCCTGACCCCGAAGCGCTGGCCGCCGAACTGCTCAATGAACAGCAAGGCGAGCGCGACATTGCTCTGTACGTTGCCGCACCGCAGCAGGTGCTGGCACAGGCGCCGCAACAACTGTTCCTCGATCCTTCCGACACGCTGCGCCTGTGGTTCAGCGATTATCGGCCGGCGCAGCGTGTGTTCCGCGGGTTTCGTATTCGTCGGGCACAGAGTGATGGCGACTGGAGCGCGATCAACCAGCTTTATCTCAAGCGCAAGATGCTGCCCATCGATCAAGGCCTGTTGACCCCACGTCACCAGGGGGGACCGGTGTACTGGCTGGCTGAAGACGAGGACACCGGCCATGTGATTGGCAGCGTCATGGGCCTTAACCATGCCAAAGCATTTCGCGACCCGGAAAAGGGCAGCAGCCTGTGGTGCCTGGCCGTCGATCCACGTTGCACACGCCCAGGCGTGGGCGAGGTGCTGGTACGGCATCTGGTCGAGCATTTCATGAGCCGTGGCCTGGCCTACCTGGACCTTTCGGTGATGCACGACAACCGTTTGGCCAAGAACCTCTACGCCAAGTTGGGTTTCCGCAACCTGCCCACCTTCGCCATCAAGCGCAAGAACGGCATCAACCAGAAGCTGTTCCTGGGGCCTGGCCCGCAGGCCGATTTGAATCCCTATGCGCGGATCATCGTCGACGAAGCATTCCGTCGTGGTATCGACGTGCAAGTGGACGACGCCGAGGCGGGCCTGTTCACCCTGGTCCATGGTGGCCGGCGGATTCGCTGCCGTGAGTCGTTGTGCGACCTGACCAGCTCGGTAAGCATGACCCTGTGTCAGGACAAGAGCCTGACCCACAAGGTATTGCGGGCCGCTGGGCTGAGCCTGCCAGCGCAGCAATTGGCCGGCAGCGCCGACGACAATCAGGATTTTCTCGACGAACATGGCCGCGTGGTGGTCAAGCCGCTGGACGGTGAACAAGGTAACGGCGTGGCCGTGGACCTGAGCACCCTCGAGGAAGTGCAACACGCCATCGAGCATGCTCGCCAGTTCGACAGTCGCGTGTTGCTGGAAAGCTTCCATGAGGGCGTCGACCTGCGCATCGTGGTCATCGGCTACGAAGTAGTCGCGGCAGCCATTCGCCGGCCTGCGCAGATCATCGGTGACGGGCACACCGACATCGGCACATTGATCGAAGTGCAGAGCCGCCGTCGCCAGGCGGCCACGGGAGGTGAAAGCCGCATCCCGATGGACCAGGAAACCCTGCGTACCGTACAGGCGGCGGGGTTCGAGATGGATAGCGTTTTGCCGCGAGGCGAGGAATTGACCGTGCGCAAGGCGGCCAACCTGCACACCGGCGGGCATCTGGAAGACGTAACGCAGATCCTTCATCCAGTGCTGGTCGACGCAGCGGTACGCGCTGCCCGTGCGCTGGACATACCGGTGGTGGGCCTGGACCTATTGGTGCCGGCCGCCGACCAGCCCGAGTACGTGTTTATCGAGGCCAACGAGCGGGTCGGCCTGGCCAACCATGAACCGCAACCCACGGCAGAGCGTTTCGTCGACCTGCTGTTTCCCCACAGCCGCCCGATGTAGCGGCCATGCGCAGTGCCTGCCGGGTCGACCGCGCAGGCCCTGCGCCTCGTGTTTCACTGGGCTTATGACACCGTCGCTGTCATCCCTATCCACCTCAGGAGTTTCCATGACTGCCAAAATTCCCGAACCGGATATTCAGTACCTGCAGAAAGTGCTGCTGGAAATGCTCGCCATTCCCAGCCCCACCGGGTTCACCGACACCATCGTGCGCTATGTGGCCGAGCGTCTCGAAGAGTTGGGTATTCCGTTCGAAATGACCCGTCGCGGCACCATTCGCGCCACGCTCAAGGGCAAGCAGAATTCGCCGGACCGCGCCGTGTCCGCGCACCTGGACACCATTGGCGCCAGCGTGCGCGCCGTGCAGGACAACGGTCGCCTGTCGCTGGCGCCGGTGGGCTGCTGGTCAAGCCGCTTCGCCGAAGGCAGCCGGGTCAGCGTTTTCACCGACAACGGCGTGATTCGCGGCAGCGTGCTGCCATTGATGGCCTCCGGACACGCTTTCAATACCGCCATCGACCAGATGCCGGTGAGCTGGGATCACGTCGAATTGCGCCTGGATGCCTACTGCGCGACACGCGCCGATTGTGAGTCGCTGGGCGTGAACATCGGTGACTACGTGGCGTTCGATCCGCTGCCCGAGTTCACCGACAGTGGCCACATCAGCGCCCGCCACCTGGATGACAAGGCGGGTGTGGCCGCGCTGCTTGCGTCGCTCAAGGCCATCGTCGAAAGCGACTACGAGCCCCTGATCGACTGCCACCCGCTGTTCACCATCACCGAGGAGACCGGCTCCGGCGCGGCGGCGGCACTGCCTTGGGACGTCAGCGAGTTCGTCGGCATCGACATCGCGCCGGTCGCTCCCGGCCAGCACTCGAGCGAGCACGCCGTGAGCGTGGCGATGATGGACTCCGGTGGTCCCTACGACTATCACCTGTCGCGACACCTGTTGCGCCTGGCCGACGAAAACGAACTGCCGGTACGCCGCGACCTGTTTCGCTACTACTTCAGCGACGCCCATTCCGCCGTCACGGCTGGCCACGATATTCGTACGGCCCTGTTGGCGTTCGGCTGCGACGCCACCCATGGCTACGAACGTACCCATATCGACAGCTTGAGCGCCCTCAGCCGAATTCTCACGGCCTACATGCTCAGCCCGCCGGTGTTCGCCAGCGATGCCAAGCCTAATAACAGCTCGCTCGAGCGCTTTAGCCATCAGTTGGAACACGACGCGCAGATGGAGTCGGACACCCGAGTGCCGGCGGTAGAAGACGTGCTAGGGCAAAAATCCAGCAGTTGAGCTGCCTGACACGCCCGCGCCGCCGCCCTGCCCCTTGCCTTGCACAGGCCTGGGGCCACCGGGCGCGCGGCGCTGTTACACTGCGCTACTACCCTGCGAGAGCCTAACATGCTGATTCCCTACGACCATCTCGAAGCCGATACCCTGACCCGCTTGATCGAGGACTTCGTGACCCGGGACGGGACCGACAACGGCGACGAAACACCGCTGCAGACCCGCGTCGAGCGCGTGCGTCATGCGCTGGGCAAGAAACAGGCGTTCATCGTATTCGATCCGGAAAGCCAGCAGTGCACCCTGATGCTCAAGCACGACATAGCGCCCGAGCTGTTCGACTGAGCGTCACACCACCGGCACCTCCTTGGCATGCTTGCCGTGTTTCTCCTGAATTCGCCGATAGACCTCGGCGCGGTGCACTTCCACGTCCTTGGGGGCCTGGATGCCGAACCGCACGGTGTTGCCCCGCACGTCCAATACCTTGATCCAGACGTCATCGCCGATCGAGATCAGCTCGCCTACATGTCGCGTCAATACCAGCATGGCTTTGTTCCCTCAAATGAATGCTTCTTGAGGGTGGACCCTGTATTCGAGCACTACAAGGCAAGCGGAGCAATACAGTCTTGACCTACGAAAGTTAGTAAATTACCTGTCAGATATTTCGCACTTATAGTTGGGATGGTGCGGGCAAGTTGTACCAATCCATACACTTTCAATCATCTTGTATGAATATTTACTGACAGTTGAACCCTGAACGGGCTTACGCCTGTTGCAGCCTTGGACCCCACAGGATCAGGCTCGCACCCAACACGCAGAGTGTTGCGCCAATCCAGTCGAAGGTGTGTGGCCGGACTTTTTCGACCACTGCCAACCAGCCCAACGACGCCACGATGTAGATCCCGCCATAGGCCGCATAGGCCCGTCCGGCATAGGCTGCTTCGACACGGGTGAGCAGCAGCGCAAAACAGGTCAGGCTCAACACCCCGGCCAGCGCCCACCCGGCACTCTTGTCCATCCGCAGCCAGAGGTAGAAGGCATAGCAACCGCCTATCTCGAACAGCGCTGCGAGCAAAAACCAGCAATAGTTGAGCATTGAGGGTGTCCGGCTAAATATCGGAGCGCCAGAATACGACAGCGCCCATCCACCGCAGAAACATTTTCTAATCTTTGGGACTTTTTAAGGCGTGACACAGTCCGACCTATTAAGCAGTCGAGCGCCACCTGGCTTTACTGACCCATTACCTCACTGTCCACATAAGGAAATCGCCATGGGCACCATACTGATCATCGTTCTGATTCTACTGCTGATTGGCGGATTGCCAGTATTCCCGCACTCCAGAAGTTGGGGCTACGGTCCGTCGGGTATCATCGGCACGGTGCTGATCATCCTGCTGATTCTGGTACTGCTCGGCAAGATATAGTCTTGCGGGTGCGCAGGCCTCCATGGGCCGCGCGCCACGAACGAAAAAATCCGATGCCCTTGCAGGCATCGGATTTTTTTTGCACTCAGTTTGGCGCAGGTATCAGTGGGAAACTGCCCCACTGGAGCCCAGGCCGGTTTGCGAACGCACGAACTGCGGGTAGAACAGCGCGCGTTCCTCGTCGGCTGCAGCCGACTTGTCGGTGATCGAGAAGAACCAGATACCGATGAAGGCGATGGCCATGGAGAACAGCGCCGGGTACTCGTACGGGTAGATCGGCTTGTCATGATGCAGGATCTGCACCCAGATGGTCGGGCCGAGGATCATCAGCGTTACCGCGCTGATCAGACCCATCCAGCCACCGATCATGGCGCCGCGAGTGGTCAGCTTCTTCCAGTACATGGAGAGCAGCAGGACCGGGAAGTTGCAGCTGGCCGCGATCGAGAACGCCAGGCCCACCATGAAGGCGATGTTCTGGCTTTCGAACGCGATACCCAGGCCGATCGCCAGGACACCGAGGCAGACGGTAGTGATCTTGGAGACGCGGATCTCGTCCTTGTCGTTGGTCTTGCCCTTCTTGATGACGCTGGCGTACAGGTCGTGGGACACCGCCGAAGCACCGGCCAGGGTCAGGCCTGCTACCACCGCCAGGATGGTGGCGAACGCTACAGCCGAGATGAAGCCCAGGAAGATGCTGCCTCCTACGGCATCGGCCAGGTGCACGGCGGCCATGTTGTTACCGCCCAGCAAGGCACCGGCCGCGTCCTTGAACGCCGGGTTGGTGCTGACCAGCAGAATGGCGCCGAAACCGATGATGAAGGTGAGGATGTAGAAGTAGCCGATGAAACCGGTTGCGTAGAGCACCGACTTGCGGGCTTCCTTGGCATCGGAAACGGTGAAGAAGCGCATGAGGATGTGCGGCAGGCCAGCGGTACCGAACATCAACGCCAAGCCCAGCGAGAACGCCGAGATCGGATCCTTCACCAGCCCGCCGGGGCTCATGATGGCTTCACCCTTGGCATGCACCTTGATGGCTTCGGAGAACAGCGTGTTGAAGTCGAAGTTGACGTGCTTCATCACCATCAGGGCCATGAAGGACGCACCGGACAACAGCAGCACCGCCTTGATGATCTGTACCCAGGTGGTCGCCAGCATGCCGCCGAACAGTACGTACAGGCACATCAGGATGCCTACCAGGACCACGGCCACGGCATAGTCCAGGCCGAACAGCAGCTGGATCAGCTTGCCCGCGCCGACCATCTGCGCGATCAGGTAGAACGCTACCACTACCAGCGAACCGCAGGCCGACAGGGTGCGGATTTCCTTCTGCTTCAAGCGGTAGGAGGCCACATCGGCGAAGGTGTACTTGCCCAGGTTGCGCAAGCGCTCGGCGATCAGGAACAGGATGATCGGCCAGCCCACCAGGAAGCCGATGGAGTAGATCAGGCCGTCGTAGCCAGAGGTGAACACCAGCGCGGAAATACCCAGGAAGGATGCCGCCGACATGTAGTCGCCGGCGATCGCCAAACCGTTCTGGAAACCGGTGATCTTGCCACCTGCGGCGTAGTAGTCCGCCGCCGACTTGTTGCGCTTGGAGGCCCAGTAGGTGATGCACAGGGTGGCACCCACGAACAGCACGAACATGACGATCGCCGCGACGTTGAGGGGCTGCTTCTGCACAGCGCCAGTCAGCGCATCGGCAGCCATTACGCTCGGGGCCAGGGCGAATGCGCCCATTGTTGCCAATAGACGCCGCATCATTGCTTGGCCTCCTGCAGGATCAGACGATTCAGGTCATCGAACTCGCCGTTGGCGCGTTTGACGTAGATACCGGTCAAGACGAATGCGGAAAGAATCAGGCCGATACCGATGGGGATGCCCCAGGTGATCGACGATCCGGGACTGAGTTTGGCGCCCAGAATGTGGGGGCCGTAGGCGATCAACAGGATGAAGGCCGAATACAGTCCCAGCATGATCGCCGAAAGTATCCAGGCAAACTTCTCCCTTTTTCTCACCAGCTCCTTGAAGCGTGGGCTGTTTTGAATCGAGAGGTAAATGCTGTCGTTCATTGTTTTTGTCCTCGCAGCACAGATGGATATAACGTATTCCACTTTAGGCTGCTCTGGGCCGCACTCCAGACGACCTTAGTAGTAGATCGGGGCTCGCAGACGCAAAAAGGTCGCCCTGGGGCGACCTTTTTGGTTCTCTGCAATTCAGCTGATGTGCAGGTGTTACTTGGCTGTCCACTCGGCGACGCGGTCCGGGTGCTTGGCGACCCAATCCTTGGCTGCGGCGTCGGGCTTGGCGCCGTCCTGGATGGCGAGCATCACTTCGCCGATTTCATCCTTGGACGACCACTGGAATTTCTTCAGGAAGGCAGCCACTTCAGGCGCTTTCTTGTCCAGCCCCTTGCTGCCGATGCTGTTCACGGTTTCCGCAGCGCCATACACGCCCTTCGGGTCTTCCAGGAAGCGCAGTTTCCACTTGGCGAACATCCAGTGCGGGACCCAACCGGTCACGGCAATGGACTGCTGGGCGTTTTCGGCGCGGGTCAGTTCGGCGATCATGCCCGCACCGGAGCTGGCCTGCAGCTTGTAGGCCGACAGCCCGTAATCCTTGATTGCCTGTTCGGTCTTGAGCATCACACCGGCACCGGCGTCGATGCCCACGATGCGGTTCTTGAAGGTGTCGTCGGTCTTGAGGTCTTCGATGCTCTTGGCCTTGACGTATTCGGGCACGATCAGGCCGATCTTGGCGTCCTTGAAGTTGGGGCCGTAGTCGACCACCTTGTCCTGGTTCTTGCTCCAGTACTCGCCATGAGTTACGGGGAGCCAGGCGGACAGCATTGCATCGAGTTTGCCGGTGGCCACGCCCTGCCACATGATGCCGGTGGCGACCGCCTGCAGCTTCACGTCATAACCCAGCTTCTGCTTGATGACTTCGGCGGCGACATGGGTGGTGGCAACGCTGTCCGACCAGCCATCGACATAACCGATGGTGACTTCCTTGGCGGCAGCACTGGCCCAGTTACAGCCCATGGCCAGAACCAGAGCAGCACTGGCTCCGAGAACTTTCTTCATGTTCATTCTGCTTCCCCGATAAGGCTGCGCGCGACGAATGCCGCACGGCAAATGTTGGCGTACTGATCATCGACTTCGTGCGCCGATGATCATGCTCCACCTACGACCTTGAACCGTCGAGAAACGACATGGCCGGGCCTTGCGGTCCGGCCGAGGGAACTCAGCTGCGCATGCCGCGGCCACTGACCAGCAGCGTCACGCAGGCGAAGTACAGCACTACCGTGGCCACCAGCATGAATGCCACCGCCACACCGATGCTGATATCGGAGACGCCGAGGATGCCATAGCGGAACGCGTTGACCATGTGCAGCACCGGGTTGGCCAGCGACACCGTCTGCCAGAACGGCGGCAGCAGGCTGATCGAATAGAACACGCCGCCCAGGTAGGTCAACGGCGTGAGCACGAAGGTCGGTACGATGGAGATGTCGTCGAAGTTGCGCGCGAACACCGCGTTGACGAAGCCCAGCATCGAGAAGATCGTCGCCGTCAGGAACACCACCAGTACGGTGATGCCCAGGTGATGCACCTGCAGGTCGGTGAAGAACAGCGACAGCACGGTAACGATCACCCCAACCATCAGGCCGCGCAACACGCCGCCCGCCACATAGCCCACCAGAATGGTGTGCGGCGACAGCGGCGAGACCATCAGTTCTTCGATGGAACGCTGGAACTTGGCACCGAAGAAGCTCGAGACCACGTTGCCGTAGGAGTTGGTGATCACCGACATCATGATCAGCCCCGGTACGATGTACTCCATGTAGCTGAAGCCACCCATGCCACCGATCTGCTTGCCGATCAGATTGCCGAAGATGACGAAGTACAAGACCATGGTAATGGCCGGCGGCAGCAGGGTCTGCGGCCAGATCCGCGTGAAGCGGCGTACTTCGCGGTAGATGATGGTCTGCAGGGCGACCATGTTGGCCTGAAATTCGGAGCTCATACCGCGACCTTCCTCAGATTTTTCTCCACCAGGGACACGAACAGCTCCTCCAGGCGATTGGTCTTGTTGCGCAGGCTCAACACCGGGATGTTCAGCAATGCCAACTGGCCGAACAGCGAGGTGATGCCGATCTCCTTGTCGACCTGCACTTCCAGGGTCTGCGGATTGACCAGCGTGCAGGGGTAGCCCTGCAACTGCGGCGCAGCGTCCAGCGGCTGCCCCAGATCGAGCAGGAAGGTCTCAACGTGCAGGGTGCCGAGCAGATCACGCATGCTGGTGTTCTGGACGATGGTGCCGTGGTCGATGATGCCGATGTTGCGGCACAGCTGTTCGGCTTCTTCCAGGTAATGGGTGGTAAGGATGATGGTGATGCCTTTCTCGTTGAGCTCGGTGAGAAAGCCCCACATCGAGCGGCGCAGCTCGATGTCCACGCCCGCGGTGGGCTCGTCAAGGATCAGCAGGCGCGGCTCGTGGATCAATGCCCGCGCGATCATCAGACGCCGCTTCATGCCACCGGACAACGATCGTGATGGCGTATCGCGCTTGTCCCACAAGCCCAACTGGGTCAAGTACTTTTCAGCGCGTTCCTTGGCAACCTTGGCCGGAATGCCGTAGTAGCCCGCCTGGGTCACGACGATGTCGAAGGTTTTCTCGAACTGGTTGAAGTTGAACTCCTGGGGCACCACGCCGATGCTGCGCTTGAGCGCGGCCGGCTGGCGGTCCAGGTCGTTGCCGAAGATGTTGACCGTGCCGCTGGTCTTGTTGACCAGGGTGGACAGGATACCGATGGTGGTCGATTTGCCTGCGCCGTTGGGGCCCAGCAGTGCGAAGAAGTCGCCTTCCGCTACGTCGAGATCAATGCCACTGAGGGCCTGAAACCCGTTGCCGTAGGTTTTGGTCAACTGTCGAATGGACAGAGCAGAACTCATAAGGGGTCTATACGCCGTGTTGAGAGTGGTGATGAAATGAGGGCGACTGCGATGATTTGCAACCAGATGTGTGCGAGCTAACGCCATGATGGGCGCCGTGCCCGTCGCCGTAAAGTGACCGCTGTCGATAGTGGACATCAGTCTCACGCGTGCCACGCGCCGGTATTGAGCTATGGCCACGGCGGCCTGCGAACGTTCCGGACAACTGTGCACCAGCGCCGTGTTGCGAACTCCCCTACCCTGCAACGGTCACTATCCAGGCAAGCCCTGGATCTTTCCCACACCGAAGCTTACGTGCCTGGCCACCGTGTTTTCGTCTGCCGTTCCCGTAGCGACGGCATCCGCAGGTGGTTCGTCCCACCTGGCTTTCACGGAGAAAACGCTATGCTGTTGTTGTGGATCGTCGCCCTTGTGGTCGGCATCGCCTGGCTGGCTCACCGCCGTATTCCCGCGCTGCCTGCCATGGGCATCGTCGCCGTCTTTCTGCTGGTCATGGGCGCCGCCAGTCGCGCGCCCGGTTGGCTGCTGGCGGTGTTCTGGCTGCTGCTGATTGCCAGCGCCCTGCCCCTGCTCCTGCCGGAGGCGCGCCGCAAGTGGTTCACCGCGCCGCTGTTCCGCTGGTTCAAAAAGACCCTGCCGCCGATGTCCGACACCGAGCGCGATGCCATCGACGCCGGTACGGTCTGGTGGGACGGCGAATTGTTCAGCGGCCGGCCTGACTGGAACACGTTGCTGGCCTACCCCAAGGTGCAATTGAGCGCAGAAGAACAGGCGTTCATCGACGGCCCGACCGAGCAGCTCTGCGCCATGGTCAGTGACTGGCAGATCGGCCAGGACATGGACCTGCCGCCAGCCGCGTGGACCCATATAAAAGAACACGGCTTCTTTGCCCTGATCATCCCCAAGGAATACGGCGGCAAGGGTTTTTCCGCCTACGCACACTCCCAGGTAGCGATGAAGCTGGCCACCCGCAGCGGCGACTTGGCCTCCACCGTCATGGTGCCGAATTCCCTCGGCCCTGCTGAATTGCTGCTGCACTACGGCACCGACGAGCAGCGTAACCACTACCTGCCGCGCCTCGCCCGTGGCGACGACATTCCCTGCTTTGCCCTGACCGGCCCGTTGGCAGGTTCCGATGCAGGGGCGATGCCTGACGTCGGTGTCATCTGCAAAGGCCAGTGGCAAGGTGAGGAAGTCATCGGCATCCGTCTGACCTGGGAAAAGCGCTACATCACCCTTGGCCCAGTCGCTACCTTGCTGGGCCTGGCCTTCAAGGCCCATGACCCCGAGCACCTGCTGGGTGACAAAGAAAATCTGGGCATCAGCCTCGCGCTGATTCCGACCGATACGCCCGGCGTCGAGATCGGTCGTCGCCACCTGCCCCTGGGCGCTGCGTTCATGAACGGCCCGAACTCGGGCAAGGACGTATTCATTCCCCTGGACTACCTGATTGGCGGCCAGCCGATGCTGGGCAAGGGCTGGATGATGCTGATGAATTGCCTGTCGGTGGGTCGCTCGATCTCCTTGCCAGCGGTCGGTACCGGCGCTGCCAAGTACACCAGCCTGGTGACCGGGCAGTACGCTCAGGTGCGCGAGCAGTTCAACGTGCCGTTGGCGGCGTTCGAAGGCATTCAGGAATCTCTGGCGCGCATCGGTGGCAACGCCTGGCTGATGGACAGCGCACGCATGCTGACCGCCAACGCCGTGGACCTTGGAGAAAAACCTTCGGTACTGTCGGCCATTCTCAAGTACCACCTGACCGAGCGTGGACGTGACTGCATCACCCACGCCATGGACGTCCACGGCGGCAAGGGCATCATCATGGGGCCCAACAACTACCTGGGTCGCAATTGGCAAGGCGCACCGATCTTCATCACCGTAGAAGGCGCGAACATTCTCTCACGCAACCTGATGATCTTCGGTCAGGGCGCCATCCGCTGCCATCCGTTCGTGCTCAAGGAAATGGCCCTGGCCGCACGCGAAGACCAGGGCCAAGCGCTGCTGGAATTCGATGCCCTGCTGCTCAAGCACATCGGCTTTGCGGTGAGCAACGCGGCCAGCACTTTCATTCTCAACCTGGGGTTCGGGCATTTCGAGCAGGCACCAGGCGACCGCCTGGCCCAAGGGTATTTCCGGGCGTTGAACCGGCAGGCTGCTGCTTTTGCCTTGCTGGCGGACTTGAGCATGATGCTGCTCGGTGGCGAATTGAAACGTCGTGAACGCCTCTCGGCGCGGCTGGGCGATGTGCTCAGCTATCTGTACCTGAGCTCGGCAGCGCTCAAGCGCTACCACGACCAGAACTCACCCGAACACCTGGAGCCGCTGCTACGCTGGGCCATGGAAGAAAGCCTGGGCAAAGCCGAACACGCCCTGGACGCGATTCTCAAGAACTTCCCCAGCAAGGTGCTCGGTTACCTGCTGCGCGGCGTGGTCTTTCCCTTCGGTCGCCGCCACACCGGCCCGTCCGACAAACTGGAGGCGGAAGTGGCGGCTATCACCGGTCGCCCGAAAGGCGACCCGGCGCTGGAAGAGCTGCTGGCCGGCTGCTATCGCCCGCAAGGTGCAGACGATCCGGTCGGTGCCTTGCAGGTGGCCTACGATCTGCTGCGCGAGAGCCATCCTTTGCACAAGAAGCTGCAGCAGGCCTACAAGGCCCGGCAGTTCAGTGCAACGCCTGGGCAATCGTTGATTGACGCAGCGCTGGACGCCGGCGTGTTGCAACCCGCCGAAGCGCAAACCCTGCAGCGAGCAGAAGCGGCGCGACGCAAGGTGATCGACGTCGACGACTTCAACAAGGATGAACTGCTGCCCACCGCCGGCAAGGTTCGTTGAGGATCTGCGATAAGACAGCGGGCGCGTGGAGCTTTATACTCCCGCGCCCGTTTCGCTCTAGAGGACCCCACCATGGCCACCGCCCATCTCGAACACCACCTTGTCCTGCTGGACCACTTGCGCAGCATTCTCGTGGCATTGGGCGAGGCGGAGCAGGTACCCGAGGAAAGCCACGCGTTGTTTCTCGATCGTTTCGACGAACTGCGCGCGCAACTACCGGTCGACCCGGTGGAAAGCCAGTACCTGGGCCAGGACATCATCTGTCAGGTCATCACCCGCTACCCGCAGATCGCCCATCTGGTGCCACGCGACCTGCTGTGGTTCTTCGCCGGTGACTGCCTGCACTACATGCCCGACGAAGAGATCGAGCTGTATCAAGCATTGGAAGAACGCCGCTTCGAAGCCGAAGAAAACGACGAGCCGTTCGACTGGAATCAGGAGAAGCAGTTGATGGCGATGTCGGGCCCGCAAAGCCACCATTGACGGTGCTTCACTTCGCCGTCGCAATGGCGGCGAAGTGCTCTCTGCATAAGCTGATAACCAAACGCCATTACCCTCCCCCTTGTCGTTCTTCTATAGTCGCCTGACCGGATCACCGGGCATGCCCTCCCCTGTTCTCTTCGAGCCGACCGCGCCCAGCGGATGCGTCGAAGACGAGACTTACATCATGTCCACCCTCTTCACCCCACGACACCTGCTCGCCGCAAGCCTCAGCATTGCGCTCGGCTTGTCCTTCAGCGTCGCGGCCCACGCCGAAACGCAACTGCGCATCGGCTACCAAAAATCATCGACCCTGATGGTGCTGCTCAAGCAGCAAGGTACGCTGGAGAAACAACTGGCAGACCAGGGCGTGCGCGTCAGCTGGCACGAGTTCGCCAGCGGCCAACCGCTGCTCGAAGCGCTCAACGTCGGCAATGTCGACCTGTCCGCCGATGTTGCCGACACCGTGCCGGTGTTCGCTCAGGCCGCGGGCGGCAAGCTTACTTACTACGCATCCGAATCGGCCTCGCCGCAGGCTCAGGCGATCCTGGTTCGGCAAGACTCGCCACTGAAGACACTGACCGATCTGAAGGGCCACACGGTGGCGGTCACCAAGGCCGCCGGCGCGCATTACCTGCTACTGGCCGCCTTGCGCGCAGGCGATCTGAAATTCACCGACATTCAGCCGGCCTACCTGACCATCGCCGACGGTCGCGCTGCCTTCGAGAACCGCAAGGTAGATGCCTGGGTGGCGTGGGAACCCTTCCTCAGCGCCGCGCAGCAGCACCAACCCACACGCGTGCTGGCCGGCAGCGAAGGCCTGGCAGCGTACAAGCGTTATTACCTGGCCGGCACACCCTACGCCCAGGCCAACCCGGCCATTCTGAAAACCGTATTCGATGATCTGGCCGAAACCGGCAAATGGGTCAAGTCGCATCCTGCCGAAGCGGCCGCGATACTGGGCCCATTGTGGGGCAACCTTGATCCGGCCGTGGTACAGCAAGCCAACGCCCGCCGCAGCTACGACGTGCAGCCAGTCACCCGTGAAGGGCTGGCCGAGCAGCAGAAGATCGCCGACGCCTTTCAAGACGAGAAGCTGATTCCTAAGCGGATCGACGCGGTGAACGTGGAGGTATGGGCGCCGGGCAACTGAGATCTGGACCTACAGCAGCGCCTGGCGCCCGATCGCGACCAGCGCGCTGTCATCCTGGGGCGTATGGATGCGTGCGCAGAGCACGTTGCGGTAGTGCCGCTCTAGCGCGTTGCGGCGATCCAGCGCGGGGTTGCCGCCGGCTTCGATGGCCAGGGTCACGGCGCGGATGGCCTGGTTGCAGACCAGGTACTTGATGGCCGGCCAGCGTTCGGCGGGCAGGCGGCCTTCGGCGGACGATTGCAGCAGGGCCTGGTTGGCCAGCAGCAGGCTGTCGATCTCGCCGACCCGCTCCTGGAAGCGCGGCAACGTCGCCAGGGCGGCGCCGAGGTTGGCCGGCACCCGGTGCTGCAACCAGTCGATGAACGAGTCCCGCGCGGCCTGGGCCACGCCGTCGTAGACGCTGGACATCAGCACCGCCATCCAGCGCAAGCCTTCGGCGTCGAGTTCCGGCTGCGGCGCGCTGGCCGGGCTCACGCTCACCGCTTGGTCGAGGGGCACCAGCACGTCGTCGAAGACCACGTCGTGACTGCACGTCGCGCGCATCCCCAGGTGGTCCCAGGTGTCCTCGATGCTGACGCCGGGCGTGTCCCTGCGCACCAGCCATGAGCCCACCAGCGGTTCATCGTCGTCACTGCGCGCCCACACCAGCAGCCAGGTCAGGCCGTGGCTGCCCGTGGAGTAGATCTTGCGACCTGTGATTCGCCAGCCCTCGGCGGTTCGCCGCGCCACGGTGTTGGGCAAACCGCCGCGCGCCGGCGTGCCGAGCTCGGGCTCGACCCGCAGGGAGTTGATCAACGCGCCGGTTTCCACAGCCTCCAGGGCCAGGCGCTGCTGCCAGGCCTTGGGCCAGCGCTCGCTCTGGTGCAAGCGGGCCTGCTGCAGATACTGCATGACCAGAATCAACGCCGTGGCCGGCTCGCCCTTAGCGACGGCCGCCACCACTTTCTGCGCCGTGGCCAGGTCGGCCCCACCGCCGCCATAGGCGGTGGGCACGGTCAGGGCGAGCAGGCCCAGGCTGTGCAGGTGCTCGATGTTGTCATGGGGAAACTCGCCGCTGCGGTCGTAGCGCTCGGCGTGCAGGGCCATTCGTTCGGTCAGCGCGGCAAGGGCAACGGGGTCGAACTGGGTCATGGAATAAACTCTCGCGGACAGGTACGCGGCAGCACGACTCACAGCCGCGGCGCCGTTGATTTATACCACTCTACACACGAACCGTGACATGAGTAAAATTCAATTTATTCATATCCTAATATGTGATTAACGCATAGACACGGTGATCATTCGGTATTCATGCCGTGGGCCACGGTCTCACCAAACAGCTTGATCGCGCCTTGCAGATTACCTA
Organism: Pseudomonas rhizosphaerae; assembly: GCF_000761155.1. Classification (NCBI taxonomy): domain Bacteria; kingdom Pseudomonadati; phylum Pseudomonadota; class Gammaproteobacteria; order Pseudomonadales; family Pseudomonadaceae; genus Pseudomonas; species Pseudomonas rhizosphaerae. The sequence continues at coordinate 1,133,294 of NZ_CP009533.1, read as the reverse complement.
CGAAGGAGGCGTGCACCAGCCACAGGTCGACCATGGGTTTGAAATCCGAGACCTGCAACACCTGCAACTGATCGCGGTGGCGGCTGTGCTGCAACAGCGGTGCCGGGACCAGCCCCAGGCCCATGCCACTGGCGGCCAGACCCAGCTGCAAATCGGTGCCGAAGATCTCCAGGTTGAGTTTGAGGCTCAGGCCCTGTTCGGCCAGTGCGTGTGAGAGGCCGGCGCGGAAACCGCAGCCGTCCGGGTTCAATACCCATCCTGTGCTTTGGCAATCCGCCAGCTTGCAGCGTTTGCCGAGGTCCAGGCCCTTGGCGCCGACGACCAGCAGCGGCATGCGCGCCAGGGAATGCCCCACCACACCTTCGGGGAACACCTTGCCCGCCGGGAACAGCGCCGCCGCAGCGTCCAGTTCACGGTGCTGGATCCGCTGGACCAACTGGCCTCCCCAGCCATGGGCGACCTGCACCTGCAGATCCGCGAAGCGCTGCTTCAGGGCTTGCAGGGCGTCGAGCAGCACCGCGTCGCCAACCGTCTGCGGCACGCCCAGTCGAAGGGTGCCGGAGGGCGCCGCATCCTCGGCCACGAGCTCATGCAACGAATCGATCTCGCGCATCACGCCCTGGCAGCGTTCGTACACGCGCAGGCCGATGGCCGTGGGCTTCATCGGTTTGGTATGCCGATCGAGCAAGACTGCCCCCAGTGACTCCTCGAGGCTTTGCAGGCGCCGGGTGATGGCGGACTGCGTAAGTTGCAGGGATTGGGCGGCGACGCTCAACGACTGCAATCGCACGACCGCCAGAAACGCTTGGATGTCATCTATCTTCATTCGCTTTTCGCATATTAGCTTATGAACAAATTGAATTTCGGGAAGCTTAATCCCTTTGCTAGGGTAATAACGAATCTGTTCGAGGGCTACTGAAATGACTCATCCCCTGCGCTATGACCGTTTTCGCCAGTTCGTCGGCGACCTGGCCGAGCTGCTCGATCGCACGTCAAGCGAGCCCGAAGTACTGGAGCACGGCGCTGTGTTGCTGCAACGACTGGTCAGCCATGACGACTGGCTGCCGGAAATCGCTGCGCAGCCGGATCCGCAACGCTACCAGCAATTCCTGCTGCACGCCGATGCGCGCCAGCGCTTTTCCGTTGTGAGCTTCATCTGGGGCCCTGGGCAGAGCACGCCGATCCATGATCATCGCGTCTGGGGCCTGATCGGCATGTTGCGCGGCGCCGAATTCTCCCAAGGCTTCAGCCGCACGGCCGATGGCCGCCTGGCACCCGAAGGTGCGCCTATCCGTTTGGGTCCGGGCCAAGTCGCAGCGGTATCGCCCAGCGTCGGCGATATCCACCAGGTCAGCAACGCCTTCGACGACCGTGTCTCCATCAGCATCCATGTCTACGGCGCCAACATCGGTGCCGTGCAGCGCGCCGTGTACAGCGAGAACGGCGAAGGGAAACCCTTCATTTCCGGCTATTCCAATGCCGGTATCCCCAACTTCTGGGACCTGTCCAAAGAGCCTGCGTCCAACGAAAGCTCGTTCAAAGAGAGATCGCCCGCATGACCAAGATTGCCGTACGCCCCTACTCCGCGATTCGCCAGGCACTGCTGGACCAGCAGGAACTGGCCTTGATCGATGTGCGCGAGGAAGCGCCCTTCGCCGAAGCGCACCCGCTGTTCGCCGCCAACATTCCTCTGTCGCGCCTGGAACTGGACATCTACGCCCGCGTACCGCGTCGGGATACCGCGATCACTGTCTACGACGATGGCGAAGAGCTTGCCCAGTTCGCGGCGCAACGCTTGCAGGCGCTGGGCTATACCGATGTGGCCCTGCTGGAAAACGGTCTGGCTGGCTGGCGCGAGGCGGGTGGGGAATTGTTTCGCGACGTCAACGTGCCGAGCAAGGCGTTCGGTGAACTGGTGGAAAGCCGCCGGCACACGCCGTCGCTGGCGGCCGAGGAGGTTCAGGCACTGCTCGACCGTCAAGCGGACGTGGTGGTGGTCGACGCGCGCCGTTTCGATGAATACCAGACCATGAGCATTCCCGGCGGCATCAGCGTGCCGGGCGCGGAACTGGTGCTGCGCATCCGTGAACTGGCGCCAAACCCGCAAACCCAGGTGATCGTCAACTGCGCCGGGCGCACCCGCAGCATCATCGGCACCCAGTCACTGGTCAACGCCGGGATTCCCAATCCGGTGGCGGCGCTGCGCAATGGCACTATCGGCTGGACGCTGGCCGGTCAGACCCTGGAGCACGGCCAGCAACGTCGTTTCGGCGAAGTCGACGAACACACCCGTGCCGCAGCGGCGCAGTCGGCACGCGCAGTGGCAGACAAGGCCGGCGTGCAACGGACGACGCTGGCGACACTGGGCAACTGGCACGCCGAACAGGGACGCACCACCTATGTGTTCGACGTGCGCACCCCGGAAGAATACGCAGCCGGACACCTGCCTGCGGCGCGCTCCACGCCAGGCGGCCAACTGGTGCAGGAAACCGATCACTTCGCCAGCGTGCGCGGCGCGCGGCTGGTGCTGGTGGACGACGACGGTGTGCGCGCCAACATGAGTGCGTCGTGGCTGGCCCAGATGGGCTGGGACGTGTCCGTGCTGGACGATGCGCAATCCAGCGACTTCACCGCCACCGGCGCCTGGCAGGCACCGTTGCCACCCCTGCCCGAGGCGCCGACGGTCAGCCCGGCGACGCTCGCCCTGTGGCAGAGTGAGGGCGACACTCAGGTGTTCGATTTCACCACCAGCGCCAACCACGTGCAGCGTCACATCGCCGGGGCCCGCTGGGCACTGCGCGCGCAACTGCCCCAGGCCCTGGAGAGAGTGCCGGTGGCCGAGCGCTACGTGGTGACCTGCGGCAGCGGTCTGCTGGCGCGCTTCGCCGTGGCCGACCTGCAAACCTTGACCGGCAAGCCCGTCTTCCTTCTTGAGGGCGGTAACGCCGCCTGGGTGGCGGCAGGCCTACCGGTGGAGCAAGGCGAGCATCATCTGGCGGTGCCTCGCAGCGATCGCTATCGCCGCCCCTACGAGGGCACCGACAACCCCCGCGAAGCCATGCAGGGCTATCTGGACTGGGAGTTCGGCTTGGTCGAGCAACTGGCCAAGGACGGCACCCACGGCTTCAAGGTGATCTGACACCACCACACCCTACATTTCTGGCTGCTCGGGACCTGATGAAACCGGACCGAGCGGCGATCGCGCCTCAGCGCCATCGCCGCCGATCTGCACGTTTTTCAGGAGAGACCCGAATGACTTCGTTGTCCGTTCTACACGATTCCACGCCCACGCTGCGCCAGCGTGTCACGCCCCAGGAATGGGAAGTGCGCGTCAAGCTCGCGGCTGCCTATCGACTGGCCGCGCAACTGCGCTGGACCGACCATATCTACACGCACTTCTCGGCGCGGGTTCCGGGCGATCAGGAGCACTTCCTGATCAACGCCTTCGGCCTGCTGTTCGATGAAATCACCGCATCCAACCTGGTCAAGGTCGATATCGACGGTGAACTGATCGACGACCCGCTAGGCCTGGGCATCAACCACGCCGGCTATGTGATCCACAGCGCCATCCACCGCGCGCGTCCCGACCTCAAGGCCGTGTTGCACACCCACACCCGCGACGGCGCCGCCGTGTCGGCGCAACGCAACGGCCTGCTGCCGCTGTCCCAGCACGCCCTGCTCTACTACAGCCGCGTGGCCTACCACGGCTATGAAGGCATTGCCCTGGACCTCGACGAACAGGCGCGCCTAGTCAGCAACCTGGGCGACAGCAACATCCTGATCCTGCGCAACCACGGGCTGTTGACCGGTGGCGTCAGCGTCGAGCACGCCTTTCGCGAACTGCATGGCCTGGAGCGAGCCTGCAACATCCAGATCGCCGCCCAGGCCGGCGGCAACGCCGACCTGTTGCTGGCGCCGCAGGCAGCCATCGACAAGGTGCATCAGCAGTCCGCCAGTGCAGCCAGCGGCGACAACCCCAAGATCCAGCTGCACTGGGACGCCCTGATTCGCCAGTTGGAACGCGAGGGCCAAGACTATGCCACCTGAAATCGCCTTTCAGCCGACCGCGCAAGCGCCCGTGCAGATGCTGGAAATTACCCCGAGCGCGCCCCGGCGCGGCGTGCGCGTGCCTGGCTTCGTGCTCAGGTTGCTGAGCCCGCTGGCGATCCTGGTGCTGTGGGAACTGGCCTCGCGGGCCGGGTTGATTCCACCGCGCATTATCGCCGCGCCGTCGAGCATCGGCGTGACCTTCTGGGCCCTGACGGTCAGCGGCGAATTGCCAATGCACCTGCTGATCTCGCTGCAACGCGCAGTATCGGGCCTGGCCATCGGGGTGTGCATCGGCACCGTCGCCGCCCTGCTCACCGGGCTGTCGCGACGCGGCGAAGTGCTGCTCGATTCGCCCATGCAGATGCTGCGCACCGTGCCGTCACTGGCACTGGTGCCGCTGTTCATCCTCTGGTTCGGCATCGGCGAATTCACCAAGGTCGCGTTGATCGTGATGGGCACCACTTTTCCGGTGTACCTGAACTTGTTTGCCGGCATCCGCAGCATCGACCCCAAGCTTATCGAGGCCGGCAACACCTTGGGGCTGAACCACCGCGAGTTGGTCTGGCACGTGATATTGCCCGGCGCGCTGCCCTCGTTCTTCGTCGGCCTGCGCTACTCCCTGGCAATTTCCTGGCTGGCGCTGGTGTTCGTCGAGCAGATCAACGCGACCTCCGGCATCGGCTTTCTGGCCAGCGACGCGCGCGACTTCATGCGCACCGACATCATCGTCATCTGCCTGCTGGTGTACAGCCTGCTGGGGTTGGTGATCGACGGCATCATCCGCGCCCTGGAGCACTATGCCCTGGCCTGGCGCCCCTCCTTCGTGAAGAGCTGATTCCCATGACCGCACACACCGCGCTGCACCCCCAACCCGCCGTCAGCCTGCAGAACGTGGTGCGCCAGTTCGGCGCCAATCGTGTCATCGACGGCCTGGACCTGGACATCGCGCCCGGCGAGTTCGTTGCCCTGCTGGGCGCCAGCGGCTCGGGCAAGACCACCCTGCTGCGCTCGCTGGCCGGGCTCGATCCGATCGAAGGCGGCCGCCTGCTGGTGCCCGCGGCGCGCTCGGCGGTGTTTCAGGAACCCCGCCTGATGCCGTGGAAACGGGTGTGGAAGAACGTCACCCTCGGCGTGCGCGACCCGCAGGCCCGCGAGCGTGCGGTCAAGGCCTTGACCGAAGTGGGCCTGGCGCACCGGCTCGACGCCTTTCCCTCGACCCTGTCCGGTGGTGAAGCCCAGCGCGTGGCACTGGCCCGCAGCCTGGTGCGCGAGCCTCGTCTGCTGTTGCTGGACGAACCCTTCGCGGCCCTCGACGCATTGACTCGCATCCGCATGCATCAACTGATCATCGACCTGTGGCGCGCCCACGGACCGGCAGTGTTGCTCGTCACCCACGACGTGGAAGAAGCGATTCTGCTGGCCGATCGCATCATCGTGCTCAAGCAGGGACGCATTGCCGAGGCCTTGCCCATCGGCCTGGATCGCCCTCGGGAAAAAGGCACCCCGGCCTTTAACGCCATTCGCCGGCGCCTGCTCGGACTGCTGGGCGTGGAAGCCGGCCCGCCTCAGGTGGCCGATGGGCGTTCGCCGTTGGCCAGCAGACCGCGAGCGCTCGCAACCTGAATCGGGGTGAGCCGTTCGCGGGCAGAGCCCCGCTCCCACACCTCGCTCCCACAGGCGCCATCGACCCTGTGGGAGCGGGGCTCTGCCCGCGAAGGCCCCTACCCCAAACCCAAGCCGATCACAGCACTACCAAGGACCCTCACCCATGCCTCACCCAACCTTCTCATCGGCTTCGAACCCACCTCAACGCCCCCGCCTGCTGGCGCTCGGCGTACTGCTCGCAACGCTGGTGGGCTGCTCCCCCTCGGCCCCCGAGCAAGCGGACAAGACCCTGAAGATCGCCTTCTTCGGCGACAACACCACCCTGGTCAGCGTCGACCCGTTCCAGGTCTACTGGCTCGAACACCGCGTGCTGCTGCGCAACGTCGCCGAATCCCTGACCGATCAGGACCCCGACAGCGGCAAGATCATTCCCTGGCTGGCGAAAAGCTGGAACATCAGCGACGACGCCCTGAGCTACACCTTTCACCTGCGTGACGACGTCACCTTCAGCAACGGCGAGCGCTTCGACGCGCACGCGGTCAAGACGGCGTTCGACAGCGACAAGGCCTTCGCCCGGGAACTGCCGGCCACCTTCGGCGCCACCTACCTGGCCGGCTACGACCACGCCGAAGTGCTGGACGACTTCACCGTCAAACTGGTGCTGTCGCGACCCAACGCCGGCTTCCTGCAGGCGACCTCCACCACCAACCTGGCGATTCTCGCCCCGGCGTCCTACCAATTGACCGCCAAGCAGCGCTCTCTGGGCCAGATCATCGGCACCGGGCCTTTCGTGCTGGAGCACTACACACCGGAGAGCGGCGCCCGCCTAACCCGTCGTACGGGCTACCACTGGGCGTCGTCGAACATGAAGAACAAGGCCGATGCCCATCTCGATGCCGTGGACATCAGCTACATCGCCGAGGAAAGCGTGCGCAATGGCCTGTTTTTGCAAGGCAAGGTCGATGTGCTGTGGCCGCGCAACCCCTTCTCGGAGGTCGACCTCAAGCTGTACCAGAGCAAGGGCGCGACCATCCAGAGCCGTGCCTTGCCGGGTCCGGCCCTGAACCTCTACCCCAACACCCGCAACGGCCGCGTGCTGGCCGACAAGAAGGTCCGTCAGGCGCTGCTCAAGTCCATCGACCGCAAAAGCTACGCCAGCACCGTGTACAACGCCGATTTCCCGGTGGTGACCGGGGTCTACGACAGCACCACGCCGTACTTCAAGGCCCAGGGCGAAAAGCTGGCCTACGATGCCGCCGGTGCCGCACGCCTGCTCGACGAAGCGGGCTGGGCCCAGGCTGCCGACGGCTACCGGCACAAGGACGGCAAGCGCCTGAGCCTGGCCTACAACATCAACGGCAGCGAAACGGCCGGTGATGTGCTGGTGCAGGACCAACTGCGCAAAGTGGGCATCGACCTCAAACTCAACGTGGTGACCCGCGCCGAATGGACGGCGGCCAACGCCCAGGGCAACTACGACCTGACGTCCACCTACATGACCCGTGCCGACCCGATCATCCTGCAGACCATTCTCGATCCGCGCAGCGCCAACAGCTCGACCCTGGCCACCAACACCTACGAACCGGCCGCACTCAACCGCGCGACCGCCCTGTTCGATGCCGGCATCACCGCTACCCAGACCGAGCAGCGCGCCAAGGCCTATGGCGACCTGCAAGACCTGCTGGTGGACGAAGCCTCGGCCTTTCCGATCTACGAGCGGGTCTGGCAGGCCGCCACCGCCGCGCGGGTGAAGAACTTCCACTGGACCGCCGAGGGCTTCGCCTTCCTCGGTGACATCGAGGTCGGCACGCCATGAACCGTTACCTGCTGGGCCGTGTCGGCCAGGCGCTGCTGGTGCTGTGGGGCGCCTATACCATCACCTACTTCATCCTCTACCTGCTGCCGGGGGATACGCTGTCGATCATGCTCAGCGCGTCGGGGATCGAGGTCGATGCGCTGTCACCTGCGGACCTGGCCAAGGCGCGTGCCTACTACGGGCTGGACCGCGGTCTGTTCGAGCAGTACGGGCACCTGCTCTGGCAGGCCCTGCAGGGTGACTTTGGCCAGTCGCTGTCACTCAACCGGCCCGTGACCGCGTTGCTGGCCGAGCGCTTGCCCCAAACCCTGACCCTGGCCGGTTCAGCCATCGTGCTGTCGCTGATCGGCGGCGTCGGCCTGGCCTACCTGACAGCCTACGTACGTTGGCAGCCGCTGCAATCGGCCATGGCGCGTCTGCCTTCGCTGGGCTTCTCGGTGCCGGTGTTCTGGCTGGGGCTGCTGCTGATCCAGGTGTTCGCCTTCGGTCTCGGCTGGTTTCCCGCCACCGGCAGCCAAGGCCTGGACAGCCTGGTGCTGCCGGCCATCACCCTGGCGATTCCCAGCGCGGCGGTGTATGCCCAGGTGCTCCAACGCGGATTTCAGCACGTGGCTCGCGAGCCCTACATCACCACCGCCTACGCCAAGGGCCTCAGCCGCGCCCAGGTGCAGTACCGCCACGGCCTGAAGAACGCCGCGCTGCCCATCCTCACGCTGTTCGGCCTGCAGGTCGGCAATACCGTGTCCGGCGCGGTGCTGGTGGAAACCATCTTCAGCCGCAACGGCGTCGGTCGCCTGGCCCAGGAAGCGGTGCTGCGCCAGGACATCCCGGTGGTGCTGGCCATCGTCGCGATCTCGGCCGCCGCCTTCGTGGTTGTGAATCTGCTGGTGGACCTGCTCTACCCGATCTTCGACCCCCGTATCACCCACGCGCCTGCCGCGCCCACAGCGGCCTAGGCCAGCCAAGGACTTCGCTCATGCCTTCATCCAATGCCGTGCGTGATCTCGACCAGCGCCTCATCCCGGCCGCGCCTGCTGCGACGGCCTACGCGCCGCCACCGACAGCGGTCCTGCCCGCGTGGCGGCGGCGCAGTCGCTGGGCGCGTCTGCTCGCGGCCTCACGTCCCTTGTCACGCCGACCTGGCTTCCTGCTGGCTGCTCTGGTGGTCGCCTTCGCCTTGCTCGCCGCCGTGGCACCGGGCGCGCTCAGCGGCTTCGACCCCAATGCCACCGCGCCGCTGGCCAAGCTTACCGCGCCGAATGCGACCCACTGGTTCGGCACCGACGAGTTGGGCCGCGATCTCTACACCCGGGTGATACACGGTGCCAGCCTGTCGATCCAGGCTGCGCTACTGGCCGTCGGCCTGGCCCTGCTCGGAGGCCTGACCCTGGGCGTGCTGTCGGGGTTCGCCGGTGGCCGCGTGGACGCGGTGATCATGCGCGTGATCGATGTGCTGTTGGCCCTGCCCGGCTTGCTCCTGGCCTTGGCCATCGTCACCGCCATCGGCTTCGGCACCTTGCCGGTGGCCCTCGCCGTGGGCGTAGGAATCATCCCCGGCTTTGCCCGCACCACCCGCGCCGAAGTGCTGCGGGTCAAGACCTTGCCCTATGTTGAGGCCGCACGACTGGGCGGCGCGAGCTGGCTGCAGACCTTGTGGCGGCACATCCTGCCCAACGCCTGGGGCCCGGTCGCGGTACTCGCCACCCTGGATTTCGGCGCGGCCATCCTGGCCACCGCCGGGCTCAGCTTCCTCGGTTTCGGCGCCGCACCACCGGCGCCGGAATGGGGCACGCTGATCGCCACCGGCCGACACTTTCTGATCACCGCGCCATGGGTGGCGCTGCTGCCGGGCGTGTTCGTCGTAGCAGTGGTGTTCAGCCTCAACCACCTGGCCCGTACCCTTGAAGAGATCAAGCGATGAATCCGCTCATTGAAGTGCACAACCTGGGCATCGCCTACCGCCACGGCGCGCAACAGACCCAGGCCGTGACGGATGTGTCGTTCAGCCTGATGCAAGGCGAGACCCTGGCCATCGTCGGTGAATCCGGCTCGGGCAAGACCACCATCGCCAACGCCATTCTTGGCTTGCTGCCGGACAGCGCCGTGGTGACCGCCGGGCGCCTGTTGGTGGCTGGTCAGGACCTGAGCCAGGCCACCGAACGGACCAAACGCCAGTTGCGCGGCCGCACCATCGGCCTGGTGCCGCAAGACCCGATGGTCAGTCTCAATCCGACCCAGCGCATCGGCTGCCAGATCGCCGAAGCGCTGGTGCTGGCCAAAGGCGCGCGCTACCTAGGGGTGGACGCCGATGTCGGCGAACTGCTGGCTCAGGTGGGTCTGGACAACCCGCAGCTGCGCGCTCGGCAATACCCCCATGAGTTGTCCGGCGGCATGCGCCAACGGGTACTGATCGCCATCGCCCTGGCCGGCAACCCACGTTTGATCATCGCCGATGAGCCCACCAGCGCCCTGGACGTCACCGTGCAACGGCGCATCCTCGACCATCTCGAAGGGCTGGTACGCGAGCGCGGCATTTCCCTGCTGATCATCACGCACGACCTAGGCGTGGCTGCCGACCGAGCCGACCGCGTGCTGGTGATGAAGGCCGGCGCTTTGGTCGAACAGGGCACGCCACACCAGGTGCTGGCCAACCCGAGACAGCCCTATACCCGCGCGCTGATCGCCGCCGCGCCGGCGTTCGCCGAGCCCCGCGCACCGCGCCCGGTGGCCGCCTCGGGGCAAACACCCCTGCTGGCGCTGACGGCGGTGAGCAAGCATTACCGCCTGCCCCGGGTGCGCGGCCAGGCCGATCGCTTCCAGGCGCTGGCCGATGTCAGTTTCCAGGTCTGCGCCGGTCGCACCCTGGGCATCGTCGGCGAATCGGGCTCGGGCAAGAGCACGGCGCTGCGCATCGCCCTGGGATTGGAAAAAGCCGACAGCGGACGCATCGAATTTGCCGAACAGGACGTGACCGACTTCGGCTGGCGACAATTCAGGCCACTGCGCCGGCGCATGCAACTGGTGCAGCAGAACCCCTTCGCAGCACTGGACCCGCGCCTGTCGATTTTCGACAGCATCGTCGAGCCGCTGGTGTCGTTCGGCCTGGCCAAAGGTGCGGAGCTGGATCGGGCCGCGCGTGAATTGATCGAGCGAGTGCACTTGCCGACGCACTTTCTCGACCGCCTGCCCAGGGAACTGTCCGGCGGTCAGCGCCAGCGCGTGGCCATCGCTCGGGCGCTGGCGTTGCAGCCCGATCTGGTACTGCTGGACGAGCCGGTATCAGCGCTGGATGTTTCGGTGCAGCGGCAGATTCTCGACCTGCTGGACGAACTGCAACGCGAGCTGGGTATCGCCTATGTGATCGTTTCGCACGATCTGGCGGTGATCGCCAACGTGGCCGATGACGTCTTGGTCATGCGCCAGGGTCGCATCGTCGATCAAGGCCCCACCGCTCAACTGTTCAACCAGCCGTCAAATACCTACACCCAGGCACTGCTCGACGCGGTACCCGGCAATCGCCGGCGGGCCCTAGCATAGTCCTGCCCCTTTCGCGGCCCGGACCTCTTCCCCTGGGAACACGGTCGCCCGTGGGAGCGGTCATCGGCCGCGAACCAGTCACCGCGTTCAGTCAGATACACCATAGCGCCTTCTTCGCGGCCACGGACCGCTCCCACTTGGGAACATGGTCCCCGTAGGAGCGGTCATCGGCCGCGAATCAGTCCACCGCGTTTAGTCAGATACACCATAGCGCCTTCTTCGCGGCCACGGACCGCTCCCACTTGGGAACATGGTCCCCGTGGGAGCGGTCATCGGCCGCGAATCAGTCACCGCGTTCAGTCAGATACACCATAGCGCCTTCTTCGCGGCCACGGACCGCTCCCACTTGGGAACATGGTCCCCGTGGGAGCGGTCATCGGCCGCGAATCAGTCACCGCGTTCAGTCAGATACACCATAGCGCCTTCTTCGCGGCCACGGACCGCTCCCACTTGGGATCATGGTCCCCGTGGGAGCGGTCATCGGCCGCGAATCAGTCACCGCGTTCAGTCAGATCCACCATAGCGCCTTCTTCGCGGCCACGGACCGCTCCCACATCAGGCCGCCCTTTAATATGCGAGTTACGCATAACTTGAAATTAAATTAATCCACAAAAAGAATAATTAACATAGAACTAAATGTCATTTCACAGCGCTCCTTTAGAGCTTTAGTTTGAACGCAGACCGACCCCTTGCCTGGTGGAGGTAACTCAATCCCTCTTCAGGAGTCGCTGTTCATGACCCGTTTTCGTGTGCTTTCCTTTTTCCTGGCCGCAGGGCTGCTAGCCACCGGCCCGCTGGCCTGGGCCGACAAGCTCGAACCGCTGCGTGTCGCCAACCAGAAATCCACCCTGAAGCTGTTGCTCAGCGCTGCAGGCGAGCTCAAGGACGTGCCCTATCCCATCGAGTTTTCCGAGTTCGCCGCCGCCGCGCCCCTGGGTGAAGCGCTGAACGCGGGTGCGGTGGACGTGGGCTACTTGGGCGATGCGCCCTACGTGTTTGCGCTGGGTTCCGGCGCGCCGCTCAAGGCCGTCAGCATCACTCACTTCGAAGGCCGCTACACCACCTCCATCCTGGTGCCCAAGGACTCGCCGCTGCAGTCGGTTGCCGACCTCAAGGGCAAGCGCGTGGTCACCAACCGCGGTTCCATCGGCCACTTTCTGGTGATCAAGGCCTTGCGTGACGCGGGCCTGAAAACCGCCGACATCACCTTCGTCAATTTGCTGCCCAGCGACGCCCAGGGCGCACTGCAATCCGGCGATGCCGACGCCTGGTCGACCTGGGACCCCTACACCACCATTGCGCTGAACCAGGGCAACGCCCGCATCCTGCGCAAGGGCACCGACCTGTTGACCAACAACACCTACCTGGTGGCCACCCAGCAGGCCACCGAAACCAAGCGCGCTCAGGTCGAGGACTTCGTCGTGCGCCTGGAGCGTGCCTACCAGTGGGCCAACACCCACCACGACGAGTTCGCTGCCGCTCAGGCCCAGGTCACCCGCCTGCCCTTGGCGGTGCACCTGGCCTCGGTCAACGAGACCCGCTACACGCGCGCCGAGATCACCGACGCGGTGATCGCCGACCTGCAGCAGACCGCCGACATCTATCTGGAAGAAGGCGTGCTGGCGCAGCCAGTCAAGGTCGCCCAAGGCTTCGACAAACACTTCAACGACTTCCGCGCACCCACCCAGACCCCGCTGGCCAGCGCGCCATAACAGGAGATTTCCATGAGCACAAGACAAGTGAAACTGGGCGCCATGATCCACGGCGTAGGGCACGGCTGGGGCGAGTGGCGGCATCCGCAGGCGCTGGCCGACGCCAGTACCAACCTGCGTTACTACCAACACCAGGCGCGGCTGGCCGAAGACGCCCGCTTCGACTTCGCCTTCATCGCCGACAGCCTGCACATCCACGAACGCTCAAGCCCCCATTACCTCAACCGCTTCGAGCCGCTGACCCTGCTCTCGGCGCTGGCCGCCACCACCGAGCACATCGGCCTGGTCGCCACCATCACAGTCAGCTACACCGAGCCCTACCAGGTCGCCCGGCAACTGGCCTCCCTCGATCACATCAGCGGCGGCCGCGCCGGCTGGAACGTGGTCACCTCGTGGCTTTCAGGCACCGCCGACAACTTCAGCAAGGCCGAGCATCCACCCCATGCCGTGCGCTACAAGATCGCCCGGGAACACGTGGATGTGGTCAAGGGACTATGGGATTCCTGGGAGGACGACGCTTTCACCCGCAACAAGGCCACCGGCGAGTTCTTCGACCGCAGCAAACTGCACGCACTGAACCATCGTGGCGAGTTCTTCCAGGTCAAGGGACCACTGAACATCGCTCGTTCGCGCCAAGGCCAACCGGTGATCTTCCAGGCCGGCGTTTCCGAAGACGGCCGCAATTTCGCCGCCCAGAACGCCGATGCGATCTTCTGCCGACACGAGTCGTTCACCGAGTCGCGCGCCTATTACCAGGACCTCAAACAACGCGCTGCAAGCGCCGGTCGCAATCCGGACAAATTGTTCGTCCTGCCGGGCATCAGCCCGATCACCGGGCGCGATCGCGAAGAGGTCGAGCGTCGCTATCAAGAGGCCGCAGACCTGGTCGGCATCGAAGACGCCATCGTCGCCCTGGGCCGCCCGTTCAACGACTACAACTTCAGCGGCCACGATCTGGACGCCCCCTTCCCCGACCTCGGCGACCTGGGCGCCAACAGCCACAAGGGTACGTCCGAGCGGATCAAGCAACTGGCCCGTGACGAGCACCTCACCTTGCGCGAAGTGGCCCTGCGCTTTGCCAAGCCCGAACGGGATTTCGTCGGCCTGCCCGAAGAGGTTGCCGACGCCGTGCAAGCCTGGTTCGAGGGCCACGCCGCCGACGGGTTCATCATCAACTCGCTGTTGCCCGACGGCCTCGAATACTTCACCCGCTACGTGGTGCCGATCCTTCAGCAACGCGGCCTGTTGCGCACCGAATACCCCGGCCTGACCCTGCGCGACAACCTCGGTCTGGAGGTGCCTGCCAACCGCAACGCGAGACCGCGTCAGGATGAAGCTGTGGCCTGACCCGAATACCCTGTGCGCTTCAAATGGCAACCGGGCGATGTGGCGTTCTGGGACAACCGCGCCGCACTGCATGACCCGGTGTACAACTACGGCGATTTCCCCCGGGTCATGGAGCGGGTGCTGATCGCCGACGATGACATACCCCATCGGCGCCGGGCCAGCGCCGATAAGCCGCGTTGAACCCTTCGCGGCCGTTGACCGCTCCCACAGATAGTCACCTGACCCCGTGGGAGCGGTCAGTGGCCGCGAAAAGCCCACCACGGTGCAGTTCCCTCAAAAAAAGACGCACGAACAAAAACGCCGCTCATTTCTGAGCGGCGTTTTCATTGAATTTGGAGCGGGAAACGAGACTCGAACTCGCGACCCCGACCTTGGCAAGGTCGTGCTCTACCAACTGAGCTATTCCCGCAAATGGCGTCCCCTAGGGGACTCGAACCCCTGTTACCGCCGTGAAAGGGCGGTGTCCTAGGCCACTAGACGAAGGGGACACGCTAACCGAAACACATGGTGTGTATTCCGGCGCCCAGACCCATGCCCGAAGACTGGATACTGGTTTCACTCAGTGCCGCCCGAGAGCCACACTGCTTAAACTGGAGCGGGAAACGAGACTCGAACTCGCGACCCCGACCTTGGCAAGGTCGTGCTCTACCAACTGAGCTATTCCCGCAATGGCGTCCCCTAGGGGACTCGAACCCCTGTTACCGCCGTGAAAGGGCGGTGTCCTAGGCCACTAGACGAAGGGGACACGCTACAACATTCACTACTTACTGCGCTTCGGTGTGTGCTTTACGCTGCAAGTGGCGCGCATTCTATGGATGCTTTCGAGGGTCGTCAACCCCCTGTTATAAATTTATTTAAATCAATGACTTCACTGTGCTTTGAGCGCCGACCCGGTGCTGTGCAGGAAGCGGCTGTACATACGAGACCCATAAGCTTTGACACCAGTGGTAGCACAAAGCCATAGTCACGGTAGACGTCGATACGGATCATATGAGCGCGCCGCAGCGTGTTGTGCTATCCGTGTCGACAGACCGGCCCTACACTTCAACTTCACTCAACCTTGAGAGCTCACCGGTGACTCCACTCATGATCACCCTGTTCATCGTAACGGGGATCGCCATTCTTATCGTCATCGGCCTGCTCAACAACATGGTCGAGAGCAACAAGCTGGCCAAGGCGCGCGACAAGCTCGAACTCACCGACCGCCTGCGCCGCTGCGCTCGCATCGACGAGACGTTCCCCGGTCAACTGATGACCCCTGCCCTCAAGCAGCTTCTCACGCGACTGGCCTTGAACATCAGCCAGCGCCTGCTGTTGCTCGACAAGCAGAACGCGCCGCTCAAGGCTCGCCTGGAAGAGTTGCAAGGCGAAATCGCCAAGGGCGATGACATTGCCATCAACAATCCCCCTGTTCCGATCATGACCGAAGATCAGGCCAAGGAAGTGCGCTTTCTGCTGGAAGCCCTGAACGCGCAAGTGACCCGGGCCGCGCAGGAGGGTTTCCTGAACCCAGCCGAGACCAAGCACTGGGGCCGCGAGATTCGCAGCATCCTGGTGCTGCTGCACATCGAGTTCTTCAATAACCTGGGCCAGCAATTGCTGGGGGAAGGCCTGCCGGGCCGCGCTCGACTGGCCTTCGAGCGCGGCGTGCAGTACCTCAAGAGCCAACCCGACGCCGTGCTCTACCAGGAGCAATTGCAGTACCTGCAAAAGATGCTCAAGCGCACCAACGCCATGGTCCTCAGCGAAATGGAACCCACCGGCGACGAGGTCAACGAACTCACCGACGGTTTGAAGGCCGACGAAAAAGAAGACCCGTTCCAGAAGAAAGCCAACTACGACTGAGGACGGTAGCGTTTCAGTAGCGGCTGCAGTCGGTCGAGGCGAGGAAGATCGCTGCCAGCTGTTCGATACCTTGCTGGTCCGCTTCGCTGAAGCGTGCAGTGCGTGGGCTGTCCAGATCCAGCACACCGATCAGCTTGCCGTCCTTGATCAGCGGAATCACCAGCTCGCTGTTCGAGGCGCTGTCACAGGCGATATGCCCAGGGAACGCGTGCACGTCCTCGACCCGCTGAGTCTGCTGGCTCGCTGCGGCTGCGCCACACACGCCCCGGCCGAACGGAATGCGCACGCACGCCACCTGCCCCTGGAAAGGCCCCAGCACCAACTCCTCGTTACGGTTCAGGTAGAAACCCGCCCAATTCAATTCGTCCACTTGGTTGAAAAGAAACGCCGAGAATTGCGCCGCATTGGCGACGAAGTCGCGCTCGTCGGCCAACAGCGATTCCAGTTGAGCGCACAGCATGCGGTAGCCTTCCAGCCCCGCGCCTGCGGCCTGCAGATCGATCATGGTTGTTGCTCCAGCAGTTTAAGACCTACCCAGTATCGGGCAAATTGATAGGCGCAGCGGCCGTTGCGGTTGCCGCGACCGGTTGCCCAGCGCACAGCGAGAATGTCCAATTGCTCGTCACGGGACCACTGCAAGCCGCTGTCACGGGCCAGCTCGCCGATCCAGTGTTCCACTACGCGCAGGAAATGCTCCTGGGTGAACGGATAGAACGACAGCCACAACCCGAACCGATCGGACAAGGCGATCTTGTCTTCCACCGCTTCGCTGGGGTGCAGTTCGCCGTCGACCCGCGACCAGTTCTCGTTGTCGCTCTGATGCTCGGGCACCAGATGACGACGGTTGGAGGTGGCGTACAGCAGCACGTTGTCCGGCGCCTGCTCGAGCGAGCCGTCGAGCACGCTCTTGAGCACCCGGTAATCGCCCTCGCCCGCCTCGAACGACAGGTCGTCGCAAAACAGCACGAAGCGCTGCGGCAGCTTCTGCAACTGCTCGACCACCCGCGGCAGATCGGCCAGGTGGTCACGCTCGATCTCGATCAGGCGCAGTCCAGCGGCGGCGTGTTCGGCGAGCAACGCACGCACCAGCGACGATTTGCCCGTGCCCCGTGAACCCCACAGCAGGGCGTGGTTGGCCGGATGGCCGTCGAGAAACTGTTGCGTGTTGCGCGCCAGTTGCTGGCGCTGCTGATCGACGCCGATCAGGTCGCTCAGGCGCATGTCGAGGCTGACTTCCAGTGGCAGTAGATAGCCACTGCGACCCTCGCGCTGCCAGCGCGCGGCCAGGCACTGATTCCAATCGATCTCGGGGCGCAGCGCGGGCAGCAGAGGCTCGAGCCGCGCCAGCACGGATTCGGCGCGCTCAAGAAAGGCATTCAAACGAGAGTCCACGACTGTTCCTCAAGGCAAGTTGCGTGTAAAAGGTTCGGCAAGGGAACATGCCGTCGCACGTCGCGGCGCACAGACATGGTCCATGCTTTGGCCCTGCGCACGGAATGGAAATTGGCCCAGTATCCATGGATATAAAATTCACCCAGCGGCTGTCCTATAAACAAGCCCGCTTGACGGTACTGGTCGGCTTCATTCTGGGGGCTTTGCTCAGCGTTATCCAGATCGGCATCGATTATGCCATCGTCGATCAAACCATCGATCGGCAAATGCGTTCACTGTTGGAAATCAGCCACAACCCCGCCTCGCGCATCGCCTACAACATCGACGCCGAGCTGGCCAAGGAACTGACCCTGGGCCTGTTGCAATCGGAGTCGATCACCGCTGCACGGCTGACGGACAACAATGGCAACATCCTGGCCAGCGTGCAGCGGCCACGCCTGGAAAGCAGCTACCGCTTCATCAGCGACATCCTCTTCAATGCTCAACGCCAGTACGAAGACCCGCTGTTCCTCTCGCACATGCCCGACGACCGCCTCGGCACGCTGCAGTTGACCGTCGACACCTTCGCCATCGGCAACCGCTTCCTGCGCCGTGCCGAAATCACCTTGGCCAGCGGCTTCCTGCGCACGGCGCTGCTGACCGCCCTGCTTCTGGGCTTTTTCTACGTGATGTTGACCAAGCCGCTGAACCGGGTCATCCGCGCGTTGAGCAACAGCGATCCGCACCAACCCAAACCGGCGCGCCTGGACTATCCCCCGGGCCACGAACATGACGAGATCGGCGTGCTGGTAAAGGTCGCCAACCAGCAGTTCATCAGCATGGCCACGGAAATCCAGCAGCGGCGCAGCGCCGAAAACCGCCTGACCGAGTACCTGGGTGAGCTGGAAAACATCGTGTCGGCACGCACCACTGAGCTCAAGGCCAGCAACACGCGCCTGAGCATGTCCAACGAAGAGCTGGAGAAGGCCCGCCGCACAGCTTTGGACATGGCCCAGGCGCGCGCCTCGTTCCTGGCGAACATGAGTCACGAGATCCGTACCCCGCTCAATGGTTTGCTGGGCATGATCGCCTTGTCGCTGGACAGTCCGCTGAACGCCGAACAACGCCAGCAACTCTCCATTGCCCACGACTCGGGCAAGGTGCTGGTCGAGCTGCTCAACGATATCCTCGACCTGTCCAAGTTCGACGCCGGCCAGCTGGAGCTGGAGCGCATTCCCTTCGACCTCGGTGCGTTGATCGAAGACACCGCCAACCTGCTGTCGCAGAACGCAGCGCCCAGCGTCGAGCTGACCTGCCTGATCGACCCGCATTTCCCTGCCCTGGTGCTGGGCGACCCGACCCGGGTGCGGCAGATCGTCAGCAACCTGCTGTCCAACGCCTTGAAGTTCACCCGTTTCGGCCGCGTCGACGTGCGCCTGTATACCCGTCCGGGGGGCGTGCGCATCGAAGTCAGCGATACCGGCATCGGTATCGCCCAGGAAGCCCAGGTCAAGATCTTCCAGCCCTTCACCCAGGCCGGCGCTGGAATCACGCGGCAGTTCGGTGGCACCGGTCTGGGCCTGGCCCTGACCAACAACCTCTGCGAGGCCATGCAGGGGCGACTGAGCATCAGTTCCGAAGCCGGGTTCGGCAGCCAGTTCTACGCCGACTTGCCCTTGATGGCGCACAGCCCAGCGCATGTTCCGCCGTTGCTGCGTGGCCAGGTGGCATTGATCGGACACGCCGGCAGTGGCCTGGCCGAGCTGCTGCTGGATGTGTTGCCGTTGTGGGGCATCGATTACCAGCGCTACGACCTGGGCGCCGACCTTGCCGGCATCACGCCGGACCTGGTGATCACCGACAGCCTGGACTGCCTGTTCGGCCTGCGCCCGGGCATCCAGGCACCGATCCTGCTGGTCACCGCCTACGGCAACTTCCTGCCTACCGAGCAGGCCACTGCGCTGATGCCGTTGCAGCAGCAGGCCCGGCCACTGGCGCGCAACGCACTGTATCAAGCGCTGCGCCGCAGCCTGGTCGGTGACGAACCAACGGCGCTGGACAGCCTGGCCAACCGGCGCAAGGCGCAGCGCCGCGCCCGCATCCTGCTGGTGGAAGACAATCCGGTGAATCAGCTGGTAGCCAAAGGCATGCTGAGCAAGCTGGGATGCGAGGTCACCGTGGCTGCGCACGGCGGCGAGGCGCTCAGCGAGCTGGAGAAGAGCGAGTTCGACCTGGTGCTGATGGACTGCAACATGCCGGTCATGGACGGCTACGAAGCCAGCCGGCAGATTCGTCGAAGCGGGCGGTGGCCGCAGTTGCCGATCGTGGCACTGACCGCCAACGCCATGCCCGAAGAGCGTGAGCGCTGTCGTGCGGCGGGCATGAGCGACTACCTGTCCAAGCCGTTCCGCCGCGAGGAACTGGTGATGCTGATCGACCAATGGGTGCCTGAATAACCCAGGCACCTGCACCGCCTCACCCCAGCGCGCGCTCGATCTCGTGAGCCAGGTCGGCGGGCTTGGTCAGCGGCGCGAAGCGCTTCACGCTGCCGTCGGGCGCGACCAGGAACTTGGTGAAATTCCATTTCACCTTCTCCGAACCGAACATTCCCGGCGCGCTTTTCTTCAGGTAGGCGAACAGCGGATGGGTCAGCTCGCCATTGACGTCGATCTTGCGGAACATCGGGAAGCTCACGCCAAAGTTCTTCTCGCAGAACTGCACGATGTCCAGCGTGTCGCCGGGCTCCTGATTGCCGAACTGGTTGCAGGGAAACCCCAGCACCACCAGGCCCTGCTTGCGATACGTCTGCCACAGCTCCTCCAACCCCTTGTACTGCGGCGTGAAGCCACACTGGCTGGCCGTATTGACCACCAGCAGGACCTTGCCGGCGAAATCGCCGATGGTCTTGTGCTGGCCGTCCAGGGTGATGCACGGGATGGAGAGAAAGTCTTTGCTCATGGTCGTTTTCTTGTCAGGGGTCATGCAGGCTGGTCGGCCCGAGGCTGGAAGTCCAGGCACACCGAATTGATGCAGTAGCGCAGGCCGGTCGGTGCAGGCCCGTCGGGGAACACGTGGCCCAGGTGCGATTCGCACGTAGCGCACTTGACCTCGGTGCGGATCATGCCGTGGCTGACGTCGCGGATCTCCATCATCGCCTGCTCGCCGATCGGCGCGTAGAAGCTGGGCCAGCCGCAGCCGGAATCGAACTTGGTGCGGGAGTCGAACAGGGGCTCGTCGCAGCCCACGCAGGTGAAGATTCCGTCACCTTTGAAGTCGTTGTACTTGCCCGTGAACGGCCGCTCGGTGGCGCTCAGGCGGCAGACGTTGTACTGCTCGGGATCGAGCATTTGCTTCCATTCTTCTTCGGTTCTAGTGAGCTTGCCCATCGGTACACCTCGGCGGTTCAAAAAGCCCGATCTGTGTCTTTTGCAACGATCAGGCGGCACGTATGATTGCGCCTTTGGACAGCAGTCTGTCACCCGCGTTTCAGCGATTCAATTTTTTCATCATCAGGGCCGGCGCGGGCCTTGTCATCTTTCGGGACCTCACCATGCAGTTCAGCAAATCGAACAAGCTCGCCAACGTCTGCTATGACATTCGCGGGCCCGTGCTCAAGCACGCCAAGCGCCTGGAAGAGGAAGGCCACCGCATCCTCAAGCTGAACATCGGCAACCCGGCGCCGTTCGGTTTCGAGGCGCCGGTCGAGATCCTCCAGGACGTCATCCGCAACCTGCCCACCGCCCAGGGCTACAGCGACTCCAAGGGCCTGTTCAGTGCGCGCAAGGCGGTCATGCAGTACTACCAGCAGAAGCAGGTGGAAGGTGTCGGCATCGAGGACATCTACCTGGGCAACGGCGTGTCCGAGCTGATCGTCATGTCGCTGCAGGCCCTGCTCAACAATGGCGACGAAGTGCTGATCCCGGCGCCCGACTACCCGCTGTGGACGGCCTCGGTGAGCCTGGCCGGCGGCCATGCCGTGCACTACCTGTGCGACGAGCAGGCCAACTGGTGGCCGGACCTGGACGACATCAAGGCCAAGATCACGCCCAACACCAAGGCCATGGTGATCATCAACCCGAACAACCCGACCGGCGCCGTGTACTCCAGGGAAGTGCTGCTGGGCATGCTGGAACTCGCCCGCCAGCACAACCTGGTGGTGTTCTCGGACGAGATCTACGACAAGATCCTCTATGACGATGCCGTGCACATCTGCACCGCCTCGCTGGCGCCGGACCTGCTCTGCCTGACCTTCAATGGCCTGTCCAAGTCCTACCGCGTGGCTGGTTTCCGCTCGGGCTGGATCGCCATCTCCGGGCCCAAGCACAATGCCCAGAGCTACATCGAAGGCATCGACATCCTGGCCAACATGCGCCTGTGCGCCAACGTGCCGAGCCAGCACGCGATCCAGACCGCGCTGGGCGGCTACCAGAGCATCAACGACCTGGTCCTGCCCAACGGCCGCCTGCTGGAGCAGCGCAACCGCACCTGGGAACTGCTCAACGACATTCCCGGTGTCAGCTGCGTCAAACCCATGGGCGCGCTGTACGCCTTCCCGCGCATCGACCCCAAGGTCTGCCCGATTCACAACGACGAGAAGTTCGTGCTCGACCTGCTGTTGTCGGAGAAGCTGCTGGTGGTCCAGGGCACTGCGTTCAACTGGCCCAACCCGGACCATTTCCGCGTAGTGACGCTGCCCCGGGTCGACGATCTGGAGCAGGCCATCGGTCGCATCGGCAGCTTTCTGAAGAATTATCGCCAGTAAAAAACGAACGTATTCAAGTGTCCGTCTGCATATACACAGTTTGAAATAGTCCCCCGGTTGAATCGACCGGGCGCGCACCTTATATAGCGCATACGCAACACTTTAATCCGTCAGGAGAACGTTACAACCATGATGCGCATTTTGCTGTTTCTGGCCACTAACCTTGCGGTGGTGCTGATTGCCAGCATTACCTTGAGCCTGTTTGGCTTCAATGGGTTCATGGCGGCCAACGGGGTGGATCTGAACCTCAATCAGCTGCTGATCTTCTGCGCCGTGTTCGGCTTCGCCGGTTCGCTGTTCTCGCTGTTCATCTCCAAGTGGATGGCGAAGATGAGCACCGGCACGCAGATCATCACCCAACCGCGCACCCGTCACGAACAATGGCTGCTGCAGACCGTCGAGGAGCTGTCGCGCGAAGCGGGCATCAAGATGCCCGAGGTCGGCATCTTCCCGGCCTACGAGGCCAACGCCTTCGCCACCGGCTGGAACAAGAACGACGCGCTGGTAGCCGTGAGCCAGGGCCTGCTCGAGCGTTTCTCGCCCGATGAAGTCAAGGCCGTGCTGGCCCACGAGATCGGCCACGTCGCCAATGGCGACATGGTCACCCTGGCGCTGGTGCAAGGCGTGGTGAACACCTTCGTGATGTTCTTTGCGCGCATCATCGGCAACTTCGTCGACAAGGTGATCTTCAAGAACGAACAGGGCCAGGGCATCGCCTACTACATCGCGACCATCGTCGCCGAACTGGTGCTGGGCATCCTGGCCAGCGTCATCGTCATGTGGTTCTCGCGTCGCCGCGAGTTTCGCGCCGACGAAGCCGGCGCCCGCCTGGCCGGCACCAATGCAATGATCGGTGCGCTGCAACGCCTGCGCTCCGAACAGGGCGTTCCAGTGCAGATGCCCGACTCGCTGAATGCGTTCGGCATCAACGGTGGTCTCAAGCACGGCCTGGCCGGCCTGCTCATGACCCACCCGCCGCTGGAAGACCGCATCGAGGCCTTGCGCCGTCGCGGTTGAAAGCAACAGGCATGATCGAGGGCGACGAAAGTCGCCCTTTTTCATGGGCGTCGACAATACGGCAGCCTGTGCGCCGTTTGCATTGTCTGGTTTGCAACTTCGCCGCCCTTCCCCCATCAATAGATCATGAACCTACCCGTACCGCACGATTCACCCCTGGCCAACTTCCATCCGGCGGTGAGCGCCTGGTTCCGCCAGCACTTCGCTGCCGTCACGCCGGCCCAGGCCCAGGCATGGCCGTTGATCCAGCAAGGGCACTCGACCCTGGTCGCCGCGCCCACCGGGTCGGGCAAGACGCTCACCGCGTTTCTGGCGGTACTCGACGAGTTGGTGCGAGAAGGTCTGGAGCATCAGGGCCAGTTGCCCCAGCGCACGACGGTGCTGTACGTCTCGCCCCTCAAGGCCCTGTCCAACGATATCCAGCTGAACCTGCAGCGCCCGCTAGAAGGCATCGCCGAGCATCTGGCTGCCATGGACCTGCCCACGGTGAGCATCGTCGCCGGGGTGCGCACCGGAGATACGCCGCAAAAGGAGCGCGCCGCCATGCGCAGGCGTCCTCCGCACATATTGGTGACCACGCCTGAATCACTCTACGTGCTGCTCGGCTCGGATTCGGGCCGCACCATGCTTGCGAATGTACGCACCGTGATCGTCGATGAGATTCATGCGGTGGCCGGCAGCAAGCGCGGCAGCCATCTGGCCTTGAGTCTTGAGCGCCTGCAAGCCCTGTGCACACAACCTTTGCGACGCATTGGCCTGTCCGCTACCCAGAAGCCTATCGATCAGGTCGCGCAATTTCTGGTCGGCGCGCAGCGGACCTGCTCGATCGTCGACATCGGCCACGCTCGGCAACGGGACCTTGCGATCGAAGTGCCTGCGGTGCCACTTGCCGCAGTCATGCCCAACGATGTCTGGGAGCTGCTCTACGACCGCTTGGCAGCCCTCGCGCAGGCCCATCGAACCACTTTGGTGTTCGTCAACACACGGCGCCTGGCCGAACGCGTGGCCCGGCATGTGAGCGAGCGCCTGGGGCGCGAGCACGTGGCGGCCCACCATGGCAGCCTGGCCAAGGAGCACCGCCTGGACGCGGAACAGCGGCTCAAGCGCGGCGACTTGCAGGTATTGGTGGCTACCGCTTCGCTGGAGCTGGGTATCGATATCGGTGACGTCGACCTGGTCTGCCAGATCGCCTCGCCCGGCTCTATCTCCGCATTCCTGCAAAGGGTCGGACGTTCCGGCCACCACGTCGGTGGCGTACCCAAGGGTCGCCTGTTTCCCACCTCGCGCGATGACCTGATCGAGTGCGTGGCGTTGCTGGACTGCGTGCGCCGCGGCGAACTGGACATCCTGCGCATTCCCGACGCACCGCTGGACGTGCTGGCCCAACAGATCATCGCCGAGGTCAGCTGCCAGGAATGGCCGGAGCAGGCGCTGCTGCAGATGTTCCGTCAGGCGACTCCCTACGCTAGGCTCGACGACGCTGATTTCGAAGGGTTGCTGCGCATGCTCGCCGAGGGCTACAGCGGACGTCAGGGTGTGCGCGCGGCCTATCTGCATCGCGACGCCGTGACCCGTACCCTGCGCGGTCGGCGCGGCAGCAAGTTGACCGCAGTCACCAGCGGTGGCGCAATCGCCGACAATGCCGACTACAGCGTGCTGCTGGAGCCTCAGGCGTTGAACATCGGCAGCGTCAACGAAGATTTCGCCGTGGAAAGCCTCGCCGGCGACATCTTCCAACTGGGCAACCGTTCCTACCGCATCCTGCGCATCGAAGGTGGCAAGGTCAGGGTCGAAGACGCCCATGGCCAGGCGCCGAACATTCCCTTCTGGCTTGGCGAAATACCCGGACGCAGCGCCGAGCTTTCTGCTGGCGTGGCTCGCTTGCAAGCGTCGATCGACCACCGCCTGGCACTCAGCGAAGGTCAACCCGAGCCGCTGCTGCCCTGGTTGCAGGACGAACTCGGCCTGGCCCGCGACAGCGCCGAACAGCTGCTCGACTATCTGGCGCGCACACGCCAGGCATTAGGTGCCCTGCCCTCGCAGGACACCCTGATCATGGAGCGCTTCTTCGACGCCTCTGGCGCCACTCAGCTGGTCATCCACACGCCGTTCGGCAGCCGCATCAATCGTGCCTGGGGCCTGGCCCTGCGCAAGCGCTTCTGTCGCACGTTCAATTTCGAGCTGCAAGCCGCCGCCAGTGAAGACGCCATCGTGCTGTCGCTGTCGACCAGCCACAGTTTCGAACTGGAAGAGGTCTGGCATTACCTGCATAGCCACAGCGCCGAATCGATATTGATCCAGGCGCTGCTCGATGCGCCGCTGTTCGGCGTGCGCTGGCGCTGGAACGCGGCGACGGCCCTGGCCCTGCCCCGCTACAGCGGCGGACGCAAGGTGGCCCCGCAACTGCAGCGCATGAAAGGCGAGGATTTGATCGCCACGGTATTTCCGGACCAGATCGCCTGCCTGGAAAATATCGTCGGCGAGCGGGAGATTCCCGATCACCCGCTGGTCCAGCAGACCCTCGACGATTGCCTGCACGAGGCCATGGACAGCGCGGGCTGGCTGACCCTGCTGCGGCGCATCGAGAGCGGTCAGATCACCCTCATCCAGCGCGACCTGCCCAGCCCTTCGCCATTGGCGGCGGCTATCCTCAATGCCCGGCCCTACGCGTTCCTCGACGACGCTCCGCTGGAAGAGCGACGCACCCAGGCAGTCCTCAACCGACGCTGGGACGAACCCCGCTCGGCAGACGACATGGGTGAACTGGACACGGATGCCATCGCCGCCGTGGCCGCCGAAGCATGGCCCGCCCCCATCAACGGCGACGAGATGCACGAAGCCTTGATGAGCCTGGGCGCCTTGGCCGAACACGAAGCCCAGCCCAGCGAGCTGGCGCTGTTGAAGACACTGGCGCGCACCGGCCGTGCTGCGCGCCTGACGCTGGGCGATGGGAATCGCCTGTGGCTGGCCCTGGAGCGCATGTCCTGCCTGCAAACCCTTTACCCCAACGCCGAGCTATCCCCCGCACTGCAGGTGCCGGCGCATCTGGCCCAGACGTGGACCCAGGAGAGTGCGACGCTGGAGCTGATCCGCGCCCGCTTGAGCGGATTCGGCCCGCAGCGACTGGGGGACATTGCCGCCCCGCTCAACCTGCATCCTGCCGTGGTGGAACTGGCGCTGCTGGAACTGGAATCCCAGGGTTATGTGATGCGCGGCCAGTTTCTCACCCACATCGAGGAAACCCAGTGGTGCGAGCGGCACCTGCTGGCGCGTATCCATCGCTATACGGTGAAGCGCCTGCGGCGGGAGATCGAACCGGTCAGCCTGCAAGTGTTCATGCGTTTTCTGCTCGACTGGCAGTGCCTGGCGCCCGGCACCCGCCTGCAAGGCGAGGAGGCCCTGGCCAAAATCCTGGAACAGTTCGAAGGGTACAGCGCCCCGGCTGGCGCCTGGGAGAGCGATCTGCTGCCCGTACGGCTGCGTGGCTACGACCCATCGTGGCTGGACCGCGCCTGCCGCAGCGGCAAGACGGTCTGGGCGCGGTTGGCCAGCAGCGGCAAAGGAACCACCCTGCGCGGTACGCCCATCGTGCTGCTGCCCCGCGCGCGCCTGCCCCTGTGGCGCAGCCTGGCTCCGACAGTCCAGCCGCAGGAATTGTCCATGCGCGCGCAGAAGGTCGAACAAACCCTGGCCGCGCAGGGCGCGATGTTCTTCGACGATCTCGTACACGATGTGCGCCTGCTGCGCACCGAAGTGGAGAACGCGCTGCAGGAACTGGTCGCCGCAGGCCGCGTGAACGCCGACAGTTTCGCCGGATTGCGCGCGCTGATCACACCGGCCGGAAAACGTCAGGCGCGCAGCAGTCGCCGTGGTCGCGGTGCTTTCATTGGCGGCATGGACGATGCGGGGCGCTGGGCCTTGCTCCAGGCAAACGGCAGTGCCCCCGATGAAGCCGTCGAACAGATCGCGCTGGTGCTGCTGCGGCGCTACGGCGTGGTGTTCTGGCGCCTGCTGCAACGCGAAGCCGACTGGCTGCCCAGCTGGCGCGACCTGCTGCGGGCACTGCAGCGACTGGAGGCGCGCGGACAGATTCGCGGGGGGCGTTTCATCGACGGCTTGTCCGGCGAGCAATTCGCCTTGCCAGAGGCCATTCCAGCCCTGCGCGAGGTGCGCAAAAGACCTGTGGATGGCAGCCTGGTGTCCATTTCGGCCAGCGACCCATTGAACCTGGCAGGTACCCTGCTGCCATTGCCCGGCGCCGACCCCCAGCAGATCCACAAGACCGTGCCAGCGTTGCCGAGCAACCGTGTGCTCTACCGCGACGGCCTGCCCGTGGCGGCCTTGATCGCCGGCAAGCCGGTGTACTGGAGCGAAGAAACCACGGAGCTACGCCAGCAGCTGATCCATCCCCCCCTGTAGCAGCGGCGCAAGCCGCGTCATCGGTGCATGCGGTGTGCCTTAACAGACGCGGTGAGGCCGGACGCGGCTTGCGCCGCTGCTACGGGGCTGCGGTAACTTGGCGTTGTGACATTCCGTAATAGCCAAACTTTTGCAATTCATTGCGAAACCCGCCAACCTCCGCGCCGCTGATCGATAATGGCCGCCGACGCGGAACCACAACACCCGGCGTTCAATCCTTACTACATCCTTCCTTTTCGCAAGAGCCTGTCGCCATGACTAACGATCGAGACCATCGGATCGATTTCTATCGAGGTTTGGCGTTGATCTTCATCTTTTGGGATCACATACCGCAAAACCCACTGGCCAGCTTCACGCTGCGCAATTTCGGCTTCAGCGATGCTGCGGAAGTGTTCGTGTTCCTCGCCGGCTATGCCGCCGTGCTGGCTTACGGCAAGATCGCCCTGCGCGACGGCTACCTGGTGGCTGCCGTGCGCATCCTGCGTCGCGCCTGGGTGCTGTACGTGGTGCACATCTTCCTGCTGGCCGTGCTGATGGGCATCATCTTCGTCGCCAACAATCACGTCGAAACCCGCGACATGATCCAGGAGATGAACCTCACCTATTTCGTCTCCAATCCCCAGCAGGCGATGGTCGACGAGCTACTGCTGCGCTTCAAGCCCAACCTGATGGATCCTTTGCCGTTGTACATCGTGTTGCTGCTCGGCCTGCCGATCGTCCTGCCGTTGCTGATCAAGCGCCCAGCCCAGGCCATCGGCCTGTCGCTGGTGTTGTACCTGATGGTGCAATGGCTGGGCTGGAACATTCCTGCGCACGACAACGGCCTCTGGTATTTCAATCCTCTGGCCTGGCAGGTGCTGTTCGTACTGGGCGGGGCTACGGCGCTGCATTCGGCGAGCAAGCCGGTCACGCCCGTCCGCCCGCTGAGCCGTCAGCCTTTGTTTCTGGCGTGCGCCACGCTGGTGACATTCAGCGCGCTGGTCGCACTGGGCTGGCGCTGGCCAGCGCTGCATGAGGCACTGGTGCCCGACTGGTTCAGTCAACTGCTCTACCCCATCGACAAGACCAACCTCTCGCCTTCGCGCCTTCTGCACTTCGTGGCCTTGGCCTACTGTGTGGCCAAGCTGATACCTCAAGGCGCATGGGTGAATCACCTGTTGGCACGCAAAGTCGGGCTGATGGGGCGCTATTCGCTCGAGGTCTTCTGCCTCAGCGTGGTGCTGGCACCGTTGGCAGATATGGCCAATGCCCTGGCGGATGACCAGCTCGCGATGCAGATCGCCAGCGCGTTGGTCGGCGTAGCCCTGATGCTGGCCCTGGCCGAATGGCTGGAACTGAACAAACGACTGGGCCGTCCGCGGCCTGAGCTGCCAAGGCTTGAGCTGCCGAAGCCCGAACGGCCCGTGGTCGCGCTGGGCAAAAGCCTCTGATCAGGCGTTGCCGGCCACTTTCAGGCGCGCGGCCTGGGTAAAGTCCAGCATGCGCTTGAGCGGTCGAATCGCCTGGGGAATCAGCGCGGGATCCACAGTGATTTCGTTGCTGCCGGCGCGCAGGCATTCCAGCGTAAGCTCCAGCGTGTTCATGGCCATCCACGGACAATGCGCGCAGCTACGACAAGCAGCGCCGTTGCCCGCCGTGGGCGCTTCGATCAGCGTCTTGCCAGGCACGGCTTGCTGCATCTTGTAGAAAATACCGCGATCGGTTGCCACGATCAGCGTCTGCTGCGGCAACGTACGGGCAGCGGCGATCAATTGGCTGGTGGAGCCTACGGCGTCCGCCAGCGCGATCACCTCGGCTGGCGACTCGGGATGCACCAGAATCGCTGCATCAGGGTACAGCGCACGCATGTCGCTCAGTTGCCGCGACTTGAACTCCTCGTGCACGATGCAGGCACCGTCCCACAGCAGCATGTCGGCGCCGGTGTGGGTCTGGATGTAGTTGCCCAAGTGCTTGTCCGGCGCCCAGATGATCTTCTCGCCGTTGTCCATCAGACTCTCGACGATCTCCAGCGCGCAGCTCGACGTTACCACCCAGTCGGCCCGCGCCTTCACCGCGGCCGAGGTGTTGGCATAGACCACCACCGTGCGCTCGGGATGCTGGTCGCAAAAAGCCGAAAAGGCATCGACCGGGCAACCCAGATCCAGCGAGCAAGTCGCTTCGAGGGTAGGCATCAGCACCCGTTTTTCCGGGTTGAGAATCTTCGCCGTTTCGCCCATGAACCTGACACCTGCCACTACTACGGTGCGGGCTGGGTGCTGGTTGCCGAAACGTGCCATTTCCAGCGAGTCGGACACACAACCGCCGGTTTCCTCGGCCAGCGCCTGGATCACCGGATCGCAGTAGTAGTGAGCGACCAGCACCGCGTCCTGAGCCTTGAGCTCGGCGGCGATGGCTGAACGGTAGTCCGCTTCCTGCTGCGGTGTCAGCGGCTTGGGCTGCTTGGCATCCAGGTGAGCCTGAACCAGAAGGCGTTCGGATATCTGCGTCATGGGGCAAGACCTGCGAGCGCTGATGCGCGAGAGTCGAGTATAGACCGGGCCGACAAGGGCCTGGGAGTATATGCCCTGGCTTTCGTGAGGCTTTTGAGGGCTGGCGCAGGCTACAGAGAAACGAGGTTTTAGCAAAGCCCTATCGCGGCATGGACCAGCACTGAATCCAAGGCATAAAAAAACCCGCAGCTTTTGCAAGCTGCGGGTTTCGAAATGGTGGGTCGTGTGGGATTCGAACCTACGACCAATTGGTTAAAAGCCAACTGCTCTACCAACTGAGCTAACGACCCGTTTCGTGGGGCGTATAATACCGAATTCTTTTGGTAATTCAACACCCTACAGAAAATAAATCAGAAATAACGCGTAGGGTCGCTCACACCTGCCGCAGTGAAGCCTTCAGCGCGCAAGCGGCAACTGTCGCATTTGCCGCAGGCCTGGCCTTCATCGTTGGCCTGATAGCAAGACACGGTCAGGCCATAATCCACACCCAATTCAACGCCTGCCTTGACGATTTCGGCCTTGCTCATGTTCTGCAGCGGCGCCTGAATGGTAAAGCCATTGCCTTCCACCCCGGCCTTGGTAGCCAGATTGGCCAGGCGCTCGAAGGCCTCGATGAACTCGGGCCGGCAATCCGGATACCCGGAATAGTCGACCGCGTTGACGCCGATGAAGATGTCCCGCGCCTCCAGCACCTCGGCCCAGCCCAGTGCCAGCGACAGGAAGACCGTATTGCGCGCTGGCACGTAAGTCACCGGAATGCCTTCGCCCAGGGTTTCGGGAACGTCGATCGATGTATCGGTCAGGGCCGAACCGCCCATGCCGTCCAGATTCAGACCGATGACCTTGTGCTGGACCACGCCCAGATCGCGAGCGACGCGTGCCGCCGCGTTCAACTCGGCGCGATGGCGCTGGCCGTAGTCGAAACTCATGGTGTAGCAGGCGTAGCCCTGGTCTTTGGCCATCGCCACGACGGTGGCCGAATCCAGACCGCCGGAAAGCAGGATGACCGCTTTTTTCTGCTGCTCGATTGTGTGGTTCATGTCAGCGCCCCGGCTCGTCGTTCCAAAGAAGTTTGTGCAGTTGCATCTGCAGGCGCACCGGCAGGTTGTCGGCCACGATCCAGTCGGCCAGATCGGTTGCGCGCAGTTGATCCTTGCTCGGCGAGAACAGCACTTCGCCAGCGCGCTGGTCCAGACCGTACTGAATCAGCTTGGACACGGCCCAGTCGTAATCTTCACGTGAGCACAGGACGAATTTGACCTGGTCGTTGCGGGTCAGCAACTCGATGTTCTCGTAGCGATTGCGATGGACCTCGAGGGAACCTGGGGTCTTCAAATCAAGCACCCGGCTGACTCGCGTGTCCACTGCGCTGATGTCGAGCGCACCGCTGGTTTCCACGGAAACCTCATAGCCGGCATCGCACAGGCGCTGCATCAACGGGATGGCATTGGGTTGGGCCAACGGCTCGCCCCCGGTCACGCACACATAGCGCGGCTTGTAGCTGGCCACCTGCTCCATGAGCGAGTCGAGGGTGCGCTGGGTACCCCCGCTGAATGCATAGGCGCTGTCGCAGTATTGGCAGCGCAACGGGCAACCGGTCAGGCGCACGAAAACCGTGGGCAGGCCAGCGGTCCGCGTCTCACCCTGCAAGGAGTAGAAGACTTCGGTAATGCGTAGTGTGTCTTGCATAGGGTCCACGGGCGTGACAGCGAAACAGGCTGACCGCCTCCGTTGGGCACTTCAAGCAGCCCGCAATCGCGTGGCTTCAGGAAGCGTGTTCATAAAATGGCGGCAAATTCTAACGAAAAAACCCGCGCCAGGCGCGGGTTTCTTCGAATCAAAAGGCAAGCTTCACAATCTTTGCAGATCTTTCTGCGCCAATTGCGCTGCAGAAGTGCCTGGGTACTGGGTCACTACCTGCTGCAGAATGCCTTTGACTCGGTCGGTATGGCCCAGGCGTCGTTCGACGTCGGCCAGCTTGTACAGCGAATCCGGCACCTTGTTGTGCTTGGGATAAAGCTGGCTGACCTTGGCGAAAGCCTGACCGGCGCCTTGCAGATCACCTTTGGCAAGGTTGACCTCGCCCAGCCAATACTGAGCGTTACCCGCGTACTGACTGTTCGGGTACTTGCGCAGGAAAGCGGCAAACGCCTGGCTGGCCTTGTCGAAATCCTTGGCCTTGATCAGGTCGAAGGCTGCATCGTAATACAGCTTCTCCTTGGCCGGATCGCCAGGCTCGGAACTGGCCGTCGATTGGCCGGCAGCCGATGAAGCACCAGCGCCGCCGGAGGCGCCACTGGCTGAAGAATTATCCGGTTGGGCAGCGGGTGCAGGTGTAACCCCGGAGCCAATCCGACGATCGAGATCCTGATACCGCTCGAGCCCTTCCTGTTTCAGGCGCTGGATATCGTTTTGCTGGACTTCGACCTGACCTCGCAGACGTGCGATGTCTTCCTGCATTTGCTGCAGTTGCATGAACAGCTCGCCCTGGGCCGAGACGGGCGCTTGCGCACCCGACCCGGCCGAGGCGCCGTTCGTACCGTAACCTGAGGGCGGATAGCTGCCACCAACGGCGCCACTGTTACCGTAGCCTCCATTGTTGTTGCTATCGACCACAGGCACCGCGCCCCAAGCCATCACAGGCAGGGCGAAAGCCAGAACAGTTACAGCACGACGGCACGTTCGCATGACGAATTACTTACGCAGTTCGACGCGACGGTTTTGAGCCCACGACTGCTCGTCGTTGCCGGTAGCTACTGGACGCTCTTCGCCGTAGGAAACCAGTTCCAGCTGAGCTGGCGAGACGCCTTGCAGTACCAGGTAACGCTGAACGGCCTTGGCGCGACGCTCGCCCAGTGCCAGGTTGTACTCGCGAGTACCGCGCTCGTCGGTGTTACCTTCCAGGACGACGCGAGCGCCGTTGGCTTTCAGGTCCTTGGCGTGAACGTCAAGAGCGCGCATGGCTTCAGGCTTCAGGTCCGAGCTGTCGTATTCGAAGTAGAAGGTGGTGATTGCGCGCAGAGCAGCTTCTTCGCTCAGGGAGCCGTCAACGGCACCGGTGTTTGCGCCGTAACCAGCGTTAGGGTCGACAGCAGCGCCGCCTTGACCAGCATCTTCGCCGCCTTTGGACGAGCAACCTACAGCTACGGACAAGGCCAGGGCCAGCGCAGCGAACTTACCAAACTTCAGCATTTCCATCGTGAAACTCCTAATGAACCCCAATGTGTTAAGTACAACGTATTACGCCGCGTCAGTTCAGGTAAGGGGACCAGGACGGTTCTCTGACTTCGCCTTGAGCGGTAGGAAGCGGGAGCCTCACGCGGCCGTTTAGCGACACGAGCATCAAGACTCCCCGGCCCTGCTGGCGGGTGGCGTAGATTACCATGGTGCCGTTGGGCGCAACAGTAGGCGACTCATCAAGAGTTGAATCTGTGAGGATCTTTACGCTTCCGCGCTCCAAGTCCTGCGCCGCCACCTTGAAATTGGTGAAACCATCTTGCCGGTGAATCATTACAAGGGTCTTTTCGTCAGCCGAAAGTTTCGGGTTGGCATTGTAGTTGCCCACGAAAGTCACACGTTCGGCGTTTGCACCACCGGAAGTACTGGTCTTGTAGATTTGCGGCTTGCCGCCACGGTCCGAGGTGAAGTACAGCGTCGAGCCGTCCTTGCCCCAGAAAGGTTCGGTATCGATGGCCGGGCTGTTGGTCACGCGCGTCAACGCCCGCGAAGCCAGGTTCATGACATAGATTTCCGGGTTGCCGTCTTTGGACAGCACCAATGCCAGGCGGTTGCCATCAGGCGAGAACGCCGGTGCGCCGTTCAGGCCCTCGAAGTTGGTCAACTGCTCGCGGCGACCGGTGTCGACGTTCTGCAGGAAGATCCGCGGACGACGCTGCTCGAACGACACGTAGGCAATGTTGCGGCCGTTGGGCGAGTAGCGTGGCGACAGGATCGGCTCGCGCGACTGCAGCAGGGTCACGGCACGGGCACCATCGTAGTCCGAGCGCTGAAGGGTGTAGCGAGTGGCATTGGTGCCGGCGCGTTCGGCGGTGACATAGAGCATGCGCGTCGAAAACGCACCCTTGATCCCGGTCAGTTTCTCGAACGACTGGTCGGAGATGAAGTGGGCCATGTCACGCAACTGATCGGTAGTGCCCGACACGCTGCCGGTCAACACAGGTTGCTGAGTGTTGACGTTGAGCAGAGCGTACTGCACCTGCAGACGGCCACCGGCTGGCGTGATGCTGCCAACCATGACGTACTGGGCGCCCAGTGCCTGCCAGTCGCGGTAGATGACTTCGCTGGCCTGGGACGGCTGGCTGATCATGTTCTGCGGCGGAATGGGTGAGTAGTAGCCCGAGTTGCGCAGGTCGTTGCCGACGATTTCGGCAATGTTGTCAGGCAGTACGCTGCCACCCTGGAAACCGAACGGCACGACGGCGATCGGCGTCGCGCGATCTGCACCGCTGGTGACCAGGATGTTCTTTTCGTCCGCAGAGGCCATGCCGGCTGCGCAGCAAAGGACGACGAGCAGTCCTCGAAGAAGGGTAATCACAAGGCAAGATCCTCAGGTGTAAATGTCATCTTGAAGGAACGATAGGGGTTGAAGTCAGCTGGTTTCAAACCCTGCATTTCCGTTAAACGGCCAATGTTCTTGACCGCGGCAACCGCCGAACTGTCGAAGGGGCCATCGCCACTGGAGCGCGAAACGCTGACATTGGTGACAGTACCATCGGGCAACATGTTGATCTGCAATACCACGGTCATGTTCTTGCGTGCAGAAGGTGGACGCGCCCAACCTTCGGCTGCCCGCGAGCGAATGAGATCGTCGAAGTTGCCCGCGACTTCATCACCCCGCTCATCGGCGAGCGCCTGCTGGCGTTCGGGCTTGTCGGAAAGCAGATCGGCCAGTGCCTGCGCCTTCTTGTCTTCCGCTGCCTTGCGTGCTGCGTCCTGGGCCTTCTTCTTCGCGGCATCGGCCGCAGCCTTCTTCTTCGCGTCCTCGGCAGCCTTTTTCTTGGCATCTTCGGCAGCTGCAGTAGCAGCGGCTTTCTTGGCGTCGTCTTCGGCTTTCTTCTTCGCGTCTTCGGCGGCCTTCTTCTTGGCGTCTTCGGCAGCCTTTTTCTTGGCGTCCTCGGCCGCCTCCTTCTTGGCCTCCTCTTGCTCGGCTTTTTTCTTGGCGATATCGGCCAATTCACTCTTCTTGGCTTCGGCAGCCTTTTCAGCCGCTTCGGCCTTGGCAGCCTCGGCCTTGGCCGCTGCTGCAGAGGCGGCTTCCGCCTTGGCGGCAGCGTCGGCTTTCTTGGCTTCGTCAGCCTTCTTCGCCGCTTCGGCCTTTTGAGCGGTTTCCTCTTTCTTTTGTTCCGCCGCCTTTATGGCTTCCTGTTCCAGCTTCTTGGTTTCCATCTGCTCGACTTCAGTCTGCCGCGCGGCAGACTTCTTCGCCTCGCCCGCCAGCTTCTGATTGGTCTGGGTAGTGGCCTGGCTCTTGGACTTGAGCTGATAGAGCGTAGCCTGCACGATGGGTCGCGCTTCGGGCAGTTCGGGGGTCATGGCGAAACTGACGAACAGCATCCCGAAAATCAGCACGTGCAGGGCTACCGCCCAGACCGTGGGCCAGAAGAAGCTTTCCGAGGCTGAGTGCTCTCGCTTTTGCATCACGGGGCCTCGGTAATCAAGCCAACGTTACCGACACCTGCCTGCTGCAAACCACCCATGGCGCCCATGACAGCGCCGTAATCCACGGTCTTGTCACCGCGAATGAAGACCTGGGTCTTCTTCCCGTTGGCATTGCCCTGATTGATGATTGCGGTCGCGGCCTGGGTCATCTGCGCCAGGGTCATGGCCTTGTCCTGCTGCTTTTCAGTGTCTACTTCCTTGCCGACGTTCCAGTAGTAGGTCTTGTCGGCCTTGATGGAAATGGTGAGCACCTGAGTGTTGTTGTCCTGCGGCAACGCTTCGCTGGAAACCTTGGGCAGATCGACCTTCACACCTTGGTTGATCATCGGAGCGGTGCCCATGAAGATGACCAGCAGTACCAACATCACGTCGATGTAGGGCACCACGTTCATCTCGGCGACCGGCTTGCGTTTTGGGCGACGACCTCGAGTCATTGGGTTATCCCTGCTCACTCTTCGCTGGTGTGCACTTTACGGTGCAGGATGGCCTGGAACTCGTCAGCGAATGTGTAGTAACGGTTGATCAGGGTTTCGCTGCGGGCAGCGAAACGGTTGTAGGCAATAACGGCCGGAATTGCGGCGAACAGGCCGATTGCCGTGGCGATCAGGGCTTCGGCAATACCCGGTGCAACGGTTGCAAGCGTCGCCTGCTGGGCCGAGGCCAGGCCGCGGAACGAGTTCATGATGCCCCACACGGTGCCGAACAGACCGACGTACGGACTGGTGGAACCGACCGTCGCCAGGAACGGCAGGCCCTGTTCGAGTTTTTCTTCCTCGCGGGAAATTGCAACGCGCATGGCGCGCCCGACACCCTCCATCACGGCATCGGGATCGACGCCCTGCTGCTGGCGCAGACGGGAAAACTCCTTGAAGCCAGCACGAAAGATCTGCTCGACACCTGAGTCCGGATCGGGATTGCTGCCAGCCTGACGATACAGCTTGGACAGGTCGATGCCCGACCAGAAGCGTTCCTCGAAACTGTCCAGGGCACGACGACCGGCACGCAGCATGGAGCTGCGCTGAAAAATCATGATCCACGAGGTGACCGAGGCGGCCACCAGAATCAGCATGACCAGCTGTACCACCACACTGGCATTGCTGACCAAACTCCACATGGAGGTATGGTCGACGACGTTAGCTTCCACGCTTAATCTCCTGCATTGGATTGTTTGCCCAGGCCGCCTGCGTCGGCAAGAGCCGCACGCAAGGCTGGGGGAATGGCCTGGGGTCTGAAATTATCGGCGCGCACACAGGCCACCATGAACTGCCCTTCGCAGAGCAGCGTCGTATCCTTCACACGCCATACCTGCTGCTTGAAACGCAGGCTGGCGCGATTCAATTCGGTTATTTCGGCGGTCACCTTCAGTTCGTCGTCCAATCGCGCCGGCGCATGGTAGCGCGCCTCTGCCGAATGAACGACGAACAGCAGGTTTTCGCCTGCCAACTGCGACTGGACGAAACCCAGCGCACGCAGGCGCTCGGTCCGAGCCCGCTCCATGAATTTCAGGTAGTTGACGTAGTAGACGACGCCGCCGGCATCGGTGTCCTCGTAATAGACCCGACACTGATGGGCAAACGTCTGAACCCCGTTTTGCGCGCGCATACTCTAGTGCTTACTCCTCAGGTTGCCAATCCGCCCAGGCAACTGTTTTTTCGTCGCGTGTGCAGGCAAAGCGCATGCGAAAGCTGCGTCAGCCCCTAGGACCACGCAAAGCCGAATTAGGTCGCTGCGCCGTAGGCCTTTCATGGGTCGATTTCATCGGGCATGGCATCGCCGGTCGGCATGTCGCCCAGCCGGTTGGGAATGTTCAGGCCGAAATGCAGGTAGGCGTGGCGGGTGACGACCCGACCGCGCGGGGTCCGCATGATGTAGCCCTGCTGGATGAGGTAGGGTTCCAGAACGTCCTCGATGGTGTGCCGCTCCTCGCTGATTGCTGCAGCCAGGCTGTCGACGCCCACCGGGCCGCCGTCGAATTTCTCGATCATGGTCAGCAGCAGCCGGCGATCCTGGTGGTCGAAACCACGCTCGTCGACGTCCAGCATGTTCAAGGCCAGATCGGCGATGGGCTTGGTGATGTGCCCCTTGCCGCGCACCTGGGCGAAATCCCGCACCCGGCGCAACAGGCGATTGGCGATTCGCGGCGTGCCGCGGGCGCGCCGGGCAATCTCGAAGGCGCCTTCATCCTCGATCGCCAGGCCAAGGATGTTGCCCGAGCGGCTGACGATGGTTGCCAGGTCCGCGGTGCTGTAGAACTCCAGGCGCTGGACGATGCCGAAACGATCGCGCAGCGGATTCGTCAGCATCCCGGCACGGGTAGTTGCGCCCACCAATGTGAACGGCGGCAGATCCAGCTTGATGGAACGCGCTGCTGGCCCCTCGCCAATCATGATGTCGAGCTGGAAGTCCTCCATCGCCGGGTACAGGACCTCCTCGACGATGGGCGAGAGCCGATGGATCTCGTCGATGAACAGCACATCGTGGGGTTCCAGATTGGTGAGCAAGGCGGCCAGGTCGCCCGGCCGCTCCAGTACCGGGCCTGAAGTGCTTTTGATCGACACGCCCATTTCCTGGGCGATGATGTTGGCCAGGGTCGTCTTGCCCAGCCCTGGCGGGCCGAATATCAGGGTATGGTCCAGAGATTCGCTGCGCCCGCGCGCGGCCTGGATGAACAACTCCATCTGCTCGCGCACGGTGGGCTGGCCTATGTAGTCGGCCAGGCTGAGCGGGCGAATGGCCCGATCCTGTACTTCTTCTCGATCGCGGCCGGTGGCGGCGATCAGGCGGTCGGCTTCGATCACTTAGATCATTCCCTTCAACGAGCGGCGGATCAATTCCTCGCTGCTCAGCCCCTTGGCATCGATGGCCGCCACGGCGCGACTGGCTTCCTGCGGCTTGTACCCCAGGGAGATGAGCGCACTGACGGCATCGGCTTCGGCGCTGTTGACCGGCGCCGGGCCTTGCGGCCCGCTGGGCACCAGCTCGAACATGCTCGGCGTGGTTTGCCAGGCCTTGAAGCGGTCCTTGAGCTCGACCAACAGGCGCTCGGCGGTCTTCTTGCCCACGCCGGGTATCTTCACCAGCGCCGAGGTGTCCTGGGCCTGCACGCAGCGCACCAGTTCATCGACATCCAGCCCCGACATCAGCGCCAGGGCCAGCTTGGGACCGACGCCATTGAGGCGGATCAGCTCGCGAAACAGCTCGCGTTCGCGCTTTTCATAGAAGCCATAGAGTAACTGAGCGTCTTCGCGCACCACCAGATGGGTGTGCAAGGTCACGGTTTCACCGACCGGCGGCAGGCGATAGAGCGTGGTCATCGGTACTTCGAGCTCATAGCCCAGCCCATTGACGTCGAGAATCAGGTGCGGAGGCTGCTTTTCAGCCAGAGTACCGCGCAGGCGTCCAATCACGTTTGAATCCTTTATGGGAAGGCGCAGTCACGCCCTGCTCATGCTGGCCGGCGCACTCGAGCGCCGGACCGTGGCCATCATTGCAGGACTTGAGTGAGCTGCAAGCAAAAAAGTTTGAAACGATGTAAGCCTTTACAGACGCAGGCGTCCACCGCGACTGCGGGCGGTGCTCAACCCATGGGGCATGAGGCTTGAGCGGGTGTGCGCATGGGTCAGCGCGATTGCCAGGGCATCGGATGCATCGATCTGGGGTTTCTGGGTCAGCTTGAGCAAGTGCATGACCATCATCTGTACCTGTTCCTTGTTGGCGGCACCGGTGCCGACGATGGCCTGCTTGACCTGAGTGGCGCTGTACTCGGCAATCTCCAGCCCCTCCTCGGCTGCCGCGACGATGGCCGCGCCTCGCGCCTGGCCCAGCTTCAGGGCCGAGTCGGCGTTGCGGGCCA
The DNA here is from genome assembly GCF_000761155.1 of Pseudomonas rhizosphaerae. Taxonomy (NCBI): domain Bacteria; kingdom Pseudomonadati; phylum Pseudomonadota; class Gammaproteobacteria; order Pseudomonadales; family Pseudomonadaceae; genus Pseudomonas; species Pseudomonas rhizosphaerae. The sequence continues at coordinate 1,093,792 of NZ_CP009533.1, read as the reverse complement.
TGAACACCCGCTCGATGCCCATGGTCACCGGCCCGTAGGTCTGGATCACTTCGCGCACACCGCGGAAAACGATCTGCAGACGATCATGCAACAGTCCACCACCGGTACGAATGCAGCCCGAAGCCACGTATTCGCAGCCCCGACCGGTTTCACGCACGACGCCAAACCCGGTGATACGCGAGCCTGGGTCGATTCCAAGAATTAAAGTCATAAAGCCTGCAGTAGTGAGAAACACGGCTTCGATGAAACAAACAGGCGGATCAGCCAAGCTGTTCCATCACGGCGTCGGATATCTCGGCATTGGAATACACGTTTTGCACGTCATCCAGGTCTTCGAGCATGTCGATCAATTTCAATACCTTCTCGGCACCTTCGGCGTCGAGTTCGGCGCTGGTCGTCGGGGCCATGACGATTTCCGCCTCGTCGGCCTGGAAACCTGCCGCCTGCAATGCATTGCCTACCGAGTAGAAGCTGGCAAACGAAGTGAACACGTCCATCGAGCCATCACCATGGGTGACGATGTCGTCGGCGTCGGCCTCCATGGCCGCTTCCATTAACGCATCCTCATCGACGCCCGGGGCGAAGGACAGCTGCCCCTTGCGCTCGAACAGGTACGCCACCGAGCCATCGGTACCCAGGTTGCCGCCGCATTTGCTGAACGCATGACGCACGGCAGCAGCGGTACGGTTGCGGTTGTCGGTCATGCATTCGACCAGCACGGCAACGCCACCGGGACCATAGCCCTCGTAGCTCAGTTCGACTACGTCGTCGCTGCCCGCAGCCCCCGTACCTCGAGCAATGGCGCGATCGATGATGTCGCGGCTCATGTTGGCGCTCAGCGCCTTGTCCAGCGCCAGGCGCAGACGCGGGTTGGACCCTGGCTCGCCGCCGCCCTGACGGGCTGCCACGGTCAGCTCACGAATCCACTTGGTGAAGATCTTGCCCCTCTTGGCATCCTGGCGCTCTTTGCGGTGCTTGATGTTCGCCCACTTGGAATGACCAGCCATAACGCAACTCCGAATTCTGTGTGTTTCTCATACGACCCCTGCCCCGCAGGGTTTTTCCACTGCCCAACGCAAGGGCGCATCCGAAGATGCGCCCTGTCAGCAGTTATTCGGCCCTGGGCTGTTCGCGCAGGCGAATGTGCAGCTCGCGCAGTGCCTTGGCATCGACGACGCCAGGTGCCTGGGTCATGACATCGGCGGCGCTCTGGGTTTTCGGGAAGGCAATGACTTCACGAATCGACTGCGCGCCGGTCATCAGCATGACCAGGCGATCCAGGCCGAAGGCCAGGCCACCATGGGGTGGCGCGCCGTATTTCAGGGCGTCGAGCAGGAAGCCGAACTTCTCTTCCTGTTCCGCCGCCTCGATGCCGAGCAGACGGAACACCGCCTGCTGCATGTCCTTGCGGTGGATACGGATCGAACCGCCACCCAGCTCGGTGCCATTGAGCACCATGTCGTAGGCACGCGACAGTGCTGTGGCCGGGTTGGCTTCCAGCTCGGCCGGCGTGCACTTGGGCGCGGTGAACGGATGGTGCAGGGCGCTGAAGCTGCCGTCGTCGTTTTCTTCGAACATCGGGAAGTCGACGACCCACATCGGTGCCCATTCGCAGGTCAGCAAGTCGAGGTCGTTACCCAGCTTGATGCGCAGCGCGCCCAATGCCTCGCTGACGATCTTGGCCTTGTCGGCACCGAAGAACACGATGTCGCCATCGACCGCACCGACGCGATCCAGAATCACGTTGAGGTTGGCTTCCGGGATGTTCTTGACGATCGGCGACTGCAGGCCTTCGACGCCCTTGGCGCGCTCGTTGACCTTGATGTAGGCCAGGCCCTTGGCACCGTAGATACCGACGAACTTGGTGTAGTCGTCGATCTGCTTGCGCGGCATGCTCGCCCCGCCTGGAACGCGCAGCGCGGCGACGCGGCACTTGGCATCGTTGGCCGGGCCACTGAAGACCTTGAATTCGACGTCCTTGAGCTGGTCGGCAACGTCGACCAGTTCCATCGGGTTGCGCAGGTCGGGCTTGTCCGAACCGTAGCGGCGCATGGCTTCTTCGAAGGTCATGTGCGGGAATTCGCCGAACTCGACGTCCAGCACTTCCTTGAACAGCTTGCGCACCATGGTTTCGGTGATGCCGATGATTTCCTTCTCGTCGAGGAAGCTGGTCTCGATGTCGATCTGAGTGAACTCAGGCTGACGATCGGCACGCAGGTCTTCGTCGCGGAAGCACTTGGCAATCTGGTAGTAACGGTCGAAACCGGCCACCATCAGCAACTGCTTGAACAGCTGAGGCGACTGCGGCAGGGCGAAGAAGCTGCCGGGGTGGGTGCGGCTCGGGACCAGGTAGTCACGCGCGCCTTCGGGGGTGGCCCGGGTCAGGATCGGCGTTTCGACATCGAGGAAGCCGTTCTCGTCGAGGTAGCGACGGATGCTGGTGGTGATGCGCGAACGCAGGCGCAGCTTTTCGGCCATCTCGGGACGGCGCAGGTCGATGAAACGGTAGCGCAGGCGGGTTTCCTCGCCAACGTCGGAGTATTCGTTGAGCGGGAACGGCGGGGTTTCCGCCTCGTTCAGCACTTCGAGCTCCAGGCCCAGCAGCTCGATGGCACCGGACGCCATGTTCGGATTGACCGCACCGGCCGGGCGCGCACGAACCTTGCCGGTGACCTTGACCACGTACTCGCTGCGCACGCGATCGGCGGCCGCGAAGCTGTCGGCGCGATCGGGGTCGAAGACCACCTGGGCCATGCCTTCACGGTCCCGAATGTCGAGGAAGATCACCCCGCCATGGTCGCGACGGCGATGGACCCAGCCGCACAGGGTTATTTCCTGACCTTCCAGGGTCTCGTTCAGTTGGCCGCAATAGTGGCTGCGCATCATAGTAGTGGTTTCACTTCTCGTAATTCATGATTCGATGACGGCGTGTAGCTGGACACGCGGCACCCTGGACATCGTGCAGCAGCAGGCGGGGGCCGGAACTTACTCGGCCTTGTCGCCACCCGCCAGATTCTTCTTGTTGCCGGTCTTGAAGTCGGTCTCGTACCAGCCGGTGCCGCCGAGGCGGAAACCCGGCATGGAGAGCATCTTCTTCAGTTGCGGCGCCTGGCAGGCCGGGCAGTCGGTCAAGGGCTCGGCGCTGATCTTTTGAATGACTTCCATCTGGTGACCACAGGAAGCACATTGATAGTCGTACATCGGCATGGGTAATGTCTCGGCAACCAAATGACCGCGGCGCAAGCGGCGCCAGGGTGAAACGCGGGATTATATCCGGTTAATCGGCGCCGTGCAGCCGTCCAAGGTAACAGACGACGTTCGATCGCGTCCCATCAGGTGCGTGACGCAGACCACGCGCACCAGTCCGCTGAAATTCTTCACGCCGCCGTGGCGCAGGTGCACTTCGCGGTCGACGTAGGAAAGCAGCGCGTTCACCGTGCATTCGTTGGCCAGGGCGATGCGCTCCAGGATCTCCCAGTAGATCCGCTCCAGGCGCAGGCAGGTGGCAAAACCGTTCAGGCGAACGGAGCGCGATACGGGCTGGGCCAGGCCCATGTCGAAGTTTTCCGCATAGGGATCGATGGCCAGCTTGCTCGATCGGTCGAGCTGGCGTGCTCGGGTAATGATGTTCCGTTCCATGGATCAATGCTTCCTTGATGATCGCCCCCTCCAACCCTGGAGGGGTGCTGACAGATCTATGGAAGCGTATTGGCGAGCGGCGCCGACAGGGGAATACGGAAGTGGACACGTGCGAAGCGCGGCGTCGTTTCGTAGGAGTGATCCACAACAAGATTTGCTTCATGTGGCCCGCAAAGGCCTGGATCGACACGGCGGACGCCCTTTCGACGCGGGCACCGCCGTGCCGCGCAGGCTCAACCTTCGAGCAGCGAACGCAACATCCAGGCGGTCTTCTCGTGCACCTGCATGCGCTGGGTCAGCAGGTCGGCCGTCGGCTCGTCACTGACCTTGTCCAGCAGCGGGAAGATACCCCGGGCGGTGCGGGTGACGGCTTCCTGGCCTTCGACCAGTTGCTGGATCATGTCCTGGGCCGAGGGCACCCCTTCTTCTTCCTTGATCGAGGACAGACGGGCATAGATCGAATACGCGCCCGGCGCAGGGAAGCCGAGGGCACGGATCCGCTCGGCGATTGAGTCCACGGCCAGCGCCAGTTCGGTGTACTGCTCTTCGAACATCAAGTGCAAGGTGCGGAAGGCAGGGCCGGTGACGTTCCAGTGGAAGTTGTGGGTCTTGAGGTAGAGCACGTAGGTGTCGGAAAGCAGACGGGACAAGCCGTCCACGATCGATTTGCGATCCTCTTCGCTGATGCCGATATCGATTGCCATGTAATGTCCTCGTAAACGATGAATATGCACCCCACAGGTGGGGGCTCACTCTACCAAGACCCATCGACCCGTGCAGCCTTTGCCTGCCGCAAGTTCGGCAGGCTATCCGCCCGGCGGCAGCGGACACTGCAGAGGTCGATTTGAGAAGGCGCAGGCTTTGCTGTTAAATAGACCGCGTGCCGTCGGGGCGACTTATCAAGCCCTGGCGCATAGGCTGATCCCTGCAGATGCTCGGCAATTCTTGTCACCCCAACGCTGTGCTTGTTGCGGTATCAGCTCTTCCTGATGCCTGATCTTAGAGTGAGCCAATCAAATGTTGAAAATCGTCCACCTCCTGACGGGCGCAGCGGCCGTGCTGCTGTCCTTCATACCAAGCCTGCGGGCCGATGTAGCGCCTTACCTGCAACAACCCGACGCAATCTACCTGGCGCTGTTCGGTCTGCTCAACCTGCTTTTGGCTCCGGTGATTCCGCGCTGGAACAAAGGCCCACGTCATCTGTTGCAAAATCTGGTCAGTGTGCTGCTGGTTGCCTCGGTGATCACCCAGACCCTGACATTGCTGGTGCCGCTGCCTGCCATCGGCATCCTGCCCGGCCTGCTGTGTGCATTGCTTGCGTGCCTGGCGCACTTGTCGATCAGCTACTACCGCGCGTCGCCCGCACCCAGTGCCGTGCAGTACGACATGACCAACCGCGATACGGGCACCGTGAAGTGGTTCAACACATCCAAGGGCTTCGGCTTCATTTCGCGTGACTCGGGCGACGACATCTTCGTGCATTTCCGTGCCATTCGCGGCGAAGGCCATCGCGTGCTGGTCGAGGGACAGCGGGTTGAGTTCTCGGTCATGAACCGTGACAAGGGGCTGCAGGCCGAAGACGTGATCGCGGCATCGCCGCGTCGCTGAATACGCCAGGCAATAAAAAACGCGGGCATTGCCCGCGTTTTTTATTGCTTCGAAAAAGCCTTCAATAATGCGGTGGCGGCGCTTCCTGGGTGGCCGTTTCGAACTGCCCGACCATCTCTTCCTGACGCTTGAGCATCGCGGCCAGCTGCAGTTGCAGGCGCTCGATCGCTCGCTGCTGCAGCACCAGTTCGTCACTGAGCGAAGACAGGGTGTCATCCTGAAACGCCAGGCGGGTTTCCAGCTCCATCACACGATTTTCCAGACTCATGCCCTGCCCTCCGAGAACACGAAATCGGTGCCCAGCACGCTGGCCAGCGTGTCGCGGACGGCCGCCAGCTGTTCCTCGGTATAGGGCACGGCTGGCAGCCTGCCCCAGACGGGGGCAGGCCAGGCAGCATCGGTTCGATACCGAACGATCACATGCATATGCAACTGGCTGACTACATTGCCCAGGGTGGCGATGTTGATCTTGTCGGCGCCATAGCCTTGGTGAAGCAACTTCGCCAACGTATCGGTCTCGTTCCACAGTACTTGGCGGTCTGCATCGTTCAAATGAAAGACTTCGGTGATATCAGGACGGCGTGGCACCAGAATGAACCAAGGATAATTGGCATCGTTACTGAGCAGCAGACGGCAGAGCGGGAAATCGCCGATGACATGAGCATCTTGGGCAAGTCGGGCATCCAGGCTGAACATGGGCGTTCTCCAGAAGGCGGAATGGGTGACCGGGCCATGGCCGCGAATCATCGAACGCCTAGGATACCGTGCTCGATCGGCTTTTACCGAGTGCATCGGTCATTCATTCAGCAGGTCACGGGGGCCATGAGCCCGATGCGTCCGTAGCCCGGCACGGTTTTGGTGCTCTTTGCCCCACGATTGCCCGCCGCTTCGGACGGTGTCGTGCGGCATTTGCCAAGACCTCACGCATTTCATGCAGTACCACGCGTAACTACCTGACAAGCGGTACTTCTTTACACATGCTCAGCGTTGCCAATTGCCATGTCTGGGCTAGCCTTGCCATTCAGGACGTCACCTTTCGCACCAAAAAGGTCCACCAGGGAAGCAGACGGTGCACAGCGGCTTCGCAATCTACCCACTCTTGTCACCGTGCGGTAACGTTTGCGCGGCGAAATGGGATTCGATCGCAGGCAGGCAGTCACGGCTTAGGGAAGCGGGAATGGCTCGACAGGCCGGTTTTACGTGGGCTGGGCCAAGGCACCGGAAGAAAAGTGAAAAATATGTGAACTGCTGGCACGTTTGTGCACGCTTGTTGCATTCAACATCGCCAGGTTCACCGGGGACGTGGGAAGACGAGAACCGGGGACATACAGTGATCGTGAATCATCGTGAATCAATGAAACGATTCAATGAAACAGTGAAACAACCTCGGTACATGCGCGCAAGCGAAGTGCAGTTGTAACAGCGAACTTGAAAGTATCGTCAACATGACCGGCGTGGTATACGTTCCGCGCCGTCATAAAAAGAAAGAACTGCCTCAGATAAAAAAACAGGTGAGGCAGTGGTTACTCTTCTTAAAACCAAAGGAGCAAATCACGATGCGCGTGATGAAGTGGAGCATGATCGCACTGGCTGTAACAGCCGGCACCTCGCAGTTGGCTTTGGCGTCCGCCCAGGACGATTCCAAGGGTTTCGTGGAAGACAGCACTCTCAACCTCAAGCTGCGTGCCCTGTACATGAACCGTGACTACAAGCACGGCGCAGGCAACCCTACCGCTGGCAGCGACAAGGGCTATCGTGAAGACACCGGCCTTGGCGCCCAGATGTTCTACGAGTCGGGCTTCACCCAAGGCACCATCGGTGCGGGTGTCGATGCAATGGGCTTTGGCTCCGTGCGCCTGGACGGCGGTACCGGTCGCCGCAGCAACGGCCTGTTCGCGGCCGATGACGAAGGCAACCTGGAACACAGCCAGACCAAGGGCGGCGCGGCCGTCAAGTTCCGCTTCTCCAACACCGTGCTCAAGTACGGCCAGCAGATCGTTGCCAGCCCGGTCTTCGCGACCGATGACGGCCGTCTGTTGCCTGAAGTCGCCACTGGCACTTCGATCACCAGCAACGAAATCGACAACCTGACCCTGAACATCGGTCGCTTCACCTCGATGAGCGCGCAGACCGGCATGGGTCGCGACTCCCTGGGCCTGACGTCCGCCGACATCGCCGGCGCCACCTACGCCTTCACCAAGAACTTCACCGGTACGGTTGCAGCGTCCGACGTGGAAGACTACTGGAAGCGTCAGTACGTCAACCTGAACTACACCTTGCCGATCGACGACCTGCAGTCGCTGAACTTCGACTTCAACGCCTATCGCACCAAGAGCCAGGGCGAAGACCTGGGCGGCGACGTCGACAACAAGATCTGGAGCACCGCGGTTGCCTATAGCCTGGGCGCACACAAGTTCACCCTGGGCTACCAGCGCAGCACCGGCGACACTGGCTACGCCTATGGCGTGGACGGCGGCGGCACCGTGTTCCTGAACAACTCCGTACAGTACTCCGACTTCGTCGGCGCCGAAGAGAAGTCGTGGCAGGTTCGCTACGACCTCAACATGGCTACCTACGGCGTACCTGGCCTGAGCTTCATGACTCGCTACATCACTGGCGACAACATCGAAGCCAGCAACGGCGAGGAAGGCAAAGAGCACGAGTGGGACTTCGAGACCAAGTACGTGGTTCAGCAGGGCCCGATCAAGGACATGTCCTTCCGCCTGCGTAGCGCCATCTACCGCGCCAACAACGCCTACGATGCCGACTACGGTCCGTCGAACAACGATCTGCGTTTCATCGTCGAGTACCCGCTCAGCATCATGTAATCCGCTGCGGGTAGCTGCACCCTTGAAAAGCCCGGCCCCGCCGGGCTTTTCTGCGTCTGGGTTGCCGTGCTCCGCAAAGCGCGGCCCTATGCCTGTACGTCGCCCAATCACGCCCGTACAATGCCAGGCCTCGATAAAATTTCGCCAAGACAACGGTCAACCATGCGCACCAGTCAATATCTGCTCGCCACACAGAAAGAAACCCCTTCCGATGCGGTCGTGATCAGCCACCAGCTGATGCTGCGTGCCGGCATGATCCGCAAACTCGCCTCGGGCTTGTACACGTGGCTGCCGATGGGTCTTCGGGTGATGCGCAAGGTTGAGCGGATCGTGCGCGAGGAAATGGACGCCGCCGGTGCCCTCGAGGTGCTGATGCCGGGTATCCAGCCGGCAGAGCTGTGGCAGGAATCGGGTCGCTGGGAGCAGTACGGCCCCGAGCTGCTGCGCCTGAAGGATCGCCACGACCGTGAGTTCTGTGCAGGCCCTACCCACGAAGAAGTCATCACCGACCTGATGCGCAACGAGCTGAACAGCTACAAACAGTTGCCCATCAATCTGTACCAGATCCAGACCAAGTTCCGTGACGAGATCCGTCCGCGCTTTGGCCTGATGCGTGGCCGCGAGTTCATCATGAAGGATGCCTATTCCTTCCATGCCGACCAGCCATCGCTGCAGGTCACCTACGACCGCATGCACGAGGCCTACTGCAATATCTTCACCCGCCTGGGCCTGAAGTTCCGCGCCGTGGAAGCCGACAATGGCTCCATCGGTGGCGCTGGCTCCCATGAGTTCCACGTGCTGGCGGAATCGGGCGAAGACGACATCGTGTTCAGCGATACCTCCGACTACGCGGCCAACATCGAGAAGGCCGAGGCGATCCCGCGCGAGACCGAGCGTGGCGCTGCGCAGGAAGAACTGCGCCTGGTCGACACGCCTAATGCCAAGACCATCGCTCAACTGGTGGAAAACTTCGGCCTGCCGATCGAGAAAACCGTCAAGACGCTGGTGGTGCATGCTGCCGAAGAGGGCAAGTTGATTGCCTTGATCATCCGTGGCGACCATGAGTTGAACGAGATCAAGGCAGCCAACCAGCCCCAGGTCGCCAATCCGCTGGTCATGGCCAGCGAGGCCGAACTGCGTGATGCCATCGGTGCGGGCGCAGGCTCCCTGGGCCCGTTGAACCTGCCGCTGCCGTGCATCATCGATCGCTCGGTTGCGCTCATGAGCGACTTTGGCGTGGGCGCCAACATCGACGACAAGCATTACTTCGGCGTCAACTGGGAACGCGATCTGCCGCTGCCCGAGGTGGCCGATCTGCGCAACGTGGTGGACGGTGACACCAGCCCGGATGGCCAGGGCACGCTGACCATCAAGCGCGGGATCGAGGTGGGTCATATCTTCCAGCTGGGCACCAAGTACAGCGAAGCCATGAAGTGCCAGGTACTGGGCGAAAACGGCAAGCCGGTGACCCTCGCCATGGGCTGCTACGGCATCGGTGTGTCGCGTGTGGTGGCAGCCGCCATCGAACAGAACAACGACGCCGGCGGCATCATCTGGAGCGATACCCTGGCACCCTTCCAGGTTGCACTGGTGCCGTTGCGCTACGAAACCGAGCAGGTCCGCGAGGCCACCGATCGGTTGTACGCGCAACTGACCGATGCAGGTTTCGAAGTGCTGCTGGACGACCGCGACAAGAAGACCAGCCCCGGCATCAAGTTCGCCGACATGGAGCTGATCGGCATTCCCCATCGGATCGTCATCAGCGACCGTGGCCTGGCCGAAGGCAACCTGGAATACAAGAGCCGTACCGAGGACACTGCGCAGGCCTTGCCTGTGGCCGATGTCCTGTCTTTCATCCAGGCTCGCGTGCGCCGCTGACAGACTAGAGAAACCATGTTCAAGCGAACTACCTTGGCCTTCGGTGGTGCTGCCCTGTGCAGCACCCTGCTGGTCAGTGGCTGTGCCAACCAGATGTCGCAGCGCAACGAACACGAAGAGCGGATCGAGCGCAAGCTGCTCGAACACAGCCTGCAGATCGATCTGGGCAAGCCCGAGGTGCTGCAGACGCCACAACGCCGCGTGCGCATTCGCGAACTCAAGGACTTCGAGGTCACCGCGTTCGAGACCACCCGTCACTATGATCGCTACACGCCTTACCAACCTTGGCGGGAGGTTTACGAGATCCCGTTGGGCGCGGTCGCCGTGGTGGCGGGCGTCGGTGCCAACGTGGTGAACGTGGCGACCTTCGGCAGCCTGCCCGACAGCGTTACCAAGGACTGGGTCAGCTATGGGTTCGCCGGGCTCAACCCCTTCATGAACGTGCAATCCAACGGCCGTGCCGAGCAGAACCTTGCCGGTATCGACGAGGTGCAGACCGACAAGCGCGTCGAGCACAACAGCACGCCCTGGAGTGAACGCCCGGTACAGGTTGCCACCGGCCGCAAGACCTACGACCTGGAAACCGATGCCAACGGCGTGCTGCGCATCAACCTGCTCGACAACCCGTTCGCGGAGCAGGACCTGACCCATGTCACGCGCCTGCAACTGAGTGTCGTGGACGAGGACAGCCAGACCCGCGCCAGCGCCCTGCTGCCGGTCAGCCCGGATCTGCGCGGCAAGCTTGCCGAGGCGCATACGCTGATCTTCGATGACCTGGAAGGTGACGAGGTGGGGCAGTGGGTGTATCGGGTCAGGCGTCTGTCCGAGCTGGGCCTGGAAGACGAGGCCAGCGAGCTGGAGCAAAGCTTGATCGAACTCACCCGCAACGATCCCGAGCTGCAACAGGATTTTCTCAAGTCGCTGCGCAAGCAAACCGGCCGACTGGTAGCCGACCCCGGCACTTGAGCCTGCCGATCAGCCGTCGTTGAACAGCTCCAACTGTTCGTGGGCACCGCGCAGGTCCAACAGGCGCACGCCGATGCCCAACAGCCGCACCGGCTTGCCGCCCCGGGCGAAGGCCTGGCCCAGCAGCTGCTGGTAGCTTTCCAGGTCCCTGCCCGCCCCCGCCTGCTCCAGGGTGGTCTGGGTGAAATCGTGGAACTTCACTTTGACGAACGGCTTGCCAGGGCGGTAGCTGCTGTCGATCCGACCGATGCGCTCGGCCAAGGTCTGCATCAGCTCCGGAAGCTTGCCCAGGCAACTGGCCAGGTCGGGCAGGTCGGCTTCGTAGGTATTTTCGACACTGATGGACTGCCGACGGCTATCGTTCTGGACCACACGCTCGTCGATGCCCCTGGCCAGGCTGTAGAGGCGCTCGCCGAAGCTGCCGAATTCTCGAACCAGCGCCAGCTTGGTCCACTCGCGCAGCTCCAGGCAACTGTCGATCCCCAGGCGAGCCAGCTTGTCGGCGGTTACCTTGCCCACCCCGTGCAGCTTGGTGACCGGCAGGGCCGCGACAAAATCCTCTATCTGGGCAGGGGTAATGACGAACAACCCGTCCGGCTTGCGCCAGTCGCTGGCGATCTTGGCGAGAAACTTGTTGGGGGCTACACCCGCCGAGACGGTGATGTGCAGGCGCTTGGAGACCTTGCGCCGAATGTCCTGGGCAATGCGCGTGGCACTGCCGGAAAAATGTGGGCAGTCGGAAACGTCTAGATAGGCCTCGTCCAGCGACAGCGGCTCGATCAGGTCGGTGTACTCGCGAAAGATTCCCTGGATTTCCCGCGAGGCTTCCTTATAGGCATCCATGCGCGGCTTGACGATGGTCAGGTCGGGGCACAGTTTGACTGCATGCCGCGAGCTCATGGCCGAGCGCACCCCATAGGCACGTGCTTCATAGTTGCAGGTGGCAATCACCCCGCGACGCTCCGCAGAGCCGCCAACGGCCAGCGGCTTGCCAGCCAGCCGGGGGTCGTCACGCATTTCGATGGCGGCGTAGAAGCAGTCACAGTCGACATGGATGATCTTGCGCTGCGTCATGGTCTTGGCGGGGTACCGAGCTGGTAATAGATCGTACGAATATGCCGGCATTATCTCACTTGCAGCCCCAAGCGCCATGGCCAAAGCCGGGGCAGCTGGCTTTTTGCTGATGGAGCCTCTGCCGCAAATACCGCTGGAAGCCCCGCCCCGCCTGCCTCGTAGCGCAATCGAGCAAGCTAAGCGGTTGATGGAAAAGAGTTTTCTTGAAATCAGGGTTTGACAAGCGCACGTTGCGCTGTAGAATAGCCCACACAGACGCGGGATGGAGCAGTCTGGTAGCTCGTCGGGCTCATAACCCGAAGGTCGTCGGTTCAAATCCGGCTCCCGCAACCAAACAACGAAGAAGGCCACTTGAAAAAGTGGCCTTTTTTGTTGCTTGCGTTTTGTACTGCCGCTGGTTATCCGGCCAGATCATCAGGCCGATCTATATCGCGATAGATGCCCAGGTCATCACACGCCACACGGTGCATGTACTCTTCGGCAAACAGTCGCCGAGCGCCTTGATCGCCGTGCAGCGCCAAGAGCTGCTCGCGAAAAGCGCGGCCAAAGCCCACCGGATGCCCCTGCCCCTGCAAGCCATGGGCGATGCTGATACGCTCCGGCGCCATGGACCGGTACACCTTGGCGAAGGTGCCAGTGGTCACGAAGGGCATGTCGCCCAGGCATACCAGCCAGCCATCGGCGTCGGCACTGGCTTCGACGCCTGTGCGCAGGCTGTCGCCCATGCCTGGAGAGTCGAGCACCACCACTTCGCAGCCGTAGGCTTCGGCGAGGCGTATGACGTGGGTCTTGTGCGCACGGGTGACCAGCACACGGCGCTCGACCGCGTTGCCGAGGTTGCGCAGCACGTGCTCGATGACACTGCGCTCGATACCGTCCAACCCCCGGCACTGCGCGAGCAGCTTATCGCTGCCCTGCCCTGCGGCTTCCTGAAAGCGGCGACCCTGGCCTGCCGCGAGGATCAGGGCGCAGGGTGCAATGATGGCTGACATGTCGGTGAGCTCCGGTCATCACGGTGGGCCGTATCGGCATACTGACGGCGCCGATCAATACAGATTGGGTTCCATCTCCAGCGCTACGCCAAAGCGCGCCTGGATATCGTCCTGGATCCGCTGGGCCAGGTCGTGCAGTTGCTTGCCCGAGGCGCCGCCGTAATTGACCAGCACCAGCGACTGCAAGCGGTGCACGCCAGCGTCGCCGTCGCGATAGCCTTTCCAACCTGCGCGTTCGATCAACCAGCCGGCCGCCAGCTTGAAGCCTCCATCCGCCTGGGGATACGCCACCACATCAGGATGCTCGCCACGGATGGCGTCCAGCACAGGTGCGGTCACCACCGGGTTCTTGAAGAAGCTGCCGGCGTTGCCCAGTTCGGCAGGATCGGGAAGCTTTTCCCGACGGATGCTGCAAATGGCGGCGCTGACATCCCTGGGCGTGGGCTCGTCGATGCCTTGCTCGGCCAGGCGCTGACGCACTGGCCCGTAGTCCAGGTGCAGCGCGGCCGAATGCGACAGCGTGAAGCGCACACGCAGGATCACCCAGCGCCCCGGCTGGCGCTTGAACAGGCTGTCGCGGTAGCCGAATGCGCACTCGGCAACACTGAAGTTGCGGACCTGCAGCGTGTCCCGGTCAAGCGCGGTCAGGCCAGCGAACACGTCCTTGATCTCGACGCCATAGGCTCCGATGTTCTGCATGGGCGCTGCGCCAACAGTGCCGGGAATCAGGCTGAGGTTTTCCAGCCCGGCCAAGCCCAGTTCGAGCGTCTGCAAAACGAAGGGATGCCAGGGTTCGCCGGCTTCGGCTTCCAGCAACACTCGATCACCGACCTCTTCGAGCAGGCGCACGCCACGGCTGGCCATGCGCACCACCAACACGTCGGTCAAGTCGGCGGTCAGCAACAGGTTGCTGCCGCCACCGATGACGAGCACGCGCAGATTTTGCGTTGCCGCCCAGGCCAGCGCCTGCTCGAGCTCGGCATCGCTGTGCACCGAAACGAAGAACGCCGCTTTCACCTCGATACCGAAAGTATTGAACGGCTTGAGCGACTGATCGGCGCGGATGTCCAGGCTCATGACGCCAGCAGGCGCCGCACGCGCTCCAGGTCTTCCGGGGTGTCGACACCGGCGGGCGGCGCCTGCACGGCGTCGGCGACATGGATACGCACACCGTGCCAGAGGGCGCGCAGCTGCTCCAGGCGCTCGGTGTTCTCCAGCCAGCAAGGACCCCACTGCACGAAATCCTGGAGGAAGCCGGCACGGTAGGCATAGATGCCGATGTGACGACGGTAGGGCACGTGAGCCGGCAAGATGTCGCGATCGTTGGCGAAATCATCGCGAGCCCAAGGCAGCGGCGCACGGCTGAAGGTCAATGCCAGGCCGTGCACGTCGGTGACGACCTTGACCACGTTGGGGTTGAACAGCGCCTCCACGTCGGCGATCGGCTCGGCCAGGGTGGCCATGGCCGCCTCGCGACTGGCGGCGAGATTGGCCGCCACCTGATCGATCACCACCGGCGGAATCAGCGGCTCGTCGCCCTGTACGTTGACCACGATGGACTCGGCGTCCAAGCCCAACGCCTGGCACACCTCGGCCAGGCGGTCGGTACCGGATTCGTGGTCAGGGCGGGTCATGACCACCTCGGCGCCGAATGCCCGGCAGGCGGACTCGATGCGGCCGTCGTCGGTGGCCACCACCACCCGCGCCGCCGTGCTTTTGCAAGCCTGCTCCCAGACGTGCTGGATCATCGGCTTGCCGGCGATCATCTGCAGCGGCTTGCCCGGCAGGCGGGTCGACTGGTAGCGAGCGGGAATCACCACGGTAAAGGCCGTGCTCATTTATCCAGGCGCTCGTCGTCAGTGAGGGTGCGCGCTTCGGTTTCCAGCATCACCGGGATGCCGTCGCGAATGGGATAGGCCAGGCCGGCACCCTTGCTGATCAGCTCGCTCTTGTCGGCGCTGAGCTTGAGGGGACCCTTGGTGATCGGGCAGGCGAGGATATCGAGCAGTTTGGTGTCCATGGGAAAATCCTTCAAGGCAAGGGAGATCAGGGCAAAAGGTCGGTCAGGCGCTGGTCGAGCCAGTCGATGAAGCGTGGCGAGGGCTGGGCGTCGACGGCCAGGTACCACCAATCGGCAGCGGCGAACGCTCGGCACTTCACCGCATCTTTCTCGGTCATGACCACCGGCAGCGGCGGCTCGAAACACAGGGCCTGGGCCGTGAACCGGGCATGGTCGGCGAAAGGGTGAGCGACAGGCTGCCAGTGTAGCGCCTGCAAGGTGTCGAAGAAACGTTGCGGATTGCCGATGCCGGCCACGGCGTGCACCGCCTGCCCTGGAGGGAAATGGTTCAGTGGACGGCGCTCGCCGCTGCGCACGTTGATCAGCGCCTGGGCTTGCACGGTCAGGCCATAGCCTTGCGGCGAATCGTCGGCGGCGCCGTTGCGCAACACCGCATCGACCGTCTGCAAGCGTTCGGCGGGTTCGCGCAACGGGCCTGCGGGCAGGCAGCGACCGTTGCCCAGGCCACGCGCGGCGTCGATCAGCACCAGTTCGATGTCGCGAGCCAGGCGGTAATGCTGCAGGCCATCGTCACTGAGGACCAGATCCAAGGGCTCGGCCTCGAGCAACGCTCGCACGGCGCGGCCACGGTCGGGATCGATCACCAGCGGTACGCCGCTGCGGCGCACGATCAGCAGCGGCTCATCGCCCGCCTGAGCAGCGTCCTGGTCGGCGCGGACCCGCCAGGGCAAGCTCGGCGGCGTGGCGCCGTAGCCGCGACTGACCACGCCGACACGCAAGCCGCGAGCGCGGCAGTGCTCGATCAGCCAGAGAATCACAGGGGTCTTGCCCGTACCGCCGACGGTGATATTGCCAACCACCAGCACCGGCACAGGCGCTCGGTAGATGTCGCCCTGCCCTGCCTCGAAGCGCCGCCGCTTGCGTGCCACGACACGGCGGTACAGGCATTCCAGCGGTCGCAACAGCCAAAGCCCACGATGGCCGGTGTACCAGGCGGCGGACAATCGGTCGGCGAGGCTCATCAGGGGTTCGCCTGCGCCTCGACGGTGATCATGCTGATCTGGCTGAAGCCCAGCTTGCCGGCCGCATCCATGGCACTGATCACCGCCTGATGGGGCGTCTTGCCGTCGGCGCTGATCGACAAGGGCAACGAACTGTCGCCCGCCGAAGCGGTACGCAGGGCCTCGAGCAGGGTCGGCAAGTCGCTCTTGGGCAGCAACTGGTTGTTCACCGCATAGACGCCCTCGGCACTGATGGCGATGTCGATGCGCTTGAGGTTGCTGGCCTGCTCCGGCGCGCCGTTCACCGCTTCGGGCAGCTCGACACGCAGCTGGGTCTCGCGAGTGAACGTCGTGGTGATGACGAAGAACAGCAGCAGCACGAACACGACGTCTATCAGCGAGATCAGGTTGAGCTCGATGTTCTCCCGACTGCGGCGACGAAACTTCACGCTTTTTCCTCGGCCAGGTCGACCTCGCGATCACCCTGCACGACTTCCACCAGCTTGATGGCTTCCTGCTCCATGCCGACCACCAGTTCGTCGATGCGCCGCTGCAGCAGGCGATGGAAGAACAGCGCCGGAATGGCCACGATCAAGCCCGAAGCGGTAGTGACCAGGGCCTTGGAGATGCCGCCGGCCATGACGCTGGGATTGCCGCTCACGGCGCCGCCGGTGAATGAGCCGAAGATTTCGATCATGCCGATGACCGTGCCGAGCAGGCCGAGCAGCGGCGCCATCGCAGCGATGGTGCCCAGGGTGCTGATATAGCGTTCCAGCTCGTGGATGACCCGGCTGGCCGCTTCCTCGATGCTTTCCTTCATGATTTCGCGGCCATGGCGCGAGTTGGCCAGACCGGCGGCCAGGATTTCGCCCAGCGGCGAGTCGGCGCGCAGTTCCTTGAGCTTTTCCTTGCTCAGCTGTTTGTCTTTCTTCCAGCGCCAGACCTGGCCGACCAGATGGGCAGGCGAGACACGGCTGGCGCGCAAGGTCCACAGGCGCTCGGCAATGATGGCCAGCGCGACGATGGAGCTCACTATGATTGGCAACATCATCCAGCCGCCAGACTTAACCAATTCCCACACAGGTGCGATCCCCTCGAAAAAGTTCGCCACTCTACCATAGGGGTGCGGCGGGTCGAAGCGCGCGATGACCGCTGGAAAGCTCATAGCCCGGCGGGGGCTTCACGCCAGAAACGTCGCTGGGCGCGCTGCCGGTCCACGGGCTGATGGGCACCCAGCCGCACGCGCAATGCGCCTTCTTCGGCGGTGTCGTGGGGGGTGATGCCCAATGCCCGGTAGCGCGCCAGCACAGCAGCGTGAGGATGACCGAAGGTGTTGCCATGGCCCCGCGAGATCAACGCAGTATGCGGACCTACGGCTTCCAGGAACGGCTTGCTCGACGAAGTCTTGCTGCCATGGTGCGGCGCTTGCAGCCAGTTCGCCTGGACTGGAAGACCGCTGGCAAGCAGGGCCTTTTCAGCGGCTGCGTCGAGATCGCCGCTGAGCAACAGGCGCTCGCCATTGGCTTCGACCCACAACACGCAGGAGGCCGGGTTGCCGGGCACTGCCGAAGGCCACCGCCACAGGACGAACTTCACCCCGTCCCATTCCCAACTGCGACCGGGCTTGCAAGGCTGTGCATGCCACGCAGCGGGGAGCGAACCCGGCTCCCCGGCCAGCGTCTGCGAGACCGCCAGGCGGCGCAGCACAGTGCCTGCACCGCCGGAATGGTCGAGGTGCGCGTGACTGATGATCATCGCATCCAGGCGCCGTACGCCCAACGCGACCAGGCTGGGCACCACCACGCTGGCGCCCGCATCGATTTCGCCCAGCCCGGGACCTGTGTCGTAGAGCAATTGGTGGTGGGCGGTGCGTACCAGCACGCCCAGCCCCTGGCCGACATCCAGCACCCAGACGTCAGCCTGGCCCGCAGGCGGTGCCTGGCGCGGGCTGAACAGCAGCAGCCCGAGCATCAGCACGCCCAGCCAACGCAACGGGACCCCGGCCGGCAGCAACAGCAGCAGGATGCCCATGACCAGCACCAGCCACACGTGCGGCGACAAGCCAGGCGGCAACCAGGGAGGCCCCCACTCGGCGGTCCAGGTCAGCCACTGAAACAGACCGCTCAGAGCACCGCCGGCCAGCCACAACAGGGTTTCGCCGACCCAGGGCACCGGCAGCAGCACGGCGCCGGCCATGGCCATAGGCAGTACCACGAGGCTGATCCAGGGCACGGCCAGCAGATTGACCAGCGGCCCGCTGACACTGACCGGCAGGGCCAGGGCGACCATCACCGGCAGCAGGCCGAGCGCCACGCAGCACTGCGCACGCGTCCAGGCCTGCCACCATCGCCAACCGCCCAGACGTCCGGAAAACGTCAGCAGCAACACTGCCACCGCAATGAACGACAACCAGAATCCGGGTTGCAGGCTGACCAGAGGATCGACCAGCAGCACCAGTGTGAAGGCCAGCAGCAGCGGCCACCACACGCCCAGGTGGCGAAAGCGCAGACGCCACAACAGCACCAGGCCGATCATGATGCAGGCCCGGCGTACCGGCACCTGGAAACCGGCCAGCAGCCCATACGCCAGGGCGCCGGCGAAGGCCAGTGCACAGGCGCAGGGCAACCACGGCCAACGGGCGGGCCAGCAGCCGATTCTTGCCAGCAGGGCGACCAGGCCATACAGCATGCCGGCCAGCAAGCCGACATGCTGGCCGGAAATGACCAGCAAGTGCACGGTCCCCGTTGCCTGCAGCACCTCCCATTGCTGGCGCGACACACCCGAACCGTCGCCCAGCAGCAATGCGGCCAGGGTACCGCCTTGTTGCTGGCTATCGACCGCCAGCAGACGCTGGCGCAGCCCATCACGCCAGGCCAGGCGCGCGGCGCGGACCCGCTCGCCGGCCTTCACGCTGCCGGTCGCGCCGACGCCCTTGGCCAGCGCCCAGGCCTGGGCGTCGAATCCGCCGGGGTTGACCAACGCCCGTGGGCGCTTGAGCTTCACGGCCAGGCGCCAGCGTTCGCCACTGGCCACCGGCGGACCGCCATACCAGGCCAGGCGCAGATGGGACGGCAACTGCGCGCGACGCGACCAGGCGTCGGCCAGTTCGAAGCGTACCGTGCTGCCGTTGGCCGCCGGCAGCCCCACCACCTCCCCTTCCAGCCACAGGGTCTGCCCGTCGAGCGCAGGCGCCAGCTGTTCGTTCGTCGCCCAATGAGCATGCAGGCAGGCCCAGCACAGGCCCAGCAGGAACAGCCCGCAGTGCCAGCGGCGCACGGCCAGCAACAGCGCTGCTCCTGCAGCCATCGCCATCAGCCAGCCCAATGACGGCAATGCCGGCAGCCCGCGCAGACACACCATCCCCATTGCCAGCGCCAACGTCGCTGTGCGCATACCTTCCTCCCTGGAAAAACCGCCGGCCAAGGCTAAGGGGAAATGTGCGGCGTCGCGCCTTATCAAATGTCACAAAGTCTGAGCTCGGACATTGGCGAATCTGTGCATACTGCCGGACACATCCAGACAGATATGTGCGAGACCGCTATGCCGCGTCGCCTGTTCAAGCGCTACATGCCGGACCCCGAGACAATTCGCGAGCACAAGTCGCTGCGATTTCTGGGGCGCCTCCTGCATGACGCCAACCTCTGGCACCTGAACCGTCATTCGGTGGCCCGGGCCATGGCGGTGGGCCTGTTCGCCGCGTTCATGCCGATCCCCTTGCAGATGCTCCTGGCAGCTGCATTGGCGATCCTGGTGCGCGGCAACATGCCTATTGCGGTCAGCCTGGTCTGGCTGACCAACCCGATCACCATGCCGCCCGTTTTCTATTGCACCTATAAAGTGGGGTCGTGGCTGCTGGGCCAGCCGCCCCGGCAGTTGCCCGACTCCTATAGCTGGGACTGGGTGATGAGCCAGATGTCCACGCTGTGGCAGCCGTTCCTGCTGGGTTCGGTGGTGACGGGTGTGGTGCTGGGCGCCCTGGCCTACTTTCTGACCATGCTTTACTGGCGCTGGTGGGTCAGCCGCCAGTGGCGGCAGCGCAAGCAGCGACGCTAACCTGCGCGCAGCGCCATGCAACAGGTCGGAGTGCGCGCATCGGGTCGTGGATTCGGTGTATCTTGCAGCCACCCAGGACCAGTAACTGCGTTAAAAACTCAGCGGTTTGGCAACTTGCCACCATTGCGCTTGTCCTAGCCTCGAACGTCAACACAGCATTCTCCTCTAGGGACTCCGTCATGCTCCGATCATTGCGCTTCGCTGCCCTGCTTGGCGGCCTCATCATGAGTGCGTCCGCGTTGGCGAAGGATATCGACCCCGCCACCTATGGCTATCCGCTCACCAACCCGTTCGAGGCCACCATCGCGTCGACGCCGCCGGAGTTGCGCCCCAAGCTGCCTCTGGACGAAGACATCGACCAGGCCGACTACAGCCTCAACGTGCGTCCGGAGCGCGAGTTCATCCTGCCGGACAATTTCTGGGCAGTGAAGAAACTGCGTTATCGCCTGGCGCAGCAGGACCACGCCGCGCCGCTGATCTTCCTCATCGCCGGTACCGGTGCGCCCTATAGCAGTTCGCTCAACGAATACCTGAAAAAACTGTATTACCAGGCCGGCTACCACGTGGTGCAGCTGTCATCGCCCACCAGTTTCGACTTCATCAGCGCCGCCTCGCGCTTCGCCACGCCGGGCGTGACCCGCGAAGATGCCGAAGACCTGTACCGGGTGATGCAGGGCGTGCGTGCCCAGCATCCAAAGCTGCCGATCACCGAATTCTATCTGACCGGCTACAGCCTGGGCGCCCTGGACGCGGCGTTCGTCAGCCAACTGGATGAAACTCGCCGCAGTTTCAACTTCAAGAAAGTGCTGCTGCTCAACCCGCCGGTCAATCTCTATACCTCGATCACCAACCTCGACAAGCTGGTGCAGACTCAGGTCAAGGGCATCAACAACAGCACGACGTTCTACGAGCTGGTGCTCAACAAGCTGACGCGCTACTTCCAGCAGAAGGGCTACATCGACCTCAATGACGCCCTGCTCTACGATTTCCAGCAGTCCAAGCAGCATCTGTCGAATGAACAGATGGCGATGCTGATCGGCACCTCGTTCCGCTTCTCGGCCGCTGACATCGCGTTTACGTCCGACTTGATCAACCGCCGCGGGCTGATCACGCCGCCCAAGTTTCCAATCAGTGAAGGCACCAGCCTCACGCCGTTCCTGCGCCGGGCCTTGCAGTGCGACTTCGACTGCTACCTGACCGAGCAGGTGATTCCGATGTGGCGTGCCCGTACCGATGGCGGCAGCCTGTTGCAACTGGTGGATCAAGTCAGCCTGTACGGCATCAAGGACTACCTGCAAAACAGCACCAAGATCAGCGTCATGCACAACGCCGACGATGTGATTCTGGGCCCTGGCGACCTGGGCTTCCTGCGCAAGACCTTTGGCGATCGCCTGACCGTTTACCCTTATGGCGGCCATTGCGGCAACCTCAATTACCGCGTCAACAGCGACGCTATGCTGGAGTTCTTCCGTGGCTAGAACATCCCTGCTGATGGCAGCGCTGCTCTGCGCAGGCCTTGCCCAGGCCGACGAGAGCACCGTACAGAAGGTCGACAGCGACGGCTTCAAGCAACCGTTGCAGGTCCTCAAATTCAACCCTGGCCTGGACCAGCGCGAGTTCGAACGCTCCACCCTGACCGCGCTGAACGTCTACGACCCGCTGGAGAACATGAACCGGCGCCTCTACCACTTCAACTACCGCTTCGACGAGTGGGTGTTCCTGCCGGTGGTCAATGGCTATACCTACATCACGCCGTCGTTCCTGCGCACCGGCGTCAGCAACTTCTTCAGCAACCTGGGTGAAGTGCCGAGCCTGGTCAACAGCCTGCTGCAGTTCAAGGGCAAGCGCGCCCTGGACACCTCGGGACGGCTGCTGGTGAACACGACGCTGGGCGTTGCAGGGCTGTGGGATCCGGCGACCTGGTTCGGGTTGCAGAAGCAATCCGAGGACTTCGGCCAGACACTGGGCTTCTACGGTGTACCGAACGGCGCCTACCTGGTGCTGCCGATCCTGGGGCCGTCGAACCTGCGCGACACCACCGGCCTGGTGTTCGACTTCGCCGTCGAGAACCAGATCAACTTCCTCAACGTATCCGAGGTGAGCAGCAATCATCCGGAGTTGTGGGCGTTGCGGGCCGTGGACCGGCGCTACAGCAACAGCTTTCGCTACGGCCAGATGAACTCGCCGTTCGAATACGAGAAGGTGCGCTACGTCTACACCGAGGCGCGCAAGCTGCAGATCGCCGAGTAGGTGCATCTGCGACGGGCCTGTTCGCGGGTAGAACCCGCTCCCACAGGAACCGCGTTGCGGGTCACTGTGAGGGCGGGCGGAAATACCTCTGCCTCGCCCCGCTCAGCGCTTGTCATAGAGTTTGGGGGCACCGGCCGGTCGTGACTTGAAGCGCCGGTGAGCCCAGAGGTACTGTTCTGGGCATTCGGTCACGGCCTGCTCCACCCATTGGTTGATGCGCAATGCATCGGCCGCTTCGCTCTCGCCGGGGAACCCTGGCAGGGGCGGATGCAATACCAAACGATAGCCACTGCCATCCTCCAGCCGCCGTTGCGTGAACGGGATGACCCGTGCCTTGCCCAATCGAGCGAAGTGCGTAGTCGCCGTCACCGTGGCTGCCTCGATACCGAACAGCGGCACGAAGATGCTCTGCTTGGCGCCGTAGTCCTGATCGGGTGCATACCAGATCGCGCGGCCCTTGCGCAGCAGCTTGATCATTCCGCGCACGTCCTCGCGTTCCACCGCCAGCGAATCGGGGTTGTGCCGCTCACGGCCCTGACGCTGCACGAAATCGAACAGCGCGTTGCGATGCTCGCGGTACATGCCATCGATGGTGTGGCGCTGGCCGAGCAATGCCGCACCGATCTCCAGGGTAGTGAAATGCAGGGCCATGAGAATCGCCCCTTCGCCATCTCGCTGTGCAGCCTGCAGGTGTTCGAGCCCCTCGATGTGCGCCAGCTTGGCCAGGCGCGCCTGGGGCCACCACCAGCTCATGGCCATTTCGAAGAAGGCAATGCCGGTCGAGGCGAAGTTTTCCTTGAGCAGGCGTTTTCTTTCGACGGGCGGCATCTGTGGGAAGCACAGTTCCAGATTGCGCGCCGCCACACGTCGACGTTCGCTGGCGACGCGGTACATGCCCAGGCCCAGCCACCGCCCCAGTTGCAGCAAGGCCCCATAGGGCAACTGCACGACCAGCCACAGCGCGGCCAGCCCCAGCCACAGGAGCCAGAAGCGCGGGTGAAGAAAATATCGGCGAAAACGCGGGCGTTCCATTGACGATTCCGAACAGGCAACAAGGCGGGGCATTCTACATGGGTTGGCCACCCATCGCTGCGTCGCGGCTTGCAGGGGGAGGTGGTTCTCGTTATAAGTCTCGGCACTTTTTTAGTTACAAGGCGCGTTTTGCCGACCATGAGCCAGACCGATCAGCTAGACCAGGAACCTGTGTTCCAACTCAAGGGCAGCATGCTCGCCATCACGGTGCTTGAGTTGGCGCAGAACGACCTCGCAGGCCTCGACCGCCAATTGGCGGCCAAGGTGGCGCAGGCCCCTAACTTCTTCAGCAACACGCCGCTGGTGCTGGCGCTGGACAAACTGCCTGCCAACCAGGGCAGCATCGACCTGCCGGGGCTGATGCGCATCTGCCGTCACCATGGCCTGCGGACCCTGGCGGTGCGCGCCAGCCGCATCGAAGACATCGCCGCTGCAATCGCTATCGACCTGCCCGTGCTACCGCCCTCGGGCGCCCGCGAGCGGCCGATCGAAATCGAGGAAAAGAAGCCGGAGAAGCCACCCGAGCCGTTGATCCAACCCACTCGCGTGATCACCACGCCGATCCGTGGTGGCCAGCAGGTCTATGCCCAGGGCTGCGACCTGGTGGTGATCAGTTCGGTGAGTTCGGGGGCGGAGCTGCTGGCCGATGGCAACATCCATGTGTACGGCCCGATGCGCGGCCGAGCACTGGCCGGTATCAAGGGCGACCGCAAGGCACGCATCTTCTGTCAGCAGTTGGGCGCCGAGCTGCTGTCCATCGCCGGGCAATACAAGGTTTCCGAGGACCTTCGCCGCGACCCGTTGTGGGGCGCACCGGTTCAGGTCAGCTTGTCCGGGGATGTGTTGAACATCACCCGTCTTTGACGGATACTGCCGCCATTTTCAGCGCAACTTTCAAATAGCGCGGTTGTCGAGCGGTACTGCTACCGGTACCGCAAGCTCATGTAGTCCGCCGATGTTTTGAAGTCATGTTTTTTTGGGGATTAACAATCCCTTTTTCAGTAGGGGTGATACACCTTGGCCAAGATTCTAGTGGTTACATCCGGCAAGGGCGGCGTGGGCAAAACCACCACCAGCGCCGCCATCGGCACCGGTCTCGCTCTGCGCGGCTTCAAGACCGTCATCATCGACTTCGACGTCGGCCTGCGTAATCTCGACCTCATCATGGGCTGCGAACGCCGCGTGGTGTACGACTTCGTCAACGTCGTGAACGGCGAAGCCACCCTGCAGCAGGCCTTGATCAAGGACAAGCGCGTCGAGAACCTCTTCGTCCTGGCTGCCAGCCAGACACGCGACAAGGACGCCCTGACCAAGGAAGGCGTCGAGAAGATCATCACCGAGCTGTCCAAGACCCACGATTACATTCTGTGCGACTCCCCTGCCGGCATCGAGAAAGGTGCCCACCTGGCCATGTACTTCGCCGACGAGGCGATCGTGGTAACCAACCCGGAAGTCTCTTCGGTACGCGACTCGGACCGCATGCTGGGCCTGCTGGCGAGCAAGTCGCGCCGCGCCGAACTGGGCGAGGATCCGATCAAGGAACACTTGCTGATTACCCGTTACAGCCCTTCGCGCGTCAGCAAAGGTGAAATGCTCGGCGTGGAAGATGTCAAAGACATCCTCTCGGTCACTCTACTGGGCGTGATTCCGGAATCCGAGGCTGTACTGAAGGCCTCCAACTCGGGTACGCCGGTGATTTTGGACGACCAGAGCGACGCCGGTCAGGCGTACAGCGATGCCGTCGACCGTCTGCTGGGCAAGCATACAAATCTTCGCTTCGTTGAAGAAGCGAAGAAAGGCTTCTTCGAGCGCCTGTTTGGAGGTCGCTAATGAATATTTTCGACTTCTTTCGTGATCGCAAGAAAGGCACCACCGCGTCGGTTGCGAAAGAGCGTCTACAGATCATCGTGGCGCATGAACGCGGCCAACGCACGACCCCTGATTACCTTCCCGCTCTGCAGAAAGAGCTGGTGGAAGTGATTCGCAAGTATGTGAACATCGAGAGTGACCAAGTACAGGTCGCCCTCGAGAATCAGGGTAGCTGCTCGATTCTGGAACTGAACATTACCCTGCCTGACCGCTGAGCCTCGCGCTCGGCTCCACGGCGGCCCGCCGGCCCCTTTTCGAAAGGGGTCGACGCGCCGCCGTTGGCGTTTCTGAGAGATAGACCTTTCATGCCGTTGTCGAACATTCGCATCATCTACCAGGACGCCGCCGTGCTGGTCATCGACAAGCCGACCCTGCTGTTGTCGGTGCCGGGGCGCGCCGAAGACAACAAGGACTGCCTGATCACCCGCTTGCAGGAGAACGGCTTTCCCGAGGCGCGCATCGTCCATCGCCTGGATTGGGAAACCAGCGGCATCATCCTGCTCGCGCGCGATGCCGACAGCCATCGCGAGTTGTCCCGTCAGTTTCACGACCGCGAGACGGAAAAGGCCTACACCGCATTGGCCTGGGGGCAACCGGCGCTGGACAGCGGCAGTGTCGACCTGCCGCTGCGCTACGACCCGCCGACCAAACCACGGCATGTGGTGGATCACGAGCACGGCAAGCATGCGCTGACCTTCTGGAAGGTCGTGGAGCGCTGCGGGGAATGGTGTCGCGTCGAGCTGACGCCGATCACCGGGCGTTCGCACCAGTTGCGCGTGCACATGTTGTCGATCGGTCATCCGTTGCTGGGCGACCGACTGTATGCCCATCCCCAAGCGCTGGAGGCCCATGAGCGGCTGTGCCTGCATGCGAGCATGCTGGCGTTCACCCATCCGGCGACGGGTGAGCGGATGACGTTCGAGTGTGTTGCACCGTTCTAGACGGTGGTGTACCCGATGCATCGCAGCGCCTGGTTCGCGGCCGATGAGCGCTCCCACGGGTAGGCGCAGTTGTCCGTGGGAGTGGTCCGTGGCCGCGAAGTGCTCAGCACAGTGTGCCCGATGTACCGCGGTGCCTGGTTCGCGGCCGATGACCGCGCCCACGGGTAGGCGCAGTTGTCTGTGGCAGCGGATTGGGCAGCCCTATAAGTGGGCAATCGGGTAAACTGGCGGCATTGCTGTCTGGAGTTTTCTATGCGCGAAGCTTTGAACCAGGGCCTGATCGATTTCCTCAAGGCCTCCCCTACCCCATTCCATGCCACTGCCACCATGGCACGACGCCTCGAGGCCGCCGGTTATCAGCGGCTGGACGAGCGCGAGAGCTGGAACACGGTGCCCGGCGGGCGCTACTACGTGACCCGCAACGATTCCTCGATCATCGCCATCAGGTTGGGCAAGCACTCACCGCTGCTCAACGGCCTGCGCATGGTCGGTGCTCACACCGACAGCCCCTGCCTGCGCGTGAAACCGCAACCCGAGTTGCAGCGCCAGGGCTTTTTCCAGCTGGGCGTCGAGGTCTATGGGGGTGCATTGCTGGCACCCTGGTTCGACCGCGACCTGTCGCTGGCCGGCCGGGTCACCTTCCGCCGTGACGGCAAGGTCGAAAGCCAGCTGATCGATTTTCGCCTGCCGATCGCCGTGGTGCCCAACTTGGCCATCCACCTCAATCGCGAGGCCAATCAGGGCTGGGCGATCAATGCCCAGACCGAACTGCCGCCGGTGCTGGCCCAGGTGGCAGGTGATGAGCGTGTCGACTTCCGCGCGCTGCTGACCGAACAACTGGCGCGCGAACACGGGCTCAATGCCGACGTGGTACTCGATTACGAACTCAGCTTCTATGACACGCAGAGTGCAGCGGTCATCGGCCTGAACGGCGACTTCATCGCCGGTGCGCGGCTCGACAACCTGCTGTCCTGCTATGCAGGCCTGCAAGCCCTGCTCGACGCCGAAGGCGACGAGAGCTGCGTGTTGGTGTGCACCGACCATGAAGAGATCGGCTCCAGTTCGGCCTGTGGCGCCGACGGGCCGATGCTCGAACAGGTCCTGCAGCGTCTGATTCCCGAAGGCGACGAGTACGTGCGCAGCATCCAGCGTTCGCTGCTGGTGTCGGCGGACAACGCCCATGGCGTGCACCCCAACTATGCCGAGAAGCACGATGCCAATCATGGCCCCAAGCTCAACGCCGGGCCGGTGATCAAGGTCAACAGCAACCAGCGCTACGCGACCAACAGCGAGACGGCCGGCTTCTTCCGTCACCTGTGCATGGCGGTGGAAGTGCCGGTGCAGAGCTTCGTGGTGCGCAGCGACATGGGTTGCGGGTCGACCATCGGCCCGATTACCGCCAGCCACCTGGGGGTGAGGACCGTCGACATCGGCCTGCCGACGTTCGCCATGCACTCGATTCGCGAGCTGGCCGGCAGCCAGGACCTGGCCCATCTGGTCAAGGTGCTCGGGGCGTTCTATGCCAGCAGCGAGCTGCCGTAGTCACGCCAGCCGCGGCGTGTCCTGAATACCCGTTCGCGGGCAGAGGGTCGCCCTCTGTCCGCTCAGGGCGCACCACCCAAACACCGAGTTACAGGTGATTCAACCGATGGTCCTTTTCCTGCGCCTGGCGCTTGCCGTCCTGCTTTTGCTGCCCATCACCGCCCAGGCCGTCGGCCTGCCCGGCCTGTTGGGAGGCAGTTCGGAGAAACCGGCCGAACAACCTGCCCAGCCGTTGGGCCAGTCTCTGGACCAGGTCATCCAGACCCTGGAAAACGACCAGCAACGTACCAAGCTGTTGAGCGACCTGAAAAAGCTGCGGGACAGTACCCGGCAGGCCCAGCCGGCCGCCGAGCAAGGCGTGCTGGGCATGATCGGCAGCGCCCTGGCGCACGTCGACCAGCAGTTTTCCGGCGATAACAGCCCGTTCCAGCGCTGGAGCGAGGAAGTTGCCCTGGCCCACGACGAACTCCTGGCACTGGCCCTGCCCATGGCCGAATGGCCGCCGATCATCGGTGCCTTTCTGTTGATCATCCTGGTGTGGAGCCTGCTCGCCTACAGTTTGATCTGGGTCGGCCATCGTGTGCGCGTGCGTTTTGGCTTGTCGGAAGAACTGCCGCAGCATCCGCGCACGCTCGACCTGCTGCGCTTCGCCCTGCGCAAGCTGGGCCCTTGGTTGGTGGCACTGGTCATCACCGTGTACGTGGGGTATGCCCTGCCCTCGTCGCTGGGCAAGAGCCTGGCCATGGTCATGGCCTATGCCCTGGTGGTCGGCACGCTGTTTTCGGCCATTTGCGTGATCGCGTTTTCCCTGCTCGATGGTCCGCATCGGCACCGTGCCCTGAACATCCTGCGTCACCAGGCATTTCGGCCACTGTGGCTGATCGGCAGTTTTGCTGCGTTCGGCGAGGCCCTGAGCGATCCGCGCATGGTTGCCGCGCTCGGCCAGCACCTGGCGCACAGTGCGGCGACCCTGGCCAACGTGCTGGCCGCCCTGTCCACTGGTTTGTTCATCCTGCGTTTCCGTCGGCCCATCGCCCACCTGATTCGCAACCAGCCGCTGTCACGGCGCCTGACCCGTCGCGCCCTCAGCGATACCATCGAGATTCTCGGCAGCTTCTGGTACCTGCCGGCGCTGGTGCTGGTGGGCATCTCACTGTTCGCCACGTTCTTCTCCGCCGGTGACACCAGCACGGCCCTGCGCCAATCGTTGATGTGCGCGGTGCTGCTGATTCTGTGCATGGTCATCAATGGCCTGATCCGTCGCCATGCCCTGCGCCCACCCAAGGGTCCAAGGCGCCATGCCTTGTATTCCGAACGCTTGAGCCACTTCGCCTACACCCTCATGCACCTGCTGATCTGGGTGGTGTTCATCGATCTGGGCCTGCGCGTGTGGGGCATGTCGCTGGTCG
Source organism: Pseudomonas rhizosphaerae (assembly GCF_000761155.1). Lineage (NCBI taxonomy): Bacteria > Pseudomonadati > Pseudomonadota > Gammaproteobacteria > Pseudomonadales > Pseudomonadaceae > Pseudomonas > Pseudomonas rhizosphaerae. The sequence continues at coordinate 1,064,690 of NZ_CP009533.1, read as the reverse complement.
GTTTCACCGAGGGCGATGGCCACGAAATTTCGGTGCGCCTGGCCAGCCTGGTGGGCACGTTGATTTTTGCCTGGCTGGTATGGATTCTGGCCGACACCGGCATCCATCACGCGCTGACCCGTTCACGCAAAGGCATGGCCAACGCGCGCGCGCAGACCATGATGCCGCTGATCCGCAACGTGCTGTTCGTGACCATTTTCATCATTGCCGCGATCATTGCCCTGGCCAATATGGGCATGAACGTGACGCCGCTGCTGGCGGGTGCGGGTGTGATCGGTCTGGCCATCGGTTTCGGTGCGCAGTCGCTGGTGGCGGATTTGATCACCGGGCTGTTCATCATCATCGAGGACTCGTTGGCCATCGATGACTATGTCGACGTCGGCGGGCACCTGGGCACCGTGGAGGGCCTGACCATCCGCACGGTTCGCCTGCGCGACATCGACGGTATCGTGCACACCATTCCCTTCAGCGAAATCAAGAGCATCAAGAACTACTCGCGGGAATTCGGCTATGCCATCTTCCGTGTGGCGGTGCCCTACAGCATGGGGATCGACGACGCCATCAAGATGATGCGCGAAGTGGGCCAGAAGATGCGCAGCGATCCGTTGCATCGGCGCGATATCTGGTCTCCGCTGGAGTTTCAGGGGGTGGAAAGCTTCGAGTCGGGCACGGCGATCCTGCGCGCGCGGTTCAAGACCGGGCCGATCAAGCAGTGGGAAGTGTCGCGGGCTTTCAACCTGGCGCTCAAGCGGCAGATGGACGAGGCCGGGCTGGACCTGGCGACGCCGCGCCTGAGTGTGCAGGTGATCACGGCGGGGGCGGTTGGCGAGAAATAGCGGGGTGCCTGGGGGATCTGTGCCGGGGCTTTCGCGGTCGATGACCGCTCCTACGGGTGCCCTGAGAGGTCTGTGCCGGGCCCTTCGCGGCCGATGACCGCTCCTACGGGTGCCCTGAGGGATCTGTACCGGGCCCTTCGCGGCCGATGACCGCTCCCACGGGTGCCCTGAGGGATCTGTACCTTGCCCTTCGCGGTCGATGGTCGCGCCTACGGGAGATCTGGATCGCTGTGGGAGCGGTCATCGGCCGCGAAGGGTGCGCCTCGGTGCTACAGGTTCACCACGTTGGCGATCCGCATAGGGGCGTTTTCGTCGATGCGCAGGTTGTGGAAGTCGAACAGGTTGCGGTCGGCCAGCTGCGACGGCATCACGTTCTGCAGGCTGCGGAAGATGCTGTCGGTGCGGCCGGGGGTCTTGCGTTCCCACTCCACCAGCATGTCCTTGACCACCTGGCGCTGCAGGTTTTCCTGGGAGCCGCACAGGTTGCAAGGGATGATCGGGAATCCCTTGAAATCCGAATAGGCCTGGATGTCCTTCTCATGGCAGTAAGCCAAGGGCCGAATGACCACGTTGCGCCCGTCGTCGGCGCGCAGCTTGGGCGGCATGGCCTTGAGCGAGCCGTTGAAGAACATGTTGAGGAAGAACGTTTCGACGATGTCGTCGCGATGGTGCCCCAACGCCATTTTGGTTGCACCGATCTCGTCGGCAAAGTTGTACAACGTGCCGCGACGCAGGCGCGAGCACAGCGAGCACGTGGTCTTGCCTTCCGGGATCAGCTCCTTGACCACCGAATAGGTGTCTTTCTCGACGATGTGGTACTCCACGCCCAGCTGTTCCAGGTAGGCCGGCAGCACATGCTCGGGAAAGCCGGGCTGCTTCTGGTCCATGTTCACGGCGACGATGCTGAACTGGATGGGCGCGACCTTCTGCAGGTGCAGCAGCACGTCGAGCAGGGTATAGCTGTCCTTGCCGCCCGAAAGGCAGACCATGACCTTGTCGCCGTCTTCGATCATGTTGTAGTCGGCGACAGCTTCACCGGCCAGTCGGCGTAGGCGTTTCTGCAGTTTGTTCTGGTTGACCGAAAGAGTGCCCATGGCGACAGGATCCGCGAGGTGGCTGACAAAGGCCGGGCATTTTACGCGCTTTGACCCGTGGCGTGTACCGCTGCCGCACGCGATGCAACCGGGCGACGGGTGGCTCGGCAATCCCTGGACGTTGCGGCATAATCGCCGCTTCTGGAGTGTGTCGAAGAATGCCCGAGCAACTCAATCAACGCGTCGAAGCCTGTTTTCGCCAAGCCGAACTGTTTTTCAAGCGCCCTTTCCAGCGCCCGGTGGTCAGCATCAAGCTGCGCGGACAGAAGGCCGGCGTCGCGCACCTGCACGAAAACCTGCTGCGCTTCAATCCGCAGCTGTACCGCGAAAACGCTGAAGATTTCCTCAAGCAGACCGTGCCCCATGAAGTCGCGCACCTGGTCGCACACCAGCTGTTCGGCGACCGCATCGCGCCCCATGGCGAGGAATGGCAACTGATCATGCGTGGGGTCTACGAGCTGACGCCGCACCGCTGCCACAGCTACGCGGTGAAACGTCGCCAGGTCATCCGTTATATCTACAAATGCCCGTGCGCCGACAGCGACTTTCCATTCTCGGCGCAACGCCATGGCCTGGTGGGCAGAGGTCGTCGCTACCTGTGCCGACGGTGTCGGCAGACCCTGGTGTTCAGCGGTGAAACGCGCGTGCAATGATCGCCATTCCCTTGCACGACGCGGCTGGGCAGAATGCGCACATGAATACAGCCCTCCCCGCTTGCCTGAGCGATCTGCGACAGCACTGGCCACTGCCCCTGGACGTACCCGGCGCATGCCTGTTCAGCAACCGTTTCGACCACAGCGCACTGACGGCCGATGCCTTCGCGCAGTGCGACATCATCGCGCCCGAGTCGATCCAGCGCTCGGTGAGCAAGCGCCAGGCCGAGTACCTGGCCGGACGCGTGTGCGCACGCAGCGCCCTGCTGGCCCTGACCGGTGCCGCGCAGGTACCGGCCATCGGCGCCGACCGTGCCCCGGTGTGGCCTGATCCCATCGTCGGATCGATCACCCATGGCAGCGGTCGGGCAGCGGCCGTGATTGCCCATCGGGAACATTGCAAGGGCCTGGGCCTGGACATCGAAAGCCTGCTGCCAGCGGCGCGCGCCGAACGGCTGTGCGCAGAGATACTGACCCCGGCCGAACAGGCCCGGATGGATCCGGCGCAGGTGGATACCGTGGTGACGCTGACGTTCTCGCTCAAGGAAAGCCTGTTCAAGGCGCTGTACCCACTGGTTGGCAAGCGCTTTTATTTCGAACATGCCGAAGTGCTGCACTGGACTGCCGAGGGGCACGCGCGGCTGCGCCTGCTAACCGATCTGTCCGCGCAGTTCGGCAACGGCTTCGAAATCGACGGGCAGTTTGCCTGGTTCGACGGACATTTGTTGAGCCTGGTAGCGGTCCGTTGAGTCCAGCCAACCGGCAACGCGTCCGACGCTGTGCAGCCGGGCTCGTGGCCTTGACCCTGTGGGCCAGCCTGACCGGCGCAGCGGAACCGGACGGCGCCCGGCTGCTGCAGCAGACGCTGGACAGCCAGACGGCCAGGCAATCCATCGCGCGGGTCGTGGCCTCGCAACCACCGGCCAGCATGCCCTATCAAAGTGCCCTGAGCTTTCTGCAGGCTCAGGGGCTGGTCAACCACGCGACCGCTACCTGGGCTGACCTGGACACACTGCCCGCACCGGGCCACAGCCTTCTGCTACTGGACCGAAAAACACCGCTGTCGGTGCAGCAGGTCGACCAACTGTTGGGTTGGGTGCAACGCGGCGGGCGCCTGCTGGCGGTTGCCGACGCCTTGTGGGACGAGGCCAGTGCCAGCAGTGGCGATGCCTTGCTCGATCGCCTGCAGATTCGCGTACAGCTCAGTGCGCAGTTGCCGCAACTGCCCCCTGCTCAGGGCGATGAGTACCCGAGTCTGACCAAGCTCTACCTGGAGGACGAAGAAGCACCGGCCTACCTGGGTTTCGACACGCAACGCCATCTGGACGACCCGACCGGCAAAGTCCAGTCATGGGCCAACAGCAACGGCGCCACGCACCTGATGCAAATGGCCTACGGCGACGGACTCATCACCCTGGTCAGCGACGCGCAATTGTGGAAGGACGAGCAGATCCAGCGCTACGACAATGCCTGGCTGCTGTGGTACCTGAACCAGGGCAGCCAGGTGACCTGGCTGTTCGAACCGATGCCCGAAGCCCATGGGCGGTACGTTCCGTGGGCGCTGGCTGGACTGCTGGTCGTCATTGTGGGCCTGGGGTGGATAAGAGTGCGGCATCGCCCACACCGCGGATCGCGCCTGCTGGACCGACGCCAACTGCATTTTCTGTACGAGCAAGGCCGTCGGTGCTTGCGCGAACAAGGCCCAGGAGAGCTGCTCGCCACCCTGCAACGAGACGTGCTGCAACGTGCGTGCCTGCATCATCCCGGCTTCGAGAGGCTCGCCGTGGCCGAGCAATGGCAGGTACTGGCGCAGCTGTCGCAGCACTCGACTCGCAGCATCGGCGCCGCGTTGCTGCCGATAGGCAGCCAGCGCCTGTCAGGCCGAGCATTCGTTCGCACAGTGGCGCAACTGCAAAGCGTGAGGGACAACCTGGGGCCGATGTCGTCCGTCGCGCGGCCTGGCCGTAATATGGGTGCTGCCATGGGGCCGGTCGATCGGACGGTGTGGGTGCTGCTCGAATGCGGCGCCTGGGTCGACCAACCAGGCGTGTTGCAGCATGCCGTACAAACCTGTCTGCAACTGAGCGAAGCGGCGCTGGCTGACGGGTTCGCCGTGGGCCTGCAGGCAGTCTCCTGTGCGCTGCCGGTCAGGCTGCTGCCGCAATGCGGTGCCGAGCAGTTGCAGCGCATGGCTGACGCGATCGCGCACCTAGAGCCTCTGCGTAACGCCCTCGAGGTGCCTGCGAGCCTGGATACCCTGGATGACGAGCCGCAAGCTTGCGCATTGGTGATGATGGTGGCCGGCTTCAATGCCGACATCGAGCGTGAGTTGCCCGCTGCGTTGGGCAGGATCGCCGAGCGCCAGCCGGTGTTGCTGGCCAGCCTGCGCAATGAGGCACTCGAGCGGCTGCGTCAGCAACCGGTGCGGAACCGCCGCGAAGCCCTGATCTACTGCGGCGCGATGCAGCGGTTGCTGATGCGCCAGCGCGTGCATGATCGATTGGCTGCTGCCGGGGTCAGTGTGGTGGACGCATGGCCTGGGGAGATGGCCACCGAGTCGCTGCTGCGCTACCGAAGCCTGCGTCAGCCCCGCGGCTGAGCCAAGGCCGATGCGTCAGGCCGAAGAGCCCTGGGGATGGAACGTGAAATAGTGGCGCAGCGCATCTACCAGCTTGAGAAACTCGGTCGGCGCCGGGCCTTGCAGTTCGAAGCCGGAATCGTAGTGCCCGGGCGTGGCGTCTTCCTTGCACCACAGGCAATGCGCCGAAAGGTCGATCAACTTGGCCTCGCCCTCGACCGACGGGATTTTCACCTGCAATTCGAACACGGGCCCGACCAGCAACGGCAGCTCGCTGATCAGCATCAAGCCCACATCCGAAATGTTGCCCATGTAACCCATGGCACGACCGGTGTGACGGTTGTAGACCTTGAGGTAGTACGGCAGTTGATGCCGTTCGATCCGACGCTCGGTGTACATGATGGGCCTGCTGTAGATATCCGGCATAACTGTCGCGCTCATCCTCTGTCGTTTCACAGGTCCACTCGTTCAGGGTGGCCCAGGCCTTCTGCAAGGCCGTTTCAGGGTACAGGAAATTTACCTCAGAATGCCGCCGGGCGTGGCTGGGCGGGTACTCCCGGACGAACGTGACCCAACTGATCCAGCGTCTGCAGACGTGCCTGGGCGCGGTAGGCGTACTCGCTGGAGGGGTAGCGATTGATGATGTACTGATAGGTTTGTGCGGCATCCACGTACAGCTTCTGACGCTCCAGGCACTGGCCACGCAGCATCGAGACTTCCGGTTGCACGTAGGGCCGCGAGCGGCTCTTGCGGTCGACCTGGGACAGCTCCAGCACGACCTTCTCGCAGTTGCCCTCGTCGTAGGCGCGGTAGGCGCTGTTCAAGTGCTGGTCCATCGACCAGCGGTTACAGCCTGACACGGCGATGGCCAGGGCAATCAATAAAAGCGCGCGCATGGGATTCTCCTGCCGCAGGGGGTATCTGGCTTTATCGACCCGTTGACGGGAATCTTCAATACCCGGACGTCCGAACCCGCGGCGCGCCAATCCTCTCGAGGCAAATCCTCCCGAGATAGTGCAGAGGAACGATGACGACAGCGCAATTGAGGAGTAGCCTTTGCCAGCGCTTCAATAAAGGAGTCAGTGCATGACCGTTCGCCGTACCAAAATCGTTGCCACCCTGGGCCCCGCCTCCAACTCGCCGGAAGTGATCGAACAACTGATCAAGGCCGGCCTGGACGTCGCTCGCCTGAACTTTTCCCACGGTACACCGGATGAGCACAAGGCTCGCGCCCGTCTGATCCGCGAGATCGCCGCACGGCTGGGGCGTCACGTCGCCCTGCTGGGCGATCTGCAAGGTCCGAAGATCCGCATCGCCAAGTTCACCAACAAACGCATCGAACTGAAGGTCGGCGATCGCTTCACCTTCTCCACCAGCCATCCGCTCACCGAAGGCAACCAGGACGTCGTGGGTATCGACTACCCTGACCTGGTCAAGGATTGCGGCGTCGGCGACGAGCTGTTGCTCGACGATGGCCGTGTGGTCATGCGCGTGGAAACCGCCACCGCCGATTCGCTGCATTGCTCGGTGCTGATCGGCGGCCCGCTGTCCGACCACAAGGGCATCAACCGTCGCGGCGGCGGCCTGACTGCACCGGCCCTGACCGAGAAAGACAAGGCCGACATCAAGCTGGCCGCGGAAATGGACCTGGACTACCTGGCCGTTTCCTTCCCGCGCGATGCGTCGGACATGGAATACGCGCGCCAACTGCGCGACGAGTCGGGCGGTACCGCCTGGCTGGTGGCCAAGATCGAACGCGCCGAAGCGGTGGCCGACGACGAGACCCTCGACGGCCTGATCCGCGCCAGTGACGCCGTCATGGTGGCCCGTGGCGATTTGGGCGTTGAAATCGGCGACGCCGAGCTGATCGGCATCCAGAAGAAGATCATCCAGCACGCTCGCCGCAACAACAAGGCGGTGATCGTGGCGACCCAGATGATGGAGTCGATGATCCAGAACCCGATGCCGACCCGCGCCGAAGTGTCCGACGTGGCCAACGCCGTGCTCGACTACACCGACGCCGTGATGCTCTCGGCCGAAAGTGCTGCCGGTTCCTATCCGATCGAAGCCGTGCAAGCCATGGCGCGCATCATCGTCGGCGCGGAAAAGCATCCGACCAGCAAGAAGTCCAGCCATCGCCTGTACACGCAGTTCGAGCGTTGCGACGAAAGCATCGCGCTGGCGGCCATGTACACGGCGAACCATTTCCCGGGCGTGAAGGCGATCATCGCCCTGACCGAAACCGGGTACACCTCGCTGATCATGTCGCGCCTGCGTTCGTCGGTGCCGATCTTCGCCTTCTCGCCGCAGCGTGCCACCCAGGCCCGCGCCGCGATGTTCCGCGGGGTCTACCCGGTCGACTTCGATCCGGCCGTGTTGCCGCCGAGCGAAGTGAGCAAGGCCGCCATCGACAAACTGCTGGAAATGGGCATCGTGCAACAGGGCGACTGGGTCATCCTGACCAAGGGCGACAGCTATGCACAGACCGGTGGCACGAACGGGATGAAGATCCTGCACGTGGGTGACCCGTTGGTCGATTGATGATTGCTCGCTGAAAGACCAAAGGCCCCGGGGTTGAAACCTCGGGGCCTTTTGCATTTCTGTAGGAGCGGTCCGTGGCCGCGAAGGGCGCGCTGCGGTGTGTCAGGTATAGCCTGGGGCTCTTTTCGCGGCCGATGACCGCTCCCACAGGGCACGGTCATCGCTTCAGCTCTGTGGGAGCGGTCCGTGGCCGCGAAGGGTGCGCTGCGGTGTGTCAGGTATAGCCTGGGGCTCTTTTCGCGGCCGATGACCGCTCCTACAGGGGACGGCAATCGCCTCAGCCGCGGCCGACGAACACGTCGCTGTACAGCTGGCTTCTGGGCAATCCGGCCAGGAACAGGCGCCTGGAGAATTCTTCGACGCTGATCGGCGACCCACACACCAGGGCGATGGTCTGGCGCGACGAGAGACGCAATGGCGGTGGCTCGCCTGCTGGGAACTGTTCAACGAAAAGGTTGGGATGACTCTGGGCAAGCGCACGCAAGGGTTCATCCAGATAATGTTCATTGGCCATGTGCAGTACCCGGATCGGGCCGTGATGTTCCTGCCGCAAAGCTTCGCGCAGTACACCCCACAGGGGTGCCAATCCGGTACCGGCGGCGAACAGCCACAGGGGTCGAGCCTGCCATTCGGGGTCATAGTGCAAGGCCCCGCCGCGGACCTCGCCCACTTGCAGCGTATTGCCAACCTCGAACTGCCGCGCCTGGTCGATGAAGGCGCCGGGGCGCCTACAGTCCAGGTGAAACTCGAGGAAGTCATCCGCCTGGGCCAGGCTGGCAATGGAATAAGGTCGCGCGATCCGCATGCCCTCGGGCGTGGACGTCCACAGCACCAGATGCTGGCCGGCGTGATAACGCAAGGGGCGTTCGGTCTGCAACCGCAGGCGCAGCACATGCGCCGAAAGCCAGTCCCAGCCGATCACCTGGGCACTGGTACCGTCACCCTGAGGGTCGAAAACCGCCACTCGCAGGTCTTCGACGACCTGACACTGGCAGGCCAGGCGCCAACCTCGCTGACGCTTGTCGCTACTCAGCGCATCAGGCTTGCGGTCCTGGGGTTCGCCGGCAAGGCAGCGCACCAGGCAGGCATGGCAACTGCCCGCGCGGCAGCTGAAAGGCACCTGCACGCCGGCCTCGTTGAGGGCGTCGAGCAGGTTGCTGCCGGCCGCCACCGTCCAGCGCTTATGGCCGGTGTCCAGCTCAGGCATCGGCCATGTCCCACGCCGCCGCGCAGCGATTACGGCCTTCGCGCTTGGCGCGGTACAGGGCCTGGTCGGCACGGTGCAGGGCGTCGTCCAGGTCGTCGCCCTGCACCAGCAACGTCATGCCCACCGACAGACTCAGATTGGCCGCGCCCAGCCCTTGCGGGTCGGCGTCGGCAAAGGCCCGGCGCAGCTGCTCGCAACAGCGCACCAAGCGATCGGCGTCGACGTCAGGCATCAGCAACACGAACTCTTCGCCGCCATAACGCGCCAGCACATCACCGTCACGCAGGCAATCCTGAGTCACCGCCGCGAAGGCCTGCAGCACTTGGTCACCGGCCGCATGGCCGTGCATATCGTTGATGCGCTTGAAATGATCGAGGTCGATCAGCGCCAGGCCGTGCTCGACACCCGGCTTGAGCGTCGCCAGTTCACGGGAGGCCAGGCGCAGGAAATGTCGACGGTTGAACAAGCCGGTCAATTCATCGGTGGCGACCAGCTCTTCGAGCTGGCGCATCATGCCGCGCAGGGTGTCCTGGTGCGCCTGCAGAGCATAGCGACGCTGGCGTATGCGCTGGCGCGAGGTCTGCACGTAGCTTGCATACATGCACAACCACAGCAGCACCACCAGCATGGCGCAGATCTGCAGGGTGGCCAGCCCAGGGTCCGGCAAGGCCATGCGATAGGCCTCCCACAGGTTGACCCCGACGAACGCGACGAACACCACCAGTGCGCAGCGCACGAATGCCAGACGTGGCAAATGGAACACGCCGAACAGCAGGATCAGCACATACACCACCATGAAGGTACCGCGAGCCACCTCGAGGTTGGCGATCAGCCAGGTGTGCCAGGCCACGGCAAGCAGCACCTGGAACTCGGTAAGGCTGGGATCGCTGAAGCGCTGGTTGAGACCACTGCGGAAGATCCAATACAGCACGCCTTGGCTGGCCGCGACCAGGCAGGTGGTGCCGACTGCCGTTACCACAGGTACACGACAGTACTGGGTCAGGATCGCCACCCACACGAGCCCAATTACCAAAACGTAAGTGCCGGCAGCCAATGAGAAACGCTTGATCAATAGGTGTTGCAGGGCGGACTCGGTCACTCGCAGACTCGCTGTGCTGAATGGGAATCCCTCCCCTGATTGCACCGTAATAGTGCAAAGGCGTGATGCCATAGTAATGGCCAAGGGGTGAAATAACTATTCAAATTTGGATCGCTCGACGAAGTCTACCGGCAATCGGACCAACGGCGCATTCGTCTCTACCCCACGTCAATCCGTCGATCCAGCGTGTCAGGTGGTTCCGGCCGCGCTATACTGCCGCGCCTTTTTCGCGCCAACCTGCTACATGTTGACGCACCTCGAAAGCCGAGCGTCAGGCAAGACCTGACCCGCTTTCTTAACGAATGTTCCCCACCAAGAGGAGCGCGCCCCATGACCGTGATCAAACAAGACGACCTGATTCAGAGCGTCGCCGACGCCCTGCAATTCATTTCCTATTACCACCCCGTTGACTTCATCCAGGCCATGCACCAGGCCTACCTGCGTGAAGAGTCCCCGGCGGCGCGCGACTCCATCGCTCAGATCCTGATCAACTCGCGCATGTGCGCCACCGGCCATCGGCCGATCTGCCAGGACACCGGCATCGTCACCGTGTTCGTGCGCGTGGGCATGGACGTGCGCTGGGACGGTGCCACCATGGGCCTGGACGACATGATCAACGAGGGCGTGCGTCGCGCCTACAACCTGCCGGAAAACGTCCTGCGTGCCTCGATCCTGGCCGACCCGGCCGGCGCCCGCAAGAACACCAAGGACAACACTCCGGCGGTGATCCACTACTCCATCGTGCCCGGTAACACCGTGGAAGTGGACGTGGCGGCCAAGGGTGGCGGTTCCGAGAACAAGTCGAAGATGGCCATGCTCAACCCGTCCGACTCGATCGTCGACTGGGTGTTGAAGACCGTGCCGACCATGGGCGCCGGCTGGTGCCCGCCCGGCATGCTCGGCATCGGTATCGGCGGCACGGCCGAGAAAGCCGCGGTGATGGCCAAGGAAGTGTTGATGGAGTCCATCGACATCCACGAGCTCAAGGCCCGCGGCCCGCAGAACCGTATCGAAGAGATCCGCCTGGAGCTGTTCGACAAGGTCAACCAACTGGGCATCGGCGCCCAAGGCCTGGGCGGCCTGACCACCGTGCTCGACGTGAAGATCATGGACTACCCGACCCACGCCGCCTCCCTGCCGGTGTGCATGATCCCCAACTGCGCCGCCACCCGTCACGCCCACTTCGTGCTCGACGGTTCCGGCCCGGCCGAGCTGGAAGCGCCGGACCTGGACGCCTACCCGGAAATCGTCTGGGAAGCCGGCCCGTCGGCTCGCCGCGTCGACCTCGACACGCTGACCCCCGAAGACGTGCAAAGCTGGCAGCCGGGCGAGACCATTCTGCTCAACGGCAAGATGCTCACCGGTCGCGACGCTGCGCACAAGCGCATGGTCGAAATGCTGAACAGAGGTGAAACCCTGCCGGTGGACCTCAAGGGCCGTTTCATCTACTACGTTGGCCCGGTCGATCCGGTCCGCGAAGAAGTGGTCGGCCCGGCTGGCCCGACCACCGCCACGCGGATGGACAAGTTCACCCGGCAGATCCTCGACCAGACCGGTCTGCTGGGCATGATCGGCAAGTCCGAACGTGGCCCGACCGCCATCGAGGCGATCAAGGACCACAAGGCCGTGTACCTGATGGCCGTCGGCGGCGCGGCTTATCTGGTGGCCCAGGCCATCAAGAAATCGCGCGTGGTGGCCTTCGAGGAACTGGGCATGGAAGCCATCTACGAGTTCGACGTCAAGGACATGCCAGTGACCGTCGCGGTCGACAGCAAGGGCGAGTCGGTGCACATCACCGGGCCTGCAATCTGGCAGGGCAAGATCGCCGAAAGCCTGGCGGTGGAAGTGCAATAGTCGACCATGGCTGTCTGAAAAAGCCCGGCCTAGCGCCGGGCTTTTCGTTTGTCTAGCTGACAGATGTGAGGGTTCTCAGGAGGGCGTCCAAGGCATAGAAACGCTGCCTTTCCATTCAATGAGCAAACCCTGCCATGACCCCTTCGACCTTCGCCCACCTCGACTCGAACGTCCTTCTGTTTGCCGGCACACCGTGCCTGACGGTACGCGATCCGCGTGGGCAAACCGTGCGCGACATCCACTACCATCGCCATCCTGATACCCCAACCGAACAGGACAGGCGCATCACCTGCCATCGTTTCGATCCGGGTGGCCGACTGGCCGCCAGCATCGACCCGCGCCTGGCTACGCTGGCGCTGCGCGATGCCAGCGTTGTACCGAACGTGCGGCACCGTTATTCGCTGTCCGACGCCGTTGTGCAGACCGACAGTGTCGATGCAGGGGTGCACACCGTACTCAACGATGCCACTGGCCGCCTGGCCATCGACGTTTCCGCGACGGGCGTCGTGCATACCCGTCGCTATCGACCCGCCTGCCCTGCCCATCACCTGGACACCATCACCGAACAGTCCGCCAATGCCCAGCCCTGCGTGGTCGAGCGTCTGGTCTGGGCTGACGCCAGCCCGTCACAGCAGGCCGCCAATCTGGCCGGGCAGTGTACCCACCATTACGATACCGCCGGTTTGAAACAGACCCTGAGCCTGAGCCTGGGCGGTGCTACCTTGGCCGACACCTGGCAGGTACTCGACGACGAGGCCCGGGCAAACTGGCACGGTGACAATGCAGCCGACTGGGCGGCCTTGCTGGGGCCGGAGGTGTTCAGGCAGCACTGCCGAGTCGATGCCCTCGACGCGCCCCTGGCCAAGGTCGACCCCAGGCAGCACGAAAGACGCTATGCCTATGATCTGGCCGGCCAGCTTCATGCCACGGCGTTGCTCGTACCCGGGCAAGCAGAACGGCCCATCGTGGTTGCCGTGCACTACTCCGAAAGTGGGCGGCCACTGCGGCAGACGCAGGGTAACGGGGTGGTCAGCGACTATGAATACGACGCCCACACCCAACGACTCACACGCCAGCGCGTGGCGCGCCCGGCCAACCATCCACTGGGCGCCAAGGTATTGCAGGACCTTGAATACCGTCACGATCCGGTGGGCAATCTCGTCGAGCGCTGCGATGCCTCCCAGGCGGTGCGCTTCTGGCGCAACCAGCGCGTAGAGGCCAGCAGCACCTTCGTCTACGACACCCTTTACCAACTGGTGAGTGCCACGGGGCGCGAGCGCATCGACCGCGGCCAACAGACGCCGACACCGCCTACCGCGACAGTGCCGGTCACCCTGGATGACAGTGCGTTCACACGCTACCTGCGCACTTATCGGCATGATCGGGCAGGCAACCTGGTACAGGTGCGTCACAGCGCACCGGCCAGTGGCAACAATTACACCCGCCACATCACCGTCGCCGCCCGAAGCAATCGGGCCGTGCCCAGCCAGTTGACCGAAGATCCACTGCTGGTCCACAACCTGTTCGACGCCGGCGGACATCAGCGTCAATTGGCACCAGGCCAAGGGTTGCAATGGAATGCGCGCGGCGAGCTGGGCCAGGTAAGCCCGGTCACCCGTGAGGGCCGGGCCTCGGATACCGAGTGGTACCGTTACGACGCGCAGGGCAAGCGGCGCGTCAAACAGGGCAGCCAACACGGCGCGACTCAGGTGCAGACACACCGCACCCTGTATCTCGACGGGCTGGAGCTGCATGCCAGCGCAACGGGCGAGGCAGTGCGCGAAGCCTGGCAAGTGATCAGTATCGACGAAGCCGCGCACTGCCAAGTGCGAGCCTTGTGTTGGGAAGTCGGCAAACCGGACGGTATCGACAATGGCGGTCTGCGCTACAGCTACCCGGATCGAGTCGGCAGCAGTGGCTTGGAACTGGACGACACCGGCCAGTTGATCAGTCAGGAAGAGTATTACCCGTATGGCGGCACGGCGGTGTGGACCAGCCGCAGCCAGGCAGAAGCGCGCTACAAGACGGTTCGCTATTCAGGCAAAGAATGTGATGCCACCGGCCTCTATTACTATGGCCTGCGCTACTACCAACCTTGGGCTGCACGCTGGTTGAGCGCAGACCCGGCCGGCGCCATCGACGGGCTCAACCTGTTCAGGATGGTGCGCAACAACCCCATGACCCTGTGGGACGAAGACGGCTTGCAACCGGTGGGCGATGAACTGCCCAACGGGCTGTACAAACCCGTGTTGCGCACAGGCAAGGCCCGGGATCGTGACGGAGCCAAACATCCGGGGATACCGGCCGACGCCCAGAAGCAAATCAAATCCGACGTCAAGCCCATACCACTGCGCGACGCGCTGAGCGATACGAGCCTGGGTCAGCAACCCCTGGTCACCGACTTGCTCAACCCGGCGAAAGGCCTGGTCAGTACGGCCGACACGGCCACGCTGAACCGTAAGGAGGGTGGCGGTCAGCTGTTGTTCGGCGCGCTGCAGGTGAGCAGCCAGGGTCGCCGGTTCAATGCACTGACCGCCGTCGACCCTCGCACCACCAAGCCCCAAGCCGCGGGGGAATATGCCTACTGGGCGCCGCAAGGCGGCTATGTCGACATTCCCGCGCACCCGAGCAACGGTCAGCCGCAACTGGTGTTCACACCCGGATTCAGCGGTTGTACGCTGGCCGTGGACCAGTTGTCGGCCGATACCTTGCGCGTGCGTCACGTCGAAGGTGGCAAGGAAGACGCGCAATACAACAGCGCGACCATCAAGCATGGGCTGGGCATGGCCAACGCCATGGAATACCGCGACTACGGATACTTCCAGGCAGGCGCCGGCCCGTTGCTGGAAAGCGTCCAAGGCACGGCCTTCATGCAATATGACCAGCGTTCGAAGGGCTGGGCCATTCACCATCAGAGCCTGTTGAACACGCCACAGATCATGGCGGTGGAGAGCCGCACCACGGGTTTCATCAGCAAACAGGTGACCCAGCAGGCCACCGTGCTGTTTTCGCAAGACAGCCGAGTCGCCCGCAACTCGAAAATCGTCCTGAGAAACGCTCGACCGTAGAAGCCATCAGCCTGAAAGCCGCCGCGCGCGATAGCGCGCGCGGCCTCGGATCACGATGCATGGATGCTTGGGAAACGCTTCCCTTACACCTATGTGAACGGCTTGCCTACCCATCTGTTATGTGGATACCGCGCAACCGCCTGCGGTTTTAAAACGTCACCTCTGATTTATTCATTGAGTGATGCGCACCATGACGACAAAAACACCCCATCCCGATTTCGTGCTGGATCCGGAACAGCCGATCGACGCTGAACTGCCGATCGAGCAGGCTCCCGCGGTCATGCCGGAACCCATCATCAACCCGCTGTTCCAGAACCTCGTCCCTGATACACCGCAGACCCGCAGCCTGGACGGCAAGCTCAGCTTCGCCGACGCCATGCCCCGGCTAGGCTACAGCTCGGTGTTCGACATCATTCGCCAGCCCAAGCAAGCCTTCGCTCGTCAACTGCGCAGCCTGAGCGATGCGGACGGCGAAATGGCCTACGACAACGCCCTGTGCTACGCCACCCAGATCGCCCGTTCCTACCGCGAAGAGCAAGTCTCGTCGGGCCGCAGCCTGCCGCAGATCGCCCCGCAGACCGGTGTGCGCGCCCTGGTCGACGTTGGCCCCAGCTACCCCAACCTGTTCAAGGAAAACTGGGACCAGTTCTGCAAGGTCGGCGCCATCGAAGCCATGGACGGCCCGGTGGCCTACCTGGGCTCGCTGCGCCGTTTCGCCGAGCAGCGCATCGAAGGCGCCTCGACTTCACCCAAGCGCATCCCGCTGGCAGTCCGCCGTCCGGACCTGGACAAGCTGGTGATCGACGAACAAAGCACCTACCAGAGCAGGCCCATGCTGGACCTGGTCAACGACGTACTGACCCAGGGCATTGGCAAATATCAGGCGGAAAAAGGCGATGTGCGGCCTGTGCATGAATTGCTTGCGCAGAAGAAACATCCGTTGGTATTCCCGTATCACTTCGCGCACCAGCAGGTAAGTCTGGCGTTAAAGGGTGACAAACCGGCGCTGGGCGAACTCAATCATGCCTTGGTAATGGGACCGCAATACACGGGGCTGCAACCCATCGATCAAACACATGCTCTGGCACTGCTATCAGGTCTTAGCCCTGCACAACAGCAATTGCTGATCCAGCCTGCTCCCTATGCTGCTCTAGGGCACGCGCTTGCTGACAATGCCTGGTATACCCCGATCCAGTCCAACACCTGCTTGTGGGAAACCAACGAGACCCACATCGATATCCCGGCTCAGCCCTCGATGATTGGGTACGCCCACCAAACAAACAATACCCTCATCGAGCTGCGCATGAGTAATGGCTCTGAGACCAAGCCCATCACGTTGCGCGCCGTCGGTTTAAAAGAAGGCGTAGGCTACAGTTGGCCATTGAACCGTAGGTATGTCGACACCGTTCAGGGACTCTGCTTCAGGATCGAGTATCACGCCGAGGACAATGCAGGTTCGGATATGCCGGAAGGCTATTGCGCTGCCCTCACACTCAACGTCATTGCAACCGTTGAAGGTCAGTCGCGTATAGGTCGGCAACTGACCATCGAACTGAGCACCACTGGCGATGCCAAACTGATTCGGCAACTCGATGTCGATGAACAGCAATATATGCGTGACCATCTAGGTGTTGAGCAACGCGTGTTCGGCAGCTCTTCACTTAGCGAAGTGAAGCAGCTTTGCGATGCTTCGGCGTTGGACGCCGAGCAGTTGCAAAGCTTGATTTGCCGAAAGCACGCTCACCCAAAACTCTCCGCTAATTGTCCAATTGTCAACACAACGGGCTGGAATAGCCCGACTCGCAAGATGCCCAACCCCATGAACTATGGAGCCGTGTTCATCAATGGCAACGGCGGCCAGGATCGTCTCAAACCAGGTACCAATCTCGATCTGTACGATAACGCCCTGACCCTGTGGCAGCCAGCCGAAAGCTCCACCACGACGTTATTGGCCAACACGTCACTGGATCGTTTCGATCGTATGCAGCGCATGATCCGCCTGCAACGCTGGATGAACATCCCATTTGCCGAACTCGATACTTTGATAACCTCGGCCATGCGTAGCGAAGGCGACGCCAATCCCGGGCTGCACGCAAACCGCAACACGCTGCGTATCCTGGGTGCCTACCGCTACTTCGACGCTCATTACGAGATCGGCGTTGAGGAATTCGCAGCGTTTGTGGATAACATTACGCCATTCGCCACAGGCGACAAGCTGCCGTTGTTCGACCGCGTATTCAACTCGCCAGTGTTGTTCGACACGCCGTTGTATCTGGACCGGAATGCTTTCTCCGAGTCTGGCAAAGACAGTGTTGCGCAGAAAACCATCAGCCAGCTGTGTGCAGGTCTGAATCTGTCGCCTGCCGCAGAATCGTTCGGCCTACTGGCGGCCAACGTCATCGCCGTCGTAGGCCCGCTCAAGCGCTCGCTAAAAATCGTGTCGGCCTTCTATAGGCAAGCCCGCATGGCACAAATGTTCGGCATTGGCGTGGCGGAATGTCAGTACCTGCTGAACCTGCTCGGCGGCGCTGCGTACATCAACGCTTGTACTATTGGACTGCTGTCGCCGCGCCTCGAGAATGGCGGTGAGGATGCCGATGTACTCGATATCCTGATGGAGCTGGATGGGGTCGTACGTTGGCTTAAGGCCAACAAGCTGACCGTCGCCGCATTGCGCGAACTGCTCGACACGACCGGCAGCGCGGAACCGAGCGTTGCTCTGATCGAGCGCCTGCAGCAACTGGCCGGTGATGCGCTCACCCAGCGCACAACCCCTGAACAGGTGGACGGGCTGGGCTTGCCAGCGGCCGCCGACGGGACAGTGATCAACTGGTATGCACAGCTGCGCGCATTCCATCTGATCAGCTCAGGCGGATTCATCATCGCTCCGGAAGTCACCGTGCAGGACACCGACCACGCCCAACTGGTGGCCACAGTGCTAGGGATGCTGACGGTGCTACCACTTGCCCCGGAAGCCGTTGAGCCCACCACGCTGCGCTTGAGCGAATGGCTTGCCGATACGCTGGCTCGCCAGCAGCGCCTGGTTGAGGGCTTCATGCAGGAGTACACCGGCCTGCTGCCCGAGCAAGCACTGCTGGCCGCTCGCTGGGCCATAGTAACCCCGCAGGCCTTTCTGGATTGCGTAGGCGAAGCCTGGCCTGCTTCCAGTGAACCGGTGCAAGACCATATCGACGCTGTTCTGCAGCAATTGCACGGCGTCACCTGTGCGGCCCTGGGCGTCAAATGGAGCCAGCTGGGTGCACGAGCCCTGCGGATGTTCCTGGCTGAACCCACCTGGCTGGGCACCGCCACCCTGTGGCCGCAGACCCTGCACACCTTGCATCTGCTCAAAGCCTACGAAAGCCTGTTCAACACCCTCGGACAACCCGAGGAACGCCTGCTGGGCTACCTGGAACTGGCCAACACCGCCGTCTCCAAACGTCCCGGCAAACGCCAGTTGGCGACCCAGGTCGAGCACTGCAACGCCGCTGCCGCCAGCCTGCTGGGCTGGAACGTCGATGACGTCGCCGTACTGACGGCCACGCTGCCCCAGGGCATCGCCAAAACCGTCGCCCATCTGGACTGGCTGCGCCGTGCCCAGGCCATCGCGCTGCAAACCGGCCTCAACGGCGCGACCTTGCTGCAAGCCTGCGCCTTGAACGCCGACAGCCCTGAGGCCGACTGGCAAGCGGTTGGCCAGGCAGCCATGGCGGCAGTAAGCGCTTAACCCTAGGTATCGGTGCAGGCCTCTTCGCGGGCAAAGCCCGCTCCCACAAGGGTTCGAGGTGTTAATCAAACCCTCTTGGGAGCGGGGCGGGCGGCGAGCCCTTTGCCCGCGAACAGGCCCTCACTGACACCTCACAACCTTCGAAACCACACAGGAATCCATTCCATGACCATTGCAGCCTCATTGAACGAAAGCTTTCGCGACGCCCTCGTCGCCTATTACCTGGGCGAAGTCGTGCCCAACGATGTCACTTTGGCCGACCTCGGCCTGACTGAAAAACTGCGCACCGAGAACGATCTTTACGAATACCTGCTGCTCGACACTCAGGTTACCCAAGCGGTGGAAACCAGCCCGGTGGCCAGCGCTATTGCCAGCCTGCAGCAATACGTCAACGGTGCCCTGCTGGGCATGGAGCCGGGTTACGACGACGTGCGCTTCAGTGAGGATCTGATTGGGGAATGGCGCGACATTCGTAGCCAATACCCGATCTGGGCGGCCAACCAGCAACTAACATGGTACCCGTCGCTGTACATCGACCCTTCGCTGCGCATGAAGAAGTCGAGTTACTTCCAGCAGCTGGAAAACGATATAAATCAAAACCGGATCAGCATCGATACCACTCAGGACGCGGTAAAGGCTTACCTGGCCAGCTTCGAGGAAGTGGCCAACCTGACCGTCATAAATGGCTATATCGCCGGGACCGACTTTGCCCAGTCTCACTATTACTTCATCGGTAAATCCCGTGCCGAGGGGGCGTATTACTGGCGTTCGGTGAATATGGCTGAACGCAGTTATATCGCTCAAGGCAGTGAAGGCCCCAAGCATGACAACCCTAATCCGGGCGCATGGTCGGATTGGAAGCGAGCCGCTTTGCCCATCTCGGAATCAGCACTCGAACGAAGCATTCGCCCGGTGTACTTCAACAATCGTCTGTTTGTGGTCTGGACAGAGGTTTCCGACAGCCTTGAAGCAGACAATAGCAATGCGCTGGAAGCGGTGCCTCCCCAGGGGGACAAATATGAACACCGGCCTCTGGCAAAACCCAAAGTCACGGCAAAGTTGCGTCTGAACCTTACGTACAAGAAATACGACGACAGCTGGAGTGCTCCGCAGTGTTACCTGGAGTTCGAAACCGATTACTCGGCAATCACCGACGCCCGTGGAAATGTGGATGTCGACACGATTGCTGTTGCCGACACCTCCACCAATCCTGAAGCGCTATTACTTGCTGTCTACGCGGGCTATGCGCGAGTAGGGAACGCTGCGGATGGAAGCCTGGATACTTATAAGATGCTGAGGGCGCTTAAGATCGATAAGAACTTTAACAGCTTCGACTTGTTTCCTACACGCGGCAAAGTAGACGACGTGCCCGCGACGGACAACGGTCCTCACCGTACACTGGTCATGCGTACCGGGCTGCTTTTTGCAAATGCCAACAAAGGTCGATTCCAGTTTCCAGTCACCTCTGCAACGGTACGGCTTAAGACTCCAAGTGTCACGACATCGCCAAACTCCCAAACCACTGGATTCAGCGGTTGGAACCATGGTGGACGTCAGTCCCTCATTGCTCAGATCGAGAACGGTCGCGACATTACTTACGATGAATCTCGCAAACAAATCAAAGTATCTACCCGCATCACTGCTAGCTTTGATCGGATCAATGAGTTTACTCTGACGGCCACCGGCACAAACAACTATGTATTTACACTTAAGCTGCCGGAAGACAATGGAGCAGAATGGGCCACGCTGAGGGCAGGTTCTACGATCACCACTAGCGGGGGCGTATTTAAAAGCGCATTTCTTGGACTGATAGCTATCCAAAAACCGTCGGTGGCTTTGGCCAACTTCATTCAAAATACCGACAGCGGCTCCATCAGCTTCAATGCGCAAAGCGGCAGCGCCAACCTGAATGGCAAGAAAATCAACATGGCGCTCATCCGGCAGTTAAAGAGTTCAGTGGGTGCCACCTGCAGCATGAATATCTTGCGATTCATAGACGCTCGTACTTTCACCACCTCCGCTACCCTCAGCCACGGCGACTCTAGCTTTGCGCAATTTCTTGCACGATCAAATTCGATGGGTAATCCAACGCCTGTCGATATCGGTCAGAAAGTCAATCTGCATGTCAGTGAAATACAGAGCGCTCTTTACCCAGCCCAACACACTCAAACCATTACAATCAATATCGATCCAGAAAGCCTACGTCCGGATTGGGGGGTTGAATGGCCAGGTGCTCAAAAGCATTTCACTGTGCTGCATGGCGTGTTCGTGATGAACCGCATCGGTAATGATTATACCGGGGAAGGTCATTGCGTCAAAGCCACTACAATAGAGCTGGAAACAATCAGCAGCGGTGCGACGCTGGTCGCGCCGAAGATTTCCTACAGTACCAATCCGACGCTCGGAACAGCAGAATTTATCGACTTCAATGGATGCTCGATCCGCAAGAATGATCAGAATACGGCTGATCGCCGGCCGGTCCGCATGAACACGCTATTTGCCCGTAATCTCATCGAACGCGCCAACGTCGCTCTGGAAAATCTGCTGTCGTGGGAAACGCAGCATTTGCCGGAGCCCGCCTTGGCTGCAACTGGCGACCAACCTCCGATGGACTTCAAGGGCGCCAACGGCCTTTACTTCTGGGAACTGTTCTTTCACCTTCCTTTCCTGATCAGCCATCGTCTTAACACAGAACAGCAGTTTATCGAAGCGGACTATTGGCTCAGCTTCATTTTCGACCCGAGCCGACGCAGGGACACTACCGGCCGCCCGGATTACTGGAACGTGCGTCCGCTGGTGGATGCCATCAGCCGGGAACAATCAACTCGGGCACCGATCGATCCGGACGGCATTGCCAGTGACAACCCTGTGCATTATCGCAAGGCGGTTTACAACCACTTCATTAAGAACCTGCTCGACCGTGGCGACAGTGCCTACCGTCAGTTGACACCCGATGGTTTGAATGAGGCCAAGCTGTGGTACGTGCGCGCTTTGGACTTGCTTGGTCCGCGCCCGGACAAGAAGCTGCTTAGCGGCTGGAACCCCGTCACGTTGCAAGCCTTGTCCAATTCGCATAACAGCACATTGCGTACCTTTGAGTATCGTCTTAATGAGGAAGCTCAGCGCAAAGCTGACAGCGAGGCGGAAAACGGTGGCCGATCAGCAATCATTTTCCACCAGCCCCCTTTGGTGCTGATGCCGTTCAACGCTGACCCAATGCTTCAAGAACTGGACAACCCGCACTTCAGAGTTGCCTTGAACCGAGAACTGGTGCAGCACTGGGATACCGCCGAAGCGCGCCTGCGAAACCTGCGTAACAACCGCACTTTGGACGGTAAACCACTGCAACTACCATTGTTCGCCGCTCCGCTTGACCCACGCGCCTTGTTGTCGGCCTTCGGCAGCGGTGCTGCTGGCGGCGCAGTAGGCCGGCTATTGGGTCAAGAAATTCCTCACTACCGCTTCCGTGTCATGCACGAGCGGGCCACCCGCGCCGTGGACAACCTGATCCAGTTCGGTAGCACGTTGTTATCACTGCTTGAGCGCAAAGACAGCGCTCAGTTACAGGAAATGCAGCAGCAAGCTTGGGATATGAGCAAGCAGGCCATCATCCTGCAGCAATTAGTGCAGTCAGTTGAAGCCGAAGGACGCAAAGCCCTCATGGCAAACAGGGCTATTGTCGAAGGCCGTCTGGCCTACTACGGCAAGCTGGCTGACGAAGTAGTCAGCGCGGGCGAGACCGCCGCCGGCGCATTGCACCTACAAGGACGCGTAGCCGAGGGCGTCGGTGCCGTATCCGAAGCCCTTGGCGAAGGCTTGAAAGTGCCGCCTAATCAGGTCGGTGCAGTGGGCGGTGTGATTGCCGGCATGGCCGGCGGTGCTATCGTAGGCGCCACTACAGGCGGCTGGCGTTTGGAAGGCGTTCCTGGCATCGCTGCCGCTGTGTCTAAAGGCCTTGCAGCCTCGCTGCACGGCGCCGCCGAAGCCCTGGACCGCACCGAACAATACCGTCGCCGCCACCAGGAATGGATGCACGCCGAAGACCAGGCCAAGCGCGAGATCGAGCAGATCGATGCGCAACTCGCCGTCCACGACGAGCAGGCCAAGGTCACCGCCGAGCAACTGCGCCAGACCGAGCTGATGGTGGATCAAGCCGCCACCACCTATCAGTTCCTCAGCAAGCGCTTCACCAACGCGCAGCTGTACCAGTGGCTCAACGGCCAGTTCGCCACCTTCTACTACCAGGCCTACGACACCACCCTGTCGCTGTGCCTGGCGGCCGAAGCCTGCTGGCAGTACGAGATCGCCGACCTGAAAACCCGCTTCATTCAGCCGGGCGCCTGGAAGGACAGCTACCGCGGCCTTACCGCCGGCGAGTCGCTCAAGCTCAACCTGATGAAGATGGAAGCGGCGTACCTGCAGCGTAATGCGCGCCAGTTGGAGATCACCAAGACCGTCTCGGTGCGTCGCCTGCTGGAAACCGACGCCAAGCCGTGGGCCACCGTGGTGGCCGATCTGGGCAAGAACGGCGGTCTGGAAATCAAGCTGGAACAGGGGCTGTTCGACAACGACTACCCCGGCCAGTACCTGCGCCGCATCAAACGCATCAGCGTGACGCTGCCCGCCGTGCTGGGCCCGTACGAAGACCTCGCCGCGATCCTCACCCAGACCTACAGCAAGGTGGAAATGGGCGAAACCGTGGGCAGCAACGTCTGGGAAAACATGCGCGCCAGCCAGCAGATCGCGATCTCCAGCGGTATGGATGACGACGGCATGTTCACCCTCAACTTCGACGACGAGCGTTACCTGCCGTTCGAAGGCACGGGCGCCGTGTCCAGCTGGAACCTGCGCTTCACCCGTTCCACGCCCGAGCTGCTGGCGTCGTTGAGCGATGTGATCGTACGCGTCAGCTATACCGCCAAGTCGTAAACAGGCCTGGCCTCTTCGCGGGTAGAACCCGCTCCCACACTGATCTTGGTGATAGCGCCGATCAGTGTGGGAGCAGGCGCCGCGCAAGGGACTACCCAACCTCCTTTGATTCGTGCCGGCCGCGCTTGCCGGGCCGGCACCTGCTGACCTTTTTTTGAGAGAACCACGATGTCTATTCACGATGAACCCGTTTTCACAGCACCGATCGAGCACGACGTCGACGAGCACACTATCCAGCCTTCTGACGACAGCTATGTACCCAACCCGCTGTTCCAGAACCTCGTCCCTGAAACGCCACAGACCCGTACCCTGAATGGCAAACTCAGCTTCGCCGACGCAATGCCCCGGCTAGGCTACAGCTCGGTGTTCGACATCATCCGTCAGCCCAAGCAAGCCTTCGTTCGCCAGGTGCGCAGCCTGAGCGATGCGGACGGCGAAATGGCCTACGACAACGCCCTGTGCTACGCCACCCAGATCGCCCGCTCCTACCGCGAAGAGCAAGTCTCGTCGGGCCGCAGCCTGCCGCAGATCGCTCCGCAGACCGGTGTGCGCGCCCTGGTCGACGTTGGCCCCAGCTACCCTAACCTGTTCAAGGAAAACTGGGACCAGTTCTGCAAGGTCGGCGCCATCGAAGCCATGGACGGCCCGGTCGCCTACCTGGGCTCGCTGCGCCGCTTCGCCGAGCAGCGCATCGAAGGTGCCTCGACTTCACCCAAGCGCATCCCCTTGGCAGTCCGCCGCCCGGACCTGGACAAGCTGGTGATCGACGAGCAAAGCACCTACCAGAGCAGGCCCATGCTGGACCTGGTCAACGACGTACTGACCCAGGGCATCGGCAAGTATCAGGCGGACAAAGGCGATGTGCGGCCAGTGCACCAATTGCTGGCCGAGAAGAAACACCCGTTCGTGTTCCCCTATCAGTTTGCTCATCAGCAGGTGAGTCTGGCGTTGAGTGGGGAGAAGCCGAGGCTGGGGGAGATCAATTATCGTGTCAGCCAGGACGTGCCTGACTTTCCTGAAGCCGTCTACGGCTCGGATGACGCATTGTGTCTGCTGAGTCAGATCAGTCCTGCACACCAGAAGTTATTGCTCGAGCCAGTGCACTTCCCAAGTTTCGATATCGATCTAGCTGAAATCTTGGCCGCTGGCCAGCCGTGGGTGTCGCCCTCGTATAGCGAGGTTATCGTATGGAATACTCAAGCGACCTACGTGCTACTCCAACCGCAGCCATCAGTGGTTGATTGCGTGCCTGCTGCCACTACCAGTGCGGTAGCGGCCGATGGCACTGATACATTGATCACAGTGAGGCTGACCGGAGGCGCAGGCGAAAAAATCGTGAAAGTCCGGGCGTACACCCACTTTTTCCAGCGCAGACCTCTGCTAGACCGTTCGATCAATGCGCCTATGACCGGGAGCAGTGCGTATGCAAGATGCCTGGCTGTAGTCATGAAACCTGAAGATAATCCAGGTGTGGAACTGAGCGGTGATTATTCTGCAGCTTTGATCTTCGACGTTTACGGCCAACGGCACAAGGATCAGTTATTACAGCGACTGGAAGTAAACTTGCACGCAGCGGACTGTCAACTCAGCGAACAGCAAAAACAGCACCTGCTCACTCATCTGGGCATCCCAGAACACTCCAACCGACATATGTCGTCAGCAGCCCTGAACGTTTTCATGGCTCAGACCGGCCTGGGCGCTGCTGAAATCAAGCAGGCGCTGGCCGTTGGGCTGACCGCACCGCAGGTCTCGGTCAACTGCCCCCGCTTGCACTACATCATTACCAGCGCAAACCCTGCCAACCCAGCACCCAAGCCGATGGACGCCGGGGCCCGCTACGTCAATGGTTCGGGTGGGTTGGATGACAGCCTGCCGACATTGAACGACATTTATACCAACAGCATGTGTATCGAGCGCGGCGCGCCGTCACGCATCCGTAATCTGTCGCCTGACAGACTCGACCGCCTGCAACGCATGATCCGTCTTCAGCGTTTGACCCATATACCGTTCCCCGAACTGGACAATTTGATCGTGGCAGGCATGCGCAGCGAGGGAGATAACATCCGTCTTCTGCTCAACGCAAATACCCTGCGGTTGATCGGAGCTTACCGTCATTTCAATCGTACCTACGACCTGACAGCGCGAGAGCTTGCGGCGCTGGTGTGCGAGGTCAATCCCTACGCTTTCGATGGAAAGCCACCCATGTTCGATCAGGTGTTCAATACGCCGACGTTGTTCAATGCCCCGCTGGTATTGAATGAAACGCCGTTGAATCTCGACTCCAACGAGATGAGCGTAAAACAGACAGTGCAACAGCTGTGCGCTGCCCTGGCGCTGTCGGGCGCTGGTTCACTGAGTTGTATCATTGCCGATGCTTCTGCTTATGTGAGTGCACCGCAACTCGATCTTCCGTTCGTTTCCTCGTTGTATCGTCAGGCTCGGATCGCGCAGATGTTTGCGCTTAGCGTCGAAGACAGCCAGTGGCTGCTGGAGCTGCTAGGTGGATCTGAATTCCGCCAATTGGTGGCCAGAGGGCAAATGCTGTCGCGTACCAGCGCCCCGGGCGTCGATATCCTGGACGTGCTGATGCGCGTGGACTGGGCTATTCGCTGGCTTAAAGCCAACAAGCTGACCGTTACCGCATTGCGCGAACTGCTCGACGCCACCGGCAGCGTCGAGCCGAGCGCAGCCCTGCTCGAGCGCCTGCAGCAACTGGCCGGTGATGCGTTTACCCAGCGCATTACCCCTGAACAGGTGGACGATCTGGGCTTGCCAACGACCGTCGACGGAACAGTGATCAACTGGTATGCACAGCTGCGCGCATTCTATCTGATCAGCTCAGGCGGATTCATCATCGCTCCGGACGTCACCGTGCAGGACACCGACCACGCCCAACTGGTGGCCACAGTGCTAGGGATGCTGACAGTGCTACCACTTGCCCCGGAAGCCGTCGAGCCCACCACGCTGCGCTTGAGCGAATGGCTTGCCGATAGGCTGGCCCGGCAGCAGCGCCTGGTTGAGGGCTTCGTGCAGGAGTACACCGGCCTGCTGCCCGAGCAAGCACTGCTGGCCGCTCGCTGGGCCATAGTAACCCCGCAGGCCTTTCTGGATTGCGTAAACGAAGCCTGGCCTGCTTCGGGTGAACCGGTGCAAGACCGTATCGACGCTGTTCTGCAGCAATTGCACGGCGTTACCTGTGCGGCAGTGGGCGTCAAATGGAGCCAGTTGGGTGCACGAGCCCTGCGGATGTTCCTGGCTGAACCCACCTGGCTGGGCACCGCCACCCTGTGGCCGCAGACCCTGCACACCCTGCATCTGCTCAAAGCCTACGAAAGCCTGTTCAACACTCTCGGACAACCCGAGGAACGCCTGCTGGGCTACCTGGAACTGGCCAACACCGCCGTCTCCAAACGTCCTGGCAAACGCCAGTTGGCCACCCAGGCCGAGCACTGCAACGCCGCTGCCGCCAGCCTGCTGGGCTGGAACGTCGATGACGTCGCCGCACTGACCGCCACGCTGCCCCAAGGCATCGCCAAAACCGTCGCGCACCTGGACTGGCTGCGCCGTGCCCAGGCCATTGCACTGCAAACCGGCCTCAACGGCGCGACCTTGCTGCAAGCCTGCGCCTTGAACGCCGACAGCCCTGAGGCCGACTGGCAAGCGGTTGGCCAGGCGGCCATGGCGGCAGTGAGCGCTTAACCCTTCGGTATCGGTGTAGGCCTTTTCGCGGGCAGAGGGCTCGCGAACAGGCCCGCAATGACGCCTCACAACCTTTGAAACCACACAGGAATCCATTCCATGACCATTGCAGCCTCATTGAACGAAAGCTTTCGCGACGCCCTCGTCGCTTACTACCTGGGCGAAGTCGTGCCCAACGACGTCACCCTGGCCGACCTCGGCCTGACCGAAAAACTGCGCACCGAGAACGACCTCTACGAATACCTGCTGCTCGACACTCAGGTCACCCAGGCGGTGGAAACCAGCCCGGTGGCCAGCGCCATCGCCAGCCTGCAGCAGTACGTCAACGGTGCCCTGCTGGGCATGGAGCCGGGGTACGACGACGTGCGCTTCAGCGAAAACCTGCTTGGCGAATGGCGTGACATTCGTAGCCAATACCCGATCTGGGCGGCCAACCAGCAGCTGACGTGGTACCCGTCGCTGTACATCGACCCTTCGCTGCGCATGAAGAAGTCGAGTTACTTCCAGCAGCTGGAAAACGATATCAATCAGAACCGGATCAGCCTGGACACAACGCAGGAAGCAGTGCAGAACTACCTGGCCAGCTTCGAAGAAGTGGCCAACCTGACCATTATCAATGGTTACATAGCCGGTACGGACTTCAAGGAATCCACTTACTATTTTATCGGCAAGTCCCGCGCCGAGGGTGCCTATTACTGGCGTTCGGTCAATATGGCCGAGCGCAGTTACATCTCCCACGGCGAAGGCCCCAAGCACGACAACCCCAACCCCGGTGCTTGGTCGGACTGGAAAAAGGCCAACCTGCCGATTTCAGATGCGGCGATTGAGCACACGATCAGGCCGGTTTATTTCAACAGACGATTGTTTGTGACATGGGCGGAACTGACTCACAGCGTTGAAACCACGCAGACACAAGCATTGGAAGCAGAGGCGCCTGAGAGCGACGGTAGATACGCCCATCGTAGCCTGGCCAAACCCAAAGCAGCCTCGAGGCTGCGCTTGAACCTGACGTACAAGAAATACGATGACAGCTGGAGCGCGCCACAGTGCTATTTGGAAGTTGAAGTAGACACCGCAAAGATCACCCGCCAGTGGACAGATAAAGATAAGGACGATCCAGAATATGGCACTGCAAAATTACTGATCAACTCAGTGGCGGTAGTCGATACCTCAACTAATCCAGAGGCCATGCTGCTTCTATTGTATGGCGGTCAGGTCGCAGGGACGAGTGCCGATGGGGCTCTTGATACCTACGCGGTGCTTAAAACGGTCAAGATCGACAAAAATTTCAACCCAATGCCGCTGTTTCCCACCAGTGGTGTGGTAGACGGTAGCTCCAACGACTCGGGCCAGCATCGTCCGCTGGTCATGCGCGCCGGTAGACTTTTTGGAATATCCAATACCGGGCGTTTTCAGTTTCCAGTGACTGGCGGCGAGATCTCCATAGCCAGCGTTGTCACGCGCGATCCACACCCCGACAACGCTGCCGGCGTCGGTGGTTGGAACTATGCAAACTGGCAACGCCGGGTAGCCGACCTTCAAAGTGGAACAACGGTGACCCTTGCAGCGAATCGGCTAACGGTTACCGCACGCACCCAGACGGAATTCAGTCCACAGCGCCGTACGAGTGTTCTGAAAATTACAGCAACAGGCGTAGACAATTATGAAATCTCGATAACCCTGCCGACTGGAGACGACACTACCGAAAGACTGGCGCTGACAGGCCCATCGACCTTCAAAGCGACCGGGGGCAAATTCAAAGCCAATGGCTCCTTTCGTATAGCAGCAACGCTGGGAAACTCACCGTCCAGAGCTTTACTCGCCAATTCCGATTTTTCGTATGATCACGACGTTCGTTTGGACGTTTCCAGCGGCAGCGCAAGTCTGGTAGGTAAATTCGTCAATATGGCGCTGGTTCGCGACCTATTAAGGCTCGTACCGAATGGCGAAAGCATAGCTTTGAGGTTCATATATTACCCTGGCTCAAGCGCGACCTTGTGGACACAAGGCGTCTGCACCTACGAGTCGGCCGTCAACGGCTATCAGCTGTTCCTGGCCCGCCCTTCGTCGATGCTTGAACCTACGCCTGTATCCCTGTCCTCGAAGGTGAATCTGAAGGTTGACTCAACAGTACACCCGCAACTTCTGCCTGGACAAAATCCGCAGACGGTCAGCTTCGCCATCAATCCTGAGACACTACGCCCAGACTGGTCAACGACATGGCCAAGTGGGGAAACGGGATTCACTGTGATGCATGGTGTTTATGTTACAGAGCAGCAGGGCCCGCAAGTAAACAGCCTTGGCCACTGCGTTCGAGCGACGAAGATCGAACTGCGTACGGTTGGTGCCAGTGATGCACTACGGTCTCCAAAGATATCTACCTATACCAACTCATCACTTGGCATCGCGGAATTTATCGATTTTACCGGCTCTTCGATTGCTCAGAACGACAAAAATGATCGTGCCCGTCAACCTATTCGCATGAATACTCTGTTCGCGCGTAATCTGATCGAGCGAGCCAGTATTGCCTTGGAGAACTTGCTGTCCTGGACCACTCAACATCTACCCGAGCCTGCACTGGGTAATGCCGGTGACGAGCCATACATGGACTTCAAAGGCGCCAACGGTCTCTACTTCTGGGAGCTGTTCTTCCATCTGCCCTTCCTCATAAGCCATCGTTTGAATGCCGAGCAGCAGTTTGGCGAAGCCGAATACTGGCTTGGCTTCATTTTCGATCCCAGTCGTCGCAGTGACAGCAGCGGGCGCCCAGACTATTGGAATGTACGTCCCCTGGTAGATGCCATCAGTCGCGAACGATCCACCCGCGGCCCCATCGACCCCGACGGCATTGCTAGCGACAACCCGGTGCATTACCGCAAGGCGATCTACAACCACTACATCAAGAATCTGATTGATCGCGGCGATGCTGCCTACCGCCAGTTGACCCCGGATGCCTTGAACGAAGCCAAGTTGTGGTACGTGCGTGTCCTCGATCTGCTTGGGCCGCGTCCGGACAAGCGCCTCGTCAGCGGTTGGAGCCCAATCACCTTGGAAAAACTGCGTAACTCCGTGAACGGCAAGCTGCGCGCTTTCGAACAACGTTTGAATGATCAAGCTCGTATCGTGGCGCAAAGCGCGGCAGCGAACGAAGGTCGGTCGCTGGTGATATTCGAGCAACCGCCCCTTGTACTGATGCCGTTCAGAACCGACCCCACCGTGCCTGAATTGGACAGCCCGCATTTCCGCGTCGCGCTCAATCGCGAGCTCGTCCAGAACTGGGACAACGCCGAAGCGCGCCTGCGAAACCTGCGCCACAACCGCACTCTGGACGGCAAGCCGCTGCAATTACCGTTGTTCGCCGCCCCGCTGGATCCGCGTGCCCTGCTGTCGGCATTCGGCTCGGGGGCTGCCGGTGGCGCCGCCGGTCGATTGCTGACGCAGGAGATTCCGCATTACCGCTTCCGCGTCATGCACGAGCGAGCCACCCGCGCCGTGGACAACCTGATCCAGTTCGGCAGCACGCTGCTGTCGTTGCTGGAGAGAAAAGAAGGCGCGCAGCTGCAAGAAATGCAACAGCAGCAGGCTTGGGATATGGCCAAGCAAGGCGTCGTGCTTCAGCAACTTGTGCAGCAGGTAGAAGCCGAGGGCCGCAAAGCACTGTTGGCCAACCGGGCCATTGCCGAGGGACGCTTAGCCTACTACGGCAGGCTGGCCGACGAAGTGGTCAGCGCCGGTGAAGTCGCGGCCGGTGCCCTGCACCTACAAGGTCGCGTGGCCGAAGGCGTAGGCGCGGTTTCCGAAGCCATTGGCGAAGGCTTGAAGGTCCCACCTAACCAAGTCGGCGCCGTAGGCGGTGTGATTGCCGGTATGGCCGGCGGTGCCATTGTCGGTGCCAGCACCGGCGGCTGGCGTTTGGAAGGTGTCGCCGGCATTGCCACGGCCATCGCCAAAGGCGCAGCCGCCGGCTTCCACGGCGCCGCCGAAGCCCTTGACCGCACCGAACAATACCGTCGTCGCCACCAGGAATGGATGCACGCCGAAGACCAGGCCAAGCGCGAGATCGAGCAGATCGATGCGCAACTCGCCGTCCACGACGAGCAGGCCAAGGTCACCGCCGAGCAACTGCGCCAGACCGAGCTGATGGTGGACCAGGCCGCCACTACCTATCAGTTCCTTAGCAAGCGCTTCACCAACGCGCAGCTGTACCAGTGGCTCAACGGCCAGTTCGCCACCTTCTACTACCAGGCCTACGACACCACCGTGTCGCTGTGCCTGGCGGCCGAAGCCTGCTGGCAGTACGAGATCGCCGACCTGAAAACCCGCTTCATTCAGCCGGGCGCCTGGAAGGACAGCTACCGCGGCCTTACCGCCGGCGAGTCGCTCAAGCTCAACCTGATGAAGATGGAAGCGGCGTACCTGCAGCGTAATGCGCGCCAGTTGGAGATCACCAAGACCGTCTCGGTGCGTCGCCTGCTGGAAACCGACGCCAAGCCGTGGGCCACCGTGGTGGCCGATCTGGGCAAGAACGGCGGTCTGGAAATCAAGCTGGAACAGGGGCTGTTCGACAACGACTACCCCGGCCAGTACCTGCGCCGCATCAAACGCATCAGCGTGACGCTGCCCGCCGTGCTGGGCCCGTACGAAGACCTCGCCGCGATCCTCACCCAGACCTACAGCAAGGTGGAAATGGGCGAAACCGTGGGCAGCAACGTCTGGGAAAACATGCGCGCCAGCCAGCAGATCGCGATCTCCAGCGGTATGGATGACGACGGCATGTTCACCCTCAACTTCGACGACGAGCGTTACCTGCCGTTCGAAGGCACGGGCGCCGTGTCCAGCTGGAACCTGCGCTTCACCCGTTCCACGCCCGAGCTGCTGGCGTCGTTGAGCGATGTGATCGTACGCGTCAGCTATACGGCCAAGTCTGCGTAAACAGGCCCGGCCCATTCGCGGGTAGAACCCGCTCCCACAGCACACAAGGTCGCGCCTGCCTACCCATCACTTCTATGGATAGCGAAAGGCCGCAGGCGCGACCGACACTTCGATTCTGTCTACCCATTCAGCGATACCCCAATCATGAACACATCAGAACAAAGCCCCATGGGCATCAATCCGCCGTCCCTGCCCAAAGGCGGCGGCGCCATCCAAAGCATCGGCAAGGGCTGGGGCGCCGTGGGCGCCACCGGCGCCGCGACGTTCGACATTCCCCTGCCCGTGTCCGCAGGACGCGGCAGCGCTCCGCAACTGGGCCTGGGCTACAGCAGTGCGGCGGGCAACGGCCTGTGCGGCATGGGCTGGAGCCTGGGCCGCAACGCCATCGCCAGACGCACGCAAAGAGGTGTGCCGGCCTACACCACCGACGACGAAATAGTCGGACCCAGCGGTGACATCCTGCTGCCCGAGCGCAACGCCCAGGGCGCGATCGTCAGCACCCAAGTCGATCGCTTTCGCGGTCAGGCGCTGGGTGCTTCGTACAAGGTCACACGGCACTTTCCACGGGTGGAAGGCAGCTTCGCCCGCATCGAACGCTGGCAGCTGAGCGACACCGACAGCGGCTTCTGGCTGGTGCACAGCCCCGACGGCAGCCTGTACCTGTACGGCAAGCGCGACAGCGCCAAACTGTTCCCCAGCCACGCACCGCACAAGGTGGCCGAATGGCTGCTGGAGGAATCGGTTACGCCCAACGGCGAGCACATCCTCTACGAATACCAGGCCGAAGACGGCCGTGGCCTGCCTGCTGCCGACGAGCGCGACCACAGCACCCAGCGCTACCTGACTCGCGTGCGCTACGGCAACCTCACCGCCCATGCCCCGCTGTACCTGTGGGACGAATCGAGCCTGCCGCCCCAGTGGCATTTCGACCTGGTGCTGGACTACGGCGAACGTGCCTGCGAACAGGGGACCTTGCCCGGCTATGCTGCCAGCCAACCCTGGCCCGTGCGGCCGGACCCGGTCGCCAGCTTCAGCTACGGCTTTGAAGTGCGCACCCTGCGTCGCTGCCAACAGGTATTGATGTTCCACCATTTCGCCGACCTGGCTCCGGCGCCCGTGCTGGTCAGTCGGCTGTGGCTGGAGTACCGCGAATGCCATGGCTACAGCCTGCTCACGGCGGCCATCAGCCAGGCCAGCGAAGGTGACGAGATCCACGAATTGCCGCCGCTCGAGTTTCGCTACGAGCACTTCAGCTTCGACGATCACCAGTACCGCCGATTCGAACAGATGCCAGGCCTGGACGACGGCCAGACCTATCAACTGGTCGACCTGTTCGGCGAAGGTCTGGCAGGTGTGCTGTACCGCGAAGACAACAGCTGGCGCTACCGTGAACCGCTGCGCGACTTCGACGCAGGCGACACCGATACAGTGATGTATGCGCCCTGGAAACAGTTGCCCACGCAACCGGTGGCCGACTCGAGCAAACCCGTTCGCCAGTTCCTCAGCGACATGACCGGCGATGGCCGTCTGGACTGGATCGTGGCGCAGCCGGGCTACAGCGGCTTCTTCAGCCTGAACCACGACCGCAGCTGGTCCGGCTTCACGCCCTTCAATGCTTTGCCGCTGGAATTCTTCAACCCCGAAGGACAGTTGGCCGACTTGATGGGCGATGGCCTGCGCGACCTGGCCATGATCGGCAGCCGCAGCGTGCGGCTGTATGCCAGTGGCCGCGAACAGGGCTTCCACCCGGCCTGCGACATTGCCCACGCCGAAGACCCACTGCCCTTGGGCAGCGATAGCCGCCATGAACTGGTGGCCTTCAGCGACGTATTGGGCAGTGGCCAGCAGCATCTGATCCGTATTCGCCACGACGAGCTGCGTTGCTGGCCGAACCTGGGCCGCGGTGTCTTCGGCAAGAGTTTCAAGCTCGCCAGCCTGCCGTTTGCCCAAAGCGAGTTCGACGCAGCACGCGTGCGCCTGGCCGACCTCGATGGCTCCGGCGCGGCAGACCTGGTCTACCTGGGCAGCGAACAGGCCCTGATTTTCCTCAACCAGGGTGGCAACGGCCTGGCCGAACCGGTGACTCAGGCCTGGCCCGAGGGCCTGCGTTACGACAACACCTGGCAGGTCAGCGTGGCCGATCTGCAAGGCCTGGGCTGCACCAGCCTGGTGATCAGCGTGCCCCATCGACACGGCCAGCACTGGCGCCTGGACTTCAACAACGGCCGCAAACCGTATCTTCTGGCGGGTTCGAACAACAACATGGGCGCCGAAACCCAGGCGTTCTACCGCAGCTCGGCACTGGAATGGCTGGATGAAAAGGCCGAAATGCTTGCACGTGGCGAGGCTCCGGTGTGCGAGCTGCCGTTCCCTGTGCATGTGGTGGTGCGCCAGGTGCAACACGACGAAATCACCGGCAACACCCTGACGCAACGCCTGGAATATCGCCGCGGCTACTACGACGGCCACGACCGGGAAATGCGCGGCTTCGGTCTGGTGCGCGCCACCGATACCGCTGCCGACGTAGCCAATGAAACGCCGCATTCCCCACCGATGCTGACCAAGACCTGGTACCACACCGGCCGAGCCGTCGATGAAACCCTGGCGCAGATCGACACCAGCGATGCCCAGGCACGGGTGCTGGGGCCCACGCTGTTGCTGCGTCACGATGAAGCCAGCGGCGACGACAGCGTCGTAACCGACATCGATGCGTCGTTGCGTCACGAAATGGCCCGGGCACTGAGCGGTCAGCTGCTGCGCAGCGAAGTCTTCGGCTTCGACGGCGATGCCCGCGATGCCCTGCCCTACTCGGTCACACAGGTACGCTTGGGCGTGCGGTTGCTGCAGCCCTGCAGCGAACACCAGCGCCATGCAGTTCTGCTGCCCATGACCCTGGAAACCGTTGCCTATCAATACGAACGCCTGGTCGATGATCCGCAGTGCAACCATAGCGTGCAACTGCGTACCGATCGCTACGGCGCAGTGACCCATGCGCTGTCGATCGCCTACGCGCGGCGCAAGCATGAAATCGATACGCCGCCGTACAGCGACGAGCACGAGCAGACCTGGTGGCGCGATGCCTTCGACCCGGCTCAGCACCGTTTCTACTTTACCGAAAGCCGCGCCCAAACCCTCCATCTGGACAGTGATCCACAACACTGGCGCCTGCACCTGCCTTACCGGGCTCGCGCCAATGCCTGGTCGCTGCCCAAGGAGCAGGTGGCGCTGCAGCAACTGAGCTATGAAGCGCTGCTGGGTGCGGACGGCCTGTTGAGCCCTGCCGCTCCCAGGACGCTGACGGCACTGAGCCTGCAACGCTACCAGGGCTGCGCCGACGGCACCGCGAATTTCCTGGCGCTGGCGGACTTCAGCGAAGCCGCCGAGTTGGACGAAGCGGCGCTGCAAGCCTACGCCGACGTACTGGAACCTGCCGCTCTCGACGCCAAACTGCTGGAGCTGGGCTACACCCGCATGCCGGCCTTCCTGCCGGACGAGCCAGACCGCGTGCTGTGGTCGGTGCGCCAGGGGTACGCCACCTACGGCGGCGCAGACGCTTTCCATCGTGTGCTCGCCTACCGTCAGACGCCAGCGGTGGGCGAAACCCGCGTGGAGTACGACCGCTACCAGTGCTTGCCGGTGAAGGTCATCGCCGCCGACGGTTGCACCACGCAAGCCGTGCATGACTACCGCACCTTGCAACCGGTGCAGATCACCGACCCCAACGACAACCTGCAGCAGGCCAGCTACGACGCACTGGGCCGCTTGTCCCTGAGCAGCTTCCACGGCACGGAAATGGGCGAGCCGGTGGGCTTCGCACCGTTGAACGGTCAGACCATGGCCGGAAGCATCGCCGACGCCATCGCCGACGATGCGGCAGGGTTGGGCGACTGGGCCATGGCCTATGTCTACGAAAGCGATTCCTGGATGGGCGAGCCGCCGGCCACCGGTGTGGCCGACGAAGCGGCCATCGCTGCGCAGGTCAGCGCGGGTCGCGTGACGCTGGACGGGCGGCTGCGTGCCAGTGCGCGACGTCAGTGGCACTTGGGGTTGCTCGACAGCGACAGCGCCGAAGCCCTGGCGCCGTTGGTCAGCCGCAGCCGACAGCCGGTGCGGGTCGCCGCCTTCCAGGCCGACCGCTACCCGGGGGATCCGCAACGCCAGGTGCGCATGAGCATCGAGAGCTTCGACGGTTTCGGCCGCAGTGTGCAGAGCAAGCAACGGGTCGAGCCCGGCCTGGCCTATCAGGTAGATGAAGACGGCGCACTGTTGCCGGGTCAAGCCCAGGCCGACCCGCGCTGGCGGGTCAGCGAGCGGGTCGAATACGACACCAAGGGCCAGGTGATCCGAGCCTATCGTCCGTATTTCGCCAACAGCGACCGCTACATCAATGACGACAGCCAGCGCGACGCCGAGCACGGTTACCACGACCTGCAGTACTACGACGCCCTGGGCCGCCCGACCGAAACCTGGACCGCTGCAGGCTGGCTGCGACGCCAG
Organism: Pseudomonas rhizosphaerae; assembly: GCF_000761155.1. NCBI lineage: Bacteria > Pseudomonadati > Pseudomonadota > Gammaproteobacteria > Pseudomonadales > Pseudomonadaceae > Pseudomonas > Pseudomonas rhizosphaerae. Next base: position 1,027,976 of record NZ_CP009533.1, on the reverse strand, counting down.
CGCTACACCCCGTGGTACAGCATCAGCGAGGACGAAAACGACACGGCCCAGGAGGTGTTGACGATGCGCGCCGCCACCGCTTGAACCGTGCCGCCGCGAGCGCAGTGGCCAGCGCTCGCGGCGCCCTCCTCCTGGTATCGCCCGCCATGACGCTGCACGAAAGTCATGGACAAACGGTCATGTCCCGCCCGTGCCAGACACGGCGCGGGCTGGCGTCATCACCCACACATTACCCACACGTTATCCACAGCAAGGCACCTTGCAATACCCCCCTGACCGCATTATCTTGTATCCCCGGCGCGCGAAACCACTACATGTAGGGTTTTGCTCAAAAAACCAAGCACAAGTCAAAGCAAGAACTCAAGCCCTTGCGGTGTGCTTTTCCTACGTTTTTTGCCCACGAATTCCTTGCCTACCGTTACCTGCGGATGGCCGCAATTTTCGCTCTTTCCTACACCCAGCGTTGAAGGCCCTGGCCTTCCGCGGACAGTTTTTAATGGCTGAGCCAATGATTGGCGTCCAGTCAAACTTATGAACGTGGAGATACTCACCCCATGCTGACCGACACAACTCGCGAGAACTCGCCGGCCAAGGCGCCGCAGGCCAACGATGCCAGTCCGGATCTGGCCGCGACCGCTCCTGGCCAACTGCGCGTGATCAAGCGCAACGGTACCGTGGTCGGCTATACCGACGACAAGATCACCGTGGCCATCACCAAGGCGTTCCTTGCAGTTGAAGGCGGCAACGCTGCCGCCTCGTCGCGCATCCACGACACCGTCGCGCGCCTGACCGAACAGGTCACCGCCACGTTCAAGCGGCGCATGCCATCGGGTGGCACCATCCACATCGAGGAAATCCAGGACCAGGTCGAACTGGCCCTGATGCGTGCCGGCGAGCAGAAAGTCGCCCGCGACTACGTGATCTACCGCAACGAACGCTCCAAGGAACGCGCCACCCGCACCCCGGCCGACGCACCGGTCGAAGCGCATCCCAGCATTCGCATCACCAAGGCCGACGGCAGCCTGGCGCCGCTGGACATGGGTCGCCTGAACACCATCATCAGCGAAGCCTGCGAAGGCCTGGCCGAAGTCGACGGCGGTCTGATCCAGAAAGAAACCCTGAAGAACCTGTACGACGGCGTGGCCCTGACGGACGTCAACACCGCCCTGGTGATGACCTCGCGTACTCTGGTCGAGCGCGAGCCGAACTACTCGTTCGTCACTGCCCGCCTGCTGATGGACACCCTGCGCGCCGAAGGCCTGAGCTTCCTGGAAGTGGCCGAGAGCGCCACTCACCACGAAATGGTCGATATGTACGCCAAGGCCCTGCCTTCGTACATCGCCAAGGGTATCGAATTCGAACTGCTGAACCCCGTGCTGGCCACCTTCGACCTGGAAAAACTGGGCCGAGCGATCAACCACGAGCGCGATCAGCAATTCACCTACCTGGGCCTGCAGACCCTGTACGACCGTTACTTCATCCACAAGGATGGCGTGCGTTTCGAACTGCCGCAGATCTTCTTCATGCGCGTGGCCATGGGCCTGGCGATCGAAGAGAAGAACAAGGAAGATCGCGCGATCGAGTTCTACAACCTGTTGTCGTCCTTCGACTACATGGCCTCGACCCCGACCCTGTTCAACGCCGGTACCCTGCGTCCGCAGCTGTCCAGCTGCTACCTGACCACCGTGCCGGACGACCTGTCGGGTATCTACGGCGCCATCCACGACAACGCCATGCTGTCCAAATTCGCCGGCGGCCTGGGCAACGACTGGACACCCGTGCGCGCACTGGGCTCGTACATCAAGGGCACCAACGGTAAATCACAAGGCGTCGTGCCGTTCCTGAAAGTGGTCAACGACACCGCCGTTGCAGTCAACCAGGGCGGCAAGCGCAAGGGCGCAGTCTGCGCGTACCTGGAAACCTGGCACCTGGACATCGAAGAATTCATCGAGCTGCGCAAGAACACCGGTGACGATCGCCGTCGTACCCACGACATGAACACCGCCAACTGGATCCCCGACCTGTTCATGAAGCGCGTCTTCGACGACGGCAAGTGGACCCTGTTCTCGCCCAACGAAGTGCCTGATCTGCACGACCTGACCGGCAAGGCCTTCGAGGAGCGCTACGAGTATTACGAAGCGCTGACCGAGTACAACAAGATCAAGGTGTTCAAGACCGTCCAGGCCAAAGACCTGTGGCGCAAGATGCTGTCGATGCTGTTCGAAACCGGCCACCCATGGTTGACCTTCAAGGACCCGTGCAACCTGCGCTCGCCGCAGCAGCATGTCGGCGTGGTCCACAGCTCGAACCTGTGCACCGAGATCACCCTGAACACCAACAAGGATGAAATCGCGGTCTGCAACCTGGGCTCGATCAACCTGCCGAACCACATCGCCGACGGCAAGCTGGACACCGCCAAGCTCGAGCGCACCATCAACACCGCCGTGCGCATGCTCGACAACGTGATCGACATCAACTACTACTCGGTCCCGCAGGCGCGCAACTCCAACTTCAAGCACCGTCCAGTCGGACTGGGCATCATGGGCTTCCAGGACGCGCTGTACAAACAGCACATCCCGTACGGTTCGGATGCTGCGGTCGAGTTCGCCGACAAGTCGATGGAAGCGGTCAGCTACTACGCCATCCAGGCGTCCTGCGACCTGGCCGACGAGCGTGGCGCCTACGAGACGTTCCAGGGTTCGCTGTGGTCCAAGGGCATCCTGCCGCTGGATTCGCAACAGATCCTGATCGAAGCCCGTGGCCAGAAGTACATCGATGTCGACCTCAACGAATCCCTGGACTGGGCGCCGGTTCGTGCCCGTGTGCAGAAAGGCATTCGCAACTCGAACATCATGGCCATCGCACCGACCGCGACCATCGCCAACATCACCGGCGTGTCGCAGTCGATCGAGCCGACCTACCAGAACCTGTACGTGAAATCGAACCTGTCGGGCGAATTCACCGTGATCAACCCCTACCTGGTTCGCGACCTCAAAGAACGCGGCCTGTGGGACTCGGTCATGATCAATGACCTGAAGTACTACGATGGCTCGGTGCAGCAGATCGAACGCATCCCGCAGGAACTCAAAGAGCTCTACGCGACTGCTTTCGAAGTGGACACCAAGTGGATCGTCGATGCCGCCAGCCGTCGCCAGAAGTGGATCGACCAGGCTCAGTCGCTGAACCTGTACATCGCCGGTGCCTCGGGCAAGAAGCTCGACGTGACTTACCGCATGGCCTGGTACCGTGGTCTGAAAACCACCTACTACCTCCGTGCCCTGGCCGCGACCAGCACCGAGAAGTCGACCATCAGCACCAGCAAGCTCAACGCCGTGTCCAGCGGTGGCGACAGCGCGCCGATGCAAGCCGCACCAGCCGGCCCGGCGCCTGTGCCGAAAGCCTGCGCGATCGACGAGCCGGATTGCGAAGCCTGCCAGTAATTCACTTCGTACACATCTGACTGACGCCTACCCTCCAACCCCATGAAATACGCTGGGTTGGGGGGTTACACCTCGTATGCCCTCCCTATGCTCGGCGCCCGATCCAGCTAGCGCCAGATTTGGATGTGAAAAATCCGGACTTCGCTCCAAAGAAGATTCGTCCATCACATCTCGCCTATCCGATCCAACTCCTGCTTTAATTCCTGCGGTCCAAGCGCCGAATGATCCAGACTGAAAAACGCTTCGAAGCGCTTTTTGATCTGGAGAACTGTCGCGTCAAATGCTGCCTGTATTGCGCTGTCTGACCCTTCCACGTCAGACGGATCGGCAAGGCCCCAATGGCTTTTGATGGCAGGCCCAAAATACACTGGACAGGGTTCGCCCCCCGCTTTGTCGCACACGGTGATCACAACATCCGGTGGTGAGTCTGAAAATACCTCGGAGCCCTTGCTGTAGAGACCTGTGGTGTCGATACCCAGCGCTTGCAGCGTGCTCACAGCGCGAGGGTTGAGCTGACCGCTTGGGAAGCTGCCTGAACTGACGGCGCTAAAGCCGCTCGGTGCAAGATAGTTGAACAGCCCCTCCGACAGAACACTGCGGCAGCTGTTTGCCGTACACATGAAGAGCACTTTCATCGTTTTCTCCTAGACAGGGATGCTGAGGCGCAACGCCAGTGCCACTAGCGTTACCAGCAAGATCGGAAAGGTGAGGATACTTCCGACTTTGAAGTAGTAGCCCCAGCTGATGCGGATGTTTTTCTGGGCCAGAACATGCAGCCACAACAGCGTGGCGAGGCTGCCGATGGGCGTGATCTTCGGGCCAAGATCGCAACCGATGACGTTCGCGTAGATCATGGCCTCACGCAGCAGGCCCGTAGCGTCACTGCCCTGAATGGACAGCGCACCGATGAGCACACTCGGCATGTTGTTCATGATCGAGGACAGCAGCGCAGCGGTCATGCCCGTGCCCAAGGTAGCGGCCCACAGTCCGTGCTCGGCGAATGTGTTCAGCAAGGCCGAGAGCGAGTCGGTCAGCCCTGCATTGCGCAGGCCATAGACCACCAGATACATGCCCAGTGAGAACACGACGATTTGCCAGGGCGCGTGCTTGATGACCTTTCTCGTGGAGATGATGTGACCTTTGCCGGCGATGACCAGCAGAATCACCGCACACGCAGCAGCAACGGCGCTGATGGGGATACCCAACGGCTCCAGTGCAAATAGACCCACCAGCAGCAAGGCCAGTACCCACCACCCGGCAATAAAGGTGGCACGGTCACGAATCGCCGCTTCTGGGGCCTCGAGCTGATTCGCGTCGTACTGGCCGGGAATGTCCTTGCGGTAGAAGAGCCAAAGCATGAACAGCGTCGCGGCCACCGCCACCAGGTTCACTGGCCACATGACAGAAGCGTACTCGCCAAAACCAACGCCAAAAAAGTCTGCCGAGACGATATTGACCAGATTGGACACCACCATGGGCAGACTGGCGGTATCGGCGATGAAACCGGCAGCCATCACGAATGCCAGGGTCGATGCAGGACTAAACCGCAGCGCCGTCAGCATCGCGATAACGATGGGAGTGAGGATCAGTGCTGCACCGTCGTTGGCGAACAGTGCAGAGACGGCTGCACCGAGCAGAATCATCAGCGCAAACAGGCGTCCGCCTTTGCCTCGGCCCCAGCGGGCTACATGAAGCGCTGCCCATTTGAAGAAACCCGCCTCATCCAGTAGCAAACTGATGATGATCACGGCAATGAAGGTCGCGGTGGCGTTCCAGACGATGTGCCATACAACCGGTACATCCTCCAGGCTGACCACGCCCGTCAGGAGTGCCAGAACTGCACCTGATGCTGCGCTCCAGCCGACGCCTAAGCCCCTTGGTTGCCAGATCACAAAGACGAGCGTAACTACAAAAATCGAGGCAGCGATGAGCATGGGCATGTTCCGGATCAGAAGGTCAGCAGCAGGAGGCTTGGCGCACGGGTCTGTCTTCCATGGCAGCGAGCCGTCCCTGATGGTCGCTAACCCAGCACTGGTGAGCCTGCATAGTGATGCTCAGAACATCCAGCGCCCATTGTTCAAGCTCGGGATGCAGTCGGTAGTAAACCCACTGCCCCTGCCTTCGATCTGCGAGTAACCCGCAGGCCCGAAGCTGGGCGAGGTGTCTCGAAACTTTCGACTGGTTATCGTCCAGTGCCCAGATCAACTCGCATACGCACAGCTCACCTTCAGCCGAAAGCATGAGCATGATCCGAGCGCGAGTTTCATCCCCAAGGCACTTGAAGAAGGTGTGAGGTGGAAGGTTCATGAACAATCGACCAGAATATGTGGATAATCGAATATGCAAATATAGACGCTTCAGCTCGCTTACACAAACGACAAACTGACGGGGCTTGATGATCTGGGTACCAATACTCGCGGATCACTTCAAAGGCAGCGATACGGCGAGATCAAGCGCTGCTCGCTAGACCTCGACGCCCGCCTCACGGTAACGTGAAGCGGGCTCATCTGTGCCAGGTTTCGGCTTGCACATCCAGAAACACCGCCTACGGAACCTTCCCCCAGGTTACCCGTCAACCCATCGAACCCACTCACGGATTGGTCACCACCATGAAAACCACCGCCGCCCTGCTCTTGGCCTGTCTGGCCACCCCAGCCTTCGCTGCCGAGATGTCGCACAGTAATGGCGACATGACGCCGATGCAGCATGAATACATGATGAGCATGGAAACCATGCAGAAATCTATGCACGAAGGCGGCATGGAAAAAGACGCCGACGTCGCCTTCGCCAAAGGCATGCTGGCCCACCATAAAGCGGCAGTGGACATGGCCAAGATCGAACTCAAATACGGCAAGGACGCCGAGATGCGCAAGCTGGCAGAAGAAATCATCAAAGCCCAACAGGCCGAGATCGACCAGATGGAAGCATGGGTCAAGAAGCATCAGAAGTGATTCGAAAGCTTGGCCGGTAGTACCGGCCATTTCGAGGTAAGCTTTCACCCCTCCCCGCTCGAACCCCACCTTCAAGGAGTCCGCCCATGAGCAACCGCCAAAGCGAGATCGCTGCCGCCCTGGCCGTGGTCCCCCCGTTCGCCGACGACCACGCCATCGACCAGGAAATCGAACGCCGCAAGGCGTTCATCAAGCAGTGCCTGACAGCGGCGGGCTTGAAGGTCCTGGTGCTGGGCATCAGCGGCGGCGTCGATTCGCTCACGGCCGGGCGCCTGGCACAGCTCGCGATCGAGGAACTGCGCGCGAGCACGGGTGACACGGACTACCGATTCATCGCCGTGCGCCTGCCCTACAACGTGCAGCACGACGAGGACGACGCAGCGGCCTCCATGCGCTTCATTCGCGCCGATGTCGAAGAAACGGTCAACATTGCCAGCGCCGTACAAGGCTTGGCTCAGCAGATCACCCAGCTGCACGAGCTGAGCGACGCCCGTCGCGACTTCGTCATGGGCAACGTCAAGGCGCGAGTGCGCATGGTCGCGCAATACACCATTGCCAACGCCAACAATGGCCTGGTGATCGGCACGGACCATGCGGCCGAAGCGGTCATGGGCTTCTTCACCAAATTCGGTGACGGCGCCTGCGATCTCACACCCTTGAGCGGCCTGGTGAAGAACCAGGTGCGCGCCATCGCCCGCCGCCTGGGCGCGCCGGACAACCTGGTGATGAAGGTACCCACGGCCGACCTCGAAGAACTGCGCCCCGGCAAGCCTGATGAGGACGCCCATGGGGTGAGCTACAAGCAGATCGACGCGTTCCTGCACGGCGAACCCGTGGGCGACGAAGCCTACGCGATCATCGTCAAGGCCTACGACCAGACCCTTCACAAGCGCGAGTTGCCGTTTGCGCCTTGATTTCCTTCGATTGCGCAGTTGATCATCTCCGGAGGTCAGGGAGATCAACACACAATGAAATTGCATCAACTGCGCGCGCTCGTCTGCATTCATGAAACCGGCAGCCTGCAAGACGCCTCGCAGGTGCTTCACCTGACGCAGTCAGCGTTGAGCCGGTCGATGAAAGAGCTCGAGAGTCAGCTGGGGGTGACGCTTCTGGTTCGCTCCAACAAAGGAATGAGTCTCACCGAGCATGGTCAACGCGTGCTCGGTCATGCCCGGCAGGCACTGGAAAGCGTACGGCGGGCGCGCCAGGAAATCGAAGACATGAAAGGCCTGACCGTGAGCGAGATCACCCTTGGGGTGACACCTGTCACGGCGCTACTATCGCCTCTGCAACAGACCCTTTTGCATTTCCAGCAAACCTACCCGAACGCCGCGTTGAAGGTTCTGGAAATGCGCCCTGCGCAACTGTTGCAGCACCTGCGTGACGGCTTGCTGGATTTTGCCCTGACCTCACAGGTACCCAGCCACGCCGTGGGTCTGGACTGGCAGCCATTGTGTCGGATCCCAGGTGTGGTGGCCGTACGCAAAGGCCACCCGCTGCAACATGTTCGCTCCTTGCGCTTGTTTCAGGAAGCGCAGTGGATCAGCGTCGATAGCGTTGCGGATACCCTGTCGCAGTTCAACCAGCTGTTTGCCAGCAGTGCTCTGGGCCGGCCGCGGCGGGTGTTCGAATGCACGGCCATGAACCTGGCGATCAAGATGCTGCTCAACAGCGATTCGGTCATGGTGATAAGCCAGGGAGCATTAGGGCCTGGTCTGGTAGGTCTGGGTGACATGGTCAAGCATCTGCATCCTGTCGAACTCGAGGAATCGGTGCCCGACTACTCCGTCAACATCGTCTGCGTGAACCGAAGCTACCTGACACGGGCGGCAGGACTGTTGTTCACCCAATTGCAAAGCGGTTTCGCGGTAGAGCACTCGACGTCGAACGCTTTATGAGCCATCCAGACAGAGTGAAACGCAGTTTATCCTTGCGGCTTTCTCAAGCCCTTGCGATTGCAGACACCCGCTGGTTTGATCCGCGAACCACGCCGATCATCGATAAAATGCCAACGAACCTGCACTTATTACAGGCTGATCCTCGAAGGACCAGTTACCAGACTGCACTTCTGCTGCCCTTCATCTGAGGGATTCCGGAGTCATTCAACCTCAATGGCCAGAACCGGATCGCTACCTGCTACACCTACCCCAACCAACGCTTAACCCCTTGAATAAAAGTGATGTGCGCTGGGCGAACCCGTACTCGACACTTGCCGGTAATTCGACTCCCGGTACAGGCATTCATCATGAACAGCACTTCTGCCAGCGACTCGCCTGCTCTTCCCAGCCATGCCATACGGCAGCCGGCGTCACCGCAGATGCGACGGGTGATTTTTGCGTCATCCCTGGGCAATGGCCTGGAAATCTATGACTTCACCGTCTACAGCTTCTTCGCGGTCATTATCGGTCAGCTTTTCTTCCCCAGTGGTTCGGCTGTGGCATCGTTGCTGATGTCCCTGGCCACGTTTGCGGTCGGCTTCGTCATGCGCCCCCTGGGCGCGCTGCTGATCGGACGGGTCGCCGATCGTCGCGGACGCAAGGCCGCATTGTCGCTGACCATCGCGCTGATGACACTGGGCACCGGCATCATCGCGTTCACCCCGACCTACGCCAGCATCGGTATCAGCGCCAGTGTCCTGCTGGTGGTCGCCCGGCTATTGCAAGGGCTATCGGTGGGCGGCGAGGTGGGCTGTGCCTCGGCCTTTCTCATGGAGTCGGGACGCGCCGACCACCGCTGCTTCATGGTCAGTTGGCAGGGCGCCAGTCAAGGCGCCGCAGCATTATTGGGTGCGGGCACGGGTTTGCTTCTGACCAGCAGCCTGAGCCACGAATCACTGCTCAGTTGGGGGTGGCGAGTGCCGTTCGTGATCGGCCTGCTGATCGGTCCGGTGGGATGGTACATCCGCCAGCACCTGAACGAAACGCACACGGCCACGGCTACGGCCTGCTCCCTGGCGCAGCTACTGCGTACCCATGGCCGCACCCTGGCCATGGGCATGGGCTGGATGGCCGCGCCCACCGTGACGATGTACATGGTGGTCTACTACATGCCTACCTACCTGACACAAACCCTGGGGCGGCCGCAGAGCTTCGGATTTGCCCTGGTTGCCCTGGCCAGTGCATTGCTGGCCGTCATCACGCCCATTGCCGGCCGGTATGCGGACCGCTTCACGCGTCGCAAGCCATTGCTCTATGCCGTCACGGCTCTGGCCATGCTGACCGTGTACCCGTCCTTCATCCTGCTGAGTCAGGAAAACACGCTGCTGTGCGTCCTGGCCATCACCTTGCTGATTCTACCGCTGGCCATAGGCCTGGCACCGAGCATGGCCATGCTGATGGAGGCTTTCCCTCGAGACCAAAGGGTCACCGGCCTGTCGATCATGTACAGCTTCGGCGTGACGCTGTTCGGTGGCTTTTCACCTTTGCTGGTGACTTGGCTGATCGGTATGACCGGCAACCCGCTAACGCCAGCCCTGTATCTGACGGCTGCTGTCACCTTGGCCCTGTGCGTCCTGCGTTGGTTTCCAGAACATCCCGGCCGTGACTGAACAAGAACAAAAAAGGAGAGGCACATGAGTAACGCGACGATCTACCCCGAATTGGAAAACAGCGCGCCGCGCTTCGCCGAATTGCGTCGGGAAATTCACCGACACCCCGAACTGGGTACCCAAACACGTCACACCGCCACATTGGTGGCTGACCGCTTGCGCGCCTGGGGCTATGAAGTGCACAGGGACGTCGGTCAGGGCGTGGTAGGCGTGCTCAGACGTGGCAGTGCGGGACGCAGCCTGGGCATCCGCGCCGACATGGACGCCCTGCCCATTACCGAAAACACCGGATTGCCCTGGGCCAGCCAGCACCCCGGCCGCATGCACGCCTGCGGTCATGACGGCCATACCGCAACCCTGTTGGCCGCGGCTGAGCACCTGGCCTGGCACGGCCAATTCCAGGGCACACTGCACGTTATCTTCCAGCCTGATGAAGAGGGTTTGACCGGCGCCCGCTCGATGATCGAAGCCGGCCTGTTCGATCGGTTCCCCTGCGATGCGGTGTATGCCCTGCACAACATGCCCGGCCTGCCGGTGGGCCAGGCCGTAGTTCAGCAAGGCGAATTCATGGCGTCATCCGAGCAGGTGCTCATCACATTGGTCGGGCGCGGCGGGCATGGCGCCATGCCCGAACGTGCCATTGACCCGATCCCGGCCTTGGCAGGGATCATCACCGCGCTACAGACGGTCATCTCACGCAATCTTTCTACCAGTGATGCAGCGGTGCTGAGCGTCGGCAAGGTCAACGCAGGTACCGTGTACAACATTATTCCGGAGACGGCCACCTTGATGCTGAGCGTCCGCACGGCCGATCCCGCCGTGCGGGACAGGGTCGAGAGGCGAATCCGCGAAATCGTCCACGGGCAAGCTGCCAGTTTCGGGGTCGAAGCGATCATCGAGTACACACTGTTGGCGCCAGTTCTGGTCAATACGCCTGCCGAAACACAGCGGCTGTATGCGTCAGCGTGCTCGGTGCTGGGTGCGGAAAACGTGCTGGAGCGCATGCCGGTACGGCTGATGGGCAGCGAGGATTTTGCCTGGATGCTCAACGAGCGTCCAGGCTGCTACTTCGTGCTGGGCAATGGCACCGGTTCGTTCAACGGCTGTTCGGTTCACAACGATCGGTACGACTTCAATGACGCGGTCATCCCCATCGGCGCCGCTTGCTGGGTAAACCTTGTGGAAAGCTATCTGCATGCCGCAGATGATTAGGCCCTGCTGGCCGCCTGGATCAACGCCTTCATCTCTGCCACTGCCGCCTTGAACCCCACGAACAGTGCGTGGGCGACCAGCGCGTGACCGATGTTCAACTCGTTCACACCGCGAATCGCCGCTACCGCTTGAACGTTGTGATAGTGCAGGCCATGGCCGGCATTGACGATCAAGCCCTGCCCCAAGCCGAAGCCGACGCCGTCGACGATACGCTGCAGCTCATCGGCGACTTCGGTCGGGGTCTGAGCGTCGGCGTAACGGCCAGTGTGCAGTTCGATCGCCGGAGCGCCGACCCGTTTCGAGGCTTCGATCTGGCGTTCGTCGGCATCGATGAACAATGACACTTCGCAACCCAGCTTGCTCAGGCGCTCGACGGCGGCCTTGATCTTGGCTTCCTGGCCAGCGACGTCCAGGCCGCCTTCGGTGGTCAGCTCTTCGCGGGTTTCGGGCACCAGGCACACATGGGCCGGGCGAATCTGCTCGGCGAAGGTCAGCATTGCCTCGGTCACGCCCATTTCGAAATTCATGCGGGTCTGCAAGACGTCCTTGAGCAGCAGCACATCGCGCGGCTGGATGTGCCGGCGGTCTTCGCGCAGGTGCACGGTGATGCCGTCGGCCCCCGCTTCCTCGGCGTCGAGCGCGGCCTTGACCGGGTCGGGATAGCGCGTGCCACGGGCCTGGCGCAAGGTGGCCACGTGATCGATGTTGACGCCCAACAGAATGCGGTTACAGGTATCCACGAGAACTCTCCGAAAAATCCAGGCCCACAGCATACGTGGTGCTCAGGGCTTGCGAAACAGCTCACGGCTGACCAACGGGCGACCGCCCAGGTGCACGGCCAAGGCCTGGCGCATCAGGCGCTTGGCGGCGGCCAGCGCACCCGGCGTTTCCCAACTGGCCTGGGCCATGGCAAGTAATTCGGCGCCCTGAAACAGCCCAGGTTGCAACAACTCGACTCGCTCCAGCCCCGCGTCGACTAGTAAGCGGTACAAACCATCGGTTGCCACCGGGTCACCCATGACGTCCACGTCCAGGGCGAAGCCATAGCCGAGCTGGTCCAGCAGGCGCCACTCGAACGAGCGCAACAGCGGCTCCAGAGGCCGCCCTGCGGCGAGCGCTTGCAAGGTGGCGGCATAGTGCTCGAACAGATGTGGGTGAGGGTCTTCGCTGGGCAACAGGCGAATGATCAGTTCGTTGAGGTACAAGCCGCTGAACAGCGCGTCACCGAGCATCCACACGGCCACGCCGGCAGACTCCATGCGCGAGACGTTCTTGAGCTCGCCCCTGCCGCGAAACTCGACTTCCAGTGGCACGAAAGGCCGCGCCAGGGTGCCAGCCTTGCCACGCGCATTGCGCAGCACGGCCCGCAGTCGGCCCTGGGGGGTGAGGAAGTCGACCAGGGCGCTGGTTTCGCGGTAGGCACGCGAGTGCAGGACGTAGGCGGGTTGTGGCGTTGGGGGATTGGACATGACTTACGCAAACCTGTAGCAGCGGCGCAAGCCGCGTCACGAACCCACGCGAACGAACAGAAGATCTGCTGCGCCCTTTGACGCGGCTTGCGCCGCTGCTACAGGGGATCGCTCGCGGTGCGGAATTACTGGTCGTTATACCCCAGCGAACGCAGGGCCCGCTCGTCATCGGACCAGCCGCCCTTCACCTTCACCCACAGGTTGAGCATGACCTTGGAGTCGAACAGCACTTCCATGTCCTTGCGCGCTTCCATGCCGATACGCTTGATGCGCTCGCCCTTGTCGCCAATGATGATCTTCTTCTGACCATCGCGCTCGACCAGGATCAACGCATGTATGTGCAGAGTCTTGCCCTGCTGCTTGAACTCTTCGATCTCGACGGTGATCTGGTACGGCAGCTCCGCACCCAGCTGGCGCATGATCTTCTCGCGCACCAGTTCGGCGGCCAGGAAGCGGCTACTGCGGTCGGTGATCTGGTCTTCCGGGAAGAAATGCTTGTTCTCCGGCAGATGCCCGGCGATCACTTTTTCCAGCGCGTCCAGATTGTGCCCCTGCTGTGCGGAAATGGGCACGATCTCGGCGTTCGGCAACTGTTCCTGCAGCCAGGCCAGGTGCGGCATCAGGTCAGCCTTGTCCTCGATGCGGTCAGTCTTGTTGATCGCCAGTATCACCGGGCCCTGCACGTACTGCACGCGCTCCAGTACCAGTTGGTCTTCGTCCGTCCATTTGGTGCGGTCGACCACGAAAATCACCACGTCGACGTCTTTCAACGCCGCCGAGGCGGTCTTGTTCATGTAGCGGTTCAGGGCCTTCTCGTTGCCCTTGTGCATGCCGGGGGTGTCTACGTAGACGGCCTGGATCTCGCCTTCGGTCTTGATGCCCAGCATATTGTGGCGGGTGGTCTGCGGCTTGCGCGACGTGATCGCCAGCTTCTGCCCCAGAATGTGGTTGAGCAGCGTCGACTTGCCGACATTCGGGCGGCCAACGATGGCTACATAGCCACAACGGGTAACGGGTGCATCAGTCATTGCCATTCTCCACGCCCAGGGCGATCAGGGCAGACGCGGCGGCCACCTGTTCGGCGATGCGACGGCTGACGCCCTGGCCCCGGCTTTTCTCATTCAGAAGGACGACTTCACACTCGACGAAAAACTGTCGGCAGTGCGGGTCACCCTGGATATCCACCACTTCATAGCGCGGCAGTTCAGCACCGCGCGACTGCAGAAACTCCTGCAGGCGGGTCTTGGGATCTTTGTTGGTATCGACCAGGGTCAGCCCTTCGAACTGACCTTCCAGCCACGCCAGCACGCGGTCGCGCGCCGCGTCCATGCCCGCGTCCAGATAGATCGCGCCAATCAAGGCCTCGAGGGCATCGGCCAGGATCGATTCGCGGCGAAAACCGCCACTCTTCAACTCCCCCGAGCCCAGGCGCAGATAATCGCCCAGATCGAAGCCACGGGCCAATATGGCCAAGGTTTCGCCCTTGACCAGACGCGCGCGCAGCCGTGAAAGCTGGCCTTCACGGGCTTGCGGAAAGCGCTCGAACAGCGCTTCGCCGGCGACGAAGTTGAGGATGGCATCGCCCAGGAACTCGAGGCGCTCGTTGTTGCGCCCGGCGAAGCTGCGATGGGTCAGTGCCAGCACCATCAGGTCCTGGTCCTTGAAAGTGTAGCCCAGCTGGCGTTCGAGGCGATCCAGGGAAGCGGTCACGGCTTGACCACGCTGAACTGACGATCGAACTTCACTACCACGTCCAGATTCTGGATCAGTGGCTCACGCTTTTCATACTTGAGGTGGGCCTGAAACACATTGCCCGCATCGGTGACGCTCAAAACCTTGTTCAAATCCAGATCCTGAATATTGTTGACCTGCATGGCCCGGCTGACGTGGCCATAAAATTCACCCACCGTATCGATTCGGGTGGACTTGTCGGCACCGACCGATTCGATGGCTTGGGTAAGGGTCCGGTTATCCATGTAGTGCGGCACCAGCTTGAATGCCGTACTCGCCACGAACGCGACCACCGCCAGGGTCAGCAACCAGCCGACGATGGACATGCCTTGCTGAGACTTCATTGCGTTCATGCCGGACACCTCGGAAAACAGTCGGCGCCGTCCATGGACGGCGCCGGGGGCGCTACTTGATCAGCCCGACTCGCGAGAAGTTGGGCAAGTGGCTGAGCTTGGGTTCGGGCCAGCTCATCCAGATGGCAAAGGCCTTGCCGACGATGTTCTGGTCGGGGACCATGCCCAACAGTTCCTTGGGAATCGAGGGGTCATCCCAGTAGCGACTGTCGTTGGAGTTGTCGCGGTTGTCGCCCATCATGAAATAGTGCCCGGCGGGCACCGTCCACTGGCTGTCGGGCGGCGCACGGTAACGAGACATCTCCTGACGGATCACGTGCTCGACCTCACCCAGCTTTTCCTTGTACAGCTCGGCGCTGCCCAGGCTGCCGGGCTCGCTGCCAACCAGTTGCCGGGCGATCAGTTCGCCGTTGACGTACAGCTGCTTGTCCGAGGAGTAGCGGATGCGGTCGCCGGGCAAGCCGATCACGCGCTTGATGTAGTTGACGTTGGGGTCGCTGGGGTAGCGGAACACCATGACGTCGCCGCGCTTGGGGTCGTTGACCTCGATGATCTTCTTGTCCACCACCGGCAGGCGAATACCGTAGGAAAACTTGTTGACCAGAATGAAGTCGCCCACTTCCAGGGTCGGGATCATCGAACCCGAGGGGATCTGGAACGGCTCAACCAGGAACGAGCGCAACACCAGCACGATGAACAGCACTGGAAAGAACGACTTGCCGTATTCGACCAGCAGCGGTTCCTTGTCCAGGCGCTCGACCACCGACGGCTCGGGCTGGCTGACGCTGCCCTCGTAGTTGGCGATCGCAGCCCGGCGCCGCGGCGCCAGGAAGACCAGATCAAGCAAGGCCAGCAGACCGCAAACGGCTACGGCGATAACCAACAACAGCGGGAAATTTAGGGACATAGGACTCGATTATTCCAACCTGAGCACAGCAAGGAAGGCTTCCTGTGGAATTTCCACGTTGCCGACCTGCTTCATGCGTTTCTTACCGGCCTTCTGTTTCTCCAACAGCTTGCGCTTACGGCTCACGTCGCCGCCGTAACACTTGGCCAGTACGTTCTTTCTGAGCGCCTTGACAGTGGTCCGCGCGATCACCTGCCCGCCAATGGCGGCCTGGATTGCCACATCGAACATCTGCCGAGGGATCAGCTCCTTCATCTTCTCGGTCAATGCACGGCCTTTGTAGGCCGCGTTGTCGCGGTGCACGATCAGCGCCAGGGCATCGACCTTGTCGCCGTTGATCAACACATCCAGTTTGACCAGGTTGGCCGACTGGTACCGCTCGAAATGGTAGTCCAGCGAGGCATAGCCGCGGCTGGTGGATTTCAGGCGGTCGAAGAAGTCCAGCACCACTTCGTTCATCGGCAGGTCGTAGCGAACCTGAACCTGGCTGCCAAGGAATTGCATGTCGCGCTGCACGCCGCGTTTCTCGATGCACAGGGTAATGACGTTGCCCAGGTGCTCTTGAGGCACAAGAATAGTCGCCGATACGATCGGCTCGCGGAAGTCTTCCACAGATGAAACATCCGGAAGCTTCGACGGGTTGTCCACATAAATGGTTTCGCCGGTCTTCATGACCACTTCGAAGATCACGCTCGGAGCCGTGGTGATCAGGTCCAGGTCGTACTCGCGCTCCAGGCGCTCCTGGATGATTTCCATGTGCAGCATGCCCAGGAAACCGCAGCGGAAGCCGAAGCCCAGGGCGTCGGAGCTTTCCGGCAGGTACTGCAGCGACGAGTCGTTGAGGGTCAGTTTCTGCAGGGCATCGCGGAAATCTTCGAAGTCTTCCGAGCTGACCGGGAACAGGCCGGCGTAGACCTGTGGCTGGATGCGCTTGAAACCTGGCAGCACTGGCACGTCAGGGGTGCTGCTCAAGGTCAGGGTATCGCCGACCGGCGCACCGTGAATGTCCTTGATGCTGCCGATGATGAAGCCCACTTCGCCAGCTTTCAGGTCGGCCGTTGCGGTATGCTTGGGGGTGAAGACACCGACGCTGTCGACCAGGTGCACCTTGCCGGTGGACTTGACCAGAATCTTGTCGCCCTTCTTCACCCGGCCATGACGCACGCGTACCAGCGAGACGACGCCCAGGTAGTTGTCGAACCAGGAATCGATGATCAAGGCCTGCAAAGGCGCATCAATGTCGCCGGTAGGCGCCGGAATGGTATGCACCAGGCGCTCGAGCACCTCGATCACGCCCATGCCGCTCTTGGCGCTGCACGCCACGGCGTCGGTGGCATCGATACCGATGATCTTCTCGATCTCGTCCTTGACCTTGTCCGGATCGGCCTGGGGCAGGTCCATCTTGTTCAGCACCGGCATCACTTCCAGGCCTTGCTCGATGGCCGTGTAGCAGTTGGCCACGGACTGGGCTTCGACGCCCTGCCCCGCATCGACCACCAGCAGCGCGCCTTCGCAGGCCGCCAGCGAGCGACTGACTTCATAGGTGAAGTCGACGTGGCCCGGGGTGTCGATGAAGTTCAGCTGGTAGGTTTTGCCGTCCTGCGCCTTGTAGTGCAGGGTGACGCTGTGCGCCTTGATGGTGATCCCGCGCTCACGCTCCAGGTCCATGGAGTCCAGGACCTGGGCCTCCATTTCGCGGTCGGCCAGGCCGCCGCACATCTGGATGAACCGATCGGCGAGGGTCGACTTGCCGTGATCGATGTGGGCGATGATGGAGAAATTGCGGATATGACTCAAATCACTCACGGGTCAACACTCAAAAAGGCTGCGGGCCGGACGCCCAACGAAAAATAGCCGGGAATTGTACCTGAATAACGTTCGGGTGTGGGAGCCGGTGGGTTACGGGTGGCAGTGCCGACGTCTTCGCGGGCAGAGTCCCGCTCCCACAAAGCGGCGCACTCCATAAGGTTGTGGGAGCGGGGCTCTGCCCGCGAAGGCCACACCACCGATCACAAAAAAGGCGACCCGAAGGTCGCCTTTCGTTCACCTACCCCAAGCTTATTCGGCCAGCTTGAAGGTAATGAAGCTCGCCCGCCCCTGACGCAGCACGCGCATGGACACCGAACGGTTCTTCGGCAAGCCCTTGGCGATGTCGGCAAATTGCTTCGACGACTCGATGGCCTGGTTGTTCAGGTGGGTGATGACATCGCCAGGCTGCAGGCCGATCAGTGCCGCCGGACCGTCCTGCACTTCCTTGATCACCACACCGCCCTTGAGCTCCAGCGACTTTTTCTGCTCGGCAGTCAGTTCCGCCACCGAAACGCCCAGGCGGTTGCTGCTGCGCTCGGTCTGCGCCTTGGCACCGGCGTCCAGGTCCTGATCGTCGTCGGGCATCGCACCGACGGTCACATCGACCGTGCGACGCTTGCCTTCACGGATCACTTCCAGGCTCGCCTTGGCACCGGCCTTGAGACCGCCCACGAGATGCGGCAGGTCCGCCGACATATCGATCGGCTGGCCATTCATGCTCAGGATCACATCGCCCACCTGCAAGCCACCCTTGGCCGCCGGGCCGTCTTCGAGCACTTGTGCGACCAGCGCGCCGGCCGGCTTGTCCAAGCCGAACGACTCGGCCAGGTCCTTGTTGACCTCCTGAATCACCACGCCCAACCAGCCGCGGCTGACCTTGCCGTCTTTCTTGAGCTGATCCGAAACATCCAGCGCCACGTCGATCGGAATGGCGAAGGACAGACCCATGAAACCACCGGAACGGGTGAAGATCTGCGAGTTGATACCCACGACCTCGCCGTTCATGTTGAACAGCGGGCCGCCCGAGTTGCCTGGGTTGATGGCCACGTCGGTCTGGATGAACGGCACGTAGGCGTCGTTGGGCAACGTACGACCCTTGGCGCTGACGATGCCTTTGGTAACCGAATGATCGAAGCCGAACGGCGAGCCAATGGCCAATACCCATTCGCCTACTTTCAGCTTGGCGGAATCACCCAGCTTCACTGTGGGCAGGTTCTTGCCATCGATTTTCAGCAACGCCACGTCGGTCCGCGGATCGGTGCCGACCAGCTTGGCCTTGAGCTCGCTGCGGTCGGACAGACGCACGATGATCTCGTCCGCGTCGGCGATCACGTGGTTGTTGGTCAGCACGTAGCCATCGGCCGAGACGATGAAACCCGAACCCAGCGATTGCGCTTCGCGCTGCCGATCGCCGCGTTGCGGAGATCGCGGCCCGCCGCGTGGCATGTTGCGCTCGAAGAACTCGCGGAACATCGGCGGCAGGCCTTCCAGGTCCGGCATCTGGCTGGCAGCCACACCGCGGTCCGGCAGTTTCTGCGTGGTACTGATGTTCACCACGGCGGGCGAAGCCTGTTCGACCAGGGTCGTGAAATCAGGCAGCGCTTCAGCCTGGACGCTGGCGATCTGGCCCAGCATCAGCACTGCCGCGAACAGTGAAAGAAAGGGTTTGAAACGTGGTATCGACATACGGCTCCCGTTCGTAACGAGCGTGGTTGAGCAATAGGGTTGTACGGCCGCTGAAACCGGATTCCGCAATGGGCAGAATCCCTACTTCAATGCGGCGCACGACAGCGAACCTGTGGCGACCGAAACGGCCCGCCTCCGAAGCATTGACCTATAAGAAAAAAACCGGCGGTTTGCAACCCGCATAAAACAGGTTTCACATTACCGCGCGACGATTAATCGAGCATGAAGGCGCAGTATCAAATCCTGCAATGCCCTCCCGCAGGCACACTTCAGCGCACGGCATGGACGTCCTGCCGCTGCATCGATAGCGCAATTCGTTCCGCCGTACCCAACGGAATTTCACCCACCACGGTGATCATCAACTCACCGTCCGATGTCTTCAGCCTTCGCGAAACTGCCGCTGTCGGGCCAAGCTGCACGCGGGTGTCGCGCGCCGCAGCACCATTGAGCGGCTCGAGAAACACCGAGAAATGCGCAAGTCCGTCGGCGTACAACAGACTGATGACATTGGCACTGCTGACAGAGGATCTGCGCATGCCGGTGTGCGCCAACTCGAAGCCGGCAGGCACCCACCTGGCCCGCCATGCAAGCAGGCTGGCGGGTACCGATCCACTGTCCGCATGCAACACAGGCTTACAATTTGCCGTGGATTTCAGGTCGGCCAGCACAGGCGCTCCTGGCTGCAAGCGCGTGTACTGCAAGCGCTCGAGCAAGCGGCCCTTGGCGTCGATCAACAAAGACTTGAGCAGCAGCCCCGTGTGCGAATCCAGATGCATCTCGAAGGCATAGCGGTCGCGGTCACGTGGCACCAGTGTAACGACCACAGCGTCGCGCCCGGCTACCCTGGAGGCTCCGGCCACACGCAGTTCGTACCAAGACATCAGTTTGAGCGGGTCGACAGAGGCGATAGCGCCATGGGACAACTGCGCAATCCCTACCAACGAGCGCCCCGTCATGCAGACAGTACGACCATCGGACTGGACACGCTCGGAAGCGACCCCATCGAGCTTGAGCACACGATCCTGCACCGCGCCGTCGCCGACGCGGTGCCAAATCTGGTAGGTAGAAAAGTCACCGTCGCGCTCGTAGACGAACGTACCTTCAAAAGCCTGGGTACGTTCGGCTTGCGCCATCGTTTCCAACCACTGCGCTGCATCGGGTGCAGCGACTGCAGGTGCGGCCAGGCCAATCAGAATTGGCAGAAACAGGGCCGCACGCATGGTTGGAATTAACGGTTTTCCATGCTCGCGGAGCGAGCGGATGGCAGGGCACTGTCAGCACCCTTGGCAGCAGCTTCTTGCGAATGCTGACGCAGGTAGCCCGGCAGACGCTGGTCGTTCAAACCTTCCTCGCCCTTGAGCACACCACTGGCCATCGGGCCGGGTGCGTCGGAGCTGTCAGGCGTGTAACCAGCCAGCACTGCTGGACCTTGCACCATCGGCGTCGACGGCGCCTGCTGCGCAGGCTGTTGCTGAGCGAGCTCGGAACCGGTGATGTCGTCCTGGTTGTACAGGCGAACACCTGCCAGCACGGCAACGGTCACCGAGGCCGCAACGGCCAAACGACCGAGGCTGCGCCACGGGCCGCGAGCAGCCGGTGCCGGGGCCACGTCTTCGGCAATCGCTGCCGAGACTGCAGCCGACAGATCCAGACGCGGATCCAGCAGATCCTTGTGCATGACAGCGCGGGCGAGTTGGTAGCGTGCCCAAGTGGCACGGGTTTCAACATCGTCCAACGCGGTCAGTACCCGACGCAGTTCCAATTCGTCCGCTTCGTTATCCATCACTGCGGACAGCGATTCCTGCAGGGCTTCACGACTCATGGCGTTCCTCTCTTGGCTATCGCCGCTGTCTCAGGATTCCTGCAACAACGGCTGCAGGGCTTTGTCGATGGCTTCCCGGGCACGGAAAATCCGCGACCGTACGGTCCCCACCGGACACTGCATGACACTGGCAATGTCTTCGTAACTCAAACCGTCGAACTCGCGCAGCGTCAACGCCGTGCGCAGGTCTTCGGGCAGCTGCTGGATGGTTCGATGGACGGTGCCCTCGATCTCATCGCGCAGCAAAGAACGTTCCGGGGACTCGAGGTCCTTGAGGCCATGATCGCCGTCATAGAACTCCGCGTCTTCGGAACTTACGTCGCTGTCCGGTGGCCTGCGTCCGCGGGACACCAGATAGTTCTTCGCCGTGTTGATGGCGATGCGATACAGCCACGTGTAGAACGCACTGTCACCGCGGAAATTACCCAATGCGCGGTAGGCCTTGATGAAAGCCTCCTGCGCGACGTCCTGGGCTTCATGGGTGTCGTGCACGAATCGCACGATCAACCCGAGAATCTTGTGCTGGTATTTCAGCACCAACAGATCGAAAGCTCGCCGATCACCGCGTTGTACACGCTCGACCAGCTGCTGATCCTCTTCCTGGGTTAGCATGAACACTCCTCATGGGTCCGGAAGGAGCGTTGCTCAGGCCATCGTTCAGGCTTGCAACCATAGACTCGGGCTATTCGCAAAAGTTCTCCCCTCCAGGCAAGTTTCCCGCAGGCCCGGATCAAGCCTGCACGGAAAGCGCAGCTCGAACATGCCGGGCTGCGCCGATAATCTTTTCACCGATCGCTGTGCACGGGCCAAGCCGGTGCCTGCGTGATTCGGTGCTGTTTCCTTCTTATAGGCAACCTTCTATTGATTGCAGGGGTTCTCGGAAAGTTCCCACAAACACGACGGCATGGCCTGTGCACACGAATGATCGACATCAGAAACTGAAGTGATTCAGCGTCGGCGCTCTGATCAAGACGCTCGTTCACGTAGCGCATGCGCCAATGTGGCTGCTATAAAGGCGGCGCCATATCGGGGCAAGTCGATTCCCCCGTGTGCCGAAGGTGCCGCTATTGTGCCGCTACCCCCTTGGATATACCAGCGGGACGTGCATAACGGGCACGAACGGCACCGTGGCTGGCCAACCATGGAACATTATCTTCGGCATGCGGATGACCTTCGAATGGGCAAGCAACGGCAACACGATGTTCTGGTGATCGGGAGCGGAGCCGCAGGCTTGGGCCTTGCGTTGGCATTGCCCGATACGTTGCGCATCGCGGTCATCAGCAAGGGTGGGCTGGGTGATGGCTCGACGCCCTGGGCCCAGGGTGGTGTTGCCGCCGTACTGGCCAACACCGACACAGTGGAGGCGCACGTCCAGGACACCCTCGACGCAGGCGCCGGCCTGTGCGATGAAGAGGCCGTGCGCTTCACAGTGCAGCACAGCCGCGCGGCGATCCAGTGGCTGGTCGAACTGGGCGTACCCTTTACTCGCGAAGATGAATCGGATCCGGAACACACCGGCTTCCCCTTCCACCTCACCCGCGAAGGCGGACACAGTCAGCGGCGCATCATTCATGCGGCCGATGCCACCGGCGCGGCGATGTTCGACACGCTACTGGCTCAAGCACGCCGACGACCGAACATCGAGCTGCTGGAACACTGTGCCGCTGTCGACCTGATTACCGAACGGCGACTGGGCCGTTCCGAGGATCGCTGCCTGGGCGCCTATGTGCTGGATCACCGCAGCGGCGAGGTGGACACTCACGGGGCGCGCTTCACCGTATTGGCCACCGGCGGCGCCGCCAAGGTCTACCTGTATACCAGCAACCCCGATGGCGCCTGCGGCGATGGCATCGCCATGGCCTGGCGCGCGGGATGTCGCGTGGCCAATCTGGAATTCAACCAGTTCCACCCCACGTGCCTGTACCACCCCCAAGCCAAAAGCTTTCTGATCACCGAAGCGTTGCGCGGTGAAGGCGCCCTGCTCACGCTGGCCAATGGCGAGCGCTTCATGCCGCGCTTCGATGCGCGCGCAGAACTCGCCCCGCGCGATATCGTCGCGCGTGCCATCGACCACGAAATGAAGCGCACGGGCGCCGAATGTGTGTACCTGGACATCAGCCACAAGCCTGCCGAGTTCGTGCGCAGCCATTTCCCCACGGTGTACCAGCGCTGCCTCGAGTTCGGCATCGACATCACCCGCGAGCGAATTCCCGTCGTACCTGCGGCGCACTACACCTGTGGAGGCGTCCTGGTGGACGAGCGCGGTTGCACCGACGTGCCCCACTTGTACGCCATCGGCGAGACCAGCTGCACCGGCCTGCACGGCGCCAATCGCATGGCCAGCAATTCGTTGCTCGAATGCATCGTCTATGCGCGGTCAGCTGCCGAGCACATCGTTGCGCAGCTGGACGAGACCATAGCGCCTGCGCCGTTGCCGCGATGGGATGCGAGCCAGGTGACCGACTCGGACGAAGACGTGATCATCGCCCACAACTGGGATGAGCTGCGCCGCTTCATGTGGGACTACGTAGGCATCGTGCGCACCACGAAACGCTTGCAGCGGGCGCAACACCGAGTGCGCCTGCTGCTCGACGAGATCGACGAGTTCTACAGCAACTACAAAGTCAGCCGCGACTTGATCGAACTGCGCAACCTGGCCCAAGTGGCCGAGCTGATGATCGCGTCGGCCATGCAGCGCAAGGAAAGTCGCGGCCTGCACTACACGCTGGACTACCCGCAGCTGCTGCCACAGGCGCGAGACACTATCCTGCAGCCGCCCACCTTCGCCGGCTGAACTTGAGGCGCAGGCGCAGGCGTCGATGGGTGTCTGCATCCAGGCTGTCGGGCAACACACAGGCGCTGCGCACCCAGCGCTGACCGGCCCGGCGAAAGCGCAGGATGATCACCTGGGGCAGCGCCATGCTGTCCGGACGCAATTGCACCGCCTGCCAGCCATCGGCCTGGGTCCAGACCGACCAGCCGCTGCGATCGCGACGCAGCCCGGTGACGGCCTGGGGGTGGGCCAGTAAAACCTGTCGCGGCAGCACATGAAGCCCATGGGCGATGCACAGCATCCCGGCTGCAAGATGCACGAGCAGTGGCGCCTCCATCAAACCGTTCGCCAGCCATGCGGCAGCCTGCGCCAGCGCGTAGACCACCAGCAGCCGCCGAGACGGCTGCCAGCGGCACTCGAAGCAGTTACTTGGGCTGGACACGGTCCAGGATCATCCGGACCATGCGCTGCAACTCGGGATCCTGGGACTCGTTGCGCTCCATGAACCAGCCGAACATGTCCTGATCTTCACATTCGAGCAGGCGTACGTAGAGGTCGCGATCCACCTGATTCAAGTGGGGATAGACTTCCTTGACGAACGGCACCAGCAACACGTCCAGCTCCAGCATGCCGCGGCGGCTGTGCCAGTAAAGCCGGTTGAGTTCAACGTTTTCGACCATGGGGGGCTCCTTGAATAGGCGCGCAGTATACAGAGGCGCCGGTGGGGTGTCAGGGCGGCGGGGATAGCATTCCCCCGGTGCGGGGCTCTATGATGATGTCCAGTCTTTTCAACTCAGCGATGACCCATGTCCGATACCGCCATGTTCTGCAATCTGACCCACGAGGGCGTCCTGGCCGTTCGCGGCTCGGACGCCAGCAAGTTTCTGCAGGGCCAGCTCACCTGCAACCTCAACTACCTGGACGAGCACACTGCCAGCCTCGGCGCGCGCTGCACGCAGAAAGGCCGCATGCAGTCCAGCTTTCGCATCCTGTTGCAGGGCGATGGCTGCGTCCTGGCCATGGCCCGCGGCCTGCTCGAAGCGCAACTGGCGGACCTGAAGAAATACGCGGTGTTCTCCAAGTCCAAGCTGACCGACGAAAGCGATGCCTGGGTGCGCTTCGGCGTGCAGCACGGCGACGGCGCGCTGGCCGCCCTGGGCTTGCAACTCCCTCTGGAAACCGATGCCGTGGTGCGCCATGGCGCACTGATCGCCGTGCGCGTATCGCCGGCTCGCGCCGAACTGTGGGCGCCCGCCGAGCAGGCCGAGAACCTTGCCGCCCGGCTGGCCGAACAGTTGGCCCAGGGCTCGCTCGACGACTGGCTGCTGGGGCAGATACGCGCCGGTATCGGCCAGGTGCTGGAACCGACCCGCGAGTTATTCATCCCGCAGATGCTCAACCTGCAGGCCGTAGGCGGTGTGAGTTTCAAGAAGGGTTGCTACACCGGCCAGGAAATCGTCGCGCGCATGCAGTACCTGGGCAAGCTCAAGCGCCGCCTCTACCACGTCCGGCTGTCCGGCTCGACGCGGCCCGAGCCAGGCACTGCTCTATTCTCGCCAGTGCACGGCAGCGCCATCGGCGAGATTGCCCTGGCCGCGCCAACGGCCGAGGGTTACGAGGCACTGGCAGTGTTGCAGGACAACGCCGTGGAGGATGGCCGCATTCATCTGGGCAGTCTCGAAGGTCCGTCGCTGGAACTTCTGACCTTGCCCTATACACTTGATCGAGACCGTGAAATACAGCGATAGCAGCGCCCCTAGCAAGGCCTGCGAACCCCATCCCCGCCATGCCGAGGCCCCGAATGAACCAGCTGGCAGATACCGTACAAAGCGATTTGCTGGCCGCCATCGACCGTGACGACCTGGTCTTGCCGACCATGCCGGAAGTGGCCCTGAAGATCCGCGAAGCGGCCGAGGACGACAATGTCAGCGTCAATCGTCTCAGCCAGGTCATCGCCCAGGACGCGGCGCTGTCGGCGCGCCTGCTCAAGGTGGTCAATAGCCCGCTGCTGCGGGCCAGTTTCGAAGTCACGGACGTGCGCACGGCAATCAACCGGTTGGGTGTGAACTACAGCAGCAACCTGGCCATCGGCCTGGTCATCGAGCAGATTTTCCATGCCCGCGCGCCGGCCGTGCAGAGCCGCATGCGCGAGGCCTGGCGAACCAGCCTGGAAGTGGCCGGCATGTGCACCGAACTGGCCCGCCGCTTCACCTCGCTCAAGCCCGACCGGGCCGCCCTCGCCGGCCTGGTGCACCAGATCGGCGTGCTGCCCATCCTGATCTATGCCCAGGAACACAACGAGTTGCTCTCGGACCCGGTCTGCCTCACCCATGTGATCGAACACATACACCCGCGCATAGGCGACCAGATTCTGCGCAAATGGGACTTCCCGGCGATGCTGGCGCAGGTGCCCGGACAGTTCATGGACCTGAACCGCAACAATGCGGAAACCGATTATGGCGATCTGGTGATGATCGCCACCCTGCTGCGCCTGCCGAACAATTCGGGGCTGCCGACCCTGATCGAGCTCCCTGCGTATCAACGCCTGGAGATCAAGCAGAGCCCGGTGCTGCTGGCCAGTGACCTGCTGCATGCGCAGAAAATGCTGAGCTAGAGGGCGAAGTCGACCCGCACCTTCAAACCGCCCCTGGCGCCGTCGTGCAGGCTGATCCGCGCCATGTGTGCGCGACAGATTTCGCCGACGATCGCCAGGCCCAGTCCGGTTCCGGCGCTTTGCATGTTGCGCCGATAGAAGCGCTCGAACACACGGTCGCGCTCATCGGCTGGAATGCCCGGCCCGTCGTCCTCGACTTCGAGGATACCGGGGGCTTGCACGCGCAGAATGACGTTGCCGCCGGCCGGGGTGTGCGCCAGGGCGTTGTCCACCAGGTTGCTGAGCAACTCGTTGAGCAAGGTTGGCTCGCCGCGCAGCCAGACCGGTTCGTCGGCCTCCAGCGCCAGGGCCACGCCGCGGCCATGGGCCAGCGGCGCCATGGCCATGCCCAGTTCCCGGGCCAGCTGGCTCAGGTCGAGGCGCTGGGCGCCGCCTTCGGCGATGGCCCGTGCGCCGTTCTCGACCCTGGCCAGGGACAGCAATTGATTGGCCAGGTGGGTGAGCTTGTCGGTGCCCTGCACCGCCTGCTGCAGCGTGGTCCGCCAGACCTCCGGTTGTTCGGCCCGCAGACCCAGCTCAACACGCGCCTTGAGCGCCGCCAACGGCGTACGCAACTCGTGGGCGGCATCGGCGATGAACTGCGCCTGGCGCTCGAACTGGACCCGCAGACGTTCGGTGAAATGGTTGAGCGCCTGCACCAGCGGCCACAGCTCGCGCTGCACCTCCACCAGCGGCAGGGGGCGCAGGTCATCGGGCTGACGTTCCTCGACTTCGTCGCGCAGCCGTTCCAGTGGCCGCAGCGCCGCGCTGACGGTGATCCACACCAGCAGCAACGCGCCGATGCCCAACATGCCCAGACGCAACAAGGTGTCGGCCATCAGGCTGCGGGCCATGGACACCCGTGCTTCTTCGGTTTCGGCCACGCGAATCTCTGCCATGCCGATCATGTTCGGCTCGCTGACGGCCTTGAGCAGGCTCACCACACGCACGTCCTGCCCCAGGTAGCGACCGCTGTAGAAAGTGGCCAGCGCTGGATAATCGTCCGTGCGCGGTGTGCCCTTGGGCGGTGCCGGCAGGTTTTCGTAGCCGGAGATCAGTTTGTGGTCGATGTCGTTGACCTGGTAGTAGATACGCCCGGCACTGTCGTAGGCGAAGGTGTCCAGTGCCACGTAGGGCACGTCCGCGCTGAGCGTGCCGTCGCGCTGGGACAGCCCGGCGGCGATGGTCCGGGCCGAGGCCAGCAGCGTCCGGTCATAGGCCGTGTCGGCCGCCTCGCGCCCGTTCCAGTAGGCGCTCATGCCGCTGGCCAGCATGAGGAAGACCATCAGCATGGCGAGGTTCCACAGCAGCCGCCAACGCAGGCTGCTGACGTCACGCATCGCGGCTTTCCAACAGGTAGCCCAGGCCGCGGAAGGTGACGATGGCGATCGGCTGCTTGTCGAGCTTCTTGCGCAGGCGGTGCACGTAGATCTCGATGGCGTCGGCGCTGGCTTCCTCGTCCAGGCCGAACACCTGGGCTGCCAATTGCTCCTTGCTCATCACCCGCCCCGGCCGCGCGATCAGCGCTTCGAGTACCGCCTGTTCACGGGAAGTCAGGGTCAGCAGGTCCTTGCCCAGGGTGAAGCGGCGCGTGTCCAGGTCGTAGGCCAGCGGACCGCAGCGTTGCTGCCGCTCTCCCCCCATCACGGTGCGCCGCAGCAGGGCCTTGACCCGGGCCTCAAGCTCGGTGAGCTCGAACGGTTTGGCCAGATAGTCATCGGCGCCCAGGTTCAGGCCATGGACGCGGTCCTTGACGTCGCTGCGGGCGGTGAGCATCAGTACCGGCAGGTTCTTGCCTCGCGCGCGCAGGCGAGCCAGCACCTCGAAGCCGTCGAGCCTGGGCAGGCCGACGTCGAGAATGGCGGCGGCGTATTCCTCGCTGGCCAGGGCCAGGTCCGCCGCCACGCCGTCGTGCAGCACATCGACGGTCAAGCCGGTGGCCTTCAGCGCCTGGGCGACACTTTCGGCCAACTGCAGGTGATCTTCTACAAGCAGGACACGCATCGGTATTCCTCACGGCCAATCTTTTCTAGGTCGGGATGATGTCGCCGTAGTACGGTGTTCGCTGCCGCCAAGGCGGGCGAATGCAAGTCATCAACCGCTTTATGTGCCCGAGTTTACAGGGCCGCGCCCGCCTGTGAAGCGCTCTTGGCAGATTGCCGGCCACTGAAAGCTTGGCGAAAGGTTCGCAACATAAAGTTTCAGCAAGGCGGGTTCAAAGAAACCCTGCCACGCAAACGTCACGATACGTTTTCGATAACAAGAACAACAATGGAGAAATGCCCATGATCCGCGCCATGCGTCCGCTAGCCCTGGCTGTCAGCTGCCTGTTCATCAGTGCCCCGCTGCTCGCCCAGGAAGAACCCAAACGTCCCGAATGCATCGCCCCCGCCTCGCCTGGTGGTGGTTTCGACCTGACCTGCAAACTCGCTCAAAGCGCGCTGGTCAACGAGAAGCTGCTGTCCAAGCCCATGCGCGTGACCTACATGCCAGGGGGCGTCGGCGCCGTGGCCTACAACGCCGTGGTCGCCCAGCGCCCAGCCGATGCCGGGACCCTCGTGGCCTGGTCCAGCGGCTCGCTGCTCAACCTGGCCCAGGGCAAGTTCGGCCGCTTCGACGAAAACGCGGTACGTTGGCTGGCGGCAGTGGGCACCAGCTATGGCGCCATCGCGGTCAAGAGCGATTCGCCCTACAAGACCCTGGACGACCTGGTCAAAGCGCTGAAGGCCGACCCGAGCAAGGTCGTGATCGGTTCCGGCGGCACCGTCGGCAGCCAGGACTGGATGCAGACCGCCTTGATCGCCAAGGCCGCCGGGATCAACCCGCGCGACCTGCGTTACGTGGCCCTGGAAGGTGGCGGCGAAATCGCCACGGCCTTGCTTGGCGGCCACATCCAGGTAGGCAGCACCGACATCTCCGACTCCATGCCGCACATCCTCAGCGGCGACATGCGCCTGCTGGCGGTATTCGCCGACAAGCGCCTGGACGAGCCGGAAATGAAGGACATCCCGACCGCCAAGGAACAGGGCTACGACATCGTCTGGCCGGTGGTGCGCGGCTTCTACCTCGGGCCGAAGGTGACCGACGCGGAATACGACTGGTGGAAAGCGGCGTTCGACAAACTGCTGGCGTCCGAAGAGTTCGCCAAGCTGCGTGACCAGCGCGAGCTGTTCCCGTTCGCCATGACCGGGCAGGAACTGGACACCTACGTGAAGAAACAGGTGGCCGAGTACAAGACCCTGGCCAAGGAATTCGGGCTGGTTCAGTAATCGGGCTGGGTACGTGTGAAGCCATTCGCGGGCAGAGCCCCGCTCCCACAGGTCTGCACATTCTGAACCCTTGTGGGAGCGGGGCTCTGCCCGCGAAAGCTTCAGCCCTGCCCCCACCACCTTCACTCTTCACGAAGGAACATGACCATGATCATGATCGTTCAACGGCTCTTCGCCCTGCTGTTGCTGCTTGTCTGTGCCGGCCTGGCGATAATGGCCTGGCCCTACCAAGCGCCTTTTTCCTATGAACCGGTCGGCCCGCGCGCCTACCCGCTGTTGATGCTGGGCCTTATGAGCCTGGCCTTGCTGTACCTGGTGTTTCGCCCCACCCCGATCGTGCACAGCGAGGAAGAACCGCCGCTGGACCGTCCGACCCTGAAGAAGATCGCCATCTGCATCGGCTTGCTGCTGGTGTTCGCCGGGCTGTTCGAGCCTTTGGGCTTCATTCTCAGCAGCGTGCTGATCGGCATCCCGATGGCCTTGCTGTATGGCGGCCGCGCAGTGCCCAGCGTGATCATCATCACCTTGATGAGCATCGGCCTGTACGTGCTCTTCGATAAAGTCATGGACGTGCCGCTGCCCCTGGGCCTGCTCAGCGTTCTGGAGAACTGACATGGATACTCTTGGCTACCTGGGTCAGGGCTTCGGCGTTGCACTGACCCCCTACAACCTGATCACCGCCCTGTCGGGCACCTTGATCGGCACCGTGGTCGGCCTGTTGCCGGGCCTGGGGCCGATCAACGGCGTGGCACTGCTCATCCCGATCGCCTTCGCCCTGGGCCTGCCGCCCGAATCGGCACTGATCCTGCTGGCGGCGGTGTACCTGGGCTGCGAATACGGCGGCCGCATCAGTTCGATCCTGCTCAACATCCCCGGCGAAGCCTCGACCGTGATGACCACCCTGGACGGCTACCCGATGGCCCGTCAGGGCCTGGCCGGCGTGGCCTTGTCGCTGTCGGCCTGGAGCTCGTTCATCGGCGCGTTCATCGCCACCTGCGGCATGGTCATGTTCGCCCCGATCCTGGCCAAATGGGCAATCGCCTTTGGCCCGGCGGAGTACTTCGTGCTGATGGTGTTCGCCATCGTCTGCCTGGGCGGCATGGCCGGCGACCGACCGCTGAAGACCTTCATCGCGGCATTGATCGGCCTGTTCCTGTCCAGCGTCGGCATCGACGCCAACAGTGGCGTGTACCGATTCACCGGCGACAACATCCACCTGGCCGACGGCATTCAGTTCGTCGTGCTGGTGCTGGGCCTGTTCTCGATCAGCGAAATCCTCCTGCTGCTGGAAAAGACTCACCACGGCAGCGTGGCCGTCACCGCCACCGGACGCATGATGTTCAACCTCAAGGAGGCCGCCTCGGTGTTCTGGGTGAACATTCGCTGCGGCGTGCTGGGCTTCATCATGGGCGTACTGCCCGGCGCCGGCGCGACCCTGGCCAGTGCCGTGGCCTACACCACCGAGAAGCGCCTGGCCGGTGCCAGCGGCAAGTTCGGCCAAGGTGACAAGCGCGGCCTGGCCGCACCGGAAACCGCCATCGGCGCCACCGCCTGCGGCGCATTGGTACCGATGCTGACCCTGGGCGTACCAGGTTCGGGCACCACCGCGGTGATGATCGGCGCCCTGTCGCTGTACAACATCACCCCCGGCCCACTGCTGTTCCAACAGCAGCCGGACATCGTCTGGGGCCTGATCGCTTCGCTGTTCATCGCCAACATCATGCTGGTGATCCTGAACATCCCGATGATCCGCATCTTCACCAAGATCCTCGCCGTGCCGAACTGGGCACTGGTGCCGGTGATCGCCATCATCACCGGGATCGGCGTGTACGCAGTCCACGCGACCACCTTCGACCTGTTCCTGATGATCGGTATCGGCATCTTCGGCTACATCCTGCGCAAGCTGGATTTCCCGCTGTCGCCGGTCCTGCTCGGGTTCATCCTGGGTGGCCTGATGGAGCAGAACCTGCGTCGTGCGCTGTCGATCTCCAACGGTGAGTTGCAGATTCTCTGGGGCAGCCCGATCACCGCCGGTGTGTGGGTACTGACCGTTCTGATGCTGCTGTTGCCCGTGGTTCGTATCTGGCGCAAGCGTGCCGCCCTGCGTCGTGCCGCTGCCGATGTTTGATCGGTTCCTGCATAACTGGTGGGGTACACCCTTCGTCGGTCTGGCTGGCGGTTACCTCGCCAGCCTGATCGGCTGGCCACTGCCCTGGATGATCGGCTCGTTGCTGGCGATCATCCTGGTGCGCTGCCTGACACCCTGGCAACTGGCGGAAATACCCAACGGCCGCAAGCTCGGCCAATGGATCGTCGGCATAGGGATTGGCCTGCACTTCACACCCGTGGTGATGGAGCAAGTCGCAGGCCATTTCGGCCTGATTTTTTTTGGGGCGCTGATCACCAGCGTCTCCAGTGCCGTGGGCGTGTGGCTGATGCTGCGCACCGGTGAAGACCGGCCCACGGCTTTCTTTTCAAGCATGCCGGGCGGCTCCGGCGAGATGGTCAACCTGGGCGCACGCAACGGTGCCGACCTCAGCCGCGTCGCCGCCGGGCAGAGCCTGCGGGTACTGGCGGTGGTGCTGTGCGTGCCGGCGCTGTTCAAGTTCCTGCTCGGCGAAGGCACGCCCATCAGTCATGAAGGCGGCGTCGACTGGGCGTGGCTCGCGCTGATCTTCCCGCTGGCGGGCCTTGCCGCCTGGATCTGGCAACGCCTCGACCAACCCAACCCCTGGCTGTTCGGCCCGCTGCTGGTCAGTGCGGTCATCAGCGTGAGTTTCGACTTGCACATCGGCCTGCCCGACGGCGGCAGCCAGATCGGCCAGTGGCTGATCGGCAGTGGCCTGGGCTGTCACTTCAATCGGGCGTTCTTCCGGCGGGCGCCGTCGTTCCTCGCCCGCACGCTGGTCAGCACTGCATTGACCATGGCCATCGCCGCCGGCTGCGCGCTGGGCTTGAGCGCTTTGACCCAACTGGACCTGCGCTCGCTGACCCTGGGCATGATGCCCGGCGGCATCGCCGAGATGAGCCTGACCGCCGAGGTGTTGCAGCTGTCGGTCCCGTTGGTGACGGCGATGCAGGTGATGCGCCTGTTGTTCGTGCTGTTTCTGGCCGAGCCGTTGTTTCGCCAGTGGCAGAAGCGCCGACCGCTGTCCTAGGGCAGGCGCCAGTCGATGGCCGTCTTGCCGTTCTGTTCGAGAAACTTGTTGGCGCGGCTGAAATGGCCGTTGCCGATGAAGCCTTTGTGCGCCGACAACGGCGACGGGTGTACGGACGTCAGCACCAGGTGCTTACTGGTGTCGATCAGCTTCTGCTTGCTTTGCGCATGGGCGCCCCACAGCATGAACACCACGCTGGACTGTTGCTCGCTGACCACTTCGATGATGCGGTCGGTGAACGGCTGCCAGCCTTTCTTGGCGTGTGAGGCCGCATTCGCCCTCTCCACGGTCATGGTGGTGTTGAGCAGCAACACGCCCTGCTCCGCCCAGCTCTGCAGATAGCCATGGTTGGGAATGTCGATGTTCAGGTCGCGCTTGAGCTCCTTGTAGATGTTCACCAGCGACGGCGGCGTAGGGATGCCCGGCTGTACCGAAAAGCACAGGCCGTGGGCCTGGCCCGGACCGTGATAGGGATCCTGACCGAGGATGACGACTTTCACCTGATCCAGCGGCGTGGTGTTCAGTGCGTTGAAAATCATTGGCCCGGGCGGATAGATCTCTTTGCCCTGCGCATGTTCTTCACGCAGGAATTCGCGCAACTGCGCCATGTAGGGCTTGTCGAATTCCTCACGCAGTGCAGCTTTCCAGCTAGGCTCGAGTTTGATGCGGTCTTCTGCGGTCATTTAGTCACCAGAAATGAATAGGCACCCGCAATAAACAGGCACCGGAAATCAGTGCGCGGACGGTAGGAAAGCCGACCCGGAAAGTCAAATCCAGACGGGATCACGCACTGCAACCCTGCATCAGCCATTCGCGGTCATCGTTCCACGGCTACCGCCCCTTTTTAAGCGAGGTCAGGATGGATTTGAATTTCGAAGAACTCAGCGCCGGCAATGGCGCGCGTATCGGCATCGTCTCCCTGAATGCGGAGAAAACCCTCAATGCTCTGACCTTGCCGATGCTCGAAGCGCTCGCAGGAAAATTCGACGCATGGGCGCAGGACGACCGCGTGGTGTGCGTCGTACTGCGCGGTGAGGGCGAAAAGGCCTTCTGCGCCGGGGGCGATGTGCGCAGCCTGGTCCAGGCCTGTCGCGCCCACCCCGGTGAAGTCCCTGACCTGGCCGCACGCTTCTTTGCTGCCGAATACCGCTTCGACTACCGCCTGCACACCTACCCCAAGCCGGTGATCTGCTGGGGCCATGGCTACGTACTGGGCGGCGGCATGGGCCTGCTGCAGGCCTCGAGCATCCGCATCGTCACACCCAGCAGCCGCCTGGCCATGCCCGAGATCACCATCGGCCTGTATCCGGACGTTGGCGCCAGCGGCTTCCTGTCGCGCATGCCCGGCAAGCTCGGCTTGTTCCTCGGCCTGACCGGCGCGCAGATCAACGCGCGCGATGCCCTGGATCTGGACCTGGCCGACCGCTGCCTGCGCGATGATCAATACGAAGACTTGCTAGACGGCCTGCTGCAACTCAATTGGCAGGAACAGACACCGATGCAGTTGAACAGCCTGCTCAAGGCCCTTGAGCACGATGCCCGCGACACGGTGCCCGCCGCGCAATGGCTACCCCGCCGCACGGCCATCGACGCGCAACTGGATGTCAGCGACGCACCCGCTGCCTGGCACGCGCTGGTGCAATGGCAGCGCCACGACGACCTCTTGCTGGCCAAGGCCGCCGGCAATCTGGCCAAGGGTTGCCCGTTGACCGCCCATTTGATCTGGGCACAACTGGCCCGCGCCCGGCACTTGTCGCTGGCCCAGGTGTTCCAGATGGAATACAGCATGAGCCTGAACTGCTGCCGCCACCCTGAATTCAGCGAAGGCGTGCGTGCGCGCCTGATCGACAAGGACAACCAGCCGCATTGGCACTGGCCCGACGTCGACCATGTACCGCAAGCAGTGGTAGAGGCGCATTTCGGCAAGGCGTGGGAGGGACGTCACCCGCTCGCGGACCTGTGTGACTACTGAACCCGGTTTGACTGGGAGAACGAAAAACGGCGCCCCTGAGGGCGCCGTTGCAGGCTAGTGCCGACCGCCACGGCCTCGGCCCGGGCCATGGTCGGAGCCACGGCCCCGGTTCCAGCCCTGACCGTAGTGGCGTTCGGGCCCATCGCGCCAACGCGGATCGGGACCGCGCCCCGGCCGGAAATGCGGCGGTGGTGGGCCGTAGTAACGCGGCTGGGGCACCGCGTAATAACGTGGTGCCGAGAAGTAACGCGGTCCTTCGTAGTACCGCGGCGCAGGCGTAACGTAGTAACCGCTGCTGTAGGGCTGGCTGTAAGGGTAGTAGCCCCCTCGTGGCGAGCTGTCCACGGAATAGACTTGGGTGCGGTAGTAACCTCCCCCTCCATAGGGCACACAGGCACTTGTCGACAAGGCCAATACCACGATCAAAAGAGCTCTAAGGGACATAAGCGGCCTCCTGGACCGCGAGAGGGATCGAACCAGCACGACTGGTCGGTACTCAGAACGATGGTTCTGGGCATAACTCAGACAGCGGGAAAGATACTGCATTTCACCCGGCAATAAATTGATACAAAGCGTCATTCAAGGGTGCCGCCGACATCATCCACCGCCGTACTGCAGCCTGCCGTAGAATACGGCCATCCACCTTTACATGGATTTCCCATGACCACCCCCGCTTCACTCGCCAGCCACCTCTGCCCAGCCTGCGGAAGCCGCAACGACTGCACCCTGGCCGATGCAAAGACCGCCGCCCAGCCCTGCTGGTGCTATTCGGTGAGCATCGACCCCGCTGTGCTGCAGGCCTTGCCCGAGCACCTGCGCAACGCCGCCTGCCTGTGCCCCCGCTGCGCTCAAGTGAGTGAGCAACTGTCCGCATCGAGGGCGTAACGCCGCCATGCGCCTGGACCGATTTCTTTCCAATCTCGAACGTTTCAACCGAAAACAGGTGCGCCTTGCCCTGATCGCAGGGCGCATCCAGGTCGACGGTCGCGTGGTACGCGACCCGCTGCACGCCGTCACCGAATTCAGCGAAGTCCGCCTCGACGAGGAATTGCTGCAGGCTGGCCATCCCGCCCGCTACCTGATGCTGCACAAACCACCCGGCTGCGTCAGCGCCACCCAGGACCCGCAGCACCGCACCGTCCTCGACCTGATCGAAGTGCCGGACAAAGATCAGCTGCACATGGCCGGTCGACTGGACTTCAACACCACCGGGCTGATGATCCTCACCAACGACGGGCAATGGTCACGCCGCCTCACTCAACCAACCACCAAATTGCCCAAGGTCTACCGGGTTGAAACCGAGCAGGTCATCGAACCCCATTACGTCGAGACCTTCGCGCAAGGCATCTACTTCGCCTTCGAAGACCTCACCACCCTGCCCGCCCACCTCGACATCCTCGGCCCGCGCCAGGCGCGCCTGAGCATCGTCGAAGGGCGTTACCACCAGGTGAAGCGGATGTTCGGGCACTTCCAGAACAAGGTGGTCAGACTGCACCGCGAACGCATGGGCGAGCTGGTGCTGGACGAAAGCCTGCAACCCGGCCAATACCGCAGCCTGAGCGCAGAGGAAATCGGTATGGTTTGAGTGGAATCGAGGACAGAAACGAAAATTAGCGCTTCAAATTGCAGGGCGCTTCTGGTACAAAGTCAGCCGCCCGGAGCAGGTGTCGAAAGACGCATCGCACCGAGGTGGCCAAGCTGGCAATCGAGTTCGCAATGAACGGCCGGCGGCACGGAAACAACGCGTCATGCGGGTATAGTTTAGTGGCAAAACGAAAGCTTCCCAAGCTTTAGTTGAGGGTTCGATTCCCTCTACCCGCTCCAGTTTTCCCAAAGAAAAACTGATTTTAATCAAAACTTCCGCACTAAATCTCCGCACGCTCAACTATCGCTTATTCCCTCCTGGCACACACGGCAGCAACGGCACACCCCGCCAGACTGGAAATTTTTTTATGAACGAAACCGAATTCTCCGCCCGCAGCCCCATACCCTCCCACGAAGCCGTGCGCGCAATAATTTCCACCTGACCCCTTTCACGCAGCCGCCACCAACCAGACTCAACGGAAGCTACAGACCGGCAGGTATTCGCTCTCCCCCGTGCAAAGAACAGTCTTCTAAGGACGCATGAGTGCATGACGGTAGCAACCATGAGTGCGCGGGCGATTGCCAATCTAGGGTGGGATGAAATAAGTCTGTCGAACCCTATCTATGTCGGCATCCACTTTACGCCGAGAGCGAGGTTGTTTCCAAACGTGAGTCGCGCTCGCGGCCTGGCCAAGGGATCGTTACTATCAAGTTGATTGGTCACGAGCAGGGCGGGATGCCGGTGATCACCTACCCACGGATATTCCTGGTGCCAAAAAAAGGGCACTCCCAGGACTATCCTATTGGTTAGGGGCTGTTATCGGAGGCTGGATCCTTCATAAAAGAGGAAATTTTATGCGGTCGCAGTATGATCCAGCATGGGTTGAAAGTACGGCGCAGGCCAGATGGCTTCGCGACAATGTATTCAAGGCTGTCGAAGACGAAAGCCGACCAAAGTTCTATGCCTGTTCCATGCTGCCCTATCCTTCTGGGAAGTTACACATGGGGCATGTGCGCAACTACACGATCAATGACATGTTGGCCCGCCACTTACGGATGAAGGGCTACAACGTCCTGATGCCGATGGGTTGGGATGCGTTCGGTTTGCCAGCAGAAAACGCTGCAATGCAGTCGGGCGTG
Source organism: Pseudomonas rhizosphaerae (assembly GCF_000761155.1). NCBI lineage: Bacteria > Pseudomonadati > Pseudomonadota > Gammaproteobacteria > Pseudomonadales > Pseudomonadaceae > Pseudomonas > Pseudomonas rhizosphaerae. The sequence continues at coordinate 990,500 of NZ_CP009533.1, read as the reverse complement.
TCTCCCGCACAGTGGACGCGGATGAACATTGCTGACATGAAGTCGCAGATGCAGCCGCTCGGGCTGGCATTTGACTGGTCACGGGAAATTGCCACGTGCGATCCCAAGTACTACAAGTGGAACCAGTGGTTTTTCTTGAAGTTGCTGGAAAAAGGCGTGGCCTACAAAAAAACTCAGATCGTCAACTGGGATCCCGTTGATCAAACCGTATTGGCCAATGAGCAAGTGGTAGATGGTCGCGGCTGGCGATCCGGGGCGCTCGTCGAGAAGCGCGAGATTCCCGGTTACTACCTGCGTATCACCCAGTATGGCGAGGAGCTGCTGTCGGCCATCGATACCCTGGAGGGTTGGCCGGACATGGTCCGTAGCATGCAGCGCAACTGGATTGGCAAGGCTAGCGGGGTCCGCCTGGCGTTTGTCCATACTATCGAAGACGCGAGCGGGCAGTTGATCGACGAGGGTAAGCTATGGGTGTTCACCACCCGCGTCGATACGCTGATGGGGGTGACGTTTTGCGCCGTTTCCCTCGAACATCCGCTGACCAGGCGTGCCATAGAGCTAGATCCTGGGCTTGAACCGCAGGTGCAGGAGTATCGACAGGCGGTGCAGGGCAGCCCGGCCGCCGGCGCGCAAGCGAAGCTCGGTATCCCGAGTGGATTGCACGTTGAGCATCCGTTGACCGGCGAACCGATCGCCGTGTGGATTACCAACTATGTAGTTAGCGAATATGGGGAAGGCGCTTTGATGGGGGTTCCGGCCCATGACGAGCGCGACTTCGATTTTGCCCGTCAGTACGGGTTGCCTGTGCAGCCTGTCATCGCGTTTGAGGGGTTGCCCTATGACCCTGCCGTCTGGTCGGATCGCTACAGCAGCCGGGAAGGTCACCTGATCAATTCGGGAGCCTACGACGGTCTCGCGGTGGAGCAAGCGTCCCAGGCAATCGTTGATGCCCTGGCCGAACGCGGGTGCGGCGAGCAAGCCACCACGTGGCGCCTGCGTGACTGGGGAATCTCCCGGCAGCGTTATTGGGGAACCCCGATCCCGATTATTCATTGTGAACACTGTGGCGATGTACCGGTACCTTACGCGGATCTGCCGGTGGTATTGCCGACCGATTGCATTCCCGACGGAAGTGGCAATCCGTTGCTGCAGCATGAAGCGTTTCGCCACGCCGCTTGTCCTCGTTGTGCCGCACCCGCGCTTCGGGAAACGGACACCATGGATACCTTCGTTGATTCAAGCTGGTATTTCATGCGCTACTGCGATCCCGACTGCCACACCTCGATGGTAGGGCCCGGCAATCGATACTGGATGCCCGTCGACCAATACATTGGCGGCATTGAACATGCCGTGTTGCATTTGCTCTACGCCAGGTTCTGGAGTAGAGCAATGCGCGACGAGGGATTGGTGGACTTCAGTGAACCGTTCAAGAATCTGTTCACCCAAGGCATGCTGTTGCGGGAAAGTTACTACCGCAAAGCCGAGGACGGTAGCCGACGATGGTTCTACCCCTCGGAAGTATCGGTTCACTACGACGAAAAAAGCCGCCCGATTAGTGCGACAGCGCTTGAAGACGGCTTGCCCGTCACCTTGGGTGGCGTGGAGAAGATGTCCAAATCGAAGAACAACGTGGTCGAGCCCAAAGACATCATCAACAAGTTTGGTGCGGACACTGCTCGATTATTCACAATCTTCGCCGGCCCTCCTGATCAGAGCACGATCTGGAGCGATAGCGGTGTTGAAGGGGCTTATCGGTTTCTGCGTCGCCTCTGGAGTTTTGCCGTCGACGACCAGGCACACTGGGGCAAAGGTGACGACCAAGCGGTAGATGCCGCAGAAGCCAGGCGCGTGCGCTTTATGACCCATAGCTTGCTGCAGCAAATCAATAACGATTATGAGCGGCTGCAGTACAACACCGTAGTCTCGGGTGCGATGAAGATGCTCAAGGTGCTGGAGGGGGCTCGCAATGCCGGTCGTCAAACGTGTCGGGAAAGCATGTCCATTCTCTTGCAGGTTCTGCACCCTGTCACGCCGCACGTCTCCCAGGTGCTCTGGGAGGCATTGGGGTTCGCCGGCGCAATCTACGACAGTGCATGGCCGACCCCGGATAGCGACGCCCTGAAGCGGGACGAAGTGAAGATGATGGTGCAGGTCAATGGCAAGCTGCGTGGGGAAATTCTGGTCCAGGCCGACGCCGACCATGACACGATACGCGGCCAGGCGCTGTCCCATGCGGTGTTAAGCAAACATCTGGAAGGGGCTGGAAGGATGATCGTAGTACCTAACCGGTTGGTGAACTTCATCGTCTGACTATTTAGCTGATCCGCTGGAAACAAGAAAACCGGCATTTCTCGCGGAATGCCGGTTTTATCGTTCAGCCCTAAGTCGGGTAGCAAAGCAGATCTGTGGAACTGCTCTGCGCCGGTCGAGCCGGTCAGCGCTTCGACCCTCGCTCACACGTGGGTGAGTCGGGAATTAAAAATGTATCTCCAAGCCAAGAAGATGAGCCCAAGCAAAATGGGCCACTCACAAACAAAGTCTCAAAATACAAACCGATGCCCCATCTCCCCCTCCATCCACGTCAGAAACCGTCTGACCCTGGGAAAGGACGAGTGGGCTTTGGGAAACACCAAGTGGTGAGCAGCAACCGCAGCGCTGAGCGCTTCAGGAGCCACTTCCACGAGTGCGCCCGATGCCAGGTATTTCTGTGCCAGCAGCGTGCTTTCCAGTGCGAACCCAAGGCCGTGGCTGGCAGCTTCCAATGTCATGTAGGAGCGATCGAAGCTCAACGCATAGGGATGTTCGGGGCGGGCGAGGCCGTGCTGGGCGAACCATTCAGGCCATTGGAGCAGCGTCGCTTCGGAAAGGATCAGTTCCTTGTTCAACAAGTCACTGGCGCTGGCGACTGGACGTTTTGCCAATAACTGCGGGGAGGCCAGCACCGCAAAGGCTTCGTTGCGCACCGTTCGCACTTCGTAGCTGGGCCAGTTGGGCAGGCCATGGCGTATGTCGACGTCGATCTTGTCCCGGCTAAAGTGTAGTGACTCGTAGGAACACGACAGGTTGATCTGGATATCGGGATGACTCACGCGGAATGCTTCCAGGCGCGGCATCAGCCAAAGCAGGCCGAAGCTTGGCGACGAGTGCAGTCGCAGGCAGTCGAGACTCACGTCACTGGCGGCTCTTTCGGTTGCCACTTCAAGGCTGTGCAACAAGCCGGAAATATCCTTCAGGTACTGCTCGCCCACCGGGGTGAGGGTGACGCCACGGGCTGCGCGCACGAACAGCTGGCGGCCAATCATCGCTTCCAGATTCGCCAACTGATGGCTCACGGCTGAGGGTGTCAGATTCAATACTTCGGCGGCTCTGGCGAGATTGCCAAAGCGGGCCGTTTGCTCGAAGGCTTGAATGGCCCTCAGCGGTGGCAGGTCCCGGGGCGCACTGTCGTGGAGGCGCATAAGTACTCGGCTCTTATTGTTGAGATGTTATGGGCGAGTCTCATTCAAGCATTCCGCGGGCCTGCTGACGAGAGGTGAATTTTTCTCAGCCAGCAGTGAGGTTTGCCATATTGCTGCCAATGCGTTGGCGGAACACCCTGAGTCATCGATTCCCGAATCGAATCATAAAAACAATCACAGGAACTCCCCCATGCTTCTTCAAGGCAAAGTCGCAATCATCACGGGTGCTGCATCTGAGCGCGGAATTGGCCGGGCCACGGCCATCACGTTCGCCCAGCAGGGTGCCCATGTCGTCATTGTGGATCTCGATGAATCCGCCGCGCGCGACGCCGCTTCGGCGTTGGGTGAAGGCCATCTGGGTCTGGCCGCCAACGTCGCGGATGAACACCAGGTCAAGCAGGCCGTGGACAAGGTCATCGCGCAGTTCGGGCGAATAGACATTCTGGTCAACAACGCAGGCATTACCCAGCCGATCAAGACCCTCGATATCCGCCCTTCGGACTACGACAAGGTGCTGGATGTCAGCCTGCGTGGCACTTTGCTCATGTCCCAAGCCGTCATTCCGGTCATGAAGAGCCAAGCTTCCGGCAGCATCGTGTGCATGTCTTCAGTATCGGCTCAACGTGGCGGCGGCATATTCGGTGGCCCGCACTACAGCGCCGCCAAGGCGGGCGTATTGGGCCTTGGCAAAGCGATGGCCAGGGAATTCGGTCCGGACAATATCCGTGTCAACTCCATCGCTCCCGGCCTGATTCATACCGATATCACGGGAGGCTTGATGCAAGACGAGCGTCGCCACGCGATCATCGACGGCATTCCGCTGGGTCGCCTGGGCGCGGCTCAGGATGTCGCCAACGCTGCGCTGTTTCTGGCCAGCGATCTGTCTTCATACCTCACTGGCATCACGCTGGATGTCAATGGCGGCATGCTGATCCACTGAGGGCCGGTAACCGGGTCGCCAGTGACCCGTGGTGTTCTAGATCGATGGCATGCCAGGCCACAGCGCCTGGCCGTCTATAAAAACAAGAGATCGGACAATCATGATGACTTCCATGACGCTCGAAGCGGTTTCGACCGTGCGCTCGAATGCTTATCGCAAAACTGCCTGGCGGCTGATGCCTTTCTTGATGCTCTGTTATCTGTGTGCCTATCTGGATCGCGTCAATGTGGGCTTCGCCAAACTGCAAATGATGAGTGACTTGTCACTGAGTGAAACTGTGTACGGCCTCGGTGCCGGCATGTTCTTTCTTGGCTATTTTCTCTGCGAAGTGCCCAGCAATCTGATTCTTCACAAAGTGGGGGCGCGTCGATGGATCGCCCGCATCATGATCTCGTGGGGCATTATCTCCGCCCTGTTCGCCTTCGTCGAAACGGCCTGGCAGTTCTATGTGCTGCGCTTCCTGCTGGGCATCGCCGAAGCCGGCCTGGCGCCGGGGTTGCTGCTCTACCTGACCTACTGGTTCCCCTCGTATCGCCGAGCCAAGATGACCGTGCTCTGGTTCATCGCGATTCCACTTTCCGGAATGATCGGCGGACCCCTTTCCGGCTTGATCATGGCCAAATTCGCAGGCTTTCACGGATGGGCCGGCTGGCAGTGGATGTTCGTCATTGAAGCGATACCTACGGTGATCGTTGGCTTCTTCGTACTGGCGTATCTGAAGGATGGTGTACACCAGGCCACCTGGCTTACCGATGAAGAAAAGGAGCTGGTGACCAAGGAATTGGCGGAAGACAACAGCCGTAAGGTCACTCACGGTTCGGTCCGCGACTTCCTGCGCGATCGTCGCCTGTGGATGCTCGCCTGCATCTACTTCTGTGTCGTGATGGGTCAATACGCGATCACCTTCTGGCTACCGACCTTGATTCGCAACGCCGGGGTTTCCGACCCGCTACACATTGGCCTGGTCACCAGCCTGCCTTACATGTGCGCCATCGTGGCCATGTTGCTGATGGGCCGAAGTGGCGACAAGCACCGCGAACGTCGGTGGCACCTGATTGCACCCATGATCGCCGGGGCCTTGGGTCTTACGTTGGCAGCCATCTTCGGCGCCAACCTGGTCTTCTCTGTCCTGAGCCTCTGCCTGGCGGCTGCAGGCGTTCTGTCTGCCTCTTCCTTGTTCTGGATGCTACCGACCACACTGCTGGGCGGGGTCTCAGCCGCTGCGGGGATCGCCGGCATCAACAGCTTCGCCAACCTCGCCGGCTTCTGCTCGCCCTACTTGATTGGCTGGATTACCACTACGACCGGATCGAGCGCGATAGGGATGTACCTCATCACCGGCGTGCTGTGCATCGGTGCCTGCCTGGTACTGCGAATCCCCGCCGCTTCGGTCAATCGTTGAGTCCACGGAGTACTTGGAATGACTGCTATTTCGCCCGCTGTTTCAGAAACATCACTGGCACAACGTGCCCTCAATATTCGCCGTCATGCGCTGCGCATGGGCCAGGTTCAAGGCCAAGGCTACGTCGGTCAGGCGCTGGGAGCTGCTGACTTGCTCGCTGTGGCCTACTTTCACGCGCTGAATTACAAGCCCCATGACCCCGAATGGGAACAGCGTGACCGCTTCTATCTCTCCATTGGCCACTACGCCATTGCGCTGTATGCGGCACTGATCGAAGCGGAAATCGTCCCGCTGGACGAGCTCGAAACTTACGGTTCCGATGACAGCCGCCTGCCGATGTCCGGGATGGCAACCTACACCCCGGGGATGGAAATCACCGGCGGCTCGCTGGGCCAGGGCCTGGGCATTGCTGTTGGTGCGTGCCTGGGGCTCAAGCGCAAAGGTTCCGACTCGTTCGTCTACAATCTGCTGTCCGACGGTGAGTTGAACGAAGGGTCGACCTGGGAAGCGGTGATGTCTGCTTCTCACTGGAAGCTCGACAATCTGATCGCCATCGTGGACGTCAACAATCAACAAGCGGATGGCCGCTCCAGCGAGGTGCTGGCCTTCGAACCCATCGTTGACCGTTGGCAGGCGTTTGGCTGGTTCACGCAGCGCGTGGATGGCAATGATCTGGACGCGCTGGTCGAGGCTTTCGATGCCGCGCGCAGTCATGGCGGAACGCAGCCGCGAGTGATCATCTGCGATACCAAAATGGGCAGAGGCGTGCCGTTTCTTGAAACCCGGGAGAAGGCCCATTTCATTCGCGTGGACGAGCATGAGTGGAACCTGGCCTTGAACCACCTCGAAGAAGGGGACACCGTATGAACGACTTGAAGAACGACGCAGCCCAGGCTCCAGCGGCCGCCAAGAAGAAACTCACGACCTCTGCAATGATTGCGTCGATTGCTTCTGAAGGCCAGGCAACCCGATCGGCGCCTTTTGGCCATGCACTGGCGGCCCTGGCTGCAGAGCGGCAGGATATCGTCGGACTTTCCGCCGACCTGGCCAAATACACCGATCTGCATATCTTCGCCCAGGCGCATCCCGACCGGTTCTACCAGATGGGCATGGCTGAACAGCTGCTGATGAGTGCCGCTGCAGGCATGGCCCGCGAAGGCTTCGTTCCCTTTGCCACTACCTATGCAGTGTTCGCCTCGCGCCGTGCCTATGATTTCATCTGCATGGCCATCGCCGAAGAAAATCTCAACGTAAAGATCGTCTGCGGGTTGCCGGGGTTGACGACCGGCTATGGGCCCAGCCACCAAGCCACCGATGATTTGGCCATCTTCCGCGCGATGCCGAATCTGATGATTGTCGACCCCTGCGATGCGCTCGAAATCGAGCAGGCCGTTCCCGCCATCGCCGCTCACAACGGGCCGGTGTACATGCGTCTGCTGCGCGGCAACGTTCCGCTGGTACTGGACGAATATGGCTACACCTTCGAGATTGGAAAAGCCAAGACCCTGCGCACAGGCAATGACGTGCTGATCATCTCGACCGGCTTGATGACCATGCGGGCCTTGGAGGCCGCCAAGGCACTTCAAGCCGATGGCATCGATGTGGCTGTACTTCACGTGCCCACCATCAAGCCACTGGACGAGCAAACCATTCTGGCGGAAGCTCGAAAGCCAGGCAGGCTGGTCGTGGCGGCAGAGAACCATTCGATCATTGGTGGTCTGGGTGAAGCAGTGGCGACTGTGCTGCTGCGAAACGGTGTCACGCCTGCATTCCGGCAAATTGCATTGCCCGACGCCTTTCTCGACGCTGGTGCTCTGCCTACGCTGCACGATCGTTACGGCATTTCAACCCAGGCCGTATGCGCCCAGATCAAGGGCTGGCTTTGAATCGTTCCCCGGGGGCTGCGTGCCCCCGATGCCGAGAAGGAACAGCCTGATGTACACCGATAGGCTCCTTGATCCGTCCTATGAATTGTTCCTGACCGAGCCCACCAGGCTGTGGACTCGAGAAACCCTTGCAAGCATCCGGGATCACATCCACAACGACTATCCCTCAGCCGACACGACTCACGGCCAGCAACAATGGACCGAGGGTGATGGTGCCTGTCCACCGGTGCGCTTGTGCATTCATCGACCAAGATCCAGACCGACCCAAAACCCACCATTGCCGGCGATTCTGTATATCCACGGGGGTGGCTTCGTTCTGGGTTGTCCGGAGATGGCGGACGGCTATCTGGCCGGCCTTGCCGACGATCTAAAGGTCGTCGTGGTTGCAGTCGACTATCGCCTGGCGCCGGAACATCCTTTCCCGGCGCCCCTCGAGGATTGCTACAGGGCACTGACCTGGATGCGTCTCAACTCGGCTTCCCAAGGCATAGACGAACATAGAATAGTCATCATGGGCCACAGCGCCGGGGGCGGGCTCGCTGCCGCTCTGGCGCTGTTGGCAAGAGACAGGGAGCAACGCAAGGCTGCAGGTCTGGTGATGATTTACCCCATGCTCGATCATCGAACGGGATCTGCCTCATCGACCATGAATAACCTGACGACAGGCAGGCTGAGTTGGTCGCGAGCGGCGAACCATTTCTGTTGGCAGTGCATGCAAGGGGGATACGAGGCCAATGATGAACGAGCGTATTTATTGTCTCCTTCGCTCGCGCCCCATCTCGAGGGCCTTCCACCGAGCTTCATCGGTGTTGGCGCGCTGGATCTGTTTTTGGAAGAAAACGTGGAATTCGGTGTGAAATTGTCACGATCCGGCGTTCCGGTGGAGATGCACGTCTACCCAGGCGTGCCTCATATGTTCGATCAGTACCCGGGGGCCGTGACCGAGCAAAGCAAAAACGACGTGAGAACAGCACTTGAGAAGATGTTGCACGTTGCAGTGGCAACTGAAGCGTGACTAGACGCGAATCTTCTGTGTGCGTGTTCTCACTGATTCCGCTTCGGGCAAACCGCCTCACCCCCCAAAATGCCCAAACCGTCCACTGAACCGCTTCGCCAGCGGATACGCCAGATCCCCGTGCTTGCTCGTCCCCAATCCCATTTCCACCAACACTTGCGCCAGCTTCACCGCTGCGGCCACGCCATCGATCACGGGCAGGCCGACGCGTTCGCTGACCCGCGCTGGCAGGTCCGCCATACCGCCGCATCCCAGCACGATGGCGCCGGCGCCTTCGTGGTCACGGGCTTGCAGGGCCTGTTCGGCAATGCGCTCGACCAATGCATCGTCGCCCAGGGTTTCAAGTTCCAGCACGGCGATGTCGACGCAGCGTACCGAGGTGCAATGCTCGGCCATGCCGTAGTTGCGCAGCAGGTGCTCGGCGATGATGCGTGTGCGGGTGAGCGTGGTGACCACGGCGAAGCGGGTGCACAGCAGGCTGGCGACATGGAAGGCGGCTTCGGCGATGCCGATCACCGGGCCGCGTGCCAGCTCGCGGGCGGCCAGCAGGCCGGGGTCGCCGAAGCAGGCGATGATGTGCGCGTCGTAACCGGCGGCTACGCCCTTGCGCACTTCTTCCAGCACACCCACGGCGGCGATGGCTTCATCGAAGTGGCCTTCGATAGATTCCGGGCCATCGTCTGGGCAACAGGCGATGACCTGCGTGTCGGGGCCGGCGGCGGCACGCGCTGCGCGGCCGATGCTGGCGGTCATGGACTGGCTGGTGTTGGGGTTGATGACCTGAACTTTCATACGGGACTCGACGGCTGCATTAGCGCTTGAAGATAGATTTGAAGTCGGGTTCGGCCATGGGCTTGGCGTCCAGCTGAAGGCTGGCGCGAATGCTCGCCAGATGCCGGGCCATCCAGTTCGACGCCTGGGCGCCCTCCCCGCGTTCCAGCAGTTCGATCAACTCGCCATGCTCGCCGCAATCGCAGCCGACGCTGTGGCGCGAGCCGTACACCGCGATGATCAATGAAGAGCGGGTAGTCAACTGGGCGATCTGCTCACTGAGCACCTGGTTGTCGGCGGCCACCGAGAGCTGCACGTGAAAGCGCGCCGACAGCTGAATGGCATGGCTGTGCCTGCCTTGGCGTTGCGCCTGCTGCTCCTGTTCGGCCAGCTCGCGCAGTTGCTTGAAATGCTCGGCCGTGGCATGGGCGACCACGGTCGGCATCAGCGCAGGCTCGATCAGTTGCCGAGCGGCGAACACGTCCTGGGCCTCCTTGGCACTGGGGTGCGCCACTTCCGCGCCGCGGTTCGCACGCAAGGTGACCAGCCGTTCCAGCGCCAACCGCTGCAAGGCCTTGCGAATGCCCGTGCGGCTGACGTTGAACACCTCGGCCAAGGCATCTTCAGGAAGGCGCACGCCGGGCTGCAAGCGACGCTCGACGATAGCGTCGAGAATCTCCTGATAAATGTGCTCGTCGCGGCTGGTCGCAGTCGCACCATCAACGCTGTTGGCAAGAAAAAGACGAGAGTTCACGGAATCGGTTCCTGGGATCACACGGGGACAATCGTATACAAAGAGGCCGGCCTTGGCCAACGCTCGTCTTGCAACGTATGGGAAGCATTGCCGCTGCACCAACACGGGTCTCGGCAGCGTTTAGATGCGCTAAAAGAGGCGCTCACATAGTCTTGCGGACAGTCTTGCACCGGCCAGATTATGGCTACACACCCCGTTGCCTAAGGCCTCGATACTCTCTGGCACGCATCCTGCTCGGCAGATCGTATACAACCCTGCCGATCTCCGTATGCAATGCCCGGAACGGCCACGACCCTGGAGCGTGTGCGTGAACAATCCCGACCTTCCCAAGGGCTACAGCCCTCGCTTGTACAACGAAGACCTGGGCCCGGTGGCGCAGAAGTGGAACTGGTACAACATCTTCGCCTTCTGGATGAGCGATGTGCACAGCGTCGGCGGCTATGTGTTCGCTGCCAGCCTGTTCGCCCTGGGCCTGGCCAGTTGGCAGGTGCTGATCGCGCTGCTGGTGGGCATCGGGATCATTCAGGTGATCGCCAATCTGGTCGCCAAGCCCAGCCAGCAGGCCGCTGTACCGTACCCGGTCATCTGCCGACTGGCCTTCGGCGTGTTCGGCGCGAACATTCCGGCGGTGATCCGCGGCCTGATCGCGGTCGCCTGGTACGGCGTGCAGACGTACCTGGCCTCCAGCGCGCTGATCATCGTGGTGTTGCGCTTCTTCCCTGGCATGGAAAGCTACGCACAGGTGCAGTTTGCGGGCTTGTCGTACCTGGGCTGGATGGGCTTCCTGTTCTTGTGGGCGGTGCAGGCAGCGGTGTTCTGGACCGGCATGGACTCGATCCGGCGCTTCATCGACTGGGCCGGGCCGGTGGTCTACGCAGCGATGTTCATTCTCGCCGGTTGGATCGTCTGGAAAGCGGGCTGGAGCAACATCAGCTTTACCCTTGCGGAAAAATCCCTGAGCGGCTGGGAAGCCTTTGGCCAGGTGGTGATGGCGACCGCCCTGGTGGTGTCGTACTTCTCCGGTCCGACCCTGAACTTTGGCGATTTCAGCCGTTATTGCCGGACCATGGCGGATGTGCGGCGCGGCAACTTCTGGGGCTTGCCGGTCAATTTCCTGGCGTTTTCGCTGGTCACTGTGGTGATCGTATCGGGCACCTTGCCCGTGTTCGGCGAAATGCTTCACGACCCCATCGCGACGGTAGCGCGCATCGACAACGACGTTGCGGTGCTATTGGGCGCATTCGCGTTCGTCACGGCAACGATCGGCATCAATATCGTCGCCAACTTCGTCTCGCCGGCCTTCGACTTCGCCAACTGCGCGCCGAGCAAGATCAGCTGGCGTGCGGGCGGGATGATTGCCGCGGTGGCGTCGATCTTCATCACCCCCTGGAACCTGTTCAACAACCCCGAAGTGATCCACTACACCCTCGACGTGCTGGCGACTTTCATCGGCCCACTGTTCGGGATCCTGCTGGTGGACTACTACTGCATCAAGCAGCAGCGGATCGACGTGGCGGCGCTGTTCGATGACTCACCGAGCGGGCGCTACTGGTACAGCAACGGCTTCAACCCGGTGGCAATCAAGGCGCTGCTGGCGGCGACGCTGATCGGGGTGGTCGTGACCTTCGTGCCTTGGTTCAAGCCGATCGCCAACTTCGCCTGGTTCACCGGTTGCTTCCTGGGTGGCGGTTTCTATTGGCTGCTGGCGCGGCGAGACGTGCGTTCGTTGAGCCTGGCAGGGGTCTGATTGGAGAAGGTGTACGTCGGCCGCAGTGGATGCGGCGGCGTACACCTTCAATCACAGGAGTACCAGGGCATAACGCTTTTATAAGCCATTTCTCATTTATCAGGCGTTAACAAGCTACAGATAGCCCGTACCGACCAGTACAGATCAGCGTTCTCTACGCCCTCGCCCCCGCGCTTTTGCCTCCTTGCTTTCCCCCCGCAAACAGCAAGTTACGCCAATCCCAGAAGAAATATCTCCAGCATCAATCAGAAATTTCTGACACTTCGGTTGACGCTTCCGCAGTCCGTCCAGTCTAGTAATAACCTCTCACTTGATAGGGACATCCATCATGATCATCCTGGTAGCGGGTATTCATGGCGTAGGGAAGACTTGGCATTGCGAGCACTACGCCCATCGGCGAGGCGTGTTGCACAGCAGTGCGACGGGGTTGGTGCGGCAGGTGCTGGCCAGTGTGAAATGGAGCGATGATCGCTATGCGACCAACCGCGACCGGAATCGCCAGGCTCTCGAACTGGCCCTGACCAGCATCGCCGCCACCGGCAAGTCGATGTTGCTGGAAGGCAACGTTGTGTTGATGGGCAAGCGCCCTCGCGCGCTGGGCATTGATCTGGCCGCCTTCGAGCGGCTTTCCCTGGGTGCAATCGTGTTGCTGGAGAGCGAGCCGTGGACGGTGCTCCAGCGCCTGCCGGCCAGTCATGCGTCGGCGACCGAAGTGGAGGTGTTCCAGCAACAGGAACGGGACAGCGCGCGGGCGGTGGCGCGCCATCTCCAGATTCCGCTGATGTTACTGCGCGACTGCACCGAACACAGCTTCGGCCAGACCGTGGACGCCTGGCTGAAGCGCGGCCAGCCCATTTCCATCGATACCGCCCGAAGCCATCCACCGGGGTTTCATCGTTTGTACCGCTGAGTCAGTCCATGGGCAACATGCCGCTCGTCGCCCCGAGGGCACGTTGAGCACCGGGGGGTGGCCCAATGCTTGTACCCCCCACTCACTGCGGAGATGCACCATGATGATTAGCAAAAAGCTCGCCTCGCTGGCTCTGGCCGGTCTTCTGTCGGCCTCGTCCTTCGCGGCGATGGCGGCGTCCAACGACAGCAACCCCACCGCCACCCCGGAAGCGCCATCGGGCAAGCAGGTCATTCCAGGCACCGACAAGTCCCCGGATAACGGCAATGCCACCGGGATCGATGGCAAGTCCGGGTCCATGAGCCAGGGCGCCGATGCCGGCACTACCGATGGCGGTCCAACGCCAATGGGCGCGACCAAAGGCGACGGCAGTTCGGGCAACAGCGGTGGCAATGGCAGCGGCGCCGGTAAATAAGCGCACCGCAGCCGTCACAGCGGCGCAGATTTCGGTCTTCAGTGACAGGCGATCTGCGCCGTTGTCATGTCTGCCCTTCAGTAACCGTTTCGCTGAAGAATCTGGCTGACGGATTCGGTCGAAGCACGGTCGTAGAACTTCAGCAATTCACTGGTGCGATTGGTAAAGATACCGTCCACACCTGCCTCGCTGACCTTTTTGAAATCGACGGCCTCGTCAACGGTATACACGTGGACCAGCAGGCCTTTGTCGTGGGTCAGCTTGTTCATCCAGGGCTGCACCAGGTCCATGTAGCTCTGCTCGCCGCCTTCGGTCAACGCTGCCGACGGACCGGTGCCCACTGCACCGTTGGCCTTGGCGATGTCTAACCAGCGCTCGAATTCGGCCCGATCACGGGGCTGTTGCTGGGCATAGTAGGCGGCCTTGTCCTTCATGCCGGACGCAGCGAATGCCACCGTGGATTTGGGCTCGATGCTGCCCTCGCCGACCCACAGCAACAACACCTTGGGCACCTGGGGCATTTCCTTGGCCAACAATTCCAGGCTGCCTTTCTCGAACGTCTGCAAAACCACACGATGCTGGCCGTCTAGCCAGCCGCGCTGCGCGAGCTTGGCCTTGAGATCATGCTCGATGCCGGGAAACTGCTGCGGCACCTTGGTTTCGATGTACACCCCAGGCTTATGGGCGCCGCCTTGGGCCACGTCGAGCACTTCGTCCAGCGTCAGAATCTTCAGACCTTTGTAGCTGTCACAGGCACGCTGCGGATGCGCGGCATTGAACCAGCTGCCGGCGTCGAGGGTTTTCAGCTCGGCCAGGGTGAAGTCGCTGACGGGCTTGTCCTTGCGCTCGGGAAACTTGCTGGCGATGTCGGTGGTGCGCAGCAGGGTGTCGTCGTGCAGTGCGATCAATTGCCCGTCGCGCGTGCGCTGTACATCGAGCTCCAGGTAGTCGGCGCCCAGGTCCCGGGCCAGCAGGTAAGCCGGCAGCGTCGACTCCGGCGCATCGTACGAAGCACCGCGGTGGGCAATCACTGCAGGGTGGGGAATGTTGGCGGCGTGGGCCAACTGCTCGGGGGTTTGCCCATGGGCCGAGGCGGCGGCGCCCAGGGCGGCGGTCAGGCAAAGGGTCTTGTACAGGTGTGCCAACATGCTTAGTCCTTTCAGAGATGATCGAAAACGGCGCGGCGCAATGCCGATGAACCGACCTAGCATAGACGGCGTCGGATGACAGGAGATGGCGTGCTAGAGTCGCGCCCTTGTTCCAGACACGAGTAGAACGAATCATCACCATGGCACATGACACCTTCGACGCCCAGCTCGACGACTGGCAGACCCTGCACACCCGACAGCGCGCGCAAAGCCTGCTGCTGGGCAACGGCGCCAGCCGCGCAGTCTGGCGCAGCTTCGCCTACGCGTCCCTGTTCGAACGCGCGCAAAAGGTGCGCAACAAACCCTTGAGCCTCACCGACCTGGCCTTGTTCAAGTCGCTGCAGACCCACAGTTTCGAGCAGGTGCTCGCGCTGCTCAACAGCACCGTACGGGTCAACGCCGCCCTGGCGATCAGTTCGACTGCACCGCTCAACCGCTACTATGCGATCAAGGAAGCGTTGATCCATGCGGTGCGCAGCGTGCACATTCCCTTTCGTCTACTGGATGGAGCGCGCCTGGCCGTCCTGAACCGCGAACTGCGCGCCTTCGACACGGTGTACAGCAGCAACTACGACCTGCTCTGCCCATGGGCCGTCCAGCATGACCCGCATGGCTTCGCCGAGCTGATGGACGTGGACACCGGCTTCGATATCCGTCGCACCGGGGCTGAAGGCTGCCGCATGCTGTACCTGCACGGCGGGTTGCACCTGATCAAGAACAGCGACGGCACCACCCGGCAACGCACTGCAGAAGGCGAAGCCTTGCTCGATGGGTTTGCGATCAACACGCCTGGGGATGTGCCGCTGCTGGTCAACGAAGGCAGCAGCGCGCAGAAACTGCGCACCATCCGCGATTCGGATTATCTGAGCTGGTGCCATGGCGAGTTGAGCCGGCAGGACGGCACGCTGTGCATCTTCGGCCACAACCTGGACGGCGACGATGCGCACATTCTCCAGGCGTTGTGTTCGGCGCCTGCGCAGACCCTGTACATTTCGATCTTTCCGCTGAGCGATGCCTGGATCATCACCCAGAAACAACGCTTCGAAGCACTGTTTGCCGGCAGCGGCAAAACCCTGCACTTTTTCGACGCGACCAGCCATGGCCTGGGCAGTGCGCAACTGAATGTGGCGGTGCCTGCGGTGGTGAAGAAACGTCGCTGAAAGCTGGAAACCGGCAGCGCTGTCAGCACAACGTGATCAGGCCTTTTTCCAGTGCCAAAAGGACCGCCACGCTGCGCGAGCCCACGGCGAACTTGCGGCGGATGTTGGCGAAATGGAAATTCACGGTGGCTTCGGAGCAGGCCAATATGCGCGAGATTTCCCATGAGGACTTGCCCCTGCCACTCCACACGAGCACTTCCTGCTCGCGCGGCGTCAGCTTGATGTCGAGCGTCACTGCAAACTCCAACCCTTGACTTGAGCGCCCATGGTGGCGCTCGGCTGGAGCGGGTCACAACGACGGCGACTTGTAGTGCCGACGCCTGACAGCGGCTATCCCAGCAGGCCGTCTTCCTGCAGCAGGGTCTGCAGGCGCTGTTCGCGAATGCCGTAGAACGCCTTCAGCTCTTCGATCCTGGCCAGCGCCTCGCCGCTCGGGCCGGACGTGTCACGTCTGACCGCCAGAATCATCTTGTTCTTGTTGGTGTGTTCCAGGGAAATGAACTCGAACACCTTGGTTTCATAACCGCAGGCGTCCAGCAGCAGGGCGCGCAGGCTGTCGGTGACCATCTCGGCCTGCTGGCCCAGGTGCAGGCCGTATTGCAGCATGGGTTTGAGCAGACCCGGGCTCTGGATCTGCAGGCGGATTTCCTTGTGGCAGCATGGCGAGCACATGATGATCGCCGCACCGCAACGGATACCGGTATGGATGGCATAGTCGGTGGCGACGTCGCAGGCATGCAGGGCGATCATCACATCGATTTCGCTGGGCACCACCGAGCGTACGTCGCCGCACTCGAACACCAGCCCCGGATGCTCCAGCGAAGCGGCTGCGGCGTTGCACAACTCGACCATGTCCGGGCGCAGTTCCACACCGGTGACCTGTGCCTGCCGCTGCAAGGAATTGGCCAGGTAGTCATGGATGGCGAACGTCAGGTAACCCTTGCCCGAGCCAAAATCGGCGACCCGCACAGGCGCATCGGCCCCGGCCAGCCTCGACGAGGCGAAGGCGTGGGAGAACACCTCGATGAACTTGTTGATCTGTTTCCACTTGCGCGACATCGACGGGATCAACTGGCCCTGCTGGTCGGTCACGCCCAGGTCCTGCAGAAACGGTCGGTTCAGCTCGAGAAAACGCTTCTTTTCCCGATCGTGGCCCAGCTCCGGCGCGGCGCGCTCCTGCTGCTGCTTGTTGCGATGCAGGCTGGCCTTGTTCTTCTTGCTGAATTCGAGCTGCAGCTCGTCGGTCAGGGTCAGCAGATGGGCGTTCTTGAAGGTGTCGGGC
Source organism: Pseudomonas rhizosphaerae (assembly GCF_000761155.1). Classification (NCBI taxonomy): domain Bacteria; kingdom Pseudomonadati; phylum Pseudomonadota; class Gammaproteobacteria; order Pseudomonadales; family Pseudomonadaceae; genus Pseudomonas; species Pseudomonas rhizosphaerae. Next base: position 973,612 of record NZ_CP009533.1, on the reverse strand, counting down.
AAGGCTTCGGCAATGAACTGCTGACCGTCGACCAGGCTGAAGTTCTTGGTGATGTCGCGGGTCTTGTAGCGGTACACGAACGACAGGCACGGTTCGCCCTTGATGGTCGCCAGCTTGACGATCAGCCGTTGCAGCTCCGGCTCCTGGCCGACGTGGCGAGCCAGCACCAGCTTGATGAAAGCGTTCTGCGACAGGCTGGTGTCGAGCGAAGCAAGGAATTCGGCGCGGGGGTCGGTGACGGGCATGGCGAAACGGATCTCGGGTGTGTTCAGGCGGGCATTTTAGTGAGTGTACGTCCACTTGGGGGATTTGATTCGAAGCCCCCGGCGCGGATGCATTTGTATCAATCCCGGCACCCGACTGGATTGCAGGGCGCCGATACGTTAAAACACCTCCCACGAACTATAAAAACACTGTCACCGTCACCGGCTGCGGCGCTTTTTGCGGCAGGCCAAAGAGAAGAACTCCATGAACAAGCTGTGTCTGCTGGGTGTCGTCGTCGGCCTGGCGTTTCAACCTGTGTATGCCGATAGCCCATCGCAAGGTCCGCAGAGCAAGGAGGCATTCGTTGCCGACCTGCTCGCACGCATGACCCTGGACGAGAAGATCGGCCAGTTGCGGCTGATCGCCATCGGTGGGGAAATGACCCGCCAGCGCATCGAGGCCGAGATCGCTGCCGGGCGCATCGGGGGTACGTTCAACTCGATCACTCGCGCGGAAAACCGGCCCATGCAGGATGCTGCACAGCGCAGCCGCCTGAAGATTCCGATGTTCTTCGCCTACGACGTGATCCACGGTCACCGCACGCAGTTCCCGATCAGCCTGGGCCTGGCCGCCAGCTGGGACATGGACGCCATCGCGCTGAGCGCCCGGACCTCGACCGCCGAGGCCACGGCCGACGGGATCGACATGACCTTCGCGCCGATGGTCGACATTTCCCGCGATCCGCGTTGGGGCCGGACCAGCGAAGGCTTTGGCGAAGACACCTACCTGGTGTCGAAGATCGCCCGGGTGATGATCGAAAACATACAGGGCCCCAGCTCGGCCAATCCGGACCGCATGCTGGCCAGTGCCAAGCATTTCGCGATGTACGGTGCCATCGAAGGTGGGCGTGACTACAACGCCGTGGACATGAGCGTACAGCGCATGTTCCAGGACTACCTGCCGCCCTATCGCGCCGCCGTCGATGCCGGTGCGGGGGGCATGATGGTCGCATTGAATTCGATCAACGGCGTGCCTGCCACTTCCAACACCTGGCTGATGCACGATGTGCTACGCAAGCAGTGGGGCTTCAAGGGCGTCACCATCAGTGACCACGGCGCCATCCACGAGCTGATCCGCCACGGCGTGGCCAAGGACGATAGCGAGGCAGCGAAGCTGGCGATCAAGGCCGGCGTCGACATGAGCATGAACGACGAGGCCTACGGCGCGCAGCTTCCAGGCTTGATCAAGAGTGGCCAGATCAGCCAGTCCGATATCGACAATGCCGTGCGTGAAGTGCTGGGCGCCAAGTACGACATGGGCTTGTTCGCCAACCCGTACCTGCGCATCGGCAAGGCCCAGGACGACCCGGCCGACGTCAACGCGGAAAGCCGCCTGCATCGCACCGAGGCGCGCGAGGTGGCGCGCAAGACCCTGGTGCTGCTGAAGAACCAGAAGCAGACGCTGCCGCTGAAAAAGGACGCCCGCATCGCGCTGGTGGGCCCGTTGGCCGACTCGCCGGACGACATGCTCGGCAGCTGGTCGGCCGCCGGCGTTGCCGCGCAATCGGTGACCTTGCTCAACGGGCTGCGCAATGCCGTGGCCGATCCGGCCAAGGTCACGTACGCCAAGGGTGCGAACCTCACCGATGACCGCGCCACCCTGGACTTCATTTCCTACTTCAACCCCGAGACCGTGAAGCGCGCCATCGACCCGCGTTCCGGTCAGGCCATGATCGACGAAGCGCTGGCCGCCGCGCGCGATGCCGACGTGATCGTCGCTGCGGTCGGCGAGTGGCGTGCCATGACCCACGAATCGGCCAGCCGCGTTGCCCTCGACCTGCCGCGCACCCAGCAGGCCTTGATCACCGCCCTGCGTGCCACCGGCAAGCCGTTGGTGCTGGTATTGATGAGCGGCCGTCCGCTGGCCATCGGCGATCAGCAGCGCCAGGCCGATGCCGTGCTGGAAACCTGGTACAGCGGCACCGAGGGCGGCAACGCCATCGCCGACGTACTGTTCGGCGACTACAACCCCTCGGGCAAGCTGCCGATCACCTTTCCGCGTTCGGTGGGCCAGGTGCCGCTGTATTACAGCCACTTGAGCATCGGTCGGCCGTTCACGCCAGGGCATCCGGGCAACTACAGTTCGCAGTACTTCGACAGTGAGCAAGGTCCGTTGTACCCGTTCGGGTATGGCCTGAGCTACACCGATTTCAGCCTGTCGGACGTCAGTCTTTCGAGCAAGCGCATGAGTCGCGACGGCAAGGTCACGGCCAGCATCAATGTGCGTAACGTCGGCAAGGTAGCGGGCGAAACCGTGGTGCAACTGTACGTGCGTGATGTGGCTGCCTCCATGGCCAGGCCGGTCAAGGAACTCAAGCATTTCCGCAAGCTGATGCTCAAGCCGGGCGAAAGCCAGACGCTGACGTTCGACATCGTCGAGGATGATCTGAAGTTCTATAACCAGCAGCTGGTTCGGGCCGCTGAAGCCGGGCAGTTCACGGTGATGATCGGGCTGGATTCCGAAGATGTGAAAGAGGCGAACTTCGAGTTGTTGTAGGCGGCTTCGGCCCGACAGCGCCCGTGGTCATCGCCCGCAGCCTGCGCCTGACCGTCATCGTGCTGGTCGTCGTGGCCGGCGCGCTGCTGTCCGCCGTCTGGGCCGGCCGTCATGCCCAGTGGCTGGCGCAAAATGAAGAGGCCGCGCGCAGCAATGGCCAGTTGGCGCTGTATGCCAACGGCCTGCACACCCTGATCGAGCGCTATCGCACCCTGCCCGCCGTGCTGGCGCTCGATCCGCAGTTGCAACGGGCGTTGCAGGGCCCGATCGACGCGGCCACCCAGGACGAGCTGAACCGCAAGCTGGAACGCATCAATGCGGCGGCGCGGTCGTCGACCCTGGAACTGCTCGACCATACAGGCCTGGCGGTGGCAGCCAGCAACTGGCGCCTGCCCACCAGCTATGTGGGTCACAACTACGCCTTTCGCCCCTACTTCAGCCAGTCGGTCAGCCAGGGCAGTGGGCGTTTCTACGCCGTGGGCGTGACCAGTGGCATCCCCGGCTACTTCCTGTCCAGCGCGATCAAGGATGGCCGAGAAGGCTTTCTCGGTGCCATGGTGGTCAAGCTGGAGCTGCCCGAGCTGGAGCAGGAATGGGCGCAGGGCCCTGACACCTTGCTGGTCAGCGATGCGCGTGGGGTGGTGTTCATCGCCAACCGGCCAGGCTGGCGTTATCGCACACTGAACGTCCTCGACGACGCCGACCGCGAAGAACTGCAGCGCACGCGCCAGTACCACGATCAAACCCTGGAACCGCTGGATCACCAGGTGCTGGGCAACCTTGGGGGTGCGGCCAGGCAAGTGCGCGTCAACGGCCCGCAGGGCACGGCCGAGTATCTGTGGGCGTCGCTGCCGATGGCCAGCGAAGGCTGGACCCTGCACCTGCTCAAGCCGCCCGTGGTAGGCACCGAGGACAGCCGCAATGCCGCGTTGGCGGCAGCCGGGGTGTGGCTGAGCCTGGTCTTCGGCGGCCTCTGGCTGAACCAGCGCCGACGCCTGGCCGCCCTGCGCCAGCGCGGCCGCGAGCAGCTCGAATCATTGGTGCGGGCGCGCACGCGCGAGCTGCGCGATGCCCAGGAGGGTCTGGTCCAGGCCGCGAAACTGGCCGCCCTGGGCCAGATGTCGGCAGCGCTGGCCCACGAGATCAGCCAACCGCTGACGGCGCAGCGCATGCAGCTGGCGAGCCTGCGTCTGTTGCTCGATCAGGATCGCATCGATGCAGCGCGCCAGGCCCTGGGGCCGCTGGAGCAGATGCTGACGCGCATGGCGGCGCTGACTGCCCATTTGAAAACCTTCGCACGCAAGAGTCCGGCCGGGGTACGCGAACGCCTCGACCTGGCGCGGGTGCTCGAGCAGGCCTTGCAGCTGCTGGAAACGCCGCTGCGCACCGCCGGGGTACACCTGCACTTGCAGGTAACGCAGCCTGCGTACGTGCGAGGTGACGCCATTCGTCTCGAACAGGTGCTGATCAACTTGGTGCGCAACGCGCTGGACGCCATGGCCAGTGCGCCCACCAAGCAGATGCACATCGCCTTGCACCTGCAGGGCGAGCAATGGCAACTGAGCATCGCCGACAGTGGCGGCGGCATCGCCAGCGAGCACATCGACCACCTGTTCGATCCGTTCTTCACCACCAAGCCGATCGGCGAGGGGCTTGGCCTGGGGCTGGCGGTTTCCCTGGCGATCGCCCACGAACACGGCGGCCAGTTGAGCGTGGAGAATCTGGCACACGGTGCTCGCTTCACCCTCGCCCTGCCCCTCGATACGGAGCCTGCATGAGCAATCAAGTGATGGTCATCGACGACGAAGCGAGCATTCGCGACGCCGTCGAACAATGGTTGGGCCTCAGTGGCTTTTCGGTGCAACGCTTCGGCCAGGCTGAAGACTGCCTGGCCCAGTTGCCGGCGGATTTCGCCGGGGTCATCCTCAGCGATGTACGCATGCCGGGCATGGGCGGGCTTGGCCTGCTGGCGCAGGTACAGGCACGCGACCCCGAATTGCCGGTGATCCTCCTGACCGGCCACGGCGACGTGCCGATGGCGGTACAGGCCATGCGCGATGGCGCCTACGACTTTCTTGAGAAACCGTTCAGCCCGGAAAGCCTGCTGAGCAGCCTGCGGCGTGCCCAGGACAAGCGTCGCCTGGTCCTGGAGAACCGCCGCCTGCACAGCCGCGCCGATTTCAGCGAGCAATTGCAGGCGACCCTGCTCGGCGCCGCCCCGGCCATTGCTCAGCTGCGCCGCCAGGTGCTGGACCTGGCGCCACTGCCGGTCAACGTGGTGATTCGGGGTGAGACCGGCAGTGGCAAGGAATTGGTCGCGCGCTGCCTGCACGATTTTGGCCCGCGTGCAGGCAAGCCGTTCGTGGCGCTCAACTGCGCCGCGATTCCCGAGGCATTGTTCGAGGCCGAACTGTTCGGCCATGAAAGCGGTGCCTTCACCGGCGCCCAAGGCAAACGCATCGGCAAGCTGGAATACGCCCACGGCGGGACCCTGTTTCTCGACGAGATCGAAAGCCTGCCCATGGCCCAGCAGGCCAAGCTGCTGCGTGTGCTGCAGGAGCAGAAGCTCGAACGCCTGGGCTCCAACCAGAGCATTGCGGTCGACCTGCGCCTGGTCGCGGCCAGCAAGCCGGACTTGCTGGAACAGGCCCGGGCCGGGCTGTTTCGCGAAGACCTGGCCTATCGATTGAATGTCGCCGAACTGCGTTTGCCCCCGCTGCGCGAGCGGCGCGAAGACATCGTGCGCCTGTTCGATCACTTCACCGCGGCCACCGCGAAACGCCTCGGTCGCCAGGCACCGGTGGTCAATTCGACGCAATTGGCCCAGTTGCTCAGCCACGACTGGCCGGGCAACGTTCGCGAGCTGGCCAATGCGGCCGAACGCCATGTACTGGGCCTGGCCGCGCCTGCCCTCGAGACGTCCGGAGGCGGGCTTTCGCTGGCGGCACAACAGGAGGCGTTCGAGGCGCAATGCCTGCGTGCAGCGCTCGCCCGTCATCGCGGCGACATCAAGGCGGTGATGGAGGAACTGCAACTGCCCAGGCGCACCTTGAACGAGAAGATGCAGCGCCATGGCCTGGCCCGTGAAGACTTCCGCGACTAGGCAAGAATCCGCTCATTGCCGCCCTGCGCATCGGCAAGAATCCGCTCATCGAGGCGTGCAACCCCCTAAAAAACGGGGGTTTCGCACCCTGGCACGGCTCCTGCTACTGCCCTGGCAAGCGCGAACCTGCGCGCTACCAACAATAATGAGAAGGATCCACCATGGATAACTCCAACACCCTGCCCGCCGGGGCATCCGCCGCATCTGCCCCGCCCCGCACCACCGCCAGCCGCGTCAAGTCGATCTTCAGCGGCTCGGTCGGCAACATGGTCGAGTGGTACGACTGGTACGTCTACGCCGCATTCTCCCTGTACTTCGCCCAGGTGTTCTTCCCCAAGGACAGCCTCAACGCCCAACTGCTCAACACTGCCGCAATCTTCGCCGTCGGCTTCCTGATGCGCCCCATCGGCGGCTGGCTGATGGGTATCTATGCCGATCGCAAGGGCCGCAAGGCAGCGTTGATGGCCTCGGTACTGCTGATGTGCTTCGGCTCGCTGGTGATTGCCCTGACCCCGGGCTACGAGACCATCGGGATCTGGGCGCCGGTGCTGCTGGTGCTGGCGCGGCTGATGCAAGGCCTCTCGGTCGGTGGTGAGTACGGAACGTCCGCTACCTATCTCAGCGAAATGGCAACCAAGGAACGTCGCGGCTTCTTCTCAAGCTTTCAGTACGTCACGCTGATCTCCGGTCAGTTGATCGCGCTGGCGGTGCTGATCGTGCTGCAACAGACCCTCACCGAAGAGCAACTGCTGAGCTGGGGCTGGCGCGTACCCTTCGTGATCGGTGCGCTGTGCGCAGTGGTTGCGTTGTGGCTGCGTCGCGGCATGGAAGAGACCGATTCCTTCACGCAGAAGAAGGAAACCAAGGAAAGCACGATGCGCACCCTGTTGCGCCATCCCAAGGAACTGCTGACCGTGGTCGGCCTGACCATGGGCGGGACCCTGGCCTTCTACACCTACACCACGTACATGCAGAAATACTTGGTCAACACGGTGGGCTTCAGTAAGGCAGACTCCACGGCCATCTCGGCCGCTACGCTGTTCCTGTTCATGTGTCTGCAACCGGTGATCGGCGCCCTCTCCGACAAGATCGGCCGCCGCCCGATCCTGATCGCGTTCGGCGTACTCGGCACCGTGTGCACCGTGCCCATCCTGACCACGCTGCACACCATCCAGACCTGGTGGGGCGCGTTCTTCCTGATCATGGCGGCACTGATCATCGTCAGCGGCTATACCTCGATCAACGCCGTGGTCAAAGCCGAACTGTTCCCTACCGAAATCCGCGCCCTGGGCGTCGGCCTGCCCTACGCGCTGACCGTGTCGATCTTCGGCGGCACTGCCGAACTGATCGCGCTGTGGTTCAAGCAGATCGGCATGGAAACCGGCTACTACTGGTACGTGACCGCCTGCATCGCCTGCTCGCTGCTGGTGTACGTGTTCATGAAGGACACCCAGAAGCATTCGCGCATCGAAACGGACTAAAGCCAGGCATGCCCCCGCCGCAATGGCGGGGGCAGTTGCACTGCTAGCCTACGCCGACGCACACTGGGGGCACTTGAACGCTGAGGATTGCCCCCGATGTCGGATGACACCTACTACTATGAGCCCGCCAAGGGCCATGGTTTGCCCCACGACCCGTTCAACGCCATCGTCGGTCCGCGGCCGATCGGCTGGATCTCTTCCCATGACCGCGAAGGTCGCCTGAACCTGGCGCCCTACAGTTTCTTCAACGCCTTCAACTACACGCCGCCGATCATCGGTTTCGCCAGCGTGGGGCGCAAGGACAGCCTGAACAACATCGAACAGACCGGCGAATTCGTCTGGAATCTGTCCACCCGTGCCTTGGCCGAGCAGATGAACCAGAGCTGCGCCGCCGTGGGCCCTGAAGTCGATGAGTTCGAACTGAGCGGCTTGAGCCACGCGCCTTCGACGATCGTCAGCGTGCCGCGGGTGCTCGAAGCGCCGGTGTCATTCGAATGCAAGGTGACTCAGATCATTCAGCTCAAAGGCGCCGACCAGCAGCAAGTGCCTACCTGGCTGATTCTGGGTGAGGTGGTGGCGGTGCATATCGCCAAGTCATTGCTCAAGGACGGCATCTACGACACCGCAGCTGCCGGCCCGATTTTGCGCGGTGGTGGCCCGGCGGATTATTTCGAAATTGGCCCGCAGGCGCTGTTCAAGATGTACCGACCACAGGTCAAGTAGGCGCGAATACCGGTTGGCCGTCTTCGTCGACATCGTTCAATGTCGGCAGCACGTCGGCGGCGGCGACATCGGCCTCATGCGCAGTGCCGAACGATTGGCCGTCGAGCACCTTGTGAAACTGCGGGACGCCGCCCTGCAGTGCCTTGATGGCAATGGCTGCACGGTAACGGCCTGCATCCGGCACTACCGCCGAAACCGCTTCGTGATGTTCGAATACCTTGCGTGCCATGACGTACCTCGGGCCGATGGAAAAGCCGCGATTGTACGCCGCTCAGGCGGCACTGGCATGTTCGATCGCGGCGTCTCCGAAGGTGTGCAGGTCGAGACTGGTGACCAGCAGGCCCTGGACCAGATCGGAAAACACCTGCATCCCCGGTGAATTGAGCCAGGCGGTCATGGCGGTTTGATCGCGCCATACCCCAGCCACCTGCCAAAGGCGCTCATCGCCATGGCTGCGCTGGACCGCAAAGTGCAGACAGCCGGCCATGGCCAGCGCGGGTCGCACCAGTGCCGAGAGGCCGAGCCCAACCTGCTCAGAATGACCCTGGCGGGCCGTGATCAAGGCACAGTGACTGACAGTAGCCAGACTGACGGTAGAAAATGAGTTCATGCTCGACTCTCCCTGAATGAACGGCTCTACGGTGAACAAAGGTACAGCGACAACGTTACGCAACCGTCGATAGCGAGGGTTAGCCGTTTCCTGCGAAGGTCTTGCCCGATCCTGCAGCATTGCAGTTTCGATCAATTGCGCTGCGCTTGTTCAGGCGATGTTCGGATGCATTCACTGGCTCCGGGCAACGCTTCGTTCAAGCGCTCTGTAGTAATTTCGCAGGATTGGGCAAACATCCCGCAGCTATCGTCTACCTTGAGTATTAAGCACGGATTATCCTCACGCTCATGTGCCGTACCGATCACGGAGCCTGCATGAACCTCTGCATGAACCCTCCCCGGGAGTCCGTCCTGGAACCTGCTCTGGAAAACAGTCGTCGCGAACTCGCCGAGCGCATCGCCCGAGGCGCCCAGACGCCAGGCAGCCATTGCACCGCGATCGCCGGCCTGCATCTGGTGCGCTATGAAGAGTGCGTGCAGTCGTTTCCAGCCCTGGTCCAACCCGCGCTGTGCATCCTGGCCAATGGCAGCAAGGAAGTGCGCCTGGGCGATGAACGCTATGTGTACGATCCGCTGAATTTTTTGGTGGTGTCAGTGGCCATGCCGGTCTCGGGACGTATTCTAGACGCCACCGTGCACGACCCCAGCCTGTCGTTGCGGCTGGACATCGACCCCGAGGACATCAACGCGGTGATCGCCGGTGCGGGACCGCTGGGCGTGCCCACGCGCTCGACCCAACGCGGCTTGTATGTGGAGCGGATGGACACGGCGCTTCTGGATGCCGTGCTGCGTCTGGTGCGACTGCTGGAAACACCGAAAGACATCGCCGTGCTGGCGCCGCTGGTGCGGCGGGAAATCCTCTACCGCTTGTTGGGTGGGCAACAGGGCCACCGTCTGTACGAAATCGCCGTGGCGCACAGCCAGACCCACCGGGTCAGCCAGGCCATCGCCTGGATCAATCGGCATTTTCATCGCAGCCTGCGTATCGAAGACCTGGCTCGTGAAGTCAATTTGAGCGTGTCCACCCTGCACCACCGCTTCAAGGCGGTGACGTCCATGAGCCCGTTGCAGTATCAGAAGCAGCTGCGCTTGCAGGAAGCGCGTCGATTGATGCTCAGCGAAGACCTGGACGCCTCGGCGGCTGGGTATCGGGTGGGCTACGAAAGCCCGTCGCAGTTCAGCCGCGAATACAGCCGCCATTTCGGCGCGCCACCGGTGCGAGATCTGGCACGGCTGCGTATCAGTCTGTAGAGCCGCACAGGCAGACCTGTAAAAACACCCGGTCACCGATAGAACCGATAGCTAGCTATCAAGTACACTCGAAAACAGCGGCCCGCGGCCATCCTGCCAGGGCGTTTCAATGCAGGCCTACCTGTGACCGATCTCAGCCACTCCCCACCCGCCATCAAGAGCATTCTGGTGGCCTTGATGCTGGCCATTTTCCTCGGGGCTTTGGACCAGACCATCGTTGCAGTCTCGATGCCGGCCATCTCCGCGCAGTTCAACGATGTCGACCGCCTGGCCTGGGTGATTTCCGGGTACATGGTGGCCATGACCGTGGCCACGCCGATCTACGGCAAACTGGGCGATCTGTACGGACGTCGACGCATGATTCTCATCGGCACCGCACTGTTCACCGTAGCGTCGCTGTTCTGCGGCATGGCGCAAAGTATGGAACAGCTGGTGCTGGCGCGTCTGCTGCAAGGTGTGGGCGCCGGCGGCATGGTGTCGGTCAGCCAGGCGATCATCGGTGATGTCGTGCCCCCGCGCGAACGCGGTCGTTACCAGGGTTATTTCAGCAGCATGTACGCTGCAGCAAGTGTGCTCGGGCCGGTATTGGGCGGCTATATGACTCAGTACCTGTCTTGGCGCTGGGTGTTTTTCATCAATCTGCCACTGGGCGTGTTCGCCTGCTGGTACGCCAACCGCAAGCTGGCGGGCCTGCCGATTCCGCAGCGCACGCCGGTCATCGATTACCTGGGCACGGTGTTGATGATCATCGGGTTGAGCACCTTGCTCATGAGCATTACCCGCGTCGGCCAGGGGCATGGTTTGGACGACACGCAAGTCTGGGGGCTGCTGGTGGTGGCCGTGGTGGCCCTGATGGGGTTCGTCTGGCATGAACGACGCTTTCGCGAACCACTGCTGCCGCTGCACCTGTTCGCCATTCCAGCGGCGGTGCTGTGTTGGTGTTCGGTGTTTTTCACCAGCTTCCAGGCCATCGGTCTGAGCGTGATGATGCCCCTGCGTTTTCAGACCGTGACCGGTGCCGGTGCGGACCAGGCGGCCTTGTATTTGCTGCCGCTGGCGCTGGGCCTGCCGATCGGCGCGTTCCTAGGCGGACGTCGCACGTCCCAGACCGGACGTTACAAACCGATCATCCTGACGGGCGCGCTGCTTGCTCCGCTGGGCATTCTGGGCATGTCGTTCAGTCCACCGGACAACTTCCTGCTCAGTGTGGCCTTCATGTTGTTGACCGGCTTTGCCTGCGGCCTGCAATTTCCCACCTCGTTGGTGGGTGCACAGAACTCGGTGCAGGCCAAGGACATCGGCGTGGCGACAAGCACCCTGGCTTTGTTTCGCTCGCTGGGTGGCGCGGTCGGGGTGGCCTGCCTGTCGGCTTTGCTGCTGGCCATGTTGCACGGCGTGCAGTTGGCGGACGGTGCCCTGAGCGGTCACGGACTCGAGGCGATGGGCGACAATGTCCTGCTGACCGGGCTCAATGCCGCGTCAGGCCCGGCCCGCGACGCCTTGCGCGTGGAGCTGGCGCAGACCTTCCAGCATTTGCTGTGGGCCAGTGCCGGGATTTCCTTGCTGGGTCTGGCCGTGGCACTGGCATTGCCCAACCTGGAACTGCGTGGCCGCGGGCATGGGGAGAAGTAAGCTGAAGGGGCCCGTTCAGGCAGCCGGTCGCTTCTTGCGCTGGGCCCAGGCGACGGCCAGGCCGCTGAGGCAGATCACGCTGATGCCCACCACCCCGAAGATATCCGGGGTGTGGTCGAAAATCAGATAGCCGTACATCCCGGCAAACAGGATCTGCCCGTAGCTGAACGGCGCCAACAACGCCGGCGCGGCATGGCGAAAGGCTTGAGTCAGCAGCAGATGCCCGAGCATGCCGCAGGTGCCCAGGCCCACCATGAACAAGGCATCGATCCAGCCCGGTGCCTGCCAGAAGAACGGCAACGCGGCGCTCATGATCAGCGTATTGAAGATCCCGGCGAGAAAATTGCTGGTGGTCGGGCTGTCGATGCCGCTGAGCTTGCGCGTGAGCAACTGGTACAGACCGAAGAAGAAAGCGGAAATCAGCGGCAGGATGATTGCCGGTGTGAACAAGGCGCCGCCGGGCCGGATGACGATAAGTACACCGATGAAGCCCGTGATCACCGCCGCCCACTGCGCGCGGGTGACGACTTCCTTGAGCAGTGGCACCGACAGCGCCGTCACCAGCAAGGGGGCCAGGAAATTCACCGCGGTGGCCTCGGCCAGCGGTATGTAGCGCAGGCTGGTGGTGAAGAACAGGCTGGTGGCGATCAGGCACAGCGCGCGCAACAGCTGCAATCCCGGCCGCTTGGTGCGGATGACCGTGGACAGCCCGGTCTGCGGCACGAAGATGACCAGCATCAGCAGGGTGTGCACCACATAGCGCGCCCACACCACCACGACGATGGGGAAAAACCCGGAGAGGTACTTGGACAAGGCGTCATGGCTGGCGAACAGCAACGTCGCCAGGCAGATCAGCGCGATACCGCGCAGCGGCTGGTTGACCCCAGTAAGCAACGGGTTTTGTACGCTCATTCACACGCTCGCAACAGGATGATGAAAGGGTACCGACCAGACTTGCCCGCCGCACTCAGGCATTCAGACGACGGGCGGGCGGGTGTGCAGTCGATGATGGCGCGAGCGGGGGCGCTGTTACAACTTGATTCAGAACTTTATTTGCGCAGGGCGTGGGTCAGGCTCAGCGTCTGCAGGCTCACGTCCACCCAACGCTCCGCTTCCTGGTAGAGATCGAAACTGTCGGGCACGAGCAACCATTGGCCGATCATGCCATCTATATACGCGTGCAGGGCGATCGCGGCCCTGACCGTGTCCAGGTCGGGCGGCAGCTGCTCACGGTTCACCGCATTTCTCAGGGAACGCTCGATACGCACGTTGCAGTCGAGGCTGACCGACTGGCGTTGCCGGCGCATGTCACACATTTCATCGGTGAACTCGCACTTATGATGCAGAATTTCGTTGAGCCGGCGGGTCTTGGGATCTATGGCGATCTGCTGGAACAGGCGGATCAACAGCTTGCGCATGCAGCCCAGAGGGTCGGGCTCGTCCTCGCTTTCACTGGCCTGGGCCAGCTCTTCGAGCGGTTCGTGCAGGCTGTCGAGCATGGCCTGGACCAGGTCGGCCTTGTTGCTGAAGTGCCAATAGATAGCGCCACGCGTCACCCCTGCCAGGGTCGCGATATCGGCCAGGGTCGTGCGCGCGACGCCGCGCTCATAGAAGGCCTGCTCGGCCGCCTCGAGAATCTGGTGTCGGGTTTCCTGGGCTTCCTCTTTGGTACGGCGAACCATGGCAGTAGAACCTCAATCTTAAATGCCCGCGCGATGCAATGCGCAGCGCGGGCTCTGGCCGGGAATCCCGTGTATGTGGGGTCGGTCCCGAGTGTCGATGGGTGCGCCACGTCGTCGCGGGCATCAGGCCATCAAAGTGTTTACAAACAACCATGAATGTAAGTATATTCGTTAGTCAGCTATTAATCTAGTCGTAACATTTTTTTACCTTTCCACTATTCCTGAGCCCTCCCCTGCGCTCATGACCCGAGGATCCTCATGCAATTCAAGCCAGTTGTTACCGCTCTGGTATCCGCCGTCGCCCTGGCAACCTTGCTCAGCGGCTGTGACAAGAAGGAAGAAGCAGCCCCGCAACAGGCTCAGCAGGCTCCTCAGGTCGGCGTGGTTACCTTGAAAGCCCAACCCTACACCCTGACCAGCGAACTGCCGGGTCGGACCACCGCATACCGCGTGGCCGAAGTCCGGCCGCAGGTCAACGGGATCATCCTCAAGCGCCTGTTCAAGGAAGGCACCGAGGTCAAGGCAGGCCAGCAGCTCTACCAGATCGACCCGTCGGTGTACGAGGCAAATCTGGGCAGCTCCCAGGCAACCCTGGAATCGGCCAAGTCGCTGGCTGGACGCTACAAGCAGTTGATCGACGAGCAAGCCGTCAGCCGTCAGGAATACGACAACGCCCGTTCACAGCAACTGCAGGCTGAAGCCTCGGTCAAGAGCGCCCAGATCGACCTGCGCTACACCAAGGTGCTGGCGCCGATCTCGGGCCGCATCGGCCGTTCCGACGTGACCGAAGGCGCACTGGTGACCAATGGCCAGACCAACGCCATGGCCACCATCCAGCAGCTGGACCCGATCTATGTCGACGTGACCCAGTCCTCCGCCGAAATGCTCAGGCTGCGTCGCGACCTGGACAGCGGCAAGCTGCAGAAAGCTGGCGACAACGCCGCCTCGGTCAAGCTGACCCTGGAAGACGGCAGCGAGTACGCCCAGGCCGGCAAGCTCGAGTTCTCCGAAGTGTCGGTCGACCAGGCCACCGGTTCGGTGACCCTGCGCGCGGTGTTCCCCAACCCCGAGCACGTGCTGCTGCCCGGCATGTTCGTGCATGCCAAGCTTCAGGCCGGTGTACGCAGCGAGGCCATCCTGGCGCCACAACAGGGCGTGACACGCGACCTCAAGGGCACCCCAACCGCCTTGATCGTGAACAAGGACAACAAGGTCGAGCAGCGTGAGCTGGTCACCACCCGCACCGACGGCGCCTACTGGGTCATCGAGAAGGGCCTGAACGCCGGTGATCGCCTGATTACCGAAGGCCTGCAGTACGTCAAGCCGGGTGCCGACGTGACCGTCAAGGATGCCGGCAACCTGACACCTGCCCAGTCCGCCCCTGACGCCAACGGCAAAGGTAAGTGATCGATGTCTAGATTCTTTATTGACCGCCCCATTTTCGCCTGGGTACTCGCCCTGGTGATCATGCTGGTGGGTGGGCTGGCCATTCTCAAGCTGCCCATCAACCAGTACCCGGCCATCGCGCCGACCGCCATCGACATCCAGGTCACCTACCCAGGTGCTTCCGCACAGACCGTGCAGGACACCGTGGTACAGATCATCGAGCAACAGCTCAACGGTATCGACAACCTGCGTTATGTGTCCTCGGAGAGCAACTCCGACGGCAGCATGACCATCAGCGTGACGTTCAACCAGGGTACCAACCCGGACATCGCCCAGGTCCAGGTGCAGAACAAGCTCAACCTGGCCACCCCACTGTTGCCGCAGGAAGTGCAGCAACAGGGTTTGCGCGTGACCAAGTCGGTGAAGAACTTCCTGCTGGTGATCGGCCTGGTGGCCGAGGACGACACACTCACCCGTGAAGACTTGTCCAACTACATCGTTTCCAACATCCAGGACCCGATCTCGCGGACCTCGGGTGTGGGTGACTTTCAGGTGTTCGGCTCGCAGTACGCCATGCGCATCTGGCTTGATCCGGCCAAGCTCAATAAATTTCAGCTGACACCGGTCGAAATCAGCGCCGCAATCAGCGCGCAGAACGTGCAGATCGCCACCGGCCAGCTCGGCGGCCTGCCAGCGGTGCCCGGTACCCAGCTCAACGCCACCATCATTGGCAAGACCCGCCTGCAGACGGCCGAGCAGTTCGGCAATATCTTCCTCAAGGTCGACAACGACGGTGCGCAGGTACGCCTCAAGGACGTCGCACGCATTGGCCTGGGCGGGCAGAGCTACAGCATCGACGCGCAGTTCAACGGCAAGCCGGCCTCGGGCATGGCGATCAAGCTGGCCTCCGGCGCCAACGCACTGGACACCGCCAAGGCGATCCGTGAGACCGTGGCCAACCTGGAGCCGTTCTTTCCGCCAGGCATGAAGGTGGTCTACCCGTACGACACCACGCCAACCGTGACCGAGTCGATTTCCGGCGTGGTACACACGCTGATCGAAGCGATCGTGCTGGTGTTCCTGGTGATGTACCTGTTCCTGCAGAACCTGCGCGCAACCATCATCACCACGATGACGGTGCCGGTGGTATTGCTCGGTACTTTCGGCATCCTCGCCGCGTTCGGCTTCACCATCAATACCCTGACCATGTTCGGCATGATCCTGGCGATCGGGCTGTTGGTGGACGATGCGATCGTGGTGGTGGAGAACGTCGAACGGGTCATGGAAGAAGAACACCTGTCACCCAAGGAAGCGACCAAGAAGTCCATGGACCAGATCCAGGGGGCCTTGGTTGGTATCGCCATGGTGCTGTCGGCGGTGCTGCTGCCGATGGCGTTCTTCGGCGGCTCCACGGGCGTGATCTACAAGCAGTTCTCGATCACCATCGTCTCGGCCATGGGCCTGTCGGTATTGGTTGCGCTGATCTTCACCCCGGCGCTGTGCGCCACCATGCTCAAGCCGATCGATCCGGAAAAGCACGGCCAGCCCAAGCGTGGTTTCTTCGGCTGGTTCAACAGAACGTTCGACCGCAGCGTGGTGAAGTACGAGAACGGCGTCAAACGCATGGTCACCCACAAGCTGCCAGCTTTTATCGTCTATCTGGTCATTTTCGCCGGCATGGTCTTCCTGTTCACCCGCATTCCTTCGGCGTTCCTGCCTGAAGAAGACCAGGGCGTCATCTTCGCCCAGGTGCAGACGCCGGCAGGTTCTTCGGCCGAGCGCACGCAGAAGGTCATCGACGACATGCGCACCTTCCTGCTGGACGAAGAGAACGGCGAAGGTGCCGGCGTGAAGTCGGTGTTCAGCGTCAACGGCTTCAACTTCGCCGGTCGCGGCCAGAGTTCGGGCTTGGCGTTCGTCATGCTCAAGCCCTGGGATGAGCGCGGCGCGGAAACGACCGTGTTCAAGATCGCCGAGCGCGCGCAGAAGCATTTCGCCAGCTTCCGCGACGCCATGGTGTTCGCGGTGGTCCCGCCTTCGGTACTGGAACTGGGTAACGCCTCGGGCTTCGACGTCTACCTGCAGGACCAGGGCGGTGTCGGCCACGAAAAACTGCTCGAGGCGCGCAACCAGTTCCTCGGCATGGCCGCACAAAGCAAGATCCTGGCAGGCGTGCGTCCCAACGGCCTGAACGATGAGCCGCAGTACCAGCTCACCGTGGATGACGAGAAGGCCAGTGCCCTGGGCATCACCTTGTCGACCATCAACCAGACCCTGTCCATCGCCCTGGGCGGTAGCTATGTCAACGACTTCATCGACCGTGGTCGAGTGAAGAAGGTCTATGTGCAAGGCGAAGCCGCTGCGCGCATGACCCCAGAAGACTTGAACAAGTGGTACGTGCGCAACGACTCGGGGACCATGGTGCCGTTGTCGGCCATCGCCACCGGCGAGTGGATCTACGGTTCGCCCAAGCTGTCGCGCTACAACGGTGTGGCCGCGATGGAGATCCTCGGTACGCCGGCGCCGGGCTACAGCTCGGGTGATGCCATGGCCGAGGTCGAGGCACTGGCCAAGAAGCTGCCTGACGGCATCGGCTACTCGTTCACTGGTCTGTCGTACGAAGAACGTCTGTCCGGCTCCCAGGCCCCTGCGCTCTACGCGATCTCGCTGTTGTTCGTATTCCTCTGTCTGGCGGCGCTGTATGAAAGCTGGTCGATCCCGATCGCGGTGCTGCTGGTCGTGCCGTTGGGTGTGATCGGTGCGTTGATCGCCACCAGCATGCGCGGCTTGTCCAACGATGTGTTCTTCCAGGTAGGCTTGTTGGTGACGGTGGGCTTGGCGGCCAAGAACGCCATCCTGATCGTCGAGTTCGCCAAGGAACTGCACGAACAGGGCAAGAGCCTGGTCGAGGCAGCCGCCGAAGCGTGCCGCATGCGTCTGCGGCCGATCATCATGACGTCCCTGGCGTTCATCCTCGGCGTTGTGCCGCTGGCCATCTCCAGCGGCGCCGGGTCGGGCAGCCAGCATGCGATCGGTACCGGGGTGATTGGCGGTATGATTACCGCTACCGTCCTGGCCATTTTCTGGGTGCCGATGTTCTACGTGGCCGTGTCGTCGCTGTTCAAGAGCAAGTACGACAAGGAACACGAGAAGGACAACGCGAAGGGCAACGACAAAGCCATTACACACGATGAGGCTGGCCAATGAGCAAGTCACTGATATCCATCGCTGTCGCCGCCTTCGTGCTCGGCGGCTGCTCGATGATCCCCGAGTACAAGCAGCCTGCCCTGCCAGTGGCCGAGCAGTTCCCGCAAGGCGAGGCCTACGCGCCCGCCGATGCGGCCGAAGTGGCTGCGGCGGAGCAAGGCTGGCGGCAGTTCTTCACCGACCCGGCGCTCGAGCGCCTGGTGCAGGTGGCGCTGCAGAACAACCGCGACCTGCGCGTCGCGGCGCTGAACATCGAAGCCTATCGTGCGCAGTACCGCATTCAGCGCGCTGACCTGTTTCCGGCCATCAATGCCGACGGCACCGGTACCCGCCAGCGCACGCCGGCCGACTTGTCGCAGCTCGGCGAGTCGGGCATTTCCAGCCAGTACGGCGTGACCCTGGGGGTCAGCGCCTACGAACTGGACTTGTGGGGCCGCATCCGCAGCCTCAACGAACAGGCGTTGCAGACCTACCTGTCCAGCGAAGAAGCGCGGCGCTCGACGCAGATCAGCCTGGTGGCCAACGTGGCCAATGCCTACCTGACCTGGCAGGCCGACCAGGCGCTGTTGAAGCTGACTCAGGAAACCCTGGGTGCCTTCGAGCAGAGCCTCAAGCTGACCAGCCGCAGCACCGAAGTGGGTGTGTCCTCGGCCCTGGACCTGAGCCAGGCGCGCACGGCGGTGGAAACCGCCCGTGTCAGCCTGGCCCGCTACAAGCGCCAGGTGGCACAGGACCGCAACAGCCTGACCCTGCTGCTGGGCACGCGCATTCCGACCGACCTGCCCGAAGCCCGTGGGCTGGATGCCGACCTGCTCAGCGAAGTGCCGGCCGGCATGCCGTCGCAGTTGCTGACCCGGCGCCCGGACATCCTCGAAGCCGAGCACGCCTTGCTGGCCGCCAACGCCAACATCGGCGCAGCACGGGCAGCGTTCTTCCCCAGCATCAGCCTGACCGCCAATGCGGGCACCTCCAGCCGCCAGCTCTCCGGCTTGTTCGACGCCGGTTCCGGCAGCTGGTTGTTCTCGCCGAGCATCAGTCTGCCGATTTTCAACGCTGGCGCGCTGCGTGCCAGCCTGGACTACTCGAAGATCCAGAAAGACATCAACGTGGCCAACTACGAGCGGGTCATTCAGACGGCCTTCCAGGAAGTGTCCGACGGCCTTGCCGCACGCAAGACCTACAACGAGCAGTTGCAGGCCCAGCGTGATTCGGTGCAGGCCAACCAGGACTACTACCGCTTGGCCGAGCGTCGCTACCGTATCGGTATCGACAGCAACCTGACCTTCCTCGACGCCCAGCGCTCGCTGTTCAGTGCCCAGCAGTCGCTGATCACCGACCGGCTGTCGCAGCTCACCAGCGAGGTCAATCTGTACAAGGCCCTGGGTGGCGGCTGGTACGAGCGCACGGGCCAAGCCCAGCTTGCCCAACCCAAGCAGGCACCCAAGGGCTGACGCCTGACGCTGTACAAAAAACCACCGCTTGCGGTGGTTTTTTTCATGCTCGGGCTCAAGTGAAAGCGAAGCAGGCGGGAAAGATCTGAAGAAAATGTCACACGGGACTGGCCGAAAGTTCAATCTTGAGCAATAGTGGTCTGATGACCAGATAACTGACTTGTGATTAACCAGTTAGTTAGTGTTCGGTTATCGCACGTAATGTCGCGCGACTGGTTGAATCGGGCTCACCCCCAAAGCACCATCCGCGCAACACGTAACACGATGTTCGATAGCCCGTACCAGCGTGCGTCAATCATAAAATCAATAACAATAGGTTCACCCCATGCGCCAGCATTCCCGTCGTTCACCTCGTCTGTTGCCCAACCTGATTGCACTGACCGTCGCCACGGCCGCCCTGCCCTCCTTTGCAGCCGAATCCGGCTTTCTGGAAGACGCCAAGGTGGGTCTGAACCTGCGCAACTTCTACTTCAATCGCAATCACACCAATCCGGCTTTCCCGCAGAGCAAGTCCGAGGAATGGACCCAGAGCTTCATCCTCGACGCCAAGTCCGGCTACACCCAGGGCATGGTGGGCTTTGGCGTGGACGTGCTGGGCATGTACTCGGTCAAGCTCGATGGCGGCCGTGGTACCTATGGCACGCAGTTGTTGCCTGTGCACGCCGGCAACGACCCGGCCGATGATTTCGGCCGTCTAGGTGTGGCCGCCAAGGCCAAGATCTCCAAGACCGTGCTCAAGGTCGGTGAATGGATGCCGGTACTGCCGATCCTGCGTTCGGATGACGGGCGCTCGCTGCCGCAGACCTTCCAGGGCGGGCAAGTCACCTCCCAGGAGATCGATGGCCTGACCCTGTACGGCGGCCAGTTCCGCAAGAACAGCCCGCGCAACGATGCCAGCATGGAAGACATGTTCCTGCAGGGTCGCGCCGGGATCACTTCCGACCGCTTCAATTTCGTCGGTGGCGAGTACACCTTCAACAACAAGAACACCCTGGTCGGCCTGTGGAATGCCGAGCTCAAGGACATCTACCAGCAGCAGTACCTGCAGATCCTGCACAGCCAGCCGTTGGGCGACTGGACCCTGGGCGCCAACCTGGGCTTCTTCCATGGCAAGGAAGACGGCAGCGCACGGGCGGGCGACTTGGACAACAAGACCTGGTCGGCGCTGTTGTCTGCCAAGTACGGCAGCAACACCTTCTACGTCGGCTTGCAGAAAGTTACCGGCGACAATGGCTGGATGCGCGTCAACGGCACCAGTGGCGGCACCCTGGCCAACGACAGCTACAACTCCAGCTACGAGAACGCCAAGGAAAAATCCTGGCAGTTGCGCCACGACTTCAACTTCGCCGGAGTGGGCGTACCGGGGCTGACCCTGATGAACCGCTACATCAGCGGCGACAACGTGCACACCGCCACGGTCACCGACGGCAAGGAGTGGGGACGCGAAACCGAGCTGGCCTACACCGTGCAGTCGGGCACCTTCAAGAGCCTGAACATGCGCTGGCGCAACTCGACCATGCGTCGCGACTACAGCACCAGTGAGTTCGACGAAAACCGCGTGATCGTCAGCTACCCGCTGAGCATTCTGTAACCGCCGGGGCGGTGGCGCATGTTCAGCGCGCCACCGCCCCGCTCGCCCTTCTCACTGGCGTGATTCGACGCCCAGCTCATCCCAGACCGATTCGGCCAGGTGAAACGTCGCATTGGCCGCCGGAATGCCGCAGTAGATAGCACTCTGCATCAGGACTTCCTTGATCTCTTCGCGAGTTACGCCATTGCTGGCGGCCGCGCGCAGGTGCAGCTTGAGTTCTTCGTTGCGGTTCATGCCGATCAGCATGGCAATGGTGATCAAGCTGCGCGTGTGCCGCGGCAGCCCCGGACGGGTCCAGATATCGCCCCACGCATGGCGGGTGATCATCTCCTGGAACTCGCTGTTGAACTCGGTCAGGTTGTTCAGGCTGCGTTCCACGTGGGCCTCGCCCAACACGGCACGCCGGACTTTCAGTCCTTCGTTGTAGCGTTCTTTCTCGTCCACGAACGGGCTCCTTCAGCGCAACAGAAATTCGACGACTCGGTCGCTGAACGGCGCACCGATTTCGACGTTGGACAGGTGTGCAGCAGTAAACTCGGCGTACTCTGCGCCCTTCACCTGCTCGACGATGAACTGCCCGTCGGCCGGCGTGGTGACGGCGTCCTCGGTGCCTGCGATCACCAGCAGCGGCACCTGGATGGCAGCCAACTGCTCACGAAAATCGGCATCGCGCACGGCAGCGCAATTGGCAGCGTAGCCCTGGGGCGAGGTGGCGGCGAGCATGTCGGTGATGCGTTTGGTTTCCTGCGGATTGGCCTCGGCGAATGCCGGG
This sequence comes from Pseudomonas rhizosphaerae, assembly GCF_000761155.1. Lineage (NCBI taxonomy): Bacteria > Pseudomonadati > Pseudomonadota > Gammaproteobacteria > Pseudomonadales > Pseudomonadaceae > Pseudomonas > Pseudomonas rhizosphaerae. Next base: position 951,964 of record NZ_CP009533.1, on the reverse strand, counting down.
GTGAACCAACGTGCGATGGACGCATCGCGCAGCGACTGCATGGCCGCCGCACCTTGGCCAAGGACCATTTCGATCCGTGGATTCCACACGTCCTGGGTACCGATTTTCGCCGCCGTGTTGCAGATCACCAGCTTGTGCAGGCGCTCGCCGGCATTGATGCCCAGCCATTGGCCGATCAGCCCGCCCATGGACAGGCCGCAGAAATGCACCTTGTCCAGGTTCAGGGCATCGAGCAACGCCAGGACGTCGCCGCCCAACTGCTCGATGGTGTACGTCCCTGGAGTGACCAGCGACTGGCCATGACCACGGGTGTCGTAGCGCAGCACCTGGAAATGTTCGGTGAAGGCGGCCATCTGGCCGTCCCACATGTGTCGGTCGGTGCCCAATGAGTTGGACAGCACCAGTACCGGCTTGTCCTCCGGGCCTTGCAGACGGTAGTCGAGTTCGCCATCGGCGAGTTTCACCTGTGCCACGCTGATCTCCTTACGCATTCAAAAGGTCATGTTCGGCCACGGCCCGCTCGACCCACACCTGGGCCTGGCCCAGGTAGTGCGAAGGGTCCAACAGACGGTCGAGTTCATCGGCATCCAGTTGCTCGGTCACCTGCGGCTCGTCGCCGAGCACCGCGCGCAGGTGCCTGCCCTGGGCGACGGCCTGCTTGCAGCATTGCTCCAACAGGTGATGCGCGCGGTCGCGACCGATCCGCTGGGCCAGCACGATGCTGACGGCTTCGGCCAGCACCAGGCCCTGGGTCAGGTCCAGGTTCACCCGCATGCGCTCAGGGTCGACCTGCAGTCCTTCGGCAATGGCCAGGGCCTGTTGCAGCGCACCGGAGACCAGGCAGCAGATCTCTGGGAGGGTTTCCCATTCGGCATGCCACAGCCCCAGGCTGCGCTCATGTTCCTGGGGCATGGCGCTGAACAGCGTCGCCACAAGCCCCGGCACTCGGGTGGCAGCGCCGATGAGCACTGCCGCACCGACCGGATTGCGCTTGTGCGGCATGGTCGACGAACCGCCCTTGCCCGGCGCGGACGGCTCGAACACTTCCGCCGCTTCGGTCTGCATCAACAGGCTGACGTCGCGGCCCAGCTTGCCCAAGCTGCCGGCCACCAGGCCAAGCACCGAGGCCAGTTCCACCAGCCGGTCGCGCTGGGTATGCCAGGGCTGGTCGGGCAGGTTCAGGTGCAGTTCCTGGGCCAGCGCCCGGGCCACCGGCATTGCCTGTTCGCCGAGAGCAGCCAAAGTGCCCGAAGCACCGCCGAACTGCAGGCAGGCCAGCCGTGGCCTGAGCTCGCGCAGGCGTTGCCGGCTGCGGGTCAGGGCGCCGAGCCAGCCAGCGATCTTCATGCCCAGGGTGACGGGCGTGGCGTGTTGCAGCCAGGTACGCCCGGGCATCACCGTGGTTGCATGGCGACGGGCCTGCTGGCTCAGGGCTTCGCCCAGACGCTGCAGGTCGGCTTCGATCAGATCGAGCGCCGCCAGCAATTGCAGGACCAGCCCGGTGTCCATGACGTCCTGGCTGGTTGCGCCCAGATGCACATAGCGCTCGGCATCGGCGTCGGTCGTGGCGATGGCCTTGCCGAGCATCTTGACCAAGGGGATGGCCGAATTGCCAGCGCTGGCAATGGCCTGCGCAAGGGCATGAAAATCGTACAGCTCGGCTTTGCAAGCGGCTTCGATAGGGGCGACTGCCGCACCAGGTATCACGTCGACGCGAGCCTGGGCCCGGGCCAATGCGGCTTCGAAATCGAGCATGCCCTGCACCCGTCCATGGTCGCAGAAGATCTGGCGCATGGCGGGAGCAGTGAAGTAGACATCGAACAACTGGTTGTTCGGTGGTTGGCTCATGGGACTCCTTTGCAAGGGCGCGCCACTATCGACGCGCCCCTGGGCTCAGTGGTCGGAATGCAGGTACTTGGGCTGCTTGGGCAGGCGCAGGCTGAACAGGAAAGCAATTGCCATCATGACCGTCACGTACCAGTAGAACGCGTTTTCGTTGCCCATGTTCTTCAGGTTCAGGGCGACGAACTCCGCCGATCCACCGAACAAGGCGTTGGCCACCGCGTAGGCCAGGCCAACGCCCAGCGCGCGCACCTGGGGCGGGAACATCTCGGCTTTGACCAGACCACTGATCGAGGTATAGAAGCTGACGATGGCCAGGGCCAGGGTGATCAGCACGAAAGCCAGGAACGGGCTGGTGACGGTCTTCAATACCATGAGGATCGGCAGTGTGCACAAGGTGCCGAGCCCGGCGAACCAGAGCATGGAGGTGCGTCGGCCGATGCGGTCGGCGAGCATGCCGAACAGCGGCTGCATGCACATGTACAGGAACAGCGCGCCGGTCATGATCAGGCTGGCGGTCTTGGCGTGCAGGCCGGCCGTGTTGACCAGGTACTTCTGCATGTAGGTGGTGAAGGTGTAGAAAATCAGCGAGCCACCCGCGGTGTAGCCCAACACGGTGATGAACGCCGCGCTGTGATTCTTGAACAGTCCGGCAATGCTGCCGGCGTCCTTGTCGTTGCGGGTCTCGGCGGTGCTGGTTTCTTCCAGGGTGCGACGCAGCAACAGCGAGATGATCGCCGCCACGGCACCGACGAAGAACGGGATACGCCAGCCCCATGCGCGCAGCTCCTGCTCGTCCAGGAACTGCTGGAGAATGACCACGGTGAGCACCGCCAGCAGTTGCCCGCCGATCAGGGTCACGTACTGGAATGACGCGAAGAAACCACGCTGGCCGCGCAATGCGACTTCCGACATGTAAGTCGCCGTGGTGCCGTATTCACCGCCCACCGAAAGGCCCTGGAACAGACGGGCCAGCAGCAGGATGATCGGCGCCCAGACGCCGATGGTGGCGTAGGTCGGCAGGCAGGCGATCACCAGCGAGCCGGCGCACATCATCAGCACCGAGATCATCATCGAGTTCTTGCGGCCATGCTTGTCGGCCACCCGGCCGAACAGCCAGCCACCGATGGGACGCATCAGGAAGCCCGCCGCGAACACCCCGGCGGTGTTGACCAACTGCACGGTGGGGTCGTCGGAGGGAAAGAATGCGGGGGCGAAATAGATGGCACAGAAGGCGTAGACGTAGAAGTCGAACCACTCCACCAGATTGCCCGATGACGCGCCGACGATTGCGAAAATGCGCTTCTTGCGCTCCTCACCGGTGTAATGAACTGTTGTCATGTTTTAGTTCTCATTGAGGTCGGTAAAGGCTAGACATAACCTGTTACAACCTCAGGCACAAGGTGATTGGCTGTCTGGGAGGTCGAGGTTAGCTTGAGGGCCTCTTCGCGGGCAGAGCCCGCTCCCACAAAGTCTCCAAGTGACTCCACATTCTTGTGGGAGCGGGGCGGGCGGCGAGCCCTCTGCCCGCGAAGAGGCCAGTGAAGCCTCTCAAACCCGCTCGACCGCCAACGCCAACCCCTGCCCTACCCCCACGCACATCGTCGCCAACCCCCGCTTGCCGCCGCTCTTCTCCAACTGATGCAACGCCGTCAGCACCAGCCGCGCCCCGCTCATCCCCAACGGATGACCCAAGGCAATCGCCCCGCCGTTCGGATTGACCTGGGCCGCGTTGTCCGCCAGCCCCAGGTCGCGCAGCACTGCCAAACCCTGGCTGGCAAATGCCTCGTTGAGCTCGATCACGTCGAAGTCCTCGACCGCCAGGTTCAAGCGTTCGAGCAGTTTGCGCACGGCCGGCACCGGCCCCACGCCCATGACCCGCGGCGCTACCCCGGCGCTGGCCATGCCCAGCACGCGGCCACGGGCCTTGAGGCCATATTTTTCCACCGCCTCGGCGCTGGCGAGGATCATCGCGGCGGCGCCGTCGTTGACCCCCGAGGCATTGCCCGCAGTCACCGTCTTGTCGGCGCCGTTGACCGGCTTGAGCCTGGCCAGGGTTTCCAGGGTGGTATCGGCGCGCGGATGTTCGTCCTGCTCGACCACGGTTTCGCCCTTCTTGCCCGGAATACGTACCGGCACGATTTCTTCGGCGAAGAAACCCGCAGCCTGTGCGGCAGCGGTGCGCTGCTGGCTGCGCACGGCGAAGGCGTCCTGGTCTTCACGGGACACCTGGCAATCATCAGCCACGTTATCCGCCGTCTGCGGCATTGCATCGACGCCGTACTGGGCCTTCATCAGGGGGTTGATGAAACGCCAACCGATGGTGGTGTCCTCCAGTTTCATGTTGCGGGAAAAACCGGCATCGGCCTTGCCCATGACAAAGGGCGCACGCGACATCGATTCGACGCCACCGGCGATCGCCAGCTCCATCTCGCCACTGGCGATGGCGCGAAACGCGGTGCCCACCGCATCCATGCCCGAAGCGCACAGACGGTTGAGGGTCACACCGGGGACGCCCTCGGGCAGACCGGCCAGCAGCAGCGCCATGCGTGCGACGTTGCGGTTGTCTTCGCCGGCCTGGTTTGCGCAGCCCATGAACACCTCGTCCAGCTGCGCCCAATCCACCTGCGGGTTGCGTTCGAGCAGCGCCTTGATCGGCACTGCTGCCAGGTCGTCGGCGCGCACGTGAGCCAGGCTGCCGCCAAAGCGGCCGATGGGGGTGCGCACTGCATCGCAAATGAAGACGTCACGCATCATGCTTCTCCCGGCGCCTGGCCGTGGGCGGCTGCGGTGCGCGCTTCCAGGGCGCGCAGCGCTTCAAGTTCGGTGGTGTCCGGTTCGGCCGTGGTCTGCACATCGTCCGCGAAGCGCACCTGCCAGCCAGTGGCGGCGGTGATTTGCTCGCGAGTCACGCCGGGGTGGATGGACGTCACCACGAATTCGTTGGAGCCGGCTTCGGGCTCCATGATGCACAGGTCGGTGATGATCCCTACCGGCCCCTGTCCTGGAAGGCCCAGGCGCTTGCGCGAATCGCCCCCCTCGCCATGGCCCACCGAGGTGACGAAGTCGAGCTTCTCGACGAAGCTGCGGTGCGACTGCTTGAGAATGATCAACACGCTCTTGGCCGAACCGGCAATTTCCGGCGCGCCACCGGCGCCGGGCAGGCGCACCTTGGGCTGGTGGTAGTCGCCCACCACGGTGGTGTTGATGTTGCCGAAACGGTCGACCTGGGCGGCGCCGAGAAAGCCGACGTCGATGCGTCCACCTTGCAGCCAGTAGCGAAAGATTTCCCCGGTGGGCACCACGGTGTCCGCGGTTTCCGCCAGTTCGCCGTCACCGATGGACAGCGGCAACACGCTGGGCTTGGCGCCGATGGGGCCGGACTCATAGATCAGCACCACATCGGGTGAGGACGTCAGACGGGCCAGGTTGGCGGCTTTGGACGGCAGGCCGATGCCGACGAAGCACACTGCGCCGTTGCGCAGGCGTCGGGCGGCGGCGACGGTCATCATCTCGTTGGTGGAGTAAGTCATGGGGTCACCTGCGCTGCGCTGGCCAGTTTCGCCTGGTATTCGCTGAAGTCCTGGGTACCGCGGATGTACGTGTCGATCCAGGCGGTGAAGGTCGCCCGGTCGCGGGCGATCGGGTCCCAGGCCTGGTAGAACACGTTGTCGCGTTCGGTGTAGCCGTGCGCATAGGAAGGATGCGCACCACCGGGCACGTGGCACACGGCGGCCAACGCCCAGGTCGGCAACACGCAGCTGTTCATCGGCGCGTTGAGGTCATCGACGATTTCCTCGACCGTGACGATGCAGCGCTTGGCGGCCAGGGCCGCTTCCTTCTGCACGCCAAGGATGCCCCACAACAGCACGTTGCCCTTGCGGTCGGCTTTCTGCGCGTGAATCACCGTGACGTCGGGGCGTACCGAAGGCACGGCCGCGAGCACTTCGCCGGTGAAGGGGCAGGTGACCGTCTTGATCAGCGGGTTGACCTTGGGCAGGTCGGAACCGGCGTAAGCCCGGAGCACCGCGAACGGCAGGCCGGAGGCACCGGCAACGTAGGCATTGGCCAAGTCGGCATGACTGTGTTCTTCGATCTCCAGCGGCTGCGGCCACTGTTTCTCGACCGCATCGCGCAATCGGTGCAGCGAACCGACACCGGGGTTGCCACCCCACGAGAAGATCAATTTGCGAGCGCAACCGGCGCCGATCAACTGATCGTAGATCAGGTCGGGGGTCATGCGGACCAGGGTCAGGTCTTTCTTGCCCTGCCGAATGATCTCGTGGCCGGCAGCGGTTGGAATCAGGTGGGTGAAGCCTTCGAGCGCGACGGTGTCACCATCGTTGACGAATTGCTTCACCGCATCGGTGAGCGACAGGATTGCAGCCATGTGGGCAGGACTCCTCGAAACTGTGAGCCATCTTGTTTGAATGAAGCTGGCGTACAGGTTAGGGCGCCAGCCCCTTGCGAACAATCCGATTATCGACTATCCGTTCGATAATCGAACGATACAGCGGCGTGCTTCAGGTCGCGTCGGCGTGGCTGACGCGACTCTTGATCAACAACGCCACGGTCGCCAGAACGGCAGGAACCACCAGCGCGGTCAGCACCTGTTCGAAATTCCAGCCCAGGCCGAGCAAGGTCGCGCCCATCCAGGCGCCCAAGATCGCGCCGAACCGACCGATGCCCAGCATCCAGGACACACCGGTGGCACGCCCTTGCGTGGGGTAGAAGCGCGCGGCTAGCGACGGCATGGCCGACTGCGCGCCGTTGACGCACATGCCAGCGATCAGCACCAGCGTCGCCAGCAGCGTGATGTTGCCCAGGCTTTGCCCGACCGCGTAGGCGAACACCCCAGCGAGCAGGTAGAACGTGGCAATGACCTTGTGCGGGTTGAACCGGTCCATGGCCCAGCCCACGCCCACGGCACTCAGCACACCGCCGAACTGGAACAGTGCGCCGATGAACGCAGCCTGCTCAAGGCTGGCGCCGCTATCGCGCATCAAGGTCGGCAGCCAGCTGGTCAACAGGTAGACGATTACCAGGCCCATGAAATAGGTCAGCCACAGCAGCAGCGTGCCCGCGCGGTAAGTGCCCGAAAAGATCACCGCCAGCACGTTGCTTGCCTTGACGGTTCGCTGTTCAGGCACGCTGAAACGCTCGGCCCGCGCCACTTGCTCCGGGTCGATCGGCGCAAGCGTGCGACGTATTTTTTCCACGGCCTTGTTGCGCACCACCAGATAGCGCGCCGACTCGGGCAGCCAGATCATCAACACCACCGCCAGCAGCAACGGCAGCACGCCACCGAGCAACAGCAGACTGTGCCAACCGAAGGCGGGAATCAGCTTGGCGGACATGAACCCGCCGCCGGCCATGCCGAGGTTGAACCCGCAGAACATGCTGGTCACCAGCAGCGAACGAAAGCGCTCCGGGGTGTATTCGGACAACAGCGTAGTGGCGTTGGGCATGCCGGCGCCCAGTCCCAGCCCGGTGAGAAAGCGCAGGATCAACAGCTGATCGACGTTGCCGCTGTAGGCCGACGCCAGGCTGAACCCGCCGAACACCAGCACGGCGCCGACCAGCACCAGCTTGCGTCCGAATCGATCCGCCAACGGCCCGGAGCCCAGGGCGCCGAACACCATGCCGATCAATGCGGCGCTCATCACCGGTCCGAGGCTGGCGCGGTCGATGCCCCACTCCTGCGACAGCGCAGGTGCGATGAAGCCCATGGCGGCAGTGTCCAGCCCATCCAGAAAGACGATCAGGAAACACAGGATGACCACGCGCCATTGGTAGCGCGACAGCGGTCGGTCATTGATCAGGGTCTGCACATCCAGGCACACCCCTGCAGCGTTGGCAGGTCTGTTCATTGTTGTTCTTGTCATTGTGGTTGTCCGAAAAAGACGGGCACGCCGACGCAAGCCTTGTGGCGGCATGCATGAGCGATCGGGTGTCTAGTGACGTTGGGGCGAGCGCATCGGACGGGCGGGAACGGGGTAGCAGATAGCGATGCGCATGAGGTGATCCTCGCTGTTTTTATTGGCGACCGCGGGAGCGGTCGATGCGATGGACATTAGTCAGCGGGCCCCGGCTCGGTCAATCAGGCGCCTGCGGATGTGTGCGGTCACCGCACACTGCAACGCTTGCGCCCTGCCCTGGCGATTCAGGCAAACAGCTGGGCGCTCAGGTCGCGGCTCGCGGCGAGCATAATCGGCAGGAAGCGTTGCTCCAGTTCCGCTCGGGTGACGCGCCCGGCATGGGTGCTGACATTGAGCGCAGCCAGTACCTGCCCTGAGGCGTCGTACACCGGCACGGCGATGGAGCGCAGACCTTGTTCCAACTCCTGATCGACGATGCACCAGCCCTGCTCCCGCACACGTTCCAGGCACTCCAGCAACGTGACTTTGCTGGTCAGGGTCCGGCTGGTCTTGGGCGCAAGGTCGGTGTGTTGCAGGTACTCATGCAGCGAGGCGTCATCGAGCGCGGCCAGTAATATCCGGCCCATGGACGTGCAATACGCCGGCAGCCGCCCGCCTACCGACAGGTCCACCGAAATCAGTCGCTGGGTCGTGGCCGAGCGCGCAATGTAGAGGATGTCGTCGCCTTCCAGCGTGGCCATGTTGCAGGCTTCGTGCAATTGCTCGCTCATGCGGTCCAGGTACGGCTGCGCCGACACGGCCAGCGGCGTCGAGGACAGGTAAGCGTGGCCCAGGGTCAGGACCTTGGGCAGCAACGAATAGGTGCGGCCATCGGTCGTGGCATAGCCCAGTTTGATGAGGGTATGCAGGCAGCGCCGCACGGCAGCCCGCGGAATTTCCGTACGGTGGCTGATCTGTGCGATGGTCAGGTGCCGCTTGCGCTCCTGGAACGCCTGCACCACCGCCAGCCCGCGGGCCAGCGAGGTCATGAAATCGGGATCGCCGGTGAAGGCCTGGATGCGCTTGGCAGGCGAGGCGACGATGGGGGGCGCCAGGGAGCTGAACGTAGCGCGCTGCGGCGTTTTCGAGCCTGGCTGATGAGAGCCTGGCTGTGCAGAACTTGCCGCTGGCGAGCCTGCCGGTGGAGTGTATTCGCTCATCGTGCTGCCCTCTGGATTCTTCGAAACCGACCGAGGGCGATTATCGAACCAGTGGGCGATAATCGCAAATCGATGATCTTTGTCGGTTTCACGGCACTCGGCGTGTAGCCCCGAGCCCTGAAACTTATCCCTGTTTATGCTTTCTCACCGTGTATCGTGCATCACGATACAAACCAGATGATCGGCCCCTGTGCCCCGTCGGCTTCAGACCCGCTATAGTGCGGTCCTCGACTGCCACGCGCTGCTCCAGCGTCATCAGTTGATTGCAACCTCTCCAATTACCAGAGTAATGAATGTGACGAAAGAAGAACTGCGCGCGCAACTGGAGCGCCAGGAACAACGTTACAAGGAAGTCTACGGCGGCGAGATCACCACCTACGCCGCTCAGCCAGAACCCGAACGCAAGCCATGGCGCAAACGCGCCAGCATTCTCGACCAGGCCTTTCAGGAAGAGATCCAGAAGATCGAGAAGGATCTGCAACAGCAGAACGCCTGACCCGCCGCCGCACTGTGATTTCGGCGCGTCAGGCCACGTCAATTGCCTTCAGAATTGCGTCATCGGGCGACAGATTTCATACAACCGTTTGAATGATTCGCCCAGGCTCCCAAAGGATGACTGCCGATTGATAGCCCGAATTATCGGGGCTCAGGCGCCGGCCGTTGTCACCCGATCATGTGTCGCTGTGTGTCACCAGGTTAAAAAGCGGACCCACCGGTCAGCACCTGGGGAGTCGTATCGTGTCGATTTCTGGCATAATCGCGCCCCCTCAATGGCCCGGTCACAAAACCTTCATGATCGAATTATTCAGCGCACTGGATGCGTGGGTGTTGATCAGCCTGTTCTTAGCGCTGGCGTTCGTCCTCACCTTCGAATTCATCAACGGCTTTCATGACACCGCCAACGCGGTGGCCACAGTCATCTATACCAAGGCCATGCCGCCGCATCTGGCGGTGTTCCTGTCCGGTATCTTCAACTTCCTCGGCGTGTTGCTGGGCGGCGTCGGCGTGGCCTATGCGATCGTCCACCTACTGCCGGTCGAGTTGCTGATCAACGTCAACACCGGACACGGCCTGGCCATGGTGTTCTCGCTGCTGGCCGCGGCCATTACCTGGAACCTGGGCACCTGGTACTTCGGCATTCCGGCGTCCAGCTCGCATACCCTGATCGGCTCGATCCTGGGTGTGGGCCTGGCCAATGCCCTGATCAACGACATTCCCCTGGGCGACGGCGTCAACTGGCAGAAAGCGATCGATATCGGCGCCTCGCTGGTGTTCTCGCCCATTGCCGGCTTCGTCGCGGCGGCCCTGGTGCTGATCGGTCTGAAGTGGTGGCGTCCAGCGTCCAAGATGCACAAGACGCCCGAGCAGCGCCGCAAGCTGGACGACAAGAAACACCCGCCTTTCTGGAATCGCCTGGTGCTGGTGTTGTCGGCCATGGCCGTCAGCTTCGTACACGGTTCCAACGATGGCCAGAAGGGTATCGGCCTGATCATGCTGGTGTTGATCGGCATCGTCCCGCAGCAGTTCGTGCTGGACCTGAACGCCACCACCTACCAGATCGAACGCACCCGCGACGCGACCCAGCACCTGAGCCAGTTCTACCAGCGCAACCAGGCTACCCTGGGTGAATTCCTGGCGTTGGGCAAGGCTCAGCAAGGCGATCTGCCGGAGAAGTTCAGCTGCAATCCACAGCAGACCGAACCGACCATCGCAGCGCTGTTGAGCACCCTGGAAGGCGTATCCGACTACCACTCGCTGCCGGCCGAACGCCGTATCGAAGTGCGTCGCTACCTGCTCTGCCTGGATGACACGGCGAAGAAGGTCGGCAAGCTGCCGGCCCTGGAACCGCGCGAGAAATCCGACCTCGAGAAACTGCGCAAGGACCTCACCGCCACCACCGAATATTCGCCGTTCTGGGTGATCCTGGCCGTGGCCCTGGCCCTGGGCATCGGCACCATGGTCGGCTGGAAGCGCGTGGTCCTGACCATCGGCGAAAAAATCGGCAAGCAGGGCATGACCTATGCCCAAGGCATGTCGGCGCAAATCGTCACCGCCTGTGCGATCGGTGCGGCCAACGTCTTCAGCCTGCCCGTGTCGACCACCCATATCCTGTCCTCGGGCGTGGCCGGGACCATGGTGGCCAACAAGAGCGGCCTGCAAGGTGGCACGGTTCGTACCATCATGCTGGCCTGGGTGCTGACCCTGCCGGCGTCGATGGGTCTGGCGGCCGGTCTGTTCTGGTTGGCCAGCCAACTGGTGGGCTGAGTACCGGGCGACACCCACGAAAAAGGCGCCTGCGGGCGCCTTTTTTATGGGTGAGGAAAACCTACTTGCGTTTGCTACCGCCCAGCAGAGAGCCCATCAAACCACGCACCAACTGGCGACCGAACTGGTTGGCAGCCTGGCGCATCGCCGACTTCAACGCCTGCCCTGCTGCCCCACTGAGAAACTCGCCGGCCTTGTCGGCCAGGCTCGGCTCGGATGGCTGTACAGGATCTGCTGTGGGCGGCAGTTTGCGCGCGGTCAGCATTTCATAGGCGGATTCGCGGTCGACCGGCTTGTCGTAGCGGCCGGCCAGTGAGGAACTGCGCACTGTAGCGGCGCGCTCGGCATCCGTCAGCGGGCCGATACGCGACTGGGGAGGCGCGATAGCAACTCGCCGGACCATCGCTGGCGTGCCTTTTTCCTGCAGCGTCCCGACCAGGGCCTCGCCGGTGCCCAGTTCGGTCAGTACCGCCAGGGTGTCGAACTCGGGGTTTGGCCGAAAACCCTCGGCGACCGCCTTCAGGGCTTTCTGCTCACGGGCGGTGAACGCACGCAGGCCGTGCTGGATGCGCAGGCCCAACTGCGCCAGTACCGCATCGGGCAGATCGCTGGGCGATTGGGTGACGAAGTACACGCCCACGCCCTTGGAACGGATCAGGCGTACCACTTGTTCGAGGCGATCCTGCAAGGCCTTGGGCGTACCGTTGAACAACAGGTGCGCCTCGTCGAAAAACAGCGCCAGCAGCGGCTGGTCGGCGTCGCCGCGCTCGGGCAGTTGTTCGAACAGTTCGGCCAGTAGCCACAGCAGGAACGTGGCATAGACTTTTGGCGCCTCGTGCACCAGGCGGCGGGCGTCGAGCAAATGGATGCGACCACGGCCATCGGCGTCCGGGTGCAGAATATCTTCCAGGCGCAACGCAGGCTCGCCGAACAGCGCCTCGGCGCCCTGCTGCTCCAGGCTGGCGAGGCGGCGGAGCAGTGCCTGGCTCGAGCCGGTGGTCATCAGCGCGCTGTCGTCGCCCAATAGCTCGGGGTTGTCCCGAAGGTGGTTGAGCAAGGCCTTGAGGTCCTTCAGATCGAGCAGCAGCAGGCCTTCGCGATCGGCCACCTTGAACGCTGCGTACAGCGCGGACTGCTGGCTGTCGGTCAGCTCCAGCAGGCTGCCCAGCAGCAGTGGTCCCATCTCGCTGAGGGTGGTGCGCAGTGGATGACCGGACTGCCCCTGAATGTCCCACAGCGTGACCGGGCAGGCCTGGGGCTGATAACCCAGCCACGGCATCTGGGCGATCCGCTCGGCGATCTTGCCCTGCGGATTGCCACTGGCGCCCAGGCCGCACAGGTCGCCCTTGATGTCGGCAGCGAAGACCGCCACCCCGGCCTCGCTGAACGCCTCTGCCAGGCGTTGCAGGGTCACTGTCTTGCCGGTGCCGGTAGCGCCGGCGATCAAGCCATGGCGGTTAGCCAGGCGCAGGTCCAGGCCTACGGGCTCACCGTTGGAATCGGCACCGAACAACACGTGTCTGGCATCCGTCATCTTGCACCTCTGCTGTTATTCAATGAAGCATGACCCAGCGTAATGCCAAACAAGTCGGCGTGCAGAAAAAACTCTTTGGTGAATCAGTGAGGGCCCCTCTGCCCGCGAAGAGGCCAGCACAATCGATACAAGATCAACTGCCCCACAACGCCAAGTCGCTGACGAATCCCCCCGACGCGGCTATCATCTCGCCCACGACGGCCTGGCGCCGGCCCACACGGACTTTCCTATGCAGCACACTGCCCTTTCGCTCCCCTGCAACCTTGCGACGAAACACCGACCATGAGCCGAATGGTGTGGCTGGTCCTGATCATCGCCGTGGCCGTATTGATTCCAGTGATCATGGGCGGCACCGAAATGCTCCAGCGCTTGCGCGGCTTCTCGTTGCTCTTGTTGCTGGGCATGTTCGGCATGATCTGCGTCGGCTGGGTGGTGAACGCCATGCGCCTGCGCCTGCTGCTGGCCGAGCAGGCGGCGCGCATCGGTCGGGTGAAGACCGTTGCGGTGGTCATGGCCGCCGAGTTCGCCTATTGCGCCACCCCGGGCGGCAGCGGTGCACCGCTGACACTGCTGGCGCTGCTGGGTCGCCAGGGCATCGGCGCGGCCAAGACCAGTGCGGTGTTCGCCATGGATCAACTCAACGACTTGATGTTCTTCTTTTTCGCCCTGCTGTGCATTCTGGTCTACGCGCTGTTTCACAACCTCAGCCAGGCACTGGAAAGCATGCTGCTGGCCAGCGGCATCCTGATGGCCGGGGCTTTGATTGCCTGTGCGATCCTGGCGCGCTATCACCGCCCGGTGATCAAGCTCAACGGCCGGTTCCTGCAACTGCTGCGCATCAAACCGGCCACGCGGCGGCGCCTGGCACGCAAGCTGCTGCACTTCCTGGACGCCTTCGCCGACAATTTCCGCCTGCCCCGCCGCGTGCTTGCCCAGGTGTTCGCCCTGACCTGCGTGCACTGGACGCTGCGCTACAGTGTGCTGTATTTCACTTTGCAAGGGCTGGGCAGCGAGGTGGACTGGGCGTGGAGTTTCCTGATCCAGATGCTGGCCCTGAGCGCGGGCCAGTTCAGCCTGCTGCCCGGGGGTGCAGGCGCGGCCGAGCTGGCGTCGGCCGCCTTGCTGGCGCCCATGGTAGGCAAGTCGACTGCTGCCGCCGCCATCCTGATCTGGCGGCTGGTCACCTACTATTTCTACCTGATCGCCGGTGGCCCGGTGTTCGTTGCGCTGCTGGGCAAGCCCTTGCTCAACAAGCTGCTGCGGGGTCGTCAGGCTTGACCACGGCAGGCGTGTCGGCGTCGCTCACAGGCTCGCCCTGCTGCTGTTCACACACCTGTTGTTCACACAGCTGCTGCGCCCACAACGCCTCGGCGCCCGGAAAATCGGTGCCGTGCTCTTCGCTCAGCGCCTCGGGATCATAGCGGCTCGCGCAGCCGGCACCGAGTACCGGCAGCGGCTGGGCACTGGCCTTGTCGCCGGGCTCGCTCATGCTTAGCTGAACACGACGGTCTTGTTGCCATGCACCATCACTCGGTCTTCCAGGTGATAGCGCAGGCCACGGGCGAGGACCATCTTCTCGACGTCACGGCCGAAGCGCACCATGTCGTCGATGCTGTCGCTGTGGCTGACGCGCACCACGTCCTGCTCGATGATCGGGCCGGCGTCGAGCTCTTCCGTCACGTAGTGGCAGGTGGCGCCGATCAGCTTCACGCCGCGCAACGAGGCCTGGTGGTAAGGCTTGGCGCCGACGAAGGACGGCAGGAAGCTGTGGTGGATGTTGATGATCTTGCCGGCATAGGCCTGGCACAACTGGGGCGGCAGGATCTGCATGTAGCGCGCCAGTACCACGACGTCGGCCTGGTGTTGATCGACCAGACGCGAGACTTCGGCGAACGCCGGCAGCTTGTCCGCAGGGTCGACCGGCACGTGGTAGTAGGGAATGCCATGCCATTCGACCATGCTGCGCAGGTCATCGTGGTTGGACACCACGCAGGCGATGTCGCAGTCCAGCTCGTTGCTGTGCCAGCGGTGCAGCAGGTCGGCCAGGCAATGGGATTCGCGGCTGGCCATGAGCACCACGCGCTTCTTCTGCGCGGTGTCGGTGACCCGCCATTCCATGGCGAACTCTTCGGCGATGGGCGTGAAGGCCTCGCGGAAGGCATCGATGTCGAACGGCAGGGTGTCGGCACGAATTTCGTGGCGCATGAAGAACCAACCGTTCTGGTCATCGGAGTGGTGGTTCGATTCGCTGATCCAGCCATTGTGGGACGCCAGGAAATGGCTGACTTTGGCAACGATGCCAACGCGGTCCGGGCAAGCGGTCACCAGCCGAAAAGTGCGCATGTATTCAAACTCCAGAAACTTCGCAAAGGGCGCCATTCTAGCGGCTGACGGGCAAATCTGCAGTATTGATTGCAGCCTTCGCTGGCCGATGCACACGCCCCTGTCTCGCCCCTCGAGCCGGCGGGCACACGGTGAATGAGTTCACGGGTATTAAATAGATAGGGACGATGAACACATGAAGAACCGTTCACCCAGGCGTTGAATAAACTGTCGGACTCAGCGCCGTGTTTGCGTTAAATGTTTACTTGGCCTCGGCGGATGCTTATTATCGCGACACTGTTTCCACTGACACTTGCATTGCCGAGGTATGACCATGTCCCTGATCAACGAATATCGCGCTACAGAAGAAGCCATCAAAGAGCTGCAAGCTCGCTTGAAAAACCTGTCGCAAGACGACAAATTGCAAACCGAACTGGAATTCGAAGGCAAACTGCGCACCCTGATGGGCGAATACCAGAAATCGCTGCGCGACATCATTGCGCTGCTGGATCCGGAAGCCAAGTTGAACAAGGCACCGCGCCCTGCCACTGGCAAAGTTGCCGGCACCAAGCGCGCGCGCAAGGTCAAACAATACAAGAACCCGCACAACGGCGAAGTCATCGAAACCAAAGGTGGCAACCACAAGACCCTGAAAGAATGGAAAGCCAAGTGGGGCGGCGATGTGGTCGAGACCTGGGCCACTTTCCTGGGCTGATCGTTACAACTTGTGAATCACCGCGTGTGAATCACAACGCCCGATAAAAGAACGCCAGTCCTGCGACCGGCGTTTTTTTATGGCTGAATCGGCGGCTCAATTCGACGCGATGCCCAAGCGCGCCGTCAGGTCTTGCGCGTAGGCCTGCCAGTGACGCAGCACCTGTGTCTGGGCCGGATCGGCCTTGGCCAGGCACTCGGCCAGCGCGGCATTGAAACCTTGCAAGGTGATGGGCGCGCCGAATTGCGGGTCGCTTAAACGTTGCTGACAGAATTGCAACCAGCGCTGTGTTTCAAGAGGATTCAAGGTGTGTGGAAAGTTGCGCGCCCTGTAACGAAACAATAATTCCGGCAATCGTTCGTCATCGAACATCCACTCGGCGCTGGCCACCTGTTCTGGATCCAATGTACGAATTCGTTCACACAGTAATCGATCGCGGTCGCCAATGAATTTGTCGTACAACTGTTGCTCTGGATCGACGCTCTCGGAAAACGCTTGCGCTTGATACAAAGGCGGCAGCTTGTAATGCCATTGCGGCTGAGCGTCGCACAAGCGCATTGCACGGGCTTGATAGAGCGGTTTGTCGAGATTCAGACGCTGCCAATCTTCTTCGCGCAATACGCTGAGCGGCGCAATGACCGGGCATCGATTGATGTGCAAAAGTTTCAAAGCCAATGGTGCTTCGCCTTCCGCCAAGTCCTGCCGACGCTTGTACAGGCGCTCTTGCAATATTTCGATACTTTGTTCGATCAACGGCTGCGGGTCATGGGCCAGGTCATAGACAATCAATGCATTGCGATTCTTCGGATGCCAGGCCAATGGCATTACTACTGCGGCATAGCGTCGCGCTGCGCCGAATTGTCCGGAAACATGTACCAGTGGCTGCAACAGCTGGATGTGTTCCTGCACCCGTTGTTTGCTGCGCAGTTGGAACAGCCAGTCATAGAGCCTCGGTTGGCGCTGTCGGATGAGCCGCGCAAGGGCGATGGTGGCACGAACGTCGGACAGGGCGTCATGGGCCTGTCCATGATCGATGCCATTGGCTGCCGTGAGCAACTCCAGGCGCATGCTGGCCCGACCGCCCACCTGCGGCCACTCGATACCGTCCGGACGCAACGCATAGGCGGCGCGCACCACATCGATCAGGTCCCAGCGGCTGTTGCCACCCTGCCACTCGCGGCCATAGGGGTCGAAGAAATTGCGGTACAGGCTGTAGCGGGTCATCTCGTCGTCGAAGCGCAAGGTGTTGTAGCCGGCGCCGCAGGTGCCCGGCATGGCCAGTTGTGCATGGACCCGAGTCATGAAGTCGGCTTCGCTCAAGCCGCGGTCGGCCAGGCGTTCCGGGGTGATGCCGGTGATCATGCACGCTGCCGGGTGCGGGAGAATGTCGTCGCTGGGTTGGCAGTACAGATTGACCGGCGCGGCGATCTCGTTGAGGTCCGCATCGGTGCGGATCCCGGCCACCTGCAGCGGCCGATCGCAGCGCGGGTTGATACCGGTGGTTTCGTAGTCGTACCAGAAAATGCTGGAAGTCACTGAGGTGTCCTGTGCGCAGTAGCGCGACAGTGTAGAGCCCTGCCCGGCATCCGGCCACGGTTGCCGCGCGGGCTCAGCCCCGGCGCCGGAACACGGCCACGCTCAACCGATCCATCCAGCCGAAGATCCGCTGCTGGACGCGCCCCCACAATGGTCGACGACGCCAGTCGCGCAGGCTGACCTCGTGGCTGGCGGCAAAGTCGGTGGTGAAGCTGCGCTCGACCGCCTCGGTCAGGCTGGGGTCCAGCGCCTCGAGGTTGGCTTCCAGGTTGAAGCGCAGGTTCCAATGGTCGAAGTTGCACGAGCCGACACTGACCCAGTCATCGATCAAGACCATCTTCAAGTGCAGAAAACACGGCTGGTATTCGTAGATCTTGACCCCGGCCTTGAGCAGCTTGGGGTAGTAGTTGTGCCCGGCATAACGCACCGATGGGTGATCGGTGCGCGGGCCGGTGAGCAGCAGTCGCACATCGATACCGCGACTGGCGGCGCGGCGCAGCGAGCGGCGCACCTTCCAGGTCGGCAGGAAATACGGCGTCGCCAGCCAGATGCGCCGCTGACCGCTGTTGAGCGCGCGCACCAGCGATTGCAGGATGTCGCGATGCTGCCGCGCATCGGCATAGGCCACCCGCCCCAATCCCTGGCCGCCTTCGGGCATGGGCGGCACCCGCGCCAGGCCGAAATGAGTGGGCGGGCGCCAGGCCGTACGCCGCAGGTTGGCGCGCCATTGGCGGTCGAACAGCATCTGCCAGTCAGCGACCAGAGTGCCGGTGATGGCGACCATCACTTCGTGCCATTCGCTGACGCTCTGCTCCGGTTGCCAGAATTCGTCGGTCACACCGGTGCCGCCGACCATGGCCCACTGCTGGTCCACCAGCAGCAGCTTGCGATGGTCTCGATAGAGATTGCGCACGCCGCGCCGCCAGCTGATCGGATTATAGAAGCGCAGCTCCACACCGGCATCGGTCAGCTGGGCGCGCAGTTCGGCGGTGAAAGCCAGCGAGCCGTAATGGTCGAACAGGCATCGCACATGCACACCACGCACCGCGGCCGCGTGCAGTGCCTGGACCACGGCCTGGGCACAGGCACCGGCTTCCACCAGATACAGTTCGACGTCGATGCTGTGCTCGGCCTGGCCAATGCGTTCGAGCATGCGCGGGAAGAACTGCGGCCCATCGACGAGCAGTTCGAATTCACTGGAATTGCGCCATGGAAACACCGGCCCGCCCATATCAGCGCGCCCTCATGACAGGTAGGGTCGCTTGCAAGCCGTTCGAATCATGCATGGGCAGTCCTGTAACCAAAGGGAGAAAGACATCGGTGAAAGGCACCGGTTGCCCAGGTTCGGGCCGATTCATCCGTCGCTGCCCGGGATCAACCGGCAACCTTGCCGTGGCCCGACCCAGGCCGCCGTATTGCTGCGCCCCAGGCCACTGGCCAGGACCCGCCGTTGCCCTGGATCTTCGCTCAGGCTGCTCAGCGGTAGGTACTGCTTGATGTAGCTCTGACAGTAGCCGACGCTGTTTTGCATAACGTAGCGGCACGAACAGTATTCCTTGGCCGAATAGGCACTGAGGATGTCGGGAAACGCCAGCAACTGCGTGCGCTCGTTCCACAGCCAGGTGGCCGCGGCCAGCGACGCCACCAGGCTCAGCGCCGCCCAGGCGCGCTGCGCGGCGGTCATTGGCCACCCGCCTCGGTGAAGGCGGCAAGCACCCGTTGCAACAGGGCATCGTGGCTGAAGCTGCCATCGCGGTCATCGGCATAGCGCACCACCACCAGGCGCTGCTCGGGCAATACATACAGGGCCTGCCCCCAATGCCCCAGGGCCGCCATGGTACTGCGCGGAGCATGGGGCCAGGCGCCATTGCTGTTGAGCCACCAATGACCGCCGGCAGCGGGCTCGCCCGGCACGTCCTGACTCGGGACGAACGGCGTGCGATTGAAGGCCACCCACGCCTGGGGCAGCAACTGGCGGCCACGCCACTGGCCGTCGCGCTGCATCAGCAGGCCTACGCGCGCCAGGTCGCGTGCGGTCAGGTAAGCGTAGGACGAAGCAACGAACGTACCGCTGGCATCGGTTTCCCACACGGCATTGTCGATACCCAGGGGGGTGAACAGCGCCTGCCAAGGGTAGTCCGGGTATTCGTGCAGGCCCACCATGTTGCGCAGCGCCGCGGCGAGCAGGTTGCTGTCGCCGCTGGAGTAGCGAAAGTGTTCACCGGGAGCATGGGCGCGCCGGTGGCTGGCGGCATAACTGGCCATGTCACGGTGACCCCGGGTGTAGAGCATGGCCACCACCGAAGAATTGAGCGGCGCATATTCGTAGTCTTCCTGCCAATCCAGGCCGGAAGCCCAGTGCAACAGGTCCTGCACGCGTATGTCGCGATGCTGGTCGAGAGGCTGGAAGTAGTCGGCGGCGGCATCCTGCAGGGCAAAGCGCCCTTCGCCGTAGGCCACGCCCAGCACCGTGGCCAGCAGGCTCTTGCTGATCGACCAGGTGGCATGCACACGGTCGACGGCGCCCGGCCCCGCGTAGCGCTCGTAGACGATCTCGCCGTCGCGAATGACCAGCAGCGCGTCGGTGCGCACGCCTTGGCGCGCAGTGTCGTCACGTTCCACGAACGCGTAGCGTTCCAAGGCAGCCACGGCCGGCGACGCCGGTGCCAGTGCCTGGCTCCATTGCTCGGACGGCCAGGTGTGTGCACACAACGGTAACGAGCACAGCACAGAGATCGACAGGATAAACAGACGCAGCATGCGAAAAAGGCTCGTGATCGAGGTTGGAGCGAGTGTGCAGTGCGGGTATGACAGCCGTTCGCTGCAAGAGTTGTGCGGCGTGCGGGCGCGTGGGCTGTCACGCAAGCATCACCAAAGCTTCATGGTGATGACACCGCGTCTTCCTAGGCTGGCCATGCCTAGCAAAATCGACCTGCCGCACTCATCGGCCGGCTTTTGGAGACTTGCAATGACTCAGATCGCACGCTCTGGCGACACCCGTACCGAACGCCGTCTGCTTGCCGAACGACTCATCGGCCCGCAAGCTCTGCACGAGGCCCAGGCCCTGCGCTTTGCGGTGTTCAGCACCGAACTCAACGCCAAGCTCAAGAGCGCCGAGCAAGGCCTGGACGTCGACGACTACGACGCCCACTGTCAGCACATCGGGGTGCGCGACCTGGCCACCGGGCGACTGGTGGCGACCACGCGCCTGCTCGACCATCAGGCGGCCAACCGTCTAGGGCGCTTCTACAGCGAAGAAGAATTCAGCCTGCACGGCCTGGTGCACCTGCAAGGCTCGATCCTGGAGATCGGCCGCACCTGCGTCGCACCCGCCTATCGCAACGGCGGCACTATCGCGGTGCTCTGGGGCGAGTTGGCCGAAGTGCTCAACGAAGGTGGCTACGACTACCTGATGGGCTGCGCCAGCATTCCGATGCAGGACGGCGGCATCCAGGCCCAGGCGATCATGCAGCGGCTGCGCGAGCGCTACCTGTGCACCGAGCACCTGCGCGCCGAGCCGAAGATGCCGCTGCCGAGCCTGGACATCCCCGGCAACGTCATCGCCGAACTGCCGCCGCTGCTCAAGGCCTACATGCGCCTGGGCGCGAAGATCTGCGGCGAGCCGTGCTGGGACCCGGACTTCCAGGTCGCCGACGTGTTCATCCTGCTCAAGCGCGACGACCTCTGCCCGCGCTACGCCCGCCACTTCAAGGCGGCCGTGTGATGCCGCGCTGGCGCGTGTACGCGCGCATCCTGCGCTTGCTCGGGGTGATCGGCCTGGGCCTGACGCTGGCCGCAACGTTCAGCCTGCTGGAACGGCTGCGCGTGCCCAATGGCATGGAGCGGCGCCAGCGCTGGTCGCGCTGGTTCATGGAACGGCTGAGCAATGCGCTACCCTTCGAGGTGACGGTGCAGGGTGAGTTGCCGCGCACGCCCATGCTGTGGGTCGGCAATCATGTGTCCTGGACCGACATTCCCTTGCTCGGCAGGTTGGCGCCGCTGTCGTTCCTGTCCAAGGCCGAAGTGCGCACCTGGCCGGTGGCCGGCTGGCTGGCGCTGAAAGCCGGCACGTTGTTCATCCGCCGCGGCGCGGGCGACAGCCAGTTGATCCGGCGGCAGATGACTCAGCACCTGCGCAACGATCTCGACCTGATGATCTTCCCCGAAGGCACCACTACCGATGGCCATAGCCTGCGCACGTTCCATGGCCGCCTGATGTCCAGCGCCATCGATGCCGGCGTGCCGGTGCAGCCGATCGCGATTCGTTACGAGCGCGATGGCGAGCTGGATGCGATCGCGCCGTTCGTGGGTGACGACGATCTGCTGTCGCACCTGCTGCGCCTGTTTACCCAGCCGCGCGGGCAGGTACTGATTCAGGTGCTGGCGCCGATTTCCAGCGTAGGCAAGGAACGGGCGGCGCTGGCCTTCGAAGCGCAGGAGGCGGTGCGGTTTGCGTTGTTCGGTGAGATCGAGGAGATGCGGCGGGCGGCGTGAGTCAGATGTACCGGGTTGCCCTTTTCGCGGCCGATGACCGCTCCCACAGATAAGTCCGCGCTTTCTGTGGGACCACTTTCACAGATGAGTCGGGGGCTGCTGTGGGAGCGGTCATCGGCCGCGAAGACGTCGGCACAATCACCGCATCTCCAGAGCGAACTCCTGTACCACCGGATAGAACGCCCGAAAATCCTCGCTCAGCGGCTCATACAGCGCCTGCACTTCCTCGAACGCCCCGGCCAGCCCCTCGGGCTTGGACAGGCGCCGTGAAATCCCCTGCAGCACCCGCTCGATAATCTGAAAATCACGGTACGACCCCAGCCAATCCTCGGCGATCATGTGCGGCGCCATGGCCGCCAGCCGTCCCGGCAGTTCGGCTTCAGCCGCCAGCACCTGATAGACATGCCGGGTGAACGCCGCCAGCGGCTGCTGCGAGTAATCTGCCCAATGCCGTGCCAGGCAGTGATCGAAGAACACATCGACGACGATGCCGGCATAGCGGCGCCGTTCTGCCGGGAAACGGCCAATGGCGCGTAGTACCAGCGGATGACTGTCGGTGAATGCATCGATCTGACGATGCAAGCGGATGCCAGCCTCCAGGGGCGCACTGAAGCGCCCTTCCAGGCGCCCCTTGACGAAATCGCCATAGAGGCTGCCGAGCAATTGCTCAGGGTGAGGACCGCCGAGATGAAGGTGCGCGAGGTAGTTCATGCCGGCCAGTCTAGCACCCTTGCGCGTGTATCGTTATAACCCGATATGACCGAACGGTTGCTCGTTAGCACTCATTCATATTTGTATATCGCGAAATACAGATATATATTTCGTCCCGTCCCGATATAAGCCGAGTACGTCATGTCCCTCGATCTCGACGAAATAATAAAAGCCCTCTCCCACCCCGTGCGCAGGGAAATCCTGGCGTGGCTCAAGGATCCGCAGGGGCAGTTTCCCGATCAGCACCACAGCACTGAAAACGGTGTCTGTGCCGGGCAGATCGACCAACGCTGCGGCCTCTCGCAGTCGACCGTCTCCGCCCATCTGGCCACCCTGCAACGGGCCGGCCTGATCAGCAGCAAGAAGGTTGGCCAGTGGCACTTTTTCAAACGCAACGAGGACGTCATCCAGGCGTTTCTCGCGCAAATGAGCGCACAGCTCTGACAAGGATTCTTCCATGCCCTTACCCCTGCTGATTCTGGCGCTGAGTTCCTTCGCCATCGGCACCACCGAGTTCGTCATCATGGGCCTGCTGCCCGATGTGGCGGGCGACCTCGGCGTGAGCATTCCCAGTGCCGGTTGGCTGGTGACCGGCTACGCCCTGGGCGTCGCCATCGGTGCTCCATTCATGGCCCTGGCCACCGCACGCCTGCCGCGCAAGGCCGCGCTGGTGGTGCTGATGGGTATCTTCATCGTCGGCAACCTGCTCTGCGCCATCGCCAGCGACTACAGCGTGCTGATGTTCGCTCGAGTCGTCACCGCACTGTCCCACGGTGCCTTCTTCGGCATCGGTTCGGTGGTGGCTGCAGGGTTGGTCGCGCCCAACAAGCGCGCTTCGGCCGTGGCCCTGATGTTCACCGGCCTGACCCTGGCCAACGTGCTGGGGGTGCCGCTGGGCACCGCACTGGGCCAGGCCGCGGGCTGGCGCTCGACGTTCTGGGTGGTGACCCTGATCGGCGTCGTCGCCCTGATCGGTCTGCTGCGTTTTCTGCCGAGCAATCGCGAAGAAGCCAAGCTGGACATGGTCGCCGAATTGTCGGCGCTCAAGGGCGCCGGAATCTGGCTGTCCCTGAGCATGACCGCGCTGTTCGCCGCCTCCATGTTCACCCTGTTCACCTACATCGCGCCGCTGCTCGGCGATGTCACCGGCATCTCGCCGCGCGGCGTCACCTACACCTTGCTGTTGATCGGCCTGGGCCTGACCGTGGGCAACATCATCGGCGGCAAGCTGGCGGATCGACGCCTGGGGGCGACCCTGGTCGGCGTGTTTGCGGCCATGGCGGTGATCTCCACGGTGCTGAGCTGGACCGCCGTGGCCGTCATCCCCACTGAAATCACCTTGTTCCTGTGGGCCGCTGCGGCCTTCGCCGCCGTGCCTGCGCTGCAGATCAACGTGGTGACCTTCGGCAAGTCGGCGCCCAACCTGGTGTCGACCCTGAACATCAGCGCCTTCAACGTCGGTAACGCCCTGGGCGCCTGGATCGGCGGCGCGGTCATCGCCGGTGGCCTGGGCCTGACCAGCGTACCGCTGGCCGCCGCGGCACTGGCCGTGCTCGCCTTGATCGTCACCCTGATCACCTTTCGCCAGACCCGGACTCCGGACCTGGCACCTGCCACTCACTGATAGAGGCTGTTTTCCATGACTACACTTTTCGACCCGATCAAGCTCGGCGCGCTGGAACTGCCGAACCGCATCATCATGGCTCCACTGACCCGCTGCCGCGCCGACGAAGGCCGCGTGCCGAACCAGATGATGGCCGACTACTACGTGCAGCGCGCCAGCGCCGGTCTGATCCTCAGCGAAGCGACCTCGGTCACGCCCATGGGCGTCGGCTACCCGGACACCCCCGGTATCTGGTCCAACGACCAGGTGCGTGGCTGGGCCAACGTGACCCAGGCCGTACACGCCGCCGGTGGGCGGATCATGCTGCAACTGTGGCACGTGGGCCGCATCTCCCATTCGCTGTACCTGGACGGCGAATTGCCGGTGGCGCCCAGCGCCATCGCCGCCGACGGACACGTCAGCCTGGTGCGTCCGATCACCGGTTTCGAAACGCCGCGGGCGCTGGAAACCGCTGAAATCGCCGATATCGTCGAGGCCTACCGTGTAGGCGCGGAAAACGCCAAGGCCGCCGGCTTCGACGGCGTGGAGATCCACGGCGCCAACGGCTACCTGCTCGACCAGTTCCTGCAGAGCAGCACCAACCAGCGCACCGATGCCTATGGTGGCTCGCTGGAAAACCGTGCGCGGCTGCTGCTGGAAGTGACCGATGCAGCCATCGACGTCTGGGGCGCCGACCGCGTCGGCGTGCACCTTTCGCCACGTGCCGACCTGCACGACATGGGCGACGCCAACCGCGCCGAAACCTTCACCTACGTCGCCCGCGAGCTAGGCAAGCGTGGCATCGCGTTCATCTGTGCCCGCGAGAAGGAAGGGGAAGACAGCCTGGCCGCGCAACTGCGTGATGCATTCGGTGGTCCGTACATCGTCAACGAGCGTTTCGACAAGGCCTCGGCTAACGCTGCCCTGGCCAACGGCATTGCCGATGCCGTGGCGTTCGGCGTGCCGTACATCGCCAACCCCGACCTGCCCGAGCGTCTGCAGGCCGATGCACCGCTGAACGAGCCACACCCTGAAACGTTCTACGCCAAGGGCGCTGCTGGCTACCTGGACTACCCGCGCATGTAAGCGGCAGGCCGGGCCGCCGCCAGGCGTGCCCGGCCGTTCAGCGACGCAGCTGGCCGATCTGCTGCTGCAGGTTCTGCACCTGATTCTGCAAGGTGGTCAAGCTGCGCGTCGCCTGCCCGCGAAACGCATCGAATTCATTGACGCTCGGCCCACTGCTGGCCGCCGGGCGATTCTCCTGCTCACTCTTGAGCACGATCAAATCCTGTTCCAGGCGCTCAAGCTGCGCGCTGGGGTTGCTCTTCTTCAATGCGGCCAGCTCGCCGTCCAGGCCATCCAGGCGTGCCTGCAACTTGCCTGTGTCCGGCTGGGCCTGCTTGAGTGCGGCAAGCTCGCCGCCCAGGCTCTTCAACTGCGCCTGCAACTGCTCGTTGAGCGTCTGCTGCGCGGCCACTTGCGTCGCCGCTTGCTCAAGACGCGTCTGCAAGGTGCTCTGCTGACCGGCCACGCCGCTCTGCTGCTGGTTCTGCTGCGCCAGCTGCTCCTGCAACTGCTTGATCTCGGCCCGCATCGCTTCGCTGCCCGACACGGCAGTGGACTGGGTGTTGGCGACCTTGCCACTGATGTCCTGCAGCCGCCCCGCCGCTTCTTCGCTGATGCGCGCGAAACTTTCCTGGGTCGCCACCAGTTGCTGTTCCATCAGGTTGATCTGCTGGAAACTCCACCACCCCAACCCACCCAGGGCGATGAACAGGGCGCCGATCAGTGCCCACAGCGCACCGGTGCTGGGTGCCTTGACGCGCACCACCGGGGTGTTGCGCGAGTACAGCGCATCGCGCTCGCGCCCGCCGCCCAACGGCGCAAAGTCGTGATCGTCGCGGGTATCGCCGCGCAGGCTGGGCAGATTGTCGTCGAAGTCGTCGGGAGCATCTTTGCGCATGTGAGAAACCTTTGTGTCACGGGGTAATGGCCAGGACCGCGAGTATAACCTCGCCACGACGGGCATCGACCGACCACCCGGGCAATTGACTCAACCGCTGGGGCTGGCCTGTGCACGCCACCAGCCACAGAATTCATCCAGCGACGTCCACAGTGACGTCCGTGGCTCGTAACCCAGGTAGTGTCGGGCGCGATTGATGTCCAAGGTGAAATGCTCGTGCAAGGCCTGCACTTCGATGCGCGACAGTTGCGGCCGTGGCTGCCTGGGCCAGAGCAGGCAGGCCGCTTCGCACACCGCAGCGCTGCCGTGGGCCAGGCCGAAGTCGCGATAGCGCTGCACCTGCGGCAAGTGCAACTGGCGCATCACGTAGTTGACCACGTCCCACAACGGAATCGGCGCGCCGTTGCTGATGTTATAGACCTGGTTGAGCGCCGTATCGCCTGCCGACAACGCGCTCAACAGCGCCTGGTTGAGGTTCTGCACACTGGTGAAATCGACCTTGTTCAGGCCGTCGCCGATGATCCGCAGGCGATTCTTGCGCTGCATCTCGATCAAGCGCGCGAACTGCTGCCCATCCCCCGCACCGGTCACCCTGTGCGGGCGCAGCACGATGGTTTCCAGCCCGAATTCGGCAGCGCCCAACACCTTGCGCTCGGCCAGCCATTTGCTGCGCGCCGAGTGCCCAAGCAGGCGGCCGGGCACCTGTTCTTCCTTGATGCCCAGATGGCTGCGACCGTCGAAACAGATCGCCGCCGAAGACAGGTACACCAGACGTTGCACATGCTCCTTGAGGCAGGCCTCGACGACGTTCTCGGTGACTTCGACGTTGGTCTGCGCGAAGGCTTGATGACGGCCCCAGCTATCGGACGCCCCGGCGCAATGGACCACCGCATCGACGCCGATGCACAAGCGCTTGGCGAGATCGGGGTCGAGCAGATCACCCTGGGTGAACTGCGCACCGCGTCGAACCAGATGCTCTACCCTTTCGGCTTGGCGACCGTTGATGCGCACTTCAAGCCCCTGCTCCAGCGCCAGACGCGTGAAGCGTCCGCCGATGAAGCCGCTTGCGCCGGTAACCAGAATCTTCATGAATTGCTCCGCTCTACATCGATCAATGTGCAACCGCGATACCGGTAGACGCGCGCCGGGCTCACAGCGGCACCAACCAGCGCTCGGCGCCCTCACACAGGTGCCGGGTGAGCCGTTCGAGCAATTGCCCGCCATTGCGCCAGTGATGCCAATACAAAGGCACGTCCACCGGATGGCCAACAAGAATCTCGACCAGACTGCCCTCGGCCAACGCATCCTCGACCTGCAACTCGGGCACCATGCCCCAGCCCATGCCCGCCTTGGCCAGGCGGTTGAACCCCTCGGACGAGGGGCAAAGGTGGTGAAGAAATCCCTCCGCCAGCCCCATGGAGGCCAGGAAGCGGTGTTGCAGATAGTCATCGGGGCCGAACACCAGCGCAGGCGTGCGCGGCAGCAGGGCCGGCTCGAAGCCGTCCGGAAAATGCCGGGCCATGAAGCCGGGGCTGGCCAGCGCCCGATAGCGCATGGCACCCAGCAGCACACTGCGCGCTCCGGCCAAAGGTCGCTCGCTGGCGCACAGGCAGGCCGCGACTTCACCGGCGCGCATGCGCTTGAGCCCGACGTCCTGGTCTTCCACCACATGGTCCAGCAACAACTGTTCGCGAATGCAGAATTCGCTCACCGCGCCGCCCCACCAAGTGCCCAGGCTGTCGGCATTCAAGGCGATGCGCAGGCGCTCGGGCATGCCCTGTTCATCCAGCGCCGGCACCTGCCCCTGCAGGTCGCGCTCAAGCAGCCGCACCTGCTGCACATGATTGAGCAGGCGTCGGCCGATATCGGTCGGCACGGGTGGCGTGGCCCGGACCAGCACCGGCTGACCTACCCGGGCCTCCAGCAGCTTGATCCGCTGCGACACCGCCGACTGCGACAAGCCCAGCACCTGGGCTGCCCGCTCGAAACTGGTCTGTTCCACCACGGCGGCCAGGGCGGCGAGCAGCTTGTAATCGAACATCAGTTTTCCTAATGGTGGATCAGCATTATTCGTTTTTCTTATACATCAGCACTGCCCACAATGGCCAGCTTCAAAAAGGAGAAACATCGATGTGGCAGAGTTACCTGAATGGCTTGCTGGTTGCGTTTGGCCTGATCATGGCGATCGGCACGCAGAACGCTTTCGTTCTGGCGCAGAGCCTGCGTCGCGAGCACCATCTGCAGGTGGCGTTGCTGTGCGTGGTGTGCGATGCGCTGCTGGTGGCCGCTGGCGTATTCGGCCTGGCCACGGTGCTGGCGCATAATCCGACCCTGCTGGCGGTGGCGCGCTGGGGTGGCGCCCTGTTCCTGCTGTGGTACGGCAGCAAGGCGCTCAGGCGCGCCTGCTCCAGCCAAAGCCTGGAGCAGGCAGGCAATGCCGGTCTGCGCTCGCGCAAGGCCGTGCTGCTCAGCGCCCTGGCAGTGACCCTGCTCAACCCCCACGTCTATCTGGATACGGTGTTGCTGATCGGTTCGGTGGGCGCCCAGCAGGGCGTGCCGGGTGCCTACGTGGCCGGCGCCACCAGTGCCTCGTTGCTGTGGTTCTTCGGCCTGGCCCTGGCCGCAGCCTGGCTCGCTCCCTGGCTGGCGCGGCCCAATACCTGGCGGCTGGTCGACCTGATGGTGGCGGTCATGATGTTCGCGGTGGCCGCGCAGCTGGTGTTTGCCTGAAACCGTCAGTCTGGACGGGCAAAGGCTCTGGAACCTCTATTCCACACAGTTGTTGCGTGGTTAAGGCCCCATGCCGATGCTATGATCCGGCACTGCGTCGCAAAGAGTAAAAACTCGCCGACGTTTCTCAGGCCGCCCGTGATCGGCCGTGCGCAAACCGCAACAGACCTGATTAGGAGAATCACCATGGCTTTCGAATTGCCGCCGCTGCCCTACGCCCACGATGCCCTGCAGCCGCACATCTCCAAGGAAACCCTGGAGTATCACCACGACAAGCACCACAACACCTATGTCGTGAACCTGAACAACCTGGTACCTGGCACCGAGTTCGAAGGCAAGACCCTCGAAGAAATCGTCAAGTCGTCGTCCGGTGGCATCTTCAACAACGCCGCCCAGGTCTGGAACCACACCTTCTACTGGAACTGCCTGGCGCCCAACGCCGGTGGCCAGCCTACCGGTGCTCTGGCCGAGGCCATCAACACTGCGTTCGGCTCGTTCGACACGTTCAAGGAAGAGTTCACCAAGACGTCGGTCGGCACCTTCGGTTCCGGCTGGGGCTGGCTGGTGAAGAAGGCCGACGGTTCGCTGGCACTGGCCAGCACCATTGGCGCCGGCAACCCGTTGACCAACGGCGACACCCCGTTGCTGACCTGCGACGTCTGGGAACACGCCTACTACATCGATTACCGCAACGTGCGTCCGAAATACGTCGAGGCGTTCTGGAATCTGGTGAACTGGGACTTCGTGGCCCAGCAGTACGAAGGCCGCGCCTTCACGGCGTAAGCTTGTCGCTCCTGGAAAGCCCGGCCCTTGTGCCGGGCTTTTTTGTGTGTGCCTCCGTTTGCCAATGGCACTTCCCGCCCACCTTGTTGCCAGATTGTCGCTCAAGAATGCGCAGGGGCCAGCCGACACACTGGCGCGCTGACCGCTATTCAAGACAATCGGTACGACTCGCGTTCATTTGTGGCTTTACGGCCCACGGTAAGTTGCCAATACTCATGGCACCTTGATGCCAAGCGTTCGAAACAAGGAATAGCCATTGAAGCTGGAAGTCAGGAACAGCTTGTCCGTCAAGTTGCTTCGCGTGGTGCTGCTGTCGGCGCTCGTCGTGGGCATGGTACTGAGCTGCGCACAGATCGTCTTCGATGGCTACAAGACCCGCCAGGCCATCTCCGCCGACGCCGAGCGGATCCTGGCCATGTTCCGCGATCCCTCGACCCAAGCGCTCTACAGCCTGGATCGGGAAATGGGCATGCAGGTGATCGAAGGCTTGTTCCAGGACGACGCGGTGCGTCTGGCCTCCATCGGTCATCCCGACGAAGCCATGCTGGCCGAACGTTCGCGACCGCTGCAGAACCTGAGCAGTCGCTGGCTGACCGATCGCATCCTGGGCCAGGAGCGCAGCTTCAGTACGCGCCTGATCGGCCGTGGGCCCTACAGCGAGTACTACGGCGACCTGCACATCACCCTGGACACCGCCACCTACGGTGAGGATTTCATCGTCAGCTCGGTGATCATCTTCGTCTCCGGCACCTTGCGCGCCCTGGCCCTGGGCCTGTTGCTGTACCTGATCTATCACTGGCTGCTGACCAAGCCGTTGTCGCGGATCATCGAGCATCTGCTGCAGATCAACCCCGACCGACCCGGCGAGTACCAGTTGCCGTTGCCCCGCGGCCATGAACACAACGAACTGGGCCTGTGGGTGAATACCGCCAACCAGCTCCTGGCGTCCATCGAGCGCAACACCCAGCTGCGCCACGAAGCCGAAGACAGCATGCTGCACATGGCCCGGCACGACGTGTTGACGGGCCTGGCCAACCGCATGCAGTTGCAACAGCAACTGGACAAGGTCCTGCTCGATGCGCACCGCCTGCAGCGTCGGGTGGCTGTGCTGTGCGTCGGCCTCGACGACTTCAAGGGCATCAACGAACAGTTCGGCTACCAGACCGGCGACCAGCTGCTGCGGGCGCTGGCCGACCGCTTGCGGGTTCACAGCGGCAGGTTCGGCACCCTGGCACGCCTGGGTGGCGACCAGTTTGCCCTGGTCCAGGCAGACATCGAACAGCCCTACGAAGCGGCCGAACTGGCCCAGCGCATCCTCGACGACCTGGATGCCGCCTTCGCGCTCGACGCGCATGCGATCCGCCTGCGCGCCACCATCGGCATCACCCTGTTCCCCGAAGACGGCGACAGCACTGAAAAGCTGCTGCAAAAAGCCGAGCAGACCATGACCCTGGCCAAGGTTCGCTCGCGCAACCGCTACCAGTTCTACATCGCCAGCGTCGACACCGAGATGCGTCGCCGTCGTGAGCTGGAAAAGGACCTGCGCGAAGCCTTGGCACGCAACCAGCTGCACCTGGTGTACCAGCCGCAGATCAGCTATCGCGACCACCGGATCGTTGGCGTCGAGGCGCTGCTGCGCTGGCAGCACCCCGAACACGGCTTGGTGCCGCCCGACCAGTTCATTCCGCTGGCCGAGCAGAACCGCAGCATCATCGCCATCGGTGAGTGGGTCCTCAACCAGGCCTGCAGCCAACTGCGCGAATGGCACGACCAGGGCTTCAGCGGCCTGCGCATGGCGGTCAACCTGTCCACGGTGCAGTTGCACCACAACGAACTGCCCCGCGTAGTCAGCAACATCCTGCAAATGTACCGCCTGCCGCCCCGCAGCCTGGAACTGGAGGTCACCGAGACCGGCCTGATGGAGGACATCAGCACCGCAGCGCAACACCTGCTGAGCCTGCGCCGCTCGGGGGCGCTGATCGCCATCGACGACTTCGGTACTGGCTATTCATCCCTCAGTTACCTGAAGTCACTGCCCCTGGACAAGATCAAGATCGACAAGAGTTTCGTGCAGGACGTGCTGAGCGACGAGGATGACGCGACCATCGTCCGGGCGATCATCCAGCTGGGCAAGAGCCTGAACATGCAGGTCATCGCCGAAGGCGTGGAAACGCTGGAACAGGAAGCGTACATCGTCGCCCAGGGCTGCCATGAAGGTCAGGGCTACCTCTACAGCAAGCCCCTGGCCGCCCGCGAACTGACCGCTTTGCTCAAGCAGTCCGAACGCAGCCGCCCCAGCCTGGCCCCAACACCGACGCGGACCTAGCGTCGACGGTGCAAGCCTGAAGGTTTTTTCACATTAACCCTTTACAGAAAATGCAAATCTTTCGCATTATGGCGCAGTTTTGCGCGCTCTTCGCGCGCTCGCTCGCCACTTTTGACGCAGGATGTTCGCCATGATTCGTACGCCCCTGGCCACCGCCAGTCTGCTGGCCATCGCCATTGCTCTTGCCGGTTGCGACAGCAAGGACAAGCAAACCACCACCGCCGCTCAGGCCCCAGCACCGGCTGCGTCGGCGCCGGCGGCTCCGGCTGCGGTACCCACGGCCTCCGGCACTCTCGACGAGACAGCGGCCAAGGCCGTGGTCGCCCATTACGCCGACATCGTGCACGCCACGTTCGACGATGCCCTGAGCACCGCCCAGTCGTTGCAGAAGGCCGTCGACGCTTTCCTCGCCGCGCCCAGCGACGCCACGTTGAAAGCGGCGCGTGACGCCTGGATCGCCTCGCGTCCGTCCTACCTGCAGACCGAGACCTTCCGCTTCGGCAACACGCTGATCGACGACTGGGAAGGTCAGGTCAACGCCTGGCCGCTGGACGAAGGCCTGATCGACTACACCGACAAGAGCTACGAGCACGCCCTGGGCAACCCCGGTGCTACCGCCAACATCATCGCCAACAAGGAAATCCAGGTCGGCGAAGACAAGGTCGACGTCAGCGAAATCACCCCCGAGAAGCTTGCCAGCCTGAACGAACTGGGTGGCTCGGAAGCCAACGTGGCCACCGGCTACCACGCCATCGAGTTCCTGCTCTGGGGCCAGGACCTCAACGGCACCGGCCCTGGCGCCGGCAACCGTCCCGCCTCCGACTACCTGGAAGGCACCGGCGCCACCGGCGGCCACAACGATCGCCGCCGTGCCTACCTCAAGGCCGTCACCGACCTGCTGGTCAACGACCTGGAAGAAATGCTCGCCAACTGGAAACCCAACGTCGCCGACAACTACCGCGCCACCCTGGTGGCCGAACCGGTCGACAGCGGCCTGCGCAAGATGCTTTTCGGCATGGGCAGCCTGTCGCTCGGCGAACTGGCCGGCGAGCGCATGAAGGTCGCACTCGAAGCCAACTCGCCGGAAGACGAGCACGATTGCTTCAGCGACAACACGCACAACTCGGCTTTCTACAACGCCAAGGGCATCCGCAACGTCTATCTGGGCGAATACACCCGCACCGACGGCACCAAGCTGACCGGTGCAAGCCTGTCCTCGCTGGTGGCCAAGGCCGATCCGGCCACCGATACCGCGTTGAAGGCCGATCTGGCCGACACCGAGGCGAAGATGCAGGCCATCGTCGAGCGCGCCAACAAGGGTGAGCACTTCGACCAGCTGATCAGCGCCGACAACGCCGCCGGCCAGCAGGTGGTGCGTGATGCCATCGCAGCCCTGGTCAAGCAGACCGGTGCCATCGAACAGGCAGCCGGCAAACTGGGCATCACCGATCTCAACCCGGACACCGCCGACCACGAGTTCTGATCCACCCCGGCTTGCGTGTCGAAACACGCTGCACTGGCGCCGGTTGAACCGACGCCAGTGCAGCCGCC
Source organism: Pseudomonas rhizosphaerae (assembly GCF_000761155.1). NCBI lineage: Bacteria > Pseudomonadati > Pseudomonadota > Gammaproteobacteria > Pseudomonadales > Pseudomonadaceae > Pseudomonas > Pseudomonas rhizosphaerae. The sequence goes on along the minus strand of NZ_CP009533.1, from coordinate 918,511 downwards.
ACAAGGCCGGTCGGCGGGCGGCGTGGCCTCGGCAAGCAAAGCTTTCGCCGCCCTGCATCCACCCGACATCCACCCTATTCACAACAGCTTCCCATCCATGCGCCCACCCCTGCCCTGCTTCGTCCTCCTGCTCCTGGCGTCTGGCCTGGCGGGCTGCGACGACGCCCCGCGCTTCACCCAGGCCGAACCGGGCGAAGCACAGAGCGCAGGCCAGGCCACGGTGCGCAAATTCGACGTCAACGCCTACTCCATGCCGTCGGCCAATCTGTCGCCGGTCCGGCGCCTGGATTTCAGCGTGGGCAACAGTTTCTTCCGCAGCCCCTGGGTCATCGCGCCCTCCACCACCACGGCGCGTGACGGTTTGGGGCCGCTGTTCAACACCAACGCCTGCCAGAATTGCCACATCAAGGACGGTCGCGGCCATCCACCCGAAAACGACGCGCTCAGCGCGGTGTCCATGCTGGTGCGCTTGTCGCTGCCCGACGGCCCGCACTACCTGCGCGAGATCGAACGCCTGGGCGTGGTGCCCGAGCCGGTCTATGGCACGCAGCTGCAGGACATGGCCATTCCCGGCCACGTTCCCGAAGGCAAGGTGAGGGTGACCTACCAAAGCGTTCCGGTGCACTTCAAGGACGGCACGCAGGTCGAACTGCGCCAGCCGCAGTTGCAGATCAGCCAACTGGGCTACGGCGACCTGCATCCCGACACGCGCCTCTCCGCGCGCGTCGCTCCGCCGATGATTGGCCTGGGCCTGCTCGAGGCCATCAGTGAGCAGGATATCCTGGCCAACGCCCGCCATCAGGCCGAGAGCGGCGGCCCGATCAAGGGCCGGCCCAACCAGGTATGGGACGACGCCCAGGGTCGCACGGTGCCCGGCCGGTTCGGCTGGAAGGCCGGACAGCCCAATCTGAATCAGCAGAACGTGCATGCCTTTTCCGGCGACATGGGGCTGACCACCTCACTGCGCCCCTTCGACGACTGCACGGTGGCACAAACCAACTGCCTCGAGGCGCCGAATGGCAATGGCCCAGGCGGCGAACCCGAAGTCAGTGATAACATCCTGCGCCTGGTGCTGTTCTACACCCGCAACCTGGGCGTGCCCGCGCGGCGCGACGTCGACTCTGCGCAGGTGCTGGCCGGCAAGAATCTGTTCTACCAGGCTGGCTGTCAGGGTTGCCATGTGGCGCAATACACGACGACCAGCGACGCCGCGGAACCGGAGTTGCGCAACCAGACGATTCGCCCCTATACCGATCTGCTGCTGCACGACATGGGCCCGGGCCTGGCCGACGGGCGCAGCGAATTCAAGGCCGGCGCACAGGACTGGCGGACGCCACCGCTGTGGGGTATCGGCCTGAGCGAAACGGTCAGCGGGCACAGCCAGTTCCTCCACGACGGCCGTGCGCGCAACCTGCTCGAAGCGGTGCTGTGGCATGGCGGCGAGGCCGAAGCGGCCAGGCAGCAGGTATTGCAATTCGACGCCGGGCAGCGTGCCGCCCTGCTGGCGTTCTTGAACTCTCTCTAGATGAATACACGTTTCAGGAGCCTACATGTTCCGTCCCAAGCTGCTCTTCACCGGCCTTGCCGCCCTGGCACTGGGTGCCTGTTCACCGCAAGACCAGCAAGCCGTCACCAGCGCCGCCATCGCCAAGCAAGTCATCCTGCCGACCTATAGCCGTTGGGTGGAGGCCGATCGGCAACTGGCAGCCAGCGCTCTGGCGTTCTGCCAGGGCAGCCAGCCACTGGACGCCGCACGTGCCGATTTCCTCAAGGCACAACGGGCTTGGGCCGAGTTGCAACCCCTGCTGATCGGCCCGCTGGCCGAGGGCAACAAGGCCTGGTCGGTGCAGTTCTGGCCGGACAAGAAAAACCTCGTCGGCCGCCAGGTCGAACAACTGGCCAACGCCGAGCAACCCGTCGATGCCCAGAGCCTGGCCAAGGCCAGCGTGGTGGTGCAGGGTCTGTCCGCCTACGAGTACATCCTTTTCGACAGCAAGCCGGAAATGGCCGATGCCGCGCAGAAAGCGCGCTATTGTCCGTTGCTCAGCGCCATTGGCGAGCGCCAGAAAGCCCTGGCCGAAGAAATCCTCGCCAGCTGGAACAGTGCCGACGGCATGCTCGCGCAGATGACCAAGTTCCCCAACCAGCGCTATGCCGATTCCCACGAAGCCATCGCCGATGTGCTGCGCGCCCAGGTCACTGCACTCGATACCCTGAAGAAAAAGCTCGGCGCGCCCATGGGCCGCCTGAGCAAGGGCATTGCCCAGCCCTACCAAGCCGAGGCCTGGCGCAGCGCGCAGTCGATGAACAGCGTGCGTGCCAGCCTGGCGGCTGCTCAGACCGTCTGGGTCGGTGTCGACAACAAGGGCCTGCGCGGCCTGCTGCCTGGCGAGCAGAAAGCCCTGGCCGACAAGATCGATGCCGCCTACGCCACGTCCATGAAGTTGCTGGACGGCAACACCCGCACCCTGGGTGATCTGCTCGGCGACGAGGCAGGCAAGCAATTTCTCAATACCCTCTACGACAGCCTCAACGTGGTGCATCGCCTGCACGAAGGCGAATTGGCCCGCGCCCTGAACATCCAACTGGGCTTCAATGCCAACGACGGTGACTGACGATGATCGTACGCTCGGCGCAGAAGCTGACCCACGTACTGCTCAAGGCCCTGACCCTGGGCAAGTGGACGCTGTCCAGGCATTCAAAGCGCGAACCGCTGTTGCTGTCGGCACGCGATGACGCCGATGGCGGTCACTACGCGGTAGGTTACCGGCTGGACGGCCGTGAGGTGTTCGCGACCCAGGTAGGCCAACGCTGCCATGACATCGTCGATCATCCGACCCTGCCGCTGGCGCTGTTCGTGGCTCGCCGTCCCGGCACCCAGTGTTACCTGATCGATCTGCGCGATGGCGCCCTGCTGCAGACCCTGGAATCGCGCCCGGACCGGCATTTCTATGGCCATGCGGTGATTCACAACGACGGCGAGTGGCTGTACGCCACCGAGAACGACACCACCGAGCCAGGGCGTGGCGTGCTGGGGGTCTACCGCTTCGTCGACGAGCGCCTGGTGCACAGTGGGGAGCTGTCCACCCACGGTATCGGCCCTCATCAGGTGTCATGGATGCCGGACGGCGAAACCCTGGTAGTGGCCAACGGTGGTATTCGAACCGAGGCTGAAAGCCGGGTCGAGATGAATCTGGACGCCATGCAGCCGAGCCTGGTGATGATGCGGCGTGATGGGTCGCTGCTGAGCAAGGAATGCCTGGAACAGCCGATGAACAGCGTGCGGCATCTGGCGATCAGCGCGGACGATACCGTGTTCGCCTGTCAGCAATTCATGGGCCCCTCCCACGAGAGCGCGCCGCTATTGGCCATCAAGCGTCCGGGCCAGGCCTTCGAAGCCTTTCCCGTTTCGCTGTCGCAGTTGCAGTCGATGGGGCACTACACCGCCAGCGTCGCGGTGCACAGCGAACTGCGCCTGGTGGCACTCACCGCGCCCAGGGCCAATCGCTTCTTCATCTGGGACATGGACAGCGGTGCGGTCAGGCACGACGGCACCTTGCCCGACTGCGCGGGCGTGGGTGCGGTGGAAGACGGTTTCGTGGTGACTTCGGGCCAAGGCCGCTGCCGCTATTACGACTGCCGCGCACCTCAACCGGTGGGAACGCCGCTGCAACTGCCGTCGGGGCTATGGGACAACCACCTGTACCTGGCCTGACGGCCCCGCGACCGTATCAGCCCTGAGTGCGTACGCCTTGGCTCAGGCCCAGCATGAACAGGATGAAATCCTTGTCCGGGGTCACGGCGATGTGCGCCTTCTGCGAGCGCGGCAATGGGCAGTTGCCTTCGCCATGGGCAGCGCTGAGGATGGCCGAGCGCGGTTGTTCCCACGCTGCTGCCGCCGCAGTGGCTACCCCAAGGGCCGCCACCAGAAACAAACCTCGTGCGATTTCTAGTTTCATCACTCTAAACCTTTGATGGAGCTGCCGAATGCCGCCTCATAAAGGTAGATCAGCTTACGCCAGTCCGGATCACTGAACGACGAATGGCGACGCAATTGCTTCATGTCGTGTGAGGCGGCCTGCTGAGCGGTCATGCGTTGGCGACACTTCTCCAGGTCCAGCAGCGCCACCTCACCGCGTGCGGCGCTGCCCTCGCCCGTCACGCGGACGAATACGTGTTTGATGTAGATGCAGCTGTGTTGCCAGCGTCCGCGGTGCATGCGCGCCAGATTGGTCGCCAGGCTCTGCAGAACCTGCTCGTAGACTGCTTCGCCATGACGCTCGCGACCCCCACCCTGCAACCAATGCTCGTACTCCTCGAAACCGTCCAGCGACTTGGTCACCAGCAGCGCTCGCCACTCGTTGTTCTCGTCGCGCTGGGTGCCGCAGAAGATCATCTTCGGCACCTTGACGTCGAGCTGGTACAACGCGGTCAGCGCATCACGCTCGCGCAATACCGTAGGACGACCGAAGGGATGCAACCAGCTGCGGTAGATGTGTCCGACCTGACGCTTGACGTAGATCATCTGCCCGTCGGCCGCGAACAGGCGCTGCACGCCGCTTTCGCCGCCACGTCGCACATTGGGCTCCTCGACCCATGCGCCCTGTTGCCGCCAATAGTGATCGAAGCCGGCCTTGCCACTCGCCGTGCCTGTCGTCATGCCCTCAACCACCATCCTGCTTACCCCTTACGTAGAACGTATACTCGCCACATGGCGTACATCGGCAAAAAGTCCAGGCGTTCCTGGATCCGGAAACCGGCCTGGATGAACTCCGCTTCCACGGTTGCCGCCGGCAACACGAAGCGGTTCTGATACTCGTCCTGCTCACTGCGCAGGCGTCGACGCTGCTCGGCCCGCTCACGCTTCCAGGCCTTGAAGTTGCCATCGACCCAGAGCGACAACACCACACTGTCACGGGTTACCCGGTGAAACTGCTTGAGGATCGTCATGCGATGCTCGGCTTCACCGATGTGGTGCAACAGCCTCATGCAGAAAATGCTGTCCACCGAATTGTCCGGCAAGGCAATGTCGAACGCCGAGGTCTGCAACGGCTGCACGCGCTCCACGATATGCGCCGGTTGCGACGCGCATGCGGTTTCCACCATGGCTGCCGAATTGTCCGCGCCGATGATCACTCGGTTGTGTTTCTCGGCCAGCAATGGCCAGAAGCGCCCCGCGCCGCAGGGCAAGTCCAGCACCAGCCCAGGCTCGCCGATCAAGGCAAGCGCCTTGCGGGCCAGTTGTTCGTCGCGTCGGTGGGACATGCGTCGAGCAAAGCTGTTGCGGTGCTTGTCGAAATATTTCTGCGCGTGGGCGCGGTCATACTTTTCTGAAAATTCCAACTTCACGGGATCAGACATGGGCACGGCTCCAGGACAGGTGGCGCACACCTTATTCATCCAACCGTCATGGCCAGGTCATCTCACTGTGAAAAATTTGTCAGAAATTTCCTAGTTGAAACAGGATATTTCCTACAGTAAAGGCATCCGGCCGTGGGAAGCAAGCCTCAGGCCGCGGTTTGCTTGCCCAGCCCCAGTTCGACGGTGAAGCGGCAGCCGTGAGGCTCGACGGTCTCCAGCTGCACCTGCCAGCCCTGGTCCTCGCAGATACGCTGGACCAGCGACAACCCCAGGCCCAGCCCTTCTCCACGTTTTTCCGGACCTCGTACGAACGGCTGGAACATGGCTTCGCGCTGGGCTTCGGGAATGCCCACGCCGCTGTCTTCCACATGGAAGCTGGTTGCGCCGAGTGTCAGGCGGATGAAGCCCTGGTCGGTGTAGTGCAGGGCATTCCGCAACAGGTTGCCCATCACCGCATGCAGAAAGGTGCCGTTGTAGGTCTGCGCCAGGGGCGTTCCGGCGACGAACTCCAGGCTCAGGCCCTTCTTTTCGATCGCGGGTCGCCATTGCGTCATCAGGTCTTCGGCGACCTGGCCAAGGGTGGCCGGTGCCACGCGGCCACTGTCATCGCGCTGAGCGCGCGCCAGCATCAGGAAAGTCTGCACCAGATCGCGCATGTCCTCGCAAGCGCGCGCGATGCGCTGCACTTGGGCGCGCGACCGCTCGGGCAGCGCCGGGTTTTCCAGCAACAGTTCGCAGGAACTGGCCAATACCATCAGCGGGGTGCGCAATTCATGGCTGACGTCGCTGGTGAACAGGCGCTCGCGGGTCAGCGCATCGCGCAGGCGGCCAAGGGTGGCATCGAAGGCCACGGCCAGCTCACCGACTTCGTCGGCGGTGTAGTCCGGCGCCAGGGGCGGGGCCAGGCCAAGGATCTGGTCACGATGGCGGACCTGGCGCGCCAGGCGCACCACGGGCGCCATGACCTTACGCGCCAGCACCCAGCCCAGAAAGATCGCCAACGCCAGGCTGAGGACGAAACCCACCAGCACCACGGCGAACAGCACACGTTCGCGCTCTTCGAAATCGCTCTGGTCCTGCAGCAGGGCGTAACGACGGCCATCGACCACCTGAACCATCGCATGGTAGGACAGCTTGCCGCGAAACACTTCGTGGAAGCCGGCCGGCAGGTGTTTCACATCCGCCGCCAGCTCGAAGTCGCCCGGACCGCTATCGTAATAGAACAACTGGTCGGGTTCGGGGCGGTGGTTCCAGTCGGCAGCGTTGTCCATCAGCAGCAGACGCTGCAGATCGCCGCCCAGGCCTGCGGAAATCAGTCGTTCTTCCACCAGGTGCACGGTGGCCACGATACCGACCGCGAACGCACCAGCCACCAAAGCGCTCATCAAGGCAAAGGCGATGATGATGCGTTGCGCAAGGCTCTGCTTAAACTCCATCGCGGCCTTCGGCGAGGCGGTAGCCTACGCCATGCACGGTATGCAGTAGAGGCTTGTCGAACGGTTTGTCGATCACCTGGCGCAACTGATGGACGTGGCTGCGCAGGCTGTCGCTGTCGGGGCAATCGTCGCCCCACAGGGCCTCTTCCAGCACTTCGCGGCGCAGCACATGGGGGCTTTTCTGCATCAGCACGGCGAGGAGCTTGAGGCCTACAGGGTTCAACTTGAGCAGCCGGCCCTCGCGGGTGACTTCGAGGGTGTCGAGGTCGTAGATCAGATCGCCGACCTGCAACGAGCGGCGTCCACCGCCCTGGGCGCGGCGCAGGACCGCCTCGATGCGCGCCGCCAGCTCGGACAGGGCGAATGGCTTGAGCAGGTAGTCGTCGGCACCGGAACGAAAGCCTTGCAGGCGGTCATCCAACTGGTCGCGCGCGGTCAGCATGATCACCGGCGTATCGCGCCGGGCGTCCTCGCGCAGGCGCTTGCACAGGGTATAGCCGTCGATGCCCGGAAGCATGATGTCGAGCACGATCAGGTCATAGTGCTCGGTCGCCGCCAGGTGCAGACCGGACAGGCCGTCCTGGGCGCAGTCGACGGTGTAGCCTTTCATACCCAGGTAATCGGCCAGGTTGGCCAGGATATCGCGATTGTCTTCAACCAGTAGGATGCGCATGGGCAGGGTCTCCGAGTGCTGCTGTCGCCCCGGCGGGGCTCGCGCAGCTTATAGGCTGGGCAGGCATAAAAAAACCCCGGCCACGACTGGCCGGGGTTTTTCTTACCTGCAAACAGGTAGAGCGCGAGGGCTCGCTTACATCATGCCGCCCATGCCACCCATGCCGCCCATGTCTGGCATGCCGCCGCCAGCCGCGCCTTCGGCTTTCGGCTTGTCGGCAATGGCTGCTTCGGTCGTCAGGATCAGACCACCGATGGAAGCTGCTGCCTGCAATGCCGAACGGGTCACCTTGGTAGGGTCCAGGATACCCATTTCGATCATGTCGCCGTAGACGCCGGTTGCAGCATTGTAACCGTAGTTACCGTTGCCGTTCTTGACTTCGTTGACCACAACGCTTGGCTCGTCGCCGGAGTTGGCAGCGATCTGGCGCAGCGGTGCTTCGACTGCACGACGCAGTACCGCTATACCGACGTTCTGGTCGGCGTTGTCGCCGGTCAGGTTGGTCAGCGCTTCCAGAGCACGGATCAGCGCAACGCCACCGCCAGGTACCACGCCTTCTTCGACGGCTGCGCGGGTTGCGTGCAGGGCGTCTTCAACGCGGGCTTTCTTCTCTTTCATTTCAACTTCGGAGCCAGCGCCGACCTTGATCACTGCAACGCCGCCAGACAGCTTGGCCAGACGTTCCTGCAGTTTTTCACGGTCGTAGTCCGAGGAAGTTTCGCCAACCTGGGTACGGATCTGGTTGATACGGGACTGGATGTCGCCTTCAACGCCAGCACCGTCAACGATGATGGTGTTTTCCTTGGAGATGGTCACGCGCTTGGCGCTGCCCAGGTTCTCCAGGGTGGCACTTTCCAAGCTCAGGCCGATCTCTTCGGAGATGACGGTGCCGCCGGTCAGTACTGCGATGTCCTGCAGCATGGACTTGCGACGGTCGCCGAAGCCCGGCGCCTTGACGGCGGCGACTTTGACGATACCGCGCATGTTGTTCACGACCAGCGTCGCCAAGGCTTCGCCTTCGACGTCTTCGGAAACGATCAGCAGCGGACGGCCAGCCTTGGCGACAGCTTCCAGCACCGGCAGCATTTCGCGGATGTTGGAGATCTTCTTGTCGACCAGCAGGATCAGCGGGCTGTCCAGCTCGGCGACCATGGTTTCAGGCTTGTTGACGAAGTACGGGGACAGGTAGCCGCGGTCGAACTGCATACCTTCGACGACCGACAGTTCGTTTTCCAGACCCGAACCTTCTTCGACGGTGATCACGCCTTCTTTACCGACCTTCTCCATGGCTTCGGCAATGATGTCGCCGATCGAGCTGTCGGAGTTGGCGGAGATGGTACCGACCTGAGCGATGGCCTTGGTATCGGCACATGGCTTGGACAGGTTTTTCAGCTCAGCGACAACGGCGATGGTTGCCTTGTCGATGCCGCGCTTGAGGTCCATCGGGTTCATGCCAGCAGCGACGGCCTTGTAGCCTTCGTTGACAATTGCCTGAGCCAGAACGGTAGCGGTGGTGGTGCCGTCGCCTGCGTCATCGTTGGCACGGGAGGCAACGTCTTTGACCAGCTGCGCGCCCATGTTTTCGAAACGGTCTTCGAGCTCGATTTCCTTGGCAACGGAAACGCCGTCCTTGGTGATAGTCGGAGCGCCGAAGCTCTTCTCGATGATCACGTTACGGCCTTTCGGGCCCAGGGTCGCCTTGACGGCGTCAGCCAGAACGTTGACACCAGTGAGCATTTTCTTGCGGGCGGAGTCGCCGAATTTAACTTCTTTAGCAGCCATGATCGATTTCCTTGAATACTGGGGAGTGACGGGCGTTCAGTGGTATCAGCCTTCGACGACGGCGAGGATTTCGTTCTCGCTCATCACCAGCAGGTCTTCGCCGTCGACCTTGACGGTGTTGCTGCCCGAGTAAGGGCCGAAAACCACCTTGTCACCCACTTTGACGGCCAGCGCGCGGACTTCGCCGCTATCCAGGATCTTGCCGGTGCCCACTGCGACAATCTCGCCACGGTTGGGTTTTTCAGCGGCCGAACCTGGCAGAACGATACCGCCAGCGGTTTTGGACTCTTCTTCGCTGCGACGGATAACGACGCGGTCATGCAGAGGGCGAAGCTTCATTGTCGATCTCTCCTAATTATGGTTTTCATCGGCCGGTGTGTACCGGCGGTGTGGATCTTCCGGCGTAACCGGTCGCGCCTTGCACGGCAAGACGCGGAAACATGTGTGGCGCTGATGCCACAGACCTTGCGGTGACCCATACATGAGGTCGGCGCGCGGGATTACAAGGGCCAGGGTGAAAAAATTTGCAGGAAAAAGGGCAAAAGAAACGGCGCCCGAGGGCGCCGTTGACAGGGTGCGAAGGGTTTTCAGCGCCCGCTGCGATCCGTGTCGCGGCCGACCACTTCGCCTTCGATGACTTCCCCCTCGATCACATGGGCGCGGTAGGCCTGGCTGGGGGCACCGGGCGACGGCATGTCGTCGGCGAAAGCACGCTGGCGCATGGCCTGCGCCTGGGCACGCTCGCGCACCTTGCGAATCAGGAAATGCCGCGTGAACGGCAGCAGGCACAGCACCCCCAGCACATCGCTGATGAAGCCGGGGACGATCAGCAGGATACCGCCCATGGCAGTCACCAGGCCATTGAACATCTGTTCGGCGGGCAGCTCGCCACGCTGCAGGCTGGCGCGGGTACGCAGCACCGTGGCCAGGCCGGCCACGCGCAGCACCAGCACGCCCAGCGCCGAGCCGGCGATGATGAGCAGCAGCGCGGGAAAGAACCCGATGGCCGTGCTCACCTTGAAGAAGACGTACAGTTCCAGCACGGGGAACAACAGGAACAGCAATAGAAAAGCGCGCATCAAATGGTTTCCTCTACGGAAGAATGCCTTCCAGTAGACCCTAGATGACGTCAATAAATCGTTAATTCAAGGCAGGGGCCAATCAGTCGGTCCGCACAAGTCCGCGAAACCCGCATGGATCGGGGCTTCGCGGACATGTGTCGGCGTATTGCAATGTTACCAGGCAACACCGAAACCCGCGGTATAGCGCGTGGTGTCGAGGTCGGCGGCATCGGTACCGCTGACCAGGTCTTTCTCCGCCTTGAGGTTCAGCGAAGCCCATTCGGTGACCTTGTAGCGCAGGCCCACTTCGGCATCCAGGCTGTAATCGGCCACATTGCCGATCGGCTTGCCGAGTTCACCGTTGGTGAAGAACTCGACGGTCTTGCCGATCAGGTAGCGGTTGTAGTCCCACTTCATGGCCACCGAATAGAAACGGTCCTTGTCACCATCGGTGTACTGGTAGTCGGTACGGTTGATCAGGCCACCCAGGGAGAATGCGCCCAGCTCGTCGTCCCAGAACTGGTAGCCGGGGCCGGTACCCACGGTACGCTGGCGCTCGAGGTCTTCGATTTTGTCGCGCTTGTAGTCCACGCGACCCTGCCAGAACCACTGATCGGTCAGGAAGCGATCGAGCGAGTATTCCAGGTCGAAATTGTCGGTGGTGACGACGCTGTCCTGGGACTCGCGGTTGTACTCGCCCGAGCCGATATGCCGCCACTTGCCGTGCCGGGCAGTGGTCTTGAAGGCAACGTTGTAGTCATCGGTATCGGTTTCGGCGCGTTTGTAGTCCAGGCCCATGTCGACGTTGCCCTTGATCTGCAGGTCGGTGACCACGGGCTTGGGCTTGATGATCTGCTGGATGCTGGCCAGCTCGACGGTCTTGGGCGCCTCGCCGTTCTGCAAAATGACCTTGCCGTCGTCAGCGGCCTTTATCGTCTTGGCTTTCTCGCCCATGTAGTCATCTTGCTTGACCAGCAACTCCTGATCGCTCTCCATGGTCTTGATCTGTTTCCAGTCCAGGGGAATCGACCCACCGTATTCGGTCTTGACCATCAGCTTGCCACCGTCGAACACGGTAATCTTGCCGGAGATGCGGTCACCATTTTTCAGCCAGACAGTGTCGGCGAAGGTCACGGTAGAGGCGGAAGCCACAGCGAGGCACAGCACGGTTCTAAGCAACATAGGCAGTTTCTGGGGGCTCTGATGTGTAGGAAATGCGGCATTATTCGGTAGGAATGGATCCGAGCAAGGACAGACACCCAGATGACAGACGAGTTCAATTCTCAACTGCACAACACAGCCGATCACACTGCGGCCATTCGCCGCACTGCGCTGTACACCGTGCTGGCCCAGGTGCCGGAGGGCAAGGTAGTGACCTATGGGCAACTTGCCGAGCTGGCCATGCTCGGTCGCGCGGCACGGTGGGTCGGGCGCACCTTGAGCCAACTGCCGGACGGCACCCGCCTGCCCTGGCACCGCGTGGTTGCCGCCGGTGGGCGCCTGAGCTTGGATGCAGGCACTTGCAGCGGTGCCGAGCAACGCGCGCGGCTGCGCAGCGAAGGCGTCCTGATCATGAAGAATCGTGTGGATATGGCACGCCATGGCTGGCGTCCGGAGCAAGCATGCGGTTAGAGTGCGCGCTTTGTTTCGCAAACTGAGGCAGATTCCAGCCCATGCCCCGTAAAACCTGGCGCGCCGCGCTCGCCGCTTATGCCAGCCCTTCCACCGTTGTGCTTCTGCTGCTCGGTTTCGCTGCCGGCCTGCCGTACATGCTGGTGTTTTCAACCCTGTCGGTGTGGTTGCGTGAAGCGGGCGTCGCCCGTGAAACCATCGGTTACGCCAGCCTTATCGGTCTGGCCTATGCCTTCAAATGGGTGTGGTCGCCGCTGCTCGACCAGTGGCGACTGCCGCTGCTCGGCAAGCTGGGGCGGCGTCGCTCATGGCTGGTGCTGGCCCAGGCACTGGTGATTCTTGGCCTGGTGGGCATGAGTTTCTGCGACCCGCAAAAGCATCTGTCGTGGTTGATCGCAATCGCCGTGGTGGTCGCGTTCGCCTCGGCCACCCAGGACATCGCGGTGGATGCCTACCGCCTGGAAATCGCCGAAGACCAGCGCCAGGCCGCCCTCGCCGCCAGCTACATGGCCGGCTACCGCGTGGCTGCACTGCTGGCCACCGCCGGCGCACTGTATTTCGCCGAAGGTTTCGGCTCCACCGGGTTCGCCTATCTGCATCAGGCCTGGGCCAACACGTATCTGCTGTTTGGCGTATTGATGGTGCCGGCTCTGATCACTACGCTGGTCATGCGAGAGCCACCGGTTGCCCTGCGCACGCAACTGTCTGCGGCGCGCTATGGCTTCAGCCATCAGCTGATGTCGGTGTTCGTGTTGATCGTGCTGCTGGTGTCGGTACCGGCCATGTTCACCCAGCTGTACAACACCGATTTCGCCAGTGTGCTGTTCGGCAGCCAGAGCCTGATCGACCTGCTGCTCGAGGACCGAGCCTTCCTGCGTGCCCTGCTCTACATTATCCTCACCGCCGTCTGCCTGTCCTCGTTCGGACGCCGCGGGCTGGCACCGGTGCTCACCCCGATCAACGACTTCATCCTGCGCTACCGCTGGCAGGCCTTGCTGTTGCTGGGGCTGATCGCCACCTACCGAATGTCGGACACGGTCATGGGGGTCATGGCCAATGTCTTCTATATCGACCAGGGTTTCACCAAGGACCAGATCGCCAGCGTCAGCAAGATCTTCGGCCTGATCATGACCCTGCTCGGCGCCGGTTTCGGCGGGCTGCTGATCGTGCGCTTCGGCATCCTGCCCATTCTGTTCATCGGCGGCATCACCTCGGCGGGGACCAACCTGCTGTTCCTGATGCTGGCCGACATGGGACCGAATCTGCAGATGCTGGTGCTGACCATCTCGCTGGACAACTTCAGCTCCGGGCTGGCGACCTCTGCCTTCGTTGCCTACCTGTCGAGCCTGACCAACCTCAAGTTCTCGGCGACGCAGTACGCACTGCTCAGCTCCATCATGCTCCTGCTGCCGCGCCTGATCGGGGGCTATTCAGGGGTCATGGTTGAGAAATTCGGCTACCACAATTTCTTCCTGATCACGGCCTTGCTGGGCGTGCCGACCCTGCTGCTGATCGCTCTGCACTGGAAGCAGGAGAATGCGCGCATCGCCCGCGATGGGCCGGACGAAGAAGCGTCCTGACAAGAAAAAGCCCCGGCCATGACGACCGGGGCTTTTTCGTTACGGCTGGCCAGGCTACTTGATCATTGCGGCTTGTCAGCCTGCCTGGCGTCTTCCTGCATCACACGGATCACCCGCTGCGGGAACGGAATGTCGATGCCCTCGGCGCGCAGGCGATCGCGAATCTCGCCGTTGAGCATGTTGGTCACGCCGCCGAAATCGCCGGTGTTCACCCAAACTCGCAAGGACACGGTGATCGAGCTGTCACCCAGGGCAGCCACTACCGCTTCGGGTGCCGGGGTCTGCAACACGCGCGGGTCCTTGGCCAGGTCCAGCAGGATCTCGCGGGCCTTCTGCAGGTCGGCGTCGTAGTCCACACCGATGTCGAAGGTGATCTTGCGCGTAGGCTGACGATTGGTGTTGGTGATGATGCCATTGGACAGATTGCCGTTGGGCAGGATCACCGTGCGGTTGTCGCCGGTGCGCAATACGGTGTGGAAGATCTGGATCGAGTCGACGGTGCCGCTCACGCCTTGCGCTTCGATCCAGTCGCCGATGCGAAAGGGACGGAACAGCAGGATCAGCACACCGCCGGCGAAATTCGCCAGGCTGCCCTGCAGGGCCAGGCCGATGGCCAGGGTCGCACCACCGATGGCGGCCACGAACGAGGTGGTCTCGATGCCGATCATCGAGGCGACGCTGACCATCAACAGGATTTTCAGGATGATGTTGGCGAGCGTGCCGATGAAGTTCTGCAAAGCCAGATCGATGTGACGCAGGGCCAGCAGTTTCTGCAGATTGGCGGTGACTCGATTGATCAGCCACCAACCCACACACAGCACCACCAAGGCCAGGATGACCTTGCTGCCGTACTGCATGACCATCGGAATCCAGGCCTGCGAGGCCTGGACCAGATGATTGACTTCCGCGTTCAAATCCATGGGGTTCTCCTACCGCCTTCGTTCAAGAAATGCGTGCGGGGGCCCGGATGAACCGACGCCGGCGTCGCCGAGCCGTGACCCAGGAAGCTCCAACAACCGCGGCGCCAGTGGCTCCGGCCGCACTGAAGCTCCGACGCCGGTCACTTGGCAAGGTTCAGCCCACGCCGCAGTTCTTCATCAATCGCGGAAGTTGTTGAACTGCAAGGGCATGCCGAATTCCTTGGCGCGCAGGGCGGCAATCGCTTCCTGCAGGTCGTCGCGTTTCTTGCCGGTGATGCGCACTTGCTCACCCTGGATGGCAGCCTGCACCTTGAGCTTGGCATCCTTGACGTGGGCGACGATCTTCTTCGCCAGTTCCTTCTCGATGCCTTCGCGCAGCACCGCTTCCTGCTTCATTTCCTTGCCCGAGGCATAGGCGTCCTTGACCTCGAGGCACTGCACGTCGATCTTGCGCTTGACCAGTGCCATCTTGAGAATCTCGATCATGGCTTCCAGCTGGAACTCGGCTTCGGCGGTCAGGGTGACCGTGAGTTCCTTGAAGGCAAAGCTGCCTTTTCCCTTGAGATCGTAACGGCGGTCCAGCTCCTTGATGGCGTTGTCGACCGCGTTGGTGACTTCGTGCTTGTCCAACTCGGACACTACGTCGAACGAGGGCATGTGTTTCCTCCAAAAATGATCGGCGGCTCGTTGCAAGAAGGAGCACGCCTGGCTTGACGATTGAAATGCCCGCTCATTATAAGGGAGCCGGCCTGGTGAAAGGCCACCTGCGACTTGAATTCCGGCGTGGGTCATCAACATTCCCTGCGAGCCTGCAATGCAGAAGCCCGACCTGAACAACGCGCCCGCCGCCGAGCGTCCATTGAGTCGAACCTGGCATGTACTGGGGGTCGGCAGTCTGGGTGCGCTGTGGGCCTGCCGCCTGGACCGTGCTGGCGTGCCGGTGCAGCTGCTGCTGCGCAATACAGCGCGCCTGCAGGCCTACCATGATGCCGGCGGGCTGCGCCTGATCGAGGGCGACCAGACCCGCGTTCACTGCCTGCCGGCCACGACCGCGAACAGCGACGAGCCGATCACTCGTCTGCTGCTGGCCTGCAAGGCCTACGATGCGCAAGCGGCCATCACCCGTATCGCCGACCGCCTGGCGCCAGGCGCCGAGGTGATCCTGTTGCAGAACGGCATGGGCAGCCAGCAAGCGGTGGCCCGGATGCTACCGCAGGCACGCTGCCTCTATGCCTCGACCACCGAAGGCGCCTATCGCGCCAGTGATTTCCAGACGGTGTTCGCCGGGCAGGGTCTCACCTGGCTCGGCGATGCCGATCCAGGCCGTGCCGAGGCTCCGGTGGCGCTGCTGGCTGACCTGGTCCAGGCGGGCATCGCTCATCAGTGGACAGACGACATCGAATCGCGCCTGTGGCGCAAACTGGCACTCAATTGCGCAATCAATCCGCTGACCGTGCTGCATGGCTGTCGCAACGGGGCGTTGGCCGATCACCCTGACGAAGTGGCAGCGCTGTGCGCCGAGCTGGCAAAACTGCTGCGCGCATGCGGGCAGACGGCCGCAGCCGACGGTCTGCATGAAGAGGTGCAGCGAGTCATCCAGGCAACGGCTGCCAATTACTCATCGATGTACCAGGACGTCGACCAGGGCCGCCGAACCGAGGTCGACTACCTTTTGGGTTACGCCTGCACGGCGGCGCTCGACCACCAGTGCGAGGTGCCGGGTCTACAACGGCTGCAGGCACGACTGACGAAGGCCCTGCACAAGCCCTGAAGCCGCGTCGCTCCTTTCGCGGCCGCGGACCGCTCCTACACGAGGCTCGCACGCCCTGTAGGAGCGGTCATCGGCCGCGAAACAGGCGACACGATGTGTCAGGCAAATCGCAGTACCTGCTCCGTGGCCAACGAGCACTCCCACGGCGCTTGCAAAACAGTTTGCTACACTGACGCCCTGCCCTACCCTGGAAGCGACCACCCCAATGCCCCTGCGCCAGAGACTCGAAAACCTGCCGGTTGGCCAGAAGCTGCTGGCTGCCCTGCTGGTGCTGTTGACCACGGTACTGCTGGTCGCCAACCTGACCTTCATCAGTGCAGCCTACTGGATTTCCCAGGAAAGCATGGCACCCCAGGCCCTGCAGACCATCGGTCGACTGCTGGCCAACCCCAACCTCGCGCAGCGGGCGGCACGCTCGCCGCAAGACGCCGAGGCGTTGCTCGAAGAGCTCAACAGCTATTCGCCGCTGCGCGCCGCAGCCCTCTACGACGCCCAGGGCGAGCGCCTTGCCCAGCTGCAACACGGTGACCGCCTGAAGATGCCAGCGCGCTTCGACACCATCGAAAGCTGGCGCTCCACCGAATTCCGCAGCACCCAGTTGGTCCCGCTGCCCAACGCCGGCCATCTGTTGCTGGTAGCCAGCAGCGAGCTGCCCGTGGCGTTCTACACCGGCACCCTCACTGCGAGCCTCGGCATTCTGGTGTTCAGCGTGCTGTTGTGGATGATCATCGCCCGCCAGATCAAGCGCCTGATCACCCAACCCATCTATCGCCTCGAAGAGCTCTCGCGGCAGGTCACCCGCGAAGAGAACTACGCCCTGCGCGCCGGGCGCGGCAACCGTGACGAAATCGGTAGCCTGGCGGAAGCCTTCAACACCATGCTTTCGCGTATCGAAGCACGTGAGCAGCAACTCAAGCGTGCCCGCGACGACTCCCAGGCCGCCTACGATCAGGCCCAGGGCCTTGCTGAAGAAACCCGCCACACCAACCGCAAGCTGGAGCTCGAGGTCCAGGTGCGCAGCAAGATCGAAAAGAAGCTCACCGGTTTTCAGAACTACCTCAACAGCATCATCGACTCCATGCCCTCCGCACTCATCGCCCTCGATGAGCAACTGTACGTCACCCAATGGAACCAGGAAGCCAGCGCGCTCTCCGGCACGCCCCTGGACGAGGCGCTCAATCAGCCGATCTTTCTTGCCTTCGCCCCGCTCAAGCCGTTCCTGCCCCAGCTCAAGACCACGGTCGAAGAACACACGGTGGCCAAGATCGAGCGGGTGACCTGGGTCAAGGACGACAACCCCCGCCACTACGCGCTGACGTTCTATCCGCTGATGGGCGGCGCCGGTCGCGGCGTGGTGATTCGCATCGACGACATCACTCAACGCCTGTCCCTGGAAGAGATGATGGTGCAGTCGGAAAAAATGCTGTCGGTCGGTGGCCTGGCGGCGGGCATGGCCCACGAGATCAATAACCCGCTCGGCGCGATCCTGCACAACGTGCAGAACGTCAGGCGCCGCCTCTCCGCCGATCTGCCGAAGAATCTGGAACAGGCCAGCGACGCCGGTATCGACCTGGCAGCAGTGAATGCCTACCTGCAAGGAAGAGAGATCCCACAGCTGCTCGACGGCATTCAGCAGGCCGGCGCACGGGCCGCGAAAATCGTTACCCACATGCTCAGCTTCAGCCGCCGCAGCACCCGCGAGATGGCCCCCTGCGACCTGCCGGCGCTGATCGATCAGGCGGTGGAGATCGCCGGCAACGACTTCGACCTGGCGATCGGTTTCGATTTCAAGGGCCAGAACATCGTGCGCCAGTTCGACCCTGCACTGGGCCCGGTACCCGGCACGGCCAACGAGTTGGAACAGGTGCTGCTCAACCTGTTGAAGAACGCCGCCCAGGCCATTCACCAGCGCAACGACGAGCAGGAACCGGGGCGCATCATCCTGCGTACCCGGCTGAACCCGCCGTGGGCGGAAATCCAGGTCGAGGACAATGGCGTGGGGATGCCAGAAAGCGTACGCAAGCGCACCTTCGAGCCGTTCTTCACCACCAAGGAAATCGGCCAGGGCACGGGGCTGGGCCTGTCGGTGTCCTACTTCATCATCACCAACAACCACAAGGGCCAGATGGAAGTGCAATCCAGCCCCGGTCAGGGCACCTGCTTCACCCTGCGCCTGCCGCTGGCAGGCAACCCGCTGCCCCTCACCACCACGGAGATATGAGCATGGGCTTTCGCCTGTCGAAGATTTACACGCGCACCGGCGACCAGGGTGAAACCGGGCTCGGCGACGGGCGTCGAGTGCCAAAGGACCACCCACGGGTGGAGGCCATCGGTGAAGTCGATACCTTGAACAGCCAACTGGGCGTGCTGCTGGCGGGGCTGGCGGAGGATTCGCGGCTTAACGAGGTGAGCGAGGTGCTCATACCCTGCCAGCACCGTCTGTTCGATCTGGGCGGTGAGTTGGCCATGCCTGCGTACCAGGCGCTTACAGCAGGTGAGGTGGAGCGTCTCGAAGCGGCAATCGATACCTGGAACGAAGAAGTGGGCCCGCTGGAGAATTTCATTTTGCCAGGAGGCTCGAT
Organism: Pseudomonas rhizosphaerae; assembly: GCF_000761155.1. Lineage (NCBI taxonomy): Bacteria > Pseudomonadati > Pseudomonadota > Gammaproteobacteria > Pseudomonadales > Pseudomonadaceae > Pseudomonas > Pseudomonas rhizosphaerae. The sequence continues at coordinate 899,713 of NZ_CP009533.1, read as the reverse complement.
GCTGATCGCCCAGGCCCATGTCTGTCGCAGCCTGGCACGCACTGCTGAGCGTCGCTGCCAGCAGCTCAATGCGGTGGAGCCTTTGTCGGCAGTGAGCCTGGCTTATATCAACAGGCTGTCCGACCTGTTGTTCGTGGCGGCGCGGATCATTGCTCGGCGTCAGGCGGTTGCTGAAATTCTGTGGCAGCCTGCCAAATCGTAAGGGTGGCGCAGGTCATTTGTACTGCGTCATGTCAGTGGGTCTTGAGTGACCGCTGACGCGGCTTGCGCCGCTGCTACAGGGGGTGCGCGGAGCGGTCGTCAGGAAGAGGGCCAGAAGGCACGGATACCTGCGACGCCTTGGGCACCGATTTCCCAAGCTTTCGCCTGATCCTGCGGCCCCAGCCCACCGAGCAGGAACACCGGCTGGTTGAAACTCTCGACCAAACCACGCGCCTGATCCCAGCCCAGTGGCTGGGCATCGGGATGAGTCTGGGTCGGCTGCACGGGCGACAAGGTCACGAAATCCACGCCCATCTGCTGCGCCAAGGCCAGCTCTTCGGCGTTGTGACAGGAGGTCGCCAGCCACCGCTCCTGCGGAAACGGCCGACCTTTGCTGGCGTATTTGCGCAGCTGCGCCGAGGTCAGGTGCCATCCGGCGGAGGGAAAATCGCCCAGCCATTCCAGCGGGCCCTTGAGCATCAGCTGGGCCTTGCCGGCGCATAACCCGACCGCATCCACGGCAAGGTCGCGGTACTGCGGATCGTAGCCGTTGGGCGCGCGCAGTTGCAGTAGCTTGATGCCGCCGGCGATCGCCTTCTGCATACCGCGCAGCAGGGTCGGGTTGTCGAGCCCATCTGGCGTGATGAGGTACTCACCCGGCAGGCTCGCCGCCGTAACGATGGGGCGATTGGCCTCGGGAAACTCATAACCGGGCAGTTCGCGCGCCTTGACCCATGCCAACGGCTGGCCCTCGGCACCATGGGCTTCGCCGGTGAACGCAGACACTTCCCAGACATCCAGCAGGACCTGCTTGTCGGCGTAGTCGTGCTGCACCTTGATCAAAGGCCGCGCCTGGCTGACTTCGATACCCAGCTCCTCGCGCAGCTCACGCGCCAAGGCTGTGTGCACCGTCTCGTCGGCCTCGACCTTGCCACCGGGAAACTCCCACAGGCCGCCTTGGTGCTGGGTATCGCCACGGCGGGCAATCAGGATGCGGTTATCTGCGCCACGGATCACCGCAGCGGCTACATGTACTCGTTTCACTCGATCTCCAGACCGCGCTGAGCTGCCAACGCCCGACTGCACCTGCAAGGTGCAGCCGGGCGCGCCGGTCAGGTACGGTATTCGGCGTTGATCTTCACATATTCGTGGGACAGGTCGGTGGTCCAGATGGTCTCGCTGCAATCGCCGCGACCCAGCTCGATCCGGATACCGATCTCTTCCTGCGCCATCACCGCCGAGCCCTGCTCTTCGGTGTAGCTGGCGGCACGGGCGCCACGGCTGGCGATGCACACCTCGCCCAGGAACACATCGATCTTGCTGACATCCAACTCCGGCACACCGGCCCGGCCCACAGCGGCCAGGATGCGCCCCCAGTTCGGATCGGAAGCGAACAGCGCCGTCTTGATCAGCGGCGAGTGGGCCACGGTGTAGGCCACGTCCAGGCATTCCTGGTGGTTGCCGCCGCCGTTGACCTGTACCGTGACGAACTTGGTCGCCCCCTCGCCGTCGCGGACGATGGCCTGGGCCACTTCCATGCACACCTCGAACACGGCCTGCTTGAGCGCGGCGAACAGCGGGCCGCTGGCCTCGCTGATTTCCGGCAAGGCAGCCTGCCCGGTGGCGACCAGCATGCAGCAGTCGTTGGTCGAGGTGTCGCCGTCGATGGTGATGCGGTTGAACGACTTGTTGGCACCGTCGCGCAGCAGATCCTGCAGCACGTGGGAAGCGACCTTGGCATCGGTGGCGATGTAGCCCAGCATGGTTGCCATGTTCGGGCGAATCATGCCCGCGCCCTTGCTGATACCGGTCACGGTGACGGTCACGCCCTCGTGCTGGAACTGACGGCTGGCACCTTTGGGCAGCGTGTCGGTGGTCATGATGCCAGTGGCTGCAGCTGCCCAGTTGTCGATCGAGAGGTCATCGAGGGCGGCCTGCAAGGCCCCTTCGATTTTCTCCACAGGCAGTGGCTCGCCGATCACCCCTGTGGAAAACGGCAGCACGGCGCTGGCGTCCACGCCCGTCAATTGGGCAAGACGCGCGGTAGTGCGCTCGGCGGCGGCCAGTCCAGGCTCACCGGTACCAGCGTTGGCGTTGCCGGTGTTGGTCAGCAGATAACGCACGGCGCCGCCCACACGCTGCTTGGAGACGATCACCGGTGCCGCGCAGAAGGCGTTCAGGGTGAACACCCCAGCGACGCTGGAACCCTCGGCGCAGCGCATGACCACGACGTCCTTGCGCCCTGGGCGTTTGATACCGGCACTGGAAATGCCCAACTCGAAACCGGGAACCGGATGCAGCGTGGGCAACGGACCAAGACCAACAGCCATGTGAGCACTCCTTTGAGGAATCTGCGGCGTATCGTCGACGCCGCCATAATGGTTGACGCTACGAATACGCTACAGAACTTCCGTGGGAGCGGTCAGCGGCCGCGAAGCAGACGACACCGCATAGCTGTCTCTACGCGGTGCGGCCTTCGCGGCCGATGACCGCTCCTACGGACAGCCCAGGCATGTCGCGGCGTGATATTGCTGCAAAGCCTGTCGGAACGCGATCAGTCGATCTTGCCGTGGCAATGCTTGAATTTCTTGCCCGAACCGCACCAGCACAACTCGTTGCGGCCCAGCTTCTGGTCGTTGCGCACTGGCTCCGACACGGTAGCGGCAATGACTTCGGCATCTTCGGCCAACACTTCGGGCTGATCCAGGCCAGGCGCCGGAGCGTGTTCGAACTGCATGCGCGCAGCCAATTCCTCGGCATCGCGACGCAGACGCGCTTCTTCCTCGACCGGATCTTCTCGGCGCACCTGGACGTGGGACAGCACACGAATGGTGTCGCGCTTGATCGAATCGAGCAGTTCCTGGAACAGGCTGAACGACTCGCGCTTGTATTCCTGCTTCGGGTTCTTCTGGGCATAGCCGCGCAGGTGAATACCGTGACGCAGGTGGTCCATGGTCGACAGGTGATCTTTCCACAGGTCGTCGAGCACGCGCAGCAGAATCTGCTTCTCGAAGGTACGCAGGGCATCGGCGCTGGCCTGGTCTTCCTTCTCGGTGTAGGCCGCCAGCAGCTCGGCCATGACCTTCTCGCGCAGGGTCTCTTCGTACAGCTTGTCGTCGGCGTCCAGCCACTGCTGGATCGGCAGGCTCACACCGAAATCGGTCTGCAGGGCCGCTTCCAGACCGGCCACGTCCCACTGCTCGGGCAGCGACTGGGGCGGAATGTGCTGGGCAAACAACTGGCCAAGCACTTCCTGGCGGAAGTCGGCAATGGTGTCGCCGACATTGTCGGACGCCAGCAAGCTATTGCGCATGTGGTAGATGACCTTGCGCTGCTCGTTGGCGACGTCGTCGAATTCCAGCAACTGCTTGCGGATGTCGAAGTTGCGGCCTTCCACCTTGCGCTGGGCCTTCTCGATGGCGTTGGTCACCATGCGATGCTCGATGGCTTCGCCGGACTGCATGCCCAACGCTTTCATGAAGTTCTTCACCCGGTCGGAGGCGAAGATACGCATCAGGCTGTCTTCCAGCGACAGGTAGAAGCGGCTGGAGCCGGCGTCACCCTGGCGACCAGCACGGCCACGCAACTGGTTGTCGATACGGCGCGATTCATGGCGCTCGGAAGCGATCACATGCAGGCCACCGGATTCAAGCACCTGCTGGTGACGCTTCTGCCAGTCGGCCTTGATCTGCGCGATCTGCTCTTCGGATGGATTTTCCAGGGAAGCGACTTCCACTTCCCAGTTGCCGCCCAGCAGGATGTCGGTACCCCGACCGGCCATGTTGGTGGCGATGGTCAGCGCGCCGGGACGACCGGCCTGGGCGATGATCTCGGCTTCCTTCTCGTGGAACTTGGCGTTGAGCACCTTGTGCTCGATGCCTTCCTGGTTGAGCAGGCGCGACATGTGCTCGGAGGTTTCGATGGTCGCAGTACCCACCAGCACCGGCCGGCCCTGGGCCATGCTTTCCTTGATGTCGGTGACGATGGCGGCGTACTTCTCGTCCGCGGTCAGGTAGACCAGGTCGTTGAAGTCCTTGCGCGCCAGCGGCTTGTTCGGCGGGATCACCATCACGTTGAGCTGGTAGATCTGGGCGAACTCGAAGGCCTCGGTATCGGCCGTACCGGTCATGCCCGAGAGCTTGTTGTACAGGCGGAAATAGTTCTGGAACGTGGTCGAGGCGAGGGTCTGGCTCTCGGCCTGGATGTTCAGGTTTTCCTTGGCCTCAATGGCCTGGTGCAGGCCCTCGGACAGGCGACGGCCCGGCATGGTGCGGCCAGTGTGCTCGTCGACCAGCAGGATCTGCCCGTCCTGGACGATGTATTCGACGTTGCGGTTGAACAGCTTGTGCGCGCGCAGGCCGGCATAGACGTGGGTCAGCAGACCCAGGTTGTGTGCCGAGTAGAGGCTCTCGCCTTCGGCCAGCAGGCCGGCGCGGGTGAGCATTTCCTCGATGTACTGGTGGCCGCCTTCGTTGAGTTCGACCTGGCGGGTCTTCTCGTCAATGCTGTAGTGGCCTTCCTTGGTGACCTGTCCCTCGACTTCCTCGATGTGCTGCTCGAGTTGCGGGATCAGGCGGTTGATTTCGGTGTACAGCTTGGAGCTGTCCTCGGCCTGGCCGGAGATGATCAGCGGCGTACGGGCTTCGTCGATGAGGATGGAGTCGACTTCGTCGATCACGGCGAAATTCAGCTCGCGCTGGAATTTCTCTTCCATGCTGAACGCCATGTTGTCGCGCAGGTAGTCGAAACCGAATTCGTTGTTGGTGCCGTAGGTGATGTCGGCGGCATAGGCCAGACGCTTCTCTTCCGGCGGAGCGAACGGCGTGACCACGCCCACGGTCAGGCCCAGGTATTCGTACAGCGGACGCATCCAGTTGGCGTCGCGACGGGCCAGGTAGTCGTTGACCGTGACCACGTGCACGCCCTTGCCGGACAACGCGTTGAGGTACACGCCCAGGGTCGCTACCAGGGTCTTGCCTTCACCGGTGCGCATCTCGGCAATCATGCCTTCGTGCAGGGTGATGCCGCCGATCAACTGGACATCGAAGTGCCGCATGCCCATGACACGCTTGCCGGCTTCGCGGCAGACGGCGAAGGCTTCGGGCAGCAGTTGGTCGAGGGTCTCGCCTTTTGCCAGGCGGGCCTTGAACTCTGCGGTCTTGGCGCGCAGCTGCTCGTCCGAAAGGGCCACCATCTGCTCTTCGAAGGCATTGACGGCTTGTACCGTCTTGAGCATGCGTCGTACTTCACGCTCGTTCTTGCTTCCAAAAAGTTTCTTTAACAAAGGCGCAAACATATTGGCAGGATCTTCCACACATAGGGATGGAGGGCGGCCCCGTGAGTCGCCCGTGCAGCCCTCATGGCCGCATGCGAACGAGCATTCTACCCGGAAACGATGGAGAGGAAAGTGGCGTGATGTCCACGATGCTGGCACAGCGTTGTGACGGGGCGGTTTTACAATAAGGGCTTTTTCGGCAACTTCAACCCGCAAGGTGCAGATGTCATCCACTCGAACGCTTGCGGACCGTCTGCAGGACCCATGCAAACCGGTGTCGACAAGGGATTCTGTTAACATGCCGACTCTGTAACTTCAGGTGTATCTTCATGGTCTTTCGCCCCCTGCCCGCCCGGGCACCAGCGGTTCTGCTGCGCGAAGCCAAGCCGCTCAAGGCCCTGTTCAGCCACGCCCAGCGCTTGTCGCACCTGCAACGCCTGTTCGAGAGCCAACTGCAACCGGCAGCGCGCCAGCATTGCTACGTCGCCTCATGGCGCGAAGGCAGCCTGCTGCTGATCGTCACCGACGGCCACTGGGCCACGCGCCTGCGCTATCAGCAGAAGCGCCTGCAGCGCGATCTGCAGGCCTTGCCGGAATTCAGCAGCCTGACGCGCATCCTGTTCAAGGTGCAACCGCCCACCGTGCAGAGCAAGGCCGGCGAGCGCAGCATCGACCTGTCCATCAGCGCGGGCGAGAACATCCAGGCCACTGCCGAGGGCATCAGCGATCCCAACCTGCGTGCGGCACTGGAGCGGCTGGCGGCCCACGCCAAGCGCGTGCGCTGAGCGCACTGGCCAGGCCCTGAACCCCAGGCAAAAAAAAGCCACCCATTGGGTGGCCTAGAAAAGTGAAACCAGAGAAGAGAGGTTGTATCAACCCAACGCAGCTGGCCGCATGTAGGAGATCGGTACCGTGCTGGCATCTTCGAACGTGACCACTTCCCAGGCATCGTCCTGCTCGAGCAGACGACGCAGAAGCTGGTTGTTCAGTGCATGGCCCGACTTGTAGCCACGGAATTCGCCAATCAGGCTGTTACCCAGCTGATAGAGATCGCCGATTGCATCGAGAATCTTGTGTTTGACGAATTCGTCTTCGTAGCGAAGACCGTCCTCATTCATGACGCCTGCCTCGTCCACCACGATAGCGTTCTCGACGCTACCGCCCAGTGCACGATTGTGCTTGCGCAGGTATTCAAGGTCGCTCATGAAACCGAATGTCCGGGCGCGACTGACTTCCTTCACGAAGGAGGTACTGGAAAAGTCGACGCTGGCACTCTGCGTGCGATCCTTGAAGACAGGATGATCGAAATCTATTTCGAAGCTCACCTTGAACCCTTCGAAAGGCAGGAAGGTGGCGCGCTTGTCGCCCTCTGTCACTGTCACTTCACGCAGGATCCGGATGAATTTCTTCGGCGCGTCCTGTTCTTCCAGGCCCGCCGATTGAATCAGGAATACGAAGGGTCCGGCGCTGCCATCCATGATCGGCACTTCGGACGCGGAGAGCTCGACGTAGGCGTTATCGATTCCCAGGCCCGCCATGGCCGACAGTAGATGCTCTACGGTGTCGACCTTGACGTCGCCATTGACCAAAGTGGTGGACATCGTGGTGGCGCCGACATTGTGGGCGCGCGCAGGAATCTGCACGACCGGATCAAGGTCGACGCGGCAGAACACGATGCCGGTATCCACGGGCGCAGGCTTCAAGGTCAGGTAGACCTTCTCACCGGAGTGCAAGCCGACGCCTGTGGCACGGATAATATTCTTCAGGGTGCGTTGTTTAATCATGGCATTGGCCGCTTCAGCGCAAATTGCGAACTGGTATCAACAAAGGCTGGCGATGATAGCAGACCGAACCTTTGCTGAACACCAATCACCCTAATACCCCTGATAAATTGCATCAATCGGCCTGACGACGCAGGAAGGCCGGGATGTCCAGGTAATCCAGGTCATCTTGTGGATTGAGCTTGGCCGCCGCTGCTGCGCCGGCGTGTGCCTGGTTGCGCATTACGGTCGGGCGATCCAGGTCGCGGTAGTTCACCGACGGTGCATCCTGGCGAGCAGGTTGCTGCGAAGGTGGAGGCGTCTGCGCCGCGGTCTGCATGGTGTTGTCGATGACCTTCACAGGCTTCTCGATCTTCGCACCCAGGCCAGTGGCGACGACAGTGACGTGCAGCTCGTCGCGCATGTCCGGATCGATCACGGTGCCGACCTTGACCATCGCGTGGTCGGAGGCGAACGCTTCGATGATGCTACCCACGTCGGAGTATTCACCCAGCGACAGGTCCGGGCCTGCAGTGATGTTGACCAGGATGCCACGGGCGCCCTGCAGGTTGACGTCTTCGAGCAACGGGTTGCGAATGGCCGCTTCGGTGGCCTCGCGAGCGCGGTTCGGGCCGGTGGCGCAGCCGGTACCCATCATCGCCATGCCCATTTCGCTCATCACGGTGCGCACGTCGGCGAAGTCGACGTTGATCATGCCCGGACGCTTGATGATGTCGGAGATACCGCGAACGGCACCGGCCAGCACGTCGTCGGCCTTGGCGAACGCCGACAGCAGGCTGGCGTCCTTGCCCAGGATGGTCAGCAGCTTCTCGTTGGGAATGGTGATCAACGAGTCGACGCTTTCGGACAGCATGCGAATGCCTTCGTCGGCGATCTGCATGCGCTTGCGGCCTTCGAAGGGGAACGGACGGGTCACGACCGCAACGGTCAGGATGCCCATTTCCTTGGCCACTTCGGCAATGATCGGCGCTGCACCGGTACCGGTACCGCCACCCATGCCGGTGGTGATGAAGACCATGTTGGTGCCTTGCAGCACTTCGGCGATGCGCTCGCGGTCTTCCATCGCGGCCTGACGGCCGACTTCGGGGTTGGCGCCAGCGCCCAGGCCCTTGGTCACGCCGGTGCCCAGCTGCAGGATGGTACGTGCGCCGATGTTCTTGAGTGCCTGAGCATCGGTGTTGGCGCAGATGAACTCAACGCCTTCGATGTTGCTCTTGACCATGTGGTTGACGGCGTTGCCGCCGCCACCGCCGACACCGATAACTTTGATTACCGGGCTTTGCGGGATGTTGTCTACGAGTTCGAACATGTGCCCTCTCCTTTCTCTATTTGTGTGCGCCTACCGCTACTGCCGTTTTGAATCAGAAATTGCCTTGTACCCAACGCTTCAGCCGTTCCAGCACTGGAGCCTTGGTGTCGTCGCTATAACTGCTGCTGTTGCTGATGCCTGACAGGTTCAAGCCATCGGACTGTTTCTGCAGGCCATACATCAGCAGGCCCACGCCGGTGGAATAGATCGGGTTGCTGATCACGTCGCTCAGCCCCCGCACGCTATGCGGTACGCCCAGGCGCACCGGCATGTGGAAGATTTCTTCGGCCAGCTCGACCGCGCCTTCCATTTTTGCCGTACCGCCGGTCAGCACGATGCCGGCCGGGATGAGGTCTTCGTAGCCGCTGCGACGCAGTTCGGCCTGGATCAGGGTGAACAGCTCGTCGTAGCGTGGCTCGACGACTTCGGCCAACGCCTGGCGCGACAGCTCGCGCGGAGGACGGTCGCCAACGCTGGGCACCTTGATGGTCTCACCGGCGCCGGCCAGCTTGGCCAGGGCGCAGGCGTAGCGGATCTTGATCTCTTCGGCGTACTGCGTGGGTGTGCGCAGGGCCATTGCGATGTCGTTGGTGACCTGATCGCCGGCAATGGGAATAACCGCGGTGTGGCGGATGGCGCCCTCGGTGAAGATGGCGATATCGGTGGTGCCGCCGCCGATGTCCACCAGGCAGACGCCCAGTTCCTTCTCGTCGTCGGTCAGCACCGAGTAGGCCGAGGCCAACTGCTCGAGGATGATGTCGTCGATTTCCAGGCCGCAACGGCGCACGCACTTCTCGATGTTCTGCGCAGCGTTGACCGCGCAGGTCACCACATGGACCTTGGCCTCCAGACGCACGCCCGACATGCCCAGAGGCTCGCGAACGCCTTCCTGGTTGTCGATCACGTAATCCTGCGGCAGGGTGTGCAATACGCGCTGATCGGCTGGGATCGCCACGGCCTGAGCCGCATCCAGAACCCGCTCCAGGTCTGCCGTGCTGACCTCACGGTCGCGAATGGCCACGATACCATGGGAGTTCAGGCTGCGAATGTGATTACCTGCGACACCGACGAACGCCGAGTGGATGCGGCAACCGGCCATCAGCTGGGCTTCTTCGACCGCACGCTGGATCGACGCCACGGTCGACTCGATGTTCACCACCACGCCCTTCTTCAGGCCGCGCGAGGGGTGGGTACCGATCCCGACGATGTCCAGCGTACCGTCGGCCGCAACCTCGCCCACCAGCGCCACCACCTTGGAAGTGCCGATGTCCAGCCCGACGATCATTTTGCCGCTTTGAACGTTTGCCATGGTCCTGCCTCTTGTCAATTCTTCGCGACGGCGGGCTTGTCCGCCATCGGGGCGCTCGGTTCACGCCAGCCCACGGCCAGGCCGTTGGCATAGCGCAGGTCGATACGCGCGATATTCGTGATCTGTTCTTTCAGTGTCTTGTCGTAAATGGCGATAAAGCGGCGCATTTTTTCCAGCAAGTGGTCACGCCCCAGCAACAGCTCGATGCCCGGGCCGGCGCTTCCTGCGCCTGTGGTGAGAAACCAGCTGCCGCGTTCGGTCAGTTCCAGTCGGGCAACCGAATAGCCCAATGGACGCAACATCTGACTCAGCACCTGGTATTGCTGCATCACCTGCTGTTGGGCCCGTGCCGGGCCGAACAACTGCGGCAAGTGTTCGTAGTTACCCAGTTCGCGAGGCGCGAACGCCTGGCCCTGGTTGTTGAGCAGCGACTCGTTGCCCCAGCGCGCCACTGGCAGTTGCTCTTCCAGGCGAATCACCACCTGGTCGGGCCACACCCGGCGCACTTCGGCGTGGGCGATCCAGGGCATGGTTTCAAGCTCGGTGCGCATGCGGGTCAGGTCGATGCTGAAGAACGTCGTGCCGACATAGGGCTGGATGCGCTCCTGCACCGACTCCTGGTTGATGTAGGCCAAGTCGCCCTGCACCGACACCTTGGTGATCGGTCGGTCGGCGTAGGGCATCAGGTACTGAGCCCCTTCGTAGGTGCCAAAGCCCAGACCCACCAGCAGCACCGGCCACATCAGCTTCCTGAAGATGCTGAAGTTGGCCTTGGGCAGGCGCACCGACAGTGGCTCCTTGGCCACCATGCGGCTGGCACCACGCGGCACCGGCTTGTTGCGGCCGATGGCAGGTGACTGATGGCGAATCATTGGGCCGTGCATGGTCTTACCCTCGTGCCTTGCAGCTGGCGGCTAAGATCGCCAGCACCAACTGCTGGAAATCCAGGCCAGCCGCTTTCGCCGCCATGGGCACCAGGCTGTGATCGGTCATGCCCGGGGCCGTGTTGACTTCCAGCAGCCAGAAACGGCCCTGCTGGTCCTGCATCACATCCACACGCCCCCAGCCCTGGATGCCGATGGCATCGCAGGCGCGGGCGCAGAGGTCGATGAGTTCCTGTTCCTTGGCCGGCTCAAGGCCGCAGGGAACGCGATACTGGGTATCGTTGGCGACGTATTTGGCGTCGTAGTCGTAGAACGTGTGGGGCGTACCCAACGCGATGGGGGGCAGCATCTGGCCACGCAGGGTCGCAACGGTGAACTCCGGGCCGTGGACCCATTGCTCGACCAGCACTTGCGAATCGTAGGTGCTGGCGGCTTTCCAGGCGGCGACCAGTTCGTCGACGCTGTTCACCTTGGCCATCCCGATGCTTGAACCTTCATGGGCGGGTTTGACGATCAAAGGGAAGCCCAGTTCCCCAGCGGCGAAAATACAATCCTGCTCGCTGGCCAGCACCGCGTGCGCGGGGGTCGCCAGACCCAGGCTCTGCCACACCTGCTTGGTGCGCAGCTTGTCCATCGCCAGGGCGCTGGCGAGGATGCCGCTGCCAGTGTAGGGGATGTCCAGGCACTCGAGCAGGCCCTGCATGCTGCCGTCTTCGCCGCCACGGCCGTGCAGGATGATGAAGGCACGGTCGATCTTCTGCGCCTGCAGGCGGGCCAGCAGGTCGTCGCCGACGTCGATCCCGAACGCGTCCACGCCCGCGCTCTGCAAGGCCTGCAGGCACGCGGCGCCCGATTTCAGCGAGACCTCGCGCTCGGCGCTCTTGCCACCGTAGAGCACGGCCACGCGACCGAAGTCACTGGGCATGATCTGCGAACGCAGGGTGTTGGAATCCAGAATGTTCATTGCGATTTCTCCGGGGCCTGCGCGAACAGCGGGCTTTTGAGCAACTGCGGGGCAAGGCCGCCGATGTCACCGGCACCCTGGCAAAGCAGAATGTCGCCGGCACGCAGCAGCGGCTTGACCAGGGGCGCCAGCTCGACGCCGCGCTCGATGTAGATGGGGTCCAACTGGCCGCGCTGGCGGATGCTGTGGCAAAGCTGACGGCTGTCGGCGCCTGGAATGGGTTCCTCACCCGCCGGGTAGACCTCCATCAGCAGCAGCACATTGGCGTCGGCGAGCACTTGTACGAAATCGTCGTACAAGTCGCGGGTACGGCTGAAGCGGTGGGGCTGATATACCATCACCAGACGTTTATCGGGCCAGCCGCCGCGCACGGCGCTGATCACGGCCGCCACTTCGCGGGGGTGATGGCCGTAATCGTCGACCAGCATCACGCTGCCGCCTTCGACCGGCAATTCGCCGTACACCTGGAAGCGTCGGCCGACGCCCTGGAACCCGGACAGGCCCTGGACGATGGCGGTGTCGCTGATGCCCTCGTCGGTGGCGATGGCAATCGTCGCCAAGGCGTTGAGCACGTTGTGGTTGCCCGGCATGTTGACCGACACGTTGAGCGGCTCGCGGTCGCGGCGCAGCACCGTGAAGTGGGTCAGCATGCCCTGCTGGCGCACGTTGATGGCGCGCACGTCGGCTTCTTCGCTGATGCCGTAGGTCAAGGTCGGGCGGGCGATCTGCGGAAGGATCTCGCGCACCACCGGGTCGTCCAGGCAGACCACCGCCAACCCGTAGAACGGCAGGTTGTGCAGGAACTCGACGAAGGTCTTCTTCAAGACATTGAAGTCGCCGCCGTAGGTCGCCATGTGATCGGCGTCGATGTTGGTGACCACGGCCACCAGCGGCTGCAGGTGCAGGAAGCTGGCATCGGACTCGTCGGCTTCGGCGATCAGGTAGCGGCTGGTGCCCAGCTGGGCATTGGTGCCAGCTGCGTTGAGCCGGCCACCGATGACGAAGGTCGGGTCCAGGCCACCGGCGGCGAACACCGAAGCGATCAGGCTGGTAGTGGTGGTCTTGCCGTGGGTCCCGGCCACGGCGATGCCGTGCCGATAGCGCATCAGCTCGGCGAGCATCTCGGCGCGCGGCACCACGGGAATACGGCGCTCCAGTGCGGTGGCGACTTCCGGGTTGCTGGTGTTGACGGCACTGGAGACCACCAGCACGTCGGCGCTGGCGGCGTTTTCGGCACGGTGGCCGATGAAGATCTGCGCGCCGAACGACGTCAGTCGCTCGGTCACGGGCGACGCCTTGAGATCGGAACCCGAAACGTCGTAGCCCAGGTTCAGCAACACTTCGGCAATGCCGCACATGCCCACGCCGCCGATGCCGACGAAATGGATGCGACGGATACGGCGCATTTCCGGTTGTGGAATGGCTTTCTGGTTCTCAACCATGGGCCACCTCCAGGCAGACGTCGACCACATTGCGCGTGGCATCGGGTTTGGCCAGGCGGCGGGCAGTGCTCGCCATGCTCAGGAGTTTTTCGGGTTGCATCAAAACCTCTTTCAGGCGCTCGGCAAGTTGTGCCGCGCCGGTTGTCGCTTGTGGCATCAGGAAGGCAGCGCCTTCGCGGGCCAGATAATCGGCATTGCGCGTCTGGTGATCGTCGATCGCGTGGGGCAGCGGCACCAGCAGGGACGGCAGGCCGGCGGCCGCCAGTTCGCTGATGGTCAACGCGCCGGCGCGGCAGACCACCAGATCGGCCCAGCCATAGGCCTGGGCCATGTCCTTGATGAACGGGGCGACCTGCGCCTCGACACCGGCGGTGCGATAACGCTCGGCGGTGATTTCATCGTGTTTCTTGCCGGCCTGGTGGAACACCTCTGGCCGGTACTGCGCCGGAACCTGCGCCAGGGCTTCGGGCAACAGCTTGTTCAACGGCTCGGCACCCAGGCTGCCGCCCAGCACCAACAGGCGCGGCTGGCGCCCGATGAGCGCCTGGCGCGGGGTTTCCATGAACAGCTCGGTGCGCACCGGGTTTCCGGTGGTGCGGCGCTTGGCGGACGCGGCAAAGGTGTCGGGGAACGCTTCGCAGACGCGGCTGGCAAAAGGCACCAACAGGCGATTGGCGGTACCGGCCACGGCATTCTGCTCGTGGACGATCACCGGCACGCCGGCCAGCCGTGCGGCCACGCCGCCGGGGCCGGTCAGGTAACCGCCAAAACCGACCACGCACACCGGCCGCAACTGGGCAATGATGCGGCGTGCCTGGAACACGGCCTTGCAAATCGCGAACGGCGCCTTGAGCAACGCCAGACGGCTTTTGCCGCGTACGCCGCTGACGTCGATCAAGTGCAGTGGCAGGCCGTTGGCCGGCACCAGTTCGTTCTCGATGCCGCGCGGCGTGCCCAGCCAGTGCACGCTGAAACCGCGCGCCTGGAATTCACGTGCACAGGCCAGGGCCGGGAACACGTGACCGCCGGTGCCGCCGGCCATGATCAGTACATTGCCTTTACCGGCCATGGGGCGTCTCCTCGGCGAAATCGCTCTCGCTGAATTCCACCTCTTCGCTGCCCAGGTGCGAGCGGCTCTCCCACTCGATCCGTAGCAGCAGCCCCAGGCAGGCACAGCAGATCACCAGCGAGCTGCCGCCGTAGCTGAGGAACGGCAAAGTCAGGCCCTTGGTCGGCAGCAGGCCAACGTTCACACCGATGTTGATCAGGAACTGGCCGATCCACAGGAACGACAAGCCGTACGCCACGTAGGCGGCAAAGTACTGCTTGGCCCGCTCGGCCCAGTAGCCGATGTACATGCCACGAATGCAGACGAATACGAACAGTGCGACCGTGCACAACGAACCCACCACGCCCAGTTCTTCGGCGAGCACCGAGAACACGAAGTCGGTATGGGCTTCGGGCAGGTAGAACTGCTTCTGTACGCTGTTGCCCAGGCCGACGCCGAACCATTGGCCACGACCGAAGGCGATCAGGGCCTGGGTCAATTGGTAGCCGGAACCGAACTGGTCGCTCCACGGGTCGGTGAAGGTGATCAGACGCGCCATCCGGTACGGCTGGGCCTGAACCAGCACGAACACCGCACCGACCGCCAGGGCGACCATCAGGGCGAAGCGGAACAGGCCCACGCCGCCCAGGAACAGCATGGCGGCAGCAGCGCCCATCATGACCACCGTGGCGCCGAAGTCCGGCTCCATCAGCAGCAGTCCGGCCATCGGCAGCAACACGAAGAATGGCTTGAAGAAGCCCATCCAGCTGTCGCGCACTTCCTGCTGGCGACGCACCAGATAACCGGCCAGGAAGATCACCACGAAGACCTTGGCGATCTCCGAGGGCTGCACGTTGAACATGCCGAAGCCGATCCAGCGCATGGAACCGTTCACTTCGCGTCCGATGCCAGGCAGCAGCACCATCACCAGTAGGCCGAAAGCGGCAATCAGCAGCGTGCCGCCCAGGCGCTGCCAGGTGGCAATGGGCACCATCATGGTGACGATGCAGGTGCCGATGCCGATCACCAGGTAAACCAGGTGACGGATCATCATCGACAAGGAGTTGCCCGAATTGACCGCCGCCACTTCGGAAGACGCCGAGGTGATCATGACCAGGCCGAGGCCCAGCAAGGCCAGGCAACCGGCCAGCATGGCGAAGTCGATGTCGATCCCGCGGCCGCTGATCAGCGGCGAGGGAAATGGCTTGATGACACCAAAGATCATGACAAGCCCTCTACTGCATGGGCGAACAGGCGCCCGCGTTCTTCGTAATTCTTGAAC
This sequence comes from Pseudomonas rhizosphaerae, assembly GCF_000761155.1. Taxonomy (NCBI): domain Bacteria; kingdom Pseudomonadati; phylum Pseudomonadota; class Gammaproteobacteria; order Pseudomonadales; family Pseudomonadaceae; genus Pseudomonas; species Pseudomonas rhizosphaerae. The sequence goes on along the minus strand of NZ_CP009533.1, from coordinate 884,218 downwards.
ATGTCCAGGCTCGCACAGGCCGGCGAGAGCAGCACGGCATCGCCGGGCTGCGCCAGTTCGGCACAGCGCTGAACCGCTTCCTCGATCGAGGCCACGTTAACCTGGGCAACATCCGGCCCGGCAACGGCGGCGATCCGTGCAGCATCGCGGCCCAGCAGCACCAGCGCTCGGCAATGGCGCTGGATGGGCTGGCCGAGCGCCGTGAAATCCGCGCCCTTGCCGTCGCCACCGGCGATCAGCACGAGCTGGCCTTCGATGTCGGCGCCCAACCCTTCGATGGCGGCAATCGCAGCACCGACGTTGGTGGCCTTGGAATCGTCGTACCAGGCCACGCCGTCACGCTCGCGCAGCCACTGGCAACGGTGCGCCAGACCGGTGAATTGGCGCAGGCTGGCCAGCATGGCATCGAACGGCAGACCGACCGCATGCCCCAGGGCAAGGGCGGCTAAGGCATTGGCCTGATTGTGCGCGCCGCGCACCTTGAGCTCACCGACCGGCATCAGATTCTCGAATTCGTAAGCGAGATACTTCTGCCCGCCTTCCTCGCGGAGGCCGAACGCCTTGAAATCCGGTTTGTTGAGACCGAACGTCCAGCACGGCATGCCCTCGCCGATCAACGGCCGGCTCAAGGCATCCTGGCGATTGAACACCACCTTGCGCGCACCCCGGAAGATCCGGTGCTTGGCCAGGTGGTAGGACGGCAGCCCGCTGTAGCGGTCCATGTGGTCTTCGCTGACGTTGAGCACCGTGGCCACTTCGGCATTGAGCTGATGGGTGGTTTCCAGCTGAAAGCTCGACAGTTCCAGCACGTACAGCTCGACGTCGTCGTCGAGCAGATCGAGTGCCGGTTGCCCCAGGTTGCCACCCACCGCCACGCGCTTGCCCGCCGCCGCTGCCATCTCGCCCACCAGCGTGGTCACGGTGCTTTTGGCGTTGGAACCAGTAATCGCCACGATCGGCGCCTTGGCATGACGGGCGAACAGGTCGATATCGCCGGACAACTGCACGCCGCGGGCCGCTGCCTGTTGCAAGGCAGGCGTCGCCAGCGCCAGGCCGGGGCTCACGTAGAGTTCGTCGGCGCGGCACAGAAACTCGACGTCCAGCTCACCGCAGCGCACTTCTACCTGAGGGTAGTCACGACGCAGCGTTGCCAGTTCCGGCGGCGCTTCGCGCGTGTCGGCCACGGCAAACGCCACGCCCTGGCGCGCCAGGAAGCGCACCAGGGACATGCCGCTCTTGCCGAGGCCGACAACGATGCGGAAGTGGGAAGAAGCGATCAGAGACACTCGTTCTACCTCAGCTTCAGGGTGGCAAGGCCGATCAACACCAGAATCACGGTGATGATCCAGAAACGCACGATGACCCGTGGTTCGGGCCAACCCTTGAGTTCGAAGTGGTGATGGATCGGGGCCATGCGGAACACGCGGCGACCGGTCAGCTTGAAAGAGGCAACCTGGATCACCACCGACAGCGTCTCGACGACGAAGATGCCACCCATGATGAACAGCACGATCTCCTGGCGCACGATCACCGCGATGGTGCCCAGGGCTGCGCCCAACGCCAGCGCGCCGACGTCGCCCATGAACACCTGGGCCGGATAGGTGTTGAACCACAAAAAGCCCAGGCCCGCACCGATCAGTGCGCCACAGAAGACAATCAGTTCACCGGCGCCCGGGACATAGGGAATCAGCAGGTATTCGGCGAATTTAACGTTACCCGACAAATAGCAAAAAATGCCCAACGCGCCGCCGACCATCACCGTCGGCAGAATCGCCAGGCCGTCGAGGCCATCGGTAAGGTTGACCGCATTGCTGGAGCCGACGATGACGAAGTAGGTCAGCACGATGAAGCCGGCGCCCAGGGGGATGCTGGCATCCTTGAGCATCGGGATGATCAGGGTGGTTTCCACCGGGCTGTTCGCGGTCATGAACAGGAACACCGCAGCCCCCAGGCCGAACACCGATTGCCAGAAATACTTCCAGCGACTCGGCAAGCCACGGGAGTTCTTCTCGATCACCTTGCGATAATCATCGACCCAGCCGATGCCGCCGAACAGCAAGGTGACGATCAGCACGACCCACACATAACGGTTGGACAGGTCGGCCCACAGCAGCGTGCTGATGGCGATGGCCGAGAGGATCAGGGCACCGCCCATGGTCGGCGTGCCGGACTTGGACAGGTGCGACTGTGGACCATCGTTGCGTACGGCTTGGCCAATCTGACGAATCTGCAGGGTGCGGATCATCCAGGGGCCCAACCAGAGGGCCAGCGACAGCGCGGTCAGTACACCCAGAATCCCGCGCAGGGTCAGGTACTGGAAGACCGCGAAGCCTTTGTAGAACTGTTGCAGAAATTCTGCCAGCAGCAGCAACATCAGTGTTTCTCCCCGCCAGAACCGCACAGCGCCGCCACGATGTTTTCCATCGCCGCGCTGCGTGATCCCTTGATCAAAATAGTGGTATTGGAACCCTGCTCGACGGCCAGTGCCGCGATCAGGTCTGCCTGATTGGCAAAGTGTCGGCCTTGAGCACCGAACGCAGCGACTGCGTGGCTCATCAATGGGCCCACGGCATACAGTGCGTCGACCTTGCCGACGGCGTATTCACCCACCTGCCGATGGCCGGCTTCGGCCCAGGCGCCCAATTCGCCGATATCCCCGAGGACCAGGACGGTACGCCCGGAAAAGCCGGCAAGTATATCGATTGCAGCACACATCGAGGTGGGGTTTGCGTTGTAGGTATCATCGATCACCCGTGCGCCGCCGATGGCAAGCTGCGCAACCGTGCGACCCTTGACTGGCTGCACCGCGTTCAAGCCTGCCTGGATGCCGGCAAGGTCCACGCCCAAGGCGTGAGCCGCCGCAGCGGCCGCCAGCGCGTTGAGCACGTTGTGGGTACCGAGCAGGTTGAGCTGGACAGGCACCTCGCCGTCAGGCCCGTGCAACAGGAAGGACGGACAGCCGCGGGCATCGCTGTGCCGGGCACTGGAATGGAAATCCGCGCCGACGTTGTCCAGCGAGAACGTCAGCAGCGCATGCTGGCCGGCCCTGGCCTGCCAGATCGAGAAGGCTTTGTCGTCGAGGTTGAGCACAGCCGTGCCACCCTCGCCCAGGCCTTCGAGGATCTCGCCCTTGGCTTCGACGATCTTTTCCGGACCGCCGAATTCGCCGACGTGAGCGGTGCCCGCGTTGGTAATGAGCGCCACGTGCGGGCGAGTCAGGCCCACGGTGTAGGCAATTTCGCCCACGCGCGATGCGCCCAGCTCGATCACCGCCGCAGTATGCTGCGGTGCCAGTTCAAGCAGGGTCAGCGGAGCGCCCAGGTCGTTGTTCAGGTTACCCCGGGTCGCCAGTACCGCACCTTGGGTACGCAGGATGCTGGCGAGCATTTCCTTGACTGTGGTCTTGCCGCTCGAACCGGTAATGGCCGCCACGGGACGAGTGAACGCCGCACGATTCAGCGCGCCGAGCTGGCCTAGCGCCTCGCGCGTGTCGGCTACGACCAACTGCGGCAGTGCAGAGCCTGCCACTTCGCGTTGTACCAACGCCGCCACTGCGCCTTTGGCCGCGACCTCGTCGAGGTAGTCATGACCGTCGAAACGCGGGCCGGCCAGTGCGACGAACAGGCCGCCGGGAACAATGGCACGGCTGTCGATGCTCACGCTGTCGAAGCGGGCGTCGTCGCCGCGCACGTGGCCGTGCAGGGTATCGGCCAACTGGCTGAGGGTCATGGCATCAAGCATCGGCAGCTCCCCATGCAGCAAGCGCCTGTTCGGCCTGCTGCAGGTCGGAGAACGGCTGACGCTCGCCGTTGATCTCTTGATAGTCTTCGTGACCCTTGCCAGCCAGCACGATGACATCGTCGACCGAAGCCGAGGCAATCAACTGGACGATGGCCGCGGCCCTACCGGCCACGAAGGTCGCATTGGCCGCACTGGAAAAACCGGCACGAATGTCGTCGAAAATGCGCAATGGATCTTCGCTGCGGGGGTTGTCATCGGTGACCAGCACGCGGTCGGCCAGACGCTCGGCCACTTCGGCCATCAGCGGACGCTTGCCACTGTCGCGATCGCCGCCGCAGCCGAACAGGCACAGCAACTGGCCCTTGGCATGGGGCCGCAGCGCTTGCAGGACCTGGTCCAGGGCATCGGGCGTGTGCGCGTAGTCGACCACCACCAGTGGCTTGTCGCCGCCGCCCAGGCGTTGCATGCGCCCGACCGGGCCCTCGACGTTGCGCATCACCTTGAGAATGTCGTCGAGCGGATAGGCCATGCCCATCAACACACCCACCGCTGCCAACACGTTGCTCAGGTTGAAACGGCCCAGCAGGCGACTGCTCAGGCTGTATTCACCGTGCGCGGTGACCAGTGTGGCGCGCACGCCGTGGTCGTCGAAACGAGTGTCACGGCAGTACAGGGTCGCTGCGCTGTCGGCGAGGCTGTAGGTGATCAAGCGTGAATCCTGTTCCTGCTCGGCCAGCTGTCGGCCGAAGTCGTCGTCCAGGTTGAGCACGCGGCATTTGAGGCCCGGCCAAGCGAACAGCCGCGCCTTGGCTTCGGCATACGCCTGCATGCTGCCGTGGTAGTCCAGGTGGTCGCGGGAGAGGTTGCTGAGCACTGCGATGTCGAAATCCAGCGCAGCTACGCGACCCTGATCGAGCGCGTGCGACGACACTTCCATGGCGACCGCGTGGGCACCGCCCTTCTTCAGGTCGTACAACGTGGACTGCACGGCGATCGGGTCGGGCGTGGTCAATCGGCCGCTCTGCAGGGCGCCGTAGAAACCGGTGCCCAGGGTGCCGATCAGGCCACAGTGTTCGCCCAGCGCATCAAGCGCCTGGGCAACCAATTGAGTGATGCTGGTCTTGCCGTTGGTACCGGTCACGCCGACCATGTTGACCAGGCGGCTCGGCTCGCCATAGAAGCGCCCGGCAATGCTGGACAACTGCGCGATCAACCCCTTGACCGGAATCAGCGGCACGTCGGTGAGTGGCAACACGGTGGCGCCTTCCACTTCGTAGGCCACGGCGGCTGCGCCGAGCTTGAGCGCGTCGGCGATGTGCGCACGACCATCGACCTTGCTTCCGGGCACGGCCAGGAACAGATCGCCGGGGCGCACGTTGCGGCTGTCCAGGGTCAACTCGCGGATCAAGGGATCGCGGCTGGCCTCGGGAAAAAGCTTGCTCAGGGGCATGGTCATCAGCCGCGCCCTCCTTTTATCAATGGGGTCGCCGGTGCGGCGTTGACCTGCTGCTGCGGCACGGGCGGCGGCAGGTTGTCAGGTTGCACGTTCATCAGGCGCAGCGTGCCGGACATCACTTTGCTGAAGACCGGGGCGCTGACCAGGCCACCGTAGTAGCCGCCCTTGCTGGGCTCGTCGATCACCACGACGATGGCGTAGCGCGGATCGCTCATCGGGCCGAAACCTGCGAACAGCGATCGGTAAGCGTTCTCGGTGTAGCCACGCGAGCCGATGGTGGCCTTGCGCGCGGTACCCGACTTGCCCGCCACATGGTACGAAGGCACTCGTGCGCGGTACACGCCACGGGTGTCTTCGATGACCTGCTGGAGCATGCCCTGCACGGTCTTGGCGACTTTCTCGGGAATGACCTGCGCCGCGGTCGGCGGCTGGTCGCTCTTGAGGATGGTCAGCGGCACGATGCGGCCGTTGTTGGCGATGGCAGCATAGGCATGCACCAACTGCAGCGCCGTCACCGACAGGCCATAGCCGTAGGACAGTGTCGCGGTCTCGGCCTTGCGCCACTCACGGTGGTTGGGCAGGTTGCCAACGCGCTCGCCCGGGAAGCCCAGGCCGGTGTACTGACCCAGGCCGACCGCCGACATTACCCGATAGATGCTTTCGCCGCCGATGTCGAAGGCGACCTTGCTCATGCCCACGTTACTGGAGTTGATCAGAATACCGGTCAGATCAAGCACCGGACCTTCGGTCTTGGTCACGTCCTTGATGGTGTAGCGACCGATCTGCAGGGTACCTGGGTATACCTCGACCTTGTCGGTCGGCTTCCAGCGGCCGCTTTCCAGGGCTGCGCTCATCGAGATCGGCTTCATGGTCGAACCCGGCTCGAACACGTCGATGATCGCGCGGTTACGCATGGCCGCCGGCAGCATGGTGCGGCGGTTGTTGGGGTTGTAGGTGGGCTGGTTGACCATGGCCAGCACTTCACCGGTCTTCACGTCCATGATGACCATGCTGCCGGCCTTGGCTTCGTTCTCGGTGATGGCGTTGCGCAGCTCGCGACTGGCCAGGTACTGCAGACGCAGGTCAATGGACAATGCCAAGGTCTTGCCGGCCTTGGCATTCTTGGTGACCTGTACGTCCTTGATCAGCCGACCGCGCCGGTCCTTGATGACCTGACGCTTGCCGGGCACGCCGGCCAGCCATTCGTCGTAGGCCAGCTCGACGCCTTCCCGGCCGTGGTCGTCGAGATCGGTAAAGCCGACCATGTGCGCGGTGACGTCGCCCGCCGGATAGAAACGACGGAACTCCTCGATGCCGTAGACACCCGGAGTCTTCAGGTCGAGCACCGAGGCGCCCTGCTCAGGCGTCAGGCCACGGACCAGGTAGATGAATTCCTTGCTGGCCTGAGCTTCCAGACGCTCGGCCAGGGCCTTGGGGTCTTGCCCGAGCGCGCGTGCCAGCGCGGGCCACTTGTCCTTGGCCAGCTGCATTTCCTTGGGGTTGGCCCACAGGGTAGTCACCGGCGTACTTACGGCCAGAGGCTCGCCGTTGCGGTCGGTGATCAGGCCGCGGTGCGCAGGAATGGGGATGTGCCGCATGCTGCGCGCATCGCCCTGGCCGATCAGGAAATCGCGGTTGATCACTTGCAGGTAGACGATCTGCGCAACGATACCGCCAACCAGCAGCAGGAGCAGGCCGACCATCAGGCGGAACCGCCACGGGAACAGTGCCCCGTCGAGCTTCATCATGGCGACACCATGCGAATTTCGGCGGCATCCGGAATGCGCATCTTCAGTTGTTCGGTGGCCAGGGTTTCGATACGGCTATGGGCAGTCCAGGTACTTTGTTCAAGGATCAGCCGCCCCCACTCGGCCTGCGCCTTGTCACGGTCACTCAGTTCGCCGTACAGCGTATTGAGCAGCTGCCGATTGATGTGCGCGCTGTAGGACACGCCGATGGCCGAGACCAGTACGGCCACGAAAAGCAGCAGCATGAGGAAACTGCCACCCGGCAGTGGCTTGTTGAGAAGCTTGCTCATCGCAGCTTCTCCGCTACACGCATGACGGCGCTGCGCGAGCGCGGGTTGGCCTTGAGCTCCGCTTCGGAGGCGAACTGCGCCTTGCCGTGCAGCTTGGCTTTGGGCACGAAGGCTTCGAAACGCACCGGCAGGTTACGTGGCAGGTTGTCGGCTTCGCCCTTGGTCAGCTTGCGCATGAACAGTTTGACGATGCGGTCTTCCAGGGAATGGAAGCTGATCACCACCAGGCGGCCACCGATTTCCAGCGCATCGAGCGCGGCCTCGAGGCCCGCTTCCAGGTCGGCCAGTTCATTGTTGACATGAATACGCAAACCCTGGAAAGCGCGGGTTGCCGGGTTCTTGCCTTTTTCCCAGGCGGGGTTGGCGACCTTGAGCACTTCGGCCAGGTCAGCGGTACGCTCGAACGGCTGCACCTCGCGGCGCTGCACGACCGCACGGGCCATGCGCCGAGCGAAACGCTCCTCGCCGTATTCCTTGAATACGCGGGCAATTTCTTCCTCGGCAGCGGTCGCGATGAACTCGGCCGCGCTCATGCCCCGCGAGGGATCCATGCGCATGTCCAGAGGGCCGTCGTGGAGGAAGCTGAAGCCACGTTCGGCATCGTCGAGCTGTGGCGAGGATACGCCCAGGTCGAGCAGGATGCCGCTGACCTTGCCATGCATGCCGCGCTCGCGCACTTCGGCACCCAGCTCGGCAAAGCTGCGCTGCACAATGACAAAGCGGCCGTCTTCGGCCGCCAGCGCTTGCCCGGTGGCAATCGCTTGAGGGTCCTTGTCGAACCCCAACAGGCGACCATCGGGCCCCAGGTGCCGCAGGATCAGGCGGCTATGGCCGCCACGGCCGAACGTGCCGTCCAGATAGCAACCATCGTCGCGCACGGCCAGGGCCTCGACGGCTTCGTCGAGCAGCACGGTGATGTGGTTGAAGCCGCTATCAATAGTCACAAGATCAAATCACGCAATTCTTCGGGCATGGCGCCCGGTTGTTGTATAGCTGCAAGGTCTGCCGCGCTCACGGCGTTCCACGCACCCTCGTCCCACAGTTGAAACTTGTTCAGTTGGCCAACCAGCATCGCGTGCTTGTCCAGCCGGGCGTACTCGCGCAGGCGCGGAGGCACCAGGAAACGTCCGCTGCCGTCGAGTTCGAGGTCGACGGCATTGCCGATCAGCAAGCGTTGCAGACGGCGATTGCCTTCCACCAGGGAAGGCAAGGCGCGAAGCTTGGCTTCGATGAGTTCCCATTCATCCAGTGGATAGACACACAGGCAGGGGTCGACGGTGTCGACCGTGATGATCAGCTGACCGGAGCATTTGGAATCCAACTCGTCACGATACCGACTCGGCATGGCGAGCCGTCCCTTGGCATCGAGGTTGATCGGATTGGCTCCACGAAACACGTTGCGTTTCCCCTGAACTCAGCTTTTTACATTCGAAAAACCCACTTTTCGCCACTTCCCGCCACTCGCGCACACTATAGGAACCCCCCCACCACACCGTCAAGGCGCGTCTGTAGGGAAAAGCCTTATAGATCGGAGATTTAGAACGCAAAATGAAGGGGACGCGGCATTTGAAGCACGCGAGGGAGACATAAAGCCGTTTAAGTTCAAGCGTCTGCGTCTTGAACTTAAAGTAGAGTCTCAAGACTAAGAATTTTTCGACATTACCAAAGGGGATTTGGCAGCCGTTTTTTACGAAGTAATGCGAGGGAAAAAGGTGGAGAGTCGATCTGTAAGCCGGGTTTTGTCGAGGACAGTCATTCCTCTACGATGGCCATCGCTGGACACCTCTAGCAACCTACCCGGTTCCAACGCGGGCCGCGCCATATGGAACCCTATTTGGTCTTGCTCCGAGTGGGGTTTACCTAGCCACGAACTGTTGCCAGACGTGCGGTGCGCTCTTACCGCACCTTTTCACCCTTACCGGCGCTTGCGCGCTTAGGCGGTTATTTTCTGTGGCACTTTCCGTAGGCTCGCGCCTCCCAGGCATTACCTGGCACTCTGCCCTATGGAGCCCGGACTTTCCTCCCCCCGCTTGCCCTGCAACAAGTTGCGGAACAAAAACGGGCAGCGACTGTCCGATCGACTCTCCGGCGCGCAGGTTAACGACATGCACCGGCTAGGACAAGCTTTAATCACACCGATCGAGCTCTGGGGATCGGCATCATGCCTTCTGTTTTTCCAGCGCGACCTGATAAAGCAGGTTTTTGCGCACCCCAGTGATCTCTGCGGCAACGGCAGCAGCGCGCTTGAGCGGCATCTCCGCCAACAACAGGTCGAGAACGCGCATGACCTCGCCGCTGACAGCCTCGTCGCTGAGCGGGGCGGTCCATCCAGCCACCAGTACCACACACTCGCCACGCTGCTGGTTGCTGTCGGCTTCCACGAACGCACGCAACTCCGACAGCGGCAGCCCCTTGAGGGTTTCAAAGGTTTTCGTCAATTCGCGCGCCAACAGCGCGGGACGCTCGCCGCCGAAGACTTTCTCCATGTCCTGCAGGCATTCGAGTATGCGATGCGGCGCCTCGTAGAAGATCAAGGTGCGCGGCTCTTCCCGGACCTGTTCAAGGCGCGCGCAACGGCCGGCGGTCTTGGCCGGCAGGAAGCCTTCGAAGATGAACCGGTCCGAGGGCAGGCCTGCGGCCGACAGCGCCGCGATCAGGGCGCAGGGCCCAGGCACCGGCACCACCTGCACGCCCGCCGCGCGCGCCTGCCGCACCAGGTGGTAGCCGGGGTCGGAAATCAGCGGCGTACCGGCATCGGAAATCAGCGCCACGTCATCGCCTGCCAGCAATCGCTGAATGAACCGGCTGCCTTCATCCCGCTCATTGTGCTCGTGGCAGGCGGCCAACGGCGTATTCAAACCGAAGTGCTGCATCAGGCGTAGCGAATGGCGCGTGTCTTCGGCTGCGATCAGCGCCACGTCGCTCAGGATCTTCAACGCGCGTGCGCTCATGTCGTCCAGATTGCCGATGGGCGTGGCGACTACATAAAGTGTGCCTGGGGTGGAATTAGAAGCGCTTGAAGCAGTCACAGCACACACCTTGTCGTTCGGCCAAACCGGCATTGTACAGGCTCTGCGCCACCCAGTGCTTGTCCTGCGATTCGGCACCGCTCGGGTGAAACATTTGCTCGTCCTATATAAGGACGCGCTTGCCTTCTTCATCGCACCCTCGCCGATGCTTGGGTACACTTGCCCGTATATTGATCGAGTAAATCAGGAAGATACCCATGACAGCCTGCCTGCGGCTTCTATCTGCCCTATGCCTCGCCGCCTTGCTGGCTGCGTGCGCCAGTTCGCCTTCATCCAATCTCGGTGAGCTGCCCCGCACTCCGGACGCCACCGTCGAGCAACTGCTCGAACGCGCCACTGCCAGCAAGTCGCCGGAAGAAGCGTCCGTTCTGCGCCTGAGCGCTGCGGACCAGGCCGCGCGGCAAGGCGACGCAAGCCGTGCGACGCAGATCCTGCAGCAGGTGCGCATCGAACTGCTCAAGCCGGGCCTGCAGATCCTGGCCAGCACGCTGGGCGCAGAGCTTGCGCTGACCCGCAACGACGCCAAGGCCGCGCTCGCCGCGCTCCACCATCCAAGTCTGCAGCGCCTGGGCGAACTGCCTGCGGACCAGCAGGTGCGTACCCATCTGGTTCGCGCACGCGCGCTGGAAGCCGACGGCCAGGTCCTGGCCGCAGCCCGCGAGCGGGTGTTCGTCGCGCCGCTGCTCAGTGGTGACGCCGCTGGGCAGAATCACGAAGCCATCTGGGCACTGGTAGGTTCGCTGCCGGTGGAGCAACTGCAAAACCAGGGCAGCGACGATTTCGCTGGCTGGTTGAGCCTGGCCCTGGCGGTCAAATCGGCGGGCACCCTGGAACAGCAGCAAGCCGCCATCGATACTTGGGTAGCCCAGCACGCCACTCATCCAGCCGCTCGCCAGCTGCCGACGCCCCTGGTCAAGCTCAAGGCCCTGGCCAGTCAGCCATTGACCCGCATCGCCTTGCTGCTGCCTCAGGATGGGCAACTGGCGGGTGTGGCGCGCGCCCTGCGCGAAGGCTTCATGGCCGCCTACTATCAAGCCCAGCAAGCCGGCCAGAAGCCGCCGGTGATCGACGTGATCGACAGTTCGCGCCTGACTTCGCTCGACGACTTCTACCGCCAGGCCCAGGCCCAAGGCGTGCAGCTGGTGATCGGTCCGCTGGAAAAACCACTGGTCAAGCAGCTGGCAGCACGTGCTCAGTTGCCGCTGCCGACCCTGGCGCTGAACTACAGCGACAGCAATCAGGTTGGCCCACCCCAGCTGTTCCAGTTCGGCCTGGCCGCCGAAGACGAAGCCCGCGAAGTCTCGCGTCGGGCACGTGCCGACGGTCTGCATAACGCCGCTGCCATGATCCCCAAGGGCGACTGGGGCGACCGCGTCCTCAACGCCTTCCGTCAAGACTTTGAAGCCAATGGCGGCACCCTGGTTGCAGCCGAACGCGTCGACCAGCCCGTGCAACTGGCTCAACAGATCGCCAGCATGCTCAATGTGCGCAATGCCGGCAGTGGCCTGCAGAGCAGCACCGGCGCACAGGCATCGCGCCGCCAGGACATCGACTTCATCTTCCTGGCTGCCACGCCCCAGCAGGCCCAGCAGATCAAGCCGACCCTGAACTTCCAGTACGCCGGCGACCTTCCGGTCTACGCCACTTCGCATGTGTTCAGTGCCAGTGGTGACCAGGCCCAGTACAACGACATGACCGGCATTCGCTTCTGCGAGACGCCCTGGCTGCTCGACTCCAGCAATCCATTGCGCCAGCAGGTCGTGCGTCAGTGGCCACAGGCCAACGGCAGCATGGGCCGGTTGTACGCCATGGGCGTCGATGCCTACACCTTGGCCGCGCGCCTGGGCCAGCTCAAGGCCCTGCCCGACAGCCGTGTCGAGGGTCTGTCCGGTAATCTGGGCATGAGCGCCACCCAGCGCATCGAACGCCAATTGCCGTGGGCGCAGTTCGTTGGTGGTCAAGTCCAGCGCCTGCCCAACACCACGCCGTAATGTCGCTAAGCCCCCGCCAGAAGGCGGGTCGCGAGGCCGAGCAGCAAGCCCTGGAGCACTTGCGTGCACAGGGCCTGAGCCTGCTGGCACAGAACTGGCTGTGCAAACGAGGCGAGCTTGATCTGGTCATGCTAGAGGGCGATACAGTAGTATTCGTCGAGGTCCGCTATCGCCTGCACGCACAATGGGGTGGAGCGTTGGCCAGCATCGATGCCCGCAAGCGCGAAAAGCTGGTGATGGCCGCGCAGTACTTCCTCATCAAGGAAGCGCGCTGGGCCCAACACCCATGCCGGTTCGACGTGGTTGCCCTGGAAGGCACCGGTACCCAGGCCACGCGCCTGAACTGGATACGCAATGCCTTCGACAGCTGACCCTAGACACCCTTGCCACCCGTTCTTGCTCTTTGCTTTGCGGGCTGCACACTCTTGTGCCGGGAACCGCCGCAGCCCTGCGGTCTTGCCCGACCAGCCGCCCTACTTAAGGTCACCTTGATGGACATGCAATCCCGAATTCGCCAGCTTTTCCAGGCCAGTATCGATACCAAGCAACAGGCGATGGAAGTCCTTGCACCGTACATCGAACAAGCTAGCCAGGTCATGGTCGGCGCGCTGCTCAGCGACGGCAAGATGCTGTCGTGCGGCAACGGTGGCTCGGCCGGCGATGCCCAGCATTTCTCGTCCGAACTGCTCAACCGCTTCGAACGCGAACGCCCCAGCCTGCCCGCCATCGCCCTGACCACCGACAGCTCGACGATCACCTCGATCGCCAACGACTACAGCTACAACGAGGTATTCTCCAAACAGATCCGCGCCCTGGGGCAGCCTGGGGACGTGTTGCTGGCCATCTCCACCAGCGGCAACTCGGCCAACATCATCCAGGCGATCCAGGCCGCCCACGACCGTGACATGGTGGTGGTTGCCCTAACCGGCCGCGACGGGGGCGGCATGGCCTCCCTGCTGCTGCCAGAAGACGTCGAGATTCGCGTGCCTGCCAACGTCACGGCACGTATCCAGGAAGTTCACCTGCTGGCGATCCACTGCCTCTGCGACTTGATCGACAGCCAATTGTTCGGGAGTGAAGAATGAAGCGTACCCGCCTTGCCCTAGTGGCCCTGAGCCTGGCCTTGAGCGTCACCGGCTGCAGTTCGGTCCTGACCGCTACACGCGACAAGCCGATCGACGACGACCGCGGCACCCGTACCCTGGGCAGCAAGATCGATGATTCGCTGATCGAAACCAAGGTATCGGTCAATATCGCCAAGGCCAACATCGATCTGGACAAGAACTCCCATGTGGTCGTGACCAGCTACAACGGTGTGGTCCTGCTCGCCGGCCAGACGCCGCGCGCTGACCTCAAGACCCTGGCCGAGCAAGCGGCCAGCGAAGTGCAGCGAGTCAAGAAGGTCCACAACGAAATCCAGGTGCTGGCGCCCTCCTCGCTGCTGGCACGCAACAACGATGCCTGGCTGACCACCAAGATCAAGACCCAGATGCTGGCCGACAGCGCCATCCCCGGTTCGCGCATCAAGGTGGTGACCGAGAACGGCATCGTCTACCTGCTGGGCCTGCTGACCCAAGCCGAGGCCACTCGTGCTACCAATCTGGTGCAGGGCGTGTCCGGCGTGCAGAAAATCGTCAAGTTGTTCGAGTACATCGACTGACCCAAAGCTTGCTGTAGGACGAGTAAGAGGCGGCCCCGTTCAGGGGCCGTCTTGTTTTTGCAGTTTGGGAATTTTCCTATGGGGCGTGCGCCCGCGACTGAGCAGAATTCCGATCCGTCAACGCGATACCGGCTTCTTTGGTAACGCAAAAAGACAGATCAACTTCTCAGTATCGAAAAGGGCACGCTATGAACAGCTACAAACTCGCGCAACTTCTCTGTGCCGCCGGCCTGGCCAGCGCAGCCAGCCTGGCGAATGCAGCCGACGGTGAAATCAACTTCAACGGCTCTGTCGACACCAGCACCTGCGTCATCAGCGTGGGCGACACCTCCGGCGGCGTCAAAGGCGAGGCTTTCATCGGCAAGGTGTCGGTCAACACCCTGAAAAAAGCCGGTGACGTGGCCGGTGGTGGTCACTTCGCCCTGATGGTCGACGCCACTGACCCTGGATGCGACCTCAAGGACAAGTCCGCCTCCGTCACCTTCATCGGCCTGACCGGTGCGCAAGGCCCGAACGGTCAATGGCTGGGTCTGGAAAATCCGGCGACAGCGGCCAAGAACGTCGCCATTCAGATCCGCGACGCCTCGGGTAACGAAGTACGACTCAACGAGCCGTCTGCTGCCTACCTCAAGCCCGAAGAGCCCATGGCGTTCACCGCCAACTACATTGCCACCGGGGCGGCCACGGCAGGGCCAGCCAAAGGCAAGGCTGCGTTCACGGTCGAGATTCACTGATCAATCCTGCGCGCAGGCATGCCTGCGCGCCGCTTCACTTTCAAGGATTCGACATGACTACTCCACCTCCACCTCCACCTCTGCGGCGCTGGCCGTTGCTGCTGAGCCTTGCACTTATGGCGATAGCTTGCGGGCCAGCACAGGCGGGCATCGTGCTCAACAACACCCGTGTGGTGTTCGACGGCAGCAAGCAGGAAGTTTCGGTCACTGTCAGCAACCCCACCGCGCAGCATTATGCCGTGCAGGCCTGGATCAATACCGAAGCCGACGACGACACCCAGGCAACGCCATTCATGGCCACGCCACCCTTGTTCAGGCTGGATTCACGGCAAGAGCAAAGTGTGCGCATCCTGGATGTCGGTGCCCGCTTGCCCGGCGACAGGGAATCGCTGTTCTACTTCAACGTGCAGGAGATTCCGGCCAGCCGCGACTCTGACGACAACGTGCTGAAAGTGGCCCTGCGCACACGCATCAAGATGTTCTACCGCCCCCCGGGCCTGCCGGGCACGGTGCTGCAGGCGGGTGAACAATTGCAGTGGTCGCTGCAGCGCGAAAACGGTCGACGGACCCTGCAAGTCGACAACCCCACGCCCTACCATGTGTCGTTCATCGGTATCAAAGTGGCCGACGCCAAGCGCGAACATGAAATAGCCGCGCCGCTGATGGTGGCGCCCCGCTCGGTGCGCCACTACCCACTGAACGAACCGTCGTGGCTGCCCGACAGCGTGGTGTTTTCCACCATCAACGATCATGGCGGCTACTCCGAACCCGTGCGCGTGCCTGTTGCAGGCGGCGCCTGATCGACGACAGGCACAGGGACGTTGCCGAGCGATGATATGCCCAACTACTTACCCAAACGCTGCGCTGCCTGGCCATGGCCATGGCCGACGGTACTGGCCGGCTGCCTGCTGTGCGCCTCGCCGGATGCCTGCGCAGCTGAATCCGACGAAGTATTCGATCGCAGCTTTCTGCGAACATTCGGCGCCAGCGACCCCGAGCAGGTCATCGACCTGAACCATCTGCGCGGCCAGGAAGGGCTGCCACCGGGCATGTATCCCGTCACGGTACGGCTCAACGGCAAACGCCTCGAACAGCAGACCCTGAGGTTTTTCCGCGCACCCGGCGAGGACCGCCTGCAAGCCTGCTTCACCCCCGCGCTGCTGGACGGCTGGGGCGTGGCCCTGGCTCCCGGTCAGAGTGAGCCGTGCGTGAGCCTGGGCGAGCATTTCGAAGGGGCTGCCCAGCAATTCGACCCGCGAGCCATGACCCTCGAGCTAAGCATACCGCAGGCGTTTCTGCACAGCTCCACCGACGGCTTCATCGACGAGCAGGAATGGGACAGCGGTATCGACGCCGCCCTGCTCAATTACCAGGCCAGCGCCGCACAGGTGCACCGCGAGGGCGAAGGCAGCCATTATCAGGGCAGCCTTTACCTGCAGGCTGGCGTGAACCTGGCGGGCTGGCGACTGCGTTCGAGCTCTGCCTTCATCAAGAGTCCGAACACCGTTTCGCAGTGGCAGCGCAACAACACCTATGCACAACGGGACTTGCCGCGCCAGTGGGGCACCTTGACCGCAGGCGAGCACTTTACACCGGGCAATGTCTTCGACAGCCTGCCCTACCGAGGCGTGTCACTGGCCAGCGATATGAGCATGCTGCCCGACGCGCTGCAAGGCTATGCACCGGTGGTGCGCGGCCTGGCTCAGACCCAGGCCAAGGTGGAAGTGCGCCAGAATGGTTATTCGCTCTATACCACCTACGTGCCACCCGGCCCTTTCGTCATCGACAACCTCAACGCTGCCGGCGGCAGCGGCGAGCTCGAGGTGATCGTGACCGAAGCGGACGGGCGTGAGCAGCGTTTCGTTCAGCCCTATGCCACGTTGAGCAACATGCTGCGCCCCGGTATCTGGCGGCACAGCATTACCGTGGGCGAATACAACACCGGTGCCGACAGCTCCACACCCGGTTTCACCGAAGCCACCCTGGCCTACGGCTTGCCGTTGGACATGACCGCCTATGGCGGCATACAGGCGAGCAGCTTCTATCGCGCGGTCCAAGGCGGCCTGGGCAAGAGCCTGGGCAGCCTCGGCGCCCTTTCCCTGGATGTGACTCAAGCCTGGACCGACAATCCCGGCCAGGCGCGCGACCAGGGCAAGAGCTACGGCTGGCGCTACGGCAAGTCCTTCGCCACCGGCACCTCGCTGCGTTTTGCTGGCTATCGCTACTCCACCGAGGGCTATCGCGATTTCAGCGAAGCGGTGTGGCAGCAGTCACCTACCGAGCGATTCCTGGGCAGCAAGCGCAATCGGATCGAAGTCAGCCTTGCCCAGGCCACTGCACAGGGCTCGTTGTATCTAGGCGTGTTTCAGCAGACGTATTGGCGCGGGCGCGACACCGAGCAGCGTGTACAGCTTGGCTTGAATACCTACTGGCGCGGTATCAGCTATGGCCTGTACGCCAACCGCAACCTGGGCTCGGACAGCGCTGGCCAGCATCAGCTGAGCCTGACGGTGTCGATGCCGCTGGGTGGTAGCTCTTCCGCGACCTACAGCGCTTCGGCCAGCCAGGGCGCCCTCGGCCACAGGGCCAGCGTCGCGGGGGGCCTCGACCGAGCCAATGACTGGCGCTATGGCGTGGATATCAGCCATTCCGAGCAGGGCAGCCAGTCCGGGGCAGCCTCGCTGAATTATCGCTCGGCCAAGCTGATGACCGGCGCAGCATTCGCGGCCGGCGACGGCTATCGACAGGCCACGGTGAGCGCTTCGGGCTCGGTGCTCGCACATCCCGACGGCCTGGCGTTCGGACAACCGTTGGGTGAAACCATCGCCCTGATCGATGCCAGCGGTGTGGCCAACGTCGGTGTGCAGAACAGCCCCGGTGCCCGTACCAATGCCGACGGTTACGCCATCGTGCCCTACCTCTCGCCCTATCGGCGCAACCGCGTGGCCCTGGACACCGAGCACCTGGGCATGGAAGTGGATATCGACAATGGCGTGCTGCAATCGGTACCCCGCCGAGGGGCGGTGGTGAGGGCGCGTTTCGAGGTCAGTCGGACCCGCAAGATCATCGCGGTACTGCGTCTGGCCAACGGCAAACAGCCTCCGTTCGGCAGTCAGGTGTTCGATCGCGAGAACCAGTCCGTTGGCGTGGTGGGCCCTGGCGGGCAGGTATTGCTCGCCGTGGACGAGTCTGCCCGTGAACTGGTGGCCAAGTGGAACGAGCGAGCCGACGGGCAGTGCATCATCGACCTTGCGCCACCAGCACACGCCGAGACGAGCCCGCAAGCCGTGCGAACGCTGGTGTGCCAGCCCGCCGCCGAAATGGCCGACGTCGGCCCAGTACCTCAATCACTGTCGCAACGGGTTCCTTCATGAACATTCATCGCTTGCCTGCGCTGGCCGCACTGGGCACCGCCCTGGCGGTTGGCCATACCTGGGCCGCCTGCCCGCCACCGGTGGCACAAGAGACTCACAGCTATACGGCCTATGTACCGCGCGATGCACCCGTGGGGTCGGTCATCACCGGCAACTCGGTCAATTACGACACCTCTGTCGGGCATAGATGTGAAGGCCGCCCCGTCTTGCTGGAAATGCTTGCCGGGCCCGCAGAGCCTTCGGTACCTGCTGCCAGCAACGGCAGCACGGGAACCCGTGACATAGGTAACCATCTTTATAAGACCAACATACCAGGCATCGCTATAGCTGCTGTCATGGGAACGGGCAGCCTCTGCTATTCGCCAAGCGGCGGACTGATTCCCGACTCGGACCGCTACTTTCCCAAAAGCGCTTTCTCTTGCCCCGGCTCCAACTACATGACCCGTTTCTATTACTGGCTGTACAAGACCGGCCCCATCGCACCCGGCAGCCATCAACTCAACCTCAATGCCTTGCGCGTGATGTTCAACGGTACGCTGCAAAGCTCCCTGACCCTGAGCCAGACCATCGTGGTGGCGGGCTGCGCCATGCCCAGTGCCGGGAACAACCAGGTGGACGTGACGATGGCGCCTACCAACGTCAAAGACTTTTCCACAGCCGGCAGCGCCGGCGCCAGCAAGGCTTTCGCCATCACCTTGCAGACCTGCACCGCTGGCACGTACTCGCGCAACTATCCCTGGAACTACTTTCTGGGCAACTTCGCCAACGTGCGCCTCGAACCCTCCAAAGGCTCGACGGTGGTCGATGCCGCCTTGGGGATCATCGGCTTGCGGCCGGAGTCGACGGCCACAGGCATCGGTGTGCAGATCCTGAAAAAAGACAGGAGCCCGGTCGCACTGAACCAGGAAGTGCCTATCCTGCATGTTCAGGATGGGGTAACCGAGGTGCCGCTGCTTGCGCGCTATATCCAGGTAGGCGATACACCCGTGGAAGGCGGTACGGCCAATGCCACGGTCAACTTCACGGTGACCTTTCGCTGACCCTCCGACACCCGGCAACCAGGCATAAAAAAAGGCGACCCACTCGGGTCGCCTTTTTTCATTTCACTACTTTCAGGCTCGGACGCCCGGAAGGCCGGGGCGGTGGGCTGCCCGGTGGCGGGGTATCGTCGTCGGATTCGACGATGTCCTCGAATTCGGCTTCATCCTCGTCCAGTTCAGGCGATTCCAGATCGAACACCATGCCCTGCCCGTTCTCGCGAGCGTAGATGCCCAGAATGGCGCCCGACGGCACGAACAGCGTGTGCGACACGCCACCGAAGCGACCGTCGAAACTGACCGCTTCGTTGTCCATGTGCAAGTTGCGCACGGCACTGGGTGAAACGTTCAGCACGATCTGGCCATCGCTGGCGAACCCTTTCGGGACCTGGACCGAAGGATACTCGGCGTTGACCAGCATGTGCGGGGTACAGTCATTGTCGACGATCCACTCGTACAGAGCACGGATCAAATAGGGACGACTGGAGTTCATCAACGGCTCCTCAAAACCTAGCGCATTTCACGTTCAGCGGCAGACAGGCTGGCCTTGAAGGCCTCCCGCGCGAACTGACGTTCCATATAGTCGAGCAGCGGCTTGGCAGGCCGCGGCAGTTCGATACCCATGATCGGCAAGCGCCAGAGTATCGGCAGTAGACAGCAGTCGACCAGACTTTGCTCCTCGCTGAGAAAGCAGGGCTTGTCGGCGAACAGCGCCGAGACGCCGGTCAGGCTCTCGCGAAGTTCCTTGCGCGCCTGAACACGAGCGGCCTCCTTGCTGCGCGGATCCAGGATCAGGTCGGCCAGGCCGCACCAGTCGCGCTGGATGCGGTGGATCAGCAGCCGGCTGTTGGCGCGCGCCACCGGATACACCGGCAGCAGCGGCGGATGCGGATAGCGTTCGTCGAGGTATTCCATGACCACGGTCGACTCGAACAGGGCCAGGTCGCGGTCGACCAGTGTGGGCGTGCTGCCGTAGGGATTCACTTCGATCAGCCGGGGTGGCAGGCGACCGCCCTCCACGTTGATGATCTCTGCGCTGACGCCTTTCTCGGCGAGAACGATGCGTACCCGATGAGAATAGTGGTCGGCGGGGTCGGAGTAACAGGCCAACCGATTGGTCACGCCCATGGCGGTCCTCCTCGCGTATAAGAGTATGAATGCAAAAACGAGCACCACCCGCAGGGGGCGCAAGCAAGCCGCGAAGTTTACCGCACTTTCAACCCACGTCCTTCCAGTATTCGCGTTTCAGCAAGTAAGCGAGAATGACCAGCAACGCCAGGTACAGCAATACGTACAGGCCGATCTGCTGGCTTCGTGCCTTGACCGGGTCGGCCGAGTACGCGAGGAACGCCACCAGGTTCCTGACCTTGTCGTCGAATTGCTGCGCATCGAGGCTGCCGGTGCCCGGTATCACCCGCAGACGCGTGCACGGCTGCGCCGCCGACGCCTCTGGACAGTCGAGCACCTGGCGCCCTTGCAGGCTCTCCAGCACGTTGGGCATGCCAACGTTGGGGTAGACGATATTGTTCACACCCCAGGGCCGTGCCGGGTCGGCATGAAAGCCGCGCAGATAGGCGTACAGCCAGTCGGTGCCGCGCACGCGGGCAACCAGGGTCAAGTCGGGCACCTCGGCGCCAAACCACGCTGTGGCGTCGGCTGGCTGCAGACGCGTTTCCATGTGATCGGCAATGCTTGCGCCTGCCGGTGCCAGGGTTTTGAGCATCTGCTCATAAGGTATGCCCAGGTCGTCGGCCACCCTTTGGTAGCGCTGAAACCTGGCCCCATGGCAACCCATGCAATAGCCGACGAACGTGCTCGCACCGTCGCGCAACGCGGCCTTGTCGGCCATATCGATCTCGATCGGCTGCACGATTGATGCGGCAGGGGTCGCCCAGGCCGCTAGCGGCACCATCAGCCATAGCAAGACAGCAATCAGCGCTTTCATCGGCGCGGCACCCGATCGGGCACCGGCCGTGTGACCTCGCGGCGGGTGTACAGCGGCATGGCCAGGAAGTAGCCGAAGTACAACGCCATACACACCCGGGCCACCCAGGTGGTGATGGCGGTGGCCGGTTGCATGCCCAGGTAGCCGAGGGTCACGAACGCGATGCAGAACAGCGCCAGCGCCGTGCGGCTCATCCAGCCCTTGTAGCGCATCGACTTGACCGGGCTGCGGTCCAGCCAGGGCAGGACGAAAAGGATGGCAATGGCGAAACCCATGGCAAGCACGCCCATGAGCTTGTCGGGCACGGCGCGCAGGATGGCGTAGAACGGGGTGAAGTACCAGACCGGCACGATGTGTTCCGGCGTCTTGAGCACGTTGGCCGGCTCGAAGTTGGCCGGCTCCAGGAAGTAACCGCCCATCTGCGGAAAGAACAACACCACGGCGCTGAACACGAACAGGAACACCGCCACCCCGAGCAGGTCCTTGACCGTGTAGTAGGGATGGAAGGCAATGCCGTCCAGCGGCTTGCCGTCCACATCGCGCAGGCGCTTGATATCGATGCCGTCGGGGTTGTTCGAGCCCACCTCGTGCAGCGCCAGAATGTGCAGCACCACCAGCGCCACGATCAACAGCGGCAATGCCACTACATGCAACGCAAAGAAGCGGTTCAAGGTAACGCCCGACACCAGGTAGTCGCCGCGAATCCACTGGGCCAGATCGGCGCCTACGATAGGGATGGCACCGAACAGGGAAATGATCACCTGCGCGCCCCAGTACGACATCTGCCCCCACGGCAGCAGGTAGCCCATGAAGGCTTCGGCCATGAGCAGCAGGTAGATCGACATGCCGAAGACCCACACCAGCTCGCGGGGCTTTTGATAGGAGCCATACAGCAGCCCACGAAACATGTGCAGGTAGATCACGATGAAGAATGCCGAAGCACCGGTGGAATGCAGGTAGCGCAGCAGCCAGCCATATTCAACGTCGCGCATGATGTATTCGATGGACGCGAAGGCGCCTTCGGCGGTCGGCGTGTAGTTCATGGTCAGCCAGATGCCGGTGAGCAACTGATTGAGCAGCATCAGCAGCGCCAGGGATCCGAAGAGGTAGAACACGTTCAGGTTATTCGGCACGTAATACTGGCTCAGGTGGTCGCGCCACGCCCTGCCCACCGGCAGCCGTGCTTCGATCCATTGCAACAGGCCACGCATCAGGTGTTCTCCCCGTCGATTCCCAGCACCAGCACGTCGGCACTTTCGTAGAAATGCGGTGGCACGGCGAGGTTCAAAGGTGCAGGCTGGGCCTTATAGACGCGCCCGGCCAGATCGTAGTGCGAGCCGTGACAAGGGCAGAAGTACCCGCCTTGCCAGTCGGGGCCGAGGTCAGCCGGAGCGACCTCGGGGCGAAAGGTGGGCGAGCAGCCCAGGTGCGTGCAGATGCCGACCACCACCAGCACGTCGGGCTTGATGGCGCGCAGCGAAGCATCCACGTAAGCCGGCTGATCCGAATCGTGCGATTCAGGGTCGGCTAGATGCCCGGTGTCGTGGGCAAGATTTTCGAGTACCTGCGGCGTGCGTCGACAGATGAACACGGGCTGGCCACGCCACCGGGCAACCATCTGCTGCCCCGGCTCGATCTTGGCGATGTTCACCTTGACCGGCGCCGCTGCAGCGCGCGCCTTGGCACTGGGCTGCCATGAAGCCACGAACGGCACGGCTGCGCCGACCGCACCGGCAGCGCCTACCAGCGCCGTGGTCCTGACCAGAAAACGCCGGCGACCCTGGTCGATGTCACATGCGCCGCCCTGCTCTTCCGCCATCATGAACCTTAGCCTGCTGCAACAGGCGTCTGCATTGTCTTGCGCGCAGTGTACCAGCGCCTCCCCAGGATTGACGGGCGAAAAAAAACCCGGCTCGCGAGAACCGGGTTTTTCTGGAACGAAGACGCGAATTAACGCTTCGAGTACTGCGGACGCTTACGCGCTTTACGCAGACCGACTTTCTTACGTTCAACTTCACGAGCATCGCGAGTCACGAAGCCTGCTTTACGCAGGGCTGGACGCAGTGCTTCGTCGTATTCCATCAGCGCACGGGTGATACCGTGACGGATCGCACCGGCTTGACCGCTGACACCACCACCGATAACGGTGACGTAGATGTCGAACTTCTCGGTGTTCTCGGTCAGCTCCAGCGGCTGGCGAACTACCATGCGGGCAGTTTCGCGACCGAAGAAGGTGTCCAGAGTGCGATTGTTGATGGAGATGTTACCGGTGCCCGGACGCAGGAAAACGCGAGCGGTTGCGGTCTTGCGACGGCCAGTGCCGTAATTTTGAGTCGCCGACATAATGAACTATTCCGTTAAAACTTCAGTTCTTGGGGCTGCTGAGCAGTATGAGGGTGAGCAGCGCCCGCATAGACTTTCAGCTTACGGTACATGTCGCGACCCAGCGGGTTCTTGGGCAGCATGCCCTTGACCGCGGTCTCGAGCACGCGCTCAGGCGCCTTGGCGATCAGCTTTTCGAAGTTGATCGACTTGATACCGCCCGGGAAACCGGAGTGGGAGTAGTAGATTTTGTCAGTGGTCTTGGCACCAGTGACACGCACCTGCTCGGCGTTGATGACGACGATGTAGTCGCCGGTGTCAACGTGAGGAGTGTACTCAGGCTTGTGCTTGCCACGCAGACGGCTCGCGATTTCTGTAGCCAGACGACCCAGGGTCTGACCAGCAGCATCAACGACGAACCAGTCGCGCTTTACTGTTTCCGGTTTAGCAGTAAAAGTTTTCATTCTTTATAGCCTCAGGGGCCGCCCAGCAAAAAGAGACGGCGGATCTTACTGAATAGTGCTTACTTTGACAAGTCAAAGGCAGCCGGGCACGGGACACTTTTGGGGGGCTCGGGTCTTCGCGTCACATACACGGCAAAATTCTTCCGGGAGGGGGGCATCACTTCCACTTCACAGAGAGGGGCCGAATTATCCAGATTGCGAAAAAAATATCAACCTGCTTTTATGATTCCTTTGCCAAGAGGAGTCACCGATGCACTATCGCCAGCTGGGACGTACCGATCTGAACGTGAGCGCGCTGTGCCTGGGTACCATGACCTGGGGCGAGCAGAACACCGAGGAGCAAGGCTTCGCGCAGATAGAAAGGGCCAAGGCGGCCGGCATCAATTTCCTCGACACGGCGGAAATGTACCCCGTGCCACCGCGTCCGGAAACCTATGCTGCCACCGAGCGGGTGATCGGCAACTGGTTCAAGCGCCAGGGCGACCGGGCCGACTGGATCCTGGCCAGCAAGATCGCCGGCCCCGGCAATGGCATCAGCCATATCCGCGACGGCCAGCTGAAATTCAACCGCGAGCACATCGTCGCGGCGCTGGACGCCAGCCTGCAGCGCCTGCAGACCGACTGGATCGACCTCTATCAGTTGCACTGGCCCGAACGCAGCACCAATTTCTTTGGCAAGCTGGGCTACCAGCACACCCAGGATCACCTCGACACGCCGCTGCAGGAAACCCTGCAGGTGCTCGACGAGCAGGTCAAGGCTGGCAAGATCCGCCACGTCGGGCTGTCCAACGAAACGCCGTGGGGCACCATGAAGTTTCTCGGCCTGGCCGACAGCGGCACCCTGCCCCGCCCGGTGTCCATCCAGAACCCCTACAACCTGCTCAACCGCACCTTCGAGGTCGGTCTGGCCGAAGTAGCCATCCGCGAGCAATGCGGGCTGCTGGCCTACTCGCCCCTGGCGTTCGGCATGCTCTCGGGCAAGTTCGAGAATGGCGCGCGCCCGGCTGGCAGTCGTCTGGCGTTGTTCAGCCGCTTCACCCGCTACGCCAACGAGCAGGCAGTGGCTGCCACCAGCCGCTACGTGGCCCTGGCCCGCGAGCATGGCCTGGACCCGGCGCAGATGGCCTTGGCCTTCGTCACCGCGCAGCCGTTCGTGACCAGCAACATCATTGGCGCAACTTCGTTGGAGCAACTGGACAGCAACCTGGCAAGCATCGAGCTGGTGTTGTCCGAAGAAGTACTGGCCGGCATCGAGGCAATCCACCAGGGGCAGCCGAATCCAGCACCCTGATCGCTGATCTCGGCTGATCTTGCGGGCCTCTTCGCGGCCACTGGCCGCTCCCACAGGGATCGTATGCGGCCAAAGAATGCCTTCCACAGGGACCGTGTGCCTTTGTGGGAGCGGTCTGTGGCCGCGAAGGGGCCAGCGCCGGCATCGCATTCTCGGCCTCGCTTGAATCCAACGGCACTTCGGCCATATCCTGACCGCTTTCACCCCACAAGAATAAAATCATGATCTTCACGCCCCATACGCCCGCGCTGCGGCGGGTCTGCATTCTGGCCACCGACCAAGTCATGGCTTCGACCCTGATGCAGGCCAAGGACTTCTTCCACATGGCCAGCCTGCGCTATGGCAAGCAGATGAGCCTGGAGCGTCATGCGCTGTTCGAAACACGCCTGGTCAGCCCGAACGGCCTGCCGGTGCGCAGCTTCAGTGAGGTCATGCTGCCCGTGGACGGTGGCCTGGAAGATGCCGACCTGATCATCCTGCCTGCCTGCTGGGGTGACTTCGACAGTGCTGCGGCACGCTACCCCCAGGTGCTGCCTTGGCTATGCGCGCAACATGCACGCGGCGCGGTACTGTGCGGCGAGGCCAGCGGTGTGTTCTGGTTGGCCGCCAGCGGCCTGCTGGACGGCAAGGAAGCGACCACCTACTGGCGTTTCTTCGAGGAATTCAAACAGCGCTTTCCACGCGTCAGGCTCAATCAGGACAAGCACCTGACCGACGCCGACAACCTGTTCTGCGCCGGTGGGCCGGTGTCGGCCTGCGACCTGTACATTCACCTGATCGAACGCTTCTGCGGGGCTCACGTGGCCCAGGCGGTCTCGCGCGACACCTTGTACGAAGTGCAGCGCAGCTATACGCCGGGCCGCATTGGTTTCGGTGGCCAGAAGCTGCACCGCGACGTGCCGATCCTGCACATCCAGCAGTGGCTGGAAGAACATTTCGCCGAGAAATTCCGCTTCGAGGATGTGGCGCG
This sequence comes from Pseudomonas rhizosphaerae, assembly GCF_000761155.1. Taxonomy (NCBI): domain Bacteria; kingdom Pseudomonadati; phylum Pseudomonadota; class Gammaproteobacteria; order Pseudomonadales; family Pseudomonadaceae; genus Pseudomonas; species Pseudomonas rhizosphaerae. The sequence continues at coordinate 858,166 of NZ_CP009533.1, read as the reverse complement.
CGAGCGCGGCATGAGCATTCGCAATTTCATGCGGCGCTTCCATGCCGCTACCGGCGACAAGCCGCTGCATTACTTGCAACGGCTGCGCATCGAAACTGCCAAAGGGCTGTTGTCGGGTACCCGCAAGAGCGTCAAGACCATCAGCTATGAGGTGGGGTATGACGATGCGAGTTTCTTTGCCCGGTTGTTCCGCCAGCACACCGAGCTGTCACCCAATGGCTATCGGCAGCAGTTCATGCAGGCGGCTTGAAGAAACATTGCGGTGCGCCTTTCGCGGCCACTGACCGCTCCCACGGACAATTGTGGGAGCGGTCAGCGGCCGCGAATCAGGCGCTGCGGTCTGTCAGGGCTTGTGCGCCCGCGAGAGGAACTCGTGGGACTGCATTTCCAGCAGGCGGCTGAGGGTGCGCTGGAACTCGAAGTTCAGGCGGCCACCGGTGTACAGGTCCTTGAGCTCCACTTCGGCTGAGATGATCAGCTTCACGTTACGGTCGTAGAACTCGTCGACCATGTTGATGAAGCGCCGCGCGATGTCGTCGGTGGTCACGCTCATCTGCTCGACGCCACTGATCAGCACGGCGTTGAAGATCTTGCCCAGCTCGATGTAGTCGTTCTGGCTGCGTGGGCCGTCGCACAGCTCGCGGAATTCGAACCAGGCCACGTCATCGCAGGTGCGCAGCGCACGGATCTCGCGATTCTCGATCATCAGGGGGTCGTTCTCGACCACTTTGGTACTGTTGTGGGTCAGCGCCTTGAAGCTTTCGCGCATGCTCGCCTGGGCAGCTTCGTTGAGCGGCGAGTGGAACAGCTCGGCCTGCTCCAGGTGACGCAGGCGATAGTCGACGCCGCTGTCGACGTTGACGATCTCGGTGTTCTCCTTGATCAAGGCGATCGCCGGCAGGAAACGCGCTCGCTGCAGGCCGTCCTTGTACAAGCCGTCTGGCACGATGTTGGAAGTGGCCACCAAGGTCACGCCATTCTTGAACAGCTCTTCCATCAAGGTGCCCAGGATCATCGCGTCGGTGATGTCCGAAACGAAGAACTCGTCGAAGCAGATCACCCGCGCCTCGTCGGAGAAGCGTTTGGCGATCACCGTCAGCGGGTTCTTCACGTCCTTGAGGGTTTTCAGTTCCTCGTGCACGCGCTTCATGAAACGGTGGAAGTGCGTGCGCACTTTCTGCTCGAACGGCAAGGCGTCGAAGAAGGTGTCGACCAGGTAGGTCTTGCCGCGGCCTACGCCGCCCCAGAAGTAGATGCCCTTGACCAGCTTGGGCTCCTTCTTGCCGAACAGCTTGCCGAACACGCCAGGTTTGCTGTGCTCGGCGGCGACCAGATCGTCGTACAGACGCTGCAGGTGGCGGACGGCATTTTCCTGGGCGGCGTCGTGGAAGAATTCGGGACGTTTGAGATCGGCTTGGTATCGTTCTAGGGGCGTCATATTCGTTAGCAAGGCAACAAAAACGGGCCGTCACTGTAGCGACGGCCCAGGATAATGGCAATGAGCTTTGCGACAGGGTGTCGCATCACTCCCCTTGGGGCTGCAGTGCCTTGCGCAACGCCTGAATGGCGGTATCGCGGGCTTCTGTCGTGGTGAACGTCGGGCCATCGGCCACGCAGGTGTCGTCCAGCCACAGCGTGAAGCTTTCGGCATCGCTGCGGATGTCCAGTTCACCGCCCTGCTGCAATTGCTTGCTGACCTGCCCGGCCGCCTTGCCGTCGGCGAAGCTGCGCGACAGCAGCAGTTGCTCGCCGCCGGCGTGGAGCAGACGGAAGCGGAAGCTGCCGTCGTCGTCACGGAAGCTGACGAAACGTGCAGCCTTGGCGGCTTTCTTCTTGCCTGCCGTGGTCACCTGAACCTGCTCGCGGAACGAGCGCAGCCCCACCGCCTCGCGCAGCTCACCCAGAAACGGCGTGGCGACGGCACGGGCTTTGGCGGCGCCGGCCAGAAGGATGTCTTCCAGTTCGGCCGGGCGCTCGATGAAGTGGTGATACCGCTCGCGGGCTTCACCCAGCTCGGCATCGAGCAGGTTGAACAGGCGCGCCTTGGCCTCGCCCCAACCCAACCCTTCGCGCAGCGCGGCGTGGAACTCGGCGCTCTGCTCGGACGTGGCGAAGGCCTGGAACAGGGTGAACAGGTGCGAGTTGTCCGGGTCCTTGGCTTCGCCCGGCGCGCGCGAGTCGGTGACGATGCGCGAGATGGCGTCTTTCATGTCCTTGGCGCTGGTGAATAACGGGATGGTGTTGTCGTAGCTCTTGGACATCTTGCGCCCGTCCAGGCCGGGCAAGGTGGCGACGCTTTCCTCGATCAAGGCCTCGGGCATGACGAAGAACTCGCGGCCCTTGCCGAACAGGTGGTTGAAGCGCTGGCCAATGTCGCGGGCCATTTCCACGTGCTGGATCTGGTCGCGGCCGACCGGCACCTTGTGCGCGTTGAACATCAGGATATCGGCGGCCATCAACACCGGATAGCTGTAGAGGCCCATGGAAATGCCCGCATCCGGGTCTTCGCCGGTTTCCACGTTCTTGTCCACCGACGCCTTGTAGGCGTGGGCGCGGTTGAGCAGGCCCTTGGCGGCCACGCAGGTTAGCAGCCAGGTCAGCTCGGGGATTTCCGGAATATCGGATTGCCGGTAAAACGTCACCCGCTCCACGTCCAGGCCCGACGCCAGCCAGGTGGCCGCGATTTCCAGACGCGAGCGCTGGATGCGCAGCGGGTCATCGCATTTGATCAGGGCGTGGTAGTCGGCCAGGAAATAGAACGAGTCGGCATCGCTCTGGCGGCTGGCGACGATCGCCGGGCGGATGGCGCCGGCGTAGTTGCCCAGGTGAGGCGTGCCAGTGGTGGTGATACCGGTCAGGATACGAGTGGTCATGGGTCGATTCTTGTTCAGGGCCCGTGGACGGGCATCAATTCGAAAGGCGCGGCAGCAGCAGATCCTTGAGGTCGGTCAGCTTGCCGTGGAAAAAGTGCCCGCATTCTGCCACTTTCAGCAGCTCGTGGGGGCGCTCGAGCTTGTCCGACCAGTCGTAGACGAGCGGTGGATCGACCACTTCGTCGGCGTCCGGCTGGATCACGGTCAACGTGGCGTGTACCGGTAGGCTTTCGGTGATGCGCATGACCGCCGGGGCAACCATGAACAACTGCTTCACCGCCTCGCCTTCAGCCTCCAGGCGGCCGGCCAAAGTCGCTGCCACGAAACCGCCAAAGGAAAAGCCCAGAATGGTCAGCGGCAGCTCGGGGTGTTTTGCTCGAAGCCAGGCAGCCACCGCCTGGGCATCGTCGACCTCGCCACTGCCCATGTCATGGCTCCCGGCACTTGCACCTACGCCGCGGTAGTTGAAGCGCAGCGTCAGCATGCCGGCATCGCGGGCAGTGCGCTGCAAGGTGGAGACGACCTTGTTGAGCATGGTCCCGCCCTGTACCGGATTGGGATGGCAGATCAAGGCAATGCCGGTGGCTTGGGCGGTGTCGAGGTACAACGCTTCGAGTGGGCCCAGCGGGCCGTCGATGAAAACTGCGGTTTCGCGGATGAGCAAGGGGTGAACTCCGTGACCCCAAGCGGGGTCGACTCGTCTAGCTGGAAGATTCTGTCCTGTGAAATTGCGCAAGCGCGCGGTATACAGCGCAGGTCCGAGCCGTTAACGTAAAGCAAAGCCGTTTATAGAGGAAGGACTCGTGGAACTCTCGCTCCTAGTTTGGTTGTTGCCGGCCGTGGCCCTGGTGGTTGGTGTGGTCATCGGTTTTGCCGTCGCGCGCCTGGCACCTCGCGCCGTGCCCAATGGTACGCAGCGTCAGTTGGATGATATCCAGGAACGCTTCGATACCTACCAGAACGAAGTGGTCACTCACTTCAACAGCACTGCCATTCTGGTCAAGAAGCTGACCCAGAGCTATCAGGAAGTCCAGGATCACCTGGCCGAAGGCGCCGATCGCCTGGCCCTGGACGAATTGACCCGTCAGCGCCTGTTGGCCGCCCTGCATTCGGACGTTCCGCAGCCCCACCGTGAGCGCCTGACGCCACCGCGCGACGCCGAACCTCCGCGCGACTACGCGCCCAAGTCGCCGAACGGACCTGGCATGCTGGACGAGCAGTACGGGCTCAAGCGCAAGTAAGACGGACCGCTCGAATCGCTCGAGGTGTATCGATAGAAAAGCGGGACCTGCACAGCCAGGTCCCGCTTTTTCATGCCTGGGCTACGGGTTTATGCCTGGGCCGCTTGGCCCAACGTTCACAGCGCCAGGTAAACCCCATCGAAGGGCGGTGTTATCTCGCTGCGCAGTATCCCGATCCACTTGCCGTGGGCTACTTCGTCGCTCTTCTGCTTCTCGAGCCCGTCGAAGCGTTGCTCCACGGTTTTCAAATGCGCGGCTGTGTAGGCATCGCGCGGGCCGCGCGGATGCGCGTAGTGAAAGTGCGCATACCACAAGGGCTTGCTCGCCGTGTCAGCCACCAGGTACTCCTCCAGATAGCCAGGCGAGCGCTTGAGCTTGCTGCGCGCCCCGACGCGGCTGATCCGTGCCTCACCCTCGCGGTACAGGTAGTCCACCCGCGCCGCCGCAGGAGGCTGCCACTTGACCATGTGGATGTGAATCAGGCGCCCTTGCTCGATCAACTGGGCGGCCTTGTCGCGAAACACCTGTGCTCGGCCGTGGGCAGAGGTCTGCTGACTGGTCGCCTCGTCCACCGCGTTGTCACGGGTCATTTGCTGCTCGACGGCGTCGGCCGCCTCGCTCAACTGCTGCGCGTACACCCGTAGCCGATCCTCGACCTCGACGGGGAGATAGGGCTTCTGCGCTTCTTTCCAGGCATTGCGGATCTGCTGGTCGGCGCCCTGCAACAGCTGATTGCCGCGCCGGATCGCGGCGTTCAGCGTGCTACCCGACGGTCGCGGACGTGCCACAGGAGCGGTTTCCAGTGCCTGCCAATCGGCTTGCGCCGGGTCCTTGTCGAACGAGGCCAGCACTTTCTTTTCGATGGGGTCGATCACGTCGACGATGTCGCGATCGGTGACCGCAACCTTGGCACGCCGCTGCCCCACCACCAACCCCCTGTGCCGGGTCACGAAGATGGTCTTGTGCCGGGCCTGCTGGCGCTGCTTGCGGGTCATCTTGAACTGCTCGCGGATCAGCGGTACCAAGGCCGCCTGGGCACTGTCGCGCAGCTCCTGAATCAGGTTGGCCAGGCGCAGGCGCGCAGGCGCGTAGAGTCGATCGCCGATCTCCTCCACATAGAACGCAAGGGACTGCTGCGCCGCCTCGTATTGCAGGTCCAGGCTATTCAACAGCTCGACCCGATCGTTGAGGTTGTAATCGGCGGTTTCCTCCAGGGCCGCATGGGTCTGCGCCGCCAGACGAACCGGCTCGGCCACCGAGTCCATCACCCTGTCAGCCACCTCCAGCGTGGCGATATAGCGAATGCTGGTCAACGCCAGGCCATCCACCAGCAGGCCGATCCAGCGCCGCACGGACAAGGCTTCGATCCAGTTCGCCGTCAATTTCTCCACGGCCGCCGCCCCTTCGATCGGCATGCGCCGAAGTTGCTCCTTCCACTGGGCTATTTCCTTGGTCAACTGAATCTGCTTGTCGAGGATATCGATGCTGTTGCTCACATAATCGAAAAACTCCTGGGATTGCTGATCGCTCATCTGCGAGCCATCCAGAAGCACACTGATGTCATCGGCCCTGTCGCGATAATCCAGGCTTTTGTAGCGCAGGTTGATGACTTCTTCCTGGCCCACTTCGCACAGCTGGAACAGCAGGCTGGCTTGCTCCTTGGCGCGGTTGCCGTAGGGCTCCAGGCGGTTCAGTTCCAGGCTGACCGCCAGCACTTGGCGCAACGCACTCAAATAGTCGCCGGTCGCTTCGCTCAGGGCATCGCGCAGCCCTCTCAGGCGCTCGCTGTCCTTGGCGTCGAAGGCACGATTGACCTTGCGCAACACTTGGTTGACACGGTCATGCAGAGCGGAGCGTTGTCGATTGAATGCGGTGATCTGCTGGTCGCAGGCCTGCATGCGCTCGCGGTTCGCCGCACGTAGTGCCGCAATGCTGCGCTTGGGTCCACCGCCGCGCAGACGCAGGTGCAGATCCAGGCGCCAACGCCCCACTTCGTCGCGCTCCACCCACGGCCCCGGGGATTGCGGGCGAGCCGCATCGACGATGCGTACCAGGCCATCGTCGACCATCACCGGATAGAAGTGTCCATCGAGTGGCAACAACCAACGCTCGCCATCCAGATACAGGCCACGCAGGGCGCCGTGGGGCAGTGGTTCAGGTAGCGGTTGCGGCGCGGCGACGCGGTAGCTGGCCAAGGCCGTGGCATCTTCAGGGCTGAGCCGATGCTGGGCACGCGCCCAGGAAAAACTCAGGTGCGCGTTGGCGTCGAACACCTGCAGCGGGGCTGGCGACAGTTGCGTGGCCACCGTGGCCGCTGCAGGCGCCGGCAGCACCGGATGACGGAACTCCCTGATCGCCAAAGCCCGTCCAGTGGTGTGAACCAGCAGGACCAGGGCAATGTTGAACAGCAGATCCACCAGTTGGTCATCTACCGCATCCTTGTCGCCGCCCGCCTGCGCCACGAGCGTAACATTGCTCGCCGCCATGGCCTGGATCAGCCAGCCAGCGGTAGCCAACGGTCCCGGAAGAATGGGCAAGAGCGCGTTGAACACTGTCCAGCCCACCGCTCGATAGCCAATCCAGCGGCTTTCCTCAGTGGAAACCGACTGCCGGTCGGCGACGGTGACCAAAGCATTCACACTGGCTTTATACAGCTCAGCCAGCACATCGCTACCCAGCGGCACACCCTTCAAGGTGGCAGCGGCCGGGACATTGATCGGCGCGAATTCCGAGCCTTGTACAAACCGAACCAGATGGGGCTGGTGAAAGCCACCATTGGCGTATCGCGCGCGGGCCGGCGCATCGAGCCAGTCAAGCACGCTGCGCTGCACCTCACCCTCTTCGGCAATGGCCTCGAACAGAGCAGCACGGTCCGGGTATTGAATCAGCGTCGGTTGCATGAGGGGGCGGTACAGCACCTGCAGCCCGGTTCCATCGATGGCCGATATCACATACATGTTGCAGACCTGGTCGACCTTCATGTCGGCCGCAGGCCATATTCCCAGCCCCTGAATAGCAATGGCCACCCCTTCGATTTCAGCGTCGCCGGAGGCCTCCATGACCCCGGCGACATACTTCCAACCCAGGCGGGTGAAACCCCACTGACCACGGATGCTGTTTTCCAACGCCAGCATGGGCAACTGACATTGCAACTGGCTGCCGAACAGCGCCTGGCGCCAGACGAATTCAGCAGGGTCCAGCAACAGCTTCTGGTTGAGCAACGCCAGGTAGCTGCCGCCTGCATCGGTCTTGGTGACCAAGGCCTGGATACTTGTCTCGTCGACCCAGGAAGGCAGTGTCGCTCCCGCCTTTGGCTTGACCACCAAGTGCCCCTGGGGTCGGCCCGATAAATTGTATAGGGCCAGGTCCACCAGGCTGATGGTGTGATCCTGCAAGGTGGTATCACCCGCATTGACGATGCTCAGCTGCGCGTTGGGTACCGTGAGAATATGCACTTCGACGTCGTCGACTGCGGCGAGCGGCGCATGCGGGTGGTCCTGGCCGATCTGACGGACCAGAGCCTGCTCGGCAAAGTCGGCGATGGTGGGTATACCGTCCAGATACGATGCCCGTTGCTGCTGTTCGCGCAGTGCGGCCAAGGTCGCCAGGTACAGCGAGAATTCCCGGCGCTGCTCGTCGTCGGCCTTCGTCAGCCAGGTCGGCAGGCTGTCCTGCAGGGCTTGCAGGCGTGCCCGCTCTTGAGCGCTGTCGATATCGAACAGGCACGTCACGTATTCGGTGCCCTGCTCCAGAGCCTCTGCGCCGAAGCCACTGGCTCGGCAATACCTGCCCAGAGCCTGCAACGCTTCGAGTTGCTGCTCCAGGATGGCCTGAGCCTGCGCCTCGAAGATGTTGCCCGTAGGCGAATACAGTACCAGTTCCAGCGTCGGACCGGTAACCGCACGACCCAGGTGCATGGCGAATGCATCCGCCATTGCCTGCAAGGTCGGGAACGTTTCCAGACCGTTGACCGGGGTGTACATCAGCAACACTTCGCCGCCATGGCTGCTGACCCGGCGGCGGATGATCAAGGCGTGGGTAAGTTCGGCATGGCGCTGCAGCGGCACGCCCATGGCCTGCACACTGAACAGGCTCGCCTCGATGGTGTCGCCGGTGTACAGCGCACGCTCGCGGGCGCCCGGCATCGACACCAGCAGCATGGCGGTAGCGCCCTGCTCATTGCTCAGGCGGCCTGCCTTTTGTTCGCGCTCCACGCTGTGCTTGAGCCGGACTTGCAGTGCGTTGCCCAGCCATTGCCAACGGTTGCCTCCCGCAGGCTGGGTCACATCCCAATAGCTGCACAACGCTTCGCTGTACGCCTGCAGTATCTGCGGGCCCCACTCGTTGATGATGCCCTGCACCTGGGTCATGTCCACGGCCAGCGCACCCGGGTTTTCAGCGCCTGCCTGTGCAGTGAGGAAATGGTAGCCCTGGACAAGGCTGATATGTTCGTCGTGCAGGTAGCGGTCGATCAGGACATTGGCCAGCGATAGCTTGCGATAACCCGCGAACGACGCAGTCCCCGGTCGGTTGATGGGCTCGAACAGATGAACATGGGAAAAATCCACGTTCAACTTGGGATAGACGACGGCGAATTGGGTTGCCAGCACCTGCAATGCCACCTCGCGCAACGAGGGGCGGCTGGCAAAATGCTTGCTGACACTGCTGGCCAACGGTGCGGATCGGGCGACTTCGCCGCTCAGGGAAAGAAGATGGGTCATGGGCTGTTGCCTTCACAAGAGATGAAGGCGCATCAGGCGCCGTTCGGCGCCCTGCCGGGTGGTAGAAAATTAGCCGAGCACACACAAAAAACCCTGCCGCGGCAGGGTTTTATGCAGTACTGCAAGGCTTAGATCGCGCCGCGGCTGCGCAGCAGCTCCAGCACCTGCTTGACCCCTTCATCCACCGACGAGGCTTGGGTGTCGATCACCAGATCGGCATTCAATGGCACGTCGTACGGGAAAGACTCGCCCGGGATGTTGTCCTGATCTGCAGCGTACAGACCCTGAGGGTCGCGTTCGCGGCAGACCAGGGGTGAGGCCTGGACGTAGACGGTCAGCAGGCGATCAGCGCCGATCAGGTCACGCGCCTGCTCGCGGCCGGCCGCATCCGGTGCCACGAAGGCGGCCAGGGTCACCAGCCCCGCTTCGTTGAACTGCCGGGCCACGTGAGCGGCACGACGCCAGTTCTCGGTACGCCCGGCGCGGTCCTGCGGCAAGCCCTTGTTCAGGTCATGGCGCAGATTCTGGCCATCGAGTACGAACACTGCGCGGCCCATGTCGAACAACTTGCGCTCCACGGCGTAGGCCAAGGTGCTCTTGCCTGCGCCCGAGAGGCCGCTGAACAGCACGGTCGCCGGTTGCTGGCCAAAGCGCTGGGCACGCTCCTCGGTGGTCACGTGGGCGGAACGGCCATGGGCCTTGCCACCTTGGGTGACCGCTGCCGGGGCGATGATCATGCCGGCGCCGACGGTGCCATTGGTCAGGCGGTCGATGATGATGAACGCGCCGGTGGTGCGGTTGCTGTCGTAACCGTCCAGGGCGATGGCGCTGTCCAGCGATACCTTGACCTTGCCGATCTCGTTGAGCTGCAGCGCACTGCCCGGGCCTTCAGCCAGCGTGTTGACATCGACCTTGTGGACGATGCTGGCGATCGAGCCCGGCACGTAGCTGGTGGCACGCTTGATGTCGTATTTCTTGCCGGGCAGCATGGGCTCTTCGGCCATCCACACCAGCATCGCTTCGAAGCTGTCGGAAACGGTCGGCACGTTGGCGGCATGCACCAGCAAGTCGCCACGGGAGATGTCAATCTCGTCTTCCATGGTCAGGGTCACGGCCTGGCCGGGGCCGGCATGTTCCAGTTCGCCCTCGAAGGTGACGATGGATTTCACCCGGCTGCTCTTGCCCGAGGGCAGCACCACCACTTCGTCGCCCTTGTGCACGACGCCGCTGGCCAGGGTGCCGGCGAAGCCGCGGAAATTCAGGTTCGGCCGGTTGACGTATTGCACCGGGAAACGCAGGTCGTCGAAGTTGCGGTCGGCCGCCACTTCCACGGTTTCCAGAATTTCCATCAGGGTCTGGCCGGTGTACCACGGCGACTGCTCGCTGCGGTTGACCACGTTGTCGCCCTTGAGCGCCGACATCGGCACGAAGGCCAACGTGGTCGGCTTCAGGCTGATGGCCTCGGCGAATTTCAGGTAGTCGGCCTTGATCTGCTCGAACACGCCTTCATCGAAGCCCTTGAGGTCCATCTTGTTGATGGCCACCACGATGTGCTTGATGCCCAGCAGGGACGCGATGTAGCTGTGCCGACGGGTCTGGGTCTGCACACCGTAGCGGGCATCCACCAGGATGATCGCCAGGTCGCAGGTGGAGGCACCGGTGGCCATGTTGCGTGTGTACTGCTCGTGGCCCGGGGTGTCGGCGATGATGAACTTGCGTTTGGCCGTGGAGAAATAGCGGTAGGCGACATCGATGGTGATGCCTTGCTCACGCTCGGCCTGCAGCCCGTCGACCAGCAGCGCCAGGTCGACTTCTTCGCCCGTGGTGCCGGATTTCTTCGAGTCACGGGTGATGGCTTCCAGGTGATCTTCGTAGATCATCTTGGAGTCGTGCAGCAGGCGCCCGATCAGGGTGCTCTTGCCGTCGTCGACGTTGCCGCAGGTGAGGAAGCGCAGCAGTTCCTTGCGTTCGTGCTGGGCCAGGTAGGCGAGGATGTCCTCGCTGATCAATTCGGATTGGTGCGACATGTTCTGACCCTGCTCTAGAAGTAGCCCTGACGTTTCTTGTCTTCCATGGAACCGGCGCCATCATGATCGATGACCCGGCCCTGGCGCTCGGACGTTCGCGTCAGGAGCATTTCCTGAATGATGTCGGTGAGGCTGTCGGCCTCGGACTCCACCGCGCCCGTCAACGGGTAGCAGCCAAGGGTGCGGAAACGCACTTTCTTCTTGACGATGCTGGCTTTCTCTTCTTCGCTGAGGTGCTCGAGAATGCGCTCGTCGTCGATCATGATCAGCGTGCCGTTCTTCTCGATCACTTCGCGTTCGGCGGCGAAGTACAGCGGCACGATCGGGATGCCTTCCAGGTAGATGTACTGCCAGATGTCCAGCTCGGTCCAGTTCGACAGGGGGAACACGCGGATCGATTCGCCCTTGTTGACCTTACCGTTGTAGACGTTCCAGAGCTCCGGACGCTGGTTCTTCGGATCCCAGCGGTGCTTGCTGTCACGGAACGAGTAGACCCGCTCCTTGGCCCGCGACTTTTCTTCGTCGCGGCGCGCGCCACCGAAGGCAGCATCGAAGCCGTACTTGTCCAGCGCCTGTTTCAGGCCCTGGGTCTTCATGATGTCGGTATGCTTGGAGCTGCCGTGGGTGAAGGGGTTGATACCCTGCGCCACGCCTTCTGGGTTGACGTGCACCAACAGGTCCAGGCCCAGCTCCTCGACCATGCGGTCGCGGAACTTGTACATCTCCTGAAACTTCCATTGGGTGTCGACGTGCATCACCGGAAACGGCAGCTTGCCGGGGAAGAACGCCTTGCGCGCCAGATGCAGCATCACGGCCGAGTCTTTGCCGATGGAATACAACATCACCGGGTTATCGAACTCAGCGGCCACCTCACGAATGATGTGGATGCTTTCCGCCTCCAGCTGTTTCAGATGCGTCAGTTTGTCAACCATGGCTACTCACGGAATACAGTCTTTATGGACGGCCTACGGGCCGTGTTCGAGCCGGTCACTCTAACACGGCGTCCAGTTTGGACAGCGGGGCCGGTTAGATCGAAGGGGTATATCAATATGCCTTGTGGTTTGGAGAGGCCAGCCTGCTTCCTGGCCTCTTCTCGGGCACCACGGTCCAACCATCAGATGGGATTGGGACAGTCGATAAACACATGCTCGAGCGCAAAGCGCCGTGCCAGGTAATCACCCAGCGCCTGGACCCCATAGCGCTCGGTAGCATGATGCCCGGCGGCGATGAAGCTGATGTCGTTCTCGCGGGCACTGTGAAACGTCTGCTCGGACGCCTCGCCACTGATGAACAGGTCCACGCCGGCGGCAATCGCACGATCGATGTAGCCCTGGCCACCGCCAGTGCACCACCCTAAGCGACGGATCTTTTCGCTGCCTTCGATCAGCAACGGTTCACGGCCCAGTACTTCCTGCACGCGCCGGGCGAAATCACGTGGATGCATCGGCTCGGGCAATGAACCGATCAGCCCGATCACTCGGTGATCGGCTGGGTCCAGCGGGCCTTCCACAGTGATGTCCAACTGCCGCGCCAGTTGCGCGTTGTTGCCCACTTCGGCATGCAGATCCAGCGGCAGGTGGTAGGCCAACAGGCTGATGTCGTGCTTGAGCAGCGTCTTCAGGCGCCGCTGCTTCATGCCGACCACGCAGGGGTTCTCGCCCTTCCAGAAATAGCCATGATGCACCAGCACCAGATCGGCCCTGGCTTGCACGGCGGCATCGAGCAGCGCCTGGCTGGCGGTGACGCCACTGACAATACGCATCACCTGCGGGCGCCCTTCCACCTGCAAGCCGTTGGGGCAGTAATCCTGGATCTTCGCGCTGCCCAGATAGCGGTCGGCTTCCTCGACCAACGTGTTCAGTGCCACAGCCATAAAAGTCTCCACAAAGGCAGTTCAGCATGGCGCGAGCGCCCGTATAATGCCGGCCATTATGGCGCCCCCGCGCGCCGAAGAAACAGCCCCTCGCTACCCTTCAGGATCGTCCCCATGTTCAAGGCCTTGCGCTTTTTCGGTTGGCCGCTGTTGACCGGCATATTGATCGCCCTGCTGGTCATCCTGCGCTTTCCGCAATGGGTGGGCCTGCCCAGCCAGGACGTCAACCTGCAGCAGGCGCCGCAGAGCGCCAGTGTCATCCAGGGGCCGGTGTCCTACGCCGACGCCGTGGCGATCGCGGCGCCGGCGGTGGCCAACCTGTACACCACCAAGGCTGTCAACAAAGGCGCCCACCCGCTGTTCGAAGACCCGCAGTTCCGCCGCTTCTTCGGTGACAACCTGCCCAAGCAACGGCGCTGGGAGTCGAGTCTGGGCTCGGCGGTGATCATGAGTCCGGAAGGCTACCTGCTCACCAACAACCACGTGACCGCAGGCGCCGACCAGATCGTGGTAGCCCTCAAGGACGGCCGCGAAACCTTGGCACGGGTGATCGGCAGCGATCCGGAAACGGACCTGGCGGTGCTCAAGATCGATCTGAAGAACGTTCCTGCGATCACCATCGGGCGCTCCGACGGTATCCGCACCGGCGACGTCGCCCTGGCCATCGGCAACCCGTTCGGTGTAGGCCAGACGGTGACCATGGGCATCATCAGTGCCACCGGACGCAACCAGCTGGGGCTCAACACCTATGAAGACTTCATCCAGACCGACGCGGCCATCAACCCAGGCAACTCCGGCGGCGCCCTGGTGGATGCCAATGGCAACCTGACCGGCATCAACACCGCGATCTTCTCCAAGTCTGGCGGTTCACAAGGCATCGGCTTTGCCATCCCGACCAAGCTGGCGCTGGAGGTGATGAAGTCGATCATCGAACATGGCCAGGTGATTCGCGGCTGGCTGGGCATCGAAGTTCAGCCGATGACCGAAGAACTGGCCGAGTCGTTCGGCATCAAGGATCGGCCAGGCATCGTGGTTGCAGGCGTCTTCCAGGGCGGTCCGGCGCAGAAGGCGGGGCTGCAACTGAGTGACGTGATCTTGAGCATCAACGGCGAGCCGGCTGGCGATGGCCGCAAGTCGATGAACCAGGTCGCGCGCACCAAGCCGGGGGATCGGATTGCCATCCAGGTGATGCGCCAGGGCAAGGAAATCACGTTGAGTGCCGAAGTGGGCCTGCGCCCGCCACCGGCACCGGCGCCGGTGAAGAAGGAAGAGAAATAGGCATGTGTCGGGAGGGCGGAAGTATCGCGGCAATTACCTCCCAAAACTTCCCTATAAAAAACCGACCTGCCCGCCTGTAAATAAGTATTCAATACTTAATTAAATGCAAAAACATAATCATGCGCACCTTTAAATAAACGCTAGCCTTTTCTCTTACAACTCACCGTAGGAGGCCGCGTCATGAACAAGCAAAAAGTGACAATTACACGTTTAGACTTGCCCGGTAATTTGATCAAGAATTCCGATTTCAGCAACGGCTTTGCCGAGTGGATTACCGACGATAAAGGCGATCCGGCCAACTGTGTCATTTCCCCGCCTGGCGTTCGGCTGGTCAACCAGGCGAGCATCAAGCAGGCCGCCACCGTAGAAGCAAAAGCCAAGCAATATACGTTCAGAATCAGCGGCGGGTCGTTTGGCACGCCTGCTACAGCTTCCAATACGCTGGACACCCTGGGTCAGGTGGTGATCCGGGAAGACGGTGCGCAGGTCAATAGTTTCAATCTCAACCCAGGCGTAAGTTCGTACACACTCGAACATATGACACAAAGCTCGACGACTCGTCTCGAGATGGAGATCAGCTCAGGGGGAAGCACACCCGTGACCCTCTGGGGCATAAGCCTTTTTGATGACTTCCCAGAAGCCGACGAGTTCATCAAGGACACTCATTTTCAGCGGCCATACATCGACTGGACCGGCGGCGTTAGTGACTGGCAATACGACGGGGTGCAACTGGCTGGTAACGGTAGCAGCGTTCAACAACTCATTCGAAGGCTCGAAATTGATACTGCCTACGTGATTACTTATGAATTGCTGCCATTCATCAATGACGCCGGACAGGAAGAAGATGTTTCAGTAGGAAGCATATCAGGCGATGGCGAATTTCCTTATACGGACATCTACCCTGGAATACCTGTGGCGCCTATTCGCTACACAGCGAAAAAAAATATGTTGGCACTAAGGCTTTCCGGTCCACGTATTCGTTTCGGATCGATCTCCATGAAAAAAGCGTAGACGGCAATTCGATTGCCATGCTGCTCTGTATACCCTCAGGCCTCTTTACCTGGAGAGGCCTGGGGGACTTATCGCGCTTCGAAACTTCCAACTCACCCATTACAACGCATCCAGCAACGCCTGATTCTGCTCCGTTGTACCGATGCTGATCCGCAGGAACTGGGCAATCCGCTCTTGCTTGAAGTGCCGCACGATCACACCTTTCTCGCGCAGGCGGGCGGCGATGGCCGAGGCGTCCTGTTCGGGATGGCGAGCGAAGATGAAGTTGGCCGCCGAAGGCAGCACTTCGAATCCGCGCTGCTGTAGCCCTTCGACCAGTTTTTCGCGACTGGCAATGACCTTGGCACAGGTGTCCTCGAAGTAGGCCTTGTCGGCGAATGCCGCCGCAGCGCCAGCGACGGCGATGCGGTCGATGGGATAGGAGTTGAAGCTGTTCTTGATGCGCTCCAGTGCCTCGATCAGATCTGGATGCCCCACCGCCAGGCCTACCCGCAGGCCGGCCAACGAGCGTGATTTGGACACAGTCTGGGTGACCAGCAGGTTCGGATAGCGATCGACCAGCTTGATCGCCGTTTCGCCACCAAAATCCACATAGGCTTCATCCACCACCACCACCGAATCCGGGCTGGCCTTGACGATCTGCTCGACCGCTTCCAGCGCCAGCAGGCAGCCGGTGGGTGCGTTCGGGTTGGGGAAGATGATCCCGGCGTTGGGCCTTGCATAGTCCTGCGCACGGATCTGGAAATGCTCGTCCAAGGGCACAGCCTCGAAGGGGATGCCATACAAGCCGCAGTAGACCGGATAGAAGCTGTAGCTGATGTCCGGGAACAGCAGCGGTTGGTCGTGCTGGAACAGGCCGTGGAAGATGTGCGCCAGCACCTCGTCCGAGCCATTGCCCAGAAACACCTGGTTGGTTTGCACACCGTAGTAGTCGGCCACGGCCTGCTTGAGCAGGTCGCTGTTGGGGTCCGGGTACAGGCGCAGGCTATCGCTCAACTCGGCGCGCATAGCCTCAATCGCCTTGGGCGATGGGCCGTAGGGATTCTCATTGGTATTGAGCTTGACCAGGTTGGCAACCTTGGGTTGCTCGCCGGGCACGTAGGGCACCAGGTCCTTGACGAAAGGGCTCCAGAATTTGCTCATGCTCACTCCCCTTTGGCTAGGTCAGGTTGAATACGGTATTCGGCGCTGCGTGCGTGGGCGCTCAAGGATTCGCCCCGAGCCAGTACAGAAGCGGTCTTGCCTAGTTCGGACGCACCCTGCTCGGAGCAGAAGATGATCGACGAGCGCTTCTGGAAGTCATACACCCCCAGTGGCGAGGAGAAGCGCGCGGTGCCGGAGGTTGGCAGCACGTGGTTGGGGCCGGCGCAGTAGTCGCCCAAGGCCTCACTGGTGTGACGGCCCATGAAGATAGCACCGGCGTGGCGAATCTGCGGCAGCCAGGCTTGAGGGTCTTCGACCGACAATTCCAGGTGTTCCGGCGCGATGCGGTTGGCCACATCGATAGCCTGCTGCATGTCACGGACCTTGATCAAGGCGCCCCGCCCATTGATCGAGGTGTTGATGATCTCGGCACGCTCCATGGTCGGCAGCAGCTTGTCGATGCTGGCCGCGACCTTGTCGAGGAATTCGGCATCGGGGCTGACCAGAATCGCCTGGGCGTCTTCGTCGTGTTCGGCCTGGGAGAACAGGTCCATGGCGATCCAGTCCGGATCGGTGCCGCCATCGCAGACCACCAGAATCTCGGAGGGACCGGCGATCATGTCGATCCCGACCTGGCCGAACACATGCCGTTTGGCCGTCGCCACGTAGATGTTGCCAGGGCCCACGACCTTGTCCACCCGCGGCACGCTTTCGGTGCCATAGGCCAGGGCGGCAACCGCCTGGGCGCCACCGATGGTGAACACCCGGTCGACCCCAGCGATGCACGCTGCCGCCAACACCAGCTCGTTGACCTCGCCTCGCGGCGTGGGCACCACCATGACCACCTCGGTCACGCCGGCCACCTTGGCCGGGATGGCGTTCATCAGCACTGACGAGGGGTACGACGCCTTGCCACCGGGCACATAAAGGCCAGCGCGATCCAGCGGTGTGACCTTCTGGCCGAGCACCGTGCCATCGGCTTCGGTATAGCTCCAGGAATCCTGTTTCTGCTTCTCGTGGTAGAGCCGCACCCGCTCGGCTGCGGTTTCCAATGCCTGACGCTGCGCATCGGTGATGCGCGTCAGCGCCAGCTCGAGCCGCTCACGCGGCAGCATGAGATCCGCCATGGAGGCGACCTGCAAACCATCGAAGCGCTCGGTGAACTCGACCAGCGCGGCATCGCCCCGCTCGCGTACGGCCTTGATGATGTCCAGCACGCGCTGATTGACCGAATCATCGGACATACTTTCCCAGCTCAACAGATGGTCCAGATGGCGGGCGAAGTCCGGATCAGTGGCATCGAGTCGGCGAATAGCAGTGGAAGCGGTCATGGCGGGCCTCAAATAATGGCAATTGCTCAAGCGCCGATAGATTACCAATCGATCCACATGGGCACTTGAGTTATTTGGCTATGATGCGGATAGACGGGCGCGGGTTGCGAATCCGCGCGGGGGGATCAGCCGCGGTGTCGCGACTCCACTGCCTTGCGCAGGGTGTCGATCAACGCCTGGATGCGGGCGTGTTGCATTTTCATGGAGGCTTTGTTCACCACCAGCCGGGAGCTGATGTGGGCGATCAATTCCTGGGGTTCCAGGCCATTGGCGCGCAGGGTGTTGCCGGTGTCGACGACATCGATGATCTTGTCGGCCAGGCCCACCAGCGGTGCCAGCTCCATGGAGCCGTACAGCTTGATGATGTCGACCTGACGACCCTGCTCGGCGTAGTAACGCTTGGCAACGTTGACGAACTTGGTGGCGACGCGCAGGCGACCAGTAGGCTCTGCCGCGCCAATGGCGCCGGCAGTCATCAGCTTGCACTGGGCAATCTGCAGGTCGAGCGGCTCGTACAGGCCCTGGCCGCTGTACTCGAGCAGGACGTCCTTGCCGGCGACACCCAGATCGGCAGCACCGTGTTCGACGTAGGTCGGCACATCGGTGGCGCGCACGATCAGCAGCCGTACGTCGTCCTGGGTCGTGGGAATGATCAGCTTGCGGCTCTTGTCCGGATTCTCGGTGGGCACGATGCCCGCCTCGGCCAGGAGCGGCAGTGTATCGTCAAGAATGCGGCCTTTGGACAGCGCAATGGTCAACATGGGAAACGTCAGTCCTTACAGGAAAGTTTCTGGCAACGACCGGGCGCATCCCTGCGCCCCGCACGCACATCAGCCCGGGACGCGACGGATCTTGGCGCCCAGCATCTGCAATTTTTCTTCGATGCACTCGTAGCCACGGTCGATGTGGTAGATGCGATCGATCAGGGTATCGCCTTCGGCCGTCAGGGCCGAGATCACCAGGCTGGCCGAAGCCCGCAGGTCGGTGGCCATGACCGGCGCGCCCTTGAGCTTTTCGGCACCGGTGACGATGGCTGTGTTGCCTTCGACCTGGATCTGCGCGCCCATGCGGTGCATTTCATACACGTGCATGAAGCGGTTCTCGAAGATCGTCTCGATGACCGCGCCAGTGCCTTCGGCAATGGCGTTGAGCGAGATGAACTGCGCCTGCATGTCGGTGGGAAACGCAGGGTATGGCGCGGTACGGACGTTGACCGCCTTGGGCCGCTTGCCATGCATGTTCAGTTCGATCCAGTCGGCGCCGGTGGTGATCTCGGCACCCGCTTCGCGGAGCTTTTCCAGCACGGCTTCGAGGATGGTCGGATCGGTGTCCTTGACCTTGACCCGGCCGCCGGTGCAAGCCGCAGCCACCAGGTAGGTGCCGGTCTCGATACGGTCGGGCATGACCTTATAGGTCGCCGAGTGCAGTCGCTTGACGCCATCGATGGTGATGGTGTCGGTGCCGGCGCCCTGGACGTTGCCGCCCATGGCGTTGATGAAGTTGGCCAGGTCGACCACTTCCGGCTCGCGCGCGGCGTTCTGCAACACGCTGCGGCCGTTGGCCAGCGCGGCTGCCATCATGATGTTCTCGGTACCGGTCACACTCACGGTATCGAAGAAGAAATTGGCGCCGCGCAGGCCACCCTCGGGCGCCTTGGCCTTGATGTAGCCGGCTTCCACGTCGATGACCGCGCCCATGGCTTCCAGACCACGGATGTGCAGGTCGACCGGACGCGAGCCGATCGCGCAGCCGCCGGGCAACGCCACTTCGGCTTCGCCGAAGCGGGCTACCATCGGGCCCAGCACCAGGATCGAGGCACGCATGGTCTTGACCAGTTCGTACGGCGCAACCAGGGTCTTGATGGTGCGCGGATCGATTTCAACGGCCAGCTTCTCGTCGATCACAGGCTCGATGCCCATGCGGCCGAACAGCTCGATCATGGTGGTGATGTCGTGCAGGTGCGGCAGGTTGGCGACCGTCACCGGCCCATCGGCCAGCAGGGTAGCGGCCAGAATCGGCAGGGCCGAGTTCTTCGCCCCGGAAATGCGGATTTCGCCATCAAGGCGAACGCCGCCAGTAATAATCAGTTTGTCCATTGGAGTCTCGACGCGGGGTGGCTCAGGAACGCTCAGCCCAGGCTGCGCTGCTGAAGAATTTCATGGTGATCGCATGGATGCTGCCATCGGCGATCCATGGGTTCAAATGAGCATAGATCTGTTGCTGGCGCTTGACCGGACTGAGCGCAGTCAGCTCGTCGCTGATCACGTTCAGCTGGAAATTGCAGCCTTCGCCTTCGACTTCCACCTGCACTCCGGGCAGTTTGGATTCAAGGAAACCCTTCACTTCTACAGCCTGCATGCTCAACCTCGATCGGCGCCCTGTGCGCGCGGGTCGGCCATCATACAAAAAAGCCCTGCGGCTGCGAACCCCGGATTCACGGGATCGAGCCAGAGAGCTGGGAAGATGGCCGGTCAAATCTGTGAAAAGAATTCGCTCATGCCAGTGACCTGAGCGATCTGACGCATATCGTGCGGCAATGCCTGAACCCGGACGGTCTTGCCGGCCGCCTGTGCATCGCGCATGAAGCCCAGCAGCAAGGATAAACCCACGCTGCTCGACTTTTCCACGGCGGTGCAATCGATGACCAGCGCGCCAGCCTGGCTGGACTGGATCAGCGCCTGACCCTGCTTGCGCAGGGCCGCGCCGCTGCGGTAGTCCAGCACGCCGGCCAGACGCAGCTGATCACCTGCCAGTTCGACGTGACCCTGAGCCATTACTGCGCGCTCGTCGGCGCAGCTTTGTCGGTCACTTCCTTGGCCTTGGCAACTTCGCCTGCCCAACCGTCGATGGTCTTGTCCAGGTCGTTGCCATTGCGCTGCATGCTGTCGGCGAACTGGTCGCGGAACAGCTTGCCGATGTTGATGCCGTTGATGATGACGTTACGTACCTTCCACTCGTTGTTCAGGTTTTCCAGGGTGTAGGAAACGGGATACACCGCGCCCCCAGTGCCCTTGACCTGCATGTCGACGCTGGTACGTGTGCCGCTTTCATCCTTGGCCGGGCCAACGGTGATGCCCTGGTTGTTGTACTCGAGCAAGGCGTTGCCGTAGAACTGCATCAGGCTGCGCTTGAAGTTTTCCTGAAAGCGGGCTTTCTGGGCAGGTGTCGCCCGGTTCGCGTATTTGACGGTCATGATGCTGCGCGAAATACCTTCGGCATCCACCACCGGTCCGACAATGCTATTCAAGGCCTCGTAGAAAGCCTGGGGGTTGCTGCGGTAGGTTTCACGATTCTTTTCCAGGTCCGACAGCAGTCGGTCGGTGACACCCTGGACCACCTGATGCGCGGACACCGCAGGGGCTGCGTTGGCCCACATCGGCAGCAGAGCCACCAGCACCAGCAAGCTGCGTCGCATGATCGAAAACATGGATAACTCCTTATTTGGCATCTTTACTGACTGTATTGAGCAGGAACTTGCCGATCAGATCTTCGAGCACCAGGGACGACTGGGTGTCGTGAATGGTACCGCCGTCGGTGAGCAAGGCTTCCTCGCCACCCACGCTGATACCGATGTACTTCTCGCCCAGCAGGCCTGCGGTCAGGATGGAAGCAGTGGAGTCGGTGGGCAGGTTGTCCACTTTCTTGTCCAGTTGCAGGGTCACCCGGCCCGTGAAAGTGTCGCGATCCAGATCGATGGCCGTGACCTTGCCGATGGTCACACCGGCCATGGTCACCTTGGCTCTGACAGTCAGACCGGCGATATTGTCGAAGTAGGCATAAAGTTTGTAGCTCTCGGTGTTCGCGCTGGTGGACAGACCACTGACACGCAAGGCCAACAGCAGCAAAGCCAGGATGCCGGCCAGAAGGAACAGGCCGACTCCGACTTCCATTGATCGGTTTTGCATCAGAAATCTCCAAACATCAGGGCGGTCAGAATAAAGTCCAGGCCCAGGACGGCCAGCGACGCGTAGACCACGGTCTTGGTGGTAGCGCGGCTGATGCCCTCGGACGTGGGTTCACAGTCATAACCCTGGAACACGGCGATCCAGGTGACGACGAAAGCGAATACCAGGCTTTTGATCACACCGTTGAGCACGTCATCGGTGAAGCTCACGCTGTTCTGCATATTGGCCCAGAACGATCCCTCATAGACCCCCAGCCAGTCGACGGCTACCCAGGATCCACCCCAGATACCCACGACGCTGAAGATCATCGCCAGCAACGGCAGGGAAATGAAACCGGCCCACAGCCTTGGCGCAACGATGTACTTGAGCGGGTCGACGCCGATCATTTCAAGGCTCGACAGCTGCTCGGTCGACTTCATGTTGCCGATCTCGGCGGTGAGTGCGGAGCCTGCGCGACCGGCGAACAATAGAGCGGTCACCACAGGCCCGAGTTCACGCAGCAATGTCAGCGCGACCATTTGCCCGACCGCCTGCTCCGAACCGTACTTGGCCAGGATGCTGAAGCCCTGCAACGCCAGAACCATGCCGATGAACACACCGGACACGACAATGATCAGCAGGGACATCACGCCTACCGAGTACAGCTGTTTGATCAGTAGCTGGAAGCCGCCGCCAATACCGCCGCGGCCTACCAGTGCGTGCCCCAGGAACAGTCCGGAACGCCCCAGGATGCCGACCATGTCGATGGCCGATCGACCGAACAGGCGCACGCGCTCCATGATTGATTTCTTGCGCATCAACGCTTCCCCAGCAGATCGGCGCGGTAATCGGGCGCGGAAAAATGAAACGGCACGGGACCGTCGGGATCACCCTTCATGAATTGACGAACGCGCGGGTTGTCCGACCCCATCAACGCTTCGGGCGTGCCGTGCCCCAGCACCTGACCGTCGCCCACCACATAGATGTAGTCGGCGATGCTCGCGGTTTCCGCCAGGTCGTGGGAAACCACGATGCTGGTGATGCCCAGGGCATCGTTGAGCAAGCGGATCAGCCGGACCAACACGCCCATGGCGATCGGGTCCTGACCGACGAACGGCTCGTCGTACATCAATATCTGCGGGTCCATGGCAATCGCACGCGCCAGTGCCACGCGGCGCTTCATGCCCCCGGACAGTTCGTCGGGCATCAGCTCGATGGCACCGCGCAAGCCAACGGCCTGCAGCTTCATCAGCACGATGTCGCGGATCATGTCTTCGGGCAGGTCGGTGTGCACCCGCAGCGGGAAGGCCACGTTTTCGAACACGTCCAGGTCGGTGAACAACGCGCCGCTCTGGAACAGCACACCCATGTGCTTGCGCGCATCGAACAGGTCGCTGCGCGAAAGCTTGGGCAGGTTCTGGCCATTGACCCACACTTCGCCGCCGGTGGGCCGCAGTTGTGCGCCCATCAAACGCAGGAGCGTCGTCTTGCCACTCCCTGAAGGCCCCATGATTCCGGTGACCTTGCCGCGCGGAATGCGGATATCGACGTCGTTGAAAATGCTCCGCGCACCGCGCTTGAAGGAAACCCCTTTCAGCTCGACCGCGTAGGCGCTATCGGCACTCATTTAAACTCCTTGCAGTGCAACCTTACCCTCGGACGCTCATCTTCTGACCGAAGACACTTGGCGCGGACAGGCCGAACAAGCCGCGAACTATAGCATTGCAGACACGTACCGCCCAAGATCGATCCATTGGCGTGGCATGGCGCGGTTTTACCAGGGCCGCGAAATAGGCAGGTGAGTCGCTCGCCCATTCCCGCTATAATCGCCGCCTTTTCACCGGGCCTATCGACTTTTGCCATGAGCCAGACCAGCGACCTGATCCAATCTGCGCAGCGCACCATCCGTCTCGAGATCGAAGCGGTCGAGGGCCTGCTTGCCCATATCGACGCCGATTTCGTGCGCGCCTGCGAGTTGATACTCCAGAGCAATGGCCGCGTGATCGTACTGGGCATGGGCAAGTCCGGACACATCGGCAACAAGATCGCCGCGACTCTGGCCAGCACCGGAACCCCGGCGTTTTTCGTACATCCGGCCGAAGCAAGCCATGGCGACATGGGCATGATCACTCGCCAGGACGTGATCCTGGCCCTGTCCAACTCCGGTTCGACAGCGGAAATCGTCACATTGCTGCCTCTGATCAAACGCATGGGCATTCCCATGATCAGCATGACCGGCAACCCCGACTCGCCCCTGGCCCAGGCTGCCGAAGTCAACCTCGATGCCCGCGTGGCGCAGGAGGCCTGCCCGTTGAACCTGGCACCGACCTCCTCCACCACGGCCACCCTGGTGCTGGGCGATGCCCTGGCCATCGCCCTGCTCGAGGCGCGCGGCTTCACCGCCGACGACTTCGCCTTCTCACATCCCGGTGGCGCCCTGGGCCGTCGCCTGCTGCTCAAGGTCGAGCACGTGATGCACACCGGCGCCGCGCTGCCACAGGTAGCGCGCGGCACGCTGCTGCGCGATGCGCTGATGGAAATGACCCGCAAGGGCCTGGGCATGACGGCCATCCTCGAAGCCGATGGCCGCCTCGCCGGGATCTTCACCGACGGCGATCTGCGGCGCACATTGGATCGCACCATCGATGTCCACAGCACTCGAATCGAGGACGTCATGACCTCCCACGGCAAGACTGCCCGCGCCGACATGCTGGCCGCCGAGGCGCTGAAGATCATGGAAGACAACAAGATCAACTCACTGATCGTGGTCGACGATCAAGACTGTCCGGTAGGCGCCTTCAACCTTGGCGACCTGCTGCGCGCGGGAGTCATGTAATGAGCGAGAATGGCGTAATGACCGAGGCAGCCTCTATGAACCAGACAGGCAGCAACGACCTCTTGCAACGGGGCAAGGCTATCAAGCTGGCCGTATTCGATGTCGACGGCGTACTGACCGACGGCCGCCTGTACTTCCACGAAGACGGCAGCGAGTTCAAGAGCTTCAGTACGCTGGATGGCCAAGGCATCAAGATGCTCATCAACAGCGGCGTGACCACCGCGATCATCACCGGTCGCAGCAGCCCGGTGGTGGAGCGACGGGCCCGAAACCTGGGCATCGCACACCTGTTCCAGGGCCGCGAGGACAAGCTGGTGGTACTCGACGGCCTGCTCGCCGAACTGGACCTGAGCTATGAACAAGTCGCCTACCTGGGCGACGACTTGCCCGACCTGCCGGTGATTCGCCGCGTTGGCCTGGGCATGGCGGTGGCCAACGCCAATGCCTTCGTCCGCCAGCATGCCGACGGCGTGACCCAGGCCAATGGAGGCTTTGGTGCGGCGCGCGAGTTCTGCGAACTGATCCTCGATGCCCAAGGCAATCTCGAAGCGGCCCGCGCCGCGTACCTGTAGGGCCTGACATGCTGAACAAGAAAATCCGCAATATCGTGATCCTGGGTGTGCTGGGGCTGCTGTTCGCCGCCATCGGCTACTGGGATATCAGCCCTGAGCGCTTCCTCGAGCAGCCCACGGCGGCTGTCGACGAAAGCCAGATCGATTACTACGCTATCAACGCGCGGGCCCGGCAGTACCTGCCAGACGGTGGCGTGCAGTACGACATGACCGCCGACAAGGTCGAACACGTCAAGACGTCCGAGGTGACCCTGCTGACCAAGCCGGACATGCAGCTCTACCGCGGCACCGTCTACCCGTGGCACGTGACCAGCGAGCGCGGCGAGGTCAATCCCGACGGCAGCGAAGTGGAACTCATCGACTCCGTGCGCGTGGCACGGACCGACCAGAAGAGTCGTGCCACGGTGATCACCAGCTCGCGCATGACCGTTTTCCCACAGAAGCAATATGCGCAGACCGACCAAGACGTTAGAATCGACGGCGCCGGTGGCGTGTCGACGGCCAAGGGCATGAAAGCGTATCTGAATGACAGCAAGATCAACTTGCTGTCCAACGTAAGAGGACAGTATGAGGCTCGTTAAAACCCTCCCCTTTTTGCTCAGCCTGAGCGCAGCACTGGGAAGCGCGAGCGCCTGGGCACTGCCCACTGACCGCGATCAGCCCATTCATATCCAGTCCGACGATGCCCAGCTCGACGACAAACAGGGCGTGGCGACCTACAAGGGCAATGTGATCATTACCCAAGGGTCGATGAAGATCACCGGCAACACCGTGACCATCACCCGCAATGCCACGGGCGACGTGGACGTGTTCACCGCCGTCGGCAACCTGGCCTACTACGAGCAGAAGCCGGCTGCAGACAAGCCCATCGTGCAGGCCTACGGCATGACCATCCAGTATTTCGCGGCGCAGAACCGCATCGTGCTGATCGATAAGGCCAAGGTTATCAACGACGGCAACACGTCCGAAGGCGAGAAGATCGTCTACGACACGGTGCGCCAGGTGGTCAACGCCGGCCGTGCCACGGGCAGCAAGGTCACCACGCCGCGTCCGCGCATCGACATGGTGATCCAGCCCAAGAAGAAATCCGACGCACCGCAGAAGGCCCAGTAATGGCAGTCCTGAAAGCGCAGCATCTGGCCAAGAGCTACAAGAGCCGACAAGTCGTTCGTGACGTCAGCCTGTCCATCGAGAGCGGGCAGATCGTCGGCCTGCTGGGCCCCAACGGTGCCGGCAAGACCACCTGTTTCTACATGATCGTCGGCCTGGTCCAGGCCGACCAGGGCCGTGTGCTCATCGACGACCTGGACGTCAGCCACCAGCCCATGCATGGCCGCGCCCGCTCGGGTATCGGTTACCTGCCGCAGGAGGCCTCGATTTTCCGCAAGCTCTCGGTGGCCGACAACATCATGGCCATCCTCGAGACCCGCAAGGAACTCGATGCCACGGCGCGACTGGCAGAGCTCGAAGGCCTGCTGCAGGAATTCCACATCACGCACATTCGCGACAACCTGGGCATGAGCCTTTCGGGCGGCGAGCGTCGTCGTGTGGAGATCGCTCGGGCGCTGGCCACCGCACCCAAGTTCATCCTGCTCGACGAACCCTTCGCCGGTGTCGATCCGATTTCGGTCGGCGACATCAAGCAGATCATCCACCACCTCAAGACCAAGGGCATCGGCGTATTGATCACCGACCACAACGTCCGTGAGACCCTGGATATCTGCGAAACGGCCTACATCGTGAACGACGGCCAGCTGATTGCCGAAGGCGATGCCCAGACCATCCTGGCCAACGATCTGGTACGCGAAGTCTACCTGGGCCACGAGTTTCGCTTGTAAGGCCCGAGGGCGCCATCGCCCTCCTGCGGGCATTAATTTTCATGGCGCCCTAGGCAAACACTCAGGTTTCAGGCATATAATTTGCTTACGACATAAGCCGGGTACCTCGGTACCCGTAGTAGAAGGCGCTTCGCGCCGGCGACCAAGGTGTTAAGTTCCTGCCATGAAACCATCGCTCGTCCTACGTATGGGCCAGCAACTGACGATGACACCGCAGTTGCAACAGGCCATCCGCCTTCTCCAGCTATCGACCCTGGACCTCCAACAGGAAATTCAGGAAGCGCTGGAATCCAATCCCATGCTCGAACGCCAGGAAGAAGGCGACGACTTCGACAACAGTGACCCGCTGGCCGACAACATCGAGCAAAAGCCGACCCAGGAAATCCAGGAACCGAGCTTTCAGGAGTCTGCGCCGACGGTGGACAACCTCGAGGAAGGCGATTGGAACGAGCGCATCCCCAGCGAACTGCCCGTCGACACGGCGTGGGAAGACGTCTACCAGACCAGCGCCAGCAGCCTGCCGAGCAACGATGACGAGGAGTGGGACTTCACCACCCGCACATCGGTCGGCGAAAGCCTGCAAACCCACCTGTTGTGGCAGCTGAACCTGGCGCCCATGTCCGACACCGACCGCCTGATCGCCGTGACCATCATCGATTGCATCAACAATCAGGGCTACCTGGACGAGACGTTGCAGGAAATCTGCGAATCGTTCGACCCCGAGCTTGACATCGAGCTGGACGAAATCGAAGCGGTGCTTCATCGCATCCAGCAGTTCGAGCCGGCCGGCATCGGCGCGCGCAACCTGAGCGAATGCCTGATGCTGCAACTGCGCCAGCTACCGCCCAAGACCCGCTGGCTGGCCGAGGCGCAGCGCTTGGTGAGCGATTACATCGACCTGCTGGGGTCGCGCGACTACAGCCAGTTGATGCGCCGCATGAAGCTCAAGGAAGACGAACTGCGCCAGGTCATCGAGCTGGTACAGAGCCTGAATCCGCGGCCCGGCTCGCAGATCGAATCCAGCGAACCGGAATACGTCGTGCCCGACGTCATCGTGCGCAAGGACAACGATCGCTGGCTGGTCGAGCTCAATCAGGAGTCGGTCCCGCGCCTGCGAGTCAATGCGCAATACGCAGGCTTCGTGCGACGCGCCGACACCAGCGCCGACAACACCTTCATGCGCAACCAGCTGCAGGAGGCGCGCTGGTTCATCAAGAGCTTGCAGAGCCGCAACGAGACCTTGATGAAGGTGGCCACGCAGATCGTCGAGCATCAGCGCGGTTTCCTCGATTACGGCGACGAGGCCATGAAGCCCTTGGTGCTGCACGACATCGCCGAGGCGGTGGGCATGCACGAGTCGACCATTTCGCGGGTGACCACGCAGAAATACATGCACACCCCCCGTGGCATCTACGAGCTGAAATACTTTTTCTCAAGCCACGTCAGCACTTCCGAAGGCGGCGAATGCTCGTCCACGGCGATTCGCGCGATCATCAAGAAACTGGTCGCCGCCGAAAATCAGAAAAAGCCGTTGAGTGACAGCAAGATCGCTGGTTTACTGGAGGCACAAGGCATCCAGGTAGCCCGCCGAACGGTCGCCAAGTATCGCGAATCCCTAGGGATTGCGCCGTCCAGCGAACGCAAGCGGTTGATGTAGCCCTGCGATGTGCCACAGCGTTCCAGTGGCAGGCACCCAAGCCTGCTTCTTTATGCAATGGCAATAAGGAGAAGCGGTATGCAAGTCAACATCAGTGGACACCAACTGGATGTGACCGAACCCCTGCGAACCTACATCGGGGAAAAACTCCAGCGTCTCGAACGCCACTTCGACAAGATCACCAATGTTCAGGTGATCATGGAGGTCGAGAAGCTCAAACAGAAAATCGAAGCCACCCTGCGCATACCCGGTGGCGAGGTGGTTGCCAATGCCGAGCATGACGACATGTATGCGGCCATCGACCTGCTTACCGACAAGCTGGATCGCCAACTCAAAAAGCATAAGGAAAAACAGCAGAGTCTGCTGCAAGGCGCGACTGCTCGCTGACACTCCCCACCCATGATTCGACTAGAAACCATCCTGACCCCCGGCCGTTCCTGCGTGAACGTGCCGGGCGGCAGCAAGAAGAAAGCACTCGAAGAGATCGCCAACCTGATCGGTCGCGAAGTGCCGTCGCTCGACACGCAAACCGTGTTCGAAGCCCTCATCGCCCGTGAAAAACTCGGTTCCACCGGATTCGGCAATGGCATTGCCATTCCACATTGCCGGCTCAAGGGCTGCAATGCGCCTGTCAGTGCCCTCGTGCATCTTAGTGCCCCAATCGACTACGACGCGATCGACGGCGCCCCCGTCGACCTGCTCTTCGTGCTTCTGGTGCCCGAAGCGGCCACCGATGCCCATCTGGAATTGCTCCGCCAGATCGCCAGCATGCTCGATCGCAAGGAGGTACGCGAGAGACTGCGTTCGGCGCCCAGCAATCAAGCCTTGTACCAAGTGGTACTGGACGAACAGAACGGTCGTTAACCATGCGTTTGATCATCGTCAGTGGCCGCTCAGGCTCAGGCAAGAGCACTGCCCTGGATGTTCTGGAAGACAACGGTTTCTATTGCATCGACAACCTGCCAGCAGGGCTGTTGCCCGAGCTGGCCGAGCGTGCGCTGATTCATACCGAGCTGGCGCAACCTCAGGTGGCCGTGTCGATCGATGCGCGCAACCTGCCCAGTCATCTGTCACGCTTCCCGCAGCTACTCGCCGAAATGCGTGCCAAGCACATCCAATGCGATGTCCTGTACCTGGATGCCGATGAAGAAACGCTGCTCAAGCGCTTCTCCGAGACCCGACGTCGACACCCTTTGAGCAACAGCAATCGCTCGCTGGCCGAAGCCATCCGGGTGGAAAGCGACTTGCTGGGGCCCATCGTCGATCTGGCCGACCTGAAGATCAACACCACCAACCTGAACCTCTACCAGCTGCGCGATGCCATCAAGGTCCGGCTGTTGAACAAGCCCGAGCCGGGCACGGCCTTTCTGGTGGAATCGTTCGGTTTCAAGCGGGGCATGCCGATAGACGCCGATCTGGTATTCGACGTTCGCTGTCTGCCCAACCCCTACTGGAAACCCGAACTGCGCGAGCAGTCCGGGCTTGATGCGCCAGTCGCCGAATACCTGGCAGCGCAGCCGGATGTCGAAGAGATGTACCAGGACATCGCTGCCTACCTGCTCAAATGGCTGCCGCGCTTCGCGGCCAGCAGCCGTGCCTATGTCACCATCGCCATTGGGTGTACAGGCGGGCACCATCGCTCGGTATACTTGACCGAGCGCCTGGGCCGATTGCTGCAGCAGTCGCTCAAGAATGTCCAGGTTCGCCACCGCGACCTCAGCTGAAAGGATCCCCCGCGCAATGCCCGCCCTTCAAGTAGAAATCATCAACAAGCTCGGCCTGCACGCCCGTGCCGCAGCAAAATTCGTCGGCGTGGCGGGACGCTTTCCCTGCCAGGTTCGTGTGGGCCGTACGCCCGAGGCCCTGGTCGATGGGAAGAGCATCATGGGTGTAATGATGCTGGCTGCCGGCAAAGGCACCACCATTCATCTGCACACCGAAGGCGAGCAGGATCAGGACGCTCTGGATGCCATCGTCAAGTTGATCAACGACAAGTTCGACGAAGGCGAGTAGGCCCACGCGACGGCCCAGAGGCAGAACCCAGGTAGCGGCCAGCGAGCCGTCCGCTACCGTAAGGTTGCAGACTCAAGACAACGCCGTGTCCATCACCATCATCAGGCAGAAACCGACACACAGGCCCAGGCTTGCCAGCTTGTGATGACCGTTGCTGCGTGATTCGGGGATGATCTCGTGGGTCACGACCAGCAGCATCGCGCCGGCCGCGAAGGCCAGGCCCAGGGGAAGCAACAGCTCGCCCATTCGCACCAGCCAGGCACACAGTACCGCGAACACCGGCTCCACCAGCCCGGATGCGGCACCGATCAGGAAGGCCTTGTAGCGCGCCATGCCCGCTCCTGCCAGCACCAACGCGATCACCAGTCCTTCGGGCACGTCCTGCAAGGCAATGCCCATCGCCAGGCTGTCGGCGTCGTGCATGCCGCCGCCCGCCGAAACGCCAATGGCCATGCCCTCCGGGATATTGTGAGCGATGATGGCAATCACGAAGATCCAGATGCGTGCCGGGATCACCGGCTGTTGCGCGGTGCCCACCAGGTAGTCCGGCGTAACGCCGGAGACTCGCCTATCCACCAGGTACAGGCAGAAGGCCCCGGACATGATGCCCAGGCTCATCAGGGCACCGGCGCCCCAGCGTGAAAAGCCGATTGCCGCTGCCGCATCCAAGCCGGGAATGATCAGCGAGAAGGCGGTGGCTGCGAGCATCACGCCGGCGCCGAACCCCAGCAACGTATCGGCCACCGCAACGGGCATGCTGCGGATGACCAGTACAGGGACCGCACCCAGGGCGGTGCCCAAGGCGCAGATGGCCCCGCCCTCGAGCGCACGCAGGATGCGCGGCTCAAGGTCGAGCCAGGCCAGCAGCTCGCCCACCAGCAAAGCCGCGCCCGCCAGTAGCAGCACCGTGCCCAGTGCCAGACGAAAGCGGCGAACACTGGCCAGCGCAAAGGTCTGCGATCCCATGGCGAGGCTCAGTTCACAGCGGCTTGGTAGCGCTTCTCGACGTTGGCCCAGTCGACCACGTTGTAGAACGCATTGATGTATTCAGGCCGGCGGTTCTGGTACTTGAGGTAGTAGGCGTGCTCCCACACGTCGAGGCCAAGAATGGGCGTGTTGCCATTCATCAACGGACTGTCCTGGTTGCCACTGCTCTCCACGACCAGTTTCTTGTCCGGTGTGACGCTGAGCCAGGCCCAGCCGCTGCCGAAGCGACTCAGGGCAGCCTTGGTGAACGCTTCCTTGAACGAGTCGAACCCACCCAGTTCGGTATCGATGGCCTGGGCGACGCTGCCCTGCGGCTGACCGCCGCCATTGGGCGACATGACTTCCCAGAACAGGCTGTGGTTGGCATGCCCGCCACCGTGGTTGGTGACGGCGCCACGCAGGTTCTCCGGCAGTTGCTTGACCGAGGCCACCAGTTTTTCCACCGGCCAATCGGCGTATTCGGTGCCCTCGATGGCGGCGTTGACGTTGGTGATGTAGGTCTGGTGGTGCTTGGTGTGATGGATTTCCATGGTGGCCGCGTCGATGTGCGGTTCCAGGGCATCGTAGGCATAAGACAGAGCAGGCAGGGTATAGGGCATTTTCAGTGAACTCCGTAATGAAGGTGATCGGGTTGCGTGACCACTGGCGCGTCGTTGGTATCGGCGGCGCCACACAGCAACCGGTGGGTACGGGGGTATTCGCCATGCCGGCGAGTGAAGCCGAGCAGCTCGGCGTAGGTCTTGCTGGCATGGCGCAGGGCGGCGTCGCGCAGCGCTGGCTGCAGCCGCAGGTCCTGCGCCGCACGCAGCAAACGTTCATGAATGGCGCACAGGTATTCCGCGCTTTCCTCGGGTTGATGCAGTTGCAGGTGCAAATCGGCCAGGTTGTGGTGGGAAATGACGCATGCGGCGACGGCTTCGTCGACATCTGCCCAGCGCTCGAACAGCACCTGCGCCCAGGCCAGGGCTTGCAGGTAATGTTCCCGCGCATCGATCAGCTCGCCCCGGACAAAGCAGGCGTTGGCCGTCTCCGTGATACGTTTCCAGTGCTGCATGGCGCAGGTCTCCCAGCAGTTGCCGAGCGGTCAGATACCGCCAGCCGTGAGCTTTTCCGGGTCGAGCAGGTCGCTGAGCTGCTCGCGGCTCAGGTCGGTATGCTCCAGCGCGACGTCGATGATCGGCCGACCTTCCTTGTAGGCTAGCTTGGCAATCTGGGCAGCCTGCTGATATCCGATGATCGGGTTGAGTGCGGTCACCAGAATGGGGTTGCGCGCGAGCGCTTCCTTGAGCTTGGATTCATTGACCTTGAACGTCGCGATCGCCTTGTCGCCCAGCAGCCGACTGGCATTGGCCATCAGTTCGATGCTGGACAGCAGGTTGTGGGCGATGATCGGCAGCATCACATTGAGCTCGAAATTGCCGGACTGCCCGGCGATGGCGATCGCCGCGTCGTTGCCGATGACCTGCGCCGCGACCATGGCGGTCGCCTCGGGAATCACCGGATTGACCTTGCCCGGCATGATCGAGGAGCCTGGCTGCAAGGCCTCGAGCTCGATTTCCCCCAGACCCGCCAGTGGCCCGGAGTTCATCCAGCGCAAGTCGTTGGCGATCTTCATCAGGGTCACGGCCGTGCCCTTGAGCTGGCCGGAGACGGTCACCGCCGTGTCCTGGGAACCTATCAGGGCAAACAGATTGTCGCCCTGCGTGAACTCGACCTGGGTCAGTTCGCCCAGGTGATGACAGAAACGCTGGGCGAACTGGGGATGGGCGTTGATGCCGGTCCCCACCGCCGTCCCGCCCTGCGCCAGGGCCTGCAAGGCAGGTTGCAGGGTTTGCAGATGATCGATATTAGCCTGGACCTGGGCAGCCCAGCCCTGCAGAACCTGGCTCATGCGCACCGGCATGGCATCCATCAGGTGCGTGCGGCCGGTCTTGACGAAGGCATGGACCTGTTCGGCCTTTGCCAGGGTGACCTGGACCAGATGCCGCAGCGCAGGCAGCAGTTGCTCGTGCAGGGCCAGCGCAGCGCTCACGTGGATGCTGGTGGGGATGATGTCGTTGCTGCTCTGGCCACAGTTGACGTGGTCATTGGCGTTGACCGGCTCGCTGACGAGTCGGCTCGCCAGGGTGGCAATCACTTCGTTGGCATTCATGTTGGAGCTGGTGCCGGAGCCGGTCTGGTAGATATCCACCGGGAAGTGCTGCATGAAATCGCCGGCCAGGAGCTGTTCGCAGGCGCGCACGATGGCGTCGCCCTGTGCAGCGCTGATCTGCGCAAGCTCGACGTTGGCCTTCGCCGCAGCGGCCTTGGCCAGGATCAACGCGCGGATGAATTGGGCGGGCATGCGTTGCTGACTGATCGGAAAGTTGTCGACTGCACGCTGGGTCTGGGCGCCATACAGGGC
Organism: Pseudomonas rhizosphaerae; assembly: GCF_000761155.1. Lineage (NCBI taxonomy): Bacteria > Pseudomonadati > Pseudomonadota > Gammaproteobacteria > Pseudomonadales > Pseudomonadaceae > Pseudomonas > Pseudomonas rhizosphaerae. The sequence goes on along the minus strand of NZ_CP009533.1, from coordinate 824,477 downwards.
AGCCTCCGGCACCTGCAGTTCGCCCATGCTGTCACGCTCGATACGGGTGTTACTCATCGCAATATCCTTGCAGCAGATCAGTGAGTGGAATCGAAGGCAGCAACTCGCAGCGCGCCAGTTGGTGGGCGCAGTCCTGCCACTGGCGGACCTGGGCTGGCTGTGCCGCGCAATTGCGCAGGTCACGCAAGGGCCGCCAGGCCTGATCCAGACACAGGCTGCGCCAATGCCACGGCAGGGCTTGATCGAGGGCGGTGGCGAGCATCAGGCGAAAGGTGCCATGAGCCACGGACCATGAAGATGTCGGGGTAAAGCGCGCCAGATAGCGGCCTTGGGCGAGGTAGTGTTCGATGAGTCGCGGCTCGTCGGGCGCGAGCGCGCAGCGGATTTGCAGGCCGAGCCAATGCCAGTTTTCGAGATGGGCGAATTCGTGAACGGCAGAACTCATCGGCGCACCTTTTTGCCGGAATGAGTTTTATTATTGATTGATATTGAGAATCAACACAAGCGCCCATGTGGGCACCTGTGCTGCAAACTGTGCCGGCCGCGATGGACCGGCAGTAGGATCAACTGCCGGCGACCGTCATGCGCTCGATCAGGACCGAGCCGGTGCGAATGTTGCTGCGCAGCTCCAGATCATTACCCACCGCGACGATCTGTTTGAACATGTCGCGCATGTTCCCGGCGATGGTCACTTCCTGAACCGGAAACTGGATCTCGCCGTTCTCGACCCAGAACCCGGCAGCGCCACGCGAATAGTCGCCGGTGACCATGTTCAGGCCGTGGCCCATGAGCTCGGTCACCAGCAGGCCGCGGCCCATGCGCCGCAGCAATGCCTTCTGGTCCTCGTCGCCGTGGGTCACGAACAGGTTGTGCACGCCGCCGGAGTTGGCGGTGCTGGGCAGGCCCAGCTTGCGCCCCGAATAGGTACTGAGCACGTAGGAGACCAGCTCACCGTTTTCCACGAACGGCTTGGCGTAGGTGGCCAGGCCATCGCCGTCGAACGCTGCGCTGCCCATGGCGCGCATCAGGTGCGGACGTTCGTCCAGGGTCAACCACTCGGGGAACAGGCGCTGCCCCATCGCCCCTTCCAGGAACGAGGACTTGCGATACAGATTGCCCCCGGAAACGGCTGCCAGGAAATTGCCGAACAAGCCCCCGGCCAGCTCGGCCGAGAACAGTACCGGCACCTCGCACGTCGGCACCGGCCGTGCGCCCAGCCGGGCCGCAGCGCGTTGCGCGGCGCGCTGACCGATGCTAGCGGCATCGGCCAGCAACTCACCCTGGCGGCTGACGTCGTACCAGTAGTCGCGCTGCATCTGCCCGTTGGCCTCGGCGATCATCACGCAGCTCAGGCTGTGGCGGGTCGACGCATAGCCGCCGATGAAGCCATGGCTGTTGCCATACACGCGGCAGCCTTGATGGGTGTTGAGCGTAGTGCCGTCGGCATTCTTGATCAGGGGTTCGGCATCGAAGGCGGCCGCTTCGCAGGCCAGGGCCTTTTCGATGGCCTGCTCGGGCGTGATGTCCCAGGCATGGTAGAGATCGAAGTCAGGCTGCTCGCGCGCCATCAGGGCGGCGTCGGCCAGGCCCGAGCTTTCGTCTTCGGAGGTGTGCTTGGCAATCGCCAGCGCCGCGGCGACGGTTTCGCGAATGGCCTGTGGACCGCTGGCCGAGGTGCTCGCCGAGCCCTTGCGCTGGCCAACGTACAGCGTGATGCCGAAGCCCTGGTCGCGATTGAACTCGACGGTTTCGACCTCGCGCTGGCGCACCGACGTGGACAGGCCCTGCTCCAGCGACACCGCCACCTCACAGGCACTGGCCCCCTGGCGCTTGGCTTCATCGATGATCTGCTGCACTTGCTCCTGCAGGACGGGCAATGCCTGCGGGCCGACGCTCTGGGGTGCGTTCATGGTGTTCTCCACTCAAATTCGGGTTTCGGCGCGGGCCGATCTACGGCCGGGCCAGACAAGCGGCCCCCGACTGGTTATCATGGCGGCGTTTATTTGCGGACGGCCCCCATGGTTGATTCTTACGACGACTCCCTCGACGAGGGAAAAAGCAAAACTCAGGTCAAGCGCGAGCTGCATGCGCTGACCGATCTGGGCGAGCGGCTCACCACGCTCAAGCCGGACGTGCTCGATCGCCTGCCCTTGACCGACGCCCTGCGCCGGGCGTTGGCCGATGCCTCCAAGCACACGGCGAACATCGCGCGCAAACGCCACATCCAGTTCATCGGCAAGCTGATGCGCGACCAGGACATCGACGCCATTCTGGTGCTGCTCGATCAACTGGACGCCTCCACCCGGCAGTACAACGAACGCTTCCACAACCTCGAGCGGTGGCGTGACCGCCTGGTAGCAGGGCCGGACCAGGTGCTGGAGGCGTTCTTCGCCGACTACCCGGAGACCGATCGCCAGCACCTGCGCAACCTGGTTCGCCAGGCTCAGCACGAGACGGCGCACAACAAACCGCCTGCCACCACGCGCAAGATCTTCAAGTACATCCGCGAGCTGGACGAAACTCAACGCGGCTTGCGTTGATACGTCTGCGGGCAGGCCGCCGGGCCTGCCCGTCACTCGCTTCAGGCGCCTGTACCACCCACGGTGATGGCATCGATCTTCAGGGTGGGCTGGCCGACACCGACCGGTAGCGACTGCCCATCCTTGCCACAGGTACCGACTCCGCTGTCCAGCGCCAGGTCGTTGCCGACCATCGACACCCTGCTCATCGCCTCGGGGCCGTTGCCGATCAGGGTCGCGCCCTTGACCGGCGTGGTGATCTTGCCGTCTTCGATCAGGTAGGCCTCGCTGGTCGAGAACACGAACTTGCCGCTGGTGATATCCACCTGCCCGCCGCCGAGGTTGGCGCAATAGATGCCCTTCTTCACCGAGGCGATGATCTCGGCCGGATCGCTCTCGCCTGCCAACATGTAGGTGTTGGTCATGCGCGGCATGGGCAGGTGCGCATAGGATTCGCGGCGACCGTTGCCGGTGGCGGCCACGCCCATCAGCCGTGCGTTGAGCTTGTCCTGCATGTAGCCTTTGAGCACACCGTTCTCGATCAAGGTGGTGCACTGGGTAGGCGTGCCTTCGTCATCGACGCTGAGCGAGCCGCGACGCCCAGCCAGGGTACCGTCGTCGACGATGGTGCACAGGCTCGACGCCACTTTTTCACCGACGCGACCGCTGTAGGCCGAACTGCCCTTGCGGTTGAAATCGCCTTCCAGGCCATGCCCGACCGCTTCGTGCAACAGCACGCCGGACCAGCCGGCGCCCATCACCACAGGCATGGTGCCGGCCGGAGCCGCCACCGCTTCGACATTGACCAGTGCCTGGCGCAGCGCCTCGCGGGCATAGCCCATGGCGCGGTCTTCGGCGAGGAAATAGCGGTAGTCGGTACGTCCGCCGCCACCATGGCCGCCGCGCTCGCGACGACCGTTGTGCTCGACGATGACGCTGACGTTGAAACGCACCAGCGGCCGCACGTCGGCCGCCAGGCTGCCATCGGCTGCAGCGATCAGAATCCGCTCCCAGACACCGGCCATGCTCACGGTGACTTGCTGGATACGTGGGTCCAGCGCACGGGTGGCAGCGTCGACGCGCTTGAGCAGGTCGACCTTTTCGGCGCGGGTCAGCACTTCAAGCGGATTGTCCGGGCCGTACAGCTGGCTGACCACGGGACTGCTGAAGGCCTGCACACGGCCATTCTGACCGGCGCGGGAGATCGAGCGCGCGGCACGCGCGGCCTGGACCAGGGCATCCTGGGTGATGGCGTTGCTGTAGGCAAAGCCGGTCTTTTCCCCGGACTGGGCACGCACGCCCACGCCCTGGTCGAGGTTGAAGCTGCCTTCCTTGACGATGCCGTCTTCCAGCGCCCAGGACTCGGAAATCTGACCCTGGAAATACAGGTCGGCAGCGTCGATGCCCGGGCCGGCCAGCTCGCCCAACACCGACTGCAGACTGTCGAGCGTGAGGCCGCCGGGTGCCAGCAGATGGTCGCTGACGGTGGATAACATCTGGCTCATATTTACTCCGCGCTGTTCGCAGGGCGCATGGCGCGCTGCGGGGATAGGTGCTCGCAGTTCGCTTGGCGCCGCTGCGTAGGTAGATGCTCGCAGGCCGCCAGGCGATCTGCGCAAATGAATGGATGTCAGCGGGTCGCCCGGAGCGGCCCGCGCAATCCAGGTGTCGGTGACGGATGATGACTACATGCGTCCGCCCCGACGCTTTTTCAATACCAGGGCCTGGTCAGCCGTCCGATAGGAGGCTACGGTCAGTGCGCCATCAACCACCGAAGGGCTTGACCAGGGTCATCTGCGGATCTTTCCAGGAGCCCTCGATGCGGTACTGCACGCTGGCAAAACGCGCGACGCGATCACCGAGCAGCTTGTTCACCACGAACAAAGCGCCACCCACGACCGGCGCACCGACCAGAACCGCTGCCAGCGGCAGGCTGTTGGTGATCGGCAAGGCGACCTGCACCTTGGCATTGACGCCATCGCGGACCATGTCCAGGGTGCCGTCCAGATCGATATCGGTCGTCGGACCGCGCAGGGTGATCGGGGTCCGAGTCACATACACCCCTTCGCTGGCCACCAACAGGCCCTTGACTCGATCGTAGCTCAAACCCTTGCCCAGCACATCGGAGAAATCCAGGCGCAGACGGCGACCGATGGCGTTGAAGTTGAGCAGTCCGAACACGCGCAGGGCCTGGGCTGCGCCTTCGACCTCGACGAACTGACCGTCGCGCAGGGTAGCGTCCAGGTTGCCGGAGAAGCGCTTGAGCCCAACCCAGGCAGGCGACCCCGGCCAGCGACCATCGGCGTCCAGGTGGAACGATTCGCTGGTGACGGTAGGCGCGAATTTCCACGCTTGAAGCACATCGGCCAGGTTCTTGCCCTGCAACCGTCCGCGGAACCAGGTGCTGGAAGCGCCGGGTGCGCCCTCCCAGGTCGCCGCGCCCTGCAGCATCAAGCCCTTGAGGCCCAGGTCGAGGTCGTTGAGGGCGACCCCCTTGGCAGTCGGGCGCAGCTTCAGCGACCAGGTGCCGAGCAATTCATCACCCTGCAACAGTTGGCGGATCCGCACATTCACCGCCGGAATCTTGCGCGGATCGACGTTGGCCAAGGGGTCCGGTGCTTCTACCGGGTTGTCGGCCTTGACCGCGTTCGGATCGATCGGCGGCAGGCGCACGGTGTCCAGGTCGACATTGATCGGGGTCGCCTTGCCATCGGGCACATCGACCTTGCCGGTAATCTGCTGGCTGGCCAGGGCCAGGTGCCAGGCGCTGGGGCTGCGGTTGAGTTGCACGTGAGCCTGATCGAGTTGCTGACCGAACCCCTTGAGCGTGCCGATGCGCAGGTCAACGGCGTTGATGACCTGGCTGGCAGTGCCACCAGGATCGCCACCAGTGTAGTTCTGCGCCTGTCGCTGCCACGGTTCCAGGTCCAGCGTCTGCAGCGCACCGCGTACGCGCAGGCCCTGGGTCGTGGGCAGCTGCGGCGTACCGGTGCCGACCAGCAGCTCGCCCCGGCCACTGGCCAGGTCATCGGGCGGCGAGGTATAGGCGAAGCTGGCAAGATCGGCGTAGGTGACGTCGAAGCGGCGCTCACGCCCCTGCAGGTTCATCACGAACGCCGTGGGACGGGCTTGGTCACGTGTCTTGCCAAAGGGTTCTGGCAGGTCGATGTCGACGCCCTTCAAATCGGAGTCCACGCGCAACTCGCTGTCGGCACCCAGTTTGAGCTGCAGCTGGTAGGCGATATCACCGGACGCCGGTACGGCCTGCTTGACGTGCAGCCAGTCGACCAGACGTTTCACGGGGATCTGGCTGTTGGCGACGATTCGCGTCAACGGCGCGCCCGGCTTGCCTTCGGCGGAGATCTGCGCGGTCACCGGCTGATCGAAAGCCTGGGCGGTGATGCCCTCGCCACTCAGGCCCTTGTCGAAGTCGAAGCGAAATGTTCCGCCCAGCTGGCTGAGCGTAAGCTCAGGGGATTTGATTTTCAGGCGCGCCGCACGGGTGCTGAAATCCACCACGACCTTGGGCTCGCGGCCCTTCACCAAGGGGATGTCGAGGTCGAGCTTGCCCTTGAGTGGGCCTTCGCCCTGCCAGCCGGCGAAGATGTCGGCAGTGCCGATGGGCGCGGTCTGCAGGACCTTCAGACCATCGGCCAGACCACCGTCGAAGTTACCGCTGACATACAAGTGGCTCTCCTGACCGACCGGCACGTGGGGCACGCTGACGGACACGTCGCTCACCTTGGTATCGAGGATCTGCCCACGGTCAGCCAGGATGCGCACGTCACCGTCCTGGATATAGACATTGCCTGCAACCTTGCGCGCTTCCGGCCAACCGGGCTGGAAGGCCAGGGTCACGTCGTGGACCTTGAAGAACAAGGTGATGCTGCGCGAGTGGGCCTCGGCCGCACTGGCCAGCGAGCCTTGATACTGGAAGTAGCCCTGGTCGACCGCGCCGCGCTTGATCGCCGTGCGCAGCCATTGGTCGACCGACGGGCTGAGCACTTCGGGCAGGTACTTGCTGGTGTAGGCACCGTCGCCGTCGAGCAGGCCGACCCGCAGGTCCATGTAGGGCTCGGCCTCGTGATGCAACGGCAGGCGAATGAGGAAATCGGCAGCGATCTTGCCCTCCTCGCCCAACACTCGGATAGCCGGCGCGATCAGGGTAAAGGCGTGATCATCGAGCTTGAAGTTGAGACGGGCGTTGGCCTTGAGGTAATGCCAAGGCTTTTCGAAGATAGGGCTCAGGTGCAGCATGAACTTTTCGCTGTCCAGGCGCAGTTCGCCCTGGCCGATATCGCCAATCAGGCTGCCGCTGACATTGTCTGCCGCCGGGGCACCGTAATAGGCATCGAAGCCGACGTTTTCCAGGTTGGCGGCGTAGCTCATGCGCTCGGCCCCAGTGGCGTTGGGTCGGATATCCAGCGAAACGTTGCGCAGCGCACCGGTGAAGTTCAAGCCGTTGACGATAGCCGCCACCTGCTTGGGCAAGGGTGCCAGCGCGTCGAGCAGCGGCGTGATCGGCGTCAGCTCGAGACGATCGGCCTGCACACTCCATCGCTCCTGGCTCGACGCCGTCGCGGCGCGCTGCTGCAGCGCCACATGGGTCTGCCAGGGCTTGCCGTCCAGGGTCATGGCGAAGGTACCCAGGTTCACATCGAAACCTTCGGCGCTGCGCTGCATCCACGCTTGCAGCTTGAGATCGGCGATCGCATAGGGCTTGTGGTCGGCACGGGCGCCCTTGAATGCCGGCGCATCGAGCTGGACCACTGCCCGCTGCACGTTGGCGTCCGCCCAATCCAGCCAGAATTCGCCGCCCGCCTTGAGTTGGTCGAGCTTGAAGGCCTGGGTGTAGCGGTTCGGCAACCACTGCGCCCAGTCGCTTTGCGGCAGGTTCAGATAGGCCTGGGCACGGCCCTGGCGCCACTGCTCGGCGCGCACTTGTGCTTCGAGGTTCAGCGCCAGCGGCTGGCCGTCGGGCAGGTGCAGGCGCAGATCCAGGCGCTGATGGTCTTCCACGGTGCGCAGGCTGAGACCTACATAGGTGAGGGTCAGCGGTTCATGCTCGAAGGGTTGCAGGGTCAGTTGACTGTCGAGCACCGACAGCTGCTCGACCTGTTGCAGTTGCTGCAAGGTGCGCTGCGGGTCGAAGGCTTGATCCTGTTGCTGCGGCAGGCCTTTGACCGACCACTTGCCCGCGGCGTCCTCGACCGCGCTGAGCTGCACGCCGCCCAGCTCGAGATGGGCAATGCGCACCGCGCGCGCCAACAGGCTGCCCCACAGGTCGGGCACGACCTTGACCTGGTCCAGACGCAGGGCGTTGCTGCCCTCGCCCACCTGCACATCGTGCACCAGCAGCACCGGCGCCAGACGGTTCCAGCGCCCTTCCAGGCTGCCAATGCGCACCGGCAGGCCCAGCGCCTCGCTGGCACGTGCCTCGATTTGCGCGTCGTACTCGGCCACCAGGGGAATCAGTTGCCGGCCAAGGCTGACGTACAGCGCCAGCAGGACCAGCAGCACGGCGCACAGCGCCAGGGCCCAACGGATCACGCCACCCAGCGCAGCACTTACACGGACCATGCAGGCATGCTCCCGCGCCGTACCGCGTCAGCGCGAAAGGTCGAAGCCTGCAAGATCGAGATTCGCTTCACTGGCCGTTTCAGAGCAGCACCACATCATATTGTTCCTGGGAATACATGGACTCGACCTGGAAGCGAATGGTTCGTCCGATGAACGCTTCCAGCTCGGCCACATTGCCCGATTCTTCATCGAGCAGACGGTCGACCACCTTCTGATTGGCCAGCACGCGATAGCCTTCGGCCTGGTAGGCCCGTGCCTCGCGCAGGATCTCGCGAAAGATCTCGTAACACACTGTCTCGGGAGTCTTCAGCTTGCCGCGGCCCTGGCAGCAAATGCAGGGTTCGCACAGCACCTGCTCGAGGCTCTCCCGGGTGCGCTTGCGGGTCATCTGCACCAGCCCCAGCTCGGTGATGCCGATGATGTTGGTCTTGGCGTGGTCGCGCTCCAGCTGCTTCTCCAGGGTGCGCAGAACCTGGCGCTGATGCTCCTCATCTTCCATGTCGATGAAGTCGATGATGATGATCCCGCCGATGTTGCGCAGGCGCAGTTGCCGGGCAATGGCGGTGGCCGCTTCCAGATTGGTCTTGAAGATGGTTTCTTCGAGGTTGCGGTGACCGACGAAAGCGCCGGTGTTGACGTCGATGGTGGTCATCGCCTCGGCTGGGTCCACCACCAGATAGCCGCCGGACTTGAGCGGCACCTTGCGGTCCAGGGCACGCTGGATCTCATCTTCCACACCGTACAGGTCGAAGATCGGCCGTTCGCCCGGATAATGCTCCAGGCGGTCGGCGATTTCGGGCATCAGTTCGGCCACGAACTGGGTGGTTCTCTGGAAGGTTTCCCGGGAATCGATGCGGATCTTTTCGATCTTCGGGTTGACCAGGTCGCGCAGGGTGCGCAACGCTAGGCCCAGGTCTTCGTAGATTTCCGTGGGCGCGCCGACGGTCTGGATCTGCGCGTTGATCTGGTCCCACAATCGGCGCAGGTAGCGGATGTCCATGAGAATTTCTTCGGCGCCCGCGCCTTCGGCAGCGGTGCGCAGGATGAACCCGCCGACTTCCTGGATGCCTTCTTTCTCGACGCAGTCGGCCACGACCTTCTTCAGGCGTTCGCGCTCGGCTTCGTGTTCGATCTTCAGGGAAATGCCGACGTGCCGGGTACGTGGCATGTACACCAGGTAGCGCGAAGGAATCGACAACTGGGTGGTCAGGCGTGCGCCCTTGGAACCGATCGGGTCCTTGGTGACTTGCACCACCAGGCTCTGCCCTTCATGGACCAGGGCGCTGATGGTTTCCAGGGTCGAGCCTTCGCGCAGGGAGATTTCCGAGGCATGGATGAACGCGGCCCGGTCCAGGCCGATGTCGATGAACGCGGCCTGCATGCCGGGCAGCACGCGCACGACTTTGCCCTTGTAGATATTGCCGACGATCCCGCGACGCTGGGTGCGTTCGACGTGAACCTCTTGCAACACACCGTTTTCCACCACGGCCACGCGCGATTCCATCGGCGTTATGTTGATCAGAATCTCTTCGCTCATGGCTGGGTCTCGTTCCTGGTGTCTTTATTGTAGTGGCGATGGCGCTCCCGCAAGGCCCTTCTCAGGACGCTTGCCAGCAGGCGATGCCATTGCGTTGCAGCAGTGCCGCGGTTTCGAACAAACCCAGGCCGACGACGGCAGAATAACTGCCTTCGAGCTTTTCTACGAATATTGCCCCCAAGCCCTGGATGCCATACCCGCCCGCCTTGTCCGCCGGCTCGCCGCTGGCCCAATAGGCACGGGCTTCGGTTTCGCCGATTGAGCGGAAGGTGACGCGCGCAGATGCGGTGCAGGTGTCCATCCGCGCCCCGTCGAACAGCGCCACGGTGGTTATCACCTCATGAGTACTGCCGGACAACAGCGCCAGCATCGCCAGAGCGTCGACTTCATCGCCGGGCTTGCCGAGTATGCGCCCGTGGGCGATCACGGCCGTGTCCGCACCCAGCACCTGGCCGGCGCGCGGCTGCGGCAGCGAGTGCCAGCCTGCCTTGGCCTTTTCTTCGGCCATGCGCTGCACGTAGGCGAGGCTGGCTTCACCGGGCCGGGGCGTTTCGTCGATGGGAGCCTTGACCACGGTGAAGGGTACGCCGATCTGCGTCAGCAGCTCACGCCGCCGGGGCGAACTGGAAGCCAGGTACAGGGTAGACATGCGAGGCGTCTCCGCGTCGGGCCGCACGCGGGCCCGTCAGTTGATGCCCAGGCGCCTGCGCAAGCCACGCAACAGGTAGCTGACCCACGGCCAGAGCAAGGCGCTCATCAGCGCAGGCAGCAGCAGGGCCAGGGTAGGTTGACGGTTGCCGGTCAAGGCGCTCAGCCACAGCTGCACCAGCTGCGCCAGGCCGAAGACCACGAGGATGACCAGGCTCTGCTGCCACATCGGGAAGATGCGCATGCGCTGGGCCAGGGAAAGAATGAGGAACGTGATGAGACTGAGAATGAGCGCGTTCTGCCCAAGCAGGGTGCCGAACAGCACGTCTTGCGCCAAGCCCAGAACCCAGGCGGTGGTCATGCCTACCTTGTGCGGCACCGACAGTGTCCAGTAAGCCAGCAGCAGGGCCAGCCACAGCGGTCGCAAGACTTCCATGAACTGCGGCATCGGCGACACGCACAGCAACAGGCCGACCACGAAAGTCACCCAGATGACCCAGCCATTGCGCGAGCGCGTACTCACCATTATTGCCTCTCCCGTGATGTAGCCGGCGCGGACCGCGAAGGTGTCGCCGGGGTCGTGTGCGCGGGGGTGGTGGCCGGTGCGGTGCTGCGTGCAGGTGCGGCAGCTGCGGGTGTGGCAGCAGCCGGCGCAGTGGTTGGTGCGGTGGCTGGCGTTGCCTGGGCGCTGGCCTCGGGCGCGGCGCCCTGGCGATCGGCCGCTTCCTGTGCCTGCGCGGCCTCGGTGGCGCGCTGCTCCGGCGAGCGGCTGTCGCTGAACACCAGCAGCAGATAACGACTGCGGTTCAAGGCGGCGGTCGGCACGGCGCGAACGATGGCGAAGGGCTGCCCGGAGTCATGGATGACTTCCTTGACCGTGGCCACCGGGTAGCCCGCCGGGAAACGCTGGCCCAGGCCGGAGCTGACCAACAGGTCCCCTTCCTTGATGTCGGCGGTATCGGCCACATGACGCAACTCCAGACGCTCGGGGTTGCCCGTGCCACTGGCGATGGCGCGCAGGCCGTTGCGGTTGACCTGCACCGGAATGCTGTGGGTGGTGTCGGTGAGCAGCAGCACACGCGAGGTATAGGGCATCAATTCGACCACCTGGCCCATCAGCCCGCGGGCATCGAGCACTGGCTGGCCGAGCACCACGCCGTCGCGTTCGCCCTTGTTGATCAGGATGCGGTGGGTGAATGGGTTCGGGTCCATGCCGATCAGCTCGGCGACCTCGACCTTCTCGTTCACCAGCGCCGAAGAGTTGAGCAGCTCGCGCAGGCGCACATTCTGCTCGGTCAGCGCCGCGAGCTTCTGCAGGCGACCTTGCAGCAGCAGGCCTTCGGTCTTGAGTTTCTCGTTTTCGGCCAGCAATTCGGTGCGGCTGCCGAACTGGCTGGCAACGCCTTCGTACAGGCGTTGTGGCAGATCGGTTACCCAATAGGCACGCATCAGCACCAGCGACATTTCGCTGCGCACGGGTTTGAGCAGGGTGAAGCGTGCGTCGACGACCATCAGCGCGATCGACAGCACGACCAGCACCAACAGGCGCACGCCCAGTGAGGGGCCCTTGGTGAAAAGCGGTTTAATAAGCCGCTCCTCCCAGGCAAATGTTCATGTGGTCATTCATGTGACGGCAAACCGGCCCGGATCGAAAGTACAGGACGCATACAGGTAGCATCGAAGACGCTACCTGTAAACGACCCCAGGAATCTTTCCCGCGAAGTTATTCGCTGGAGAGCAGATCCATGGTGTGCTTGTCCATCATTTCCAGGGCGCGACCGCCACCACGAGCCACGCACGTCAGCGGGTCTTCGGCGACGATCACCGGCAGCCCGGTTTCCTGGGCCAGCAGCTTGTCGAGGTCGCGCAGCAGTGCGCCACCACCGGTCAGCACCAGGCCACGCTCGGCGATGTCGGAAGCCAGTTCAGGAGGCGACTGCTCGAGCGCGCTCTTGACTGCCTGCACGATAGTGGCGAGAGATTCCTGCAGGGCCTCGAGCACTTCGTTGGAGTTCAGGGTGAAGGCACGTGGCACGCCTTCGGCCAGGTTGCGGCCGCGGACGTCGACTTCGCGCACTTCGCCGCCTGGGTAGGCGGTGCCGATTTCCTGCTTGATGCGCTCGGCGGTGGATTCGCCGATCAGGCTGCCGTAGTTACGACGCACGTAGGTGACGATGGCTTCGTCGAAGCGGTCGCCGCCAACGCGGACGGACTCGGCATAGACCACGCCATTGAGCGAGATCAGGGCGATTTCGGTGGTACCACCGCCGATGTCGACGACCATCGAGCCACGGGCTTCCTCGACCGGCAGGCCGGCGCCGATGGCGGCCGCCATGGGCTCTTCGATCAGGAACACTTCGCGGGCACCGGCGCCGAGCGCCGATTCACGAATGGCACGACGTTCCACCTGGGTGGACTTGCAAGGTACACAGATCAGCACGCGCGGGCTGGGCTGCAGGAAGCTGTTCTCGTGCACCTTGTTGATGAAATATTGCAGCATCTTTTCGCAGACGCTGAAGTCGGCGATGACGCCGTCTTTCATCGGGCGAATGGCGGCGATGTTGCCGGGGGTACGGCCGAGCATGCGCTTGGCTTCGGTACCGACCGCAACGACACTTTTCTGATTACCGTGGGTCCGAATGGCCACAACCGATGGCTCATTCAGGACGATACCGCGCTCACGCACGTAAATAAGGGTGTTGGCAGTGCCCAGGTCAATGGAAAGATCGCTGGAAAACATGCCACGCAGTTTCTTGAACATGGGAAAAGGACCCTAGGCAACGCGTGGGTAAAAAAGTGCGGCAAACTCTAACAACGGCGGGGATTTTGGGCAAGGCGCCAATATGTTAAATTGGCTGTTTTTCCGGGCACGCCTGCACTCGATCGCGGCCATATGACCGCAAAAGTGCGATAGTGTTCCCCAAACCCACGGCTTTGCCGTATTTCATTTTCCACTGGAGACCCCCATGGCGCTTGAACGCTGCGACGTGGAAAAAATCGCTCACCTGGCCCGCCTGGGCCTGAATGACGCCGATCTGCCACGCACCATCGAAGCACTGAACAGCATTCTGGGCCTGGTCGACCAGATGCAAGCGGTCGACACCCGCGGCATCGAACCACTGGCCCATCCACTGGAAGCCAGCCAGCGGCTGCGCGCCGACCAGGTGACCGAACGCAACCAGCGCGACGCTTACCAGGCCATCGCACCGGCGGTCGAGAACGGCCTGTACCTGGTTCCGAAAGTCATCGAGTAAAGGGAAAAGAGCCTGCCATGCATCAACTGACACTGGCCGAGATCGCCCGCGGACTCGCCGACAAGAAGTTTTCCGCCGAAGAGCTGACCCGCACCCTGCTGGCGCGCATCGCCCAGCTGGACCCGCAGCTCAACAGCTTCATCACCGTCACCCCCGAGCACGCCATTGCCCAGGCACAGGCCGCCGATGCGCGCCGCGCCAACGGTGAAAGCGGTGCCCTGCTGGGCGTGCCGCTGGCCCACAAGGACCTGTTCTGCACCCAAGGCATCCGCACCAGCTGCGGCTCGAAGATGCTCGACAACTTCCAGGCCCCCTACGACGCTACCGTCGTGGCCAAGCTCAATGCGGCCGGCGCGGTCACCCTGGGCAAGCTGAACATGGACGAATTCGCCATGGGTTCGGCCAACGAGAACAGCCATTACGGCGCGGTGAAAAACCCCTGGAACCTGGCCCACGTGCCGGGCGGCTCATCGGGCGGCTCGGCTGCGGCCGTGGCTGCGCGTCTGCTTCCGGTGGCTACCGGCACCGACACCGGCGGGTCGATCCGCCAGCCGGCTGCGTTCACCAACCTCACCGGCATCAAGCCGACCTATGGTCGGGTGTCGCGCTGGGGCATGATCGCCTACGCTTCCAGCCTCGACCAGGCCGGCGTACTGGCGCGCAACGCCGAAGACTGCGCCCTGCTCCTGCAAGGCATGGCCGGCTTCGATCCGCAGGACTCCACCAGCATCGATGAACCGGTGCCCGACTACAGCGCCACCCTGGGCGATTCCCTGCAGGGTCTGCGCATCGGCGTGCCGAAGGAATACTTCGGTGCCGGCCTCGACCCGCGCATCGCCGAGCGAGTACAGGCAAGCATCGAGGCACTGGAAAAACTCGGCGCGGTGATCCAGCCCATCAGCCTGCCGAACATGCAGCAGGCGATCGCCGCCTACTACGTGATCGCGCCGGCCGAGGCGTCCTCCAACCTGTCGCGTTTCGACGGCGTGCGCTTCGGCTATCGCTGCGAGAATCCCAAGGACCTGACCGACTTGTACAAGCGTTCGCGCGCCGAAGGCTTCGGGCCGGAAGTACAGCGCCGCATCATGGTCGGGGCCTATGCACTGTCGGCCGGTTACTACGACGCCTACTACCTGCAGGCGCAGAAAATCCGCCGCCTGATCAAGAACGATTTCATGGCCGCCTTCGAAGACGTCGACATGATCCTCAGCCCGACCACGCCGAATCCGGCCTGGAAACTGGGCGCCAAGAATGCCGACCCGGTGGCCGCCTACCTGGAAGACATCTACACGATCACCGCCAACCTGGCGGGCCTGCCCGGCCTGTCGATGCCGGCCGGTTTCGTCGATGGCTTGCCAGTTGGCGTGCAGCTGCTGGCCCCCTACTTCCAGGAAGGCCGCCTGCTCAACGCGGCGCACCAGTACCAGCAAGTCACCGACTGGCACACTCGCGCGCCTGAAGGCTTCTAAGGAGAAACATCATGCAATGGGAAGTCGTGATCGGGCTGGAGATTCATACCCAGCTCGCCACCCAGTCGAAGATTTTCTCCGGCAGTTCCACTACGTTCGGCTCCGAGCCGAACACCCAGGCCAGTTTGGTCGACCTGGGCATGCCCGGCGTACTGCCGGTGCTCAACCAGGAAGCCGTGCGCATGGCCGTGATGTTCGGCCTGGCCATCGATGCCGAGATCGGCCAGCACAACGTGTTCGCGCGCAAGAACTACTTCTACCCCGACCTGCCCAAGGGCTACCAGATCAGCCAGATGGAACTGCCGATCGTCGGCAAGGGCCACTTGGATATCACCCTGGAAGACGGCACGGTCAAGCGCATCGGCGTGACCCGTGCGCACCTCGAAGAAGACGCAGGCAAGAGCCTGCACGAGGACTTCAGCGGCAGCACCGGCATCGACCTCAACCGTGCTGGCACACCGCTGCTGGAAATCGTTTCCGAGCCCGACATGCGCAGCGCCAAGGAAGCCGTGGCGTACGTCAAGGCGATCCATGCTTTAGTCCGCTACCTGGGCATCTGTGACGGCAACATGGCCGAAGGCTCGCTGCGCTGCGACTGCAACGTCTCGATCCGGCCCAAGGGTCAGGTCGAGTTCGGTACGCGCTGTGAGATCAAGAACGTCAACTCGTTCCGCTTCATCGAACGCGCCATCAACAGCGAGATCGCGCGCCAGATCGAACTGATCGAGGACGGTGGCAAGGTCATCCAGCAGACCCGCCTGTACGACCCGAACAAGGACGAGACACGGGCCATGCGCAGCAAGGAGGAAGCCAACGACTACCGTTACTTCCCCGACCCCGACCTGCTGCCGGTGGTGATCGAGGATTCGTTCCTGGAAACCACCCGGGCGACCCTGCCCGAGTTGCCGCCGGCCAAGCGCGAGCGCTTCCAGCGTGAATTCGGCTTGTCTGCGTACGACGCCAGCGTGCTGGCTTCGAGCCGCGAGCAGGCGGACTTCTTCGAGCAGGTCGTGGCCAGCTGCGGCGATGCCAAGCTGGCCGCCAACTGGGTCATGGTCGAGCTGGGCAGCCTGCTGAACAAGCAGGGCGTGGAAATCGAGGAATCGCCGGTCAGCGCGGCGCAATTGGGCGGCATGCTGCAGCGCATCAAGGACAACACCATCTCCGGCAAGATCGCCAAGATGGTCTTCGAAGCCATGGCCAACGGTGAAGGCGATGCCGACCAGATCATCGAGGCGCGCGGCCTGAAGCAGGTCACCGACAGTGGCGCCATCGAGAAGGTCCTGGACGAAGTGCTGGCCGCCAACGCCGAGCAGGTCGAACAGTACCGCGCGGCGGACGAAGCCAAACGCGGCAAGATGTTCGGCTTCTTCGTCGGTCAGGCCATGAAAGCGTCCAAGGGCAAGGCCAACCCGCAGCAGGTCAACGAGCTGCTCAAGAGCAAGCTGGCCGGCTGATGCAACAGCACACCCCCTGTAGCAGCGGCGCAAGCCGCGTCCGGCGTCGGCGCGGTGATTCAAACGGATCGCGGATACCGCTGACGCGGCTTGCGCCGCTGCTACGGGGGGCTTGTTCATTTGGGCGTCATGTCGTGTGTGCCGGTGCGATTGCGTTGTTGGCTGGTTGCGCCAGTTCGAACGGCATCATCGACCCGCGTGGTTACGACCGTGACGGGGTCGCCTCTTATTACGGCGCGCGCCACCATGGCGCTCGCACGGCCAGTGGCGAACGCTTCGATCAGCACGGCCTGACCGCGGCGCACCGCCAGCTACCATTCGGCACCCGAGTGGTGGTGACCAACCTGGCCAACCAACGCAACGTCATCGTACGGATCAACGACCGCGGTCCACACTCGCGCGGGCGCTTGATCGATGTGTCCAAGGGCGCCGCCGAAAAGTTGGGCATGCTGCGTAGCGGCACTGCCCGCGTGCGCGTGCAAACCTTGCAAGACTGACCCGGAGCCACCGCCATCTTCGATCTCGCCACCCTGCCCGCTCCGACCTTGCTGCAATTGCTGGCTGGGCTGGTTTTGCTGATTGCCGGCGCCGAATGGCTGGTGCGCGGCGCCGTGCGTCTGGCGGCCGCCCTCAAGGTACGGCCCCTGGTGGTGGGTTTGGGCGTGGTGGCGCTGGGCAGTAGCGCGCCGCAGTTGGCCGTCAGCCTGCAGGCCACGTATGTTGGCACGCCCGATATCGCCGTCGGCAGCCTGGTGGGCAGCAACATCTTCAGTTTGCTGGTAACCCTGGGGCTCTCTGCGCTGATCATCCCGCTACGGGTGTCCCGGCAACTGCTCAGGCTCGATATTCCCTTGCTGATCGCAGCCAGCGCGCTGGTGTTTGGATTGGCCCTGAACGAGCAGCTCGGACGCCTGGAAGGCAGCATCCTGCTTTTGGCCCTGGTGGGCTACCTGGGCGTATTGTGGCGTCAGTCGCGGCATCCGGGCCGAGTGGCGTCGACCCAGGGCACAGCGCCTTGGCTCAAGTGCCTGGGCATGATGCTGGGCGGGCTGCTGCTACTGGTTGCCGGAAGCCACTGGTTGCTGGAAGCGGCGCTGGAACTGGCCACCGATTTCGGCCTGTCGGATCGGGTGATCGGATTGACCATCGTCGCGGTCGGTACTTCGCTGCCGGAACTCGCCACCTCGCTGGTGGCCGCAATGCGCGGTCACCGCGAGATTGCAGTGGGCAACGTCATTGGCAGCAACCTGTTCAACCTGCTCGGCGTGCTCGGCCTGACCGCCCTGCTGGCGCCAGCGCCCTTGAGCGTTTCGCCCAACGCGCTGGATTTCGACCTGCCGGTGATGCTCGGCGTCACCTTGCTGTGCCTGCCGCTGTTCTATTCAGGGTACCGCGTGACACGGATCGAAGGACTGGTACTGCTCGGCCTGTACGTCGCTTACGGCCTGCATGTGGTGGCGTTCACCACCGGCATGCCACTGGCTGCAAGGCTGGAAGAGCTGATGCTGTTCTACGTGCTGCCGGTGCTCGCCGCGGTGGTGCTGTGGGGCACCGTTCGAGCCTGGCGTCGGCAGCACTGAGCGCCCCTTACCCTCGCCGCTTCTTGACAACCCATGCCAGCGCCAGCACTCCCAGCCAGACGGGAATCAGAAGCACCGAAATGCGGATGCCCGGGGTCATGTACATGATCACCAGAATGCCGGCCAGGAACAGCAGGCATACCCAGTTGGTGATCGGGTAACCCCAGCTCGGAAAGAACGTTGCATGAGCGTTGGCGCGCATGGCCTTGCGGAACTTCAAGTGGGTGATGCTGATGATGCCCCAGTTGATGACCAGTGCCGACACCGCCAGCGCCATCAGCAGGCCGAAGGCCTCGCCTGGCATCAGGTAGTTGATGAGCACGCTCAACCCGGTTGCCAGCGCGGAAATCCCCAGCGCCTTCATGGGCACGCCACGGCGGTTGACCTTGAGCAACGTCTTGGGTGCATCGCCCTGCACCGCCAGGCCAAACAGCATGCGGCTGTTGCAATAGACGCAACTGTTGTAGACCGACAGCGCTGCGGTCAGCACCACCACGTTGAGCACGGTCGCCACCACGTTGCTGTCCAGTGCGTGGAAGATCATCACGAACGGGCTGCCGCCCTCGACCACTTTCTGCCACGGGTACAGCGACAGCAGGATGGTCAATGCACCCACGTAGAACAGCAGGATGCGGTAGATCACCTGGTTGGTGGCCTTGGGAATGCTGCGCTTGGGGTCATCGGCTTCGGCGGCGGTAATGCCGACCAATTCCAGGCCGCCGAAGGAGAACATGATCACCGCCATGGCCAGGGTCAGGCCACCGATGCCATTGGGGAAGAAGCCGCCGTATTGCCAGAGGTTGGCAACGCTGGCATCCGGCCCGCCGTTGCCGGTGGCCAGCATCCAGGCGCCGAAGCCGATCATGCTGACGATGGCCGCCACTTTGATCAACGAAAACCAGAACTCCATTTCGCCGTAGATCTTCACCTGGAACATGTTGATCGCGTTGATCAGCACGAAGAACACCGCAGCCGAGGCCCAAGTGGGCACGTCCGGCCACCAATACTTGATGTAGATGCCCACGGCGGTCAGCTCGGCCATGCCCACCAGCACGTACAGCACCCAGTAGTTCCAGCCGGACATGAACCCGGCCAGGCCGCTCCAGTAGCGGTTGGCGAAATGGCTGAAAGTCCCGGTGACCGGTTCCTCGACCACCATTTCACCCAGTTGACGCATGATGAAGAAGGCGATCAGGCCGCCGATGGCGTAGCCCAGAATGACCGAAGGGCCTGCCATGCCGATGGTCTGGGCGATGCCCAGGAACAGGCCGGTACCGATGGCCCCGCCCAGGGCAATGAGCTGGATATGCCTGTTTTTCAGACCCCGATGCAGACCTTCGGGGGTGGATTGATCATCCATTGCGGTTCCTTAGCGGGTAAATGCTTGCCGGTGGGCAAGCAGCGTCTAGATCCAGCCGCCCCACTGCAATAGGAAAATTCCGATATTGGTGGTGATGGCTGCCGCCAGGGTGGTGATCACGATGATGGCGGCAGCGAGCGAATAGTTGCCGCCGCTGGCCCGCACCATGACATAACCGACCGAGGCCGAAGGAGCGCCAATATACAGGAACAGAATGCCCAGTTCCGCCCCGCGAAAGCCCAACAGCCAGGCACCGAATGTACCGACGATCGGCAGCAGGATCATTTTCACCGCGCTGGCGCTCAAGGCCACCGAGCCACTGCTGCGCAGCGCCGCCAGCGACAGGGTGCCGCCGATGCAGATCAGCGCCAGCGGCAGGCTCATCTGTGCAACGTAATCGGCGGAGGTCAGGATCCAGTTGGGGATGGGCACTTGCAGCCAGGCGAAGGGCACGGCCAACGCCACGCTGATGATCAGCGGGTTGACCAGGATGCTCTTGCAGATGCTCAGGGGGTCGGACTTGATGTTGGGGCTGTAGATCGCCAGCACCACGACGGACAGCGAGTTGTACAGCACGATCACCAGGCCCGCGAGGATCGAACCCAGGGAAATACCATAGTCGCCATACATGCTGCCGGCCAGGGCCAGGCCGATGACACCGTTGTTGCCGCGAAAAGCGCCTTGGGTGAAGACCCCGCGATCGACTTCGGGGCAACGCTTGGTGGCGATCCACCAGGCGATGGCGAAGCTGCCGACGGTGGCCACCACGAAGTACACCAGCAAACCGGGCTTGAGCGCCGAGCGCAGGTCGGCGTGGTAGATGCCCAGGAACAGCAACGAAGGCATGCAGACGTTGAATACCAAGGCCGAGGCGGTCTTGATGAAGTTATCGTTGATCCACTCGATTCGCTTCAGCCCATAGCCGAGAAACAGCATGGCGAACACCGGAGCGGTCACGTTCAGGGTCTGCAGAAATAGGGCGAGCATGCCGGAGGAACCTGTTGCCTGGGGTCAGGCGACAATGATAGCGAGGATAGGGGGATGAGGCGGGGAAATTCTGGCAAAGCGTGTGTTTGGGCAGCTCCTTCACGGGCAGAGGGCTCACCGCCCGCCCCGCTCCCACAAAGATCCCCAGCGTCTGCAAGATCCCAGTAGGAGCGGTTAGCGGCCGCGAAAGCCGCACCGCGGTTCTGAAGCTTACTGCGGACCCATCTTGTCCATCAGGGCGGCGAGCATTTCGTACTCTTCGCCGGTCAGGTCAGTCAGCGGGGTGCGCACCGGACCTGCGTCGTAGCCAGCGATCTTGGCGCCAGCCTTGACGATGCTGACGGCATAGCCGGATTTACGATTGCGGATGTCCAGGTAAGGCAGGAAGAAATCGTCGATCAGCTTGCCTACGGTGACGTGATCTTCTGCGGCGATCGCGTGGTAGAAGTCCATCGCGGTCTTGGGGATGAAGTTGAACACGGCAGACGAATACACCGGCACGCCCAGCGCCTTGTAGGCCGCTGCGTAGACTTCGGCGGTCGGCAGGCCACCCAGGTAGCTGAAGCGGTCGCCCAGACGGCGACGGATCGAGACCATCAGTTCGATGTCGCCCAGGCCGTCCTTGTAGCCGATCAGGTTCGGGCAGGTTTCGGCCAGACGCTCGAGCAACGGTGCGTTCAGGCGGCAAACGTTGCGGTTGTAGACGATGACGCCGATGTTGACCGATTTGCACACGGCCTCGACATGGGCGGCCACGCCATCCTGGCTGGCTTCGGTCAGGTAGTGCGGCAGCAGCAACAGGCCTTTGGCGCCCAGGCGCTCGGCTTCCTGTGCGTATTCGATGGCCTGGCGAGTGGAACCGCCAACGCCTGCAAGAATAGGCACGCTGGTGGCGCAGGTGTCGACCGCGGTCTTGATCACCTGCGAGTACTCGCTGGCGGCCAGGGAGAAGAACTCACCGGTGCCGCCGGCAGCGAACAGGGCGCTGGCACCGTAAGGGGCAAGCCATTCGAGGCGCTTGATGTAGCCTTCGCGGTGGAAGTCGCCCTGGGCAGTGAAGTCGGTTACCGGGAAAGACAGCAAACCGTGATTGAGGATGGACTTTAGTTCTTGTGGATTCATTGTTTGAACACCCTGAGTCGCATGGAAAATTGAACAACCGAGCAGCCGTGGCTGGCTGATGTCGTACGTCATCGTACAACCACTCTTGGAGTTCCTCAATAGCAGGAGCGAAGTATTTTGCGTTTGTCAGCGATACGACAGATGCACCGCATCGACCGCCGACGCGGCTTGCGCCGCTGCTATGGGGATTGCGTATATTCGTGCCGGCCTCGCCGCGTAGGGTCAGGCAGATCACCTTGTCCGCCGACGCGGCTTGCGCCGCTGCTACACGGGATTGCGTATATCTGTGCCGGGTCGAGCGGATCGCATGCAACGCCAATGCGACTTGCGGTATTTCTGTAGCAGCGGCGCGAGCCGCGTCCGGCCTCACCGCGCAGGCTCAGGTGTACCGGATCAAACCCCGCTTGCTTCGGCTTCCTGGTGGGCCTGGCGCAGGCGTTCGCGGCTGTTGGTCAGGTGCAGGCGCATGGCAGCCCGTGCGGCATCGGCGTCCTGGCGGGCGATGGCGTCGTAGATTTCCTCGTGCTCGCGGCTGAGCCGGGTCATGTAGTGCTGTTGGTCATCGTGTGCCAGGCGTGCGGAATTGAGCCGGGTGCGGGGAATGATGCTGGTGCCCAGGTGCGTCATGATGTCGGTGAAGTAGCGGTTGCCGGTGGACAAGGCAATCTGCAGATGAAACTGGAAATCGGACGCCACGGCATCACTGGCATGGGCCGCGCTTTCGTTCAGTGCATCGAGGGCTGCGCGCATGGCGGCGAGTTGTTCGGGCGAGCGCCGATTGGCGGCCAGGCCAGCGGACTCGACTTCCAGGCTGATGCGCAACTCGAGCACTGCCAGTACGTCGCGCAAGGTGACGATGGTCGCCGGATCGATGCGAAAGCCACTGGGGCTGGGCGTATCGAGCACGAATGTGCCGATGCCATGGCGGGTTTCCACCTGCCCCGCCGCCTGCAGCCGGGAAATGGCTTCACGCACCACGGTCCGGCTGACGCCTTGTTCCTCCATGATGGCCGACTCGGTTGGCAGCTTGTCGCCACGCTTGAGTTGGCCATCGAGGATGCGCTGGGTCAACACGGCGACCAGTTCCTGGGCCAGGCTGCGCGGTTTGCGGCGGGCGCGAGGGGCGGCGCTCTGAGTATCCATAGTGAAAGTCATTCTCGAAACAGTCGGTGATTGAAGCAATCATAGCCTAAAGCGGGTTGTACGATCATGGCATGAGTCGCCGAAACCCCCGGCTGGCGGGTGAATGACGCCCGCACGCATGGGCAAGGCGCCAACCAGAGCCTTCGCTGCACGCTCAGCGACGCACGGGCCGCTTCTGCAATTTGCGTTGCAATGTGCGTCGATGCATACCTAGCGCTCGCGCCGTGGCCGAAATGTTGCCGGCGTGCTCGGTGAGCACGCGCTGAATGTGCTCCCATTGCAGGCGGTCGACCGACATCGGGTTTTCCGGCACCAGGGTATCGAGGTCGGCGTGCTCGGCCGACAGGGCAGCCAATACGTCATCGGCGTCCGCAGGTTTGCACAGGTAGTTGCAGGCGCCGCGCTTGATCGCCTCCACGGCGGTGGCAATGCTCGAATAGCCGGTGAGAATCACCACGCGCATCTCCGGGTCGAGCTCCAGCAGCTTGGGCAGCAGGACCAGTCCGGAATCGCCGTCCATCTTCAGGTCCAGCGCAGCGTAGTCCGGCACATCGTCCTGGGCCAGCTTCAAGCCTTCCTCGGCGCTGCCTGCGGTACTGACACGGAAGCCCCGGCGGCTCATGGCGCGGGCCATGACACGGGTAAAGGTGGCGTCGTCGTCCACCAGCAACAGGTGCGGCAGCTCTTCGCCTTCGACTTGGTGTTCGTCAGTCATTGATCATCTCCTCGGACGCCACGGGGCAGGCGCAGCTCGGTGAGCGTACCGCCCTCTTCATGACTATAGAGTTTTACCGAGCCGCCAGCACGAGTCACGCTGGCCTTGCTCAAGAACAGGCCAAGGCCGAAGCCCTTGCCCTTGGTGGTGAAGAACGGCTTGCCGATCTGCTCGGCAATCGCCAGGGGGACACCCGCGCCGTGGTCACGGATCACGATGAAGATGTCTTCGCTGTCCCAGTCCAGCTTGACCTCGAGGTTGTCGGGGCAGGCGTCGGCGGCGTTGTTGAGCAGGTTGAGCAGCGCTTGGGTAAGGTCCGGCGGCGGCGCCAGGTGGGGAACCTCGCCCTGGCCCACGCGATGGAAGCGATAGCTGGATTCGGGGCGCATCAGGTGCCAGCGATTGAGGGCTTCGTCGAGCCAGGCGGTCACCGGCTGGTCGACTACCGCCATGCGTCGGTTGGCCTCGGCGGCGCGCACCAGTTGCTGCAGGGTCTCCTTGCACAGCTTGACCTGATCCTGCAGCACTTGCAGGTCTTCCTGCAGTTCGGGCTGGGGATGGTCCTGACGCATTTCCTTGAGCAGCACGCTCATCGTGGCCAGCGGCGTGCCCAGTTCGTGGGCGGCGCCTGCGGCCTCGGTGGCCACGGCCAGCAGCTGCTGGTCGCGCAGCCCCTCTTCGCGGCGCTGGGCGCGCAGTCGTTCCTGGCGGCGCAACTCCTCGGCCATCTTGGCGGCGAAGAAGGTGATCACCGAAGCCGCCAGGGCGAAGCTCAGCCACATGCCGTAGATCTGCAGGTTTTCACGGCCGATCGGCAGTGCATCGAGGGGGTAGAAGTGCGCCAGCATGAAGGTGTAGCACGCCAGGGCGATACCCGACAGCACCAGGGAATAGACCCACGGCAGGGTGACGGCGGCGATGGTCAGCGGCACCAGGTAGTAGGAAACGAACGGGTTGGCGCCGCCGCCCGAGTAGTACAGCAGGACACTGTGGATGAGCAGGTCGCAAGCCAGTTGCAGGGCATATTCCAGCTCGGTGACCGGCAACGAGAAGCGCAGGCGCAGGACGGTCAGCGCGCAGAGAATGGCCGACACCGCCAGGGTTGTGCTCAACGCCAGCCAAGGCAAGGGCAGCAGGTGCGTGAGGTAGGCGAAGCCGACCGAACCGGCCTGTGCGGCCAGTACCAGTGTGCGGATGAAGGTCAGGCGCCAGAGGTTCTGGCGGGATGCGGAAAGAGGCATAGGGTGGGCGAGCATGTGCTCTCCAGTGAGCGCTGCAGGCGGATCGGTGCAAGTATAACCAACTCGGCGCGCCGACAGCGGAAACTGCGGCAAATGACCGCGTTCGTCATCCAGACCTTCGGTTTAGTGTGAAAGGTGGTAGGTCCATGTGCGCCTCTCAGGAACCGCATCCCGCCTGGTCAGTCTTACGCAGCACCTACAACAAGGAGTTTTCCATGCCCGTCATCACCCGCAGCGCCGCCCTGGTCCTTGGCGCAAGCCTGTTGTCCAGCCTCCCTGCCCTGGCCGACGAGGCCCGCTACAATCAGATTTCCCTGCGTGCCGAGGTCAGCCAGGAAGTGCCTCGCGACCTGATGCTCGTGACCCTCTACAGCGAAGAACAGAACGCCGACCCAGCCAAGCTCGCCGCCGGCATCAGCGATACCCTGAACAAGGCCCTGGCCCAGGCCCGTGAGGTCAAGGGCGTGATCGTACGCCAGGGCAGTCGCAACAGCTATCCGATCTACGATGACAAGGGCCAGACCATCACTGGCTGGCGCGAACGTGCCGAAGTTCGCCTGGAAAGCGCCGACTTCCCTGCTTTGTCCAAGCTCACCGGCGAACTGTTGCAGAGCTTGAAGATGGGCGCCATGGACTTCTCCATCGCCGACAAGACTCGCAAGCAGAGCGAAGACGCCCTGCTCAAGGAAGCGGTGGCCGCGTTCAAGGCCCGGGCCCAACTGGCCACCGACGCCCTGGGTGGCAAGAGCTACAAGGTGGTCAACCTCAACCTCAACAGCGCGGGTTACCCTCGCCCCTACGCCTCGGCTCCCATGATGATGAAAGCCGCACGTGCCGACGCCGCCCCGGTGACCCCGGATGTGGAAGCCGGCACCAGCGAGGTCAGCATCAACGCCGACGGCGTCATCGAAGTCATGATGCCTTGATACGCTGTCGCCCATGAGGGCATACCCCTCCTGCAGGAGGGGTTCTGTCCGCGAAGACGACTCAGTCTGTACATCCCTTCATCTATCGAGGCTCCCTATGGATATCCCTGCCTTCAAGCCCCTGCTGCTCACCGCTGCCCTGTGCGCCGGGATGCCCATGGCCCAAGCCGCAAGCACGCTGGTGTACTGCTCCGAAGCCAGCCCCGCCGGTTTCGACCCCAGCCAGTACACCAGCGGCACCGATTTCGACGCCTCGGCGGAAACCGTCTTCAATCGCCTGACCCAGTTCAAGCGCGGCGGTACCGAAGTCGAACCAGGGCTGGCCACCTCGTGGGATGTCTCCCCGGACGGCTTGACCTACACCTTCCACCTGCGCGAAGGCGTCAAGTTCCACACCACCGACTACTTCACGCCCAGCCGTGACTTCAACGCGGGCGATGTGCTGTTCACCTTCCAGCGCCTGCTCGACCCTGAGCACCCATTCCGCAAGGCCTACCCTTCGGAATCGCCGTACTTCACCGACATGGGCTTGAACACCAACATCAAGTCGGTCAGCAAACAGGATGAGCACACCGTAATGTTCACCCTGAACACGGTCGACGCTGCTTTCGTGCAGAACCTGGCGATGAGTTTCGCCTCGGTGCAATCGGCCGAATACGCAGACCAATTGCTCAAGCAGGGCAAGGCTGCCGACATCAACCAGAAACCCATCGGCACCGGCCCGTTCGTGTTCAAGCGTTACCAGAAGGATTCGCAGATCCGCTACACCGCCAACAAGGCGTACTGGAAGCCCGAAGACGTCAAGCTCGACAACCTGATCTTCTCCATCAGTACCGATGCTGCAGTGCGCCTGCAGAAACTCAAGGCCGGCGAATGCCAGGTCAGTGGGTATCCGCGCCCGGCCGACATCGACGTGATGAAACAGGATCCCAACCTGCGGGTGCTGAGCCAGCCCGGCTTCAACCTGGGCTTTCTTGCCTACAACGTGACCCATCCGCCGCTCGATCAGCTCAAGGTGCGTCAGGCACTGGACATGGCCATCGACAAGCCGGCCATCATCAAGGCGGTCTACCAGAGCGCCGGTCAGTTGGCGCAGAACGCCCTGCCCCCTGCGCAATGGTCGTACGACACCCGCATCAAAGACGCGCCCCACGACATTACCAAGGCCCGTGCCCTGCTCAAGGAGGCCGGAATAAAAGAGGGCACGACCATCGACCTGTGGGCCATGACGGTGCAGCGCGCATCCAACCCCAATGCGCGCATGTCGGCGCAGATGATCCAGAATGACTGGGCCAAGATCGACATCAAGGCCAACATCGTCAGCTATGAATGGGGCGAGTACATCAAGCGCGCCAAGAACGGCGAGCACGACACCATGATCTATGGCTGGACTGGCGACAATGGCGACCCCGACAATTGGCTCGGTGTGCTCTACAGCTGCGCCGCGGTCAAGGGCAGCAACTACGCCAAATGGTGCGATCCGGCCTACGACAAGCTGATCCAGCAGGCCAAGCTGAGCAGCGACCGCGACGAACGCGTGAAGCTGTACCAGCAGGCGCAGGCCATTCTCAAGCAACAGGTGCCCATCACGCCGATTGCCAACTCGACCGTATTCCAACCCATGCGCAAGGAAGTCCAGGATTTCCGCATCAGCCCCTTCGGCCTGACGCCCTTCTATGGTGTCAGCCTTTCGCAGTGATACCGAACGCCCCATTGCAGTGCGTCACCGTGGTGCAATGGGGTCGATAACTGTGCGTTCGCCTGTCAAATGTTGTTGAACATGCGTTCAACTACCGAAAAACTTATATCGATGCGACATTCGTGTACGCCCGTCCCACCGTTTCAGCGCCGATACAACGCAAACAGTTGATTTGGGTATGCCGCCTGCATAAGTATCGGCCGGGTCGACTCACAAGGTCGCCCTCATTCTTAAAATGACAACAACTGAGGCCACCATGCTCAAAACCGCGGTCATTCCGTTCATCGTCGGGGCCGGCTTGCTTGCCAGCGCCCCTTTCGCCCATGCTGCGAGCAACCTTGTATTCTGCTCTGAAGGCAGTCCGGCGGGTTTTGACCCGGCGCTGTATACCAGTGGTACGGATTTCGACGCTTCGGCAGAAACCATCTTCAACCGTCTGAGCCAGTTCGAGCGTGGTGGCACCGCAGTCATCCCAGGCTTGGCCACGAGCTGGGACATTTCCGAAGATGCGCTGACCTACACCTTCCACTTGCGCGAAGGGGTCAAGTTCCACACCACCGACTACTTCAAGCCGTCCCGCGAATTCAACGCCGACGACGTGCTGTTCACCTTCAACCGCATGATCGACAAGAACATGCCGTTCCGCAAAGCCTATCCGACCGAGTTCCCGTACTTCACCGACATGGGCATGGACGAGAACATCACCAACATCGAGAAGCTCGACGATCACACCGTCCGCTTCACGTTGAAAACGGTCGACGCCGCGTTCATCCAGAACATGGCCATGAGCTTCGCCTCGATCCAGTCCGCCGAATACGCCGCGCAATTGCTCAAGCAGGGCAAGGCCGCCGACATCAACCAGAAGCCGATTGGTACTGGCCCGTTCGTATTCAATCGCTATCAGAAAGACGCGCAGATTCGCTACAAGGGCAACAAGGATTACTGGAACCCGGATGACGTGAAGATCGACAACCTGATCTTCGCCATCACCACCGATGCATCCGTGCGCATGCAGAAGCTCAAGAAGAACGAATGCCAGGTCAGCGTCTATCCGCGTCCGGCCGATCTCAAGCCGCTCAAGGAAGACAAGAAGCTGCAGATGCCCGACCAGGCCGGCTTCAACCTGGGTTACATCGCCTACAACGTCACCCACGAACCGCTGGGCAACCTCAAGGTTCGCCAGGCGCTGGACATGGCGGTGAACAAGCAGAGCATCATCGAAGCGGTGTACCAGGGCGCCGGCCAGTTGGCGGTCAACGCCATGCCGCCGACCCAGTGGTCCTATGACACGAGCATCAAGGACGCCGGGTACAACGTCGAAGAGGCCAAGAAGCTGCTCAAGGAAGCCGGGGTCAAGGAAGGTACCGAGATCACCCTGTGGGCCATGCCTGTTCAGCGTCCCTACAACCCCAACGCCAAGCTGATGGCCGAAATGCTGCAGTCGGACTGGGCCAAGGTCGGTATCAAGGCCAAGATCGTCAGCTACGAGTGGGGTGAATACCTCAAGCGCGCCAAGGCCGGTGAGACCGATGCCATGCTGATCGGCTGGAGCGGCGACAACGGTGACCCGGACAACTGGCTGGGCACGCTGTACGGCTGCGACGCAGTGAACGGCAACAACTTCTCCAAGTGGTGCGACAAAGACTACGACCAACTGATCAAGACCGCCAAGGCCACACCCGACCAGGCCAAGCGCACCGAGCTGTACAAGCAGGCCCAGGTGCGCCTCAAGGAGCAAGTGCCGATCACCCCGATCGCGCACTCCACGGTCTACCAGCCCATGAGCGCCAAGGTCACCGACTTCAAGATCAGCCCCTTTGGCTTGAACTCGTTCTACGGCGTAGGCGTGAAGGACTGATCAACACGCCGCCTCTATGGAAGCGGGCAGTGAACCGAGTGGTCCATTGCCCGCCTTCACAAATGCCAGGATTTTTCCCACAGCATTACCGGAATAGGCCGACATACGCCCTCGCCAAATGGGACTAGCTTTCCTTGGCGACGGCCGCCGTATTCCCGCTAGGGACCTGGCGACCCACGATCGGAAAACAACAAGACAGGGACTATCATGCGACATACCCAGCTTTGCTCCGCCATGCTCGCTCTGGGCCTGCTCGGCCAGGTCGGCCTCAGCCAGGCCGCCAACAGCCTCGTGTACTGCTCCGAAGGCAGCCCCGCAGGCTTCGACATCGCCCAGTACACCAGCGGTACCGACAATGATGCTTCGCAACCGATCTACAACCGCCTGACCGAATTCGAAAAAGGCGGCACCAGCGTGATTCCCGCGCTGGCGACCAAGTGGGACATCTCCGAAGACGGCCTGACCTACACCTTCCACTTGCGCGAAGGGGTCAAGTTCCACAGCAACGAAGCGTTCAAGCCGACCCGCGACTTCAACGCCGACGACGTGCTGTTCACTTTCAACCGCATGCTCGACTCCAACCAGCCGTTCCGCAAGGCGTACCCGACCGAGTTCCCCTACTTCGTCAGCATGAGCCTGGACAAGAACATCGCCAAGGTCGAGAAAACCGATGACCACACCGTGGTGTTCACCCTCAACGCCGTAGACGCCGCGTTCGTGCAGAACATCGCCATGAACTTCGCGTCCATCCAGTCTGCGGAGTATGCCGAGCAACTGCTCAAGAGCGGCAACATGCGCGACATCAACCAGAAGCCGATCGGCACCGGTCCGTTCGCCTTCCAGCGCTACCAGAAAGACTCGCAGATCCGCTACAAGGCCAACCCGCAGTACTGGGACATGAGCCAGGTGAAGGTCGACCAACTGATCTTCGCCATCAACACCGACGCGTCGGTGCGCATGCAGAAGCTCAAGAAGAACGAGTGTCAAGTCACCGCCTACCCACGCCCCGCCGACCTCGCGGGCCTGAAGGCAGACCCCAAGCTCAAGGTCATGGAGCAGGCCGGCTACAACCTGGGCTATATCACCTACAACGTGCGCCACAAGCCGTTCGACCAGCTGGAAGTGCGCCAGGCCATGGACATGGCGGTGAACAAGGACGCAATCCTCAAGGCCGTCTACCAGGGCGCCGGGCAAAAGGCCGTCAACGCCATGCCGCCGACCCAGTGGTCCTACGACGAAAGCATCAAGGACGCGCCCTTCGATCCGGAGAAAGCCAAGCAGATGCTGCAGGCCGCCGGCGTCAAGGAAGGCACCGAGATCACCCTGTGGGCCATGCCCGTGCAGCGTCCCTACAACCCCAACGCCAAGCTCATGGCAGAAATGCTGCAGGCCGACTGGGGCAAGATCGGCCTCAAGGTCAAGATCGTCAGCTATGAGTGGGGCGAGTACCTGGACCGCACCAAACGCGGCGAACACGACGTCTCGCTGATTGGCTGGACCGGCGACAATGGTGATCCGGACAACTGGCTGGGCACGCTGTACAGCTGCGATGCGATCGGCAGCAACAACTACTCGATGTGGTGCAACCAGGACTACGACAAGCTGGTGCAACAAGCCAAGCGCGTCACCGACCGCGAAGAGCGCAGCGTGCTCTATCGCCAGGCCCAGCAGTTGCTCAAGCAGCAGGTGCCGATCACCCCGATCGCCCACTCCACCGTCAACCAGCCAGTCAGCGTCAAGGTCGACGGCTTCAAGGTCAGCCCGTTCGGGCGTAACGACTTCGGCGGCGTGAGCGTCCGCGACTAGATAAGCCAAGCCTTCCCCTAACCCGTGGCCATGCCATGGGTTTGGGGAGCTTTTGGCAAAAAAGAGCAAGCAAACGTTTGCAACTGTCATCACTTGCCATGGATTGGGCGCCAGCCGCACAGATAAAGCGGCCATAAAACTAAAAAAGTAAGGAGCTTCAGTTGAAAATCACCAAGAGAGCAGTCTTCACCTTGTCGTTGAGTGGGTTCGCGCCCCTGGTCCTGGCCGACGAAGCCAGCCAGGCCTTCATCCCCCTCACCGTCAAGACCAGCAGCGCCCAGGATGAAGCCAAAGGCTTCATCGAAGACTCGAGCGTGACCGGCTCGACGCGCAACTGGTTCGCCAAGGAAAAGGGCAAGCGCGGCCTGACCTGGGGCATCAACAAGGGCAATGGCGTGACCGAACGCACCGGCAGCCGCGACACCTGGGTCCAGGGCACCATCGTCAACTACACCTCGGGCTTCACCCAGGGCACCGTAGGCTTGAGCACCGAAGTGGCGGCCTACAACACCGTGGCCCTGGAACAAGGCAAGGGACGTGTGGCCGGAGGGGGCAACCGGACCTTGACCGATCACAACGGCGAAGCGGTCGACCAATGGACCAAGGCAGGCCTGGCCAACCTCAAGGCACGGGTCTCCAACACCGTCCTGACCGCGGGTCGCCAGTCGATGAACACGCCGGTACTGGCCTTCATCGGCAACCGTGCCCTGCCCTCCAGCTTCGAGGGTGTCAGCCTGCACAGCGCCGAGTTCGACAACCTCGACTTCGACCTGGGCACCTTCAGCCGCGTGTCGCCGCGAACCGAGCAGAGCCTGAGCAAGTTCAGGACCGAGTACGGCAACGGCACCACCACCGACCAGGTCAACATCTTCGGCCTCAACTACCAGCCGCTGAAAAGCCTGACCACCAGCCTGTACGCGTCCAACGTCAAGGATGTCTGGAACCAGTACTATTTCGGTGCCTCCCATGAACTGGGCGATGCCTCGGTGCTGGGCCTGACCACCGGTTTCAACTACTACAAGACCAAAGATGCGGGCAGCTCGAAGATGGGCGCCATCGACAACGACACCTACAGCCTGTCGTTGACCGCCACGCACAAGGCGCACAGCCTGACCCTGGCTTTCCAGGAAGTGAGAGGCGACGAGTATTTCGACTACCTGCACGAGACCAACGCCATTTTCCTGGCCAACTCGCTGTTTTCAGACTACAACGGCCCGAACGAGAAATCGTTCCAGGTCGGCTACGGCCTGGACATGGCCGGCTACGGCGTACCGGGCCTCAAGTTCAGCGTCTACACCGCGCGCGGCTGGGGTATCGATGGCACGCACTACAAGGGCGGCGGCTATGATGGCATCCAGGCTCAGGACGGCGAGAGCCATTACGAGTACGGCTTCGGCACCTCGTACGCCGTACAGAGCGGGCCATTGAAGGCCAGTACTGTCCGCGCAACCTACAGCGCTCACCGGGCCAGCGCCAATCAGGTCGATGGCAGTCTCAACGAGCTGCGTGTCGTCACCACCATTCCGTTCCAGATTCTTTGATCGGCGACCGCCGCCCGGGGTTCGACGAATCCCGGGCAGCGGCTACGCTTACCTGCGATTGCGAGGGCAACGATGAAAACGCTATCACTCAAGGCTGCCGTAGCTGCCGCCCTGCTCGGCCTGAGCCTGGGCGCCAGTGCCAAACCGCTGGTGGTCTGCACCGAAGCCAGCCCCGAAGGTTTCGATATCGTGCAGTACACCGGCGCGGTCACGAGCGATGCCTCGGCCGAGACGGTGCTCAACCGCTTGGTCGACTTCACGCCGGGCACCACCGACATCCAGCCGGGGCTGGCCAAGAGCTGGGACATCAGTGAAGACGGCAAGACCTACACGTTCCACCTGCGCGAAGGCGTTAAATTCCACACCACGGAGTACTTCAAGCCGACCCGTACCCTCAATGCCGACGACGTGCTGTGGAGCTTCATGCGCCAGTTCGACGCCAAGCATCCCTGGCATGACAAGTCGACCATGGGCTATCCCTATTTCGAATCGATGGCCATGGGTGATCTGATCCAGAGCATCGACAAGCTCGACGACATGACCGTGCGTTTCGTGCTCAAGCGCCCC
The DNA here is from genome assembly GCF_000761155.1 of Pseudomonas rhizosphaerae. Taxonomy (NCBI): domain Bacteria; kingdom Pseudomonadati; phylum Pseudomonadota; class Gammaproteobacteria; order Pseudomonadales; family Pseudomonadaceae; genus Pseudomonas; species Pseudomonas rhizosphaerae. The sequence goes on along the minus strand of NZ_CP009533.1, from coordinate 791,468 downwards.
GAAGCGCCGTTCCTGCGCGACATGGCGATGCCCTTCACCTCGATCTACTCAGCCGAATACGGCGACCAGTTGCTCAAGGCCGGCAAGACCGCCGACTTGAACAGCAAGCCGATCGGCACCGGGCCGTTCGTGTTCGTGCGCTACAGCAAGGACGCCCAGGTTCGCTACAAGGCCAACCCCGATTACTACAAGGGCAAGCCACCGGCCGACCCGCTGATTTTCGCCATCACCGTGGACAACAACGTGCGGGCGCAGAAGCTGCGCGCCAACGAATGCCAGGTGGCGGTCTATCCCAAGCCGGACGACGTACCCGGCATCAAGGCCGATCCTCAGCTCAAGATCGCCGAGATGGATGCTCTGATGACCAGCTATGTGGCCATCAACACCACCCACAAATACCTGAGCGACGTACGCGTGCGTCAGGCCATCCAGATGGCCTTCGACAAGCAGACCTTCGTTCGTACCCTGTTCGGCGAGGGCAACGCGACACCGGGTGTGGGCCCCTACCCAACCACGCTGCTGGGCTACAACCACAGCCTCAAAGACCTGCCCTACGATCCGGACAAGGCCCGCGCCCTGCTCAAGGAAGCCGGCGTTCCGGAAGGCACCTCGTTCACCATCTTCGCGCGCAACGGCAGCAGCCCGACCAACCCCAACTCCAGCCTTGCAGCGCAACTGTTGCAGGCCGACCTAGCCCGCGTCGGCATCAAGCTGGATATTCGCGTGCTGGAATGGGGCGAGTTGATCAAGCGCCTGAAACTGGGCGAACATGACTTGGCTTTCTACGGTTGGGCCGGCGACAACGGCGATCCGGACAACTTCCTCAGCCCGAACCTGACTTGTGAAGCAGCGAAGAACGGCGAAAATGCCGCGCGCTGGTGCAACAAGGAATTCGACGCCCTGGTCAGCCAGGCCCGCGAAGCCACTGAACCGGCGGCACGCGCGGCGTTCTACGAACAGGCGCAGGTCATTTTTCTCAAAGAGCAACCTTGGTTGAGCCTAGCGTATCCACGTGTGTTCTCGGCCATGCGCAAGAACGTCGAAGGCTTCCACATAAGCCCGATGACCAATAACAACTTCGCCACCACCCAGGTGAAGTAGAAAAAGACGCCGCGTATCGGCGCCCACCCGGGCGGATGCGCGGCTTGCCTAACCGGCTGATGAGGTACTACGCACGATGTTTAGTTTTATTGCCCGACGTGTGGGATTGCTGATCCCCACTTTCTTCGGCATCACGCTATTGACCTTCGCGTTGATACGCCTGATTCCCGGTGACCCTGTCGAAGTGATGATGGGCGAGCGTCGGGTCGACCCCGAAATGCACGCACAGGCGATGGAACGCCTGGGTCTGAACAAGCCTTTGTATGCTCAGTACCTGGATTACATCGGCAATCTCGCCCAAGGCAACCTGGGTGAGTCGCTGCGTACCCGCGAGAGCGTGTGGACCGAGTTCACCGCGCTGTTCCCGGCCACTCTGGAGCTGTCCATCGCCGCGCTGATCTTCGCCGGCGTGCTCGGCCTGCTGGCGGGGGTGATCGCCGCGCTCAAGCGAGGATCGCTGTTCGACCATGGGGTCATGGGCATTTCCCTGGCCGGCTATTCCATGCCCATCTTCTGGTGGGGCCTGATCCTGATCATGTTCTTCTCGGTGACCCTGGGCTGGACACCGGTGTCCGGGCGCATCGACCTGCTGTACGACATCCAGCCGAAAACCGGCTTCATGCTCATCGACACCCTGCTCAGCGATGACGAAGGCGCGTTCTGGGATGCCCTGCATCACCTGATCCTGCCAGCCATCGTGCTGGGCACCATCCCGCTGGCAGTGATTGCCCGCATGACTCGTTCCTCGATGCTCGAAGTGCTGCGGGAAGACTACGTGCGCACCGCCCGTGCCAAGGGCCTGTCGCCAGCCCGCGTGGTGTTCGTGCACGGCCTGCGCAACGCGCTGATTCCCGTGCTCACGGTGTTCGGCCTGCAGGTCGGCACCTTGCTGGCCGGCGCGGTCCTGACCGAAACCATCTTCTCGTGGCCGGGCATCGGCAAATGGCTGATCGAGGCCATCGGCGCCCGTGACTACCCTGTCGTGCAGAACGGCATCCTGTTGATCGCCTGCCTGGTGATCCTGGTCAACTTCGTGGTGGATATCCTCTACGGCCTGGCCAACCCACGCATCCGTCATCAGCGTTGAGACCCTATCCATGACTACGAAAATCGAAACGGTCGCAGTGGATCAGAGCCCGCTCTACCCCTCCCCGTACAAGGAATTCTGGCAGGCATTCGCCAAGAACAAGGGCGCCGTGGCGGGCCTGGTGTTCATGCTGATCATCGTCTTCTGCGCGTTGTTCGCGCCGTGGGTGGCGCCGCACAACCCCAGCGAGCAGTACCGTGATTTCCTGCTGACGCCGCCGGTCTGGCTGGAAGGCGGCCAATGGCAGTTCATCCTGGGCACCGACGAGCTGGGCCGTGATTTGCTCTCGCGCCTGATCCAGGGCTCGCGGCTGTCGCTGCTGATCGGCCTGTCGTCGGTGGTGATGTCGCTGATCCCGGGCATTCTCATGGGCCTGCTGGCCGGGTTCTTCCCGCGCATTCTCGGGCCGTCGATCATGCGTCTGATGGACGTCATGCTGGCACTGCCGTCGTTGCTGCTGGCCGTGGCCATCGTCGCCATCCTCGGCCCTGGCCTGATCAATACCGTGATTGCCATTGCGGTGGTTTCGCTGCCTTCCTACGTGCGCCTGACCCGCGCGGCGGTGATGGGCGAACTGAACCGCGACTACGTGACTGCCGCGCGTCTGGCCGGGGCCTCGCTGCCGCGTCTGATGTTCATCACCGTGCTGCCCAACTGCATGGCGCCGTTGATCGTGCAGGCCACCTTGAGCTTCTCCTCGGCGATTCTCGACGCCGCCGCCCTGGGCTTCCTGGGCCTGGGCGTGCAACCGCCAACGCCGGAATGGGGCACCATGCTGGCTTCGGCGCGTGACTACATCGAACGCGCCTGGTGGGTGGTGAGCCTGCCGGGCCTGACCATTCTGCTCAGCGTGCTGGCAATCAATCTGATGGGCGACGGGCTGCGCGATGCGCTGGACCCCAAACTCAAGAACGCCGCCTGAGGAGCCGATCATGTCACTTTTGAACATCAACAATCTCAACGTACGCTTCGGCGACGCCAAGGCCGTACCGGTCGTGGACGGGCTGGACCTCAGCGTCGACAAGGGCGAAGTGCTGGCCATCGTCGGCGAGTCGGGCTCGGGCAAGTCAGTGACCATGATGGCCCTGATGGGCCTGATCGACGCACCGGGCATCGTCACCGCCGACTCGCTGGTCTTCGACGGCCACGACATGCTCAAGCTCAACGCACGGCAACGGCGCAAGGTGGTCGGCAAGGACCTGGCGATGATCTTCCAGGACCCGATGACCGCGCTGAACCCCAGTTACACCGTGGGCTTCCAGATCGAGGAAGTGTTGCGCCAGCATTTGGGCATGTCCGGCAAGGCTGCACGCCAGCGGGCTCTGGAACTGCTCAAGAAAGTGGAAATTCCCGCCGCCGAAAGCCGCCTGGATGCCTACCCCCACCAACTGTCCGGGGGCATGAGCCAGCGCGTCGCGATCGCCATGGCGATTGCCGGCGAGCCCAAGCTGCTGATCGCCGACGAACCGACCACTGCACTGGACGTGACCATCCAGGCGCAGATCATGGAGTTGCTGCTCAGCCTGCAACAAGAGCAGAACATGGGCCTGATCCTGATCACCCACGACCTGGCCGTGGTGGCCGAAACCGCCCAGCGCGTGTGCGTGATGTACGCCGGCCAGGCGGTGGAAGTGGGGCATGTACCGCAACTGTTCGACATTCCTGCGCACCCCTACAGCGAAGCGCTGCTGATGGCCATTCCGGAGCACAGCGAAGGCGCCGAGCGCCTGGCCACCTTGCCGGGCATCGTACCGGGCCGCTATGACCGTCCCCAGGGTTGCCTGCTCTCGCCACGCTGCCCGTACGTGCGGGAAAACTGCCGCACCGAACGCCCGGCCCTGGACCCGAAAGCCCAGAGCCTGGCGCGCTGTTTCTACCCACTCAACCAGGAGGTGGCGTGATGAGCGTCGTACTGACCGCCCGCGACCTTACCCGTCATTACAACGTCTCGGCCGGGCTGTTCAAGCCCGATGCCGTGGTCCGCGCCCTCAATGGCGTGTCGTTCGAACTGGAAGCCGGCAAGACGCTGGCCGTGGTGGGTGAGTCGGGCTGCGGCAAGTCGACCCTGGCGCGCGCATTGACCTTGATCGAAGAGCCGTCCTCAGGCTCCTTGCAGATCGCCGGCCAGGAAGTCGCAGGCGCTACCAAGGCCGAGCGCAAGCAGTTGCGCAAGGACGTGCAGATGGTCTTCCAGAGCCCCTACGCCTCGCTCAATCCACGGCAGAAGATCGGCGACCAACTCGGTGAGCCATTGCTGATCAACACCTCGTTGAGCAAGGCCGAGCGGCGCGAGAAGGTCCAGGCCATGATGCAGCAGGTCGGCCTGCGCCCCGAGCACTACCAGCGCTATCCGCACATGTTCTCCGGTGGCCAGCGCCAGCGTATCGCCTTGGCCCGCGCCATGATGCTGCAGCCCAAAGTGCTGGTCGCCGACGAGCCGACCTCGGCCCTCGACGTGTCGATCCAGGCGCAGGTGCTGAACCTGTTCATGGACCTGCAGCAGGAGTTCAATACCGCCTACGTGTTCATCTCCCACAACCTGGCCGTGGTGCGTCACGTGGCCGACCAGGTGCTGGTGATGTACCTGGGCCGGCCAGCGGAAATGGGGCCCAAGGAGGATATCTACGCCAAGCCGCTGCATCCCTATACCCAGGCGCTGCTGTCGGCCACGCCGACCATCAAGCCCGATCCGCTGAAACCCAAGATCAAGATCGTCGGCGAGTTGCCCAACCCGCTGAATCTTCCGTCGGGCTGTGCGTTCCACAAGCGTTGCCCATACGCCACCGAACGCTGCAGCACCGAAGTGCCTGCGTTCCGGCACGTCGATACCCGGCAAGTGGCGTGTCACTACGCCGAGCAGTTCCTGTAACGCTCCAGGCCTCTTTGCCCGTCGGTGAAGAGGCCTTCGCTGCACCCCCTCCCCCAGTGCATCCGCAGACGAATGTCTCTATGATGCCGAACATGATCAAAGACCCCTTCGCCCGCCTCAACCTCGATCGCGAGGTCATCACCGTCAGCCAGCTCAATGGCCGCGCCCGTGTATTGCTCGAAGACGTCTTCAGCAACATCTGGGTCGAAGGTGAAATCTCCAACCTGGCGCGTCCGGCGTCCGGCCACGTCTATTTCACCCTCAAGGACAGCGGCGCCCAGGTGCGCTGTGCCTTGTTCCGGCAGAACGCGCAACGCGTGCGCCAGGTGCTCAAGGATGGCGCAGCGGTGAAAGTGCGCGGCAAGGTCTCGCTGTTCGAAGGCCGTGGCGACTATCAACTGATCCTCGACACCGTGGAGCCTGCCGGCGACGGCGCGCTGCGCATGGCGTTCGACGCGCTCAAGGAAAAGCTCGACGCCGAAGGCCTGTTCAGCAGCGAGCGCAAGGTGGCGCTGCCGGCCCACCCGCAACGCATCGGTATCGTCAGCTCGCCGACCGGCGCGGTGATCCGCGACATCATCAGCGTGTTCCGTCGACGTGCCCCACAGATTCAGCTGACCTTGATCCCCACTGCCGTGCAGGGCCGCGAAGCCACCGCACAGATCGTCCGCGCCCTGCGCCTGGCCGATGCGCGCGGCTTCGATGCGATCATCCTGGCCCGTGGCGGCGGCTCGCTGGAGGACCTCTGGTGCTTCAACGAGGAATCCGTAGCGCGCGCCGTGGATGCCTGCGTGACGCCCATCGTCAGCGCCGTGGGCCATGAAACCGACGTGTCCATCAGCGACTTCGTCGCCGACGTGCGCGCCCCGACACCTTCGGCGGCCGCCGAGCTGCTGGCCCCGGATGCCGGCGACCTGCAACGGCGACTCGACAGCCTGCAACGCCGCCTGGTACTGCGCATGCACAACCGTCTGGCCCACGAGCGCCTGCGCGTTGAGGGGCTGACCCGACGCCTGCGCCACCCCGGCGAGCGCCTGCGCCAGCAGGCACAACGCCTGGATGATCTGGACATGCGCATGCGCCGCGCCTTCGAGCGGCAGATGACTGCGCGTGCACATCGCCTGGCGCAGTTGCAGACACGCCTGGCCGGGCAGCACCCGGACCGTGTCCTGCGCCTGCTCAAGCAACGCCTGGACGGCCTTGCCGAGCGCTTGCCGCGGGCCATGCGCGACACGCTGAAGGACCGGCGCCAGCAGTTGCAGGCCCAGGTGCAGACCCTGCACGTGGTCAGCCCGCTGGCGACCTTGGGCCGTGGCTACAGCATCCTGCTCGACGAGCAGGGCCAGGCGATCCGCAGCGCCGAGCAAACCCGGCGCGGTCAACGCCTGATCGCCAGATTGGGCGAAGGCGAACTCGAAGTGCGCGTGGAAGACAATCACCTCACGCCCGTTACCCTTTCCCTACTGGACTGATCCATGCCGCGTTTTCTCGTTGTTGCCCTGCTCGTCTGTCTGTCCTCGTTCGCCCAGGCAGACAGCTACATCACCCGTCTGTTGAACAAGCCGGTGCCCGGTGGCGTGGCGGTGATCGATCTGGGCAACGCCAGTCAGGCCCCCAAAGCCACCTATGACGGCAAGCGCGTGCTGGTGGTCAATGAGCAAGGTACCTGGCGCGCGATCGTCGGCATCCCGTTGACCGCCAAGCCTGGCCAGGCGCAGCTCAGCGTGGCCGGTCGCGCTATCAGCTTCGACGTTGGCAGCAAGAAATACCCGGAACAGCGCATCACCTTGAAGAACACCCGCCAGGTCAACCCAAACCCTGCGGACATCAAGCGCATCGACGGCGAGCTGGCCGAGCAGCTGCGAGCCTATCGCAGTTTCAGCGCCGGCACGCCGAGCAATCTGCTGCTGGACAAGCCGGTCAGCGGACCCTTGTCGAGCAAGTTCGGTGTACGCCGTTTCTTCAATGGCGAGGAGCGCAATCCGCATTCCGGCCTGGATTTCGCGGTACCGGCTGGCACGCCGATCAAGACCCCTGCCAATGGCAAGGTGATCCTGGTGGGCGACTACTTCTTCAACGGCAACACGGTGTTCGTCGACCATGGACAGGGGTTCATCAGCATGTTCTGTCATATGTCCAAGATCGACGTGAAGGTCGGCCAGGACCTGGTGCGCGGCGCCGTGGTCGGACGTGTAGGCTCCACAGGCCGCGCCACCGGGCCGCACATGCACTGGAACGTCAGCCTCAACGATGCCAGGGTAGATCCGGCGATCTTCATCAACGCCTTCCAGCCTTGATCCACCGGGAATCCTCTCAGCACTGCTTCACCTGTAGGAGCGGGCTCTGCCCGCGAAGGCCGCACCGTCGACCCAGCGCATTGCGCAGCCCCTTAAAGCCACGCAATCTCTCGCACCTCTTTTCAAATCTTCAGCAATAAAATCTCGCCTGCTCCAAGATACCCAACTCTCCTACCATTTTCCTCAACACCCTTGCCATTTTTCACCCCACTGGTTAGGGTTGAGGTCATGAACACTGCACATACCCTCATCCAGCTCCGCCAGCATCGCAGCCTCTGCCTGGTCAGTGCACGACTGCCTGGCTGAAACGAGTCGCCTCGCCCCTTCACCATTCGAATGACCGGCAGGCCCTTTTCCCAGGCTGCTCACCAAGGATTTCCACCATGTCCATGCTCAAAGACCCGTCGCAGAAGTACCGTGCGTTCCCGACTATCGACCTCCCCGATCGCACCTGGCCGTCGAAGTCCATCACCGCGGCGCCCATCTGGTGCAGCTCGGACCTGCGCGACGGCAATCAGTCACTGATCGAACCCATGGATGCGGCCAAGAAGCTGCGCTTCTGGAAAACCCTGGTGGCCGTGGGCGTGAAGGAAATCGAAGCCTCCTTCCCTTCCGCCTCGCAGACCGATTTCGATTTCGTGCGCACGCTCATCGAAGAGGGCCACATCCCGGACGACACGACCATCCAGGTCCTGACTCAGGCCCGTGAAGACCTCATCGCGCGCACCTTCGAATCGCTCAAGGGCGCCAAGAAAGCCATCGTTCACCTGTACAACGCCACCTCGCCGTCCTTCCGCAAGATCGTCTTCAACCAGGACAAACAGGGCGTCAAGGACATCGCGGTGAATGCCGCCAAGCTGTTCGTCAAATACGCAGCGCAGCAGCCGGAAACCCAGTGGACTTTCCAGTACTCGCCGGAGACGTTCAGCGCCACCGAGCTGGAGTTCGCCAAGGAAGTCTGCGATGCGGTGATCGAAGTGTGGAATCCTACCCCGCAGAACAAGGTCATCCTCAACCTGCCGGCCACCGTGGAAGTGTCCACTCCGAACATCTATGCCGATCAGATCGAATGGTTCGGCCGTCACATCACCCGCCGCGACAGCGTGCTGCTCAGCCTGCACACCCACAATGACCGTGGCACTGGGGTAGCGGCCACCGAACTGGGCCTGATGGCCGGCGCGGATCGCGTCGAAGGCTGCCTGTTCGGCAACGGTGAGCGTACCGGCAACGTTGACTTGGTGACCTTGGGCTTGAATCTGTACACCCAGGGCGTCGACCCCGAGCTGGATTTCTCCGACATCGACGGCATCCGCAAGGTGGTCGAGGAATGCAACCAACTGCCGGTGCATCCGCGTCATCCGTATGTGGGCGACCTGGTCCATACCGCGTTTTCCGGCTCGCACCAGGATGCCATTCGCAAGGGTTTCACCCAGCAGAAGGAAGGCACGCTGTGGGAAGTGCCCTACCTGCCGATCGACCCGGCCGACATCGGTCGCAGCTACGAAGCGGTCATTCGCGTGAACAGCCAGTCGGGCAAGGGTGGCATCACCTATTTGCTCGAACAGGAATACGGCATCAGCCTGCCGCGCCGCATGCAGATCGAGTTCAGCCAGGTGGTCCAGGGCGAAACCGATCGGCTTGGCCTGGAGATGACCGCTCAGCAGATCTACGCCTTGTTGCGTAAAGAGTACCTGCAGGCCAACACGCCCTACGCATTGATCAGCCATCGGTTGCAGGAAGAGAACGGCAACAGCGCCGTGGACGTGGAAGTGCACAGCGACGGTGAAACCCAGCACTGGCGCGGCAAGGGCAACGGCGCCCTGGAAGCGCTGGTTGCCTCCATGCCGATCGGCGTGGAAATCATGGACTACAACGAACACGCCATCGGCGCAGGCACCAATGCCAAGGCCGCGGCCTACATCGAACTGCGCGTGGCCGGCGGACGTCCCGTGCATGGGGTGGGCGTGGATGAAAACATCACCACTGCCAGCTTCAAGGCGCTGTTCAGCGCACTGAATCGCTCGCTGAGCCAGCAGGACGCGAAAGCGGCCTGATACGGGCAGCAGCACAAGAACCGGCCCTCCAGGGCCGGTTTTTTTATGCCTGCACTACGCCGTGGGAGCGGTCATCGGCCGCGAAAAACACACTGCGGTGCGTCAGGCTCAACGCGGTGAACCCTTCGCGGCCACGGACCGCGTCCACAAACGACCGAGCACACCCGTAGGAGCGGTCATCGGCCGCGAAAAACTCACCGCGAGGTGTCAGGCTAAACGCGGTGAACCCTTCGCGGCCACAGACCGCTCCCACAAACGACCGAGGACACCCGTGGGAGCGGTCATCGGCCGCGAAAAGGACGCCTCGGTGTCAGGTATATCGCAGGGAACCGTTCCTAGCGCAGCTCGAATTCGTCCGCGTCCAGGTGGGCCGGGAACTTGCTGCGATAGGCGTGCAGTGCCTGGGCGTTCAGGCTGGCATGAAACACGCCATCGGCTTCGCCTGCGCACAACAGGGTTTCGCCCTGAAAGTCCAACAACTGGCTGTCACCCGTGTAGGCAAAGCCTTTGCCATCGGTGCCAACCCGATTCACCGCCGCCACGTAGCAGAGGTTCTCGATCGCGCGGGCTGGCAGCAGGCGGTTCCAGTGCATGCGCCGCGCGCCTGGCCAGTTGGCCGTGTACAGCAGCAAATCGGTACCCTCGGCATCTCGGCTCCACACCGGAAAACGCAGGTCGTAACAGATCAACGGACGTACACGCCACCCCTTCACGGCAAACACCACTTGCTGCTCACCGGCACTGTAGTGCTCGTGTTCCCCCGCCATGCGAAACAGATGGCGCTTGTCGTAGTGCAGCATCCGCCCATCCGGGCAGGCCCACAGCAGGCGATTGCGGTAGCTGCCGTCGGCGGCCTGAACGATCACGCTGCCGGTGACCACCGCGTCGAGCTTGCCCGCCCACGCCAGCAGCCAGTCGTGAGTGACGCCGTTTTCCGGCTCGCACAGGCTTGCGGATTCCATCGAAAAGCCAGTGGTGAACATCTCGGGCAAGACCACCAGATCGGCGCCTTGGGCTTGTTCCAGCAAGGTATCGAAGTGTTCGAGATTGGCCTCGCGGTCGTGCCACGCGAGCTGGGTCTGCACCAACGCGATTCTTAGCTCAGGGGCCTGCTCGGCCAGGGTTGCTTGCGTCAGATTCGGCATAGTTTGTGGGCTGCCTCGCGCAGCGTCTCCTCACGTTTGGCGAAACACAAGCGGACCAGGCGCTGGTCCGCAACCGGCGTGCGATAGAACACCGACACTGGAATGCTGGCCACCCCATGTTCGCGCGTCAGCCACAATGCCATGTCGACATCGTTCAGGTCGGGGCGAATTGCCGAATAATCGACCAGTTGGAAATAGGTGCCCGGAGTGGGCGAGAACGTGAACCGCGAATCGGCCAACAGATCGCAAAGCAGATCGCGCTTGCCCTGATAGAAACCTGGCAGCTCATCCACGTGGTGAGGGTGCTCCATCATGTAGTCGGCCAGGGCGTACTGCAATGGCGTGACACCACAGAAGCTGACGTACTGATGCACCTTGCGCAGCTCTCGAGTCAGGGCCGGTGGTGCGATCACGTAGCCCGTCTTCCAGCCGGTGACGTGGTAGGTCTTGCCGAACGAGCTGACCACGAACGCGCGCTCGTACAGCCGTTCGTGGGCCAGCACGCTGGCATGGGCGACGCCGTCGAACACCAGATGCTCGTAGACCTCGTCGCTGAGGATGTAGATGTCGCGGTCGGCGATCAACGCGGCCAGTTGGTCGAGATCTGCAGCACTGATCAAGGCCCCGCTGGGATTGTGCGGCGAGTTGATCACGATCATTCGGGTACGCGCGTTGATCGCTTGGCCCAGTTGCTGCCAGTCGATGCTAAAATTCGCAGCATCCAGTTGCACGTGCACGCACGTGCCGCCCGCCAGTTCGACCGCAGGCTCGTAGCTGTCGTAGCAGGGATCGAACACGATGACTTCATCGCCGTGGCGAATGGTTGCCTGGATCGCGCAGAAAATCGCCTGGGTGGCGCCGGGGGTGATGGTGATTTCGTTTTCGGCATCCACGGTGCGCCGATACAGCCGCTCGACCTTGGCCGCCACCTGTTCGCGCAGGGCGGGCAGACCGGTCATGGGCGAGTATTGGTTATGCCCGGCCAGCACATGGCGCCCCACCGCTTCGAGCAAGGCAGGCGGACCGTCGAAATCCGGGAACCCCTGAGACAGGTTCAAAGCGCCGGTTTGCGCGGCGAGTTGGGACATCGTGGTGAAGATGGTGGTGCCGACATTCGGCAGCTTGCTGATCATGTGCCGCTCCCTGGGAAAACGTTTCCCAGTGTAGCAGGCGGATCGCATGGGCCGATGACGCGGCTTGCGCCGCTGCTACGGGGATCGCAGGGTGCCTGATGGACCGCATGCACCGCCGACGCGGCTTGCGCCGCTGCTACGGGGGTTGCGGGGTGTCTGGCGGATTGCGTGCATCGCTGACGCGGCTTGCGCCGCTGCTACGGGGGTTGCGGGGTGTCTGGCGGATCGCGCGCATCGCCGACGCGGCTTGCGCCGCTGCTACGGGGGTTGCGGGGTGTCTGATGGACCGCGTGCACCGCCGACGCGGCTTGCGCCGCTGCTACGGGGGTTGCGGGGTGTCTGATGGACCGCGTGCACCGCCGACGCGGCTTGCGCCGCTGCTACAGATCATGCATTCCCCTGTAGCAGCGGCGCGAGCCGCGTCCGGCTGCACCGCGGTGTGTCAGCGCTTGTCGCGGCGCTTCTTGTCGGCTTTCTTGTGGTGCGACATCAGGCGGCGTTTCTTGTTGACCTGGCGGTCGGTGAGCGTGTTCTTGTTGCCTTCGTACGGGTTCTCGCCGCCCTTGAACTCGATACGGATCGGCGTACCGACCAGCTTGAGCACGCGGCGATAGGTATTTTCCAGATAGCGCACGTACGACTTCGGCACTTTCTCCACCTGGTTGCCGTGGATCACGATCAATGGCGGGTTGGCACCACCCAAGTGAGCGTAGCGCAGCTTGATCCGGCGGCTGTTGACCATCGGCGGCTGGTGCTCCTGCACCGCGTCCTCGAGGATCTGGGTCAGGCGGCTGGTCGGCCAACGGGTGATCGCCGACTTGAACGATGCCTGCACGGAGGCGTACAGGTTACCGACACCGGTGCCATGCAGCGCCGAGATGAAATGGATATCGGCGAAGTCGACGAAGAACAGCCGGCGTTCGAGCTCGATCTTCACATAGTCGCGCTCGCTGGGCTGCATGCCGTCCCACTTGTTCAGTGCGATTACGATGGCGCGACCGGTTTCCAGGGCGAAACCCAGCAGGTTCAGGTCATGGTCGACCACGCCTTCGCGTGCATCCATGACGAAGATCACCACGTTGGCGTCCTTGATCGCCTGCAGCGTCTTCACCACCGAGAACTTCTCGACTTCCTCGTGGATCTTGCCGCGCTTGCGCACACCGGCCGTATCGATCAGCGTGTACTTCTCTTCGTTGCGCTCGAAGGGAATGTAGATGCTGTCGCGGGTGGTGCCGGGCTGGTCATAGACGATCACCCGGTCTTCACCGAGCATGCGGTTGACCAGCGTCGACTTGCCGACGTTGGGGCGACCGATGATGGCGATCTTGATGCCATCCTTCTCGCTCGGGCCGGGGATGCGCACCGGTTCCTCGCCTTCGGCCACATCGGCGTTGAGGTCGACTTCTTCCTCGTCACGCGGGAACTCGCCCAAGGCAGCTTCGAGCAGCGTATTGACACCACGGCCCTGGGCGCCGGCCACGGGGATGGCATCGCCCATGCCCAACGGGGCGAATTCGGCCTTGGCCATTTCCGGATCGACGTTGTCGACCTTGTTGGCTACCAGCAGCGAGCGCTTATTACGCTTGCGCAGGTGCTCGGCGATCATCTGGTCGGCGGCGGTGAAACCGGCGCGCGCATCGACCAGGAACATCACGACATCGGCTTCTTCGATGGCCAGCAGCGACTGCTCGGCCATCTTCTCGTCCATGCCGTGTTCGTCACCGGAAATGCCACCGGTGTCGACCAGAATGTAGGAACGCCCTTGCCAGTGCGCCTCACCGTATTGGCGATCTCGGGTAAGACCGGACAGGTCGCCGACGATGGCGTCACGGCTTTTGGTCAGGCGGTTGAACATGGTGGATTTACCGACGTTGGGTCGGCCCACCAGGGCGATTACGGGAACCATGCGGCTCTCCACTGCGTTGATTCAGAAAATACAAAGGCCGCTGCAGGCAGCGGCCGGAGTTCGAGGCGCTTCAAACGAAGCGGCTTCCAGGCACCCGCGGGTGTCCGGAAGCATAGTCAATCATTGCTTGACGGTCAGGGCTTCCAGCTTGCCACTGTTGCCGAAAATATAAAGCATGTCGCCGACGACCAGCGGGCGAGCCCGCACGCCATCGCTGTCGACCCGGGTACGGCTGACGAAGCGACCGTCTACCTGGCTCAACAGGTGGACATAACCTTCCAGGTCGCCCACCGCGATGTAACTTGAAAAGACTTCAGGAGCCGACAACTGACGACGCGCCAGTTGGTCGTTGCTCCACAGGGCCGTGGTGGAACGCTCGTCGACGCCTTCCACAGTGCCCGAAGCCAGGCTGGTGTAGACGTTGCCGAAGCCCTGCGCGACACCTGCATAACTGGATGCATCGCGCTGCCAGAGCACACGCCCGCTTTCCAGGTCCAGGCCCGCCATGCGGCCCTGGTAGGTGGTGACGTACAGCGTGCCACCGGACAGCAGCAGGCCGCCGTCGATATCGACCACGCGGTCCAGCTCGGAGCGGCCCTGTGGCACGGCGACCCGTGCTTCCCAGACCGGCACGCCATTGGAAACGTCCAGCGCCACGACCTTGCCGGTCGACAGACCGGCGATCGCCAGCTGGTTGGTCACCAGTGGAGCGCCCGTACCGCGCAGGGTCAACACCGCTGGAGTGCTGTCGTACAGCCAGCGCTGGTCACCGGTGTTGGCATCCAGGCCGATCAGGCGATCGTCCTGGGTCTGCACGACCACGACGTTGCCATTGTTGGCCGGTGGCGCCAGCACTTCGCTGTTCACCCGCGCCTTCCAGCGTTGTTCGCCGGTATCGGCGTCCAGTGCGATCACGTCGCCACGCAGGGTACCCAGGGTGACCATACCGTAGCTCACGCCGACGGCACCGGAAACCGGCTGGTCCAGATCCTTCTTCCACAGCACGTCGCCGGTCATGCGGTTCATCGCGACCACTTCACCGGTCACGTCGGCGGCATAGATGCGATCGTTCTCGACTGCCGGCACGAGCATGTTGTAGGTCTTGCCCTGGCCGTCGCCGATCCCGCGGCTCCAGACTTTCTGCAAGGACACTTCTTCCTTGAAGTCGGTCAGTTCGGCCGGAGGCAGTTCCTTCTTGCTGTTGCTGCTGCAACCCACGGCCATCAAGGCCAGGGCCAGCAATGCTGCATGTTTCCAACGGATCACGTCACGCATCCCCTTTGGCCAGGTCGTCGAGCTTGATTTGAAGGCCGCCGACCGCCGCTTCATCGGAGAGCGCAGCCTTGGCTTTTTGATAGGCGGCATAGGCGTCATCGCTGCGGCCCAACTGCACCAGCAGGTCGCCCTTGAGTTCTTCGCGAGCGGCCAGGAACGCCTTGTCGGCATCGCCGTCGAGCAGTTTCAAGGCGTCTTCGGCCTTGTTCTGCGCGGCCATGACCTGGGCCAGGCGCTGGCGTGCAATTTCACCCAGTGTGGTATCGGCAGGCTTGTCGACCACCGTCTTGAGTTCGGCTGCAGCGTCGTCGAGCTTGCCGGTGTCGACAGCGGCCTTGGCCAGGAACAGGCTGGCGTACTGCGCATAGGCAGTGCCGCCGAACTCGTTCTTGAGCTTGCCGGCCAGATCCGCGACCTGGGCGGTATCGGGCTTGCCGGTCGGGGTCAGGCTGGCTTCCAGCAACTGCTGGTACAGGTTGGAAGCGCTCTGCGACTGGTTGCTCTGGTAGCGGGTCCAGGCTTGCCAGCCGAACACGACCACCAGGGCCAGCAGGCCACCGGTCACCAGGGGCTTGCCGTTACGCTGCCACCAGTCCTTGAGTTCGCCCATTTGTTCGTCTTCGGTACTCGACACCCCAATGCTCCTATTCACGCAAATGCTTGATGCTTGCTTGATTCAGCCCTGCACAACGCAGGTCGCCAGATGGTCGGCCAATGCCGACCAGGCAATGTTCTGTTGTTCGCCCTGGCCGCGCAGGGGTTTGAAACCTACCACTTGTTGGGCCAGTTCGTCGTCCCCCAGGATAAGGGCGTACAACGCACCGCTCTTGTCAGCCTTCTTGAACTGGCTCTTGAAACTGCCAGCACCGGCGTTGACCATCAGGCGCAGACCTGGCACCTGGTCGCGCAGCCGCTCGGCCAGGGTCAGCCCTGCCAGCTCGGCCTGCTCGCCGAATGCGCAGAGGTAGACATCCACCTGCCGCGAAATGGACTCGGGTACCTGCTCCAGGGTTTCGAGCAGCAGGATCAGACGTTCGATGCCCATGGCAAAACCCACGCCCGGCGTCGGCTTGCCACCCATCTGCTCGACCAGGCCATCATAGCGGCCCCCGGCACAAACGGTACCCTGGGCGCCCAACTTGTCGGTGACCCACTCGAAAACGGTCTTGCTGTAGTAGTCCAGCCCCCGCACCAGCTTGGGATTGATCACGTAGGGAATGCCGGCAGCATCCAGACGCGCCTTCAGGCCTTCGAAATGCACGCGCGATTCGTCGTCCAGATAATCCGCCAGCTTCGGCGCGTTGACCAACACCGCCTGGGTTTCCGGATGCTTGGTATCGAGCACGCGCAAGGGGTTGGTCTTCAGGCGGCGCTGGCTGTCTTCGTCGATCTGGTCCAGGTGCGCGGTGAGAAACTCCACCAGCGCCTCGCGGTAGCGACCACGCGCCTCGCTGGTGCCCAGGCTATTGAGCTCCAGGGTCACCGCGTCGCGGATGCCCAGCAGCTTCCACAGCCGCCAGGTGAGTACGATCAGCTCGGCATCGATGTCGGGGCCGTCGAGGTTGAACACTTCCAGGCCGATCTGGTGAAACTGGCGGTAACGCCCTTTCTGCGGCCGCTCATGGCGAAACATCGGGCCCATGTACCACAGCTTCTGCACTTGGCCACCACCGCTCAAGCCATGCTCGAGCACGGCGCGGACACAGGCCGCGGTGCCTTCGGGACGCAGCGTGAGGGAATCACCGTTGCGATCCTCGAAGGTGTACATCTCCTTTTCGACGATGTCGGTGACCTCGCCGATGGAGCGCTTGAACAGGTCGGTGAACTCGACGATGGGCATGCGGATCTGGCGATAGCCGTAGCCGTCCAGCAGGCTGGCCACAGTGCCCTCGAAGTAGCGCCACAGCGGCGTCTGCTCGGGCAGGATGTCGTTCATACCACGAATGGCTTGCAGAGTCTTGCTCACAAAATATCCTTAGGAATCCCTGTTAGCCGCGGACGATCAACGCCGCGTCGGCTTCGACCTTTTCCGCGGCCTTCTGCCGGATGAGCCGTTCAAGCTCGTCCACCAGATTCTCGTTGGTCAATTTCTGCGACGGCTTGCCGTCGATGTAGATCAGGTTCGGCGTGCCGCCGGTCAGGCCGACGTGCGCTTCCTTGGCCTCGCCCGGGCCGTTGACCACGCAACCGATGACCGCGACGTCCAGCGGCACCAGCAGGTCTTCGAGACGGCCTTCGAGTTCGTTCATGGTCTTGACCACGTCGAAGTTTTGCCGCGAGCAGCTGGGGCAGGCAATGAAGTTGATGCCGCGCGAACGCAGGCGCAACGACTTGAGGATGTCGTAGCCAACCTTGACCTCTTCCACCGGATCGGCCGCCAGGGAAATGCGGATGGTGTCGCCGATGCCGTCGGCCAGCAGCATGCCCAGGCCGACCGCCGACTTCACGGTGCCGGAACGCAGGCCACCGGCTTCGGTGATGCCCAAGTGCAGTGGCTGGATGATCTGCTTGGCCAGCAGGCGATAGGCATCGACGGCCATGAACACGTCGGAGGCCTTCACGCTGACCTTGAAGTCGTGGAAATCCAGGCGTACCAGGTGCTCGACGTGACGCAGCGCGGACTCGACCAGGGCTTCGGGGGTCGGTTCGCCGTACTTCTTCTGCAGGTCCTTTTCCAGGGAGCCTGCGTTGACGCCGATACGGATCGGGATGCCACGATCGCGAGCGGCATCGACCACCGCGCGCACGCGGTCTTCGCGGCCAATGTTGCCGGGGTTGATGCGCAGGCAGTCCACACCCAGTTCGGCCACGCGCAGGGCGATCTTGTAGTCGAAGTGGATATCGGCCACCAGCGGCACGCTGACGCGCTGCTTGATGCGACCGAAGGCCTCGGCGGCGTCCATGTCGGGCACGGACACGCGCACGATGTCGGCGCCGGCATCGACCAGGCGCTGGATCTGCCCAACGGTGGCATCGACATCATTGGTGTCGGTGTTGGTCATGCTCTGCACGGCGATGGGCGCATCGCCCCCAACCGGCACCGAGCCTACCCATATTTTGCGCGATTCGCGGCGCTTGATCGGAGATTCACCGTGCATGTTATTGCCCCAGCTTCATGCGAGCAGTATTGCCCTTGGTAAAGGGTGCGACATCCACCGCTTGACCGTTGTAAGTCACCTGGGCGGCATTGGCCACGCCCAGGCGTATGGAAAGCGGCGGCTTGCCGCTGACCTGAAGGTTTTCGCCACTGCGCTTGAGGCCGCTGTACAGCACCTTGCCGGTGGCATCGGTGACCTGGGTCCAGCAGTCGGCGACGAAGTTCATGCCGACCTGGCCCTGCCCGGCCACGGGTGCTTCGACGGGCGCAGGCGTTGCAACGGGGGCCGGCGCGGCAGGTGTTGTCGCAGTATTAGAAACAGGTGCGGAAACAGGTGCGGGAACAGGTGTGGCAACAGTTGCAGGCGTCTGCGCAACGGCGGCAGGTGACTGCGCCGTCGTGGTCGCCGGTGTACCGGTGGTAGCAGGATCAACCGGGGTCTGGCCCTGACCCAGGCTCAACGAGGTGGGTTCGCCTTCACGCGCGGCCACGACGGCCTGGTCTTCGGGCTCGTCCAGCGGATGGATCTGGGTGGTGCCGTCGGCGCTTTCGACTTCGACGTGCTCCAACGCGACGTTGGTTGGATCGCTGCCACGGGTGGTGGTCTTGTCCTGCCACCACAGGAAGCCGCCGCCGACCAGCGCCAGTACCAGCATCAGGCTGACGATACGCAGCAGGTTGTGGGCCAGGCGCGAGGGTTCTTCTATGCGCCCCAGGCCATGCACGTTGCTGCCCTGCGCGTTGGTGCCGGTGTACTGGTCGAAGGCCTGCACCAGCACGGCCTGGTCCAGACCCAGCAACTTGGCGTAGGCACGGATGTAGCCGCGGGAAAAGGTGTGGCCGGGCAGCTTGTCGAACGCGCCCGCTTCCAGGTTGGCCAGCGAGGTGGGGGTGAGGTTCAGCCGCGCGGCGACCTCAGGCAACGACCACGCTTTACTTTCGCGGGCCTGACGCAAGGTATCGCCGGGGTTTACACGAGAGCCTGCTGCTACTTCGGGATGCGCCGCTTTCATCTTTGCTCCGACAGGTATTGCTGATATTCCGGCGTACCGGGATAAAGCCGTTTGAGTTGCAGGCCATAACTGGCGGCCTTGTTCTTGTCTTCATAGACTTTCGCCAGACGCGTACCAAGCAGCAGGCTGCGCGCGGTGTGCTCGCTCAACTGGGTGAACCGGTCGAAATACTCCTTGGCCGGCACGTAGTGCATGTCCTGGTACGACATTTCGGCCATTTCCAGCAATGCGCGTGGCTGCTGGCGGTTGAGCCGCAGGGCTTTCTCCAGGTTCTGCTGTGCCACCTCGCGCTGCCCCAGGGCAACCGCGGTCATGCCCAGGTTCTCGAAAACCCGCGAGCGCTCCGGATAGAGCGTATCGGCAGCGGCCTTCTCGAACAGTTCGTAAGCTTCCTTGTAGCGTTTTTGCTCGTACAGGAAGCTGCCGTAGTTGTTCAGGATACGGGCATCGCTGCGTGCGTTCAAAGCCTTGCGAAAGTGCTGCTCGGCAAGCTCGGGTTCCATTTCCGCCTGGAACACCAACGCCAACGCCGCGTTGGCATCGGCGTCGGAGCTGTTGAGCTCCAGGGCCTTCTTCAGGGGAATCTTCGCCCGTTCGGTGCTGCCTTCCTGCAAGTAGCCCAGACCCAGTTGCACATATGCCTGACGCGCCTCGTCCCGACCCTTGCTGGTGTCCATCGGGTTGACCTTGCCCGTGGTGACGCAGCCGGTCAGCAAGGCGAAGACGATCAGCAGCGCGGCGCGCAGGGTCATGGGGTTCCTCTCGTTCAGTTCCGATTCGCGGCAGTTTGCGGCATATCGGCCTCAGCGCCTAATTGGCGTACGGCGATGTAGCGTTCACTGCGACGCGTGCGGTCCATCACCTGGCCGACCAACTGACCACAGGCGGCGTCGATGTCCTCGCCACGGGTGGTGCGCACGGTCACGTTGAAACCGGCCTGGTGCAGGTGATCCTGGAAACGGCGGATGGCATTGTTGCTCGGGCGCTCGTAACCGGAATGCGGGAACGGGTTGAACGGGATCAGGTTGATCTTGCACGGCACGTTCTTGAGCAGCTCGACCATTTCGACCGCATGGTCGAGCTGGTCGTTGACGTCCTTGAGCAAGGTGTACTCGATGGTCAGCACACGCTTTTCGCCCAGTTGCGACATGTAGCGCTGGCACGACTCGAGCAGCATCTTGAGCGGGTACTTCTTGTTGATCGGCACCAGCTGGTTGCGCAGTGCGTCGTTGGGCGCATGCAGCGACAGGGCCAGGGAGACGTCGATGTGATCGGCGAGCACGTCGATCATCGGCACGACG
This sequence comes from Pseudomonas rhizosphaerae, assembly GCF_000761155.1. Lineage (NCBI taxonomy): Bacteria > Pseudomonadati > Pseudomonadota > Gammaproteobacteria > Pseudomonadales > Pseudomonadaceae > Pseudomonas > Pseudomonas rhizosphaerae. The sequence goes on along the minus strand of NZ_CP009533.1, from coordinate 771,190 downwards.
CCGGAGGTGGACAGGGTGACCCGGCGTTTGGAGATGCCATAGCCCAGGTCATCCATCATCAGGCGCATGGCCGCGATGACGTTGTCGAAGTTCAGCAGCGGCTCGCCCATGCCCATCATCACCACGTTGGTGATGGCACGGTCGACGGTCGCCGGGACGCTGCCGAAGGATTTGTTGGCAATCCACACCTGGCCGATGACTTCGGCGGCGGTAAGGTTGCTGTTGAAGCCTTGTTTGCCGGTGGAGCAGAAACTGCAATCCAGGGCACAGCCCGCCTGGGACGAAACACACAAGGTGCCGCGCTTGCCCTGGGGGATGTAGACGGTTTCGACGCAGCTGCCGGACGCCACGCGCACCACCCATTTGCGGGTGCCGTCGGTGGAGATGTCCTCGCTGACCACTTCGGGGCCGCGGATCTCGGCGCAGGCCTTGAGCTTTTCGCGCAGGGCCTTGCCGACGTTGGTCATGGCATCGAAATCGTCCACGCCAAAATGGTGAATCCACTTCATGACCTGACCGGCACGAAAGCGCTTCTCCCCGATCGAGTCGAAGAACTGTTCCATTTCCGGTTGGGTCAACCCCAACAGGTTCGTCTTGCCAGTCATATCAGTCATGGATTCACCTTCACTCGTGAGCCGTAGCTTAGCGAGTGGTTACTTCGGTAGTAGCGAAGAAGTATGCGATTTCGCGAGCAGCAGCGGCTTCGGAGTCCGAACCGTGAACGGCGTTGGCGTCGATCGACTCGGCGAAGTCGGCGCGGATGGTACCGGCAGCGGCTTCTTTAGGGTTGGTGGCGCCCATCAGCTCGCGGTTCAGAGCGATGGCGTTTTCGCCTTCCAGAACCTGAACGACAACCGGGCCGGAAGTCATGAAAGCAACCAGTTCACCGAAGAAGCCACGAGCGCTGTGCTCGGCGTAGAAGCCTTCGGCCTCGGCCTTGGACAGTTGCTTGAGTTTCGAGGCAACGACGCGCAGGCCGGCCTTTTCGAAACGAGTGGTGATCTCGCCGATGACGTTCTTGGCAACAGCGTCGGGCTTGATGATGGAGAAGGTACGTTGAACAGCCATGTGAAACTCCAGAAACGGTGATTGAAGCGAAAAATTAAACCCGCGAATTATACGCGGGTTCCGGGGTATTGCCTAACCTGCAAATCGATCAGCCCTTTTCGGCGGCCCAGAGGGTCTGCACCGCTTCCAGGACCTTCTCGCCGACGCGACCGGAGGTGTCGTCGAAATCCGGCAGCTGCTTGATCATCTGCTGCAGGCGAGTGAAGCCGATCGAGTACGGATCGAGTTCCGGGTGCTGTTCTTCCAGCTCCTCGGCGATACGCTGTACGTCATTCCAACCATAGTTCATGACAATCCCTCGGTCAGTGCGGCGCTTCGGCGGCGTGATTGAGCGAGTACTTGGGGATCTCGACGGTGATGTCCTCGGTGCCGACCTTGGCCTGGCAGCTCAGGCGCGAAGTCGGCTCCAGCCCCCAGGCGCGATCGAGGAAGTCCTCTTCCAGCTCGTCGGCTTCTTCCAGCGTGTTGAAACCGGCGCGGATCACGCAATGGCAGGTGGTGCAGGCGCACACGCCGCCGCAGGCACTCTCGATCTCGATGTGATGATCGTGAGCGACGTCGAGCAGCGACCTGCCGGTTTCAGCCTCGACCACCATACCGTCCGGGCAATGCTCGGCGTGGGGCAGAAATGTCACCTTCGGCATCAGTTATTCCTCAATTTCATTCAGGTTGCGCCCTGACAGGGCGTCTTTCACGGCATTGTTCATGCGACGCGCGGCGAACGCATCGGTCACCTGCGACAGCAGCTTGGTCTGCTGTTCGATGGCCGGACCGTCATTGCCTTTGACCAGCGCGCGCAACTCGTCCATCTGCAGGCCGATCACCATGCGCTCCTCGTCGTCGAGCAGGCGCTCGCCGTCGGCGTCCAGGGCAGCCTGCACGGCCTCGAGCAAGCGCTCGCCATCGACCTGATGTTCACGCAGCTGGCGAGCGACCTTGTCGTCACCGGCGTACTGGAAGGAATCGGTGAGCATCCGGGCGATCTCGCCGTCCGTCAGGCCGTAGGACGGCTTGACCTGAATGCTCGCTTCCACACCCGAACCCAGCTCGCGCGCGGACACGCTGAGCAGGCCATCGGCGTCGACCTGGAACGTCACGCGGATCTTCGCCGCGCCAGCCACCATGGCAGGAATGCCGCGCAGCTCGAAGCGGGCCAGGGAACGGCAGTCGCTGATCAGTTCGCGCTCACCCTGCAGCACATGCACCAGCAGGGCCGACTGGCCGTCTTTATACGTGGTGAAATCCTGGGCGCGGGCGACGGGAATGGTGGTATTGCGCGGAATCACCTTCTCCATCAGCCCGCCCATGGTTTCCAGACCCAGGGACAGGGGAATGACGTCCAGCAGCAACAGTTCACCGCCGTCACGTTTGTTGCCGGCCAGGGTATCGGCCTGGATGGCGGCACCGATGGCCACAACCTGGTCGGGGTCGATATCGGTCAGGGGCTGGCGCCCGAACAGCTCGCCCACCGCTTCACGCACACGAGGAACGCGAGTGGAACCGCCAACCATGACCACGGCGAGAATCTCGTCGATCTCGATGTTCGCGTCACGCACGGCGCGCCGGCACGCCTTGAGGCTGCGCGCGACCATGGGTTCGATCAGGGCCTGGAAAGCATCACGGGTGAGTTCCGCGCTCCAGCTGCCGTAGGTGATGGTGGTGCTGTGCGCCTGGCTCAACGCTTCCTTGGCAGCGCAGGCCGCCTGGAGCAATTGGCGCTGCGCACCAGGGTCGAGGTTGGCGGATACACCGGCCTGCTCGACGATCCAACCGGCGATAGCATGGTCAAAGTCATCGCCGCCCAGCGCGCTGTCGCCGCCGGTGGCCAGCACTTCGAACACACCGCCGGTGAGGCGCAGGATGGAAATGTCGAACGTCCCGCCGCCCAGGTCGTAGATCGCCACCAGCCCTTCGGCGTGTTGATCCAGGCCATAGGCCACGGCAGCAGCCGTCGGCTCGTTGAGCAGACGCAAGACGTTCAGACCGGCCAGACGCGCAGCATCCTTGGTGGCCTGGCGCTGGGCGTCGTCGAAGTAGGCCGGCACGGTGATCACCGCCCCCACCAGTTCGCCACCCAGGGTGTCTTCGGCACGCTGACGCAGGGCCTTGAGGATGTCGGCGGAGACTTCCACCGGGCTCTTCGGGCCTTGCGCGGTTTCGATGAACGGCATGTGCGACTCGCCGCCGACGAAGCGATAGGGCAATTGTTCGCCCAGTTGCTTGACGTCAGCCAGGCCGCGGCCCATCAGGCGCTTGACCGAAAGCACGGTATTGAGCGGATCGCTGGCGGCGGCAGCCTTGGCAGCCGCCCCCACTTCGATGCGGTCGGCGTGATAGCGCACGGCAGACGGCAGAATGACCTGCCCGTCTGCGTCCGCCAGGGGTTCGGAGAGACCGCTGCGCAGCGCAGCGACCAGCGAATTGGTAGTGCCCAGGTCGATCCCCACGGCCAGACGGCGCTGGTGTGGTTGAGGACTCTGGCCAGGTTCGGCGATCTGCAGTAGGGCCATGCTTATCAGGTCAGGAATTCAGGCGTGTGGCCGTAGCGACACTGGGTTAATCGTCGAGGCGCTCTTCGAGCTGGCGCACTTCATAGGAGAGCTTGTCGAGAAACTGCATGCGCCGCATCAGACGTTCGGCCTGTTCGCGTTGCGCCGCGTCATCCCAACAGGCAGCGAAGCTGTCTTCGAGTTCAGCCTGCGCGGTCTTGACCCTGCGCTTGAACGCTGCCACGCCCGGCAGGTCGGCACTGTCCTGCAGGTCTTCGAGCTCTTCGCGCCACTGCATCTGCTGCAGAAGAAAGTCCGGGTCGTGGACCGTGACTTCCTGCGGTACTTCCTGGCCACTGATGGACAGCAAATAGCGCGCACGCTTGGGCGCGGCCTTCAAGGTCTGGTAGGCATCGTTCAAGCCAGCAGACTTTTCGAGGGCCTGGCGCTGCTCGCGCTCGGAGGCGTCGGCAAAGCGGTCAGGATGGACCTCGCGGGCCAGCTCGCGATAGCGTGTGGCCAGTTGATCGAGGTCCAGGCGAAAGCCGGGCTTGAGGTCGAACAGGGCGAAATGACAAGGAGTACCCACGGATCAGCCTCAGATATTGAAGCTTTCGCCGCAGCCACATTCGCCGCGCACGTTGGGGTTGTTGAACTTGAAGCCTTCGTTCAATCCTTCCTTGACGAAATCGAGTTCGGTACCGTCCAGGTAGACCAGGCTCTTGGGATCGATGATCACCTTGACGCCATGATTCTCGAAGACCTTGTCTTCGCTACCGGCTTCATCGACGAACTCCAGCACATAGGCCAGGCCCGAGCAACCGGTGGTGCGTACGCCCAAGCGAATGCCGTCACCCTTGCCGCGCCCTGTCAGGGAACGGCGAACGTGGTTGGCGGCGGCTTCTGTCATGCTGATGGCCATCGTGACTCCTTACCTGCAAACGGTTTAGCGCGAGCGGTCACCCGCGCCGCGCTGTGTCGAACCTGAGACTGTGTCCAGCTTCGCTCTGACTCAGAGCAGACCTTTCTTCTGCTTGTAGTCGCGCACGGCCGCCTTGATGGCGTCCTCGGCGAGTACCGAGCAGTGGATCTTAACCGGCGGCAATGCCAGTTCTTCAGCCAGCTGGGTATTCTTGATGGTCTCGGCTTCGTCCAGGGTCTTGCCCTTCATCCACTCGGTGGCGAGGGAGCTGGAAGCGATGGCCGAACCGCAACCGTAGGTCTTGAACTTGGCATCTTCGATGATGCCCTGCTCGTTGACACGGATCTGCAGACGCATCACATCGCCGCACGCCGGAGCGCCGACCATGCCGGTGCCGACGTCGGCATCTTCGGCGTCCATCTTGCCCACGTTACGTGGGTTTTCGTAGTGGTCGATGACCTTTTCACTGTAAGCCATGGTATTGATCCTTACTGAAACTCATCAGGTAAGCCGCTCTTGTCGGCAGCTACTTAGTGCGCCGCCCACTCGATCTTCGAGATATCGACACCGTCTTTGTACATGTCCCACAGCGGCGACAGAGCGCGCAGCTTGGTGACGGCCTCGCAGACTTTCTGCGCGGCGTAATCGACTTCTTCCTCGGTGGTGAAACGACCGAAGGTGAAACGGATGGAGCTGTGCGCCAACTCGTCGTTGCGGCCCAGGGCGCGCAGTACGTACGAAGGCTCGAGCGAGGCCGAGGTGCACGCGGAACCGGAAGAAACTGCCAGGTCCTTGAGGGCCATGATCAGCGACTCGCCTTCGACATAGTTGAAGGACAGGTTCAAGTTATGCGGTACACGGGCGGTCAGGCTGCCGTTGACGTACAGCTCTTCGAGGTTTTCGACCTGCTGGTAGAAGCGATCGCTCAGGGCCTTGATGCGGGCGTTTTCGCTCGCCATGGTTTCCTTGGCGATACGGAAGGCTTCACCCATGCCGACGATCTGGTGCGTGGCCAGGGTGCCCGAACGCATGCCGCGCTCGTGACCGCCACCATGCATGGCCGCTTCGAGGCGAACACGCGGCTTGCGGCTGACGTACAACGCGCCGATGCCCTTGGGACCGTAGGTCTTGTGCGCCGAGAACGACATCAGGTCGACCTTCAATGCCGACAGATCGATCTCGACCTTGCCGGTGGACTGGGCCGCATCGACGTGGAACAGCACGCCGCGCGAACGAGTCAGCTCGCCGATGGCAGCGATGTCGTTGATCACACCGATTTCGTTGTTCACGTGGATGACCGAGACCAGGATCGTGTCTTCGCGCATGGCGGCTTCGATCATGGCCGGGGTGACCAGGCCATCGGTGCCAGGCTCGAGATAAGTGACGTCGAAACCTTCACGCTCGAGCTGGCGAGTGGTATCCAGGACCGCTTTGTGCTCGATCTTGGTGGTGATGATGTGCTTGCCTTTGGTCTGGTAGAAGTGCGCCACACCTTTGATCGCCAGGTTGTCGGACTCGGTGGCACCGCTGGTCCAGACGATCTCGCGCGGGTCGGCACCGACCAGGTCGGCCACTTGGCGACGGGCATTTTCGACGGCTTCTTCAGCCTTCCAGCCGAACACGTGCGAACGGGAAGCCGGGTTACCGAAGTTCCCGTCCATCTGCAGGCATTCGATCATCTTCTGTGCAACGCGTGGATCCACTGGCGTGGTCGCGGAGTAATCGAGGTAAATCGGCAACTTCATTGGAATCTCCTATCAGGCGGCTAACCTGGCTTTCTCATTCGACGGCAGACGTTTCGATCTTGTCCAGGCGCTGCGTGCGACCGTTGCCATTGCAACGGCGCAGGTCCTGGCGCTGAGCGACTTCTTGCACCTCACGGCGAGTGACAAGGTCGGACAGACTGATACCGCTCAAAAATTCGTGGATCTGCTGGCTGAGGTCGCACCACAGGTGGTGGGTCAGGCAGGTGTCTCCGGCGTGGCAATCACCCAGGCCCTGGCACTTGGTGGCATCGACCGATTCGTTGACCGCATCGATGACCTGTGCAACCTGGATGCCTTCCATTTCGCGGGACAGCTGATAACCACCGCCGGGGCCGCGCACGCTGGACACCAGGTTGCCCCGGCGCAGCTTGGCGAACAGTTGCTCCAGGTAAGACAGGGAAATGCCCTGGCGCTCGGAGATGTCGGCCAATGAGACCGGGCCACGCTGCGCGTGCAATGCCAGGTCGAGCATGGCAGTGACGGCGTATCGGCCTTTCGTTGTCAGTCGCATGGCTAGTACCACGGGTTCTCGGAATAGGTTCGATCATCCTATTTCCGAGTAAATTTGTCAACTATAAGTCCTACTGAATTACTAGGACTTGAGTGCAAAAACGGCGGCGCAATGGTAGCAGACTAATGATGCTCAAGGGGAGAAGACACCACATCCATAACCCCGTGGGAGCGGTCATCGGCCGCGAAGAACGCGCTGCGGAGTGTCTGCTGGATCGCGGCGCCTGATTCGCGGCCACGGACCGCTCCTACAGAGAGCCGCGCACTGCGTAGGAGCGGTCATCGGCCGCGAAGTAGCGACTCAGGACTGCGCCTTGCGCTCCGCGCCTTGCACGCACTCGAAGTCCTCGTCGCGCAGCGGCGGCAGGTCCTTGGCACGGTAGTCGCTGCCCAGCTGGTTCAACGCGCCACACATCCCTTCCAGGCGCCCGTCCACCGCATGCAGGTGATCGAGCAGCTGGCCAATGGCCCGCGCCACGGGGTCCGGCATGTCCTCGCCACCGACGCCGTAGGCATCGAAGCCGATCTTTTCGGCCATGGCCTTGCGTCGCGCGTCCAGCTGGTCATCGCTTTTGACGATGATCTTGCCGGGTATCCCGACCACGGTCGCACCAGGCGGCACCTCTTTTGTCACCACCGCATTGGAGCCAACCTTGGCTCCGGCACCCACCGTGAATGGCCCGAGCACCTTGGCGCCCGCCCCCACCACCACGCCATCGGCCAGGGTTGGGTGGCGCTTGCCCTTGTTCCAACTGGTGCCGCCCAAGGTCACGCCTTGATAGATCGTCACGTCGTCACCGATCTCGGCCGTCTCGCCGATCACGATCCCCATGCCGTGGTCGATGAAGAACCGCCGGCCTACGGTAGCGCCGGGGTGAATCTCGATGCCGGTCATCCAGCGGCCGAAGTTGGACACGACGCGCGCCAGCCACTTCAGCTCGCGCTTCCACAAGGCGTGGGCGGCCCGATGCAGCCAGATGGCATGCATGCCCGGGTAGCAGGTCAGCACCTCGAACGCATTGCGCGCAGCCGGATCGCGATGAAAAACACTCTGGATATCTTCCCGCAGACGTTCGAACATTTATTGATCCTTGCGCTTATGCGGCTCGCCCCGAGCGACCTTCTGGGTCTCGGTGAGAATGCCGCGCAAAATACTCATTTCCGACTTGTTCACCGCGCTGCGGCCGAACAGCCGACGCAGGCGAGCCATCAGGTGCCGCGGCTTTTCCGGGTCGAGAAAGGCGATGTCGACCAGGGTGTCTTGCAGATGGCCATAGAAGCGCTCCATCTCGTCGCTGGTGGCCAGCTCTTCGGCCTTCTCCATTGCGGCAGCCGGGCGTTTGCCCGCCAGCCAGGCCATGCGCACTTCATACCCGAGCACCTGCACCGCCGCCGCCAGGTTCAGGGAGCTGAAATCCGGATTGGACGGGATGTGCACGTGGAAATGACAGCGCTGCAGCTCATCGTTGGTCAAGCCCGCGTGCTCGCGGCCGAACACCAGCGCGATCTGCTTGCCCTGCCCGGCCTCTTCGATGACTTTTTCGCCACACTCGCGAGGATCCACCAGGGGCCACGGCAGGCTGCGGTCGCGGGCACTGGTGCCCAGCACTACGGTGCAGCCCACCAGCGCCTCCTCCAGAGAGGCGACCACCTGGGCGTTTTCCAGCACGTCGCTGGCGCCCGAGGCACGTGCGTCGGCCTCGGGCGACGGGAACTCGCGGGGCTCGACCAGCACCAGCCGCGACAACCCCATGTTTTTCATGGCGCGCGCCGCGCCACCGATGTTGCCGGGATGGCTGGTATTGACCAGGACGACTCGGATGTTATCCAGCACGGCTAGGGCTCTGTGTCGGGGAAAGGGCGGCAAATATTACAGAAGGCCTATAACTAAGGCTATGTCCCTCTTCTTGTCCACGACTTTTCTGCTAGAATGCGCGGCTTTCTTTAACGACCTTAGGTGAAACGTCCATGCAGCCCATGCTGAATATCGCGCTGCGCGCCGCCCGCAGCGCCAGTGAATTGATCTTCCGCTCCATCGAGCGCTTGGACACCATCAAGGTCGACGAGAAAGAGGCCAAGGACTACGTGTCCGAAATCGATCGCGCCGCTGAACAGACAATCATCGACGCCCTGCGCAGGGCCCACCCGACCCACGGCATCCGTGGCGAAGAGACCGGCTTCCACCCCGGCAGCGGCGAAGGCCAAGATTACCTGTGGATCATCGACCCACTGGACGGCACCACCAACTTCCTGCGCGGCGTGCCGCACTTCGCCGTCAGCATCGCCTGCAAATACCGTGGTCGCCTGGAACACGCCGTGGTGCTCGATCCGGTCCGCCAGGAAGAATTCACCGCCAGCCGTGGCCGTGGCGCCCAGCTCAATGGACGCCGCCTGCGCGTCAGCGGTCGCACCAGCCTGAACGGCGCCCTGCTGGGCACTGGCTTCCCGTTCCGCGACAACCAGACGGACAACCTGGACAACTACCTGGGCATGTTCCGCAGCCTGGTCGGCCAGACCGCCGGCATTCGCCGCGCCGGTTCCGCCAGCCTGGACCTGGCCTACGTTGCCGCCGGCCGCTTCGATGCATTCTGGGAGTCGGGCCTGTCGGAGTGGGACATGGCCGCAGGCGTGCTGTTGATCCAGGAAGCAGGTGGTCTGGTGAGCGATTTCACCGGCGGTCACAACTTCCTTGAAAACGGCCACATCGTTGCCGGCAACACCAAGTGCTTCAAGGCAGTGCTGACTGCAATCCAGCCGCACTTGCCAGCCTCGCTCAAGCGCTAAGCCTTGCTGCGACAAGAAAGCACCCTACGGGGTGCTTTTTTTATGGGCACGATTCAAGCGCCCGTTCTGCTTAGCCTTCGCAGGCGAAAGCCAGTATCCGTCCCAGCATTTCGTCGCATCCGGCCAACTGCGCGACGCTGACGAACTCATCGGGCTTGTGCCCTTGGGCCATGCTGCCGGGTCCGCACACCACAGTGGCGATGCCCGCCTGGTCGAACAGCCCGCCTTCGGTACCGAAGGCCACCGTGGAAAACGCCTGCGAACCGCTGAACCGCGCGATCAAGCGGGCAGCCTCGCTGGCATGGCTCACGTCCAGGCCCGGATAGCTGGACAGCTCGCTGAACCGAATCGCACTCTGCCCACTGATCGCCTGCATTGCTGGCAGCAGCGTGTGCTCGGCGTAGCGTTGCAGGGCCTGGGTCAACTGTCGCGGATCTTCGGCAGGCAGCGAGCGCACCTCGAAATCGAAACGGCAGTGCTGGGGGACGATGTTGAGCGCGGTACCGCCAGCGATCACTCCCACCTGCACCGTGGAAAACGGTGGATCGAAGCGCTCGTTGCGGGCAGTCGGTGCCTGCAGCGCGTCGCCCAGCCGGCCCAGTTCGGCAATCAGCCGGGCGGCGTATTCGATGGCATTGACCCCGCTCGGCGCATGGGCCGAATGGCAGGCCAGGCCCTGTACCTCGCAGCGCATGGCCAGTTTGCCCTTGTGCCCGAGCACCGGCGCCAGCTCGGTGGGCTCGCCGATCACGCACAACATCGGCTGCACCGGCTGACGCTGCAAGGCTTCGATCAGCGAACGCACGCCCAGGCAACCGACTTCTTCATCGTAGGACAAAGCAATGTGCACGGGCCGACGCAGGGGCGCCTGCACCAAAGCGGGCACCTGCGCCAGCACGCAGGCAATGTAGCCTTTCATGTCGGCCGTGCCGCGGCCATACAGCCGGCCGTCCGCTTCGCTCAACTGAAAGGGTGGATACGTCCAGGCCTGACCGTCCACCGGCACCACGTCGGTATGCCCCGACAGAACGATGCCCGGTACATCGGCCGGGCCGATGCTGGCGAACAGATTGGCCTTACTGCCATCCTCGTTGTAGATCAGCTCGCTGCTCACACCGTGCCCGACCAGGTAGTCTCGAACGAACTCGATCAGGGCAAGGTTGGATTCGCGGCTGGTGGTGTCGAAGGCCACCAAGTGCGCCAGCAGCTCACGGCTGGCGCTCATCGCGCGTCTCCGGGCACGCCATAGCCCGGTGCCACCGCCGGATTCAGGGCACGGTCGATGTAGTCCTGCAGCTGTGGTCGATAGGCCTGCCACAAACTCTGCAGCTCGCCCAAAGGGTCATGCTCGGCCCAGTCAACGCGCAGATCGACAATGGGCCACGGCAGCTCGCCCACCACCTTCAGCGCCGCCGAATGCACCGGTCCGGCTTCGCCGCCCGCGGCCAGGCCGGCGAGCATGGCGTGCAGCAGACGCTCGGCGAGGTGCCCGGAGGCGTTTTCGAACGCCTCGACCACGGCGTCGACCACCGCAGTGCCGGCCAGCATGTTGCCGGCGGCCACGCACTGCTCACCGCTGCGCGCGTGATGAATACCCAAGGTCTGGCTGCCACTGGCGTAGGCGCTGCGGCCTTGCGCATCGATGGCGATGATCTGGCGATACGCACCGAAGCCGTCGCGGTCCAACACCTGTTGCAACGCCTGGTCAGGCGACACCTGTTGTTCCAGTTGCGCCAGCGCCTGCGGACCGAGGGCTGGCAGGGTGATGTTCTGCGACGACACCGCGCCCACACCGGCCAAAAGCCACGGGCAGCGAGCACCCACGGCGATGCTCGACGAACTGATGGCGATGCCCAACTGGCCGGTTTCGGCGCAGCGTGCTGCGATGGAAAAGGTCATGGCAGAGAACTCCTCAGTCAGGAATGACGGCGATCACGTCGATTTCCATCAGCCACTGCGGCTGGCCTAGGGCCGAGACCACCAGCCCCGTGGAGATCGGAAAGACACCTTTGAGCCAACGACCAACGACGTGATAGACCGGCTCGCGATAACGCGGATCGATGATGTAGGTGGTGGTCTTGACGATGTGCGACAGGTCACTGCCTGCCTCTTCCAGCAACTGCTCGACGTTTTTCATGGCCTGCTCGGCCTGCGCCGCAGGGTCGCCCAGGCCGACCAGGTTGCCGTCAAAGTCGGTGCCCACCTGACCGCGCACGTAAACAGTATTGCCGGCGCGGACGGCCTGGCACAAATCATTGTCCAGGCTTTGGTTGGGGTAGGTGTCCTTGGTGTTGAACATGCGGATGCGGGTATGAGTGACCATGAACGAGGCTCCTTGGCGTGCGCGTCGAGGTGACGCGACACAGTGATGATCAAGCGTTGGCGCGCAACGGCGCGGGTGTCTGGGCAGCGCTTCGGGACTCGTCATAGGCGCGGTACTTGCGCTGCGTGGCGATCTGATCGGCGACATGCTTGGCGTCGTGCCAAACGCCCCAGATAAAGGCCGACCCGCGCCGCGACAGCCAGGGCAGGCCGACGAAGTAGACGCCCTGCTCGCTGCTCACACCGCGCTGATGGCGTGGCTTGCCATTGGCGTGGAAGGCGTCGACCTGCAGCCAGCTGTAGTCCTGCGAATAGCCAGTGGCCCAGATGATCGTGGACACCCCCGCCTCGGTCAGGTCCAGCGTCTGCAGCGGTTGGGCAATGCACGCCGCGTTGGCCACGCGCTCGCGGGCAGTCGGCTCCAGGGGCAGGTCCAGGCCGTTGCGCTCGGCGTAGGCATCGGCAGCATCGAGCAGTGCCAGGTAGTTCTCGTCGCCCCGGTCCAGATTCTCGTTCAGATCCTGGGCGAAGCTGACCTTGCCGTCGGCAAAGCGCTCGGTCAGACCCACCAGCACCATGCCCGCCTGAGCCAGTCGCCGGAAGTCCACGGTGTGCCCGCCGCGGGCACCGCTGACGGCGATGGTGACGTGCTCCCGACCCGCCTGCACCGTTTCGCTGTCCCACAGCCCGAGTACCCCCAGCCACCAGCAGAAGTCGCGCCCACGGTAGGCGCGCGGCGGCCGATCGTGGGGACCCACCGAAAGGTAGACCTTACGCCCGGCACGCAGCAGCTCCTCGGCGATCTGCACCCCGGAGGAACCGGCACCGACCACCAGCACCGCGCCTTCGGGCAATTGTTCAGGATTGAAATAGTGCGCCGAGTGAATCTGGTGGAGGGTCGAATCCGTGGGCGCGATGGCCGGGATCACCGGCTTCTGAAACGGCCCGGTGGCCGATACCAAGTGGTTGACGCAATAGATGCCATCGCTGGTTTCCACGGTAAAGCCGGCACGGCCCACATTGCGCGTGACCCGCTTGACCTCGACCCCGGTCTTGATCGGCGCATCGAACTTGCGGGCATAGGCCTCGAAATAATCGGCCACCTGCTCCTTGCCGGCAAAACCATCGGGATCCATGTCGAATTCCAGACCCGGGAACCGATCGTGCCAGGCCGGGCCGTTGGCCACCAGCGAGTCCCAGCGGCCCGAGCGCCAGGCTTCGGCGATACGATGCCGCTCCAGCACCAGATGAGGGATACCCAGACGGCTCAGGTGCTCGCTCATGGCCACGCCGGCCTGGCCGGCGCCTACGACTAGGGTGTCTATTTCGGTGATCTGTTGGTTCATCTTGGCATCCTTCGACAGGCCGTCGGTGGCCAGTCGCTGTCTTCATGAAAATTCGAAAGCCGGGCGCACGGCGTCCTGCGGCACCCGCGAGGCTGTGTGCAAAGCTTCAATCAGTCGGGCGCTCGGTTGCGCTCAGTCCACCAGCGAAGGATCCGCCTGGATCATCAGGTGCTTCATTTCTTCGAAGTGGCGTTGGGAAAAGTCGGAGATCTTTTCCCAGTCACGTGCGGTCTTTTCCGCCACCTCATCGGCCAGCACCTTGAGCGGCTGGCCGGTCGACCAGGCCGTGACCAGAATTTGGCAGGCCCGCTCCAGAGTCCAGATGTCGTCGAACGCCTCGCCTACCGTCGGCGCGACCACGATGATGCCGTGGTTGCCCATCAATAGCCGGCGCTTGTCCTGCAGCAGGTTGGCCAGGCGGGCACCCTCGGCGCTGGTATCGGCCATGCCGCCGTAGAGTTCGTCCACCGCGATGCGGTTGAAATAACGCGCCGTGTTCTGGTCGACCGGCAGAATCTTCGGTTGCGCAAGGCAAGCCACGGCCGTGGTGTAGACCGGGTGCAGGTGCAGCACCACACGGGCATCGGGCAGGCGCTGGTGAACCTGGCCGTGGATCGACCAGGCGGTGGCGTCCACGTCCGGGCGGTGCGCGGCTTCGGTGTCGTCGGCATCGAGCAGCAACAGGTCACTGGCCCGCAGCCGCGAGAAATGCACCCACTTGGGGTTGAGCAGGAACTGCTTGCCGTCGGCGCTGATGGCGGCGCTGAAATGGTTGGCAACCGCCTCGTGCATGCCCAGGTGGGCGATGATGCGGAACGTTGCGGCCAGGTCGATGCGCGTCTGTTCTTCGAAACTCAGGGCCATGCTCTGGGCACTCCATTGAAACGTACCCGCCAGGATCGACGGGTACTGTCGGCTGATGTCGAGGCGCGATATCAGGGGTTGGGCATCAAGGCGGCGATGTCATCGGCGGTCGGCGCCTGGAACTTGTACTTGTCCAGCAGGGCCGCGTATTCGGGGGTCTTGCTGTATTTCTCCAAGCCATGGATCAGCGCGTTGCGGACCTCGTCGTTGCCCTTCTTTACACCGAAGCCGTTGAGCACCGGGTAGATCAGGGTCTGCGAAGAAATCACCACGCGATCGCCCAGCTTGTCGACCACCCCGCGAGCGACCGCCGCGTCGGTGATCTGCGCTTCCACCGCGTGGGCCAGCATGGCCTGGGTAGTTTGCGGATCGGTGCCGTACTCACTGATGGCGATCGGCTGCAGGCCGTTCTTCACGCAGTACTCGGCGGACAGCTTTTGCAATTGCTGAAGCCAGGAGGTGGCGCCCATGGAGCCGATCTTGTGCCCGCAGAACTCTTCCGGCGTCTTGGGCTGATAGGCGCTGCCCTTGACCGCGAGGATCGACTCACCGCTTTTCAGGTAAGGGACCATGTCGATCACCTTCATGCGGTCGGCGGTGATGTACATCGACGAGTTGGTGATGTCGAACCGTCCGGCCTGGAGCCCGCTGATCAGGTTGGGAAAGCGGGTGTCGATGTTTTCCGCAGTCATGCCCATGACCTTGGCGAGACCGTCGAGGAACTCGATATCGAAGCCGGCAGGCTTGTTCTTCTCCATGTATTCGTAAGGGAAGAACGTCATGTCGGACCCGGCGACGATCTTGCCGGGCTGCTGGAACGCCGAAGCGCTCAACGAACTGGCGGCCAGGATGGCGCCGAACACGGCCATGGCGACGGGGCGGGCTTTCAGGCTTGGCAACTTCATGGGGTATTCCTCGCAGTCAATGGATTCAGGCAGTCGCCAGGTCGGTACCGGCCTGTTGGACGAAAAACGATGCACCCTTGGGTTTCTGGGGCAGACGCACATGGTTCTCGGTGCTGCGGATCAAGCCGCTCTCGCACCCGGCCACCAGGCGTCCGGCGTGCTCACTGGGCAGCGGGTTGTCGGCCAGTGGCAGAGCGTCCTCGGCGGCGTACACGCTGATGAACAGCGTCCGCGGATCTTCGGTGTGATTGGGGCTTGAGGCATGCAGCAGGCGAGTGTGCATGAAGCACACCGAGCCGGGCGGGCCGAAGCAGGCCACCGGCGCCTGGCAGTGTTCCTCGACCACGGCATCGGCCACCGCGCCGGTGAAACGCTCGTCATGCCAGTGCGACCACAGCGGGCCTTTATGGCTGCCAGGTACCACCTTGAGCGGACCGTTCTGCGCGGTCACTTCGCTGACCATCAACAGGGCCGTCACCAGGTCGTCGTTGCTGTGCGGGGTGAAGAGGAAATCCTGATGCCATTTCACTTGGGTGGCGGTGTGCGGCAGCTTGGAGTTGATCTTGCTGTGATGGAAACGGGTGCCGGTCCCGCCGATCAACTGCCCGGCGATT
Source organism: Pseudomonas rhizosphaerae (assembly GCF_000761155.1). Taxonomy (NCBI): domain Bacteria; kingdom Pseudomonadati; phylum Pseudomonadota; class Gammaproteobacteria; order Pseudomonadales; family Pseudomonadaceae; genus Pseudomonas; species Pseudomonas rhizosphaerae. The sequence continues at coordinate 755,600 of NZ_CP009533.1, read as the reverse complement.
TCGGCCATGCGCGATTCGAAGGCCGTCTGGCGATACGCTGGCGAAATCTCAGTGGGCGACGCTACCCGGCGCAGCGAGGGATGGTCGGCACGGTGATCGCTTTCCACATCGAAGCGTGCGCGACCATCCAGGGTTTCACCCCAGGCCTGAGCCTGGCTGCGGCTGTCCTGCACCCATTGATCGAAGTCATGCTGCAGCGCTGCCACTTCAGGCGCCGCCAGCACATCCTCGACCACCAGAAAGCCATCCTGGTGAAACTGGTCTATCTGCCATTGCTCGATCATGTTCTCTCCTCGCACCGGTAGGGTTGGCTTCAGGCCAACGAGACATCTTTCAGGAACGCTTCCACTCGCGGGTTGTGACCGCCACGCAGCGCCTGCGGGCTGTCGTCGCAGACCACTCGCCCCTTCTCCATGAAGACGATGCGATCGGAAACCTTGAAGGCAAAATTCATTTCGTGGGTCACGATGATCATGGTGATGCCCTCGCTGGCCAGGGCCTCGATGACCTGCAGCACCTCGTTGACCTTCTCCGGATCGAGCGCCGAGGTGGGCTCGTCGAACAGCATGATCTGCGGGCGCATCATCAATGCCCGGGCGATCGCCACGCGCTGCTGTTGGCCGCCGGACAACTGATGCGGGTATTTCCAGGCGTGGTCGAGCATGCCGACCTTGTGCAGCAGGGCGTAGGCCTGTTGCTTGAGTTCGGCCAGCGGCGCCAGACGGTGATAACGCGGCGCCATCAGCAGGTTGTTCAGCACGGTCATGTGCGGGAACAGATTGAAGCTCTGGAACACCATGCCGATGTTCATGCGGTGCTCGGCGTGCTCCACATAGCGCGGCGGTTGCGCGCCCTGCCGATTCAGGTGAATGAACGGTTTGCCGTTGATCTTGATGTCGCCGTTGTCGATCTGCTCCAGGCCGTTGAGCAGGCGAATCAGCGTGGTCTTGCCCGACCCCGAAGGACCGATCACCGACACCACCTCGCCCGGCTCGATCTGCAGGCTCACCGCACCGAGCACTTCGACGTCGTTATAGGCCTTGTGTAGCTTGGTCGCCTGCAACGCGGGACCGGTCGCGGCGCTGTCGGGTCGCGTCACGGCGGCCCGGTGCTGGGTGGCCAGGCGCAGCACTTCGGCATCCGGCTGACGCGCGGCCTTGGTCTGGGTCACGTCCAGATAACGCTCCAGGCGTTTGAGCAGGAAGTCGAACACGGTCACAATCAGCACATAGAAGAACGCCACCCCTGCCATGGTTTCCATGACCAGAAAGTTCTGCGAATACAGGCGCTGACCCACCATGAGGATCTCGGTCAGCGAGATCACCGACACCAGCGAGCTGAGCTTGACGATGGAAATGAATTCGTTGGTGAGCGACGGCAGTGCGACGCGCAAGGCTTGGGGGATGACGATGCGCCACTGGGTGCCGGCGAAGCGCAGACCCAAGGCTCGCGCAGCCTCGCTTTGCCCCTTGGCGATGGAAAGCAACCCACCGCGATGGATCTCCGCGACGTAGGCCGTTTCACTCAACACCAGCGCGATCAATCCAGCCCAGAACGGGTTGGCCAGCACCGCCGACGTAGACGGCAGCGCCTGTGGCAGGTTGTAGACGAATATCAGCAGGACCAGCAGCGGCAGGCTGCGAAACAGCCAGATGTAACCGCGTGCCGGCAGGTTGAGCAGTGGACGGGAAGATTGCTTCGCCAGCGCCAGTACGAAGCCCAGCACGATACTGACGACCCAGGTCAATACACTGAGTTGAATCACGGTCCAGGCCGCCATCCAGAACTCGGTATCACTGAGCAGACCAAACATGTATTTCCAATCAAACGTCATTGTCGGCTCGCTCGGCAAGGTCAATAGTGGTGGGTGACTTCCTGTCGGATATGAACTTCGAACGTTGCCCGTTCTGCCCGTCTGGAACCCATCATGATTGATGCCAGGTTCTGCCGAAATTAGTAAATTCGGGCCCCTTGCATAGGAAAAACCTAAGTAGAAGTTCCTGAGGCAAACATCGCACTCCCTGTTTCTACTTGATCAGATATAAAGATTGGAAAAGCCTGAAAACCACTGCACGGTTTTAGCGCAGCCTGTTTCCGGTCTTATGGCAGACGAAACTTTTTGGTGCGAAACGGGTTTGGCGCCTTGATTCATTGGGTGTGCCGTAATGCCGCACTTCTGAAGCTCGTTTGCAGAGCGCCGCTATCGCTGGGCGTGAAGTGTGATCAGGGTTCAGACAGTCCCTGTAGTTCAGGGTGGCCCAGGCACTGGCATGGTCTTCGCAGGCATAGGTAAAACCTATTCAGGCGGCGCAGGACCGAACGGCGCTGCCGAGGAGCTGAACTTGATGCACTTCACCCTTCGGCAACTCAAATACTTCGTGGCGGCTGTCGAACAGGACAGCATTGCCGAAGCGTCCAGGCAATTGCATATATCCCAGCCGTCCATCTCCGTGGCCATCAAGAATCTCGAAGAAGCCTTCAATCAACCCTTGTTCGTCCGCCATCATGCCCAAGGTGTTTCACTCACGGCCGGAGGCGGCAGGATCTATGAAAAGGCCAAGGAGTTATTGAGGCTGTCTCAGGAATTGGAACAGGATTCGCGCGCCGAGAATGGCAATGTTTCAGGCACCATTGCCATTGGCTGTTTCGAGTCGGCCGCGCCGTTGTACATGCCCAAGTTGGTGGCCGGATTCAAGAGCCTGTACCCGGAAGTGGCCATTCAACTTTATGACGGCGAACAGCACGAGCTGATGCACGGCCTGCACCGTGGTCGCTTCGACCTGGCCTTTCTCTACGACCTGGAGCTGGGCAACACCATCCACAAACAAGCCCTCAACGCGCCCCACAAGCCCTATGCCCTGCTACCGCTCGACCATCCTCTGGCGCAACGAACCTCTGTCACTTTGCAGGCCCTGAGCGAGGAACCGATGATCCTGCTCGATGCCGTTCCCAGCCGCAGTTACTTCATGGATATCTTCACCGAGAAGGGCTATGCGCCGGTCGTTGCCTACAGCTCGCCTTCCATCGAGATGGTGCGCTGCATGGTGGGACAAGGCTTGGGGTTTTCGGTGTTAGTCACCCGGCCATGCAGCCACACGACCTACGACGGCAAGCTGCTGGCGCATCTGGAGATCGAGGACGACATGCCGGCGTCGACCCTGGTGATGGCGCACCTGCGCAACAACCAGCCGAGTCGGGCGACTCGGCTGTTCATGGAGTATTGCCGCAGTGTGGAGCTGACGCCGCCGGGGCCGGCGGCGCGTGTGGGTGAGGGGGAACCTGGGGCTTATTGCCCGGCCTGATTCTCACCTAGGATCAATTGACCCTGCTTGTTCACCGGGATCTGCGAGCCGGGGTCGCGGTCCATGCGCACCTGGCCGACCTTGCCGTCGAGCTGGTACTTAACGTTGTAGCCCACGACCTTGTCGCTGATGTCGTTGACCGTGTTGCAGCGGGTCTGTGTCGTGCTGTAGGTGTCACGTCCCTGCATGCCTTCCTGCACCTTGTTGCCTGCGTAGCCACCGCCCACCGCACCGGCCACGGTCGCAATCTTCTTGCCGTTGCCGCCGCCGACCTGGTTACCGAGCAGGCCACCGGCGACCGCACCCAGAACGCTACCGACGATCTGGTGCTGATCCTGGACCGGCTTCTGCCGAGTCACAGTGACGTCCTTGCACACTTCGCGCGGCGTCTTGATCTGCTGTTTGATCGGCTCTGCGGCCAATACGTCGGCGTACTCGGGGCCTTTGTTCACGAGGCTGTAGGTTGCAACGGCGCCTCCGGCGGTAACACCGACAGCACCCAGCACTGCACCAATCAGCAACGACTTATTCACTTTGAACCTCCTGACTACGGTCATGGCACGAAGCCACGTTTCCCAGCCTTGGAGCATGAAAAAAGGCGCGAGTTCAATACTCGCGCCTTTCAGGCATTGCCGGGGTGAACGTCTGACGTGTTATGGACGGTCGTCGACCTGGTCCTTGGCCACGGGAGGAATCAGATCCTCGCTGCTCAGGTTCAGCCAGATCAGTACCACGTTGGCGATGTAGATCGACGAGTAGGTACCGGCCATGACGCCGATGAACAGTGCCAGCGAGAAGCCCCACAGGTTGTCGCCGCCGAAGAACATCAGGGCGGCGATGGCCAGCAGGGTCGACACCGAGGTCGCCACGGTACGCAGCAACGTTTGCGTTGTGGAGACGTTGATGTTCTCGATCAGGGACGCCTTGCGCATCACCCGGAAGTTCTCGCGAACCCGGTCGAATACCACGATGGTGTCGTTGAGCGAGTAGCCGATGATGGCCAGTACCGCCGCCAGCACCGTCAGGTCGAAGGTGATCTGGAAGAACGACAACAGGCCCACGGTGACGATCACGTCGTGAATCAGCGACAAGATGGCGCCGACCGCGAATTTCCACTGGAAACGGAACGCCAGGTAGACGAGTACGCCGCCAAGGGCCAGCAGCATGCCGAGGCCGCCCTGGTCGCGCAGTTCTTCACCGACCTGCGGGCCGACGAACTCGACACGCTTGACCGTGGCCGGGTTGTCGCCGCCAACCGTCTGCAGCGCCGCCGCGACCTGGTTGCCCAGCTGCGGGTCTTCACCCGGCATGCGCACCAGCAGGTCGGTGGTAGCACCGAAGTTCTGCACCACAGCGTCGTGATAGCCGGCTTTCACCAGCTCGTCACGGACCAGGCCCAAGTCGGCCGGCTTCTCGTAGGTCAGCTCGATGAGCGTACCGCCGGTGAAGTCCAGCCCGTAGTTCATGCCCTTGTGGAACATGCTGAACAGCGCCAGCACGGTAAGGAGCACGGTGATGGCGAACGCAATATTGCGCACGCCCATGAAGTTGATGGTACGTAACATGGCAGCCCCTTAAATCCACAACTTCTTGAAGTCCCGACCGCCGTAGATCAGGTTGACCATAGCGCGGGTCACCATGATGGCCGTGAACATCGAGGTAAAGATCCCGAGGGACATGGTAACGGCGAAGCCCTTCACCGGGCCGGTGCCCATGGCGAAGAGAATCCCGCCGACCAGCAGCGTCGTCAGGTTGGCGTCGATGATCGCGGTGTAGGCGCGGTCGAAACCTTCGTGAATGGCGCGCTGGATGCTCATGCCATTGGCGATCTCTTCACGTATGCGCGAGAAGATCAGCACGTTGGCGTCCACCGCCATACCCATCGTCAATACGATACCGGCGATACCCGGCAACGTCAGGGTCGCGCCCAGCAACGACATCAGCGCCAGCAGCATGACCATGTTCAAGGCCAGTGCCACGGTGGCGATCACACCGAAGAAACGGTAGATGGCGATGATGAACAGCGAGACGAACAGCATGCCCCACAGCGACGCATCGATACCCTTGGTGATGTTGTCGGCGCCCAGGCTCGGCCCGATGGTACGTTCTTCGGCGAAGTACATGGGCGCTGCCAGACCACCGGCGCGCAGCAGCAGGGCCAGCTCGGAAGACTCGCCCTGGCCATTGAGGCCGGTGATGCGGAACTGGCTGCCCAACGGCGACTGGATGGTCGCCAGGCTGATGATCTTCTTCTCTTCGGAGAAGGTCTGTACCGCAACGTCCTTCTCGACACCGTTGACCGTCTGCTTGACGTAGCGCGTGGTCGGGCGCTGTTCGATGAAGATCACTGCCATGCTGCGGCCGACGTTGCTGCGCGTGGCGCGGCTCATCAGGTCGCCGCCATGGCCATCGAGCTTGATGTTCACCTGGGGCTGGCCATGCTCGTCGAAGCTGGCCTGAGCATCGGTCACCTGGTCGCCGGTGATGATCAAGCCACGCTCGACTGCGGCCGGAGGACGGTTGCCCTCGCGGAACTCGAAGGTCTCGGTGGTGGCCTTGGAGTCATCCGGGCCTGCGCCGAGACGGAATTCCAGGTTGGCAGTCTTGCCCAGGATGCGCTTGGCTTCGGCCGTATCCTGCACGCCCGGCAGTTCGACCACGATACGGTTGGCACCCTGGCGCTGAACCAGCGGCTCGGCCACGCCCAGTTCGTTGACCCGGTTGCGCACCGTGGTCAGGTTCTGCTTGATCGAGTATTCGCGGATTTCCGCAACCTTGGCCTGAGTCATGGACAGGCGCAGCACCGACAACTCGTTGCGCTCGCTGGCGACCAGGTCGAAATCGGTGAACGTCTTGCGGATCAGGGCTTGTGCCTGGTCGCGGGTGGCGGTGTCATTGAAGCCCAGCTGGATGGCGCCATCCTGCTGCGGCAGGCTGCGATAACGTACACGCTCCTTGCGCAGCAGCGTCTTGACTTCACCCTCGTAGACTTTCATGCGGGCGTCGAGCGCCTTGTCCATGTCCACTTCGAGCAGGAAGTGCACACCGCCGGAGAGGTCGAGGCCCAGCTTCATCGGACTTGCACCCAGGCTGCGCAACCACGGCGGCGTAGTGGGGGCCAGGTTCAAGGCCACCACGTAGTCATCGCCCAGCGCCTTGCGCACGACGTCCTTCGCCGGCAGCTGATCTTCGGCCTTGGTCAGGCGCAGCAGACCGCCCTTGCCGTTTTCGGCCAGGCTTGCAGATTTGACCTGGATGCCGGCGGCGTTGAGCGCCGTGCCGACGCGATCCAGATCGGCCTGATTGACCTGCAGCGCAGTGCTCGCGCCGCTGACCTGGATGGCCGCGTCATCAGGATAGAGATTAGGTGCGGAATAGATAAAACCGATCGCCAGCACCGCCAGGATCAGTACATATTTCCACAGAGGGTATTTGTTCAGCATCACGCCGCCCGTTCAAGACGCGGGGCGCCTTGCGCGCCCCGACATGGGTAAAAGTCTGCAGCTTAGATCGCTTTGAGCGTGCCTTTGGGCAGGGTCGCGGCGATGGCGCCCTTCTGGATTTTCAGCTCGACGGTGTCGGACACTTCGATGACCACGAAGTCGTCGGTGACCTTGTTGATCTTGCCGGCAATACCGCCGTTGGTAACGACTTCGTCACCCTTCTGCAGGTTGCCCAGCAGGTTTTTCTGTTCCTTGGCACGCTTGGCCTGCGGGCGCCAGATCATCATGTAGAAGATGACCAGGAAACCGACCAGGAAAATCCACTCGAAGCCAGTGCCGGCAGGGCCAGCAGCCGGTGCAGCGGCGTCCGCGAAAGCGGCGGGGATCAAAAAGCTCATTCAACGCTCCAGTTACTTAGAAGTTATTGACTTGAAAGTCTTTATAAAACGGTCAGTCCAAGGGCGGCACAGGCAGCCCGCGCTTGGCATAGAAGGCATCGACAAAGGCGGCCAATGTACCCTGTTGAATAGCCTCGCGCAAACCAGCCATCAGCAGCTGGTAATGACGCAAATTGTGGATGGTATTCAACATGCTACCGAGCATTTCGCCGCACTTGTCCAGGTGGTGCAGATAAGCGCGCGAGAAGTTGCGGCAGGTATAGCAATCGCAGGTAGGGTCCAGCGGCGAATCATCGTGGCGATGGAACGCGTTGCGGATCTTCAGCACGCCCGTGTCGATGAACAGATGCCCATTGCGCGCGTTGCGCGTCGGCATCACGCAGTCGAACATGTCGACGCCGCGGCGCACACCCTCGACCAAGTCTTCGGGTTTGCCTACCCCCATAAGGTAACGAGGTTTGTCAGCGGGCATCTGGCCCGGCAGGTAGTCGAGCACCTTGATCATTTCGTGCTTGGGCTCGCCCACCGACAGGCCGCCGATGGCCAGGCCATCGAAGCCGATCTTGTCCAGGCCTTCGAGCGAGCGCATGCGCAGGTTCTCGTGCATGCCACCCTGAACGATGCCGAACAGCGCCGCCGTGCTTTCCGCGTGGGCATCCTTGGAACGTTGCGCCCAGCGCAGCGACAGCTCCATGGACGTGCGCGCGGTCTGCTCGTCGGCGGGATAAGGCGTGCATTCGTCGAAAATCATCACGACGTCCGAGCCCAGGTCGCGCTGCACCTGCATCGATTCCTCGGGGCCCATGAACACCTTGGAGCCGTCCACCGGAGAGGCGAAGTACACGCCCTCCTCCTTGATCTTGCGCATGGCACCCAGGCTGAACACCTGGAAACCACCGGAGTCGGTCAGAATCGGCCCCTTCCACTGCATGAAATCGTGCAGGTCGCCGTGCGCCTTGATCACCTCGGTGCCAGGGCGCAGCCACAGGTGGAAGGTGTTGCCCAGGATCATCTGCGCACCAATTGCCTCGATGTCGCGCGGCAACATGCCCTTGACCGTGCCATAGGTGCCTACCGGCATGAACGCTGGGGTTTCGACCACGCCACGGGGGAAGGTCAGGCGGCCACGACGGGCCTTGCCGTCGGTGGCCAGCAATTCGAACGACATACGACAGGTGCGACTCATGCTTGATCCCCTGGCGCGGCTTCGCTGGGACCGCGAGGCGCCGGATTGCGGGTGATGAACATCGCATCACCGTAACTGAAGAAGCGGTACTCGTTGGCCACTGCCGCCGCATAGGCCGCCATGGCTTCGGGATAACCCGCGAACGCCGAGACCAGCATCAACAGCGTGGACTCGGGCAAATGAAAGTTGGTCACCAGAGCATCGACCACATGAAACGGCCGCCCTGGAAAGATGAAGATGTCGGTGTCGCCGCTGAACGGTTTCAATACGCCATCGCGGGCCGCGCTTTCCAGCGAGCGCACGCTGGTGGTACCTACCGCTACCACCCGGCCACCGCGGGCCTTGCACGCCTGCACCGCATCGACCACGTCCTGGCTGACCTCTAGCCACTCTTTATGCATGTGGTGATCTTCAAGCTTCTCGACCCGCACCGGCTGGAAGGTGCCCGCGCCCACATGCAACGTGACAAAGGCAGTTTCAACGCCCATGGCCTCGATCTGCGCCAGCAGTGCCTTGTCGAAGTGCAGCCCCGCCGTCGGCGCCGCCACCGCACCGGCCTTCTCGGCGTACACGGTCTGGTAGCGCTCGCGGTCGGCGGTGTCGTCGGGCCGGTCGATATAGGGCGGCAACGGCATGTGGCCAACCTTGTCGAGCAGCGGCAGCACCTCTTCGTTGAAGCGCAGTTCGAACAGCGCATCGTGCCGCGCGACCATCTCGGCCTCGCCGCCGCCGTCGATCAGGATCATCGAGCCGGGCTTGGGCGACTTGCTGGAACGCACATGGGCCAGCACGCGATGGCTGTCCAGCACGCGCTCCACCAGGATTTCCAGCTTGCCCCCCGACGCCTTCTGGCCAAACACCCGCGCGGGAATCACCCGGGTGTTGTTGAACACCATCAGGTCGCCCGGCCGCAGAAAGCCCGGCAGATCGGTGAATTGACGATGATCCAGCGCACCGGACAGCCCATCGAGGACCAACAGGCGGCTGCCATGGCGCTCGGCCAGCGGGTGGCGAGCGATCAGGGAATCAGGAAGCTCGAAAGAGAAATCGGCGACGCGCATGATAGGGTTCGGCTGTATAGGGCTGAAAATTCTAGCAAAAATCTTCAAAATTGACCATGAAAGCTGATTGACCAGTGGTCGCGTCGTCTCTATACTTCGCCGCCTGTAAGCCCTGATGGCGGAATTGGTAGACGCGGCGGATTCAAAATCCGTTTTCGAAAGGAGTGGGAGTTCGAGTCTCCCTCGGGGCACCAAATCAGAAAAAAGACCTTTGCGAAGGTCTTTTTTTTCGCCTGCGATTTGATCCCTTGCCTTTGCATGAGCGGCCATTGGCAGCGAATGAACCTACCTCCTGCTGCGCAGATCGGCCAGCCGATCAACTGTTGCCCCCACCTCCTCGCCAACTGTACCTCCCCCCGCCCCCTCGATGCGCCTACCCTTTGAGCCAATCCAAAGGAGCACTCGTCATGCCGGATGCAGCCAACCTCTACCTGTTCGTCATCGCCGCCGCATTGCTGCTGATCGTCCCCGGACCGAACATGGCGTTCGTCACCAGTCACGCACTTGCCCACGGCTGGCGAGCCGGGGCGGCGGCTGCGCTGGGCATTTCGCTGGCGGACTTGCTGCTGACACTGCTGGTCAGCGCCGGCATGGGTGCTGTCGTCATGAGCTGGGCACCTGCGTTCGACTTGTTGCGGCTGGCCGGTGCGTGCTATCTGTTGTGGATGGCCTGGCAAGCGTTGACGGCGCCGACTGGCGAAAGCGCTGCCCCCCGCCCCCTGGGTTCGATCCGCAAGATTTTCGTCCGTGCGACGCTCAACAGCCTGCTGAATCCCAAAGGCCTGCTGTTCTTCATGGTGTTTCTGCCGCAATTCGTCACCGTCGGCAACGCGAGTGTGACGGTCCAACTTGTGATGCTGGGTGTGCTGCTCACTTTGATCTCCCTGGTTTTTCACACCGTACTGGCGCTGTGCGCCGCAACGTTGCGCAAAAGGTTGAACGGCGGTCCGGCTCTGAGAAGATGGGGCAGTTACGGCTTTGCGGGCATGATGACAGCGCTGGCCGCCCGCCTTTTATTCCTTGAGCGACCCTTATGACCCTGCCCCACCACCCCGGCAAAACAGGTATCAGGTTCGACCTGCAGGCACTATAAGCCCCCCTACAAGAGCCACCTCGCGAACACGGAGTTCCGCCTTTCACATGAGCAATGCCTACCGCACATTCTTCGCAACACCAGGGGTCGTGGCGCTGATCATGGCCGGCTCGATGGCCAGGCTTCCGCAAGCCATGGTCGGGCTGGGCCTGATTGCCATGCTTGCACAGGAAACGGGGCGCTACTGGGTCGCAGGTGCGGTAGCAGGTACTTATACCCTGACCAGCGCCATACTCGGACCGATGATCTCGAAGCTGGTGGACCAGCGCGGTCAGCGCAAGGTACTGGCGCCAGTCGCGGCGTTCAGTATCGGCATGCTGCTGGCCCTGATCGGCGCCGTGTACTGGCATGCACCGCTGCCCGTGCTGTTCGTACTAGCGGCCATGGCGGGCGTGCTGCCCAGTTTCGGGGCGATGATCCGCGCACGCTGGGCCTATCTGTTTCGTGGAAAGCCGCAACTGCACGCCGCCTATTCCCTGGATACGGTGCTGGTGGAGTTCACCTTCATCGTCGGCCCGCCGCTGTCCATCGCCTTGAGCAGCGGCCTGTTCCCCCAAGCCGGACCACTGGTGGCCGCCGTGTTGTTGGCCGTGGGCGTGGTTGCCTTTCTGCGCCAGCATGAAACCGAGCCACCGCCGATACCTGCCGTCAAAGGCCATTCCGGTTCTCCACTGCGCATTCCTGCCTTGCGGATCATCGTCGTGGCGATGCTGGCGCTGGGCGTGCTCGGCGGGTCGGTCGACGTAGCGGTGGTGGCGTTTGCCAAGGAGACCGGCTGGGCGGCCGCCGCCAGCTTTGTCCTGGCAGGCTTTGCCGCCGGGTCCATGGTCGCCGGGATTACCTTCGGAGCGGTCAGAAGTGGGCTACCGTTCGAAACCCAGCTGCTGATCGGCGCGGTATTCACCGCCGTGGCGACGACGCTGCCGATCTTTGCGCCCAATGTGTATTGGCTCACCGGATTGCTGTTCATCACCGGCATGTCGTTCGCGCCGACCCTGATCGTGGTAATGAACATCGGCACGAAAATCCTGCCGCCCGGAAAGATCACCGAAGGGCTGACCTGGCTGAGCACCGGGGTCAGTGTAGGCATCGCAATGGGTGGGGCAACGGCTGGCCTGGTCATCGACCACTTCGGTACCCGTGCCGGATTCGGCGTCGCCATCGGCGCCGGTTTGCTGATGCTCACCGCCGTGCTCACTGGCCTGCGCGCGCTGCAGGCGAGTTCGGCGAACGAGGTCGTCGTGCCTGGCTGACGTCCGTTGGGCCAGTTGTGTGGAACGTGTTGAAAAGCATATTACTGGCGTCGAATAAATCAGAATTTATGTCTGTATATTTAGCTCTGTAATCTTCTGAGACCCGCGTACTATCGGGTTATCGGCGTGCCGAGAAATCGGAAAAAAAATCGGAAAAGGGCGCTGCCAATGAGTGGATCATCCGTCGCCCGGTTTCCAACTGTCATCACTATAGGCATCCTCGCTGCCGCCAGGTTTACAGGTATCAAGTAGTCGACTCTATCGCCCTTCACGCCCCTGTCACATCCCCACGCTTACATAGCCCTTTCTCTTTCGCAGGGTTATTTCATGAGCATGTTCGACCTCAAGCGCCGTCGTCTCGTCCAGGCCGTGGGTGCAGGCTTTTTGCTGCCAGGACTGGCGCCGGCGGTGATCGCCTCGGTCAAGGACCGGCCACAGCTGACCGACGGCGTACAGTCCGGCGATTTGCTGGACGACAAGGCGATGGTCTGGAGCCGCTGCGATCGTCCGGCGCGGATGGTGGTGGAATGGGACACGCGCAGCATGTTCACCAACCCGCGCCGACTTGTCTCGCCATTGGCCGACGCCGGCACCGATTTCACCGCGCGCGTCGAGCTCAGCGGCCTGCCGGTGGACCAGGCAATTTTCTACCGTGTGCAGTTCGAGGATGCGCAGACCGGCGTCAGCAGTGAGCCGTGGTTCGGCCATTTGCGCAGCGAGCCTTCGCAACGTCGCGACATCCGTTTCGTCTGGAGCGGCGACACCGTGGGCCAAGGCTTCGGTATCAATCCTGATATCGGCGGTATGCGCATCTATGAAGCCATGCGCCTGCGCCTGCCGGATTTCTTCATTCACAGTGGCGACACCATCTACGCCGACGGGCCGGTGCCAGCCACGGTGACCACGGAAAATGGCCGCGTGTGGCGCAACATCACCACCGAAGCCAAGAGCAAGGTGGCCGAGACTCTGGATGAGTACCGCGGCAACTACCGCTACAACCTGATGGATGAAAACGTGCGCCGCTTCAACGCCGAGGTGCCGCAGATCTGGCAGTGGGACGACCACGAGGTGACCAACAACTGGTCGCCCAGCAAGCAGCTCGACGAGCGTTACCAGAACCGCGACATTCGCCATCTGGTGGGCAACGCCCGTCAGGCGTGGCTCGAGTACGCCCCCATGCGCCTGCAACGCGCCGACAATGGCGGGCGTATCTATCGCAAGCTCAGCTACGGGCCGATGCTGGATATTTTCGTGTTGGACATGCGCAGCTACCGCGGCGGTAACGACGACAACCTCGCCGCCAAGCCCGAAGCTCGAACGGCGTTCCTCGGCCAGGCGCAACTGGACTGGCTCAAGTCCGGGCTCAAGGGATCGCAGGCGCAGTGGAAAGTCATTGCTGCCGACATGCCCATCGGGTTGGGCGTGCCGGATGGCGAGGTAAGCCCCGGTGTCAGTCGTTGGGAAGCGATCGCCAATGGCGAGGGTGGTGGTGCCAAAGGGCGCGAGCTGGAAATTGCCGAGCTGCTGGGCTTCGTGCGCCAGCAGAAGGTGGTCAACACCGTCTGGCTGACAGCCGACGTGCACTATTGCGCAGCCCATCACTACCACCCCGACCGCGCCGCCTTCCAGGACTTCGAACCGTTCTGGGAATTCGTCGCCGGGCCGTTGAATGCCGGCAGCTTCGGGCCCAATCCGCTGGACGCCACCTTCGGCCCGCAAGTGGTGTTCCAGAAAGCACCGCCTGCGCAGAACACCTCGCCGTTCGCCGGCTTCCAGTTTTTCGGCGAAGTGCAGATCGAAGGCCAGAGTGGGGAAATGACCGTACAGCTGCGCGATCTGGACGGCGTGGTGGTGTTCGAAAAGAAATTGCAGCCGGTGTGATCGATTGCACCGCAAGCGCCTTGGCAGGCAGCCAGAAATGCACAGGGTCAGCCGCCAAGGCCCGGCAACACCAGGCACGCGCCCAGCCCTATGAGCGCGGTGCCGATGACCCGGTCAACAATGCGTTGTTTCTCCAGCATTCTTCTGCGCAGTGGCCCGGAGGAAAAGAACAGCGCCACGATACTGAACCACACCCAGTGCGAGAACGACATGAACAGGCCGTAGGCAAAGTTCGTCGTCATCGAACTGCCTGCCTTTACGACCTGGCTGTATGTGGCCACCACAAACAGCATCGTCTTGGGGTTGAGGGCATTGGTGAAGAACCCTATTCGAAAGGCGTTCCACAAGGACGGTGTCTCGCCTCCACCATTGGCCAGCGTCAACTTGGAAGTATTGAGCAACGAGCGCACCCCTAAGTAGATGAGATAACCAGCGCCCAGCCATTTCATGGCCATGAACAACATTGGCGATTGGGTAATGATCACCGCAATGCCGAACACGGTATAGAAAACATGCACCTGCACACCGCAGGCAATGCCCAACGCTGCGACCAGACCATTGCGGCGCCCGTAGGCATAACTGTTGCGCGTGACCATGGCAAAGTCAGGGCCAGGGCTGATAACGGCCAAGACTGTGATCAAGGCTACCGCGAGTAATTCGTTCATGACCCTGTCCTGTCAGCGTTTCTTGAAAGTGACGACCAGTACATCTCGGTATGCGGGTCTATCAGGGTGGATGGGGATGACGGGGCTGACGCCATGCCGGACCCGTTCGTCGTTGAGCATGGCGGCTTCCAGTTCATGGATCATCGAATGCTTGGCCAGTAGCCGGTGGTCGTTATCGTAGATGGACGTTTCCCCCTCCATGACGTTGACCCGACTGACCAGCAGCATGAAAACGAAGTCGACGCCATCGCGATGCACCCCTTCAGGCGTGGGCGAAGCAGCGCCCTTGGACGCATCGATGCGAAACTGATGAACTTCGATATGCCACGCACAGTGCGCTGCCATCACGTTAAAGCAGGCGCAACACAGATCCATCACTGCGGAAAACACCAGGCCCTCACAGACGTGGACCGGGATCGGGGCAAAGTGCCGGACAATGCCGCCGTTGAGAGGGTTGTGTGCAGTGGTTTGGTAGTGCGGTTGATGAGGACGGGGCTGCCAGTGTCGGCTTCCCTGTTCCGTAAAGAAGGTAGCGTAGCGACGAAAGCGATAGGTACCACCGTCACCCATGAAAGCGTCCTGGTCCAGATGATCCCAGGTTAGCCGGAAGTCTTCCCACCCTCGGACGGAGCCAGGCACCGGCGTGTTCAGCAAGGCGGCGACCGTAGCCGGCTGCATGAACACAAAACCGTTGCGACTCACTTCATTGCAGACATCGGCAATCAGCGGCGTATGGATCTGTGGCGCAAGATTGCCAGTGGGCACTGCACCCTTATGAATATTGTCCATGGATTTCCTCCATTTTATTGGGCAGATTGCCAAAATCCTCGGCAACGAACGCCATCATGGAGTTTTGCGTGGGCTGGAAAAAACGATTTATAGTCATCGAAACCTGTGAGATTTCGTTGCCCGTATGAGCCTTCCTCCCCTCGCCTCTTTTCGCTTTTTCAATGCTGCCGCGCAGACGCAAAGTTTCATCAAGGCTGCCGAACAGTTGCATGTCACCCATGGTGCCGTGAGTCGTCAGATCCGCTCGCTGGAAGAGGCACTGGGGGTGGAATTGTTCGAGCGACGCAATCGTGCGGTCTTTCTCAACCATGCCGGGCGCCTGCTGCATGAGGCCACCCAGCCTATGTTCGAGCAATTGGAGCAGGCGGTTCGTCAAGTGCAGCGCAAGGCTGGCGATGACATTCTGGTGTTGTCCTGCGAGCCGACGATTGCAATGAAATGGCTGATTCCACGCCTGCCTGCTTTTCATCGGGCGCACCCAGACATCCAGATTCAACTACTGGCCGCAGGCGGGCCGATCGATTTCGCCCGGTGCAGGGCAGACCTGGCCATTCGTCGTGATGATTTCCACTGGGACGATTCCGTACATAGCAGCGCACTGTGTACGGAGTGGGTAGGCCCGGTGTGCGCACCGTCGCTGGCAGGGCCGGCGAGTCTATTGAGCGGCGTGCATCTACTGCGCAGCAGAACACGACCGGCAGCCTGGGAGCAGTGGTTGCGTCTGGTGCAGAAAGTGGCCTGCGAAGTGACGACGGTCGATTACGAGCATTTCTATCTATGCGTTCAGGCCGCCAGCGCAGGGCTGGGCGTCACCATGGCATCGATGATGATGGTTCAAGACGAGCTGGCATCAGGCCAATTGGTCGCGCCCTTTGGCTTCGTTCGCGATGGTTCGGGGTATTTCCTGCTGTCCGCGCAGCCGACGGAAGAAAGTCCAAAATGCTCGGCGTTTCGTCA
This sequence comes from Pseudomonas rhizosphaerae, assembly GCF_000761155.1. Lineage (NCBI taxonomy): Bacteria > Pseudomonadati > Pseudomonadota > Gammaproteobacteria > Pseudomonadales > Pseudomonadaceae > Pseudomonas > Pseudomonas rhizosphaerae. The sequence goes on along the minus strand of NZ_CP009533.1, from coordinate 739,572 downwards.
CTGGCTGGAAAGTCAGGCGCAGGCATCAGTCGCCCATGCGCCTCACGGCGTGCTCGCCACTACCCTCTGATCCGGTTTTGCCCGGCCTGGTATGAATTAACCGCTGCCTCGGCCACCTTGCGCTACGCTTTGTTTAATAACGCCCAACGAGGCTGGTTGGGTGTTGCGCTGTGCAATCAGCCTTGCGACCACAACAACGCCAGCAGGCGTGCGAGGGGCAAATGAAAAACCTCAGCGACATTCTGCAAATCAAGAACTTGACCGAAAAACTCCAGGCGATTCTTCCATCCACTGCCGTGAAGGGCTACCTGCAAGGGGCAGGCTCCTTCGACAAGGGGCGTCCGGACTACCCCAAGGAACTCGACAACTGGCTGCGCGAGATCATGCAGATCAAGCCCCACAGCAAATGGGACCCACCCCACACAACGGTACTGGATTTAGGATCAGGGACGGGCAAGTTCATTCCACGACTGGTGGACATCGGCGCCGAAGTGTTCGCGGTGGAGCCGGTCGCCGCCATGCGCGAGAAGCTCGAGCTCAATTGGGGCGACAAACCCTACGTCAAGATACTCGAGGGCGCTGCCGAAGAGATCCCGCTCAAGAGCCAGTCGGTCGACGCCGTCATCTGCGCGCACTCTTTCCACTGGTTTGCCAAGCCCGAGGCCATGAAGGAAATCCATCGCGTGCTCAAGCGCGGCGGACGGCTGGGCATGATCTGGAACTTGCGCGATACCCGCGTGGACTGGGTACGACAGGTAGCGGACGTCGTCAGTACCGTGGCCGGCGACAGCCCCCGCTTCTATACCCAGCAGTGGCGTGAAATGTTCCCCCATAAAGGCTTCGCCCATCCTCTGGTGGAAAAGCACTTCACCCATTCGCACACCGGCACCCCGGAAGACGTAATCCTCAACCGGGTTCGCTCCATCAGCTTCATCTCCACCCTGCCGCCTGAACAGCAGGAGCCGATCTTCCAGCAGGTCCGCGAGATCATGGCCACTCATCCCGAGCTCAAGGACAAGCAGGAGATCACGGTGCCCTACGACACCGTGGCCTTTCATACCGTGAAGATCCTCTAGGCCACCGTCGGCGGCCACGGGATGTCCCTCCACGATCACTGCACTGGCGTCAGCCCGCTTTCCTGGATGGCAAGACGGGCTGCCGGGGTGCTCAGGTACTGCAGCAACGCTGCGGCTTCCTCAGGGTGAGCACTGGTGCGCGTGACACCTCCTGAATACAGGGTCATCTTCTGCACCGCGTCGGGAATCAGGCCAACGATGTCGATACCTGGCACGGCCTTGAGCTCGCTCAACTGCTGGAACCCCAACTGCACATCGCCGCGCGCGACGGCGGCGCCCACCGGCTCGTTGTCCACCAGGCTGCTCTTGTCGCGCAACTGCTCGGTGAGTTTCATGCGGGGAAACAGCAGGTGCGAGAGGTACAAGCCGCTGGTGCTGTTGGAGTAGGCCAAGGATCGCGCGTCGAGCAGGGTCTTGCGGAAGGCGTCGACACTGCCGATGTCGGGCTTGGCCTCGCCTTGGCGCACGGCCATGGCGATGAAGGACTTGCCGACATCCACCCGTGGTTCGCGCTGCACTTCACCCAGCTGAATGAGTTTGTTCAACGCCGCGTCTTCGGTAAGCACCAGGTCAGCGCGCTCACCGCGCTCCAGCCGGCTGGAGATTGCCATAGGGTTGTCGCCGATGGCAGGCGAAGGCAATACGGTCACCTTGATCCCGGTGGCCTTTTCGTATTCAACGACGATGGTTTGCATGGCACTGACCACGCCGCCCGAGCCGAGCAAGGACAACTGCACCGGTGGCGGCGCTTTCTGCGCATGGGCGGCACTGGAACCAAGTAATACACAAGCCAGCAAAGCGCTGGTGAGCCGTTTGGTCATGACGAAATGATCCTGAAAATGAACATGAAGCCTGGCCGGTGACTGGCCAGGAACGCAGCGAACGAGTGCAGTGAAGGTCAACCGCCTCGCGAAGAATATTCAGTTTACGCGTAATCGGCCAAAAGCCAGGATCAGGTTGCCATTTAAAAAGCAGTTGTCAGGCCATTGCAACGTTGAGAAACAATTTCAGCAATGTAAAGAACGCGTACACGGTCAATCGTGGACAATGCGTTTTGGCAAGATCTGTGGGGTAACTGTCATTTACCCATTGCCGATCCGGACCGATCATGCCAGCTCCTGACTGGAGTGAGCGTATGATCAAGGCCCTGCCCCCCGAACTGCAGATTTTCGACCGCCCACTGCAGGTCGTCATCCTGCTTTACCCCGGTATCGAGATTCTCGATTTCGCTGGACCTTACGAAGTGTTCAGCGTCGCTACGCGGATCGCCCTGCGCGATGGCCTCAGTGCTCATGCGCCGTTCATCGTGCGCACGGCTGCGGCCAGTCGCGAACTGCTTACTGCCCGCTACGACCTGCGAGTGCAGCCCGACGCGCAGTTCGATGACGAACTGCCCTGCGACGTCTTGATAGTGCCAGGGGGTGTGATCGACCAGCCCATGAACGACCCGGATACCCTGGCTTGGGTACGCCGGATGGCAATGACGACAGGCTTGCTCACGTCGGTGTGCAGCGGTGCGCTGATTCTGGCAAAGGCAGGCCTGCTGGAGGGTCAGAGCGTGACCACCCACTGGGCCGACATTCAGGAACTGCGTGAGAGCTACCCGGATCTGGATGTGCAGGAGAACGTGCCCTATGTCGACGCCGGCAGCCTGGTCACCAGCGCCGGGATTTCCGCCGGTATCGACATGAGCCTGCATCTGGTGGCTCGCCTATTGGGCGCCGATGCGGCGCGCACCACCGCCCGCCAGATGCAGTATGAATGGCAGGACATGCCAGGCTAGAAGCGTCAGGCCTTGTCGGCCCGGAACATCTGGCGAATGCCACGCACGGCCTGACGAATGCGGTCCTGGTTTTCAATCAGCGCAAAGCGCACGTGATCATCGCCGTAGTCACCGAAGCCAATGCCGGGCGAAACGCAGACCTTGGCTTCGGCCAGCAGCTTCTTGGCGAACTCGAGCGAGCCCAGATGGGCATAGGCCTCGGGAATCTTCGCCCAGACGTACATCGAAGCCTTGGGGTTTTCCACCATCCAGCCTAGCTCATGCAAACCCTTGACCAGCACATTGCGGCGCTGGCGATACTGCTCGGCGATGTCCTTCACGCACTGCTGATCGCCTTCGAGCGCAGCGATGGCCGCGACCTGCAAAGGGGTGAACGTGCCGTAGTCGTGGTAGCTCTTGATGCGCGCCAAGGCGTTGACCAGCTCGGGATTACCGACCATGAAGCCGATTCGCCATCCCGCCATGTTGTAGCTTTTGGACAGGGTGAAGAACTCGACGGCGATGTCTTTGGCGCCCGGCACCTGCATGATCGAGGGCGCTTTCCAGCCGTCGTAGACGATGTCGGCGTAGGCCAGGTCGTGTACTACCAGAACGTCGTAGCGCTTGGCGAGCGCTACGACCCGCTCGAAGAAGTCCAGCTCTACGCATTGCGCGGTCGGGTTGGAAGGAAAACCCAGGATCATCATCTTCGGCTTGGGAATGGACTCGCGGATTGCCCGTTCCAGCTCGTTGAAAAAATCGACGCCAGGCACCAGTGGCACCGAGCGTACCTGGGCGCCGGCGATCACCGCGCCATAGATATGGATCGGATAGCTGGGGTTGGGCACCAATACGGTATCGCCCTGGTCAAGCGTGGCCAGCATCAGGTGGGCCAGGCCCTCTTTCGAGCCGATGGTCACGATGGCTTCGTCTTCGGGGTCGATATCGACCTGATAGCGGTCCTTGTACCAGCGTGAGATGGCCCGGCGCAGCCGCGGGATACCGCGGGAAGTGGAATAGCCGTGGGTATCTTCGCGTTGGGCGACGGTCACCAGCTTGTCGACGATGTGCGGCGGCGTGGCGCCGTCGGGATTGCCCATGCTCAGGTCGATGATGTCTTCGCCGCGCCGACGCGCAGCCATCTTCAACTCGGCAGTGATATTGAACACATAGGGGGGGAGACGATCGATGCGCGCAAAGCGGCGCGGGCGAACAGGTTCGGCCATGACTTCCTCGGATACGTAAGCGCCCGGAACCGTCCGAGCGACGTTGGCCACTGCGGTGGCCAGGTCGAACGATAAGGCTCTGCCGGCCATGCTGTCCAGAAGATTGTGCGGTGGGCCTTTCGCGGCCGCTGACTGCTCCTACGGAAAACGTGTGTTTATCTGTGGGAGCGGTCAGTGGCCGCGAAGGCAGTACAGGCAATATCGCCGATTGGCCGTTGACCACAAACGAAAACGCCCCGAACTGTTAAGTTCGAGGCGCCTTTGTCTTTGCAGCAGGATCAGTGTGCGTAAGTCAGCAACAACTCACCCGGCACCTTGAAATCCAGCGACATCATCACGCTCAGGGCCGTGATGGTGAAGATCGAGAACACGAACAGCTTGCGCGCCCAGACTCGATCGTCCACCGCCTTGTAGCCAGTCCAGGCCATGTACAACCAGTACATGCCCATTGCCGCCGCCACCGCCAGGTAGCTCATGCCGGCATAGCCACCCAGGGTCAGCATCAGCGTCGCCAGGAGGAAGGCCAGGATGTACAGCAGGATGTGCTTCTTCGCCACCACGATACCGCGCTTGACCGGCAACACCGGAATCGAAGCGGCCAGGTAATCGTTGAAGCGGAAGATCGCGATCGCATAGGAATGCGGCATCTGCCACAGGCTGAACATCACCAGCAGCGTCAGCGCGGCCAGATCGAAGGTGTTGCTGACCGCCACGTACCCGATCACCGGAGGCATGGCACCGGACAAGCTGCCGACCAGGGTGCCGTGCACCGACTTGCGCTTCAGGTAGAGGCTGTAGAAACCCACGTAGATGACGAAGCCGATCAAGCCGCACAGGGCCGCCAGCGGGTTGGCCAATGCGTACAGCATGACCATCCCGGCAACCCCGAGCAGCGTGGCGAAGATCAGGGCGACCTTCACCGAAATCTGCCCCTGAACCAATGCACGGTTCTTGGTGCGCTCCATCTTCACGTCGATGTCGCGGTCGATGCAGTTGTTGAATGCACAGCCCGATGCCACTACCAGGGACGTGCCGATTACGGTTGCCAGAAACAGCCCGATGTCGACATGCCCTTGGGAAGCCAGGAAGAACCCACCTGCCACGGAAAGCACGTTACCGAAAATGATCCCCGGTTTGGTGATTTGGATAAAGTGCTTTACGGACATGTCCGGGTTCCTTACTTCGCCATCATGAAGTGATGGATGCTGAACATGATCCACAGCGACAGACCGACCAGGAACGCGATGATCAACGCCGAGAAGACGAAGGCAATCACGTTCCAGCGCTGCTCGGACGTGCGGTCCAGGTGCAGGAAGTAGACCAGGTGCACCAGCACCTGGATCACCGCGAAGATCATCACGATCCACAGCGTGGCTTCCTTGGACATGGTGGGGAACATCACCAGGCCGAACGGAATCGCGGTCAGGATTACCGACAGCACGAAACCGATCATGTACGACTTGTAGCTACCGTGGCTGCTACCGGCCGAAGTGGTATGAGGGTTTGCCATTTACAGAGCTCCCATCAGATAGACGACGGTGAACACGCAGATCCAGACCACGTCCAGGAAGTGCCAGAACAGGCTCAAGCAGCTCATGCGCGTGTTGTTGGTTGCGGTCAGGCCTTTGGATTTGATCTGGGCGATCAGTACCGCCATCCAGATCAAGCCGCTGGTCACGTGCAGGCCGTGAGTACCGACCAGGGTGAAGAACCCGGTCAGGAAGCCGCTGCGCTGCGGGCCGAAGCCCTCTTCGATCAGCTTGTGGAACTCGTAGATCTCCATCGCGATGAAGCCTGCACCCAGCAGGAAAGTGACGAACAGCCACTTCATCACACCGCTTTTGTCGTTGCTGTGCAGCGCCAGCATGGCAAAGCCATACGTGATGGAGCTGAACAGCAGCAGTGCAGTTTCGGCTGCCACGAATGGCAGCTCGAAGATGTCGTGGCCCGACGGGCCACCGGCGACGTTGTTAACCAGTACTGCGTAGGCGGCGAAGATCGACGCGAACAGGATGCAGTCGGTCATCAGATAGATCCAGAAACCGAAGACAGTCATGCCCCCTGAATCATGGTGATCGTGATCGTCGTGACCGTGCTCGTGCTCGTGAGCCACTTCCGCGTTTAAGGTTGCGTTAGACATTGTTTAAGCCTTCTCCACCGTGGAGTTCAGACGAGAATCAACTCGTGCAGCGTTTGCCAGGCGAGCCATGCGTTCACCTTCGATACGAGCGACTTCTTCAGCCGGTACGTAGTAGTCGATGTCGTCGTCATAGCTGCGCACGATCAGGGTGATGACCATGCCGGCCAGACCGATCGCGGCTGCCCACCAGATGTGCCAGATGGCAGCGAAGCCCAGGATCAGACCGAAGAACGACATCAGCACGCCCATACCGGTGTTGCGCGGCATGTGGATCTGCTTGTAGTCCGCAGCGTTTGCAGTGGCTTCACCACGCTCTTTCATGCCCCAGTAAGCGTCCAGGTCGGAAACCACTGGCTGCTCGGCGAAGTTGTAGAACGGTGGTGGCGACGAAGTCGACCACTCCAGGGTACGGCCATCCCACGGGTCGCCCGAGACGTCCTGGTTCTTGTGACGGTCGCGGATCGATACGAACAGTTGCAGCAGCATGAAGCCAATACCGGCAGCGACGAACAGTGCGCCGACGAAGGCTACGTACAGCCATGGCGTCCAGTCCGGGTTGTCGGTGTGGTTCAGGCGACGGGTCATGCCCATGAAGCCCAGCACGTACAGCGGCATGAATGCCAGGTAGAAACCTACCAGCCAGCACCAGAAGGAGTACTTGCCCAGGCGCTCGTTGAGCTTGAAGCCGAAAGCTTTCGGGAACCAGAAGGTGAAACCTGCCAGGTAACCGAATACTGCACCGCCGATGATCACGTTATGGAAGTGAGCAATCAGGAACAGGCTGTTGTGCAACACGAAGTCAGCGCCAGGCACTGCCAGCAGAACGCCGGTCATACCGCCGATGCTGAAGGTCACGATGAAGCCGATGGTCCACAGCATCGGAGTGGTGAACTCGATGCGGCCACGGTACATGGTGAACAGCCAGGTGAAGATCTTCACACCCGTCGGGATTGCGATCACCATCGTCATGATGCCGAAGAAGGCGTTGACGTTGGCACCCGAACCCATGGTGAAGAAGTGGTGCAGCCAAACGATGAACGAGAGCACGGTGATGGCGATGGTTGCCCATACCAGCGACACGTAGCCGAACAGACGCTTGCGACAGAACGTGGAAGTGACTTCCGAGAACACGCCGAATGCCGGCAGGATCAGGATGTACACCTCGGGGTGACCCCAGGCCCAGAACAGGTTGACGTACATCATCGGGTTCCCACCAAGCTCGTTGGTGAAGAAGTGGAAGCCCAGATAACGGTCCAGCGTCAGCATGAACAGTACAGCGGTGAGGATCGGGAACGATGCAGCGATCAGTACCGCGGTGCACAGGCAGTTCCAGGTGAACACCGGCATTTTCATCAGGGTCATGCCAGGCGCACGCATCTTCAGGATGGTGACGATGAAGTTCACGCCCGTCAGCAATGTACCCAGACCGGATATCTGCAATGCCCAGATGTAGTAGTCGACGCCGACCCCGGGGCTGTATTGAATCCCGGCCAACGGCGGATACGCGACCCAACCCGTCTTGCCGAACTCGCCGACCCCCAGGGAGATGTTGACCAGCAACGCGCCGACCACGAACAGCCAGAAGCTGACCGAGTTCAGGAACGGGAAGGCAACGTCGCGTGCGCCGATCTGCAGCGGCACGACGATGTTCATCAGACCGATCATGAATGGCATGGCCATGAAGATGATCATGATCACACCGTGAGCGGTGAAGATCTGGTCATAGTGCTCGGGCGGCAGGAAGCCGGTCGAGCCCGCGGTTGCCACTGCCTGTTGCGAACGCATCATGATGGCGTCGGCAAAGCCACGCAACAGCATGACCAGGGCAACGGCAATGTACATGACGCCGATTTTCTTGTGGTCGACCGACGTGAACCACTCGGTCCACAGGTACGTCCACTTCTTGTGGTAGGTGATCAGACCAAACACCACCGCCCCGAGCAGCGCAACGACGGCGAGTGTCACCATCACTATCGGCTCGTGGAAGGGCACCGCTTCCAGACTAAGTTTACCGAACATCTTTTACTCCTCTGCCCCAGCAGCTGAATTCTTGCCCATGTCCATCCCTTCGTTCGAGGCTTGCTTCCCCTCGTGGCTGACGCCTTTGCCTGGATTCATACCTTCATATTTGTCGATGATGGTCTGGAACAGGTTTGGAACGTACGAGGAATACAGCTCGACCGGGTTTTTCTCGCTAGGTTTGGCCAGCGCTTCGTAGGTAGCTGCATCGAGCTGCTTAGGAGCGCTCTTCACTTCACTGACCCACGCATCGAAATCGGCCTGGGACGTAGCGACTGCCTTGAACTTCATGCCGGTGAAGCCTGCACCGCTGTAGTTCGCGGAGATACCGTCGAACTCGCCGTTTTCATTGGCGATCAGGTGAAGCTGTGTCTGCATGCCGGCCATCGCGTAGATCTGGCCGCCCAGCTGCGGAATGAAGAACGAGTTCATGACCGAGTCGGAAGTGATGCGGAAATTGACGGGTACGTTGGCCGGGAAGACGATCTTGTTGACCGTGGCAATGCCCTGCTCCGGATAGATGAACAACCACTTCCAGTCCAGCGCCACGACCTGGATGGTGACCGGCTTGTGCTCCGAATCCAGTGGGCGGTAAGGGTCCAGGTGGTGAGTCGACACGTAGGTCACATAACCCAGCGCGATGATGATCAGCAGCGGGATGCCCCACACCACCAGTTCGATCTTGGTGGAATGCGCCCATTCAGGCGTGTAGACCGCTTCCTTGTTGGAGGCACGGTACTTCCAGGCGAACACCAGCGCCATGACGATGACCGGGATCACCACCAGCAACATCAACCCTGTGGCGATGTAGATCAGGTTGCGTTCATCGATGCCCACCTGCCCTTTCGAGTCGATCAGGGTCCACTTGCACCCGCCGAGAAAAAGCATGCCTAAAAAGGGCAGTATGCCAAACAGTCTGGGGTAACGCTTTTTACTCATCTCACGACCTCTAGAGCAGCTTGCTTCAATGCAATTGTGTTTTGGTAGCCAACACTTCGACCTGCCAAGCGCCAGCATTTATATCGGGATTGAATACGGACATGCCAGGCTCGCAGTTGCTGCGGGGTGACAAGACCGGTCTGGAGCGGTGCAACTGTCATGACGCGCGCAGCCCGAGGGGCTACAGACTCTCTCCCTTGAGTGCACGGACCACCCAAGGGTTCAGCCAGGCAGCACCAATGGTCCGAAAAGTGCCTGCCAATGGTGCACATGCCCCGCTGACCTGCCCTTTTTGAGGCACTGACCTACTGAAATTTCCGCGATTGTAGTGAGCCTATTACCCATTGACTACGACTAATCCAGCAACAGGTATTTCCAAATTATGCAACAATCCGACGCACTTTCAAAGCCTTGCGACACGATGTCGCACCCCTGTAAACCTTCGTCGAGCCCCGTATTTTCAAGGCTCTCGCGCAATCAACGGCGACACGCCGTCGCAGTTTCGCCATTACACGCCAAACAGTGAATCGGATTCCGGCACGAATAATGACGAGGCCGACGCACTGCGCGCACTCAAGGGCGGTTCCGATTGCGATAGATGCCCATAGGCACAAGAATAGCCGTCATCACGAAAGCTACCAGCGCCCATTGCGCCAGCGACAGGCCGAGCACCGGTGGGTAGGGGGTGGAGCAGAACCCTTGAACCTGAAACACACTGGGCATCAGGTCGGCCAGGGGCAGGCCGTCGACGATGGGTTGCAAGGTGTCGAGGCCGCAGCTGACCGATGGATTGGCCAACACCCAGGCGTGGCGGCCGGCCGCGGCAATACCCCCCACGGCGCTGAGCACTACCAGCCCTTCGCACACGGTCACGCCGGTACGGCCGCGCATGGCCGCGCCGATGAACGCGAACAGGGCAATGAACAGCAGGGCGTAGCGTTGCAGGATACACAGGGGGCAAGGCGCCTCGCCCAGTACGATCTGCATGTACAGTGCGCCGCCGATCAAGGCCAGGCAGATCACCCCCAGCAGTACCAGAAAACGACGCTCGCGGTTCAGGCGCAGGTTGATGACTTCATTCATTGCAGCTTTCCCTTCACAGGTCAAAACAGGCAGGTTTTCGATGGGCGCCAGTCTACACGCTGGGTTGCGTGGGCGACTGTAGGAAAAATCTGGAAATACGCTGTAACCAGAAATTTCTGCCAACCCGAGCACAGTAATGCTCCGGCGATTAAACCGGCGTTAAGCCGGTCGGTGCGCCCTGGGTATCAATCTCGTTAAAGCCTGCGCACCTCGAGTCGATACATAGGCAACGCACTCGTCGGGCTGGCTGTTCGGTCCTGCATCGGTTTTATCAAGAAGGTTCACATGGCATCCCAGAACGCCCGCGCAGATTCCCTTTCGCTGTTGCTGTTCACCTTGCGCAGCGGCAAGTTGATGGCCATCAACCTGCTCAAGGTCAGCGAGATCATCCCCTGCCCTGCCCTGACCCGACTCCCCGAAGCGCATCCTCACGTCAAAGGTGTGGCGACCCTGCGTGGCCAGGCATTGTCCGTCATCGACCTGAGCCGGGCCATCGGCGAGCAGCCTTTGCTCGATCCTTCCGGCGGCTGCCTGATCGTCACCGACGTCAGTCGCTCCAAGCAAGGCCTGCACGTGCAGGCGGTGAGCCGGATCGTTCATTGCCTGAGCACGGACATTCGCCCTCCGCCCTACGGCTCGGGCACGCAATCGTTCATCACCGGGGTGACCCAGGTGGACGGTGCCCTGGTGCAGGTGCTGGATATCGAGAAAGTCATCCACGGCATCGCACCGGCCCGCTTGCAGGGCGAAGCCCAGCGATTGAGCGAGGCCGATGCCCGCTGCCTGGCGAACGCCAACATCCTGGTCGTCGACGACAGCCACGTGGCGCTGCAGCAGTCGCTCATCACGCTGCGCACATTGGGCATCGAATGCCGGACCGCACGCAGCGCCCGCGAAGCGATCGATTGCCTGCTGGAGCTACAGGGCACCGATGCGCAGATCAACGTGCTGGTATCGGATATCGAGATGTCGGAAATGGACGGTTATGCGCTGACCCGCACGTTGCGTGAAACACCGGACTTCAAGGACCTCTACGTCTTGCTGCACACCTCGCTGGACAGCACGATGAACAGCGAGAAAGCGCGTCTGGCGGGGGCGAATGCGGTGTTGACCAAGTTTTCATCACCGGAACTGACCGGTTGCCTGATCACCGCCGCGCGGTTCGTTGCCCAGCAGGCACGCTGAACCTGGTGTCATGCGGGCATAATGGTCGCTCGTTCACCTAGCTGAGGAACCACGACCATGAAAATCTACCTGACCCTGCTGCTCGCGCTAGGCGGCGCTACCCATGCACTGGCCTCCACCGATCAGGCCTGGGCCGAACACGACAAACGTGTCGCGAGCAGTTGCTTGAAAGCCACGACGTTGAAACAGGCCCGAGTGGCCAGCACGCCTGCCGAATTCGACGACCGCGTGGGTTACACCGCGGTGCTTATCCAGGGCCGCTACCCGCAGGCGCACATGAAGAACCAGCCCGGCGCTGAACTGTGCCTGTACCACAAGCAAAGCCGCAAAGCCTTCGTTACCCAATGGGATTCGGTACAGGGCAAATAGCTCTACAGCAGAATGAATGCGTAGAGAATGCTGACCAAGGGCATGCTGCCGGCTTTTTCGTCAAGCGCTTCCAAGGCTGCAAACTTGAGCATGAAGGAAAGCACCACCAGCACCCTTACCCACGGCAAGCGTGTCGATAACAGCACCAGCGTGCCCAGGGCGAGGGACAGCTGGAATGCGCAGCACTTGATCGCCGCCGGTAGCGTGCTGATGTACAGCAGCGTCAGCATCACGGGAATCAGACTCGCCAGCAGCAATCCTTTGCCATACTTCACACAGTCCATAACGATCACTGGCCTTCCTTCATTTATCGACTTGTTGTAGGGAAGAAAGTCTCTGGTGATCAACTGGCCAGCGCCATAAGTCCATTCAGCGCTAGCTGTAGGAAAAACCTGATCGACGCCTACGGTGTACTTCCGTTGAGGCTGAACGAATTTTCTCTGGGCCAGCTGGGAAATGACCTTGGCACAGGTGGCCCTCGGCCACCCAACCCGCTGCTTGGACTTGGCAAGGCGATGCGACTAGGGCCAAACTGCCAGCTCTTCTCCCTCCCGGTGTCCGATCCGCATGCGCATAGCCATCCGCCCCCTGTTCGTGGCAGGCCTGCTGCTTGTCGTTGTGGTCGCCGCTGCGTGGCTGTTCAAGCGCACCTCGGTCAGCACCACGACAACGGTTGCGTCCATCCCGGTGCGGGTGGTCAACGTGACGCAGGCCGACGTGCCGCGCTATCTCACCGGGATCGGCTCGGTGCTTTCATTGCACAGCGTGACGGTGCGCGCGCAGGTCGACGGGATTCTGTCCCAGGTGGTAGTGAAGGAAGGCCAATGGGTGAACAAGGGGGACGCGCTGGCCAGCATCGACGATCGCGCCATCCGCGCCAGTCTTGCTCAAGCTAAGGCGCAAGCCAGTCAGAGCCAGGCACAGTTGCAGGTGGCGGGGATCAACCTGCGCCGCTACAAGGATCTGAGCCGTGACAATGGCATTTCCCGGCAGGTGCTCGATGAACAGCAAGCCCTGTTCGATCAGCTCACCGCGACGCTGCAAGGCAATCAGGCTGCCATCGCTGCAGCCCAGGTGCAGTTGTCCTATACCCAGATTCATTCGCCGGTGACCGGTCGGGTCGGGATTCGCCGCGTGGATCCCGGTAACTTCCTGCGTGTCAGCGATGCCGAGGGCTTGTTCACGGTCACTCAGATCGACCCCATCGCCGTCGAGTTCTCGCTGCCGCAGCAGGAACTGGCCACCCTGCAGACTCTGCTGGACAAGCCGCAGCCAGCGGTGGTGCGTGCCTACATCGATGGCGATACCGAAACCGGCAAGCTGGTGGGCGAAGGTCGCCTGACCCTGCTCGACAATCAGATCGCGGCAAGTACCGGCACCATTCGCGCCAAGGCCGAGTTTCACAACGGCAAACACACCTTGTGGCCAGGCCAGTTGGTCAGTGTCGGGCTGCAGGTGGGCATCGAACGCAATGCCCTGGTGGTACCGCTGACAGTGGTGCAGCGTGGTCTCGAGGGCTATTACGTGTACCGCGTCACCGAGCAGAAGGCCGAGCAGGTCCCGGTACAGGTGCGCTACCAGACTTCGACGCAAAGTTTGATAGAGGGCGTGGCGGCGGGTGACGTGCTGATCAGTGACGGGCAGTCACGGCTCAGGCCTGGCGCCCGTGTGCAGGTGCTCGAGCCGAAGGTGGACAACGCAGCGCCCTCGCCATGACCGGCGGGCGCTCGCTTTGCGCCTGGTGCATCGACCATCCGGTGGCCACTGTGCTGTTGACCCTGGCCCTGGTGTTGCTCGGTGGCCTGGCCTTCACGCGTCTGGCGATTGCGCCACTGCCCGAAGCAGATTTCCCGACCATCCAGGTGAACGCGCAACTGCCCGGCGCCAGTCCGCAGACCATGGCGTCTTCGGTGGCCACGCCTCTGGAAGTGCAGTTCAGTGCCATTCCTGGCATGACCCAGATGACGTCGAGCAGCGCGCTGGGGTCGACCAACCTGATTCTGCAATTCAGCCTGAGCAAAAGCATCGATACCGCCGCGCAAGAGGTCCAGGCAGCGATCAACACGGCGGCCGGGCGCTTGCCGCAGGACATGCCCAACCTGCCGACCTGGCGCAAGGTCAATCCCGGGGACAGTCCGGTGTTGATCCTCAGCGTGAGCTCGGCGCAGATGCCCACCCACGCATTGAGTGACTACACCGAAACCCTGTTGGCCAGGCAACTGAGCCAGATCGAGGGCGTAGGCCAAATCTATATCACCGGCCAACAGCGCCCGGCGATCCGGGTACAGGCCGCGCCGGAGCGCCTCGCCGCACTGCAACTGACCCTCGCCGACCTGCGTGGCGCCATCCAGCAGACCAGCCTGAACCTGGCCAAGGGGGCTCTGTACGGCGACACCAGCGTATCGACCCTGGCCACCAACGATCAGCTGTTCGAGGCCCACGAGTATGCACAGTTGGTAGTGGCCTACCGTGACGGCGCGCCGGTACAGCTCAAGGACGTCGCTACCGTGATCAAAGGCGCCGAGAATGCCTACGTGCAATCCTGGTCCGGTGATCAACCAGGGTTGAACCTCACGATCTTCCGCCAGCCGGGTGCGAACATCGTCGACACGGTCGACCGTATTCTCAGCGCCATGCCGCGCTTGCAGGAGGCACTGCCCGCCTCCGTGGATGTCACCGTACTCAACGACCGCACCCAGACCATCCGGGCCTCGTTGCACGAGGTCGAACTGACGCTGTTGATCGCCGTGCTGTTGGTCGTGGCCGTCATGGCGCTGTTCCTGCGCCAGCTGTCGGCCACGTTGATTGTGTCCAGCGTGCTGGGCGTGTCGCTGATCGCCACGTTCGCCGCCATGTACCTGATGGGTTTCAGCCTGAACAATCTGACGCTGGTGGCCATCGTGATCAGTGTCGGATTCGTGGTCGACGACGCGATCGTGGTGGTGGAGAACATCCATCGCCACCTGGAAGCAGGCGATGGCATGCGTGAAGCGGCAATCAAGGGTGCCAGTGAAATCAGCTTCACGGTGGTCTCGATCAGCTTTTCGTTGATCGCTGCGTTCATTCCGCTGCTGTTCATGGGTGGCGTGGTCGGGCGGCTGTTCAAGGAATTCGCGCTCACGGCCACCGCGACCATCCTGATCTCGGTGGTGGTTTCCCTGACCCTGGCACCGACCTTGTGCGCGCTGTTCATGCGCCGCCCCGCGCACATGGCGCGGGCCGGTTTCGGTGAGCGCCTGCTGGCCTGGTACGAGAAGGGCCTGGTCCGCGCACTGGCGCATCAGCGTATCACCCTCACCGTCTTTGCCCTTACCGTGGGCCTTTCGATTGCCGGCTACGTACTCATTCCCAAAGGCTTTTTCCCGGTGCAGGACACCGGCTTCGTGCTCGGCACGACCGAGGCCGCTGCAGACATCTCCTATAAGGACATGCAGGAAAAACACCTGGCCCTGGCCCGTATCGTCGAGGCAGATCCGGCAGTCCGGGCCTATTCCCACGCCGTGGGCGTGACGGGCAGCAACCAGACCATTGCCACGGGGCGGTTCTGGATCGGCCTCAAGACACAAGGCGAGCGCGACGTGTCGGCCAGCGAATTCATCGACCGTTTGCGGCCGCAACTGGCACAGGTCCCGGGTGTGGTGCTGTACCTGCGCGCAGGCCAGGACATCAACCTGAGTGCCGGCCCCAGCCGAAGCCAGTACCAGTACGTGCTCAAGAGCAACGACGGGCCGACCCTGAACCTGTGGACCCAGCGCCTGACCGAACGGCTGCGGGCCAACCCGGCCTTTCGCGACCTGTCCAACGATTTGCAGTTGGGCGGCAGCGTGACTCACATCAGCATCGATCGCGTGGCCGCAGCGCGTTTCGGCCTGACCACCAGCGACATCGACCAGGCGTTGTACGATGCGTTCGGTCAGCGCCAGATCAACGAGTTCCAGACCGAGACCAACCAATACAAGGTCATTCTGGAACTCAAGGCCGACCAGCGCGGCAAGGCGCAGAGCCTGCAGTACTTCTATCTGCGCTCGCCGTTGAGCAATGAAATGGTACCGTTGTCGGCCGTCGCCCGAGTCGAGGCACCCACTCAGGGACCCTTGTCCATCAGCCACGATGGTCTGTTCCCGGCTGCCAATCTGTCGTTCAACCTGGCGCCCGGCGTGTCCTTGGGCGAGGCGGTCGCTCTACTCGAACGCACCGAAGCGGAGGTGGGCCTGCCCGCCGCCATCACCGGCAGCTTCCAGGGGGCTGCCCAGGCCTTTCAAAGCTCGCTGGCCAGCCAGCCATGGTTGATTCTGGCCGCGCTAGTGGCGGTCTATATCATTCTGGGCGTGCTGTACGAAAGCTTCGTCCACCCGCTGACGATCATCTCGACCCTGCCATCGGCCGGACTTGGCGCCTTGCTGTTGTTATGGCTGTGGGGACAGGATTTTTCGATCATGGGTCTGATCGGCTTGGTGCTGCTGATCGGTATCGTCAAGAAGAACGGCATTCTGATGATCGACTTTGCCTTGCACGCACAACGCAGCGAAGGGCTGCCTGCGCGTGAAGCGATTCACAAAGCGTGTCTGACGCGCTTCCGCCCGATCATCATGACCACACTGGCCGCGCTGCTGGGTGCGTTGCCGCTGATGTTCGGCTATGGCGCGGGTGCCGAATTGCGCCAGCCGCTGGGTATCGCGGTGGTGGGAGGACTGTTGATCAGCCAGGTACTGACGCTGTTCACCACCCCGGTGATCTACCTGCAGCTGGAGCGGTTGTTCCATCGGACCGATGGTTCGCGCACGCCTGCATTGCCTGCCAGCCATTGATCGCCAGCCATAAAAAAACGCCCGATACGCGGGCGTTTCCTCTACGTCCAAATCGACTCAGCTGTGTGCGCGAGCGATGTTGCGCAGGGCCTTGATCTCGTCGTGATTGCGTTGTACTCCGTGCAGCTGACGCTCGATGATCGCATAGACATTGGCGGGCAATGGTTCAGCCAACGCTTCCTTGTACGCCGTCAGTGCCACATCTTCGCCGCGCTCGGCTTCGTTGAGTACGGCTTCTTCGTCCTTGCCGGTGAAAATCGATTTCACGTCGACCCAACGGCGATGCAGGTCGCCGCTCAAGCTTGTGGAATCCTCTGGCGTACCGCCCAGGGCAATCACTTCGGCTTGCAGCTCACCAGCGGCTTCGGCGCACTCTTGAGAGTGTTTGGCGAACAACGCCTTGAGCTCGGGATTCTTGATGTCTTCGGCGCAGGTCTTGAAGCCTTCTTGACCGTCTTTGCAGGTCTCGATCAAGTTATTGAGAATCGAAATCACGCTTTGGGTGGGACCATTCATCTGTATTCAATTCCTGTGAAGAACGGAAGCTGGGTTGGGGATGAAGGGTGATGAGCAGCCTTCGTGCCATATCCATTAATTTAAATAAACCAACATAATCAACAACTTGAATTTAACTAAAGCTCACCGGTACCGTCTTTATGCATGATCGCGGATTTTGCCGTCGTGCAGAATGCATGTAACCTTCAAGCATCTACTGGTGAAAACAACATTGCTGTGAAGGCCCGGTCATGAATCCTGAAAAGCTCGAATCGCTGGTCACCTTGGCGATGCCCTTCGGCAAGTACAAGGGTCGGGCGATTGCCGACCTGCCCGGGCACTACCTGAACTGGTTCGCACGCGAAGGTTTTCCCAAGGGCGAGTTAGGGGGCCTGCTTGCTCTGATGCAGGAGATCGACCACAACGGCCTGTCCGACCTGCTCGATCCGTTGCGGGTCAAACATGGCAAACCGCGGATTGCCGATGGGCGTTGACCTGGGTCAGGGCTTTATTCCAGGCAAAAAAAAGTGCGCCGACCAAGCGCACTGAAGACAACCGTGAAGCGCCTAACGAAGTCGAATCAGTCGAGCAGAGCCAGCGCCTGGGCGCTGCACTCCTGAATGCGTGCCCAGTCGCGGTTTTCGATCCATTTGCTGTCCAGCATCCAGGAGCCGCCGACGCACATCACGTTGGACTGCGCCATGTAGCTGTTGATGTTGCCTGGCCCGACGCCGCCAGTTGGACAGAAGCGTACCTCCGGGAAAGGTCCGCCCAGCGCCTTGATGGCAGCAACACCACCGCTTACCTCGGCGGGGAACAGCTTGAAACGGCGATACCCCAGCGCGTAGCCCATCATCAATTCGGACGGGCTGCTGATACCCGGCAGCAAGGGCAACGAGCTTTCTACACCAGCCTCGAGCATGTCCTGGGTCACGCCGGGGGTGACAGTGAACTGGGAACCTGCCTGCTCGGTCGCAGCCAGCATTTCTCGAGTCAGTACGGTGCCGGCGCCCACCAGCAATTCAGGCCGCTGCTCGCGCAGCACCTGGATCGCACGGAGCCCAAGGGCCGAGCGCAGGGTCACTTCCAGCACGGTCAGGCCACCCGCCGCCAAGGCATCGGCCAAGGGCAGGATGTCTTCTTCACGGGCAATGGTGATGACGGGCAGGATCCGCGCACGCGCCGCCAGGGCGTCGATCTGGGCAACCTTGTCGACCATGCGTTGCTGTTGTTCGGTGGTGATCATAGCGGCGGTTCCTTGATTCATTGACACCAGTAGATATCCAGCTCGGTGTGCAGGAAGGCACGGATCGGCATCTGTGCGACATCGTCGCCGGCCAATGCGGTGCGCAGTGTGGTCAACTTGCTCTGGCCCTGTACCGACAGCACCTTGAAGCGTGCCGAGGCCAGCAGCGCACGGCTCATGCTCAGGCGCTGATGGGGCACACTGGGTGCCAACATGGGCCAGCAGCGGCGCTCGCTGTTCAGCGCCAGGGCCTGCTCGAGGTTGGGGCTGTCGGGAAACAGCGACGCGGTGTGACCGTCGTCGCCCATGCCCAGTACCAGCACATCGATCGGCGGCAATTGGCCGAGCAGGTCATCGGCCACCGCGGCGGCTTCCTCCTGGCTGGAGGTGGTCTGGTACAGGCTGACGAAGCGCGCCTGCTGCACCGCACCCACCAGAAGGTAGCGTTTGAGCAGACCGGCATTGCTGTCGGCGTGCTCGATGGGCACCCAACGCTCGTCGGCCAGGGAGATCACCACGCGCGACCAATCCAGGCTCTGACGTGCCAGGCATTGGAAGAACGCCACAGGACTGCGGCCGCCGGAAACCACCAGGGTCGCCACGTTCTGGCGCTCGATGGCTTCGCGCAATTGTTCGGCCACTTTGCCGGCCAAGGCTTCAGCCAACAGGGGAGCGCTCACGCAGTCGTGAACCTTCACCCCTTCGGGGAACTGTAAATCAGATATCGCCATACCAGGATCTCCCATCGCGTGTGATCAGGGCAATCGAGCTCATCGGCCCCCAGGAACCTGCCGCGTACGGCTTAGGGGCATCGCCGGATTTCTTCCATCCGGCGATCAGCTGGTCGCACCATGTCCACGCATATTCGATTTCATCTTTACGGACAAACAGGTTCTGATTGCCCTGCATGACCTCCAGCAGCAATCGCTCGTACGCATCTGGAATACGCGCACTGCGATAGGTGTCGGAGAAATTCAGTTGCAACGGTCCGCTGCGCAGCTGCATGCCCTTGTCCAGGCCTTGCTCCTTGGTCATCACGCGCAGCGAGATGCCTTCGTCCGGTTGCAGGCGGATGATCAGCTTGTTGCTGATCTGCAGGCGCTGCTCGGGGGCGAAAATGTAGTGCGGTGGTTCCTTGAAGTGGATGACGATCTGCGACAGCTTTTCAGGCATGCGCTTGCCGGTCCGCAGGTAGAACGGCACCCCGGCCCAACGCCAGTTGCGAATGTCGGCGCGCAGCGCGACGAACGTTTCGGTGTCGCTCTGGGTGTTGGAGTTTTCCTCCTCCAGATACCCCGGCACGGGGCGCCCCTCGCTGTAGCCTGCAATGTACTGGCCGCGTACCACTTGCTGGGTCAGGCCATCGGCGGTGAACGGCGCCAGTGCCTTGAGCACCTTGACCTTCTCGTCGCGGATGCTATCGGCGGACAGATCGGCCGGCGGGTCCATGGCGATCAGGCACAGCAGCTGCAACAAGTGGTTCTGGATCATGTCGCGCAACTGACCGGCCTGGTCGAAATACCCCCAACGCCCTTCGATACCGACCTTTTCCGCCACGGTGATTTCCACATGGGAAATGTAGTTCTGGTTCCACTGGGTTTCGAACAGGCTGTTGGCGAAGCGCAGGGCAATGAGGTTCTGCACCGTCTCCTTGCCCAGATAGTGGTCGATTCGGTACACCCGGTTCTCGGGGAAGTACTGCGCCACGGCGTCGTTGACCCGGCGCGAGGATTCCAGGTCATGGCCGATGGGCTTTTCCAGTACGGCGCGGGTGCGCTCGGTCAGGCCGACCTTGTGCAGGTTTTCGCAGATGGCGCCATACACGGCCGCCGGCGTGGCGAAATAGGCGATCAGTTGCTCGGCATCGCCTACTTTCTCGGCCAGGGCGACGTAGGTGTCGGCATCCAGAAAGTCCACGTGTACGTAGCTCAGCCGCGCCAGGAAACGCTGCACCGCCTCAGGTTCGAGCTGTGCATCGGACACGAATTTGCGCAGCCCGGCCTCGATGACCCCCAGGTGGTGGGCCTCGTCACCGGGTTCGCGGGCCAGGGCGAGAATACGCGTATCGGCGTGCAGCAACTTCGCGCGATCGAGTTGATATAGAGCCGGAAACAGCTTGCGCAATGCCAGGTCGCCCAGGGCGCCAAAGAGGGCAAAGGTGCATGATCCTGCGGTCATTGAGGGCATGATGTTTGTTCTTCTATCAAGTTGACGTAGAAATACCCTTTTTCAGGGCACGATTCAAGGCAGAATGTAGTAATAACCACAACATTTGCCCATTCAGGCAGATACGGGTGGTGGCGCACTGCGCCCACCAGTAGGATAAGCCACCCGTGAAGACAGCTTGGCCAGACGTGCTCGCTGGCGCTGCAGTAGACCCAAGGACATACCATGGACCGTGTGCGAAATCTTCTGGAACAGATCCAGAGCCGCCTCGATGAGCTGAACAAGGCCGAACGCAAGGTGGCCGAGATCATTCTGCTCAATCCGCAGCAGGCGACCCGCTTCAGTATTGCCGCCCTTGCGCAGGCCGCCAAGGTCAGCGAGCCGACAGTGAACCGCTTTTGCCGCTCCTTCGGCGTGAGCGGCTACCCCGAGCTCAAGCTGCAGCTGGCACAGAGCCTGGCCAGCGGCGCGGCGTATGTCAGTCGCGCGGTGGAAGCCGACGACGATCCTGCGGCGTACACCCAGAAGATTTTCGGCAGTGCCATTGCCTCGCTGGACAGCGCCTGTCAGCAACTCGATCCGGCCCTGGTCAGCCGCGCGGTGGACATGCTGATCCAGGCGCGGCAAATCCATTTCTTCGGGCTCGGCGCGTCGGCGCCAGTGGCGCTTGATGCCCAGCACAAGTTCTTTCGCTTCAACCTGGCGGTGTCGGCCCATGCCGATGTCCTCATGCAGCGGATGTTGGCCTCGGTTGCCCACACCGGTGAGCTGTTCGTGATCATTTCCTACACCGGGCGCACCCGCGAACTGGTGGAGGTGGCTCGCCTGGCGCGGGAGAACGGCGCCTCGGTACTGGGCCTGACCGCAGCAGGCTCACCCTTGGCGAAGGCCAGCAGCGTCAGTCTGAACATACCCTTGCCCGAAGACACGGATATTTACATGCCGATGACCTCGCGCATCGTGCAACTGACCGTGCTCGACGTGCTGGCCACGGGCATGACGCTGCGGCGCGGCGTGGATTTCCAGCCGCACCTGCGCAAGATCAAGGAAAGCCTGAACGTCAGCCGCTATCCGGCGGGGGATGGGCTGGACTGAATACGGATCTGTAGGAGCGGCCAGTGGCCGCGAAAATTGCGCTGCGGTGAATCAGACGTACCGTGGTGCAGCTTTCGCGGCCGATGACCGCTCCTACAAGGCAATTGTGATTCTGAGTGGGAGCGGTCAGTGGCCGCGAAAAACCCGCTGCGGTGTATCAGACGTACCGTGGTGCAGCTTTCGCGGCCGATGACCGCTCCTACAGTGAGCCCATCACCGGGTAAAAAAACGGGCGACCTGGGTCGCCCGTAAAGAGCACACCACAAATCAGAACTTGGACTGGATCTTCAGGCCGGCCACCAGTGCATCGTCCACCTGGTTAACTCCACCTGGATGCTTGATGTACTGCACGTTCGGCCGTACCGTCAGCCAGTTGGTCACGTGGAACCCGTAGTAGATCTCGGCGTTGTACTCGGTGTCCTGGATCGGCAGGTACGACGGGTTGTCGTAGTCGGCGACATTGTTCAGATCGTTGACCAGGCGACGGTTCTTGCGTACGTCGTCGTTGACGTGGATGCGGGCGATGCCCACGCCGATGTCATCCTTGGGACGCGCGTCGAAAGGGCCCATGTAGGTCAGGCCGATCTGCTGGTAGTTGTCGACGAAGTTGGTGTCCTTGTCATGCACGGTGGCGTTGGCGAAGATGCTCAGGCCACGCGCAGCGCTGCCGTTGTGGCTGGTCAGCTGCTGCTGGGCCACGACCCAGGCACCGTGCTTGCTGCTGTGGGACTTGTAGCTGGCGCCAGAGATGGCAGCAGCCTGGCCGTTGTCGTCTTCGTAGACGTCGTCGGCCTTGGCCGTGCTGTAGTAGTAGCCAAGGCGGTACTCGCCCGGCAGGTCGTTGAGCTTGGGCGTCCACACCAGCTCGACGGGCAGGATCATGCCCTTGGTGCCACTGCCGCTGAGCTTGAAGCCATTGCCGGTTTCCAGGTACGAAGGGTTCTGCTCGAACACCCCCACCTGCGCATACACCTCAGGCGTGATGTTGTACTTGATGCGCAAGGCCCACTGGCTGACCGGCCAGTTGTACCAGATATTGCCGACCCAGTTGCCGACCTGCGAGCCGCAGAACGCCAGGTTCTGGAAGTCGCACGGGAAGCTGTTGAAGTCTTCGCCGGGGCCGAAGCGGCCGATCTTGACGTTGAGCTTGTCGTCGAAATAGCCCTGTTTGTACCACATCTGCGTCAGACGCCAGGTCTGGCCCCTGCCCCATACTTCCTGGGAGGAACTCAGGGTGCCAGCACGCGGGTCGCCAATTCGATCGTTGGAAATGTTGCGACCGCTACGCTCGGTGATGGCCAGCTTGAACTCGGCGTCCTTCCAGCCCAGGATTTTTTCCAGGTCCATCTTCACGCCCAAGGCGAACTGGTCGCTGTAGCGTGCGGTGGTGTCGTCGTTGTAGCCACCGTCCAGATTGCTGCCTACCTCCCCCACGTACTCCAGCGAAAAGTCGTAGCCCTTTTCCAGCAACTCGGTACGCGCCCCACCCCAATCGCCGGTCATCCATGGCGACTCTTCGGTGAAGGCGCCGGCGGCGTGCACGCTGCCGGCCAGACTCAAGGCGCCAAGCATCGACCATCGGCCGATCAGTCTGGGTGTGTTGATAAGTCTGCTGTTCATCCCTCTTCCTCTTTTATTGTTATCGACGTGTTGTACAGTCTTGCCAACGACAGGCGACAGGCCGCCCGCCGGTATCGCTATTCAGCGTCCTTTGAATTGGGTCACGTTGCCCAAGGGTGCAGCGTCTGCCATGGATCGCGTTGCGCCGAGGCGCTCGCCGCTGGCAGCATCGAAAAGCAGAACCTTGCTGGGGTCCAGCAACAGGTTCAAGGTCGCGCCTGGCGCTGGCGCGGCGTCCGGCGCCAAGCGGCAGCAGACCTTGGTCTGGTTCACCGTGACGAACACGAGCGTGTCTGGCCCGGTCGGCTCGGTGATCTGCACTTCGGCGCGCAAGGTCGGCAGGTCCGTGGCCTGCTCACTGGCCAGGGCGATCTGCTCGGGGCGGATTCCGAGGATGATCTCGCGATCCTCCAACCCCGCGTCGGCGATGCCCAACGGCAATTCGCAGCGCGCCTGGCCGCTGTCGAGCAGCGCTACCAGGCGGCCCTCCTGGCGGGTCAGGCGCAGCGGAATGAAGTTCATGGGCGGCGAACCGATGAAGCTGGCCACGAACAGGTTGGCCGGATCGTTGTAGATCTGTTGTGGCGTACCGAACTGCTGAATGATGCCGTCCTTCATGACTGCCACTTTGTCGCCCAGGGTCATGGCCTCGATCTGGTCATGGGTCACGTAGACCGTGGTGGTCTTCAGGCGCTGGTGCATCAGTTTCATTTCAGTGCGCATCTCGACGCGCAGTTTGGCGTCGAGGTTGGACAGCGGTTCGTCGAACAGATAAATCTTCGGCCGACGCGCCAGGGCACGGCCCATCGCCACACGCTGTTGCTGACCACCGGAGAGCTGACCCGGTTTGCGGTTGAGCAGGTGTTCGATCTGCAGCAGCTTGGCCACGCGCGCGACTTCTTCGTCGATCGCCGACTGCGGCATCTTGCGGATCTTCAGGCCGAATTCGATGTTCTCGCGCACGCTCATGGTCGGGTACAGCGCGTAGGACTGGAACACCATGGCGATGTCACGATCCTTCGGGCTCATGCCACTGACGTCCTGATCACCAATCATGATCGCGCCGCCGGTGATGCTTTCCAGACCGGCGATGCAGTTCATCAGAGTCGACTTGCCGCATCCCGACGGGCCGACGAGGATCAGGAATTCCCCGTCCTTGATCGACAGTTCGATGTTCTTCAGCGTGTCCGGCAGGCCGGGACCGTAGGTCTTGTTGACGTTGCGAAGTTCGAGCGTAGCCATGATTACCCCTTGACTGCGCCGGCTGTCAGCCCGCGCACGAAATACTTGCCTGCGACCACATAGACCAGCAGGGTCGGCAAACCGGCGATCATCGCCGCCGCCATGTCCACGTTGTATTCCTTGGCGCCGGTGCTGGTGTTGACCAGGTTGTTCAGCGCCACCGTGATCGGTTGCGAATCACCGCTGGAGAACACCACACCGAACAGGAAGTCGTTCCAGATCTGGGTGAATTGCCAGATCAGGCACACCATGATGATCGGCGTCGACATCGGCAGAATAATGCGGCGGAAAATCGTGAAGAAACCCGCGCCGTCCAGACGTGCGGCCTTTACCAGCGCGTCGGGAATGCTCACGTAGTAGTTACGGAAAAACAGCGTGGTGAACGCCAGACCGTAAACTACGTGGACAAGCACCAGGCCGGTGGTGGTGCTCGCCAGCCCGATCTTGCCGAGCGTGAACGAGGCCGGCAGCAGCACCGTCTGGAACGGCAGGAAGCAGCCGAACAACAGCAGACCGAAGAACAACTGCGAACCGCGGAAGCGCCACATCGACAGCACGTAGCCGTTCAGTGCCCCGATGGCGGTAGAGATGATCACGGCCGGTACGGTGATCTTGATCGAGTTCCAGAAATACCCGTCAACCGTGGCCCAGGCCTTGACCCAGCCGATGCCGCTGACCACGGTCGGCCAGCTCAGCAGGTTGCCGGTGTTGATGTCTTCCGGAGTCTTGAAGCTGGTCAGCAACATGACCACCAGCGGCACCAGATAAAGCAATACGGCGAGGATCAGCACTGCGTAGATCGCGATGCGACTCAGGCTGATGGCGGGTTTGGCTGCGAGATCAGTCATTGCGCTTGGTCCTCAGCTCGGAATACAGGTAAGGCACGATGATCGCGAGGATCGCACCGAGCATCAGAATCGCACTGGCCGAGCCCATGCCCATCTGGCCGCGACTGAAGGTGAAGGAATACATGAACATCGCCGGCAGGTCGGAGGAATAACCCGGACCACCGGCGGTCATCGCCGCAACCAGGTCGAAACTCTTGATCGCGATGTGCGCCAGAATCATCACCGCACTGAAGAACACCGGACGCAGACTTGGCAGCACCACTTTCCAGTAGATCGTCGGCATGCTTGCGCCATCGATCTGCGCAGCACGAATGATCGATTGATCGACACCACGCAGGCCAGCGAGGAACATCGCCATGATAAAGCCCGAGGCTTGCCACACCGCCGCGATCACGAGGCAGTACACAACGCGGTCGGGGTCGACCAGCCAATCGAGACGGAAGCCTTGCCAGCCCCAGTCACGCAGCAATTTGTCCAGGCCCATGCCCGGGTTGAGCAGCCATTTCCACGCGGTACCGGTGACGATCATCGAAAGTGCCATCGGGTACAGGTAAATGGTGCGGATAAAGCCTTCGCGACGGATGCGCTGGTCGAGAAACACTGCCAGCAACACACCGATCACCAGCGTGATGCCGATGAACATGCCGCCGAACACGGCGAGGTTCTTGCTCGCGACCCACCAGCGGTCGTTGTCGAACAACCGCGCATACTGCGCTAGGCCCGCCCACTTGTAAGTCGGCAGGAACGTCGACGTGGTGAACGACAGCACGAACGTCCACAGGATGTAGCCATAGAAGCCCACCAGTACGATGAACATGCTCGGCGCCAGCACCAGTTTTGGCAGCCAGCGTTGCAATGCATCGAACGGCGAGGCTTTGCTGAATGCAGCAACAGAGCTCATGGGGAAATCCATCGAAAAAGAAAAGGGCAGCTACAAGCCACAAGTTTCAAGCTGCAAGATAAGCAGGGCAGTGCTCTGACTTGCAGCTTGCCGCTACGGCTTATTTGGAAGACTTGACCGCTGCGCCGAGTTTCTTGGCAGTGTCGGCCGGGTCGGCTTTCGGGTCGTTGATGTAGTTGGTCACGACATCGAAGAACGCGCCTTGCACGGCCAGCGTGGTCGCCATGTTGTGTGCCATGCTCGGTTGCAGGCCGCCGGACTTGGCGTCCGCCAGGAAGTCCTTGGCAGCGGTCTGTGCGCAGGAATCGAAACCCAGTTGCTCCATGTTGTTCAACATGTCGTTGCGAACCGGGATCGAGCCTTTGTTGATGCTGAAGACTTTCTGGAAGTTCTCACCCAGCACGACTTTGGCGATGTCCTGTTGACCGGCCGCAGTGCCTGCGTCCTTTTGCTTGAACACGGCCAGCGAGTCGATGTTGTAGGTGAACGCTTTGTCGGTGCCCGGGAAGGCGACGCACTCGTAGTCCTTGCCAGCGACTTTCTTGGCGGCGGTCCATTCGGACTTGGCCCAGTCACCCATGATCTGCATGCCGGCCTTGCCGTTGATGACTTTGGCCGCTTCCAGGTTCCAGTCCTGACCTTTGCCGTCGGCGTCCATGTAGGTCGCGACTTTCTTCAGTTCGGTCAACGCCTTGACCATTTCCGGGCCAGTCAGCGCGGCGTTGTCCAGGTCAACCAGGGCCTTTTTGTAACCATCGACACCCATGACCGAAAGCACCACCGCTTCGAACACGGTGCTGTCCTGCCAAGGCTGACCGCCATGGGCCAGAGGAATGAAGCCCGCAGCCTTGAGCTTGTCGCCTGCGGCGTAGAATTCTTCGAGGGTGGTCGGGTTCTTGGTGATACCGGCTTTCTTGAACACTTCCGGGTTGATCCAAAGCCAGTTCACACGGTGAATGTTCACCGGCACGGCGACGTAATCACCGTCGTACTTCACGGTATCGGAGACTTTCTTGTCGAGCAGACTGTCCCACTTTTCCGACTTGGCGACGTCTTTCAGCACGTCGGTGTCGAGCAGGCCGGTCGACGCCCATTCCTGGATGTCCGGGCCTTTGATCTGGGCTACACCAGGCGGGTTGCCGGCTACGGCGCGACTCTTGAGCACGGTCATGGCAGTCGAACCGCCGCCACCGGCCACAGCCCCGTCCTTCCAGGTGAAGCCATCTTTCTCGACCTGCGCCTTGAGCACGTCGACCGCCGCTTTTTCACCGCCTGACGTCCACCAATGGACCACTTCCACCGAACCTTTGGAATCGGCAGCCATGGCACTGAGCGGGAACAGGGAAGCGAAGGAAACGACGAGGGCGAGGCGAGAGAGCTTGTTCATGGGACTTCCTTTTTTGTTGTTATGCAGAGGCAAGTCTGACGCTTGCGTTGCATGAGAGTGTAAACACCGCCAAGTGGGGTGCAGGTAACGAAGGGATAGGGAAATGTCACAGACTGGTGACATTCATGATCGCCAGGCCAGTCGGTGTGCAGAAACACGCGGACCGCTCACACCGTCTTGCGCGGCAAGACCAATGTCACCCGCAAGCCACCGGCCGGAAGATTCTGCAACGTCACTTCGCCGCCATGGCTGTGGGCGATGTTGCGCGCGATGCCCAGGCCCAGCCCGTAGCCCTGTTGGGTCCCGGCTAGACGGAAGTGGGGCTCGAAGACTTTCTGCAGCCGTTGCTCGGGCACGCCGGGGCCTTCATCGTCGACATAGAGAACAAAGGCCTGCGCGTCGTCATGGATGGACAGGTGCGCACGGTCGCCGTACTTGAGAGCGTTGTCGATCAAATTGCCGATGCAGCGCTTGATGGCCAGCGGCTTGCCGGCGTAGGGCCGACGTGCCTTGCCTTGCAGGGTCACACGGCCATTGCCTTGCGGCGCCAGGTAGGGTTCCACCAGGCAGTCGAGGACCTGGTCGAGATCGACCCGCTCGATGTTCTCGTGGATGTCGGTGTCCTTCACGCATTGCAGCGCGCCCTTGACCAGTAGTTCGAGCTCGTCCAGGTCGCGGCCGAATTTGGCTTCCAGGGCTGGATCGTCGAGCAGTTCGACGCGCAGCCGCAGGCGCGTGATGGGCGTGCGCAAGTCATGGGAGATTGCGCTGAACAGCTGGCTGCGTTCGGTCAGGTAGCGGCTGATGCGCTCGCGCATGGCATTCAGCGCCCGTGCCACTTCCACCACCTCGCTGCCGCCGCCGTCCATGGGCGGCTCGTTATTCACCTCGCCCAGGGACAACTCACGAGCAGCGCGGGCCAGGCGTTTGAGGGGTCGGCTCTGCCAATGCACCAGCACGCCGATGAACAGCAGCAGAAAGCCGCTGGTCAGCGCAATGAACCAGATTTGCTGGGCCGGCAGACCTTCCTCTTCGAGAGTGGTGTAGGGCTCAGGCAACAGCGAAGCGATGTATAGCCATTCGGTTGGCCCCAGGCGAATCTGGGTGACCAGCACCGGCGGATTCACCGGCTCCAGGGTCAAGGCGTAGTGCGCCCAGGAACGCGGCAGTTCGTCCAGCTTCAGGCCGCTGTTGAAGATGCGCAGGTCGTCTGGGCTGACGAAGGTCACCGAGATATCCACGTCGCTGCCCAGTTGAGTTCGCAGCACTGCGGAGACCGCATCGATCACGGCCGTCTTGCGTGCAGTGGGTTCCAGCAGTTGCATGCCCAGGGGCTTGTCATTGAGCGAAACGAAAAAACGCGTGCCGCCCATGCTGCGCAACTGGTCCAGGACCAGCGGCCGATAGGCCAGCGGCAAGGAACGGAAATAGCTGACGCTGGCCGCCATCGAATGAGCCAGACTGCGAGCGCTGGTGACCAGCCCCTCGAGCTGGGTGGCGCGCAGCTGCGACAGCCAGATGATGCTGGACAAGCCCTGCGCCAGCAGCACCGCCAACAGTGTCAGCAAGAGCATGCGGCCCAGCAGTGAACGCGGCTTAAACAGGCGCAACGTGTGCCGCCAGCAGGTAGCCGCTACCGCGTACGGTACGGATCAGGCGCGGCGGTTTGTCGTTGTCGCGCAGGCGCTGGCGCAGGCGGCTGACCGCCATGTCGACGATGCGATCCAGCGGCATGGGTTCACGCCCCCGGGTGGCATTGCCGATGGTGTCGCGGTCGAGAATCTGCTGGGGATGATCGAGGAACAGCTTGAGCAAGGCGAAGTCGGCACCGGACAGGAACACCTCCTCGCCATCGGTGTGAAACAACCGGTGGCTCACGGTATCGAGCCGCCAATCGTCGAAGCCGAGCACCTCGCCGCTGCGCTCGCTGGCGAACTGGCTGCGCCGCAGCAGTGCCTTGATGCGCGCCTGCAGCTCGCGTGGGCTGAACGGTTTGCCCAGGTAGTCGTCGGCTCCTAGCTCAAGGCCGATCACCCGGTCCGCTTCATCGGAACTGGCGGTGAGCATGATGATCGGCACCTGGGCCATGCGCGGATGCTGGCGAATCCAGCGGCACAGGCTGAAGCCGTCTTCGTCGGGCAGCATGACGTCGAGAATCACCAGGTCGGTGCCGACCTCGGCGCCAAGGGCTTCGCGAAAGCCCGCGCCGTCGGCCGTGGTGCGCACGGCAAAGCCGGCGCGGCTGAGATAGGTGTCCAGCAGTTCGCGGATTTCCTGATCGTCATCGACCAGCAGGATCGATTTGCCGACAGTGCTCACGTGGGCGTCCTTGTTGTTATCGCCGGGTCGATACGCCCGGCTTTTTTCAAGGGCTGATTAAACGCTCAAGCCTGCGCCTGTTGCAAGGCCACACCAGCGCCGAGCAGCCCGGAGAACTCGGCCGTGACCACCCAGACCGGGATGCCCTTGAAGTAATCGCTCATGCAGCCCTTGTCGGCGAAGCTCTCGGCGAAGCCGCTCTGCATGAAGATATCGAGGAAGCGCGGGATCACCCCGCCGACGATGTACACGCCGCCGCGACCGCCCACGGTCAGCACGTTGTTACCCGCCACCCGACCCAGGAAGCGGCAGAATTGCTCCAGGGTTTCGCGGGCGACGGGATCGCCGGCAATGCCTGCTTCGGTGACTTCTGCGGGCGAGGCGCAGGAAGGTTCGTGGCCGTCCACTTCGCACACAGTTTGATACAACCGCAGCAACCCGCCACCGCTCAAGATGGTTTCGGCACTGACATGGCCGATCTGCGCTTCGATGTGCGCGCGCAGTTGGGCTTCGCGCGGGCTGCCGACGGGCAGATCGACGTGGCCACCTTCGCCCGGCAAAGCCATCCAGCCATTGCGCTGGCCGATCAGCGTCCCCACGCCCAGCCCGGTGCCCGGACCGATGACCACGGCCGGACGCGCCGGATCGGCCTGCCCTTCGCACACCAGTTGGTACTCGTCGGGCTGCAGGCGTGTCATGCCCAGGGCCATGGCCGTGAAGTCGTTGATCAACAGCAACTGCTCGACTTGCAGGTTTTTGCAGAACGCCTGGCGGCTCAGGCGCCAATGGCTGTTGGTGAAGCGAAATTCGTCACCGTCCACCGGGCCGGCCACTGCCAGGCATGCGGCGCCGATATCACCCTTCTGCAACTTGAGGTCGGCCATGTACACGCCGATGGCGTGCTCGGGGCTGGTGTAGTCCGCCGTGGGGAAGACCCGGACCGAATGCAATGCATCGTTTTCCCAGATGGCGAAACGTGCGTTGGTGCCGCCTATGTCGCCGATAAGGGCGAGTGTCATCGCAAAATCTCCAAACCCGAGGTGAAGGCACTGGCGCCTTGCTCGGCCGAGCTGAAAGCTTGGCGCATGAACCCGAACAGTTCACGCCCGCACCCTACGCCATTGGCCAAGGTGCCGACCGCCGGGGTGCGGCTGGCCAGCGTCTGGGCATCGACGCGTACCTGCAGGGTACCTTCGACACCGTCGACCCGGATGATATCGCCATCGCGCACCAAGGCCAACGGTCCGCCACTGGCCGCTTCGGGACTGACGTGGATCGCCGCGGGGATCTTGCCGGAGGCGCCGGACATGCGCCCGTCGGTGACCAGCGCGACCTTGAAGCCACGATCCTGCAAAACGCCGAGAAACGGTGTCATCTTGTGCAGTTCCGGCATGCCGTTGGAACGCGGGCCCTGGAAGCGCATGACGGCGACGAAATCCTTTTCCAGTTCGCCGGCCTTGAATGCATCGGCCAGCTCCTGCTGGTCCTGGAACACGCGACACGGTGCTTCGACCACCTGGTTTTCCAGAGCGACGGCAGACACCTTCATGACGCCGCGGCCCAGGTTGCCTTCCATCACGCGCAAGCCGCCCTCGGCCGAGAACGGACGCGCCACCGGACGCAGGATGCTCTCGTCGAGGCTCGCCTCGGGCCCTTCGCGCCACACCAGCCGGCCGTCTTCCAGGAACGGCTCGCGGGTATAGCGGCTCAGGCCGTGGCCGGCCACCGTGTTGACATCCTCGTGCAGCAGGCCGGCACCGAGCAGCTCGCGAATCAGGAACGCCATGCCGCCGGCAGCCTGGAAATGGTTGATGTCGGCCTTGCCGTTCGGATAGACATTGGACAGGGTAGGCACCACCTCGGAGAGGTCGGCCATGTCTTGCCAGGTCAGAATGATGCCCGCTGCCATGGCAATTGCCGGCATGTGCAGGGTGTGGTTGGTCGAACCGCCCGTTGCGTGCAGGGCGACGATCGAATTGACCAGCGACTTTTCATCGACGATGCGCCCGATGGGCGTGAATTCGCCGTTGGCCTTGGTCAGGCGTGTGACCTGATGGGCCGCTTCGTGGGTCAGCGCATCGCGCAGCGGGGTATTGGGATTGACGAACGAGGCACCCGGCAGGTGCAGGCCCAGCACCTCCATGAGCAGCTGGTTGGTGTTGGCCGTGCCATAGAACGTGCAGGTGCCCGGGCTGTGGTAGGACTTCATCTCCGATTCGAGCAATTCCTCACGGCTGGCCTTGCCTTCGGCATAGCGCTGGCGGACATCGGCCTTCTCCTTGTTGGAGATACCCGAGGGCATTGGCCCGCCGGGCACGAAGATCATGGGCAGATGCCCAAAGCGCAGGGCGCCCATCATCAAGCCCGGTACGATCTTGTCGCAGATGCCGAGCATCAGCGCGCCGTCGAACATGTTGTGCGAGAGCGCAACGGCCGTGGACAGCGCGATGGTTTCACGGCTGGCCAGGCTCAGCTCCATGCCGGCCTCGCCCTGAGTCACCCCATCGCACATGGCAGGCACACCGCCGGCGAACTGCCCGACCGAGCCGATCTCGCGCAGGGCCTGCTTGAGCTGCTCGGGGTAGGTCTCGTAGGGCTGGTGCGCCGAGAGCATGTCGTTATATGACGAAACAATTGCGATGTTGGTCGCATTCATCATGCGCAGTTGGTGCTTGTCTTCGGTGCCGCACCCCGCTACTCCGTGGGCAAAGTTCGCACACTGCAGCTTGCCCCGCATGGGGCCGTCGCTGGCAGCGCTGTCGATCAGTTGCAGGTAGTGCTCGCGGGTAGCTTGGCTACGCGCGATCAGCCGTTGGGTGACCTCAAGGACGCGGGGATGCATGTGAAGAACTCCAGGCTTTGGGGGCGACCTCTGCAACACTCTGTCCGAACTACGACCCGTGCCAGGGCTCAAAGCCCTGCAGGCAGAATCGATGTGAAGGAAGGGTTGTACCGGTCACTCGTTGTAGATAGAACAAAATATTGCCACTAAAAAGGCTTGTTTTCTATTTCTATGCGAATAATCTTGTAATTCCAACAACAAAACAGATTACGTGACCTGCTTACCCGGACCTAATCCAAGGGGAATCACCCAATCTGATTACAGGAATCACTCATGACCATTCGCATAGCAATCAACGGTTTTGGCCGCATCGGCCGCAATGTCCTGCGGGCACTCTATACCCAAGGCTACCGTCAGGACCTGCAGGTCGTCGCCATCAACGACCTGGGTGACAGCGCGATCAACGCCCACCTGCTCAAGTACGACACGGTGCATGGCACCTTCGACGGCACGGTGGAGCACGACAAGGAAGGCCTGACGGTCAACGGCGATCGCATCTCGGTGAGTGCCATTCGCAACCCGGCCGAGCTGCCGTGGAAGGCCGAGAACATCGACGTAGTCTTCGAATGCACCGGTCTGTTCACCGACCGTGAAAAGGCCGCTGCGCACCTGACTGCCGGCGCGCGCAAGGTGATCATTTCGGCACCGGCCAAGGGCGCCGACGCCACCGTGGTCTATGGCGTCAACCATGACGTGCTGCGCCAGTCCCACGAAGTGATCTCCAACGCTTCGTGCACCACCAACTGTTTGGCGCCGGTGGCGCAGGTGCTGCACCGCGAGCTGGGTATCGAACAGGGTCTGATGACCACGATCCATGCCTACACCAACGACCAGAACCTGATCGACGTGTACCACAGCGACCCCTACCGCGCGCGCTCGGCCACCCAGTCGATGATTCCCAGCAAGACCGGCGCCGCCGAAGCGGTGGGCCTGGTGCTGCCCGAGCTGGCCGGCAAGCTGACCGGCATGGCGGTACGCGTACCGGTGATCAACGTATCGCTGGTCGACCTGACCTTGAACCTGTCGCGCGAAGCCAGCCGCGACGAGATCAACGCACTGATGCAGGCTGCTGCCGAGCAGTCCAAGGTACTGGGCTACAACACCCTGCCGCTGGTTTCCACCGACTTCAACCACAACCCGCTGTCGTCGATCTTCGATGCCAACCACACCAAGGTCAACGGCAAGCTGGTCAAGGTCATGGCCTGGTACGACAACGAGTGGGGCTTCTCGAACCGCATGCTGGATAACTGTTTGGCGCTGATCAACGCCAAGTAAAAACCATGGCGACTGGACGTGGCCGATGCCACCTCCAGCCGCGATATTTCTCGAAAAGCTTGCGGCTTGACCGGGCACAAAGATGAGAATTATTATCATCTGATGCTTTCTGGTCGGGTACCTCCGTGAGTCAATCACGTTTCATTTCCGTATTCATCTCGCAACGCTTGAGCCTGCTGCGCACCCTTCAGCGCATGGTTCGCAACCCCAGCACCGCCGAAGACCTGCTTCAGGAAACCTACCTGAGGGTCAACCGTGCCGTGGGCGAGCGACCTATCGAACATCTCGAGCCGTTCGTGTTCCAGACAGCGCGCAATCTTGCCCTCGACTATCTACGCTCCCGTCGCCTGTATGAGCGAACGATGGTCGAAGACGTGCCTCTCAACGTGCTACAAAGCATTGCAACAGTGGCCAGCACTCCGGATGAAGCCGCCCATGCGCAGCGCCTGCTGGCCAGATTGACCGCCAGCCTCGGCCTGCTGACGCCTCGCCAGCAGAGGATTTTCATACTCAGCCGGGTGCATGGCAGTAGCTATATGGAGATCGCCGAAGAGCTGGAAGTTTCGGCCAGCACCGTACAAAAGGAGTTGAAATTGATCATGGCGATCTGTGTCGGCGTTGCGCAGCGTCTGGAGGAACAACTGTGAAAGGGCAGCATTCACCAGAACAGGCGCCACTGACGCCCGCCATGGAACAAGCCATCGATTGGTTGGTCGCCCTGCCCTGCGCCGACGCTGCCCAGCAGAGGGCATTCAAGGCCTGGCTGCTGGCCGACCCCGAACATGCCGCGGCGCTTGAGCAGGCCCGCGCAGTGTGGCAAGGCGCGTCGGTCCGCGACGCCGCCGTAACGCTGCAAACGCGGCGCACAACCACAGCCTGGCGTCGGCGGTGGATATCGCTGGCCACCGCAGCGGTATTGGTAGTGGGGGTACTGAACTTCACCCATCTGCCGCTGCGCGTGCAGGCCGCTCACCTGACCCAGGTCGGCGAGCGCCAGCACCTGGAACTGCAAGACGGTTCCAAGGTATTGCTCAACACCGAATCGGCCTTCTCGAGCCGCGTCGATAGCCGGCAACGCCAGGCGCGCCTCTATGAAGGCGAAGCGTTTTTCGAAGTGCCTCCGAGCCGCCAGCAACCCCTGCAGGTGCAAGCCGGACCGGTCCGCGCCGATGTGCTCGACAGCGCCTTCGCCGTCAGCTACCACGATGGCCAGGCGCAAGTGCGCGTGCAACGAGGCAACGTCGAGCTCAGTGCCAGCCATGACGAGAAGGTCCGTCTGAACGCCGGCGACAGCATCCGCATCGGCCCCAAGGGCTTCGGCACGCGCGAGCGGCTTGATCCGCAGAAGGATCTGGCCTGGGTCCAGGGCCGGTTGATCTTCGAGAATCGCCCCATGGGCGAGGTGCTCGCCGAACTGCGGCGCTATTACCCAGGGTGGATCATCAATACCGACAAGAAGCTCGAGCAGGTGGCGGTGACTGGCAATTACCGCCTGGACAATCCGCTCGATGTGGTTCGCTCGTTGGCCCAAGTGACGTCGGCACAGGTGCGGGAGTTTCCGGCGCTGGTCATCTTGAACTGAAGAACATGGCATTGCGCCCAACCGACACCTGACAGAACTATTTTTACGCTCTGCCGCTTCCCGATCCGTCTAGTTATAGCCAATGCAACTGATTCTCATTCGAATCGTTAGAACTATAATGACACGCGACAGGGAGCGCTTTCGATGTCCAAAGGTTTCACTCGTCCACAGTTTCACTACTCGGTGCTTACCGCCGCCCTGCTGCTGGCCACACTGCCAGCCGTAGGCAGTGCAGCTGAGCCCACCCTGACAAGCGCCCGCAACAGCGTCGATCACGCCTTCAGCATCGCCCAGCAGCCCTTGGCGTCGGCCCTGAATGGCTTCAGCACTACAACCGGCTGGCAAGTCGGGCTGCCTGCCGAACTTGCCCAGAACGTCACTTCACCCGGCGTACGCGGCAGCATGACGCCGGAACAGGCACTGGATCGGCTGCTCGCCGGCACACAATTGCGCTATCGGAAAATCAGTGCCAACAATATCGTGCTCGAGCGCAGTCCACCGGGTGCGGTGATCGCCTTGCAGCAGATGACCGTCAGCGCCACCCGCCAGGAACAAAGCGCCGACAGCGTACCGAGCACCATTACCGCCCAAGGCCGCACGCAGCTGGACCGCGACAATGTCAATGGCATTCAAGATCTGGTGCGTTACGAACCCGGCGTTTCCGCAGGCGGCACCGGACTGCGCAGTGGCATCACCGGCTACAACATTCGCGGCATCGATGGCGATCGTATCCTCACCCAGGTCGATGGCGTTGAAGTGCCGAACAGCTTCTTTAACGGCCCCTATGCGCAAACCGAGCGCAATTACGTCGACCCGGAAATCGTCAAGCGCGTGGAAATCCTGCGTGGGCCGGCGTCGTCGCTGTACGGCAGCAGTGCCATCGGTGGGGTGGTCAGCTATTACACACTGGACCCGGAAGACATCATCAAGCCCGGCAAGGATGTCGGTGCGCGGCTAAAGACTGGCTACAGCTCGGCAGACGAAAGCTGGCTGAACTCCGCCACCGTGGCCGGCCGTACGGGCGACTTCGACGCCCTGTTGCATTTGAGCCAGCGCAACGGGCACGAAACCGAGTCCCATGGTGATCACAACAGTACCGGCCTGAGCCGCACCGCCGCCGACCCCAAGGATGTGCGCTCCACCAATGTGCTGGCCAAGCTGGGCTGGAACTACGCTGATGACGCTCGGTTCGGGCTCACCTATGAAAAGTACAAGGACGACCGTGATGTCGACCTGAAAAGCGCCTATGGCGGCCCGTATGCCAATGGCAGCCCGCTGAATTTCTATCGATCGCGTGGGGGTAATGACACGATCACCCGCGAGCGCTTCGGCTTGAACCATAACTTCGGCCTGGACAGCGTCGTGGCCGATCACATCAAGTGGAGCCTGAACTACCAGATCGCCAAGACCGACCAGCACACCGAAGAGCACTATCTCGTCCCGCGCGCACGCGATGTGCTGCGAGCGCGTGACACCTTGTACAAAGAGCGCCAGTGGGTGTTCGACCTGCAGCTGGACAAGGCCTTCCAGGTGGGTGAAACCGATCACCTGCTGACCTACGGCACCCATATCCGCCAGCAGAAAGTCACCGGCTCGCGCAGCGGCTACGGGACCTGCCTGTCCGTGCTGGGCAGTTGCCGAGCCATCGGCGCCGACAGTTCGCCCGATCGCCTCGTCAAATCCAGCGATTTCCCCGACCCGACCATCAACACCTACAGCCTGTTCGCTCAGGACGAGATCCGCTGGAACCAGTGGACCTTGCGACCCAGCGCCCGCTATGACTACACCCAGCTCAAGCCCCGCCTGACCGACGAGTTCCTGCGCACGGTCAATCCCGAAGGCAAGTACACCGTGACCGACAGCGATCGGAACTGGCACCGGCTATCACCCACGATGGGCGTGACCTACGACTTCGATGACCACTACACCTGGTATGGGCAGTACGCCGAAGGGTTCCGCACGCCCTCGGCCAAAGCGCTGTACGGCCGCTTCGAAAACCTTGACGCAGGTTATACGGTCCAGCCCAATCCGGACCTTGAGCCCGAAAAAAGCAGAAGCTATGAAACTGGTCTGCGCGGCAAATTCGAGGCAGGCACCTTCGATATTGCGGTGTTCTACAATCAGTACCGCGACTTCATCAACGAGGATGCGGTCAGCCCCGGGGCGACCTCTGCGGTGTTCCAGAGCAACAACATCAAGCATGCCACCATCAAGGGCGTCGAGCTCAAGGGCCGCTTGAACCTGGACAGCTTCGGTGCGCCGCAAGGTCTCTACAGCCAAGGCTCCATCGCGTACGCCCATGGCAAGAACCAGGACAACGGCCAGCCGATCAACAGCGTCAATCCGCTCAAGGGTGTCTTCGGCCTGGGTTACGAGCAGCAGCAGTACGGTGGTCTGCTCAGTTGGACGCTGGTCAAGCGCCAGAACCGGGTGGACAGCAGCGCGTTCAAGTCGCCGGACGGCAGCGGGGTGTTCAAAACGCCTGGCTTCGGCATCCTCGACCTGGCCGGTTACTACAAGGTCACCGACGACGTCACCGTCAACGCCGGCCTGTACAACCTCACCGACAAGAAATACTGGCTATGGGACGACGTACGCAGTTATGACGGGGTGGGCGAAGCGGCGGTGACATCCCCCGCCAACCTCGACCGTCTCACGGCTCCCGGTCGTAATTTCGCGATCAATCTGGTTTGGGACATCTGATAATGGCACTGTAGGGGCAGACAACCGCTGCCCCTGCGGTAGGATTTTTTTACGGTCCGCTGTCGGTTGACTCGTCTTGTCTACACAGCACCGTATTTTTCAAGGAACTCGCAATGACCGTTACCGAGCACCCTCAGGACCAGGCCCCACTGCGCTCCGCTCGCTTGCGCGCGATCAGCCAGACGCTGCATGACAGCCTGGAAAACACCGTGGCCCGTTACGCACCCTTCGATACGCCGGAAAGCTATGCGCGTTTTCTGCAGATGCAGTACCTGTTCCAGTCCGAGCTGCAGCCCCTGTACAACGATCCCGCCCTGATCGCCTTGTTCCCCGACCTCCCCGGGCGTTGCCGCGCCGAGGCTGCCAAGGCCGACCTGATCGACCTTGGCGTGGCCATTCCGCAACCCGTCCCGGGCGCCCTCAGTGAGCCCAGCCGAGCTACGGCGCTTACCTGGCTTCGCGTCTCCGAAGGGTCTAAACTCGGCGCCGCAATCCTGATCAAGCGGGCCAATGCCTTGGGCTACACCGAAAGTTTCGGTGCGCGCCATCTGGCCGAACCCGAAGGCGGACGTGGCAAAGGCTGGAAAGCCTTCAACGCGATATTCGATGCCCTGCCTTTCAGCGCGGGAGAAGAAGCCGAAGCTGACCAGGCAGCCAACGACGCGTTCGCACGCTTGCAGGTGCTGCTGCAACACACCTACGCCGATCACAGGGAAACGGCGTCGGCTTGAAACCCGACTGTATGGAACTCATGGACAACCCTCGCCCGCTCCCCTCAAAGCTGGCCCGCGTGCTTTACGGCCTGCTGGCCTATACCAGCCTGATCATCGGGCTGATCGCCATCGTGGTGCCGGGGTTGCCCACCACCGAGTTCATCCTGCTGGCCGCCTGGGCGGCGACCAAAAGCTCGCCACGGCTGAGCGCCTGGCTGGAAAACCACAAGCTGTTCGGCCCCATGCTGCATAACTGGCGCAATGGCAAGGTGATCACTCGCCGGGCCAAGGTCAGTGCAACCGCCAGCATGGTGATCTGCTCGCTGGTGATGTGGTTCACCCTCAAGCAGCATTGGCCGGTGTACGCGGCCATCGCCGGCATGGTGCTGGTCAACCTGTGGATCTGGTCACGCCCCGAACGCATCTCCCCACAGCGCTGAACCGCCGCGCCGGCGCTACAGCTTTGCGCCATGGCAGGGCATACTGCCCTTCTCCGCTGTCCAGAATGCTCGAGCCCCATGCGTATCCACGTCAGCTTCATCGACCGTGTCGGTATCACCCAGGAAGTGCTGGCCCTGCTCGGTGCCCGCAATCTCAACCTCGATGCCGTCGAGATGGTCCCGCCCAACGTCTACATCGATGCACCGACACTCAGCCCGCTGGTGCTGGAAGAGCTGCACGACGCACTGTTCCGGGTGCGAGGCGTGGAAGATGTACGTGTGGTCGACATTCTTCCGGGACAGCGCCGGCACTTGCAACTCGAAGCCTTGCTGGCTGCCATGGCCGATCCGGTACTGGCGCTGGACAGTGCCGGCAATGTTCTGCTGGCCAACCCGGCCTTGGTCGAGCTGTATGGCCGCGAGCCGGCTGGGCAGTCGGTGGCCGACCTGTTCGCCGACCCTGCTCTGCTCGGTGCATTGCTGGAACAGGGGTTCCGCCTGCCACTGCGCGAGGTCAACCTGAATGGCCAGACGCTGTTGCTCGATGCCACTCCGATCACCGACGCTGGCGCCTTGCTGACACTCTACCCGCCCAACCGCATGGGCGAGCGCCTGGCCGCCCTGCACCACGACCATGCCGAGGGATTCGACTCGCTGCTGGGTGATTCCGCACCCATCCGGGCGCTCAAGGCGCGGGCGCAGCGGGTCGCGGCCCTGGATGCACCCCTGCTGATCCAGGGCGAAACCGGCACCGGCAAGGAACTGGTGGCACGTGCCTGCCATGCTGTCAGCGCACGCCACGGCGCGCCGTTCCTGGCCCTCAACTGCGCCGCGCTACCGGAGAACCTCGCCGAGAGCGAGCTGTTCGGCTACGCCCCCGGCGCCTTCACGGGCGCCCAGCGTGGCGGCAAGCCGGGGCTGATGGAGCTGGCGCACCAAGGCACGGTGTTCCTCGACGAGATCGGTGAAATGTCGCCGTATCTGCAGGCCAAGCTGCTGCGTTTTCTCAACGACGGCAGTTTCCGTCGCGTTGGCGGCGACCGTGAGGTCAAGGTCAACGTGCGCATCCTCAGCGCCACCCACCGCAATCTCGAGCAGATGGTGGCAGAAGGGGCGTTTCGGGAAGACCTGTTCTACCGCCTCAACGTGCTCAACTTGAATGTGCCTCCGCTGCGCGAGCGCGGCGAAGACATCCTGCTGCTGGCACGTTACTTCATGCAACAGGCCTGCACCCAGATTCAGCGACCGATGTGCCGACTGACGGCCAATACCTATCCTGCCTTGCTGGGCAATCGTTGGCCGGGCAATGTCCGTCAACTGCAGAACGTGATCTTTCGCGCGGCTGCGGTTTGCGAAAGCAATACGGTGGATATCGCCGATCTGGACATCGCCGGTACCCGCGTGCCCCACCGCAACGACGGCGAGGTGGTCAGTCTGGAGCAGGCAGTGGGCGCCTATGAAAAAGCGCTGTTGGAAAAGCTGTATCCCAGCTATCCCTCCAGTCGCCAGTTAGCGAGTCGACTGCAGACATCACATACGGCCATTGCCAACCGGCTACGCAAATACGGCATTGGTAGCGCATCCTGACGCGTCACACGATCTGCACTGTATCGATTTCAATACAT
Organism: Pseudomonas rhizosphaerae; assembly: GCF_000761155.1. NCBI lineage: Bacteria > Pseudomonadati > Pseudomonadota > Gammaproteobacteria > Pseudomonadales > Pseudomonadaceae > Pseudomonas > Pseudomonas rhizosphaerae. The sequence goes on along the minus strand of NZ_CP009533.1, from coordinate 698,466 downwards.
CGTACGCAATCCAATACACCATCATCAATTGGGCACCTGTAGCAGCGGCGCAAGCCGCGTCCGGGCGTGCCGAGGTGCATTCGACAGACCACGTTTGCCGCCGACGCGGCTTGCGCCGCTGCTACAGGAGCAATCCCGATGAACGGGCTAGGGTAGTTCGTAGCGTTTTCGTTACAGTCACTTCGCTTCTGAATTTGGGTTATCTGCCTGAAGCCCTTGCAACCTGTGGCTTTGGGAAATCTGGCAGCCATCTTGCTAAGTAACCGCCATTGCTGAACCCCAAATCATTGCGGAGTTTCCATGAGCGAGTTGCGTTTCACCGTCGAACACGAATGGCTGCGCCTCGAGGCCGACGGCAGCGTCACAGTCGGCATCACCCCTTTCGCCCAGAACGCCTTGGGCGACGTGGTGTTCGTGCAGTTGCCCGAACTGGCCCGCCACGCGCGCGATGCCGAGGTTTCGGTGCTGGAATCGGTGAAGGCTGCCAGCAGCATCAACATGCCGCTCGACGGCGAGATCGTCGAAGTCAACGCAGCGCTCGACGCCGCCCCGGAGCTGGTCAACCAGGACCCGCTGGCACAGGGCTGGTTCTTCCGTTTCATCCCCGATGACCTCGAACAGGTTCGCGCCTTGCTCGACCAGCCCGCCTACGACAACCTGATCGCCGCCCAAGGCTGAGGACCGACCATGACTCGCGCCATTGCACTGCATACCGACAACGAATTCATCGCTCGCCACATCGGCCCTGGCCCGGTAGATGAGCAAGCCATGCTCGACTTTCTGGGGTTCGACAGCCTGGATGCGCTGAGCGCCAGCGTCATACCCGAAAGCATCAAGGGCACCAGCGTGCTTGGCCTGTCTGCCGGGCAAAGCGAAGCCGACGCTTTGGCTGCAATCAAGGCCATTGCCCAGCAGAACCAGCTGTTCAAGTACTACATCGGACAGGGCTATTACAACACCCACACGCCGGCGCCGATCCTGCGCAACCTGCTGGAGAACCCAGCGTGGTACACGGCCTACACGCCGTATCAGCCTGAAATCTCCCAGGGCCGCCTGGAAGCGCTGCTGAACTTCCAGACCCTGATCAGCGACCTGACCGGCCTGCCGATTGCCAATGCTTCGCTGCTGGATGAGGCCACCGCTGCCGCCGAAGCCATGACCTTCTGCAAACGCCTGAGCAAGAACAAGAGCAGCCAGCGCTTCTTCGCTTCCAGCCACTGCCATCCGCAGACCCTGGCCGTGCTGATCACCCGCGCCGAGCCCCTAGGCATCGAGGTGGTCGTCGGCGACGAGCACGAGTTGGCCGACACCGATGGTTTCTTCGGGGCTCTGCTGCAGTATCCCGCCAGCAACGGCGACATTTTCGATTACCGTGAGCTGGTCGAGCGCTTCCACGCCGGCAACGCACTGGTGGCCGTGGCCGCCGACCTGCTGGCCTTGACCCTGCTCAGCCCGCCGGGCGAGTTCGGCGCCGACGTGGCCATCGGCAGCGCCCAGCGTTTCGGCGTGCCACTGGGTTTTGGCGGTCCACACGCGGCGTATTTTTCTACGCGCGACAGCTTCAAGCGCGACATGCCCGGCCGTCTGGTCGGTGTCTCGGTGGACCGCCACGGCAAGAGCGCCCTGCGCTTGGCCATGCAGACCCGCGAGCAGCATATCCGCCGCGAGAAGGCCACCAGCAACATCTGCACGGCCCAGGTCCTGCTGGCCAACATCGCCAGCATGTACGCCGTCTACCACGGCCCGGCCGGCTTGATCCAGATCGCCCGGCGCACCCACCAGCTCACCGCCATCCTGGCACGTGGCCTGACCCAGTTGGGCGTGCGCGTCGAGCAGCAGCATTTCTTCGACACTTTGACCCTCGCCACCGGCGCCGCGACCGAGCGCCTGCACGAGCAAGCCCGCGCGGCCGGTATCAACCTGCGCGAAGTCGACGCCCAGCGCGTGGGTATCTCGCTGGACGAGACCACCCGGCAGGCCGATGTGGAAGCGCTGTTCGCGCTGTTCCACAGCGAAAGCACCCAGGTGGTATTCCAGACCCTGGCCGACGAAGTCACCGATCAGCTGCCCAAGTCACTGTTGCGTGAGTCGGCGATCCTGCAACACCCGGTCTTCAACCGCTATCACTCGGAAACCGAGCTGATGCGCTACCTGCGCCGCCTGGCCGACAAGGACCTGGCCCTGGATCGCACCATGATCCCGCTGGGCTCCTGCACCATGAAGCTCAATGCCGCCAGCGAGATGATCCCGGTGACCTGGGCCGAGTTCGGCCAGTTGCACCCTTTCGCACCGGCTGCGCAGAGCAAGGGCTATCAGCTGCTGACCGACGAGCTGGAAAGCATGCTGTGCGCCGCCACAGGTTACGATTCCGTGTCCCTGCAGCCCAATGCCGGTTCCCAGGGTGAATACGCCGGGCTGCTGGCCATTCGCGCCTATCACCAGAGCCGTGGCGACGAGCATCGCGACATCTGCCTGATTCCATCTTCGGCCCACGGCACCAACCCAGCGACCGCGCACATGGCCGGGATGCGTGTAGTGGTCACCGCGTGTGACGCACGTGGCAACGTCGATATCGAGGACCTGCGCGCCAAAGCCATCGAGCACAGCGACAAGCTGGCGGCCTTGATGATTACCTACCCGTCTACCCACGGCGTGTTCGAGGAAGGCATCCGCGAGATCTGCGCGATCATTCATGACCATGGCGGCCAGGTGTACATCGATGGCGCCAACATGAACGCCATGGTCGGCCTGTGCGCACCGGGCAAGTTCGGCGGCGATGTCTCCCACCTGAACCTGCACAAGACCTTCTGCATTCCCCATGGCGGTGGCGGCCCGGGTGTCGGCCCAATCGGCGTGAAAGCGCACCTGGCCCCGTTCCTGCCCGGCCATGCTGCGCTGGAACGCAAGGAAGGCGCTGTCTGCGCAGCGCCGTTCGGCAGCGCCAGCATCCTGCCGATCACCTGGATGTACATCCGCATGATGGGCGGCGACGGCCTCAAGCGCGCCTCCCAGGTGGCCATCCTCAACGCCAACTACATCGCCCGGCGCCTGGAGCAGCACTACCCGATCCTCTACGCCGGCAGCAACGGCCTGGTGGCCCACGAGTGCATCCTCGACGTGCGCCCGCTCAAGGACAGCAGCGGCATCAGCGTCGACGACGTTGCCAAGCGTCTGATCGACTTCGGCTTCCACGCACCGACCATGTCGTTCCCGGTGGCGGGTACCCTGATGATCGAGCCGACCGAAAGCGAATCGATGGAAGAACTCGACCGCTTCTGCAACGCCATGATCCAGATCCGCGAAGAGATCCGCGCAGTCGAGGAAGGCCTTCTGGACCGCGACGACAACCCATTGAAGAACGCGCCGCACACGGCCGCCGAGCTGGTCGGCGAATGGACTCACGCCTACAGCCGCGAGCAGGCGGTCTACCCGCTGCCGACCTTGCTGGAAAACAAGTACTGGCCACCGGTTGGCCGGGTCGACAACGTTTTCGGCGACCGCAACCTGGTGTGTGCCTGCCCTTCCATCGAAGCCTATCAGCAAGCGTGATGACGGCGGCGCGCGGCCTTGATTGCCGCGCGCCCTGTTACGCAAGGAACCGCAAATGTCTGACACCCTTCTGCAAAAAACACCGTTGCACGCACTTCATCTGGAACTGGGTGCGCGCATGGTGCCCTTCGCCGGCTACGACATGCCGGTGCAATACCCGCTGGGCGTGATGAAGGAGCACCGCCACACGCGTGCCCAGGCCGGGCTGTTCGACGTGTCGCACATGGGCCAGATTCGCCTGACCGGCGCAGAGGCTGCCAAGGCGCTGGAGACACTGGTACCGGTGGACATCATCGACCTGCCGGTGGGCATGCAGCGCTACGCCATGTTCACCAATGAGCAGGGTGGCATTCTCGACGACCTGATGGTGGCCAATCTGGGCCATGACACTTTGATGTTGGTGGTCAACGCCGCATGCAAGGATCAGGATCTGGCTCACCTGCAAAAGCATCTGAGTGGCCACTGCCAGATCGAACCCCTGTTCGATTCAAGGGCGCTGCTCGCGCTGCAAGGCCCGGCGGCGGTCACGGTGCTGGCGCGCCTGGCGCCTGAAGTAGCCGACATGACGTTCATGCAATTCGCCACCGTGAAGCTGCTGGGCGTGGAATGCTACGTCAGTCGCTCCGGCTATACCGGCGAAGACGGTTTCGAGATTTCCGTACCGAACGCCGATGCACAAGCGCTTGCGCGTGCCTTGTTGGCCGAGCCCGAAGTCGAACCAATCGGTCTGGGTGCGCGTGATTCGCTGCGACTCGAAGCAGGCCTGTGCCTGTATGGCCATGACATGGGCAGCGATACATCGCCCGTTGAGGCCAGTTTGCTCTGGGCTATCTCCAAGTCACGCCGCGCCGACGGTGCGCGTGCTGGCGGCTTCCCGGGCGCCGAGGTCATCTTTGCCCAGCAACGCGAAGGCGTTGCGCACAAGCGCGTCGGTCTGCTGCCCCAAGAGCGCACCCCCGTGCGTGAAGGCGCGCAGATCATCGATGCCCAAGGGGTGGAAGTCGGTCGCGTATGCAGTGGCGGTTTCGGCCCTACATTGGACGCACCGGTTGCCATGGGCTATGTAGACGCCAATGCTGCCGCTCTGGATAGCCCATTGCATGCCATCGTGCGCGGCAAACCCGTGCTCATGAAAGTTGCCAAGATGCCGTTCGTAGCGCAACGCTATTACCGCGGGTGAACGAGGCGGATGACATCGGCCCATGCTGACAAAACGCCAACGTGGGTTGATGACATCTCTGGTAGATAAAAACTATGACGTGCTAATAAAGCGTCATAGTTCCAACACTCTTCCGCGCTCTATTTCCGCTGCCTGAATGCACCGGCGCCAAGTGTAAGCCTCTTGTGCACGATACTGGAGCAAAGCCCCGGATACGGGCCGAAAAGCGGCAAGAAAAGGTTGAAAAGCGGCCCTTGTCAGGGCTTGTTTTTCTCGCTGAAGTTAGCGTAAAGTTTGTCCACTGTGTTTGCATGGGTCGCTTGGATCGTGACCTGGGCAGTAGCGCTGATCATTGCTACAACCCGTTCGACGTCTCTTAACTTTCCTGCAAATCAGCCCAGTACTCTTTCATGTGAAAGACGCTGTTATTACTTCTAGGTTTCAAGGAAATTAAGCTATGTCGACTCGTCAAAGCGGTACCGTCAAGTGGTTCAACGACGAAAAAGGTTTCGGTTTCATTACGCCTGAAAGCGGTCCAGACCTGTTCGTTCACTTCCGTGCCATTCAAGGCAACGGCTTCAAGAGCCTGAAGGAAGGCCAGAAGGTCACCTTCGTGTCCGTGCAGGGCCAGAAAGGCCTGCAGGCTGACGAGGTTCAAGCCGAGGCTTGATTCGAGCGTCGCCCAAAAGCCCCAGCGCTGATAGCCTGGGGCTTTTTTGTGGTCGCTCGACCCGTGTCGAGCGTTTCCGCCCAAGGACCTTCGATGGCGCTTGATGCCCTGAACAACCTGCTGCAACCAGTGCCGGCGAGCCTGGCGCGTCGCCTGGCTGCGGCCGCCTACGACCTGATTCTGTTGGTGGCCCTGCTGATGGTCGCCACCGCGCTGTATAAGCTGAGCCAGCTGATTTGGTACGGGGAAGCGCGCCTGCGAGCCCTGTCCGAAGCGGGTGCCCTGGATCAGGATCCTTGGCTTTCACTGCTGCTGGCGTGTCTATCGTTCACCTTTTTTGCCCACTTCTGGACCCGTGCCGGACAGACCCTGGGCATGCAAGCCTGGAGCATCCGCGTGCAGAACGTCGACGGTTCCGAGGTCAGCCTGGGCCAGGCGCTGCTGCGGTTCATGCTGGCAATACTGTCCTGGCTGTGCCTGGGGATGGGTTGGTGGTGGATGCTGTTCGACCGGCGCAAGCGCACCTGGCACGATCTGGGATCGCGCAGCCAGGTGGTGCGGACTGGCCAATAAAAAACCGGCCACTGAGGGCCGGTTTCTGCCTTGCCTGCGGTCGCTAACCAGCGCGTCGCAACAGCCACAGCCCGGCTATCGCGCAGACGGCTGCGGGCAGTACCACTGCCAGCAGTGGCGGAAAGCCGAACACCAGGCTCGATGGCCCGAGCAGGTCCTGGGCGATGCGGAACACGAAGCCCACCAGCACGCCGGTGAACACCCGCTGCCCCAAGGTCACCGAGCGCAGCGGGCCGAAGATGAAGGAGATAGCCATCAACACCAGGGCTGCCGTGACCAGCGGCTGCAAGACCTTCACCCAGAACGCCAGCCAGTACTGACCGTTATTGAGGCCCTGGTCGGCCAGGTAGTGGATGTAACCCCACAGCCCGGAGATGGACAACGCTTCAGGTGCCACGATGACCGTGCTGAGCAACTGCGGGGTCAGGGACACATCCCAGCGCTCTTCGGCGGCCTTGACCACTTCGCTGCGATCGGCGTGAAACAGCGTGGTGGTGACCTCGCTCAACTGCCAATGATCGTTGTCGTATTGCGCCTTGCGGGCAAAGCTGGCGCTGAGCATGTGACGCTGGTCATCGAAGCGGTAGCGCGTGACTCCATAAAGCAGACCGTGGGGTTGCACGGTGTTGATGTGGATGAACTCGTCACCCTGACGGTGCCACATGCCGTGCTTGCCGCTCTGCGCATCGCCACTGCCCAAAGCCAGCGAACGCTCGGCCTGAGCCTTGTTTTCGGCGGGTGGGGCAACGTATTCACCCACCAGCACGCCGACCACCATCAACACCAGCATCGGTTTCATCACGGCCCAGACGATGCGCCCCACCGACACGCCGGCAGCGCGCATGATGGTCAGCTCGCTGCTGCTGGCCAGGCTGCCGAGGCCGATCAGACAGCCGATCAGGGCCGCCATCGGCAACATGTCGTAGACCCGCCGAGGGGCGGTCAAGGCTACGTACTTGCCGGCATCGAGCAGGGTATAGCTGTCGCTGATATCGCCCATTTCGTCGATGAAGGCAAACAGCGAGGCCAGGCCGAGGATGATCCCCAGTACCGCGAGGATGGCCACTGCAACGCTCTTGCCGATGTAGCGATCGAGCTTAACCATGGGTCACCCCCTTGGCACGGCGGCTGGCACGGGCCAGCTTCATGGGCTCCCAGTACATCAGCAGCAGGCCGATGGCCAGGAACAGCACGTGCACCCACCACATGCCGAGCGCCGCAGGCAGGCGGCCTTTTTCCATGGCGCTGCGCGCGGCGATGAGCAGGGTCAGGTAAGCCATGTACAGGAGGATCGCCGGCAGCAGTTTGAGGAAGCGGCCCTGGCGCGGATTGACCCGCGACAGCGGCACCGCCATCAGGGTCACGATGAATACCAGTATCGGCAGTGACAATCGCCACTGCAGCTCGGCGCGCGGTCGCGGGTCGTTGCTGCCCCACAGCTCGCCAGTGGGAATGGCTTCGCGATCGGTGATGTCGCTACTCACGTCCGGTTTGGGCAGGAGCACGCCGTAGGTATCGTATTGAATGGCGCGGTAGTTCGCTTCGCCCGGATTGCCGTCGTAGCGGAAACCGTTTTCCAGAATAAGGTAGCGGTTGCCATCGGCGCGCACTTCCTGACGGCCCTTTTCGGCCACCAATACGGAAATGCCACGATCCTTGGCCTTGTCCTGGGACATGCGCTTCTCTGAAATGAACACACCGCTTAGGTCGACGCGGTTTTCCGAAAGGCTTTGCGTGTAGGTGACCCGCGTGCCGTCACGCAGCGCCTGGAAGCGACCCGGCACCAGGGTGTCGAATTCGGTCATGGCATCCTGCTGGTTGATGATGGTGGCAACCTGGGCAACGCCTTGCGGGGCGAGGCTCAGGCTCAGCCACGCCACCAACAGGGCGACCAGCGTCGCCGGCGCCATGGTGATCGCCAACAGGCGCTGCTGGCTCATGCCGGTGGCGGAAAGCACGGTCATCTCGCTTTCCAGGTACAGGCGCCCGTACGCCAGCAGGATGCCCAGGAACAGGCCCAGTGGCAGGATCAGTTGCAGAAAGCCGGGCAGGCGAAAGCCCATGATCATGAACAGCACGCCAGGGTCGAGGATCCCGGACGCCGCCTGAGCCAGGTACTTGATGAAGCGCCCGCTCATGATGATCACCAGGAGCACCGCACTCACGGCGCTCATTGTGATCATGACCTCACGGGACAGATAACGGAAAACGATCAAACCAGACACTCCAGGGTCGTCGCACGCAGGCAGCCCGACAGGGGAACGTAGCAGCCAGGACAGGGGCCGGCCCGCGAGAACGGGCCAGGTAAAAAGTCGCCGCATTATCCTGTGAAAGGCTGTGCCTGTCACTTAACAGCGGCATTGGATGGACAATTACCACCATGCAAAGGTTGCGAGCGGGCTGGAGCTGGGGTCAAACTGGACGCTTTCGCGCGAACCGTCTTGCGCATGCATCGACCTAGAATCAGGGGTTCTGGATATGGAATTGGTTGTAAAGAGCGTTGCTGCCGAATCAGTTAAAACCGCGACCCTGGTCATCGCCATTGGCGAAGAGCGCGCCCTGGGCGCCATTGCCAGCAAGATCGACGGTCTGAGCGGCGGCTTGATCAGCGCTGCGCTCAAGCGTGGCGACATCGTCGGGCGTGCCGGCCAGACCCTGTTGCTGCCGGGCGTGCCCGCGCTCAAGGCCGAGCGTCTGCTGCTGGTGGGCAGCGGCAAGGACGAAGAGCTGGCTGACCGCCCATGGCGCAAACTGGCCAGCGCTGCCTATGGCGTGCTGAAGAACCTGGGCGGCAGCGATGCCGTATTCGCTTTCGACGAGCTGACCGTCAAGGGTCGTGACGCCTACGGCCGAACCCGCCTGCTGGCAGAGACCCTGCTCGATGGCGAGTACGTGTTCGACCGCTTCAAGAGCAAGAAAGCCGATCCGCGTGCCCTGCAGAAAATCACCCTACTGACCGGGAAATCCAGCCAGGCCGACGTCGAGCGCGCCGTGACCCATGCCAAGGCCATCGCCAGCGGCATGAGCTTCACCAAGGACCTGGGCAATCTGCCGCCCAACCTGTGCCACCCCAGCTTCCTGGCCGAAGCCGCCAAGAGCCTGAGCAAGGCGCACAAGAACCTCAAGGTCGAGATCCACGACGAGAAGAAGCTCAAGGAACTGGGCATGGGCGCGTTCCTGGCCGTCGCTCAGGGCAGCGCACAGCCGCCACGCCTGATCGTGCTCAACTATCAGGGCGCGAAGAAATCCGAGCAGCCGTACGTGCTGGTCGGCAAGGGCATCACCTTCGACACCGGCGGCATCAGCATCAAGCCGGCCGCCGGCATGGACGAGATGAAGTACGACATGTGTGGCGCAGCCAGTGTGTTCGGTACGCTGCGCGCCGTGCTGGAGCTGGAATTGCCGATCAACCTGGTGTGCCTGATGGCCTGCGCCGAGAACATGCCCAGTGACCGCGCGACTCGCCCTGGCGACATTGTCGAGACCATGAGCGGGCAGACCGTGGAGATCCTCAACACCGACGCCGAAGGCCGTCTGGTGCTGTGCGATGCCCTGACCTACGCCGAGCGTTTCAACCCGCGCGCGGTGATCGACATCGCCACCCTGACCGGTGCCTGCGTCGTTGCCCTGGGTGGCCATACCACCGGCCTGATGAGCAACAACGAAGCCCTGGTCGGCCAGTTGCTGGAAGCAGGCAAGCAGGCGGACGACCGCTGCTGGCAGCTGCCGCTGTTCGAAGAGTACCAAGAGCAACTGGACAGCCCGTTCGCCGACATCGCCAACATCGGTGGGCCGAAGGGCGGCGCCATCACTGCCGGCTGCTTCCTGTCCCGCTTCACCAAAGCCTATGAGTGGGCGCATCTGGACATCGCCGGTACGGCGTGGGTCAGCGGCGGCAAGGACAAGGGCGCCACCGGTCGTCCGGTGCCTCTGCTCACCCAGTACCTGCTGGATCGCGCCGGGGTGTAATGCCTCAAGTCCGCGTCGGTCTTTTCGCGGGCAGAGCCCCGCTCCCACACAAGCATGCTTCCTGTGGGAGCGGGGCTCTGCCCGCGAAAAGGGCGACGCGGTCTCAAGCACCAGGAATACACCATGCCCCAAGTCGACTTCTACATACTTCCCACTCCCCTGCCCGCCGCACGCCTGGACTTCGCCTGCAAATTGGGCGAAAAAGCGTGGCGCCTGGGCCATCGGGTGTACGTTCACTGCACCGACGCTGCCCAGCGCGCCGAGCTGGACGCGCGCCTGTGGAGTTTCAAGGGTGAAAGCTTCGTCCCCCACAGCCTTGCGGAGGAAGAGCCGCATGCGCCGGTCACGCTGGGCATCGCTGCGCAGGCCGAAGGCCACGACGATCTACTGATCAACTTGGCTTTAAGCGTGCCAAGCTTCGCCGGACAGTTCGCCCGTATCGCTGAAATAGTGGTAGAAGACCCCGCTATTCGTCAGGCCGCCCGGGAGAGTTTTCGCTTCTACCGTGAACAAGGCTATCCTTTGCAAGACCACCGCTTATCGCGACTTTGAGCCCACGATGGACAACAACAGCAAGCCTTTGCCCAAATCCGTACACCTGCTGGACGACCTCGAGTCGATCCGCAAGCTGCTCGGCGACGACACCCTGCAGCCACCGCTGCTGACCGACGCCGTGGTGCGCAGCGAACCCGACGTGCCGTTGCTGTTCGAACTGCACGACGAACCCGGAGCCGCCGCCGAAGCGCCAGCGGCGGCCGTTGCGCCAACCCCCGCGCAGAATCGCCAGGACACTCTGCTGCACCTGGACGCCGAGCTGCGCGCCGCCGCACAGTTGATCATGCAAGATGTGATCGACGACTTCGCTCCCCACATCGAAACCGAAATCAAGCGCCGCCTTGAAGCGCGCATGGAACGGCTGCTGAATCAGGCCTGACCCCTTCCATATCCCAACATGCAGTTTGCGTGGGAGCGGTCATCGGCCGCGAAGCAGACGCCGCGCAGTGTCAGGCAGACCGCAGCGCGTCTTTCGCGGCCACGGACCGCTCTCACAGGGTTCGCCCGCAGGGTTTGCCGATCGGCGCCTCCCATAGCCGCCACATCCCCGCTATACTTCCCGGCTTTCTTTGAATAAATGCCTTATAGGGTCCCGCCGCGCATGGATAAGACCTACCAGCCGCACGCTATCGAAACTTCCTGGTACCAGACCTGGGAGGCCGAGAACTATTTCGCCCCGCAAGGTGCCGGCGACTCCTACACCATCATGATTCCGCCGCCGAACGTTACCGGCAGCCTGCACATGGGCCACGGCTTCAACAACGCGATCATGGACGCCCTGATCCGTTTCCGCCGCATGCAGGGTCGCAACACCCTGTGGCAGCCGGGTACCGACCACGCCGGTATCGCCACGCAGATGCTGGTCGAGCGCCAGATCGAAGCTCAGGGCCTGAATCGCCATGACCTGGGCCGGGAAAAATTCCTGGAAAAGATCTGGGAATGGAAAGACCAGTCCGGTGGCAACATCAGCCGCCAGATCCGTCGCCTGGGTTCGTCGGTCGACTGGAGCCGTGAGCGTTTCACCATGGATGACGGCCTGTCCGAAGCGGTCAAGGAAGCCTTCGTGCGCCTGCACGAAGACGGCCTGATCTACCGCGGCAAGCGCCTGGTCAACTGGGACACCAAGCTGCACACGGCCATCTCCGACCTGGAAGTGGAAAACCACGACGAAAAGGGTTTCCTCTGGAACCTCAAGTACCCGCTGGCAGACGGCGCGAAAACCGCCGAAGGCAACGACTTCCTGATCGTCGCCACCACGCGTCCGGAAACCATGCTCGGCGACGCCGCCGTCGCGGTGAACCCGAACGACGAGCGCTACCAGGCACTGATCGGCAAGTTCGTCGAACTGCCCTTGGTGGGCCGTCGCATTCCGATCATCGCCGATGACTACTGCGACCCCGAGTTCGGCACCGGCTGCGTGAAGATCACCCCGGCCCATGATTTCAACGACTACGAAGTCGGCAAGCGTCATAACCTGCCGTTGCTCAACATCTTCGACAAGAATGCCAGCGTCCTGGCCAGCGCTCAGGTGTTCAACCTCGACGGCACGCTGAACGACAGCGTGGACGGCACCTTGCCTGGCGAATACGCCGGCCTGGACCGCTTCGAAGCGCGCAAACAGATCGTCGCCGCGTTCGACGCCGCCGGCCTGCTGGTCAGCGTCGATGACCACGCGTTGAAAGTGCCGAAGGGCGATCGCTCCGGCACCGTCATCGAGCCCTGGTTGACCGACCAGTGGTACGTGTCCACCAAGCCACTGGCCGAGCCGGCCATTGCCGCCGTGGAAGACGGCCGCATCGCCTTCGTGCCCAAGCAGTACGAAAACATGTACTTCTCCTGGATGCGCGATATCCAGGACTGGTGCATCAGCCGCCAGCTCTGGTGGGGCCACCGCATTCCGGCCTGGTACGACGAGTCCGGCAAGGTCTACGTCGGCCGCAGCGAAGAAGAAGTGCGCAGCAAGCACGGCCTGGGCGCCGATGTGGTGCTCAACCAGGACAACGACGTGCTGGACACCTGGTTCAGTTCGGGCCTGTGGACCTTCTCCACCCTGGGCTGGCCGGAACAGACCGAGTTCCTGAAGAAATTCCACAGCACCGACGTGCTGGTCACCGGCTTCGACATCATCTTCTTCTGGGTCGCCCGGATGATCATGCTGACCATGCACCTGGTCAAGGACGAGAACGGTACGCCGCAGGTACCGTTCAAGACGGTCTACGTGCATGGCCTGGTGCGTGATGGCCAGGGCCAGAAGATGTCCAAGTCCAAGGGCAACGTGCTGGACCCGCTGGACATCATCGACGGGATCGAACTCGAAGCCCTGGTCGAAAAACGCACCAGCGGCATGATGCAGCCCAAGCTTGCGAAGAAGATCGAGAAGCAGACCCGCGACGAGTTCGAAGGCGGCATCGCCAGCTACGGCACCGACGCCCTGCGCTTCACCTTCTGCTCGCTGGCGTCCACCGGCCGCGACATCAAGTTCGACATGGGCCGCGTCGAGGGCTATCGCAATTTCTGCAACAAGATCTGGAACGCCGCTCGCTATGTGCTCGACAAGGGCGAGGACTGCGGCCAGAACGGCGAGGCCTATGAGCTTTCGCTGGCTGATCGCTGGATCATCTCGCAACTGCAGCGCACCGAAGCCGAGGTGACCCGTCACCTGGACCAGTTCCGTTTCGACCTGGCCGCCCAGGCGCTCTACGAGTTCATCTGGAACCAGTATTGCGACTGGTACCTGGAGCTGTCCAAGCCGGTGCTGTGGGACGAGAACGCTCCGGTGGAGCGCCAGCGCGGTACCCGTCGCACCCTGGTGCGCGTGCTGGAAGTGGCGTTGCGCCTGGCGCATCCGTTCATGCCGTTCATCACCGAAGAAATCTGGCAGCGCCTGGCGCCGCTCGCCGGTGTGCAGGGCAAGACGATCATGCTGCAGCCTTGGCCGGTGGCCAACGAAAGCCGCATCGATACCGCAGCCGAAGACGACATCGAATGGCTCAAGGGCCTGATGCTGGGCGTGCGCAACATTCGTGGCGAGATGAACATCGGTCCGGGCAAGCCGCTGGCGTTGTTCCTCAAGAACACCGGCAGCCAGGATCAGCGTCGTCTGCAGGAAAACGATGCCTTGCTCAAGAAGCTCGCCAAGCTGGAGTCCATCACCGTGCTGGACGATGGCCAGGAAGCGCCGCTGAGCGCTACTGCGCTGGTCGGTGAAATGGAAGTGCTGGTGCCGATGGCCGGGCTGATCGACAAGGACGCCGAACTGGCTCGCCTTGACAAGGAAATCCAGCGCTTGCACGGTGAAGTTGCACGGGTGGGCGGCAAGCTGTCCAACGCCGCCTTCGTCGACAAGGCACCACCTGCCGTCATCGACAAAGAGCGCGCCAAACTGACCGAAGCCGAGCAGGCGCTGGCCAAGCTGGCCGAACAGCACGCGCGGATCGCCAGTCTGTAATCCGTCTGCGGGCCTCTTTGCGGATAGATCCTGTGGGAGCGGGCTCTGCCCGCGAAGAGGCCCGCGCCCCCACCGGTATCCTCTCCATGTCCACCCCGCAAAAACCCACCCTGCACCCGCGCAATCGCCACCAGGGTCGCTACGACTTCCCGCAACTGATCAAGAGCCATCCGGACCTTGCCCGGTTCGTCATCCTCAACCCGTATGGCAAGCAGAGCATCGACTTCGCCGACCCTGCGGCGGTGAAGGTCTTCAACCGGGCCCTGCTCAGGAGCCTCTACGGTATCCAGCACTGGGACATCCCGGACGGTTACCTGTGCCCGCCCATCCCCGGACGGGCCGACTATCTGCACTGCCTGGCGGATCTGCTGGCCGAAGACAACGGTGGCGAGATTCCCCGAGGCGCCGGGGTCAAGGCGCTGGATGTCGGTGTGGGCGCCAACTGCATCTACCCCTTGCTGGGCCATAGCGACTATCGCTGGCAGTTCGTTGGCTCCGACATAGATGCCGTTGCACTGGCCTCGGCCAACACCATCGTGCAGGCCAACAAGCTGGGCAAGGCCATCACCCTGCGTCAGCAGTCTCAACCTCGGCAGATTCTGCTGGGCTTGCTGGGCGTCGAGGAGCGCTTTGCCGTGACCCTGTGCAACCCGCCCTTCCATGCTTCGCTGCAGGAGGCAACGCGCGGCAGCCAGCGCAAATGGCGCGCCCTGGGCAAGGCCGACCCCAAGCGCAAGTTGCCGGTGCTCAACTTCGGTGGCCAGAACAACGAGTTGTGGTGTGAAGGTGGCGAGATACGCTTCGTGACCCAGTTGATCAACGAAAGTGTGGCCGTTGGCAAGCAGGTGCTGTGGTTCTCGACGCTGGTGTCCAAGGCCTCCAACCTACCGGCCATTCAGGCAGCGCTGAGCAAGGTCGCCGCGGCGCAGGTACGGGTGGTGGAAATGGGCCAAGGCCAGAAGCAAAGCCGCTTCGTCGCCTGGACCTTCCAGTCAGAGCAAGCCCGCACTACCTGGTTCACCCCAACACACACCTCGTAGGAGCGGTCATCGGCCGCGAAACAGGCGCTGCGGTGTGTCAGACATACCGAATCGCGCCATTCGCGGCCACGGACCGCTCCTACGGGGAGCACCGAGCTTTCTCAGGCACAAAAAAACCGCGCCCGGGTTGACCCGCGGCACGGTTCGTCGAGCCGTTACAATTACTTGTTGACGGAATCGGTCAGCACTTTGGCTGGGACGAACTTGACGACTTTCTTGGCAGCGATTTCGATGGCAGCGCCGGTCGAAGGGTTACGGCCGGTACGGGCAGGACGCTCGGTGATCTTCAGCTTGCCGATACCAGGCAGGGTGATCTCGCTGCCATTTTCCAATTGATCGGCAACGATCTGGCCCAGCTGCTCGATAGCGTTGCGCGCGGTGGTTTTCGGCGCGTCGATAGCTTCAGCGATATCGGCGATCAGTTGGTCTTTGGTTAATGCCATGGTGGTGTACCTTCCCTATCAAATTCAATTGGATTGCAAAGTGCAGCGTAAGTCGGAGCCGGGCGCGCGACGTCCGCCGGGGCTCGCGTTTCGATCATGCCAATCGCCATTGTAGATACCCAGAATGGCGTTTGGTTCGACTCGAAAGCCGCTCTCTGCGGGGCTTCACGGCCTTGTGGGCCGCAAGACCGGGCAAAACTAGCACAGAGCCAGACAAATATCCGCCACTAGCGGGCCTTTTATTCAGCTTTATCATGGGTTTGGCCGAAAAGTAGACGATTTCGTCGTTTCAGAGCACGCGCCAGTCACCGGCAATCCGTAAAACCCCTATCTACGTTACACTTCGCCCCTTTGCCGCGCGGCTTGCCATGTCCGCCGTGCCCGTCAGCCAGACAAGCCGAGAACCCCATGCCGATCCGTCATTGCATCGTCCATTTGATCGACAAGAAACCCGACGGCACGCCTGCCGTGCTTCACGCGCGCGACAGCGAGCTGGCCGAATCCAGCGCCATCGAGCACCTGCTTGCCGACCTCAACGACAGCTACAACGCCAAGCAGGGCAAGGCTTGGGGTTTCTTCCACGCCGAGTCGGGCGCGCACCCGTTCAGCGGCTGGCTCAAGGACTATCTGGACGAAGGCCGCGACTTCACCCAGTTCAGCCGCACGGCTGTCGAGCACCTGCAGAAGCTGATGGAAGAATCCAACCTGTCCACTGGTGGGCACGTGCTGTTCGCCCATTACCAGCAGGGTATGACCGATTACCTGGCCATTGCCCTGCTGCATCACAGTGAAGGCGTGGCCGTGACCTCCGAGCTCGACGTTACTCCTTCGCGGCACCTGGACCTTGGGCAGTTGCATCTGGCGGCACGCATCAACCTGTCGGAGTGGCAGAACAACAAGCAGTCCAAGCAGTACATCTCGTTCATCAAGGGCAAGAACGGCAAGAAAGTCTCAGAGTACTTCCGTGATTTCATCGGCTGCCAGGAAGGCGTCGACGGTCCGGGGGAAACGCGGACACTGCTCAAGGCGTTCAGCGACTTCGTCGAGAGCGAGGATCTGCCAGAAGAATCGGCGCGGGAAAAAACCCAGACCCTGGTGGAGTACGCCACCAGCCAGACCAAGATGGGCGAGCCGGTCACGCTGAAGGAGTTGTCGGGCTTGATCGATGAAGAGCGCCCGCAGGCGTTCTACGACCATATTCGCAACAAGGATTACGGTTTGTCGCCGGAGATTCCGGCGGACAAGCGCACCCTCAACCAGTTTCGTCGTTTCACCGGGCGCGCCGAGGGGCTGTCGATCAGCTTCGAGGCGCATCTGCTGGGCTCGAAGATCGAATACGACGAGGAAGCCGGAACGTTGATCATCAAGGGTCTGCCGTCGCAACTGACCGACCAGCTCAAGCGCCGCAAGGATTGACCCACCTCGGTGTATCAGGAATATCGCGCCGCGCCTTTCGCGGCCACGGACCGCTCCCACGGGGTCCGTATCTATCCTGTGGGAGCGGTCATCGGCCGCGAAGCAGGCGCTGCGATGTATCGGGCAGACCCAGCCGCGCTACTGCTTGGCGAGGGCGAAGCCCACCCGCGGGAAGTGCACATGCACCACGCCGGCGCGTTCGTCTTCGCGCTTAATGATCAATTCCTCGGCCCCGGCAAACAGCAATTCACCTTGGACCGGGTCAACCCCATAGTCCACAGCAGCAATGCTGACCTGATCACCCGCCTTGAACCCATTGAGGTCCTCGAACGTCTCGTCGGGCAAAGGTGCCGGGGTGGCCGCTTTGGCGATCGCCAAGGCTTCGTCGGCCGTCAGGTCGCTGTAGGTGCCGTGACCGAAACCCAGCACGCGCCCCAGCCAGGCATGGATCGCGGGATAGACATCCACCAGCGGGGCGGTGACCGGCGTGCCCTTGAGAAACCACAACAGGTGAGCCATGGAGAAATCGGCCAGGGTAGGTTCGCCAAACAGGTAGTCGCCCTCTGCGTCCTGCAGCTGGTGTTCCAGGCGCGCCATGAACGTTGGCCACTGATGCTTGGCCTGCTCGACCGACAGACGCGTGGCCGTGCCGCCCTGGAACAGCGCCATGCGGTCGGCGATGAAGGCCTTGGCGGCGTCTTCCGGCAGCCGCGACAGTCGGGCACTGATGGACTCGGGCTGAAATACCAGGCTGACGGCATGCTGGAACAGCACCGAATCGGCCCAGGCGGCGAAAGTGGCCACGGTGAGTTCCTGGCCAGGGGGCAGCAACGCTGGCAAGGCTTTCTCCTGTTCCAGACGGCGAGCGATCAGGGCCGTGTCGCAATAGACATCGGCGCCCACCTGCAGCACCGGTGTCTTGCGGTAGCCTCCGGTCAGCGCCGTCAGGTCGGGCTTGGGCATGATCGGCGAGATCAGCACCGAGCGCCACGCGAGCCCTTTGAAGCCGAGCATCAAACGGGCCTTTTCGGCGAACGGCGAGGTCGGATAGTGATGCAGGATCAACTCGGACATATCGGCTCCAGCAGGATGGGAAAGATCACAGCTTACTCGCCCGCGCGCAGACCACATACCCCCGTAGCAGCGTCGGCGATGTGTGCAGTGTGCCTGGATGAACGCAGTGCAGCCGGACGCGGCTCGCGCCGCTGCTACAGGGGGGTGAATGAGGCTACGAGGTGTTCCTTGGCGGGCTTGCGCAGGCGTTTGATCAGCCGCTCGTGGCGCAAGGCTTCGCTTTTGCTGGGCCAGGTTTCGTAGTACACCAGTGCCACTGCCGGGCTGGACAGGAAAAACCGCGCGCCCTTTCCGCTCTGGTGCTTGGCGAAGCGTCGCTGCGGGTCGTCACTGATGCCGCAGTAGAGCGAGCCATTCGCCGCGCGCACCAGGTAGACATACCAAGGCTTGGCTGGCGTGATAGCGGTCATCGATTCAGCAGCGCCTGTGTGCAAGCAATATCACTCCACCTTCGTCGCTATTGCCTGCACATGCAGCGTGCGCCCGGCCCCCATGCCGGCGGCCGTGGCAGCGATGCCAATGACCGCGAACACCCAACCTACCGCGTCCCACCCACCCGTCATGTCGTGCACCAGACCGACCGCGAAAGGCCCCATCGACGCGATGGTGTAGCCCACGCCCTGGGCCATGCTCGACAGATTCGCCGCCACATGGGCATCGCGCGAGCGCAGCACGATCAAGGTCAGGGCCAGCGCGAACACGCCTCCCTGCCCCAGTCCCAGCACGATCGCCCAGCCCCACATCCCGCTCAGCGGTGCGTAAAGCAGGCCAAACAAACCCGCCAGGCTCAGCGCCATTACCGCGAGAATCGGCACGCGCTGATCACGGCCGCGGGTGGCCAGCCATGGCACGGTCAACGCGCTGGGCAACTGCACGATGATCGAGAACGACATGACCAGCCCCGCTTCGGCGGCGGACAAGCCGCGCCCGATCAGGATCGACGGCAGCCAGCCAAAGACGATGTAGGCCAGTGATGACTGCAAACCCATGAACAGCGTCACCTGCCAAGCCAGCGGGTCACGGAACAGCCCGCTCACGCGATAGCGAGCGCGCTGGACACCGTGCTTTTGCCGTGTCTGGGGCAACCAGAACACCGCAGCCAGCAACGCAGGTACCATCCAGAAGGCCAGACCGATGCGCCAGCTGTCATCGAAATACTGGCTCAGCGGAACGCTGGAACCGGCCGCCAGTGCCGCGCCCAGGCATAACGCCATGGTGTAGACGCCGGTCATCGTACCGGCCTGACGGGCGAAGTCACGCTTGACGATGCCAGGCAGCAGCACACCGATGATCCCGATGCTGCCGCCGGCTACCAGGCTGCCGATGAACAGGCCCCACACGCCCAGTTGGCTGCGCAGGGCGATACCGGCTGCCAGCACGAGCAACACGCCGAGGACCACGCGCTCGCTGTCGAAACGTCGAGCCAGCAGGGGCGCCAGGGGCGCGAACAGGCCCAGGCACAGGACCGGAAGCGTGGTCAGCAGGCCGGCTGTGGATCCGCTCAGGCCAAGGCTGGCCGAGACCTGCGCGAGCAACGGCGCCATGCTCGACAAGGCCGGGCGCAGGTTGAGCGCCACCAGCACCAGGCCAAGGATCAGCAACCAGGGTTTATGCAGCGGCGTGACGATGTCGCGGCTCGAGGGGGAACAGTTGGCAGTAGGCATAAAGGTCCAGAAACGAAAGTGCGGACCATTGCCAGGACGCGAATGCCTGGTGGTCTCTTGGGTACGGCTTTGAATCAGGAAGGGTAGAGCCTATTGCCAGCAATGGCAAATGCACAGCCGCTAGAAACGCAGTGCGCTTTTCGCGGGCAGAGCCCGCTCCCAGAGGTATCCGGGCAACCCGTAGGAGCGGTCATCGGCCGCGAAGCAGGCGCTGTGGTGTGTCAGGTGAGCAGAGCCCGCTCCCACAACAGGCCCCCAACAGGTTCAAAGCAGGCCCGCAGGCAGCGGATATCCTGTGGGAGCGGGCTCTGCCCGCGAAGCAGGCGCCACGGAGGCGCAGACCACTAACGAAAAAACCCGGGCACAGGCCCGGGTCTTTCGTTTGTTGCAGACGGCGATCAGTGCAGAATCTGACTCAAGAACATCCGCGTCCGGTCACTCTGCGGGTTGTCGAAGAAGTCGTTTGGCGCGGCCTGTTCGACGATCTCACCCTTGTCCATGAAGATCACCCGGTTCGCCACGGTGCGGGCGAAGCCCATTTCGTGGGTCACGCAGAGCATGGTCATGCCGTCTTCGGCCAGACCGATCATGGTGTCGAGCACTTCCTTGACCATTTCCGGGTCGAGCGCCGACGTCGGTTCGTCGAACAGCATGATCTTGGGCTTCATGCACAGCGCCCGCGCAATGGCCACACGCTGCTGCTGACCACCGGACAACTGACCCGGAAACTTGTGCGCCTGCTCTGGAATGCGCACGCGCTCCAGGTAATGCATGGCGATTTCCTCGGCCTGGCGCTTGGGCATCTTGCGCACCCACATCGGCGCCAGCGTGCAGTTCTGCAGGATGGTCAGGTGCGGGAACAGGTTGAAGTGCTGGAACACCATCCCTACTTCGCGGCGCACCGTTTCGATCTGCTTGAGATCGTTGGTCAGCTCCACACCGTCGACGATGATGGTGCCTTTCTGATGCTCTTCCAGCCGATTCAGGCAACGAATGGTAGTCGACTTGCCCGAACCCGAAGGCCCGCACAAAACGATACGCTCGCCCTGGGCCACGTTCAGGTTGATGTCCTTGAGCACGTGGAACTGGCCGTACCACTTGTTCACGCCTTGCATCTGGATGATGCCCGGAGCGCCCGCCGGTTTCTTGATGGCTTCACTCATGATTAAGCTCCTAACGCTTGTGGCCAGTGTCCAGCTTGCGCTCCAGGTGCATGGAGTAGCGGGACATACCGAAACAGAAGATCCAGAACACCAGGGCCGCGAACACGTAGCCCTCGGTCGCCATGCCCAGCCATGCCGGGTCGGCTGCCGCCTGCTTGACGCTGTTGAGCAGGTCGAACAGGCCGATGATGATCACCAGGCTGGTGTCCTTGAACAATGCAATGAACGTGTTGACGATGCCCGGAATGACCATCTTCAGGGCCTGCGGCAGGATCACCAGGCCCATGCTGCGCCAGTAGCCCAGCGCCATGGCCGAAGCCGCCTCGTACTGCCCCTTGGGAATCGCCTGCATGCCACCACGCACCACTTCGGCCACGTAGGCCGACTGGAACAGGATCACGCCGATCAACGCACGCAGCAGCTTGTCGAAGTTCATGCCTTCAGGCAGGAACAACGGCAGCATCACCGACGACATGAACAGCACGGTGATCAACGGCACGCCGCGCCAGAACTCGATGAAGGTCACGCAGACCACCTTCACCGCCGGCATTTTCGAGCGACGGCCCAGCGCCAGCAGGATCCCCAGCGGCAAGGCCCCGGCGATGCCCACGGTGGCGATCACCAGGGTCAGCATCAGACCGCCCCACTGGCTGGTGGCGACGGTCGGCATGCCGAACGCTCCGCCATGCAGCAGGAAGTAGGCGATGACCGGGTACAGCACCAGGAAACCGATGCCGTAGACCGCCTTGCGCTTGAACCGCGACATGAACAACGGCGCCACACCCAGGACCGCCAGCCACACGGTCAGGTCGACGCGCCAGCGCAGTTCGGGCGGGTAGTAGCCGTACATGAACTGGCCAAAACGCTGCTGGATGAACACCCAGCAGGCGCCTTCCTTGGTGCAGTCGGCACGGGTGGTGCCAACCCAGTTCGCATCGAAGATCGACCAGCTCAGCAGCGGCGGCACGATCAGCCAGATCAGGTACAGCGACAGCAGGGTCAGCAGGGTGTTGAGCCAACTGGAGAACAGATTCCGGCGCATCCACGCGACCGGGCCGAACACTTTGCTCGGTGGTGGCTGGTCGGGTTTGAAAATATGGGTCGTCATGCGCTCATCCTCACCGTTCGATCAGCGCAATGCGCTTGTTGTACCAGTTCATCAGCAGGGAAATGCTGATACTGATCGCCAGGTACACGCTCATGGTGATGGCAATGACTTCGATCGCCTGCCCCGTCTGGTTGAGCACGGTACCGGCGAACAGCGAAACCATTTCCGGATAACCGATACCGGCCGCCAGCGACGAGTTCTTCGCCAGGTTCAGGTATTGGCTGGTCAGTGGTGGAATGATCACGCGCAGGGCCTGCGGAATGATCACCTTGCGCAGGGTCGGACCGTTACGCAGACCCAGCGAGTGGGCCGCTTCGGTCTGGCCGTGGCTGACCGACTTGATGCCCGAACGCACGATCTCGGCGATGAACGCTGCGGTGTACACGGTCAGGGCCAGGGTCAGCGCAAGCAGTTCGGGGATCAATACCCAGCCACCGACGAAGTTGAAGCCCTTGAGCTCGGGCTTTTCCCAGTGCACCGGTGTACCGAAGACCAGTGCACACAGCGTTGGCACCACGATGATGATCGCCAGGCCCACCCAGAACTTGTGAAACGGCTCGCCCGTGGCCTCGAAGCGCTTGGTGGCCCATTTGGACATCATCACGATGCCGACGATGGCCACGATCACGCTGAGCACGAACGGCCAGAAGCCGGGTGCAGTCAGGGCGGCCGGCATGTTCACGCCGCGGCTGCTGACGTAGAAGCTGTCCATGAAGCCATGCGCCGCGCGCGGCCCCGGCAGTGTCAGGAACACCGCGAAGTACCAGAACAGGATCTGCAGCAGTGGCGGGATGTTGCGGAACACCTCGATATAGACGGTCGCCAGCTTGTTGATCATGAAGTTGGGCGACAAGCGAGCCACCCCGATCACGAAGCCCAGGATGGTTGCCAGGATGATGCCGATGATCGACACCAGCAAGGTGTTGAGCAAGCCGATCAGGAACACGCGCGCGTAGCTGTCCGATTCGGTGTAGTCGATCAGGTGTTGGGCAATGCCGAAGCCGGCACTGCGTTCAAGGAAGTCGAAGCCGGAAGTGATGCCCCGGTGTTGCAGGTTGGTCTGTGTATTATTGAACAGAAACCAGCCCATACCGACCACCGCCACAATGGTGATGATCTGGAAAAGCCACGCACGCACACGTGGATCGGTCAGGGATAACCCCTGCTTGGGTGCGCCGATTTGATTTTGCATGGAAAGCCCCAGGAGAGAGGAAAAACAGCGCCCGACGGCAACGTGCCGTCAGGCGCAGGGCCGATCAGCGTACCGGTGGTGCGTACTGGATACCGCCAGCGTTCCAGAGAGCGTTCTGGCCACGGTCGATCTTCAGCGGGGTGTTCGCGCCCAGGTTGCGCTCGAACATTTCGCCGTAGTTGCCGACTTGCTTGACGATCTGTACGACCCAGTCCTTCGGCAGTTTCAGGTCCTTGCCGTATTCACCGTCGGCGCCCAGCAGGCGAGCCACGTCGGGGTTCTTGGTCGACTTGGCTTCGGCTTCGACGTTTTTCGAGGTCACGCCAGCTTCTTCGGCGTTGAGTTGAGCGAACAGGGTCCACTTGACGATCGCCAGCCAATCTTCGTCGCCACGGCGTACCACTGGGCCCAGGGGCTCCTTGGAGATGGTTTCCGGCAGAACGACGTAGTCGTTCGGTGCGGCCAGCTTGCTGCGCTGGGCGAACAGCTGCGACTTGTCGGAGGTCAGCACGTCGCAACGACCGCCTTCCAGGGACTTGGCGCTCTCGTCGGAGGTGTCGAAGGTGATCGGGGTGTACTTCAGGCCATTGCCGCGGAAGTAGTCGGACACGTTCAGTTCGGTGGTGGTACCGGCCTGGATGCAGATGGTTGCACCGTCCAGTTCCTTGGCGCTTTTCACGCCCAGTTTGTTGTTCACCAGGAAGCCGATACCGTCATAGTAGGTCACGCCGGCGAAGACCATGCCCATGCCCGCATCGCGGGAGCTGGTCCAGGTGGTGTTACGCGACAGGATGTCGATTTCACCGGATTGCAGCGCGGTGAAGCGTTCCTTGGCGTTCAACTGGCTGAACTTGACCTTGGTGGCGTCGCCGAACACGGCGGCAGCGACGGCGCGGCAAACGTCGGCGTCGATACCGACGATCTTGCCCGAAGCATCAGGAACGGAGAAACCAGGCAGGCCGTCGGAGACGCCGCACTGTACGAAACCTTTCTTCTGGATGGCGTCCAGAGTGGCACCCGCCTGAGCGAAGCTGCTCACGCCCAGGACGGTCGCAGCGGTCAGTACAGCCAGGGTGGATTTCAACATCTTCATTCAAAACCTCCAGTTGCTCTTGTTGTGTCCGAGCTTGAATTGCGCTGCACCTAAATGAGGCGGTATCGACCCGTGTTGGCTAGTTGTTGGGTCAAGCATCAATCGCAATACAAGTGATGAACCCGACTGGCCAGATGGCGCGACCGGGATATGCAACGCTTGTCCCCGCTCCCCGCAAGGTTCGACGCAGTGGCCTGCGGCGTCTTTCGCGATCATCGGCAGGCTTTCTGCACCCTCACTGACTGCTCTGCGTCAGTGCATGAAGGCTCTATAGTGTTACCGCCGATGAGGATGCTGGTATTACGCCAGTTACATAGCAAGCCTCGTACCATAGTGAACGTCGAAAGCGTTTAAGTGCGCGTCAATAGAAAAACTTGTAGCCTTGCGACATCTTGTTCATAGATCGCACCATCGCGTCCCGCTTCACTGCACTCAAACAGAGCGGGCGCCCCACAACGGAGCAACCATGACTGACCCCTTGATCATCGAACCGAACCACACCGCCGATGCCTGTGTCATCTGGCTGCACGGCCTGGGCGCGGACAGATACGACTTCTTGCCCGTGGCAGAAGCCTTGCAAGAAAGCCTTCACAGCACGCGCTTCGTACTGCCCCAGGCGCCAACCCGCGCGGTCACCATCAATGGCGGCTACGCCATGCCCAGCTGGTACAACATCATTGCCATGAACCCTGCGCGGGCCATCGACCAAGGTCAGCTGGAGGCGTCTGCGCAGATGCTTTGCGGGCTGATCGAAGAGCAGCAGGCCAGCGGAATCCAACCGGAAAGGATCTTCATTGCAGGCTTTTCCCAAGGCGGCGCGGTGGCCCTGCACACGGCCTACATCAGCTGGAAAGGTCCGCTGGGGGGCGTGCTCGCGCTGTCGACCTACGCGCCCACCTTCGACGACCAGGTTCAACTGGCCGCCAGCCAACAGCGTATTCCGGCGCTGTGCCTGCATGGGCAAAACGACGAAGTGGTGATCAATGCCATGGGCCGCAGCGCGTATGAATACCTCAAAGGCTGGGGCGTGGACGCAGCGTGGCGGGAATACCCCATGGGTCACCAAGTGTTACCGCAAGAGATCGCCGACATCGGCGAGTGGCTCGCGCAGCGGTTGCACTAACCGCCGCCCTCCTGGGAGCGCGACACCCGTGGGAGCGGTCATCGGCCGCGAAAGGAATACCGCCGAGCATCAGCCAGACCGCATCCCGCACTCTTCTACCGTCGTGCTCGATTCTTGCATTACACTGCCTGACGTACATTCCTTAACCAATCGATGAGAAGCCTGTGCTCAAAGCACTCAAGAAGATGTTCGGCAAAAGCGAGGCGCAACCGCTTGCAGCCGACACTGGCGCCACCCGCGTCCTGCCCGTCGACAGCCAAGAATCGACCCCGCCGTCCGCCTTTGTGGCAGCGCCCACCCCTAGCCCTGAACCCGAAGCACCCGCGAAGGCGACCTTCGTTGATGAAAAGCCTGCGCGCGCGCGGGTAGCCAAGCCGGTGCCGCCCGCCTGGAGCCGTGCCGACTTTCAGGTCGAACCACAGGAAGGCAAGACGCGCTTTCACGACTTCGCGCTTACCGACGAAGTGATGCACGCCATCCACGACCTGGGGTTCCCCTACTGCACGCCCATCCAGGCGCAGGTGCTGGGCTACACGCTCAAGGGCCGCGACGCCATCGGCCGTGCCCAGACCGGCACTGGCAAGACCGCCGCTTTCCTCGTCTCGATCATCTCCCAACTGCAACAGACGCCGCCGCCCAAGGAGCGCTTCATGGGCGAGCCGCGCGCGTTGATCATCGCACCGACCCGCGAGTTGGTGGTGCAGATCGCCAAGGATGCCGCAGGCCTGACCAAGTACACCGGTCTGAACGTGATGACCTTCGTGGGCGGCATGGATTTCGACAAGCAACTCAAGCAGCTCGAAGCCCGCCACTGCGACATTCTGGTCGCGACCCCTGGTCGCCTGCTGGACTTCAACCAGCGCGGCGAAGTCCATCTGGACATGGTCGAGGTCATGGTGCTCGACGAAGCCGATCGCATGCTCGACATGGGCTTCATCCCCCAGGTGCGCCAGATCATTCGCCAGACGCCGCCCAAGCAGGAGCGCCAGACCCTGCTGTTCTCGGCCACTTTCACCGAAGACGTGATGAACCTGGCCCAGCAGTGGACCACCGATCCGGCCATCGTCGAGATCGAGCCGGAAAACGTAGCCAGCGAATCCGTCGAGCAGCACGTGTACGCCGTGGCCGGCAGCGATAAATACACGTTGCTCTACAACCTGGTCACCAGCAACGACTGGGAACGGGTCATCGTCTTCGCCAACCGCAAGGACGAGGTTCGCCGGATCGAGGAGCGCCTGGTACGCGATGGCGTGAATGCCGCACAGTTGTCTGGCGACGTGCCGCAACACAAGCGCATCAAGACCCTGGAAGGCTTTCGCGAAGGCAAGATCCGGGTACTGGTGGCCACCGATGTGGCAGGCCGCGGTATCCACATCGACGGCATCAGCCATGTGATCAATTTCACCCTGCCCGAAGTGCCGGACGACTACGTTCACCGCATCGGTCGTACAGGACGGGCCGGCACCAGTGGCGTGTCGATCAGCTTCGCCGGCGAAGACGATTCCTATCAGCTGCCGTCGATCGAGGCGTTGCTGGGCCGCAAGATCAACTTCGAAATGCCATCAGCCGAGCTGCTCAAACCGGTGGAACGCAAGCGCTCCTGACTCACCGCGCCGCCCTTTTGTGGGAGCGGGCTCTGCCCGCGAAAGGGCCTCCGCCGACCCTCAGATCACTCCCAGCGCTGGGCCGCCTGCTCGTCGCTCTCTCGCCCCTGCACCCAGCGCGGGCCATCCTCGGTATTTTCCTTTTTCCAGAACGGCGCGCGGGTCTTGAGGTAGTCCATGACGAAATCACAGGCCTGGAACGCCGCCTGACGATGGGCGCTGGCCACACCGACGAACACGATCGGCTCGCCCGGTTCCAGTGCACCCACCCGGTGCAGAATCTCCAGCCTGAGCAACGGCCAGCGCTGCGCCGCTTCGAAAACGATCTTGTCCAAGGCTTTTTCAGTCATGCCCGGATAGTGCTCCAGCAACATCCCGCGCACTTCGAGCCCATCGTTGAAATCGCGCACGTAGCCAACGAAACCGACCACGGCGCCCACCCCGGTATTGGCCTGATGCAAAGCATTGAGCTCGGACCCCGGGTCGAACGGTTCGTGCTGTACGCGAACACTCATGTCAGCCTCCGGTCACGGTTGGAAAGAACGCCACTTCGTCGCCGTCGAACAGCGGCTCGGTCAACGCGCACATCTCCTGATTGCGTGCACACATGAGCCCCTTCTCCCCCAGCACCTGGCGATCACCGCGCAGGATGAGGAACTCACGCAGGGCATCGACACTGGCGAACTCGCCGGTCACGACTTCCTCGCCGGTACCCAGCACCTCACGATAGCGGGCGAAATACAACACGGTGTATTTCATGATGCGTCCGCCTTGAAATGGCCGCTCTTGCCGCCCTGCTTTTCCAGCAGCCGCACCTGTTCGATGACCATGCCGCGGTCGACCGCCTTGCACATGTCGTAGATCGTCAAGGCCGCCACACTGGCCGCGGTCAATGCCTCCATCTCGACCCCGGTCTGCCCGGCCAGCTTGCAGCGCGCGGTGATCAACACGCTGTCTTCGCCGTCGGCCACCAACTCGACCTTCACGCCGGTCAACATCAGCGGATGACACAGGGGAATCAGATCACTGGTTTTCTTCGCCGCCTGAATGCCGGCAATGCGCGCCACGGCGAACACATCACCCTTGGGGTGCTCGCCCTCGACGATCATGCGCAGGGTCGGCGGCAGCATGCGCACGCGCGCCTGGGCCACGGCTTCGCGGAACGTCACGGCCTTTTCGGTGACATCCACCATATGGGCGCGGCCTTGGGAATCGAGATGGGTCAGCACAGCGTTACTCCTGTTCCAGAAGCGGCGATTGTAGCCCCGCAACCGGCGGTGTGCGCAAACCCGAAACGCCATGTTGTAGGACGATTCCTACGAAACTTGGGATGCTTCTGACTTTTTCACCGGCCAGACCTCTGCACACTTCTCCTTGCGCCGCCTACCGACCGGGTTCGACTTCGGCTCAGGTCCGGTCGAGACGCAGCGCGCACTCGCTGCTCATATCGAAATCAAGGAGTTGTACCCGATGAAATCCGCATTCCTCGCCCTGCCCCTGGCCATCCTGATGGCCGCTCCAGCCATGGCCGTTCAGCGCATCGACCATACTGTCACCGTGACCGCCACCGTACCGACCGACAAGTTCATCGTCGAACCTCTGGGCGGCAACTGGATGAACGAACCGCAGAACATGAGCTTCAAGCCTGCCGATGGCAGCCTGGAACCCATCCGCAAGCAGTTGACCATGAAAAGCACCAGCGGCGAAATCAAGGCCAAGCTGCTTACCACCCCCTCCATGACCAGTGGCAGCAGCACCATCGGCCTGGACGTCAGCATCGGCGGCCGCCGCCTGAGCACCAGTGCTGAAACCGTCTCCAACGTGGCCGACTCCGCCGCAGGCACCGTGGTCGACTTCCTCGTCACTGCGGGCACCAAGCCAAGCGCCGGGTATGTCCCGGGCAGCTACCAGGGCATCGTCAACCTGGTGTTCGAAACCCCTGATCCGGTCTGATCGCCGCCCGCTTTCCATCGTTCATACGGCCGCCGCTGTTGCCTGCGCGACACCGGCTGGCCCAAGACCTCGTGGTACCCATGACTGCACATGCCCTATCGATGCCAAGCGGTGCGCGCATCGCTTCGCTGCTGGTGCTGACCCTCATGCCTGGCCTGTCCATGGCCATGACCCCGGCCACGGGCTCGGTGGGGGTGCTGAGCCAGGCGCAAGGCTTGCCCGCCGAGTTCAACGAGCATTTCTTCGACGTTCCGTTGGCGGTGCGCATCGACCTGGACGGCCAGCCCCTGGGCGAGGCGCTGATCGCACTGGATCGCCGCGATCGCGTCCAGCTCGTCGAATTCGTCGACAGCGACGGCGAGCCGTCCTTGCAGCCGCTGCGTCAACGCTGGGCGGCCCAACTTGCCGATCCAGTGCCACTGGGCACCTGCGTCAACGATTGCCGCAACGAATTGCTTGCCCTGCATTACAGCTTGCACGACTCGCGCCTGTCGATTCTGACCCGCTCGGTCGAACGCAGCACCGATTCCCAACGCTATCACGCCCTGCCCGAGCACGGCAGCCAGGGCCTGATCCTGCGTAACCAGCTCAATATCTCTGCCGGCCAACAGGAGCAGACAGGTCGCTATGCCCTGCAAGGCCAAGGCAGCCTGGGCGACTGGACCGCCTTGGGGCAGGTCCAGGCCGACCGCAGCCAGGACAGTCGCCAAGGCACCCGGCGGCGTGTCGACCAGTTGTACGCCGAACGCCTGATAGAAAACCACTTCTACCGCCTGGGCTACTTCATGCCCGATTCCCAGGGCCTGGCGCGCCAGCCTCGGACCCTGGGCGACAGCCCGGATACCGCGCTGGGCGTCATGTTCGGCAGCAGCGACAGCCTCGCGGTGAGCAGCGCCAGCCCCAGTGCCACACCGATCTACGTAACCCCGACGCGCGCCGGGGTGGTGGAAATCTACCGCGGCGGTGTGCTGATCAATAGCCAGCCGGTCCAGCCGGGGCTGCAAGCCATCGATACCAAGGTACTGCCCGGTGGCATCTACGACGTCGAAGTGCGAGTACTCGAAGACGGCCGCGTAACGTCCAGCAGCGAGGCGTTCATCTACAAGCCATCGAACTGGAGCAATCCGGACGAACGCTGGCGCTACAACCTGTACCTGGGGCAACGCAGTACCTTGCTCAGCAACTGGGATGAGGATCGCGACAACAGCCTCAGCGCCGGCGCCCTGTTCAACTACCTGGCCCACTCCCGCGTGGTGCTGGGCGGTTCGCTGCAGCGTGTCCGGGGTTTCGATCAGTACGGCGTGTCGGCCGATTGGGACGCACTGCAGAGCCTGAAACTGTACGCCAACCTGTTTCATACCGGTCAGCACGGCCAGGGCTATGACCTCCAGGCACTGTGGAACTACGACGCCGGCAACCTGGTGTTGAGTCGAAGCCAGAGCTGGCAGCAATACCCAAGGCTGCGTGGGCAGCTCGAGCGAGCGCCGGCCCAGCAGGTGATTCAAACCTCGGCGGCCTGGATGCACCGCATCGACCAGCGCTGGAGCGCCAACGCCCGTATCGCACGCAGCGACGGCCTGTATGGCGGCAACGCACTCGACCTGGGCGTGACCTACCATGGCAAGCTGCTCGGCTCGGACGCCAACTGGCGCACCTCGGTATTCGACCGGCCCGGTTCCATCACCACCGGCGGGCACCGCAATCGCGGCGTCGACTTCACCCTGAGCATGAACCTGGGCCAGGACGGCCGCCGCCTGTCCGCAACCCTGGGCAGCCGCACGGCGCAGGATGGCAGCCGCGATCACAACGTATCGCTGACCTACCAGCAGGCCTTGCAGCACCACACCCTGCGCAACGTCTCGGGCACGCTGACAGCCGATCGCTATGGTGCAGGCTTTGCCACCAATGCGCAGTTCCAGAACAACGCCGTGTACGGCGACGCCTACCTGCAAAAATCGTCCCTGGACGACGGCCTGAGCGGTGGCCTGAACCTTGAAAGCACCCTGGCCACCGACGGTGACAAGATCGCCGCCAGCGGTCTCTTCCAGGCCTACGAGGCCGGCGTGATCGTCGATGTGGAATCCGATATCCAGGGCCTGAGCCTGCGTGCCGACAGCCCGCAGAGCTTCGGCGCAACCTTGTATCCAGGCCGCAACGTCATGCCGGCCGGTGCCTATCGTCCGGGCCAGGTGCAACTCGACTTCCAGGGCGCCGACGCCCACGCGGCGGTCATCCAGCCCTCCTCTTTCAGCTACCACCTCAACCGTGGCGGCGTGACCTACCAGAAGATCCGCGTGATGCGCACCGTCACCGTACTGGGCCGCCTGCTCAACCACCGTGGCGACCCGATCAAGGGTGCCATGGTGATCAACCACGCCAGCCGCAGCCTGACCGAGGCCGACGGTTTTTTCGCTGTGGAAATGAGCGAATCGACGCCCACCCTGGAAGTACGCCGCAGCGGTGCACGGCTGTGCTTTCTGAAGCTGGACGAAAAGCACGCCCAGCGTGAAAACGAAGTGCTGTTGGTGGGCGACCAGCAATGCAGCGCAGACAGCCTGGCCGCCAACGGTGGCGCTTCAGAAGGAGAGGCAGGATGAATCGGCTATCGAACAGGCCTCATGCGGCGGCAGCAACCCTCGGCAAGCTTGCACTGCTGGTCTTGCCGTGGTTTTTCACTCAAGCGGCGCAGGCGAACGAAACCGTGATCACCGCGCGCATCGAGGGTACCCAGTTCATCAACACTACCCGGCGGGCGCAATGGTGCAGTCAGTTCGCCAGCGGCGGGTATTGCACGAACCGTGACTGGGGCATCGATCTGCCCATCACCTACACCAAGGTCGTGGACGTCAACTCGGCGGACGACCGCAACAAAGTCTATGTCAAGCTCCCCGCGCGCCAGGCCATCACGCTGCAAAACCAGGACACTGGCCAGACGGCGAGCATGTCGATCGCCTTCAACCATTTCAGCCAACGGGTCAGCTGGCGCAACGAAACGGTACTGGCCGCCCCCAGGGGTGGCTGTGGCGGCCTCGGCGGCATCGGCAGTGCCCCAGGCGTATGGTCCCAGCACCTGTGGTACACCTTGAACGAGACTAACCCTACACCTTGTTATTCGTCGAAATCCGGCAACTCGATGGTGGAGAACTCACAGGTCAGTCAAATAGGCGTCAGCATCCGACCAGAGTTTCCCGCGCCCGCCTCCCTTAACCCAGGGCGCTGGGAAGGCGTCATTGATTACCCAGTAGGGCCTGGCCGCGGTTTCGACTTCGGCAACCTGACCAGCGCCAGTACCGACGTCATTCGCTTTCGCGTGAGCTTCGTGGTCCAGCCGGACATTCGCGTGGACTTCCCCGACAATGGTGCCGAGCTCAAGCTCATTCCGCAGGGCGGTTGGGCCGCTACGATGAACTCCAGCAGGGCACCCGAGCGGCTCTATTACGACTCTCCTCTGCGCCTGTGGGCAGCCTCGCCGTTACGCGTCTACCTGGGTTGCCAGTTGCCGAACGCCGCAGACGGTCGCTGCAACTTGCGTTACACCACAACCCGGGCGGATGTGCCCATGGACACCCAGCTTACCCTGCCCAGCACCTTTACCCACAACAACCAGCCGGTGAACCGACTGTCGCTCAGGCACGGCGCGGCGCGGGCCAAAACGATCGTGCCCTCCGGGAACATCACCAATGCGGCAGGCATGCTGCACTTCGAAGTCAGCGGCGCCGACGCCGCGAAGATGCTGCTCAATCCGGGCGCCAAGTACAGCGGCACGGTCACCATCATCTACGACGCCACCATCGCCTGAGGTCCACCATGAGACACCTGTTGCTACTGCTTGCCCTTGGCACACCGGCAGCCCACGCCGGGCCGGAACTGAACATCGGCAGCCTCTACGAATACCTGGACGAGGGCCGCAGTACCTCGCTCAAGCGCATCTACAACAACGGCGACCATACCGCCTTCGTCAAGGTCACCGTCGCCGAACTGGTGTATGGGGCCGACGGCAAGGCCACCGAAGTGTCGCTCGACGGCCTGCCAGCGGGCGAACGCAGCCTGATTGCCAGCCCTGCGCGGCTGATCGTGCCGGCCCAGGGCATGCAACAGGTCAGGCTGCTGTACCGCGGCAAGCGCGAGGCCGAGCGCTACTATCGCCTGCGTTTCATTCCGGTGCTGCCGGAGGCCAGCGACGGCTTTGGCTTGAACGCCGAGCAAGCCAAGCAGTACGACGAAGCCCTCACGGCGGGGGTGAATATCCTGGCCGGCTTCGGCGCCGTGGTGTTCGTCAAGCCGACGCCCACGCGCTATGTCACCGACGTGGTGCACGAAGCCAACAGCTTCGTCATCCCCAATGACGGCAACGCCACGCTGGTGATCGATCATTTCAACGACTGTGCCCCCGACGGCAAGGACTGCAAGCCGCCCACCAAGCATCACGTACGGCCCGGCAAGCGCCTGACGTTCGACAAGGAGGCGGGGCGCGTCTATCGATTCGTGCTGGAAAAAGGCCAGGAGCGTCAGGAAGTGCAATTCAACGGCTGAACCGAGCGGTGCCGCAAGGCACCGCCAGTTTCAGGTTTACAGATGGGACTCGGCATACTCGGCGAGGATCGAGCGAGGCACACCTTGCAACGTGATGTGCACACCCTGCGGGAAGTCCTTGAAACGCTCCGTGAGGTAGGTCAGGCCTGAGCTTGGGGCCGACAGGTAGGGGGTGTCGATCTGCGCCAGGTTGCCCAGGCAGATCACCTTGGAGCCAGTGCCGGCCCGGGTGATGATGGTTTTCATCTGGTGCGGGGTGAGGTTCTGGCATTCGTCGATCAGAATCAGACTGTGCTGGAAACTGCGGCCGCGAATGTAGTTCAACGATTTGAACTGCAGCGGCACCTTGCTCAGGATGTAGTCGACGCTGCCGTGCGTGTTCTCGTCGTCCATGTGCAGGGCTTCGAGGTTGTCGGTGATGGCGCCCAGCCAAGGCTCCATTTTCTCCGCTTCGGTACCGGGCAGGAAGCCGATTTCCTGGTCCAGCCCCTGCACGCTGCGAGTGGCGATAATGCGCCGGTAGCGCTTGGTCACCATGGTCTGCTCGATGGCCGCCGCCAGTGCCAGGATGGTCTTGCCCGAACCCGCCGCACCGGACAGGTTGACCAAGTGAATATCCGGGTCCAGCAAGGCGAACAAGGCCAGCCCCTGGTAGATGTCACGCGGCTTCAGGCCCCAGGCTTCCTGGTGCAGCAAGGGTTCCTGGTGCAAGTCCAGGATCATCAATTCATCGTCCTTGATGCCCTTGATCCAGCCGACGAAGCCCTGCTCGTCGATGATGAACTCGTTCATGTGCACCGAGGGCAGCAGCTCGCTCAACTGCACGCGGTGCCAGGTGCGGCCGTGGTCCTGACGGGTCTCGACCTTGCTCACGCGGTCCCAGAACGAGCCGGTCACATTGTGGTAGCCACGCGAAAGCAGCGATACGTCGTCGACGAGTTGGTCGGTGCTGTAATCCTCGGCGGCAATGCCGCAAGCGCGGGCCTTGAGCCGCATGTTGATGTCTTTGGTGACCAGAATCACGCTCAGGTCGGGGTGACGGGTGTGCAGGTCGATCAACTGGTTGATGATGATGTTGTCGTTGAGGTTCTGCGGCAGCAGGTTCGATGGCTCGGGGCGCTTGTCCATGAGGATAGACAGAAAACCCTTGGTGCTGCCGTTGACGCGCATGATCGGCACACCCGATTCGACCACCGCCGGCGACGCATCGCCCAGGGTCTTGTCGATCAGGCGAATGGCCTGCCGACATTCGGCAGCGACGGTCTGCTTGCCATCCTTGAGTTTGTCCAGTTCCTCCAGAACGGTCATGGGAATGGCGACACGGTGTTCTTCGAAATTCAGCAGGGCATTTGGATCGTGGATCAGTACGTTGGTATCGAGCACATAAAGGATCGGCTGATTGGAAGAGGTGCTGCGTCCTTGTTCATCCATACTCGGTCACCTTTTTGGGAGCCTGACAACGCAATACCTGGACGGTGCTGCGCCGTGAAAAGGCCGCCGGATTCCCGCATCAAGGAGCAGGACCTGCGCACAGGTGGAGAGTCTCTGGAAGACGCCACCTGTGATGCAGGGTTCGGCGGTCTGTCTTCGTAATACCGCAAAACCCATGAAGAAAAAACGCACTTTACGGTTTTTTGATGTTTATTTTTCAGCCGTGCGAATAACGCTTGGCGGCTGGGACATACGCCGTTAGAGTCCGAAGTTGACCTACCCATCATCATCTCGCCAAATTTCTCCGCAAACCTGCCAAGCCCCCGCAAAACCTGACGTTTACGGCCTCACGCTCACCGAACGTCGGCACACGCCTGCCAGGCGATGTCGGTCTGGGCGGTTTCTCGCATCAACCAGGGCACTGCGGTCTGCGCCTTGGCCAGGGTGTCGTGAAACACCACGATCCCCCTTCGCCACAGCAGCATCAGGCTGAGCGTCCGCTCGCCGGCCTGCTGGGCCGTCAGACGGCTGTCGTCGTCCATCGAATCGATGTTCCACAACGCCACCTTCAGACCGGCACCGGCGAAGAATCCACCACTGTCGGCGCGGCGCTGACCGTACGGCGGGCGGAACCAGGGCACGTAGCTGTCCGGCAGGTCGGCCTGCAGCAGGGCGATGCTGCGCAGCACCGAGTCCTGCCACTTGTCCCATTGCCCATGGGACACGTACTGCCAACCCAGGGTCGCCACGCACTGGCCGGCATACAGCGCCTGCAACTGGGCCACCGAGGTCTTCTCGGCACGCGCCTGCAGGGTTTGTCCGGGCACAAAGAACGTGGCGCTCAGATCCTGAGCGCGCAGGTAGCCGGTCAACGCATCGGTGGTGCCATCGACCGGGCCGGGGCCGCCGTCGAAGCTGAGCAGGAAGGTGCGGTCGGCAAAGCCGTTGCCATCGAATTCCTGCTCCGACAGCAGCTGCACTTCGCTGGTGGTCTGCGGCGACACGGCAGCCAGGCGCAACAGTTCGTTGAGGTAAGCCTCGCTGAACACCTGGCCCGGTACGGCAAAGCCTGCATAGAAGGATTCGGGATCGATGCCCAAATCGGCCGCCTGGGTGCGCAGCTCGCTTTCGCTGTCGATGGCGTAGCAGAACGAGGCATCCTGCTCGCAGCTTTGCTGGGCCAGGTCGAAGTTGGCCCAAAGCCGCTGCCACAACCGCTGGCGCAGGTCGTTGATGGCCAGCAGGTTGATCTGGCGCAGGCCCAGCCGTGTGGTCAGTTGTGCTTCGTCCTGGCTTTCGCTGGCCAGCAGCGAACGGGCGAACAGCAGTATGTGCGCCCGCGACGCGACGTCGAACAGCACCGGCGAATCGATGCGCTCCGGCCAGTGGCTGCGTTCCAGGGTCGCCACCGACGGCGCGGCAACGGCGGCCTGTGTGGCGCACACAGCGGCGGCCAGCATCCATGATAACCAACGCAACGGCGATCTCCTCGATGACGGGTGCGCCGGCACTATACCGTTGTCGCGGCATCGCGCGCAGCTCTATGCAGCACGGGGCCTTCCCCCACCTCGATTCTATGATTACAGTAGGCGATCAACGGCGGCTCAGGAGTTACCCCATGCGTCACTTGGCCCTCGCCGCACTGATGCTGGCCACGCCCATGGCGTTCGCCGCCGGCACGGTCAACATCTACAACTGGCCCGACTACATCGCCCCCGACACCCTGTCCAACTTCCAGCGCCAGACCGGCATCGAAACCCGATACAGCTTGTTCGACAGCAACGACACCCTGGAAAAGCGCCTGCGCGAATCGCCCGGCAAGTACGATGTGATATTCCCTTCCAATCACTTCATGAACCGCCACATCAGCGCCGGCAATCTGAAGCCACTCGATCGCACCCGCCTGCCGAACTGGAAGTACCTCAACCCTGCACTGCTGCGCGCCCTGGAAATCAACGATCCCGGCAACCGCTATGGCTTTCCGTACCTGTTTGGCGTCAGCGGCATCGGCTACAACGTCGATCAGGTCCGGGCGGCGCTCGGCAACGATGCCCCGGTCGACTCCTGGGACCTGGTGTTCAAGCCGGAGAACATCGCGCGCCTGCAGAAGTGCGGCGTTGCCATTCTCGACATCGGCCCCGAACTGCTGCCCATGGCTCTGAACTACCTGGGCCTGCCCTCGCACAGCCAGAACCCGGCCGACTACGACAAGGCTCGGGCGTTGCTGTTGAGCATCAAGCCCTACGTACGCTATTTCGATTCGGTGGAGTACAGCCATCAGTTGGCCGAGGGCAAGCTGTGCGCGGTGGTCGGTTTTTCCGGCGACGTGCTGCAGGCGCAGACCCAGGCCAGGCGAGCCGGGAAAGGCGTGGAAATCGAGTTCACCTTGCCGCGGGAGGGTTCGACCATGTGGTTCGACATGGTCGCCATCCCCGCCGACGCCCCGAACGAAGACGCGGCGTACACCTTTCTCAACTACCTGCTGGACCCCAAGGTCATGGCCAACATCACCAACAGCGTGCACTACGCCAATGGTAACGAAGGCGCCGATGAGTGGGTCGATCCGGTGCTCAAGCGCGATCGAAGGATCTACCCCAGTGCCGAGGTCATGAGCAAGTTGTTCCTGCTGCAACCCATGCCGACCGAGATCGAGCAGCTACGCACCCGTATCTGGAACCAGATCCGCCACTGAGGCCCACGTGGGGTCGATCAATGGTGCTCGCGGGTGGCGCGGAATTTCACGTCCGGCCAGCGCTCTTCCATCAACGCCAGGTTGACCCGTGTCGGCGCCAGGTAGGTCAGGTGCCCACCGCCGTCCAGCGCCAGGTTTTCTGCGGCCTTGTTGCTGAATTCCTCGAGTTTCTTTTTATCGGCACATTCGATCCAGCGTGCGGACCACACGGTGATCGGCTCGTAGGCGCACTCCACCTTGTATTCTTCCTTCAGACGGCTGGCGACCACGTCGAACTGCAGCACGCCGACCGCGCCGAGGATGATGTCATTGCTGCGCTCGGGGAAGAACACCTGGGTGGCGCCTTCCTCGGCCAACTGCTGCAGCCCCTGGCGCAACTGCTTGGACTTGAGCGGATCCTTGAGCCGCACGCGGCGGAACAACTCCGGGGCGAAGTGCGGAATACCGGTGAAGCCCAGGCTCTCGCCTTCGCTGAAGGTGTCGCCGATCTGGATGGTACCGTGGTTGTGCAGGCCGATGATGTCGCCGGCGAACGCTTCTTCGAGCTGCTCGCGCTCGGAGGAGAAGAACGTCAGGGCGTCGCCGATGCGCAGGTCCTTGCCGGTGCGCACATGGCGCATCTTCATGCCCTTCTCGTAGCGGCCCGAACAGATGCGCATGAACGCAATGCGGTCGCGGTGCTTGGGGTCCATGTTCGCCTGGATCTTGAACACGAAGCCGGAGAATTTTTCTTCGACCGGCTCCACGGTGCGCTCGTTGGCAACCCGCGGCAGCGGGCGCGGCGCCCAGTCCACGACGGCATCGAGCACATGGTCGACACCGAAGTTACCCAGTGCCGTACCGAAGAACACCGGGGTCAACTGGCCGCTCAGGAACTCGTCCTGATTGAACTCGTGGCAGGCACCCTGCACCAGTTCCAGTTGCTCGACGAAACGGTCGTACTCATCGGCCAGGTGCGCACGCGCCTCGTCGGAGTCCAGCTTTTCGATGATCTTCACATCGGTGCGCTCGTGGCCATGGCCCGGCGTGTAGACGATGATGTAGTCGCCTGCCAGGTGGTAGACACCCTTGAAATCGCGGTAGCAGCCGATCGGCCAGGTAATCGGTGCAGCCTTGATCTTGAGTACTGCCTCGATTTCGTCGAGCAGTTCGATCGGGTCGCGGATGTCGCGGTCCAGCTTGTTGATGAAGCTGACGATCGGCGTGTCGCGCAGGCGGCAGACATCCATCAGGGCAATGGTCCGCGGCTCGACGCCTTTACCGCCGTCGAGCACCATCAAGGCCGAGTCGACCGCCGTCAGGGTGCGGTAGGTGTCTTCCGAGAAGTCCTCGTGGCCGGGGGTGTCGAGCAGGTTGACCATGTGCTCGCGGTAGGGGAACTGCATCACCGAAGTGGTGATGGAAATACCGCGCTGCTTCTCCATCTCCATCCAGTCGGAGGTCGCGTGACGGTCGGACTTGCGCGACTTCACCGTACCGGCCACGGCAATGGCCTTGCCCATCAGCAAGAGTTTCTCGGTGATGGTGGTCTTGCCCGCATCCGGGTGGGAAATGATAGCGAAAGTGCGGCGTTTCGCGACTTCGGCGGCCTGTTGGGTCATGGATGATCGCCTGGCGAGGGAATGAAAAAGGGCGCGGATTATAGCCTGCCTCGAACCAAACCGCACGTTGTCCAGCGGCGACGTGCACCTTTCGCCCCCTCGCTTGCCTGGACGCGTTTCAGCCATAGATACCACCCCCACCCTCCTGCTCCGGGCAACAGTGATAACCCCGCCTCGCCCCATCGGGCTCGCATGCGGGGCTTTTTTCATTGCCCAGGAGGCACCATGTCCGCTCAACCTCTACCCTGGTTCCACAGTACGTCACTGCGTCAACGTTTCATGGCCCATGCACAGGCGAGCCTGACAGCCGGAGAGATCACAACCGAAGAGCACCAGTGGTTGTCATCGATCACGGCAGCGAACCGCGACCACCAGCCGACGGCGGCGCAGCAGCTGCGCATCGACGGGATCACGGCCGTGATGAGCGATGGCCAACGCTTCGAGTTGCCTGCCACCGTGCGACTGAGCCGAGGCGGCCACACCACGGTCGTGATGCTCTACAACCCGTTGCTGGGGCTGCGCCGTTTTGCCGAGCCACTGCAGCTCAAGCAATTTCTGCTCGATTCCATCGGCGCTGCGGTCGCGGGCGCGGCCTTGCGGTTTCCGGCAACAGCAGCGGCGCAACGTGTCGTGCAAGCGCGCCCTGTCGAAGCGTTCGAAGGCTCGCTGCTCAGTGGTGACGTGTTCCAGGCTCTGATGCTGCGCCTGCACGCAGGCCTGGCGGACAATCTTGCGCAGATGCGCGAATGGGTGCGGGACCAGCCGACACCCGATGAGATGCTCGCACCCGCCGACGGCAACCTGCTAGAGCCAGCGGTACGTGCCGGCATCCGGCTGGCGCATTACTGGGACAACTCGGCTACGGCCGTTCAACCCTTGTGCGAGCAGCTGGGCACAGCGCTGCAGACCACCCTGCTCCAGCACTTGCTGCACAGCCAGCAGATCGGCAACCTGGAACCCGAGCAGTATCGGCAACTGACGGCTTGGGCGAGCGGGCATGACGCCGAAACGGAGCACCCTTTGCGTGCCTGTTCCCTGCGTGTATCGACGCTGGAAAACCAGAACCTGGCGCTGGACGATCTGTTGGTACTGAGCCAGGCAGACCACACAGGCCCTTGCTACACCTACTGCGCTGGCAGCGGCGTGCAAAAGTATGCCAGCCGACGCGCCTTGCTGGCGGACCTGGCCGACCCGCTGCAGCGAGAGCGTTGGCTGCCCCATGCCCCTCAAACCAGCCAGGCCCTGTTCAAAACGCTGCGCATCAACGCCTTGTGCCTGGACCCCACCCCCGTTCAAACGCTGGAAGCGTATGCACGGGCACTGTTGGCGCAACAGCGTACCCGCCTGCAGGAAACCCTGAGCCAGGGCAGCCCGCAAACGCCCTGGCGCCTGTGCCAACAAGCCCTGGCACTGGATCGACGCCTGGACCCACACCTGCGCACGCTGGACCCACTTTTCCCGGGCGACATTCGCGATGATCCGGCCAGCCTGAACTATGTGGGCGCCGCGATCCTGCGCGATGCCCACGATCCACAGCAACTGCTCACCCACCTGGTCGATCTGGACCTGCAATACGCTCGCTATCAAGCCCGCGGGCCGGACCTGATGTCAGTCTCGGCGGGCCTCCTGCAACGTGAGATGGCCTACGTTCTGGAGGGCGGCCCCGCTGCCCTGTCCATCCAGCTGCCCGAACCCAACCTGCCCCAGGCATTGTGGCAAACCGGCGACAAGGCGCCGGGGCAAGCCTTCATCCAGGTCGCAGAAGGCGTCCAGCAGCCTATCGAGGCATTGCCCGAACCGTTGATGGCCACGATTGTGCGCCGCGCTCGTCAGCAACTGCGTGGGGCATTCGAGCAGGCCGGACGTCATCGAGAGGCGCTGGCCAGCGGGTACTATCGCCAGCTGCAGCATTATCTGGTGGCGCTGGAAAGCCGCCTGGATGAAAAGTCTGTTTCAACCTCGGCCCCCTTGCGCCAGAACACCTTCGACAGCTCGGCACGGCAAGCCTGGCGCCTGCAAACCTTCGATCATTTGATCGCCGGCAGCTGGCCCATCGCCTCGTTGCCTGACCTGATGCGTCAGGCCGAGCCGCCGGACAACCTGGCGCGAGCACTGGAGCATCACTGCGAACTGGCTCGCCGGCAAATCCAGATCGATGTGATCCCTCCCTGGCTGGCACAGGCGACTGCCGCGCAGAAAACCGGTTACCTCAAAGCCTTGGCCTATAGCCTGCTGAGCAGCCCCGCCGAGCAGGATTACCTGCTCGACCTTCAAGACATTCCGAGCTTTGCGCAAGACCGCCTGCAAGCCCAGCTGGACTCGGACTTCACACCCGGCCGCTTCATGCCTCACGCGGTGTTTGTCACCACACAGCGCTACGTACCGACCCCACCACTGCCGGGCGAGATTCCCAGCGCTGTGCCGGCCGCCACGCTCAGCCACCGGCAGAGCCTGGTGCAATACGCGCTGAATCACTATCGCGATTGGGACGCGGCCATCACCGCCGTCGAGCTGGGCAGCGGGCACCCGGCGCCGGCCGAGCTGGATGCAGCCTATGTTCGCCAACTTGTACGAGCGTTGGATCTGGGCCGTCACTACCAGGTGATGCTGGAGCAGGCGTTCCTGCCGACGGACCTGCGCTACGCACGGCGCCTGGAACGGTACTGTCGCCAGCTGCCCGGTCAGCTGATCGAATATGCCTGGCGAGCGCACCTCAAGGGCAGCCTGTCGTTGCAGGCCGTTCAGTTGATCACCCAAGTGATGCTTGCACCTGAAGCACAGTTGCGACCGGTCGGCGACCTGGGACCGCTCGATTTCACCCCACTGGAGCTGATCGCCAGCCAAGGCCTGAGCGCCGACCGCGTGCCTGATTGCTACTTGTTCATTGCCCGCGGTAGTGGCCTGTGCGTGCTGTATCTGCCCTATGAGGCCAGCCTCCCGCTCCAAGCTTTCGACAACGCTGCCGCGCTGCTCAAGGCATTGATCGACGACACGAGCCTGCAGCAGCGCGTATTGGCGCGCATGCCCGAGTCGTGGCGCTCACGCTACGACCACGGTGGCTTCAAGGAAGCTCATTTGAACCTGAGTTCAGAGTCCAGCTTCGATTACTTTCCGGCCCCAGGCCCTGTTCAGCTGAGCAGTACGCCCGTCACCGGCAACCTGCTGCACTTCCTGTTCGAAGAGAATGCCCGCTACCTGATCACGCTATCCAAGACCCAACTCACCACGGCGGCACAGGCGCAGTGGAGCGCCTTCGTCAGCGTATTGAGCCTGGCTTGGGAGCAACTGCCGATGTTTCTGCCGGGCAAGATCGGCCTGATCCTGGCGACCTGGCAACTGGAGCTCAAGACCCTGCAGATTGCCCAGGCCGCAGAACAGGGCAAATGGGGCCAGAGCTTGCTCGAGCTGGCTTGCGCACTGGTTCAGGGTGCGCTGATCGGGCATGGCGTCTCGAAGCTCGAAGGCGTACCCACCCGTCGCGAGCAGTTCTGGCAGGCGCTGCGCGAAGACAGTCAATACGGTTTGTCGCTGGCCGGCTACGAAAGCCCCGGACAAGCCCTGCAAGACCTGTACTTCGAGGCCTCGACCGGCAGCTACGCCACTCGCACCACCTCCGAACACTTCATCAATCTGCGCGGGCGGCTCTACCGCGTTCGTCAGGAAGACGGCCAGTGGTTTCTAGGTGGCACGCAGGATGAGGAGCTGGGGCCGATGCTGGACTTCGATGCGCAGATAGGCTGGGCAATCAGCACGTCCCCGGCACTGCCCGTGTACGCCGGTGGCGTACCGAGCCGCCTGGGTGGCCGTTTGACACGCTGGACCCTGGGCCGCAACGAAGTAGTGATTCTGGCCGTGGGCGCGCGCAAGATTCGCCAACTGATGCCGCAGCGCGCGCGCATGTTGCGCCATGCGCACCGCGATGCCCTGTCCTACCTGGGCAATGCGTTGGATAACCTGCATCGCGCCACGCCGGCCGGTCGCGCCCCGGCGACCACCCTGGACATCATCGCGCATTTCTTCGGCACGCCGCAGGTCAGCGACGCGCTGGTGCGACGCATCCGCCAATCGCTGGAAAAGCTCGTCACGGTCATGGCCTCGCGGGCTTATTCGCCGGTGAGTTCCAAGCGCTACGTCATGGGCCGCCGCCTGAACCAGGCGTCGAGCGTGGGCATTGCGTTCATGTCTGCGCTGGATCCACAGAAGCAGGTCTTCCTGCTCGATGAATTCTTCGAGTTCGACAGCGCCCGAAACCTGCCGCTGGCGCCGAGCTTTCGCCCCGACGATGCC
This sequence comes from Pseudomonas rhizosphaerae, assembly GCF_000761155.1. Taxonomy (NCBI): domain Bacteria; kingdom Pseudomonadati; phylum Pseudomonadota; class Gammaproteobacteria; order Pseudomonadales; family Pseudomonadaceae; genus Pseudomonas; species Pseudomonas rhizosphaerae. Next base: position 655,126 of record NZ_CP009533.1, on the reverse strand, counting down.
AATGCCCTGAGCAAGGCCATGGTCCTGCTGCATGAGTTCACCCACATCGCCTGCGACACCCGCGATATCCGCTACCTGGAAGCCGCGACTCCTTATGTCGAACGGTTGCGACCCGGCGTGCGCCGAGCGTGGCTGGAGCACGAGCACGACGAGCTGTTTTCCCATCGCACGCCCAGTCGGAGGCTGTTCACCGTGCGCGACGAGGTGACCGGGCGCATACGCGACATTCGCAACGACGACCGCAAGGGCCGCGCCCTGATCCTGCGAATCGCTGCCTCGCCAGACCTCGTGGACGCCCGCCGCCGGTTTCTGAACGACGCGGATATCCGTTCCCGCATCATGCTGATGAATGCCGACTCCCTGACGTTGCTGATCTACCGGTTGGGACGCACGCGGCATCTGGATTAAAGGGGCGTTGGGAGGTGTAGAACGAGCTCGCCACGATAGGGCAGAGCGCAGCTGAATCGAGTTGCGCGCCTGCCAATCGTGCTTTTTCCGCCACCGCTCATTCGACCGTTTACCCCATCCGAGGTGGCCAAATGCTGTCAATGTGTGGGAACCTTTCAAGGCACGGAGACGTCCATCCCCTGATTCGAACACGCGTCAGGGCTAGCAAAATCAGCAAGTTAGCCTGACGAGGCTGCGCTTATGGCTCGCATCGCGCGAGCTGCTATTCGCGTCCTACCTGGGTCGATCGCTCGCTTGAGCGCTCATCGCAGGCCCGGTAGGCGCCGACGGAAAAAAAGGAGTCCGCCTGTGGCTAATCGCTATGGCAAAGGGCTGTTAGGGGGCGCTGTTATCGTTGCCGTCCTGGCCCTGCTGGTCCATTGGATCGGCTTAAGCACCATCGAGCATTACCGTGAAGATCTGCTGTTCTATCTGCAAGCGCACCTGATTCTGGTGCTGGTCTCGATGTTCGCCGCGCTGCTGGTGGGCGTTCCCGCTGGAGTGGCGCTGAGTCGGCCCAGCATGGTCAAGCGCGCCGAACGCTTCATGCAGATCTTCAACATCGGCAACACCATTCCTCCCCTGGCGGTCCTCGCCATCGCCCTGGGCATCCTGGGCATCGGCAGTGGCCCGGCCATCTTCGCGCTGTTTCTCGCCTCCCTGCTGCCCATCGTGCGCAACACCTACGAAGGCCTGAAAAACGTTCAGGGTTCACTCAAGGAAGCCGCCACCGGCATCGGCATGACCCCACGCCAGGTGCTGTTCAAGGTGGAGTTGCCCAATGCCGTGCCGATCATCGTCGGCGGTGTACGCGTGGCGCTGGCGATCAACGTAGGCACCGCGCCCCTGGCGTTCCTCATTGGCGCCAACAGCCTGGGCAGCCTGATCTTCCCCGGCATCGCCCTGAACAATCAGCCGCAGCTGCTGCTGGGCGCTGCCTGCACGGCGCTGCTGGCCCTGATTCTGGACGGCCTCGTGACCCTGGTCAGCCGCCTCTGGCTTGAACGCGGGTTGACTCGCTGAGCGAAGGAATGAATTCAATGAAGAAGTTAAGCATCGTACTGGGCCTGGCCCTGTTGTGCGCAGGCGTCGTGCAGGCTGCGGACCGACCCGTGATCCGCCTCGGCGCCCGGGTGTTCACCGAGCAAACCGTACTGGCGGCCATCACCGCCCAATACCTGGGCAGCAAGGGCTACGACGTTCGGGTCACCGGCGGCCTGGGTAGCAACCTGGCACGCAGTGCCCAGGAAAGCGGCCAGTTGGACATGCTCTGGGAATACACCGGTGTGTCACTGGTGTCCTACAACCATATCGACGAGAAGCTCGACAGCGCGGCAACCTACGCGCGAGTCAAGGAACTGGACGCCAAGAAGGGTCTGGTCTGGTTGACGCCCTCGCGGTTCAGCAACACCTACGCCCTGGCCTTGCCTGAAGACGTCGCCAAGGCGTATCCCCAGGTCAACACCATCAGCCAGCTGAACCAGGTGCTGATCGACGAACCGAAGAAAGGCCACATCCTGGCCCTGGACACCGAGTTCGCCAACCGCTCTGACGGCTTGGTCGGCCTGACCCAGACCTACGACCTGAAATTCACCCGGCGTGACATTCGCCAGATGGACGCGGGCCTGGTCTATACCGCGCTGCGCAACGGGCAGGTCTTCACCGGCTTGGTTTATACCACCGATGGCCGCCTGAACGCCTTCAAGCTCAAGCTGCTCGAAGACGACCTCGAGTACTTCCCCGACTACACCGCCGCGCCGGTGGTTCGTCAGCAACTGCTCGACGCCCACCCGCAATTGGCTGCGCAACTGAAGCCGCTGGCCGAGATGCTCGACGATGCCACCATGCGTGAGCTCAACGCCCAGGTCGACGTCGCGCACCGCAGCCCGACGGTAGTGGCGGCCGAGTTTCTCAAGGCCCATCCGATCAACGATCAAGCCCAGGAGAAGCCATGAGTTTCCTCGACACCTTCTCCCACCTCGACTGGCCCCTGGTGCTGCACCTGACCTGGCAGCACATCACACTGGTCGGCATCGCCGTCAGCCTGGCCATCCTCTTCGGCGTGCCCATCGGCATCCTGATGACCCGCTTCCCGGCACTCGCCGGGCCTTTGCAGGCTTGCGCCACCGTGCTGCTGACCATCCCTTCGATCGCCCTGTTCGGCCTGCTGCTGCCGTTCTATTCCAAGTTCGGCCAGGGCCTTGGTCCACTGCCGGCCATCACGGCCGTGTTTCTCTACTCGTTGCTGCCGATCCTGCGTAATACCTACCTGGCGCTGACCGGCGTGGAGCCCGGCATCCGCGAAGCGGCCAAAGGCATCGGCATGACCTTCGGCCAGCGCCTGCGCATGGTCGAGCTGCCCATCGCCGTGCCGGTGATTCTCGCCGGCGTGCGCACCGCCGTGGTGATGAACATCGGCGTCATGACCATCGCCGCCACCATCGGCGCCGGCGGCCTGGGCGTTCTCATCCTCACCTCCATCAGCCGCAGCGACATGTCCATGCTCATCGTCGGCGCCGTGCTGGTCAGTGTCCTGGCGATCATCGCCGACCTGCTCCTGCAATGGCTGCAACGCGCCCTGACTCCCAAAGGATTATTGAAATGATCGAACTCCAGAACCTGACCAAGACCTTCCACAGCAACGGCAAGGAAGTCAAAGCCGTCGACGCGGTAAGCCTGACCGTCAACGAAGGCGAGATCTGCGTATTCCTCGGGCCTTCGGGCTGCGGCAAGAGCACCACGCTGAAGATGATCAACCGGCTGATCATGCCCACCTCCGGTAAGGTCCTGATCAACGGCGAGGACACCACCGGCCTGGACGAAGTGACCCTGCGTCGCAACATCGGCTATGTCATCCAGCAGATCGGCCTGTTCCCCAACATGACCATCGAGGAGAACATCACCGTGGTCCCGCGCCTGCTCGGCTGGGACAAGAAGCGCTGCGCCGAGCGCGCCCGCGAATTGATGAGCATGATCAAGCTGGAGCCCAAGCAGTACCTGCACCGCTACCCGCGCGAACTGTCAGGCGGCCAGCAGCAACGCATCGGCGTGATCCGCGCACTGGCCGCCGAAGCGCCGCTACTGTTGATGGACGAGCCCTTCGGCGCGGTCGACCCGATCAACCGCGAGATGATCCAGAACGAGTTCTTCGAGATGCAGCGGGCGTTGAACAAGACCGTGATCATGGTCAGCCATGACATCGACGAGGCAATCAAGCTGGGCGACAAGATCGCCATCTTCCGTGCTGGCAAGCTGCTGCAGATCGACCATCCCGACACCTTGCTGGCCCACCCGGTGGACGACTTCGTCAGTAATTTCGTCGGCCAGGACAGCACGCTCAAGCGCCTGCTGCTGGTCAAGGCCGAGGACGCCGCCGACAACGCACCGTCGGTGAGCCCGGAAACGCCGGTGGCCGATGCACTGGAACTGATGGACGAACACGACCGCCGCTACGTCGTCGTCACCGACGCGCAGAACAAGGCCATGGGTTATGTGCGCCGCCGTGACCTGTATCGCCAGGTCGGCAGCTGCGTCGACTTCCTGCGTGAATTCAACGCCACGGCGGCCTACGACGAGCACCTGCGCATCCTGCTGTCGCGCATGTACGAATTCAATCGCTCATGGCTGCCTGTGTTGGACGCCGAGAACGTGTTCCTTGGCGAAGTGACCCAGGAATCGATCGCCGCCTACCTCAGCTCGGGCCGCTCGCGCGGCATGAAAACCAGCATCGTCTCCCCCGCCGAAACCGCCCAGGCCTGACCAGCACCCTGGCGTGAAAGACCGCACCGGATGCTTCGCGGCCGATGACCGCTCCTACGAACTGCACACAACTCACCCGTAGGAGCGGTCATTGGCCGCGAAAACCACCCCGCAATCCCCCAGCCCTACCCCAGATTGAACCGCGCCGTATTCTCGCTCAGCACCCGGCTCCCCTGCCCCAGCCGATCCGCCGCCTGGTTCACCGCCCGCGCGCCATCGAGCAAACGCACTGCCGCCTGGTCCACCTGCTGAATGTTGCTGCTCACCTCATCGGCCGTGGCCGCCTGTTCCTCCACTGCCGTGGCGATCTGCGCCAGAGTATCGGTCACTCCCTGCACCGCCCCGGCGATCTCGCCCAGGCGATCCCCCAGGCCCATCACCGACTGCGCATCGACCTGCGCCTGCCCACAGGCGACCTGCATCAACTCCACGGCCTGCTTGACCGTCGAGCGCAAACTTTCCACCGTCCCGGCAATCTGCCCAGTCGACGCCTGAGTGCGCTGCGACAGGCTGCGCACCTCATCGGCCACCACCGCAAAGCCGCGACCCTGTTCACCCGCCCGGGCTGCCTCGATGGCCGCATTGAGCGCCAGCAGATTGGTCTGCTCGGCAATACCGCGAATCGCATCCACCACCGACTGGATCTGCTGCCCCTGTTCACTCACCCGGCCAAGCGCCTGGGCCGTGTCGTTCAAACGCTGGTTGAGCTGTTGAATACTGGCAGTGGTGCGCTGGCTGTCGCGGCTGCTGTCCTCGGCAATCTGCCGGGTCTGCTGCGCACTGTCCGAAGCCTGCTCGCAGCTGCGCGCAACCCCTTGCGAGGTGGCCGCCAACTGCGTGGCTGCCGCCGCGATCTGGCTGATCTGTTGCTGCTGCGCCTCGACTTCATCGAGCGTGCCGCTGGACTGGCTATTGAGCGTCACCACTGCCTGGCTCAGCTGCACGGTCTCTTGGTTGACCCCCAGCAGACTGCCACGCAACTGCACCACGGCAGCGTTGAGCGCCGTGCTGATCGCGGCCAGCTCGTCGCGCCCCTGCACCGCCACCTGGACGCTCAGGTCACCGTCGCGCAACGACTGCGCCAGCGTGGTGATCCCGCTGGCACTACGGCGGATCGACGCCTGCAGGCAAACGAACAGGTACAGCGCTGCCAACAGCAGCAAGGCGAATACCGCCGCGCCTGGAATCAACTGGCGAACGGCCTGGGCATGATAGTGGTCCAGCCTCGACTCCAACGACGTCAGCGACTCATGCCGCAAACTGCTCAAGGCGCCGAGCATGCTGTCCACGCTGCTTTCGAACTGCGCGGCTGACAGCTTGATGTCGCCGCCGAACAGGTTGTCATCCAGCCGCTTCAACTCGCCGTCCAACGTACCCAGCGCTTTCTGGTACTGCGCATCCCAGCCGCGCAGTTGCTCCGGCAGGCGCTGTTGCAGAGTGCCACCGGCTTTCACCAGTTGCTCGCGCGCATCGTTGATGCGACTGCGCAGGTCGCGCATCTGCAGACGACTCTGCAGGCTAAACTGCCCGGCGACCAATGACGAATGGCCAATGCTGCCCAAGCGCCCCACACGTTCGATCAGATCAGGTGCCTGCTGGGTGGCGATCTGCATCAAGAGATAGGTTTCCCGCCACGGGTCGACGATCAAGCCACTGGCCATGGCAATCTGCTCGCGCAGCACCTGCACCGACGTCAGCGCCGCCGTGAAGCGATCGTAGCCATCGGGCCACCAACCCACCTGGCGCAGGCTCGCCAGGTCCAGCCCCTTGGTGGCGGCCTGCACCGCTTGCAGGCGCTCCAGGGTATCGGCCGGCGCCTTTTCGCGCGCCAGCTCACTGCCCAGTTTCTCGAGCGACGCCTGGATCCCCGGCGTGGCCGCCTCCAGCGCGGCGATCGCCGCCTGAGCCTCCGGCGTCGGCTGGCGCTGGATATCCACCGCCTTCCAGCGCGCGGCGCGGTTGCGCTGCGCCGAGAGCTGCGCGTCCAGGCTGTCGAGCGCCAGCAACTGATGCACACCGCTGCGCTCGGCATCGATCACGGCCAGTCGATCGCGAAAGTCTTCTCCCAACAGCCAGAGGCTGCCTACCAGCGGCAACATGAACAAGAGAAACAGCAGCTGAAACTTGCGTGCGAACCCATAGCGACCCAGCAACCGGATACCCGGCGACAACAAAGCATGCATGTCCGACAACTCCACGGAGACTGCAGGTACCTACGGAAACGTGGCGCCAGCAAAATGCCATCGCAGCAAGATTCAGACCAACCGCTTTCCGGCGCCTTTGCCTGCACCCAGGAACGCCACACCGGCAGCGCGGCTCCGCTTTGGTGCAGAACCCCGGTGCGGACTGCTTCCAATGGGTGCAAAGGTTATGTAACCAGAAGTGGCATGCAGGGCGTAACGCATTACCAATGGCGCACCTGCGGCGTCTTGCAGCACATGGCCCGGAACCTGCTACAGGCAAACCGCAAAAGCTGACCAGGCAGTTATGTTTCAGCACACACCGTCGCCGCAGATCACGGCGTCCATCGCCTCAGGGGAGCAACATGCTGGACTCATTCTTCAAGCTCAAGGCGCACAACACCACCGTGCGCACGGAAATCCTTGCCGGGGTCACCACCTTCCTGGCCATGGCCTACATCTTGTTCGTCAACCCCAGCATCCTGGGCGAAACCGGCATGGACAAGGGCGCATTGTTCGTTGCTACCTGCCTGGCCGCAGCCATCGGCTCGGCGATCATGGGCCTGATCGCCAACTACCCGATTGCCTTGGCACCGGGCATGGGCCTCAATGCGTTCTTCACCTACACCGTGGTCCTGCACCTGGGCCACAGCTGGCAGGTCGCACTGGGTGCGGTGTTCATCTCGGCCGTGTGTTTCTTCCTGCTGTCGATCTTTCGCATCCGCGAATGGATCATCAACAGCATTCCCCTGCCGCTGCGCTCGGCCATCGCCGCAGGCATCGGCCTGTTCCTGGCACTGATCGCACTGCAAAACGCCAAGATCGTGGTCGCCAACCCGGCTACTCTGGTCGGCATGGGCGACCTGTCGAAACCCGAACCGGTGCTGGCGATACTCGGCTTCTTCATCATTGTCGCCCTGGAAGCACTGAAGGTCCGCGGCTCGGTACTGATCGGCATCCTGCTGATCACCGTGCTCTCTATTGTGCTTGGGGTCACCCCGTTCGGCGGCGTGGTATCGATGCCACCGTCGCTGGCACCAACCTTCCTGCAGCTGGACATCAAGGGTGCATTCGACGTTGGCTTGATCAGCGTGATCTTCGCCTTCCTCTTCGTCGACCTGTTCGACAACTCCGGCACCCTCATCGGCGTGGCCAAACGTGCCGGCCTGATGGGCAAGGACGGCCACATGCCGAAAATGGGCCGCGCCCTGATCGCCGACAGTACCGCCGCACTGGCCGGCTCGCTGCTGGGCACCTCGACCACCACCAGCTACATCGAATCGGCTGCCGGCGTCAGCGCCGGCGGACGAACCGGCCTGACGGCCATCGTGGTCGCCTGCCTGTTCCTGCTGGCGCTGTTCTTCGCTCCGCTGGCCGGTAGCGTCCCGGCATTCGCCACCGCGCCTGCGCTGCTGTTCGTGGCAGTGCTGATGGCATCAGGCCTCGCAGAAGTCGACTGGGACGACATCACCGTCGCCGCGCCGGTCGTGGTGACCGCACTGGCCATGCCACTGACCTACTCGATCGCCAACGGCATCGCGTTCGGCTTCATCACCTGGACGGCCGTCAAACTGTTGAGCGGCAAATGGCGCGAACTCAATTCGGCGCTCATCGTGCTGTCGATCATCTTCGTCATCAAGCTGGGCTGGTTCGGCGGCTGATCGCCGCGCCGCGCGCGCCCTCGCACCCGCGCATTGCCTAAGCGTTTGATCGCACGCATAAATATTTTGCAAAGGGGTGTTGACACAATCTCGTTTCGAGCGAATAATGCGCGCCACTTGGCTACATAGCTCAGTTGGTTAGAGCATAGCATTCATAATGCTGGGGTCCGGGGTTCAAGTCCCTGTGTAGCCACCAAGTACGAAAAAGGGCTTACCGAAAGGTAGGCCCTTTTTTTATGCGTGCATTTTCGCTGCCCAACAACTTGCTACCATGACCTTCATTTCCCACCCCGGAGGTCTACATGCGCGCAACCGTGCTGGTGCTGGTCGAAACCATCAACGACTACGTGTCGATTCTCGAAGATCAAGGCTACGACCTGATCATGGCGCCTTCGCCTTCCGCTCGGGCCAACGCGATAGCGCAGCACGCGGACCGCATCGACGCCGTGCTCACTCGCGGACCGTTGGGTTTGACCGCGGATGAGATGGCGGCGCTGCCCAAGCTGCGCATCATCTGCGTGCTGGGCGCAGGCTACGAGAACGTCGATCTGCCAGCCGCCAAGGCACATGGCCTGACCGTGACCAACGGGGCGGGCGTGAATGCATCGACGGTGGCCGACCATACCCTGGCGCTGTTGCTGGCACTGATGCGCGATATCCCAGGCGCCGATGCTTCGGTCCGGCGGGGTGAATGGGTCAAGGCCATGCGCCCTTCGGTAGCGGGCAAGCGCCTGGGTATCATCGGTCTGGGCGCGGTGGGCCTGGCAATCGCCAAGCGCGCTGCGCTGGGCTTCGACATGAGTGTGCAATACCACAACCGCAAGCCGCGCACCGATGTCAGCTATGACTACTGCGCCAGCCCAGTGGAACTGGCTGCGGCAAGCGATATCCTGATTGTGGCTACCCCTGGCGGAGCGCAGACCCGGGCCATCGTCGATGCAGCCGTGCTGCAGGCGCTGGGGCCAGAAGGTTTTCTGGTAAACATCGCCCGCGGCAGTGTGGTGGCAACGGCGGATCTGCTAACAGCTTTGCAAACCAACGCCATAGCCGGTGCCGCGCTGGACGTCTTCGACGACGAGCCCAACGTGCCCGACGCCTTCAAGACGCTGCACAACGTCGTGCTCACACCTCACGTGGCCGGCCTCTCACCGGAAGCCACGCGGGACACGGTGACGATGGTAGAACGCAACCTGAGTGCATTCTTCAGTGGCGAACCAGTGCTGACACCCGTCCAGCTCTGACCACCGCGTTACTTCATGTGGGAGCAGGGCGGGCGGCGAGCCCTCTGCCCGCGAAGGCAGCACCACCGCTCCCCAACCTCACACCCCGATCAAATCACCCCACAAGCCATCCGCGCCGCACCACCCCCCAGCGGTGCTGGCGAATCAGCATGGTTATCACCACCGGCATGCACCATCAACGCATGCCCTTCCACCTCGCTCAGTTTCTTCAAGCGCGGCGCCAGCACTGGATAGTTCGCAGTGCCATCGGCGTTCACATAGATCGCCGGCAGATCACCCAAATGACCTTTGGCATCGTATGGGCCAAGGTGCTTGCCGGTCTTCTGTGGATCGAAGTGCCCGCCCGCCGCTTCCGCAGCCGACATCTTGCCGTCCTTCATCGCCGCCGCGCAGCTGCCATTGGCATGTACGTGGAATCCATGCACACCCGCGGGCAGAGACTTGAGTTGGGGTGTGAACTCAAGGCCATAGGGCGTTTCCTCGATCATCACCGTGCCGATCGGCTGTGGCGCGCCCTCGGCGCTGACCAGGTTGATCTGGACTTCCTTGGATGCCGCATTGGCGCTACCGATCGACATCGCTGCCATCAGTGCAAGCCAGCCATAAGACTTCATCGTGCCTCCTTCGCTTCGCGTTTGATTACCGGCAGGGCCGCGACTCGCGTCGCCACCCCATCCAGTTCAGAACCTGAATCGGGCCCACTCGTTCCTGCTCATCAATCCAGCGCGCGCAAACGGTATTGCGGCGGCAACTGGTCGAAGCCACTGATGGTCACGTCCAGGCTTTTCCAGCGGCCATCTTTGATGCCGTAGATGCAGCCATGCACCGACAGCTCCTGACCGCGGTGCCAGGCGTTCTGAACGATGCTGGTATGCCCCACGTTGGCCACCTGCTGGATGACATTGAGCTCGCACAAGCGGTCCACCTGTTGCTCTTCGGTCGGCAAGGTCGCCAGCACCTTGCGGTGCTCGTAGTACAGGTCGCGAATGGTCCGCAGCCAGCCATCGATCAGCCCCAGCTGGCGATCCTGCATCGCCGCTCGCACACCGCCGCAGCCGTAATGGCCGGTCACCAGGATATGTTTGACCTTGAGCACATCGACCGCGTACTGGATCACCGACATGCAATTCAGATCGGTGTGCAGCACCACGTTGGCCACGTTGCGGTGCACGAACAGATCACCCGGCAGCATGCCGACGATCTCGTTGGCCGGCACCCGCGCGTCCGAGCAGCCGATCCAGAGGAATTCAGGTGTCTGTTGACGCGCCAGCTTGGCGAAGAACTCCGGATCTTCTTCCTTGATCGCCTCGGCCCAGCGTGCGTTGTTGTCGATCAGTTCCTGTAGATCATGCATGTTCAAGCCTCAAGAATGATTTGAATTATGACTGGCCAGGACCGCACAAGGTCACGGCCGGCACGGACAAATCGCGCTGAATCTTTCCATCCGTACGAGGGTCAACCCTATCTAGACACACACCAGAGGATTGCCGTAATGACTGACTCCCATCGCCCCTACGATGCGCCACAACCCAACCCGATCGACGACACCGAAGACCGCATGGGCCAAGTCCGCGAGCTGGATTTCGATGACACGGACGGTCCAACCGGCAGGATCGGCGACACCATTCCAGCCGATGAACTGGAGCATCTGGTCCCTGAGGAACGCGTACGCGAAGCAGGCCTGACCGGCGCCTCGATGGATGATCACAACCCAACCGACGACGACCTGAGCCCCGAAACACTGATCCACGAGGATGGCGCACGTTCGCCCAACGAGCCAGGCGAAAGCGGTCCTGCCGACCAGGAGCTGAGCTTCGTCGATGAAGATGACATTGGCGGCGGCGATGGTCTGGATGAAGAAGAACTGGCCCTGATCGATCCGCTCGACGGCAAACGCTGAGGCTGGCGCCCACACCGATCACTTTCCCAGGCTCCTGCAGGGCAGTGATCGGTGGCGCTTACTTGAACAAAGCAGTCATTCGAACAACGTACAGGCCATGACCAGCGCATCCTCGCGCCCTCCGGCCATGGGGTAGTAATCCCGTCGCTTGCCGATCTCGTTGAAGCCATAGCGCTCGTACAGTCGGTAGGCCGATTGATTGCTGGCTCGCAGCTCCAGAAAGCACTCACGCCCGCCCAGCTCGTAGGCCCGGGACATCAGCCGCTCCAGTAACTTCAAACCCAATCCGCGACCTTGATTCTCTGGCTTGACGGTAATGTTCAGCAGATGCGCTTCATCGATGATGACGTTGAGCACGCCATGGCCGACCTGTTGCTGGCCGTCGAACATCAACCAGATCTCGTAGGATTTCAAACCATCGAGAAAGATGCCCCGCGTCCACGGATGGGTGTAGGCAGCGAATTCGATCTTCAGTACAGCGTCCAGATCCGCTTCGGTCATTCGGCGAAAGCTTACGGCATCACTCATCACGGTTTTTCCAACGCGGCATAAGACGGCGCATCGCCTGCCACACGGCAGCCTTGCGCTCGGGTTCATCCATCAACAGCTCAAGACCCGGCACGGCCCAGGCCAGCCCAAGCCCTTCCACTTCCAGCTCGCGGTTGTAGTCTTCGGCATTGGCACGCCCGGCAAAACGAATCGCCGGCAGCCCGACCAACCACAGGCACGTGCACGGCGCCTGCTCGAGCTGCGCCATGACGAACCCCTGAACGAAATCGCAGGCCGCATCCGGCCCCTGGTCCAACTGGCCGCGCTGCAGAAACGGCCAGCGGATCGGCTCGCCCAGAATCTGCGGCGCATCGGGCAGGCCGGCAGCGCGCAGCATGTCCTTGAGCAGCAAGTAGGAAGGATCGCGACTCTGGAACGCCTGCCCTGTGGCCAGCTCAACCAGCACCACACAAGAACCGGCGCGCAGCACCTGCAAGGCAAAGCGCGGCGGCAGGCTGACCGCTTTGGCAACCGGCACCTCGACGGCCACCTCGGGCACGGCCGTCATGGCCGGGCGAGCAGCGCTGGGTCGCGGCACCTCGATCTTGGGCCGCTGAACCTTGGCAGGTTCGGGCATCGCAGGCTCTACGGGGCGCGGTGCATTGGGCAACGCTGCCGTCACCGCCGCCTGCTCGGCAGGTTCCAAGGGCGACGGCAACGCCTCGACGTGCTCCAGTACACAGTCGCGCGAAGGCGCTGCGAACGGCAGCTCGGTGCGGGGCAGCCAGTGCACTACCTGCATGGCGTCCAGATAGGCGCGGCGACGGGACTCGTTGAGCAAAAGGTCAGCCATCTATGGGTAAGTCGAGGCGGTGGATTCTACCGATGTTCGACACGATGTGCCGCCACGTTTTACACGAGCGGTCGCGCACAGCACCAATACCCGCCCCATCATGCAGTACAATCGCGCCCCTTTAACCTGGCACGAGTCGACCAGCCGATGATCGAACCCAAGCGCGTGCTGCGCGCCCTCGCCGACCACTGGGCCCTGCTGGAGCCGCTGTGCGAGCACTTCGACCAAGGCACCCTGAGCCTTGTCGAACTGCGCCGGCAACTGGCTGCCCAACGCCTGGAAAGCACTGCCCAGGAAATCACCAGCCTGCTCGACACCTGGATCCGGCTGGACATCCTGGTACCCGTCGCGAAAAGCCCCAACCGCTTCGAGCTCAACGCGCAGATCCACGACTTCCTCGCCTACCTGCGGCGCGAGCATCGCCTGGGCCTGTGCCTGGAGATCGAAGCCTACCTGCGTCACCTCGAACGCCTGGCCGGGCACATCCAGGATGCCTTCGACATCCGCGATGGCAACGACCTGGCTCGGCAACTTCGACTGCTCGACATGCGCGTGCGCGATGTCCTGAAGAAACTGGCCAACGACGAACAAGCCCTGGTGGCCGTGGCCGAGCGAGCCAAGACTCGTGACCGCCAGGTTGCCTTGCGCCAGCGCTACGCCGAGGTCCTCGCGACCTGGGATGAATACGTCGAACCGATGATCCAACTGGTCAACGCCGACGGCGCCTTCGAGCAAGGCGTGCGCAAGGTCGAGAACGTCCTGCTGCGTTTGCTCAGCGAACAGCAGCGCCTCGGTCACCTAGTCGATGACGACATGCTGCTACGCACCCATGCGCGCATTCTCGAAATGCAGACGTGCGCGCAGTTGACCCTGCGCCATGCCCGCGAGCTGCTGTTGCCCTTGCGCGAAGAGGCACGTCGGCACAACGCCGTGACCCGCGGCGCGGCCCTGGCGCTCTCGGCCATTCGCCGCAAGGGCCTGGACGCCGTGCCACAGGCGGCCCTGCCATTGTTCAGCCGTCCGCAAAGCACCTTTCTGGGCAGCGCCAGCCAGGTCGAGGCCTACGTCTACGCCCTGGCCCGCTTCGAAGCCAAGCCGGCGCCCTTCCCCACGGCGCGCAAGAACGACACGGCAGACACACCGCGCGCGCCACGCACGGTCAAGGAAATGCTCGAGCGTTGCGAAAACGCCCTGCCGATGCCCGACCTGATGCTCTGGCTGCTCGACCAGGAACCCGATGGCGCCACCGACGACATGCTGTACTGGTTCTCACGCCTCTCACGGGACAAGCGCTTTAACCGCCAGCGCCTCGAACGCCGTGACTACCATACCCGCGAACACCAGCTGAGCCTGCGCTCCTTCGCCCTGCTTTCCAGCGCCGAGCCCGCCGTTGCGGCAGCCCCGGCACATTCCGCGAGCACCGACCATGCATCTTGACCTCAAAGAACTGACCCACCTGGCGCCGATCTTCCGCGAGCTGCTCAAAGGCTTTCACATCAGCCGCCGCGACCCGGAGCTCTACTCGCAGCTGTCCAGCCTCCAGGACGTGTACCGCAGCCTGTTCAAAGCCTTGGGCTTCGAGCTGGTCTGCGACACCCGTGGTTTCTACTACTTCGTTCCCGAGCTGGCTGCCGCACAGGTCAACAAGACCGCACAGCGTCTGTCCCTGTTCACCTTCATCCTCGTGGAGCACCTGGCCGACCAGGGCCGCGATCCGATTGCCGTACTCGATGGCGGAAGCCTGGGCCGCGATGAGCTACCGGCCTTGCTGGACAAGTACCGTGACCTGTTCGTGCAGGCCGAAGTGCAAACCCAGGAAGAACTGGAAGAGAAAATCCTGCGACGCATGACTCAATTGGGCTTCACCGCCGAAGACAACGGCATCTATCGCTTCCTGGCGCCGATGCACCGCTTCCTCGACGTATGCCTCTCAGTCCAACAAGACCGCGACCTGGCCGCCAGCCTGCACAGCGCCCTGCCCCTGCCGGTACCGATGCTGGCAGGCGACGATAGCGACGAAGGCGATGACACCGCCGACGAACAGGCCTTGGCACTGGCGATAGCCCAAGAGCGACAGGAGTTCGATGCATGACCCAGGAACGCTACGGCATCCGCCGCTTCGCCCTGCTCAACACCGCCGGCTACAGCCTCGGACTGTTCCCCTTGGAACATCCACTGTCGGTCTATGGCGCCAACAACCTGGGCAAGAGCGCTTCGATCAACGCCCTGCAGTTCCCGATCCTGGCGCGCATGTCCGACATGAGCTTCGGCAAATACACCCTGGAACAATCGCGGCGCTTCTACTTCGCCACCGATACCAGCTACATCCTCTGCGAAGTGCTACTGGCCCACGGTCCTCACGTGATCGGCGTGGTCGGTCGCGGCCCTGGCGGCGGTTTCGGTCACCAGTTCTTCGCTTATGCTGGCGAGTTGGACCTGGCGCACTATCAACAGGACGGTACCTGCCTGCGCCAGAAAGAACTGTTCGCCAACCTCGAACGTCACAACCTCAAGGCCCATGAGCTCAAGCCCGAAGAACTGCGCCGCCTGCTGGTCGGCGGCCATACCAGCGTACCGCTCGACCTCACCCTGATTCCACTGCGCTCGACCAGCGAGCAGAGCCTGAAGACCTTTCGCGCCCTGTTCATCAACCTGCTGCACATGCGCGAAATCACCGCGGCCAAGCTCAAGCAATTGTTCCTCGATGCCTTCGAACACAGCCTGCGTTCGGGCAGCGTCGACTACATCGCTGCCTGTGAAGAAGCCTTCCGCGACGTACGCCGCATGGAGCAGGACTACAACGCACTGGTCGCCGCCGGCCCGCTGGTCGAGGCACTGGCCACCGGCGTTGCCCAGCGCGACGCACTGCGCGGCAAGCTCCACCGCCTCTCGCCGATCCTCGATGGGCTGCTGGGTACCTGGCAGGACTATGCCGGCGCACGCAAGGAAGAACTGGTCATCCAGTCCGAGCACTACCGCAACGAGCAGGACGTGCTGCAAAACAATCAGCGCGGCAGCACCCAGGAACTCATGCGCCTGGAGCGTGAAATATCGGGTATCCAGCGCTGGCTTGGCGAGCTCTCGGTCCTCAAGAACCGCTTCGCACTGGTCACCGACGTGCGCATGCTGGAGCAGCAATTGCTCGCGGCCAAGGATGCCCACGACGAACTGGCCGGCGCCCTGGCCCAGTCCCGGCAATTCAGCGCACAGGATTTGCAGGAACGCGTCCGCGACATCGAACAGCGCCTCAAGTCCATCCGCCAGCAACTGGAACACGCCGACAACAACAGCTACGCACGCCTGCGCGAAGAGTTCTCGCAACAGGATGTCGACCGGCTGATGCGCCTCTTCAACGGTGCACTGTTCAGCCTGCCGACGGGGCCCCGTGGCCTGGCCCTGGATGACGGCAACGCCTGGGTCGACGCCGTGCAGACCGTGCTCGACCGCTTCAAGGGCGAGCGCTTCGAACTGCCGGGACTTTCCATCGACCTGTCCACCATCGAGCCACCGGTGTTGCAGGCTCTGGCCGATCGCGCCGCACTGCGCGAGCAAAGCGCGCGTCTGGAAAAGGAGCTGCAACAGCTCAAGACCCAGCAAGCCGTCGCGTCGGATGTTCAGGCCAGCAAGTCTCGATCCGAAACGCTGTACCAACAGGTCCTGGATGCCCAGAAGGCGCTGGAAGACTACCGTCGCAGCCAGACCCTAAGTGCCGAGGAACCGGACAAGCTTGAGCAACTCGCCCAACTCGAAGCGGCCCAGGATGAACTGGCGCGCTCCAGCGACGCCTTCACCGAGCGCGTCGGACAGCTGTCAGCCAAGCTGCAACTGGTAGGTCGACAGATCGCCGACCTGGAAAGCAAACAGCGTACCTTGGACGATGCCCTGCGCCGCCGCCACCTGCTCCCGGTCGACCTGCCATTCGGTACCCCGTTCATGGAGTTGATAGACGACTCCATGGATAACCTGCTGCCTCTGCTCAATGACTATCAGGACAGCTGGCAGAGTCTGCAACGCGTGGACGGACAGATCGAAGCCCTGTACGCCCAGGTGCGCCTGAAGGGCGTGGCCAAGTTCGACAGCGAAGACGATGTCGAGCGCCGCCTGCAGTTGCTGATCAACGCCTATGCCCATCGCACCGACGAAGCCCTGACCTTGGGCAAGGCCCGCCGCGCCGCCGTCACCGACATCGCCCGGACGCTGCGCAACATCCGCAGCGACTACGACAGCCTCGAACATCAGCTGGCGTTGTTCAACCGCGAGATCAACAAGCGCCAGGTGTCCAACCTGCAAAGCTTCCGCATCGTCCTGGCGCCCAACAAGGACGCCCTCAAGCATATCGACCAGATCATCCACAGCGCAGGCCAATACGAGGAAGGCGAAACCCTTTCCGTGTTCGACCTCAACCAGAGCGCCGAGCAGGACAGCAAGAACGAAGAAGCCAAGGAATACCTGGCCCGCATGGTCGCGGCCAATCATAACCAGCTTGGCCTCAAGGACCTGTTCGAGCTCGCCTTCGAAATCACCAAGATCAACGGTCAGCCGGTCATCCACACGGACATCGATGGCGCCGCCTCCAACGGCACCACGATGACCATCAAGGCGCTGACCAACATGTACCTGCTGCTGCACCTGATGGATCGCGATCAAGCCGGCCGCATCCGTCTGCCCTACTACCTGGACGAAGCCGCTGATATCGACGAACGCAACCAGGCCGCCCTGCTGGAAACCAGCCAGCAACTGGGTTTCACGCCGATTCTGGCGAGCGTGAAGCCACAGGTGTCCGCTCACGTCGCCATCGACCTCGAAGGCGGCAGCAGCGCCGACGGCATCTACATCGATGAAACGGACTGGAAATTCATCCGCCGCCATGACGAGCTGACGAAAGCGGTCGCTGCACTCGAAAGCGAGGCAACTCGGTAAACGCACCGCAATGAACGAGCCCCGCAACAGCGGGGCTTTTTTTGAAGCCTTCAACCACTCGCCGGTCTGATCAGCTCAACCGCCGCCGGATCGCTCTCAATCAGGCTCAACTGGTGCAGGCTGATGTAGCGCCCATCCTTGTATTCGACATCGCGCAACGTACCTTCGTGGGCAAATCCAAGCTTCTCCAGCAGATGCAAGCTGGCGGCATTCTCCGGCTCGACGTCTTCGTGAACTCGACTTTTTCAACCCTTCGAGCGTTCAGTCGTCACTCATATGGATGCCCAGATCGTTACGCCCAGGCGCAACATGCGGCTTGAGAGTCAACGCCGGAATCTCATAGTCCCCACCATTCTGGCGACGAAATCGCAGCGGCTCGTCATCAAACAGATTATCCAGCCGGACTGCATAGGCTTCACAAACCTGTTCGAACCGAGTCGCGTCCATTTTGCCTGTTTTGTAGATCGGAAAAGGCGGCATCACCGTAAACCCAGGATAGAAAAGCACGCCATGTTGAATGGGGAAAAGCAGATCATTCAGCGCACCGTTCACGCCTCGATCACTGTAATGAGGCTCCCACCCGCCCATGGTCACCACCAACATGGCGCGCTTTCCCATCATGCTGCCTTCGCCGTAGCGATCACCCCAATGACTTTCGCTGTGTTCGCCAACGCCGTAGGCAAACCCGTAGGCATAGACGCGCTCGATCCAGCCCTTGAGGATTGCAGGCATCGAGAACCACCACAGTGGAAACTGAAAGATCACGGCGTCTGCCCAACGCAACTTTGCCTGTTCTCTCTCGATGTCCAGCGGCTGCGTGCCCGCAGCGAATACACGCTGCGATTCAAGCGCAGGGTTGAAAGGCGTTTGGTTGTCATAGCCAGGCGCATCGTCGGTATCCAGAGGCGCTTTCCAACCCATGGCGTACAAATCCGAAACGACTACTTCGTGCCCCCCGGCTTTCAGGTGAGCGATGGCGAAATCCTTGAGTGAGCCATTCAGGGATCGAGGTTCAGGATGAGCGTAGACAAGCAGCAGCTTCATGTGGAGCTCCAAGTAAATGAATGCCACACGGTAGCGACCGGCTCGCTATGATAGAAATGAATTCCCGAAACATCTGGTATTTACATGCACAATATCTTGCGCCGCCTGGATCTCAATCTACTGGTCACGCTGGATGCACTGCTGTCCGAGCAAAACGTCACGCGCGCCGCCCGACTCCTCAATCTGGCTCAACCGACAGTCAGCCTGCAACTGGGCCGGCTGCGAGAGATTCTGGACGATCCTTTGTTGCTGCCAGGCCCGCGAGGGATGTCACCTACCGAGCGGGCCAAGGAGTTGCGCGGACCGTTGCGTGAAGCGCTGGTGGCTTTGGAAGCGACGCTGAGCCCCAGCGCCCCATTCGAGCCTGCACTGTCCAATCACACCTGGAAAATCGCTGCGAGTGATTACGCCGTGACCGCATTCGTCTGGCCATCGTTGGCGGTGCTCAGGCGCCTGGCACCGGACACCCGCCTGGTGCTGTTGAACAAGAGTCCCCTCAGCCTCGCCGATGACCTTGAAAATGGTCGGCTCGATCTGGCCCTGCACACCCGCGATGAAGCACCAGCAAAACTGCGTCACAAGTCTTTGGTTCACGAACGCTATGTGCTGGCAGCGCGTCGAGGTCATCCTGCATTGGCAACCCCGCTTTCGCTTGAGGCATTTTGTGGTCTTGAATACGCCGTGGTGTCACCCAATGGCGCTGGCTTCGTTGGCAGTACTGACCAGGCACTGGCTGCCCAAGGCCTGGAACGCAAAGTCGTTCTATCAGTGTCCACTTTCAACTCGCTTGTTTCAGCACTGGCTCACAGTGACCTGGTCGCGGTGGTGCCGGAAAGACTCGTGCAGGATGAGCCAGCTCTTCACGTCCAGACACCTCCACTCGCTATTCCAGGTTTTGAGATGCTCATGTTGTGGCCGGAAAGACTGCATCGAGACCCTGGCCACATATGGCTGCGCGATCTCATCACCTCTGGATTGCATAAAGGCACAGATTCATAGGCAGGCGTGCTGCAAAAAAACACCCTCCAGGGTCATTATTTTTGCCTCAAGAAAGACAAAACCCCTACCTGCTCACGCAGATAGGGGTTTCGGAATTGAATCTTGACGATGACCTACTCTCACATGGGGAAACCCCACACTACCATCGGCGATGCATCGTTTCACTGCTGAGTTCGGGATGGGATCAGGTGGTTCCAATGCTCTATGGTCGTCAAGAAATTCTGTAGCCAGGATGCCCTTTGGAAGGCATTCCAGCGAATCGGGTATGTGATAGTTGTGGGTTGTCTTGCTGCGAACTTTCGGTTCGTGTCATCTCCACAGTCACCGCAATCTGGTCGTTCGACACAAATTGCTTGGGTGTTATATGGTCAAGCCTCACGGGCAATTAGTATGGGTTAGCTCAACGCCTCACAGCGCTTACACACCCCACCTATCAACGTCGTAGTCTTCGACGGCCCTTCAGGGAACTCAAGGTTCCAGTGAGATCTCATCTTGAGGCAAGTTTCCCGCTTAGATGCTTTCAGCGGTTATCTTTTCCGAACATAGCTACCCGGCAATGCCACTGGCGTGACAACCGGAACACCAGAGGTTCGTCCACTCCGGTCCTCTCGTACTAGGAGCAGCCCCTCTCAAATCTCAAACGTCCACGGCAGATAGGGACCGAACTGTCTCACGACGTTCTAAACCCAGCTCGCGTACCACTTTAAATGGCGAACAGCCATACCCTTGGGACCGGCTTCAGCCCCAGGATGTGATGAGCCGACATCGAGGTGCCAAACACCGCCGTCGATATGAACTCTTGGGCGGTATCAGCCTGTTATCCCCGGAGTACCTTTTATCCGTTGAGCGATGGCCCTTCCATACAGAACCACCGGATCACTAAGACCTACTTTCGTACCTGCTCGACGTGTCTGTCTCGCAGTCAAGCGCGCTTTTGCCTTTATACTCTACGACCGATTTCCGACCGGTCTGAGCGCACCTTCGTACTCCTCCGTTACTCTTTAGGAGGAGACCGCCCCAGTCAAACTACCCACCATACACTGTCCTCGATCCGGATAACGGACCTGAGTTAGAACCTCAAAGTTGCCAGGGTGGTATTTCAAGGTTGGCTCCACGCAGACTGGCGTCCACGCTTCAAAGCCTCCCACCTATCCTACACAAGCAAATTCAAAGTCCAGTGCAAAGCTATAGTAAAGGTTCACGGGGTCTTTCCGTCTAGCCGCGGATACACTGCATCTTCACAGCGATTTCAATTTCACTGAGTCTCGGGTGGAGACAGCGCCGCCATCGTTACGCCATTCGTGCAGGTCGGAACTTACCCGACAAGGAATTTCGCTACCTTAGGACCGTTATAGTTACGGCCGCCGTTTACCGGGGCTTCGATCAAGAGCTTCGCTTGCGCTAACCCCATCAATTAACCTTCCGGCACCGGGCAGGCGTCACACCCTATACGTCCACTTTCGTGTTTGCAGAGTGCTGTGTTTTTAATAAACAGTCGCAGCGGCCTGGTATCTTCGACCGGCATGAGCTTACGGAGCAAGTCCTTCACCCTCACCGGCGCACCTTCTCCCGAAGTTACGGTGCCATTTTGCCTAGTTCCTTCACCCGAGTTCTCTCAAGCGCCTTGGTATTCTCTACCCAACCACCTGTGTCGGTTTGGGGTACGGTTCCTGGTTACCTGAAGCTTAGAAGCTTTTCTTGGAAGCATGGCATCAACCACTTCGTCGTCTAAAAGACAACTCGTCATCAGCTCTCGGCCTTGAGATCCCGGATTTACCTAAGATCTCAGCCTACCACCTTAAACTTGGACAACCAACGCCAAGCTGGCCTAGCCTTCTCCGTCCCTCCATCGCAATAACCAGAAGTACAGGAATATTAACCTGTTTTCCATCGACTACGCTTTTCAGCCTCGCCTTAGGGACCGACTAACCCTGCGTCGATTAACGTTGCGCAGGAAACCTTGGTCTTTCGGCGTGGGTGTTTTTCACACCCATTGTCGTTACTCATGTCAGCATTCGCACTTCTGATACCTCCAGCAAGCTTCTCAACTCACCTTCACAGGCTTACAGAACGCTCCTCTACCGCATCATCATAAGATGATACCCGTAGCTTCGGTACCTGGTTTGAGCCCCGTTACATCTTCCGCGCAGGCCGACTCGACTAGTGAGCTATTACGCTTTCTTTAAAGGGTGGCTGCTTCTAAGCCAACCTCCTAGCTGTCTAAGCCTTCCCACATCGTTTCCCACTTAACCAGGATTTTGGGACCTTAGCTGACGGTCTGGGTTGTTTCCCTTTTCACGACGGACGTTAGCACCCGCCGTGTGTCTCCCATGCTCGGCACTTGTAGGTATTCGGAGTTTGCATCGGTTTGGTAAGTCGGGATGACCCCCTAGCCGAAACAGTGCTCTACCCCCTACAGTGATACATGAGGCGCTACCTAAATAGCTTTCGAGGAGAACCAGCTATCTCCGAGCTTGATTAGCCTTTCACTCCGATCCACAGGTCATCCGCTAACTTTTCAACGGTAGTCGGTTCGGTCCTCCAGTCAGTGTTACCTAACCTTCAACCTGCCCATGGATAGATCGCCCGGTTTCGGGTCTATACCCAGCGACTAAACGCCCTATTAAGACTCGCTTTCGCTACGCCTCCCCTATTCGGTTAAGCTCGCCACTGAATATAAGTCGCTGACCCATTATACAAAAGGTACGCAGTCACAGAACAAGTCTGCTCCCACTGCTTGTACGCATACGGTTTCAGGATCTATTTCACTCCCCTCTCCGGGGTTCTTTTCGCCTTTCCCTCACGGTACTAGTTCACTATCGGTCAGTCAGTAGTATTTAGCCTTGGAGGATGGTCCCCCCATATTCAGACAAGGTTTCTCGTGCCCCGTCCTACTCGATTTCATTGACAAGAGATTTTCGCGTACAGGGCTATCACCCACTATGGCCGCACTTTCCAGAGCGTTCCGCTAATCTCAAACCAACTTAAGGGCTGGTCCCCGTTCGCTCGCCACTACTAAGGGAATCTCGGTTGATTTCTTTTCCTCAGGGTACTTAGATGTTTCAGTTCCCCTGGTTCGCTTCTCATGCCTATGTATTCAGCATGAGATAACTGTCTTATGACAGCTGGGTTCCCCCATTCAGACATCTCCGGATCACAGTCTGTTTGCCGACTCCCCGAAGCTTTTCGCAGGCTACCACGTCTTTCATCGCCTCTGACTGCCAAGGCATCCACCGTATGCGCTTCTTCACTTGACCATATAACCCCAAGCAATCTGGTTATACTGTGAAGACGACATTCGCCGAAAATTCGCATTTACTCTAAGAGCAACTCACAAATTTTACCTTAGCCTGAACAACACCAGTGAAAGTGCTGTCCAGTCTATCTTTCTATCACATACCCAAATTTTTAAAGAACGATTCTGAAAAAGATCAGAAATCAGCATTCAACCATCATTCGATGGAATGCTCATTTCTAAGCTTTGACAACGATGGAGCACCAAAAGTGGTGGAGCCAAGCGGGATCGAACCGCTGACCTCCTGCGTGCAAGGCAGGCGCTCTCCCAGCTGAGCTATGGCCCCATAATTGGTGGGTCTGGGCAGATTCGAACTGCCGACCTCACCCTTATCAGGGGTGCGCTCTAACCAACTGAGCTACAGACCCAATCGTCTTCTTCAATGAATCAAGCAATTCGTGTGGGAGCTCATGAGCCAGCTGTTGTCGTCGATTAAGGAGGTGATCCAGCCGCAGGTTCCCCTACGGCTACCTTGTTACGACTTCACCCCAGTCATGAATCACACCGTGGTAACCGTCCTCCCGAAGGTTAGACTAGCTACTTCTGGTGCAACCCACTCCCATGGTGTGACGGGCGGTGTGTACAAGGCCCGGGAACGTATTCACCGCGACATTCTGATTCGCGATTACTAGCGATTCCGACTTCACGCAGTCGAGTTGCAGACTGCGATCCGGACTACGATCGGTTTTGTGAGATTAGCTCCACCTCGCGGCTTGGCGACCCTCTGTACCGACCATTGTAGCACGTGTGTAGCCCAGGCCGTAAGGGCCATGATGACTTGACGTCATCCCCACCTTCCTCCGGTTTGTCACCGGCAGTCTCCTTAGAGTGCCCACCATAACGTGCTGGTAACTAAGGACAAGGGTTGCGCTCGTTACGGGACTTAACCCAACATCTCACGACACGAGCTGACGACAGCCATGCAGCACCTGTCTCAATGTTCCCGAAGGCACCAATCCATCTCTGGAAAGTTCATTGGATGTCAAGGCCTGGTAAGGTTCTTCGCGTTGCTTCGAATTAAACCACATGCTCCACCGCTTGTGCGGGCCCCCGTCAATTCATTTGAGTTTTAACCTTGCGGCCGTACTCCCCAGGCGGTCAACTTAATGCGTTAGCTGCGCCACTAAGAGTTCAAGACTCCCAACGGCTAGTTGACATCGTTTACGGCGTGGACTACCAGGGTATCTAATCCTGTTTGCTCCCCACGCTTTCGCACCTCAGTGTCAGTATGAGCCCAGGTGGTCGCCTTCGCCACTGGTGTTCCTTCCTATATCTACGCATTTCACCGCTACACAGGAAATTCCACCACCCTCTGCCCTACTCTAGCTTGCCAGTTTTGGATGCAGTTCCCAGGTTGAGCCCGGGGATTTCACATTCAACTTAACAAACCACCTACGCGCGCTTTACGCCCAGTAATTCCGATTAACGCTTGCACCCTCTGTATTACCGCGGCTGCTGGCACAGAGTTAGCCGGTGCTTATTCTGTCGGTAACGTCAAAACAGCAAGGTATTCGCTTACTGCCCTTCCTCCCAACTTAAAGTGCTTTACAATCCGAAGACCTTCTTCACACACGCGGCATGGCTGGATCAGGCTTTCGCCCATTGTCCAATATTCCCCACTGCTGCCTCCCGTAGGAGTCTGGACCGTGTCTCAGTTCCAGTGTGACTGATCATCCTCTCAGACCAGTTACGGATCGTCGCCTTGGTGAGCCATTACCTCACCAACTAGCTAATCCGACCTAGGCTCATCTGATAGCGCAAGGCCCGAAGGTCCCCTGCTTTCTCCCGTAGGACGTATGCGGTATTAGCGTTCCTTTCGAAACGTTGTCCCCCACTACCAGGCAGATTCCTAGGCATTACTCACCCGTCCGCCGCTGAATCAGGAAGCAAGCTTCCTTCAACCGCTCGACTTGCATGTGTTAGGCCTGCCGCCAGCGTTCAATCTGAGCCATGATCAAACTCTTCAGTTCAATACTGCAATTAGGTTTTGAGAAAACCTTATAAACTTGGCTCAGCAATCGCAAACTCGAGCCCGAAGGATCGAGGTAACTCTTTGATTTCTCGTGGAGTCATTGTGATGCTGATAATCTTGTTGACTAACAGTCTTAACTCACAAGCACCCACACGAATTGCTTGATTCAATTGTTAAAGAGCGGTGGGTTGATTCTTTCGTCTCAACCGAGGCGCGCATTCTACGCTAGCCTCACATCCTGTCAAGCGTTTATTTCGAAGTATTTTTCCAGAAACCTGAACAACTTCAAACACTTGACTCGCTTCGATCACTCGTCAGCGGGAGGCGAATTCTACAGCGTTTCAAACCGCTGTCAACCACCTTTTCTCACCGCTTTCGACCTGCAAGATCGAAGCACTTCCTCACTGCTTGAACGACTAACTCATTGATTAACAAAGCGTTTATCGTTTCGGCTGCGCCGGAAGTGGGGCGAATTATAGAGCGATTCCCAAACAGGTCAATAGCTAACGGCATAGAAAGTTCAAAAAATTTAAATGGGCAATATATTGCTCATTTTGCGCGGCTTGGCCATCATACTGGGGAAACGTGTGTCTCACCTCTGCCAAGTAGCCAATCCATGACCCCGCCTTCGCTCACCAACAAGCTCTACCCCATCGTTCTTCTTATCATAGCCATGGCATCCATTCAGACAGGTGCCTCTCTGGCCAAAGGCATGTTCCCCCTGATAGGCGCCCAAGGTACAACTGCCCTTCGATTGATATTTGCCAGCGTGTTCATGCTGATCCTGTTGCGCCCATGGCGCGCTCGGCTGACCTGGAGGACATTGCAGACCGTGATGATCTACGGCATCGCCCTGGGCTGCATGAACCTGCTCTTCTATATGTCTCTGCGCACGGTTCCCCTGGGGATAGCCGTGGCCCTGGAATTTACCGGGCCTCTGGCAGTGGCGATTCTGGCTTCGCGTAAAGCGCTGGATTTTGCGTGGGTAGCACTTGCCGTCGTCGGATTGCTGCTGCTGATCCCGATGGGCGATGCACAGGCTGGGCTCGATCCGGTGGGCGTTTGCTATGCCCTTGGCGCAGGGGTGTGCTGGGCGCTGTACATTCTTTATGGTCAGAAGGCCGGCGCGGACAATGGTGTGCAGACTGCCGCGCTCGGGGTCATGATCGCTGCAGTGTTCATTGCCCCTGTCGGCATTGCGCACGCGGGTACCGCGCTGCTCGACCTGGCACTGATTCCGACGGCCATTGCCGTAGCAATCCTCTCTACAGCGCTACCCTATAGCCTCGAGATGATCGCGCTGACACGATTGCCGGCACGCACCTTCGGTACCTTGATGAGCATGGAGCCGGCGATCGGTGCGCTGTCAGGCTTGGTTTTCCTGCACGAAGTGTTGAGCACCACACAGTGGTTGGCGATTGGCGCAATCATCATGGCTTCCGTGGGAGCCACGCTGACGATCCGCGCCGACCATGCCCCCGCGGTGGCCGCCGACTGACTTAGCGAGTCAGATCGGCTGGGTGCGTTCGTGCAGCCATTGCAACGAGGCGCCTATAAGCAGTGGCGCCACCCGCCGCGCGACCTCGGCATGGTAGTCGTTGAGCCACTGGCGTTCTGCTGCGGACAGTTGCGGAACATCGATGCAGCGGGTATCGATAGGGCAAAGCGTCAGGGTTTCGAAGTTCAGGAACTGGCCGAAAGCGCTTTGCCCGGCTTCGCCTGTGAGCACCAGGTTCTCGATACGCACACCCCACTGGCCGGGCCGATAGGTGCCGGGTTCGATGGAAGTGATCATCCCGGGCTGCATGGCCGTTTGCGGCGTGGTGGGGGCTTGGTAGGCAATCACCTGCGGACCCTCATGGACATTCATGAAGTAACCCACTCCGTGCCCAGTGCCGTGCCCATAGTCGACTTGATCCGCCCAGATGGGCGCACGTGCGATGGCATCGAGCAACGGCGACATGATCCCCTTGGGAAAGGTGGTACGAGACAAGGCGATCATGCCTTTGAGTACCCGTGTGCAGTCTGCCCGCTGGTCTGCCGTGGGCGTACCAACAGGGACCATGCGGGTTATGTCAGTGGTGCCGCCTAGATACTGGCCACCGGAGTCGATCAACAGCAAACCGTCGCCTTCGATCACGGCATGGGCGGTTTCAGTGGCACGGTAATGCGGCATCGCACCATTGGCATTGAACGCCGCAATGGTCGAGAAGCTAAGTGAGACGAAATTGGGCCGACGTGCCCGCGCCGCAGTCAGCTGCTCGTCGATGGTCAGTTCGGTTACCCGCTGGTTTCCCCAAGCGCCCTCCAGCCACGCAAAGAACTCGCACAGCGCCGCACCGTCCTGCTCCATGGCATGCCGGATATGCTGTGCTTCCTTTGCGGTTTTTCGGGACTTGCTCAGGGTCGTCGGGTTCAGCGCTTCCACCAGGGTGACACCGGTGCCGAGACTTTCGATGATGCCCACGGTGACGCGCGCCGGGTCGAACAAGAGTTTTTCACCAGCAGGTACTGCAGCCAGAGCAGAGGCGATCTCGCCGTACTCACGGACCTGGATACCAGCCTGTGCCAGGCTGTCGCGCAGTGTGGAGTCGATCCTGGAGAGTGCCGTGAACAGCGTTGCCGAGTGCTCCCCGATCAGTGCGAAGGCGACGAAGACCGGGTTATAGGGTACGTCGGAGCCGCGCAAGTCGAACAACCAGGCGATGTCGTCCAGGGTTGCCAATAGATGCCAATGGGCGCCCTGAGATTGAATCTGCTCGCGCAGCGTCTTCAGTTTCTCGCTGCGTTCGCGTACCGCGTACGGCGGCAGGTGTGCATAGACGGGCTGGACCGGCAATGCAGGACGATCGGACCAGACCTGGGCGAAAAGGTCGGTATCGGTACGCAGGGCTGCACCGATCCGCTGCAGCTTTTCTTGTAACTGGCGGGCGGCGGCAATTGCCATGACCGCGCCGTCGACTGCAACCGTCGCGCCGGGACGTACCTGTGTACCCAGCCAATCCAGTGGACCCGGTTGCCCGGCCAACAGCTTGACCAGCTCGATGCCGCTTCCGGCAAGCTCGACCTGTGCCTGCTCCCAGTAGCGACTGTCAGCCCAGAGCCCGGCAAATTCAGCCGTGACGATCAAGGTTGCGACCGAGCCGTGGAACCCGGACAACCATTGACGGACCTGCCAGTGCTCTGGCAGGTATTCGGACAGGTGCGGGTCTGCCGACGGTACCAGCAAGGCATCGATACCCTCGCGCTGCATGAGTGCTCGCATCTGTCGCAGGCGCTCGGTAACAGGGAAGTGGGCAGAAGGTGTCAGGCTCATTCGCGCTCCGGTTCGGGTGCTGGGTGGTGGGTGGTGTGGGGGCTGGATAGTGTGGACTGCTTGTAGCCTGATCATGGCGAACCTGGCGGCGCAGGGCAACCTTATGACAGGTGCGGGTCGAAGGCTTCAGATGACGACGTTGCGCACGAAGCGAACCTCGGTGTCGCTGTCGTTGCGATAGGCATAGGGCTGGTTGCTGGGGTAGACGAAGAAGTCACCGGCCGCCAGGTCATGGGAGCGCCCGGACAAGACAATGGTGAGGCGGCCTTCGCACACGTAGATCTGCTCGCTCCAGCCCTCGGCGTCGGCTTCCGATATGTAGGATTCGCCGGACTGCAACAGCCACTCCCAGAGTTCGACCTCCTTGCTGGCCACTGTGCTGGCGAGCAGGACAGCCCGACTGCCGGGGAGTGTGCCAACCCAGGCCAGTTCGTTGATGCGGCTGGGGTCGCGGTTTTCCCCCGGCTGGATGAGGTCGCTGAAGGCGACATCGAGTGCTTCCGCGACGCGATCCAGGGTAGTCAGGCTGACATTGTTGTCGCCCGCCTCTATGGCCACCAGCATGCGACGGCTGACGCCGGAGCGTTCGGCCAGTGCACTTTGCGAGAGTCCAGCGGACTGACGCAGGCGACGTACGTTATGGCTGACATGCTGGAGCACTGAGGCTCTGGGGCTGGGGTCTTTGACCAATGGGATGTGCGCTCGCTGTGGGTGGCCCCGCCGATCGATACGATCTGGACGGAGCTATCGATAGTAAAAAATTGTCATAAAAAAACAAGTCGTTACGGCGTGCCTGTACGATTCTGGCACAGCTTGCGGGTTGGTGATCCCCCAGTGACCCCGTATGATCCTTTTCAATATTCCTGCAGATTAGAAGCCTATGTCCTTGATAGTACTATTGCTTCTGCCCTTCGTAGGCAGTTGCGTGGCAGCCATTCTGCCGCACAACGCACGCAACGCAGAGTCCCTTCTGGCCGGACTGGTCGCCTTGGTCGGCACGGTACAGGTAGCCATGCTGTATCCGCAAATTGCCGACGGCGGCGTGATACGCGAGGAATTCCTCTGGCTGCCCAGCCTGGGACTCAACCTGGTACTGCGCCTGGACGGCTTCGCCTGGCTCTTTTCCCTGTTGGTGCTGGGCATCGGGACACTGGTGGCGCTCTATGCGCGTTATTACATGTCTCCCCAGGACCCGGTACCTCGCTTCTTTGCCTTTTTCCTGGCGTTCATGGGGGCCATGCTGGGCCTGGTTATCTCCGGCAACCTGATCCAGATGGTGTTCTTCTGGGAGCTGACCAGCCTGTTCTCCTTCCTGCTGATCGGCTATTGGCATCATCGCGCCGACGCTCGCCGCGGCGCGTACATGGCGCTCATGGTGACCGGCGCCGGCGGCCTGTGCCTGCTCGCCGGGGTTCTACTGTTAGGCCATATCGTCGGCAGCTACGACCTGGACAAGGTGCTGGTGGCTGGAGACGCGATCCGTGCCCATGGCCTGTATCCCGTCATGCTGACTTTGGTCCTGCTGGGCGCGCTGACCAAAAGTGCGCAGTTTCCGTTTCATTTCTGGCTGCCTCACGCGATGGCCGCGCCAACACCGGTGTCGGCCTATCTGCACTCGGCAACCATGGTCAAGGCCGGGGTGTTCCTGCTGGCACGGCTATGGCCGTCACTCTCGGGCAGCGAGCAATGGTTCTGGATCGTCAGTGGCGCGGGGGCCTGCACCCTGATGCTCGGTGCCTATGCGGCAATGTTCCAGAACGACCTGAAAGGTCTGCTCGCCTACTCGACGATCAGCCACCTGGGGCTGATCACCCTGCTATTGGGCCTCAACAGCCCACTCGCGGCGGTCGCGGCAGTGTTCCATATTCTCAACCACGCCACGTTCAAGGCGTCGCTGTTCATGGCGGCCGGCATCATCGACCATGAAAGCGGGACGCGAGACATCCGCCGTTTGAGTGGACTGTTCCGTCTGATCCCATTTACCGCAACACTGGCCATGGTTGCCAGCGCGGCCATGGCCGGAGTGCCGTTGATGAACGGCTTCCTGTCCAAGGAAATGTTCTTCGCGGAGACGGTTTTCATCAGCTCGACAGCCTGGGTGGAGATCGCCCTGCCCGTGGTGGCAACGTTGGCCGGCATTTTCAGCGTTGCCTATTCGCTGCGCTTCACGGTGGACGTGTTCTTCGGACCGAAAGCGACCGACCTGCCTCACACTCCCCACGAGCCGCCACGCTGGATGCGTGCACCCGTCGAGTTGCTGGTGCTGACGTGCCTGGTGGTCGGCGTCTTTCCTGCTCAGTCGGTGGCGCCGTTTCTTGCTGCAGCGGCATTGCCAGTCGTAGGTGGCGAGCTGCCTGAGTACAGCCTGGCGATCTGGCATGGCTGGAACGCACCGATGGTCATGAGCCTGATTGCGATGGGCGCGGGCGTTCTTCTTTATGTATTGCTGCGCAACCAGTTCCGTCACGGTCGCTTGCGCTATCCACCCGTGATCGAGCGTTTCAACGGCAAGCGCATGTTCGAGCGTTCGCAGGTGGTGATGATGCGGCTGGCACGCCGGATCGAGCTGCTGCTGACGACACGACGCCTGCAGGCGCAGTTGTTCATGCTGGTGCTGGTCGCCGTCCTGGCCGGTCTGGCGCCGATGCTCTACAGCGGCCTGAGCTGGGGTGACCGGCCAAAAATCCCGGGGTCGGGCGTGTTCGTGATCCTTTGGCTGATTGCCATTGCCTGTGCGCTGGGTGCGGCCTGGCAGGCGAAATACCACCGTTTGGCCGCCCTGACCATGGTCAGCGTGTGCGGATTGATGACGTGCGTCACGTTTGTCTGGTTCTCGGCGCCGGATCTTGCGCTTACGCAGCTGGTGGTAGAAGTGGTCACTACGGTATTGATACTGCTCGGACTGCGCTGGCTGCCACGACGGATCGAGGAAGTCGCGCCGTCCCGGGCGACCCTGGACCGCGCCAAGCTGCGCCGCCTGCGGGATCTGGTGCTGGCACTGGCGGTCGGCGGCGGCATGGCACTGTTGTCCTATTCGATGCTCACACGTGCAACGCCCAACTTCATTTCCGAGTTCTACCTCAGCCGCGCCCTGCCCCAAGGCGGCGGGACCAATGTGGTCAACGTCATGCTGGTGGATTTCCGCGGTTTCGACACCCTGGGCGAGATCACC
Organism: Pseudomonas rhizosphaerae; assembly: GCF_000761155.1. NCBI lineage: Bacteria > Pseudomonadati > Pseudomonadota > Gammaproteobacteria > Pseudomonadales > Pseudomonadaceae > Pseudomonas > Pseudomonas rhizosphaerae. The sequence goes on along the minus strand of NZ_CP009533.1, from coordinate 623,878 downwards.
GTCCTGGCCGCAGTGGCGCTGACCGTTTTCGCGCTGCTGCGACGCTTTCGTCCCCCCAAGGAAAGCATGCAACTGCCCGCGCAGCAGCGTTCGCTGGCGCCCGACGTAGCCACCGACCTGGTCAACCCGCGCGGTGCGGACGATACGGCGCTGGGCTTCATGATGGTGCCGGCGGTTCTGGTTCGCCTGTTGCTGCCCGTGGCGGTGATCGTGTCGATGTATCTGTTCATGCGCGGGCACAACCAGCCGGGTGGCGGATTCGTTGCCGGCCTGGTGCTGTCGGTAGCGTTCATCCTGCAATACATGGTGGCAGGCACGCAGTGGGTCGAGGCGCAGATGCGACTGCGACCCTTGCGCTGGATGGGTACCGGGTTGCTGTGCGCCACCGTCACCGGCCTGGGTGCCGTGGCTCTGGGCTATCCGTTCCTGACCACGCACACGGCGCACGTACATTTGCCCTTGCTGGGTGACTTGCATGTGGCCAGCGCGCTTTTCTTCGACATCGGCGTCTTCACCGTGGTGGTCGGCTCGACCTTGCTGATTCTTACCGCCCTGGGTCACCAGTCGGTGCGTAGTCATCGCCCGTCGAGCCTGCCCAAAGGCATTGCCCCCAAAGGAGCCGTCTGATGGAAGAAGTGATAGCGATCGCCATCGGCGTACTCGCCGCGTCAGGCGTCTGGTTGATTCTGCGTCCGCGGACGTTCCAGGTGGTCATGGGCCTGTGCCTGCTGTCCTATGGAGTTAATCTGTTCATCTTCAGCATGGGCAGCCTGTTCATCGGCAAGGAGCCGATCATCAAGGAAGGCGTGCCGCAGGACCTGCTCAATTACACCGACCCACTGCCCCAGGCCCTCGTACTGACAGCCATCGTCATCAGTTTCGCGATGACCGCGCTTTTTCTGGTGGTGCTGCTGGCATCGCGGGGCTTGACCGGCACTGACCATGTAGACGGCCGGGAGCCCAAGGAATGAGCTGGATGCCCCATTTGATCGTCGCGCCCATCATCCTGCCGCTGTTCACCGCAGCGTTGATGATGTTGCTTGGAGAAAAGCATCGTTCGCTGAGAGCGCGAATAAACATCATCTCCAGCATGCTCGGATTGGCCATCGCCTGTTACCTGATGTGGTGGGTGCAGGACCAGGGCCAGGCGGGCTCGATAGGCGTATACCTGCCCGGCAACTGGCAGGTGCCATTCGGTATCGTGCTGGTGGTAGATCGACTGTCGGCGTTGATGCTGGTGCTGACGGGCATCGTCGGGGTCTGCGCGCTGCTGTTTGCGATGGCCCGATGGGATCGCGCCGGCGCCAGTTTTCATGCGTTGTTCCAGATCCAGTTGATGGGGCTCTACGGTGCGTTCCTGACGGCTGACCTGTTCAACCTGTTCGTGTTCTTCGAGGTGCTGCTGGCCGCGTCGTACGGTTTGATGCTGCATGGTTCGGGCAAGGCCCGAGTGTCGGCAGGCTTGCACTACATCGCAATCAACCTGCTGGCTTCGTCGTTGTTCCTGATCGGTGCGGCAATGATCTACGGCGTCACGGGCACCCTGAACATGGCTGACCTGGCGTTGAAGATCCCCCTGGTTCCGGAGGCGGATCGCGGCTTGCTGCACGCCGGCGCGGCCATCCTGGCAGCAGCCTTCCTGGCCAAGGCCGGCATGTGGCCGTTGAATTTCTGGTTGGTGCCTGCCTACTCGGCTGTCAGTGCGCCGGTCGCGGCCTTGTTCGCCATCATGACCAAGGTAGGGTTCTATACCCTGCTGAGGCTGTGGACGCTGATGTTTTCCGGCCAGGCCGGTGCTTCGGCTCACTTCGGCGGCCAATGGTTGATATACGGTGGATTGGCGACCATTGCCGTGGCTGCCGTCTGCATCCTTGCGGCGCAGCGCCTAGAACGCATGGCCAGCCTGAGCATCCTGATTTCGGCGGGCATACTGCTGGCGGCGATCGGCTTCGGGCAAAGCGGCTTGATCGCTGCCGCTTTGTTCTACCTGGTCAGCTCCACTCTGGCGCTCAGCGCGCTGTTCCTGCTGGCCGAGCTGATCGAACGTTCGCGCTCGGCCAACGAAATTCCGCTGGAGTACGATGCCGAACCGCTGCCCGCAGCGGTCGAGGCACTGCATCCACCCAAGGGCATCAACCTGGACGACGAGCAGAAGGCCGTGGTGGGCCAGGTGATTCCCTGGACGATGGCATTCCTAGGCTTGAGTTTCATTGCCTGCGCACTGCTGATCATCGGCATGCCGCCACTGTCCGGTTTCATCGGCAAGCTGAACCTGATCGCCGCACTGTTCAACCCCCAGGGCCTGGGGGTTGCCAGCGAGCAGACCCTGAGCGCAAGCGCCTGGGCCTATCTGGCGCTGCTGATTCTCTCGGGGCTGGCATCGCTGATTGCCTTGGCACGCGTCGGCATGCAGCGCTTCTGGACGCCCCACGAGCGGCCTTCACCGCTGCTGCGTCTGAACGAGTGCGTGCCGATCATGGTCTTGCTGGGGCTCTGCGTGTTGCTGGCCATGCGTGCCGAGCCGCTGTTGCGCTACACGGCGGACACTGCGGCCATGCTCGATGACCCCAAACAATATGTGATGACAGTGCTGGGCGCCCAACCGGTGCCAGGTCCGACCACAGCCAGCCTGGAGGGTGAACCATGAGCCGTCTGCTCCCTGCCCCAATGCTGTCGATCGCCCTCGCTATCCTGTGGCTGCTGCTCAATGTATCCCTGAGCGCTGGCAACCTACTGCTTGCGGTGCTGCTGGGGTGGCTGGCGCCATTGCTGATGTCGCCGCTGCGGCCTCAGGCAGTACGCATTAGCCGGCCCATGGTGGTGCTGCGATTGCTGCTGCGCGTTGGCGGCGGCGTGCTGGTGTCCAACCTACAGGTGCTCTGGCAGGTATGGACCATGGACGCTCGTCCGCCACGCTCGGCTTTCGTGGAGATTCCGCTACAGCTGCACAATGCCAACGGACTGGCCGCCCTGGCGGCCGTCGCCACTGTGATTCCCGGTACCGTATGGTCCGAGTTGGCGCTGGACCGTAGCGTGTTGCTGATGCACGTGCTGGACCTGGATGACGAGGCGCAGTTCATCGAGGAATTCAAGGACACCTACGAGCGTCCGCTGATGGAGATCTTCCAATGAGCGCATTGCTGTCCAACGCCATCGTTGCGAGCCTGTTCATTTTTGCCTTGGCCATGCTCCTCACGCTGATAAGGCTGTTCAAGGGGCCGTCCGCCCAGGACCGGGTACTGGCCCTGGACTACCTCTATATTCTGGCGATGCTGGTCATGCTGGTGCTGGGTATTCGCTACGCCAGTGACACCTACTTCGAGGCTGCCCTGCTGATTGCCCTGTTCGGTTTCGTGGGGTCGTTCGCGCTGGCCAAATTCCTGCTGCGTGGAGAAGTCATCGAATGAACTCGCTACAGATATTGCCATTCTGGGTGGAAGTGGCCACGGCCGTACTGTTGCTCGCCAGCAGCCTGTTCGCATTCACCGGCGCCCTGGGGCTGCTGCGCTTCAAGGATTACTTCCAGCGCATGCACCCGCCGGCACTGGCATCCACGCTGGGCGCGTGGTGCGTGGCACTGGCGTCGATCCTGTACTTTTCCTGGCTCAAGCACGGGCCAGTCGTGCATGCCTGGCTCATACCCATTCTGCTGTCGATCACCGTACCGGTGACCACGCTGCTGTTAGCCAGGGCGGCACTGTTTCGTAAACGTACCGCGGGGGAAGCAGTGCCTGCCGAAGTCAGCAGCCACCGCAGCGATAGCGGTCACTGAATCACTTCAGGCTGGCGCTGACCTTGCTGGCGACTTCTGCAGGTAGCCAGGCTTTCCACACTTGTGGATGATCCTTGAGAAACGTTTCGCTGGCCTGGCGCGGCGAAGTACGGGCTTCGCTCATGTCGGCCAGGGCCTTGTTCAGGGGCTCGATGGGCAGGTCGACCTTGGCGAAGAAATCGACCAGTTGCGGATACTCTTGCTGGAACGCCTTGGACACCCCTATCGACAGCTTCGAGGGAAGCGAGCGTGTCGGTAGCGGCGCAGGATTGTCGGCGTCGGTCAGGGTGGCCCAGGCCTTGGCATCGAAAGGCGGCTCTTCGAGCTGGATGAGCTTGTAGCGCCCGAGCAGTGGGGTCGGTGACCAATAATAGAAAAGCACTGGCTTGCCGCGACGGATAGATGAAGCGATCTCTGCGTCCAGTGCGGCGCCCGAGCCGGAGCGGAAATTGACGTAGTCGTCGGTCAGCTTGTAGGCCTTGAGTTTCTGCGCGTTGACGACTTCGGATGTCCAGCCGATGGGGCTGTTGAGAAAGCGGCCCTTGTCGGGACTTTCCGGGTCTTTGAAGACGTCTTTGTAGCGCGGCAGATCGGCGACGCTGCGTAGCTCCGGCGCCATGGGTTTGATGCCTTTGGCTGTATCTCCCTTGATCACGTATTCGGGAACGAACCAGCCTTCGGTGGCGCCTTTGACGGTGTCGCCCAGGCCAATGACCTTGCCTTCGGCTTCGGCCTTGACCCACACCGGGCTGCGCCCTGCCCATTCTTCGGCGATGACCTGGATGTCGTTCTTGGCCAGCGCCGTTTCCAGGGTGATGGTCGTGCCGGGTTGGGTATCGGTGGGCAAGTCGTAGCCCTTCTCGACGATATAGCGCAGCAGCTCGGTGATGAGGCTGCCACTTTCCCAATTCAGATCGGCGAAATGGATGGGCGCCGTCTGCGCGTGAACGGGCAAGGCTGCAGTCGACAGCCAGAAGCCGGCGCCACAGGCTGCCAGCCAGGCACGTAATCCTTTCATGCGGGGTTCCTCGGTAAACAGTCGATGACGTGGTTAAGTCACTTTACTGTAGCGCAGGTTCCCCGGGGGTTATTCGCTGGGTTTGAAAGTCAACTCGCCCTTGCGCCATTTGGCTGCCTTGGCCGTGGCAGCCTTCAAGATCTTGCCCAGGTTTTCCTCGATGCGCTCGTTGGCGGCAAACACCAGCATCACGGTCTGGCCTTCCTTGAACACGATGCCTTCGCCTTGCGCCATGCTGACGAATGCATATTCGCCCAGCCCATAAACCGTCAGCTTGATGTCACGGAACTTGAGCTCGAACTTGCCGCCTTCGCGGCTGGGCAGGACGGCGGCGCGAAAGTGGTCACCCACTTTGAGTTCAAGCCTGGGCTTGTCGTCGACCACCAGCGCGGACTCGGTATCGAGTTCGGCCATGTAGATGCCTTCCGCGCTTTGTTCAGTGACATAGACAAAGCGCGAATGAAAGAGTTTGACCAACTTCGCACGCAAGTCGCCAAGCACAAACAGTGCGTGCATATCCAGATTACTTACTGCCAATGAAGAATCCTCAAATCGAAACACAGACTACCGAACGCTGTTGGCGTGGTAATAACCTGAAGACGCGGGGAGCGCCGAACGGTCGGCAGCACGTGCAATGATTGCCACCGACCTGCTAACGAAAGACTAAAGGATCGAACCTTGATCCGGGATGCGCAGCGTCGACCCTGCTGTAGGGAAAATTGCCGATGACCGCGAAGGAAAAAGGCAAACCTGAACATGTGTGGCAGAGCGGCGCCGGGGCGGCATCGAGCAAGCGACAACCCACATGGACAGGGCGCTGGAGCGCATGACGGTGATCTGGCGCGAATAGTACCGAATCGAACCCCGGCGCGGTCAAGAAGTTTGTTGCACGCCCCGGTCGGAATGAAAGCGCTGCAGTGGTCGATACCACGTGTTGTTCGTGCCGCAAACAAACCCGCCATTGCAAGCGAACTCTGGCGAGGCCCTCGCCTCAGATACTGGGTAACCTTTCAATCATGGCTGGAAACAGCCACAGAGGAGTCATCATGGATCTGCCGAACCCAAGCCTTACTGGCCTTTTCGATCAACTGGGCCTGGACAGTGACGAGGCCAGTATTCAGAAATTCATTGCCGAGCATCAGCTCGATCAAGACACCAAGCTGATCGATGCGCCCTTCTGGAGCGACCAGCAACGCAGCTTTCTGAAGGAAGAGCTGCACAGTGATGCCGAATGGGCGCCCATCGTGGATGAGCTCAATGTGGCTCTGCATCCGCAGGCGTAGCAAACGCCTGCGTGGCAGCAATCAGGCCTGACGCTGGTGCTTGTCGATCTGCTCGTGGCGCTCTTGCGCCTCGATGCAGTATTTAGTGGTAGGACTGATGAGCAGACGCTTCAAACCGATCGGTTCGCCGCTGTCATCGCACCAGCCGAAGCTGTCGTCGTTGATACGGCCCAAGGCCATTTCCAATTGCGGCAGCAGGCGCTGGTCGCGATCGATGACATTGACCAGCCAGTGACGCTCCTCTTCCACAGAGGCAGCGTCAGCAGGATCGGCAGGCGTATCCAGGCTTTCGATGGCTACACGGCTTTGCTCGATACGCTCCTGGGTCTCGATTTTCATGGCCTTCAACAATTCGGTGAAGTAGGCCAGTTGCTCGGCGTTCATGTAGTCATCAGCCGGCATGGCCAGCAACTTTTCCTTTGTCATTGATTTCTCTGCAAACGAATAATGCGCTAGGGCAAAACAGGAAGCCCGCGACGCCGGAAGCGACGCAGGCAGAATTCTTCAAGCACCACACGGCACATGGTCAAGAGGGGCGGCAGTCTAAGGCCGGGCTTCACGCGCAGCAACCCTAAATTTGGCGCGCGTTCGGGTGATGGCGTGCCAGGCAGTACGTGGCCGCGCCACAGGCGGCGGCAGGCAGGCTTGACGAGAATTTTTATAGCATACTGGCCCACTGCAGATTGCCTGCGACGATTGCCTGGGGTTCCGCCATGACCGATGTTGAAACAACCACTTCCGAACCGCTCAGGCTCGATGCCGTCGAGATCCGCGTGTTGGGCGCGCTGATCGAGAAGCAGGCCAGCAATCCTGAAACCTACCCACTCACGCTCAATGCGCTGGTGCTGGCGTGCAATCAGAAAACCAGTCGTGAACCGGTGACTCAATACACTCAAGGGCAGATCGGGCAGAGCCTGCGGGCGCTCGAAGGCCGGCAGATGACCCGGCTGGTAATGGGCAGCCGGGCCGATCGCTGGGAGCATCGGCTGGACAAGGTGCTCGAGTTGGTCCCCGCCCAAGTCATTCTGATGGGCCTGATGTTCCTGCGCGGACCGCAGACCGTGGGTGAGCTGCTGACGCGCAGCGCACGCCTGCATGATTTCGAAGACGTGGAGCAGATCGTGCATCAGCTCGAGCGTTTGATCAGTCGCAATTTTGCCGTGCATGTGCCGCGCCAGGCGGGTCAGCGCGAGGATCGCTATACCCACGCCCTGGGCGATCCTGCGGCCATCGAGGCCATCATGAGCGCCCGAGGCGTGGTATCCGAGCGCGGCAATTACAGGCCCGAAGACGCTCGCTTCGATGAGCTGGAAGCGCGGATCGCAGCGCTGGAAGAACGTCTGTCGCGACTGGAATGAGGTATGGCTAGCCGCGGGCGTACTCGGTGGCCAGGCATACCTGTTCGGCCGTCGGACGCACGCCGGTGTAGAGCACGAACTGCTCCAGGGCCTGGATTGCGATGACTTCCAGGCCGGTGATCACCGGCTTGCCCAGCTCCAGGGCGGCTGTGATCAGCGGCGTTTGCCATGGCAAGGCGACGACGTCCAACACCTGTTGCGCCGCTTCGATGGCGGCCCTTTCGAACGACAGCTCTTGGGCCTGGTCGCCTCCGCTCATTCCGATAGGGGTGACGTTGACCAGCAACTGCGGGCGCGAATCGCCCAGCTCGGCCTGCCAGGGATAACCGCAGCTGTCGGCCAGGGCGCGGCCGGTTTCATAGTTGCGGGCGATGATCAGGCCATTGCTCATACCCGCATCGCGCATGGCCGACGCCACGGCCTTGGCCATGCCGCCGCTGCCGCGCAGGGCGAACGAGGTCTGGGGGTCGACGGCGTGTTTGTCGAGCAGTTGGCGGATGGCCAGGTAGTCGGTGTTGTAGGCCTTCAGATGGCCGTTGTCGTTGACGATGGTGTTGATCGAGTCGATGGCCGAGGCCGATGCATCGAGTTCGTCCACTAACGGTATGCAGGCTTCCTTGAATGGCATGGAGACGCCGCAGCCGCGAATACCCAGGGCTCGAATGCCACCGACGGCCGCCGGCAGATCATCGGTGGTCATGGCCTTGTAGTAGTAATCAAGACCCAGTTGGTCGTACAGATGGTTGTGAAAGCGCACCCCGAACGTTCCGGGACGTGCCGCGAGCGACATGCACAGGATGGTATCGCGGTTGGGAGCTATGGACATCGGTGGCCTCCGAGCGGCGTGTGGCATGCAGGGGCAGGCAGACGAGGCCCTGCCCTTACACAAAATTTACCCATCGACGGGGACGCTTGTGACGGTTTTTTTGTCATAGTCATGTCCCCGGCGAAATGATTTGAACCTATCGCAGGTTCGAACGCCAGGGCGCGAAACACGAGGAATCTATCATGATGCGTCAACTTCCCAAGATCGCTCTGCTGGTAGGCGCGCTGGCAATGGCCGGCCAGGCCTCTGCACACGGCGGCGGCTGGCATGGCGCCGGGCCTGGCCTATTGGGTGCGGTACTGGGCGCAGCCGTAGTGGGCGCGGTGGTGACGTCCAACGCACCGCAACGGGTCTATGTGGAGCAGCAGCCGGTTTATGTGCAGAGCCCGCCGCCCGTCTATGTGCAGCAACCAAGCTACGTGCAGCAACCGGTGTATGTGCAGCAGCCCGTGTATGTCCAGTCGCCGCCTGTGTATGTACACCCTTACCCCGTGTACGCGGCACCGCCGCCGCCACGCGGCTATTATGGACCGCCGCCAGCGTATTACGGCCCGCCACGCTGGTGAGTTGCGAGCGAGCGGTGATAGGGATTGTCGATGGTGACTATCGAGCAAGGTGATTTCTACGATGTGGGCCAACCTCGTAAGGTGGATGGCAGGAACCACCGGAGGTGTCTCATGCCTGTATTAAGAATCATGTCGGTAGTCGGCAGCGCGGTCCCGGAAAAATTGCGTGACCTGGGCCTTTTGGCGTGCTGGTACGTGGTGCGCGACGGCGAGCCTATCAGCGGGCCCCTGCCCTCCCTGCCCCATGCCAAACAAGCGTACGCCACGCTCAACGCTGAGCAGTCCCACGCCCTGGCCTGACCCCGCGCAATACTGCAGAGCCCCGCCTTGCGGGGCTTTTTGTTGGGCTGTGATTGTCGAACTGTGCACTGGATGATGTTTTCTTCACGCAACGCACCTTACCGGGCGCGACAATCGACAGGCGCTTTGCCATACTCCGGCCGTGTGACATTCGACACTCTCGACCCCGCCTCGACCCTCAGCCCGATCGACCTCTTTTTTCAGTGAGCGCTCCGCGTGAAGACCCCGCTATCTCTTTTCAGCCTGTTGTTGGCTTTGACTACTTTCGTTGCCGCCCCAAACCTGCAAGCGGCGGAAAAAGCCGCCATCCCGCGCGACCCATCGCAGTTGCACCTGGCCTCGGGCAGTGCCCTGCTGATCGATCTGCAGACCAACAAGGTGGTCTACGAGAACAACGCCGACCATGTGGTGCCTATCGCGTCGGTCACCAAGCTGATGACCGGCATGGTCGTGCTGGACGCCAAGCAGTCGATGAGCGAAGTGATTTCCGTGGACATCACCCACAACAAGGAAATGAAGGGTGTGTTCTCGCGGGTCAAGCTGGGCAGCGAGATGAATCGCCGGGACATGCTGCTCATCACCCTGATGTCGTCGGAGAACCGCGCGGCGTCGAGCCTCGCGCATCATTACCCGGGCGGCTACGGCGCGTTCATTGCGGCGATGAATGCCAAGGCGCGGTCGCTGGGCATGTCCCACACACGCTATGTGGAGCCGACCGGGCTGTCGACCAGCAACGTGTCGACCGCCCGCGATCTGGCCAAGCTACTGGTGGCAGCACAGCAGTATCCGTTGCTGAGCGAGTTGAGCACCACTCGGGAAAAGACCGTGGCGTTCAAGAAGCCCAGCTACACACTGGGCTTCCATAACACCGATCATCTGATCAACAAGGATGACTGGGACATCAAGATCACCAAGACCGGTTTCACCAACATGGCGGGCCACTGCCTGGTGCTGGTAACGCGCATGGGCGGTCGGCCGGTGGCCATGGTGATCCTCGATGCGTTCGGCAAGTACACGCACTTTGCCGATGCCAGCCGCCTGCGCAAATGGGTGGAAACCGGCAAGAGCAGCGCGCCGCCAGCGGCGGCGATGGACTACAAGGCGCAGAAAAAACAGATGCGCCAGGCCGCGGACTGACGGAACCGACCTCTACTCGACGCTGCCTCGCGCTTGCGCGCGAGCTGATCGGAGCAAGCAGCCCGTGGGCCTCAGGCCGTGGTACTGACCATGGAACCCGCGGTGCTGCTGCCTGATTCCTGCATGGCCTGGAGCAGTGCGGCGGTGGCGGTCTGCAGGCCTGCGGAGGTGGCGACCACCTGGGCCTGAATGGCGGCCACGGCGGCGGCCTTGCTGTCTTCGCTTTGCTGGCTGGCCTGGATACGGGCCATCTCCTGTTGCTGCTCTTGCAACTGTTTCTGCAGCTCGGCGATCTGCTTCTGCAGTTGCTTGATCGTGTCCGAGGTGTCGCTGCTGCTCTGCGCGGCGCCTGCGCCACCTGCTCCACCGACCGGGGCGCCCTGCTCGCTTGCGGTAGACGTGCCGACGGCTTCTGCTGCCTCACCGTCGGTGACCGCTACGGGCGCAGAGGCGACAGTGCTGACAGCGGCAGGGCGAATGCTCAAGGTGTTGGCGATGTTGCTCAGGGTGGTCATGGCAGTTGCGTCCCAATGGTCTGTGACCGTTACATCGGCCCGAATCGGCAAGGCTTTAGCAGAACCGTGGAGCTGACCCGTCGCTCGTCGGCGCGGAGTCGGCGCAGGCCCTTGCCCTTGGCCAGAAACGAAGAGGTGGCGCAAGATGAAAAAAACTTCAACGAGCCCGGCGCGGATTGTTGTCACAATGCCGCCATCCTCAGCAGACATCATCGGGTAGAGACCAACATGACTCGCGTACTGACCATCGAAGACGATGCCGTGACCGCTCGGGAAATCGTGGCGGAACTGAGCAGCCACGGCCTGCAGGTCGACTGGGTGGACAACGGCCGCGAGGGACTGGTCAAGGCGGTCAGCGGCAACTATGACGTGATCACCCTGGATCGCATGTTGCCGGAGCTGGATGGCCTGGCCATCGTCACGACCCTGCGCACCATCGGCGTGAGTACGCCCATCCTGATGATCAGCGCGCTGTCGGATGTGGATGAACGCGTGCGCGGCCTGCGCGCCGGTGGCGACGACTACCTGACCAAGCCGTTCGCGTCGGACGAGATGGCGGCGCGGGTCGAGGTACTGCTGCGCCGCAACAACGCAGTGGCCGCCGCCGACAATACGCTGCGCGTGGCCGACCTGACCCTGGACCTGATGACACGCGAGGCACGCCGTGGCGAGCAGGCGTTGAACCTGCTGCCCACCGAGTACAAGCTGCTGGAGTTCCTCATGCGCAATGCCGGGCAGATCCTGACGCGCATGATGATCTTCGAAGAAGTCTGGGGTTATCACTTCGACCCGGGCACCAACCTGATCGATGTACACATCGGCCGCTTGCGCAAGAAGATCGACCCACCGGGCACCGCACCGTTGATCAAGACCGTGCGAGGCTCCGGCTATGTCATTGCCGAACCTGTCTAAAGGCTGGCGTTCTTCCAGCAGTCGGCTGCTGGCGCTCTACAGTTTTTTGTTCGTGGCCTGGAGCAGCCTTCTCATGGGGGTGCTGTACTACGAGGTCTCGACCTACCTGGCCGACCTGGCGCGGCACTCCCTGATGCAGCGTCAACATCTGTTCTCGCGTTTTCACGGCGAAGCGCTGAACGAAGCGCTGGCCGCCAGCGAAGCGTTCGACGACCGCACGTTCGACGCCTATGGCCTGTTCGACCTGCAACTGCGACCGTTGTCCGGCCAGTTGCTGCAGGTGCCGCGCGGCCTGCCGCTGGACGGCCGTATCCACGACCTGGACAGTTGCCTGGACAGCGACAATCCGCAAATGCCGCAGAACAGCTGCGACGCGGTGGCCATGCGCACCCTGGATGGCCGCTGGCTGGTACTGGTGCGCGACAACGGCTCGTTGTTCGCGGTAACCCACATCATTCTGCGCGCACTGCTGTGGGGAATCTCCCTGACGATCATTCCGGGCATTGCCGGCTGGCATCTGTTGCGCCGCCGGCCGTTGCGACGGATCCGCGCCATCGAGGCGAGCGCCAATGCGATCGTGGCAGGTGACCTGACCACCCGCCTGCCGTTGTCGGACCGTCGCGACGAACTGGACATGCTCGCGGCCATCGTCAATGCCATGCTCGAGCGCATCGAGCAGCTGATGATCGAAGTCAAGGGCGTCTGTGACAACATCGCCCATGATTTGCGTACGCCCCTGACCCGCCTGCGGGCCCAGCTGTACCGCATCCAGCAGGAGGCGCCAGCGGATTCGCGCCAGGCGTTGCAACTGGACGAAGTGATTGCCGAAACCGACACGCTGATGGCGCGGTTTCGCGGGCTGTTGCGTATCTCGGAGATCGAGGACCACCGCCGCCGTTCGGGCTTCATTTCCTTCGACCCGCAACCGCTGCTGCACGAACTGCACGACTTCTACCTGCCCCTGGCCGAAGACGAGGGCATCAATCTGCGCCTGGACGTGCCGAACACGCTGCCAATGCTGCATGGTGACCGCGCGCTGCTGTTCGAAGCCGTCGGCAACCTGCTCAGTAACGCCATCAAGTTCACCCCGGCCGACGGCCTGGTGGTGCTGCGTGCTACTGCGGAAAACGGCGCCACGCGGCTAGAGATCAGCGATAGCGGGCCGGGCATCGCGCCCGAGGAACGTGAGGCGATCTTTCAACGTTTCTATCGCTGCGAGGGCGATGGCCAGCACAGCGGTTTCGGCCTGGGGCTGTCAATCGTGGCGGCCGTGGTCAAGCTGCACGGGTTTACCCTCGAAGTGGGCAGCAGCGAACAAGGTGGCACGCGGATGACCCTGTGGTGCCGGCAAAGCAAAGCATTGGTGTGATATGAACCTGCTCTACATCAGCGATACGCCCGATCTGGCCCTGCAACGTGGGCTGGCGGAACACGACAGCACACTGTGCACGGTTGGCCTGGCCGCGGCCGCGTCGGCCTTGGCGCAAGGCCGGTACGGGTTCATCGTGCTGGCACTGGAACACGCCGGGCACGGGCTGTTGGAACACTGCCTGGCGCACCGAGGCGCCGCTACGGTGATGGTGCTGCTGGCCAACGACGATCGTCAGGCGCGTATTGCCGCCCTGCGCGCCGGGGCCGATGCCTGCCTGGCGCAGCCGGTCGCCCCTGCCGAGGTGCTGGCGCGCTTGCACGCACTGACCCGTCCACGTTCGCGTGCTGCGCTGCTGCCGCCCTCGCGCTTGTGGCTATCGCCCTCGCGGCTGGTGATCGGACGGGGCAAGCGCCAGCAGAATCTGACGGTCAGCGAGCATCGCCTGCTGGCCATGCTGGCAAGTACGCCCGGAGCGGTCAGTCGGGAGTCCATCGAGCACCAACTGTGGGGCGCGGGCCTTGCGCCCAAGACCGCCCTGATCGAACGCCACGTGTGCAACCTGCGCCGCAAGCTGGCTCAACTCGATTGCCCGCAGGCTCTGCAGACCCTGCGCGGTTTTGGCTACAGCCTGGCCGAGCCCCTGCTGCTACGGGCCGACTGAGCACGGCCCGAGCGCTCAGCGGGCACGGGTCATGCAGCGGGCGTAGCGCTCGTCGACCCGTTGGGCGAACCAGGCCGTGGTCAGGTTGCGGGTGATCTTCGGGCTCTGCAGCTTGATGCCCGGCAGGATCGCCCGCGGCACCGGCTTGCCTGCGGCCTTGTCGGCCAGGGCGAAGGTGCGCTGATAGAGCGTGGTCCTTTCGAAATCCAGGGTTTCACCCTCTTCCAGGCCACGGCGAATGTCGCGGTCGCTCATGCTCAAGCGGTTGCCCAGACCGCGTACCGCCAGCTCGGTGTTGCTCGCCGCACTGGAGTCGTAGCGGATCAGGTCGCCGTCGAGCGCCAGGCGGCCACCGGACAACTGGTTCACGGCATTCTGGAACGCAGCGTTGCGGCTGGCGTACCAGCCGGCGTTGAAATCGGCAAAGCGGTACAGGGGTCGCTCGTAGCTGGCCGGATAGCCAAGCAGATGGGCGATGCCGAAGTACATGCCGCCGCGCCGGGTGAACACTTCACGGCGAATCGAACCGTCCACGGTGTAGGGGTAGCCTGCGCGGTGCTTTTCGGCGAACTCGATGCTGACCTGCATCGGCCCGCCCGTGCGTACGGGGTTGAAGGTGCCGAACAGTTGCCGGCCCAAGGGGACCATGCCGGTGAAGTCATCGAAGATTTCGCTGAGCTGCTTCTCCGAGCGTGCGGCTTCCAGTCGTTGCGCATAGGACTTGCCGTCGCGCGATCGGATGCCCAAGGCTGTATCGACGAAAAAGCCGGGCACGTGCACGCGACCGGCGCGGCGATCGATTTCCTGGCGGGCGATCTTGCCCAGCCCCGGTACGGTGGGGTCGACCTGAAACGTAGACTCCTGCTCGGCCACTGCCAGCACGGCGCAGAGGTTTTCATCGGTACCGGGAATGCCCTGCACGTTCAGGGCGGTTTCGATATCGGCGGCCCAGCCTTCGCGGTCGGCGACCTTGCCGGGCAACAGTTGCACGAGCTTGGCCCGAACCTGCTCGGGCGAAGGCGCCGGGGCCTGGCTGCCGCGCTGGCTGGAACAGGCAGCGAGCAGTACGAGGAGGATGCTCAGTGCGCCATGGCGCACAGCGAGCCGGCTTCTGGACATGTAAGGCCTTGGCGAAGAATGAATTCGCGCCAGTATGGACGAGCAGTCGGCCTGTCGACAGCCCCTGTGCAAATACCCCGTGCGATGGCTATGCTGCTGGTCATGAACATGGCCCCTATCGCTCGCCAACCCTGCCCACCCGGCGCTTGCATCTGCGAGCGCGAACGCCTGCACGCGTCACCGGATGCGGACTGGCGCATCCTGCGCCTGACCCGCGAGGAAGAGAAACGCCTGCTCGAACGGCTCGAGAACGTGGAAAGCCTGGACGAACTGCGCCGCCTGCAACAGCGCATCTTCGATCAGCTGGGACTGCGCGTGGACGTCACGCCGGGGTCGAGCACGGTGCGCAGCATGCGTGGCATCGCCATCCACATCGAGGCATTGCCGGGCCTGTGCCGCAAGACCCGGCAAGCGATTCCGGCAGCGATTCGTCGCGGTTTGGAAAAGAACCCTCAAGTGGCGTACAGGTTGCTGGACGCCCACGACCTGCTCGGCGGCTGAAGCCAGGCTGGCACGGAATCTGCTCTCTCCCCTCTCACTGATGACGAAGCGCCATGTTTTCGTCATTCATCCAGTTCAGACGGGGTTTGCATGGACACACGTTTTTCTTGCACCGGTTGCGGCAAGTGCTGCAGCGATCATCACGTACCGTTGACCCTGGCCGAGGCCCGCGGCTGGGCGGAAGATGGCGGTCAGTTGATCGTGCTGCTCGAAGCCTTCCTGGAAAACGGCCCCGGCCTGCACAGCCTCAACCTCAGCCACGCGCAGCAGGAACATGCACGCCGTCGTTCACTGCCGGTGCTGTGCGGCAGCGCGCCCGCCTACGTGTCGATCACCTTCGCCGCCTACAACCTGGGCCCCTGCCGCAATCTGAACGCCGACAACCGCTGCGGTATCTACGCCGAGCGGCCTTTGGTGTGCCGGATCTACCCGATGGAGATCAACCCGCATATTCCCCTGCGTCCGGACATGAAGGACTGCCCCAGCGAAGCCTGGGCCACGGGCCCTGCGCTGATTGCCGGCGGACAGTTGGTGGACGCACCGCTGGCGGCGCTCATCGAGCAGTCGCGCCAGGCCGACCGTGACGACATTGCCGCCAAGGCACAGGTCTGCGCACAGTTGGGCATCCATACCGCTGCGCTCAAGGGCGACGGTTTCACCACCTACTTGCCGCAGCCTGCCGCGTTCCTTGCTGCGCTGCGCGAAGTCGACAACATGCCGATGCCGGCGGACAACCCGACGCGCTGGGACCTGCACATCCCGGATGAGGACCTGGCCCGGCGCCTGGCTGAAACCGGCGCGATGATCGCCGCCATCCTTGCCGACGACGCCATGTTCATCTCGCTGCGTCGCGCGGCCTGAACAACCGTTGTGGGTGGGTTCAGAGGTTACGCAACAGTACCCAGTAACCCAGGGCCATCAAGGCCCATCCCAGCACCGGGTGAAAGATCAGCCGCCACGCCCAGGCACGCGGGTCGAAGCCGACCCCATGCACGTAACCGGCGGCGATGCCCCACATCGTCAGGGTCAGCAGACCGTGGCTGTACTGGCCTTGGGCGTCGAGCACTGCCACCGGGTGCAGCAGCAACACCAGACTGATCGGCCCGGCGAGCAGCAATGACAGCCAGCGCCAGCCGGGGGTGCGCAGCGCAGGTGCGGCTTCAACGTTCATCCACAGGTTCCTCGTCCAGCGCGTTGGAGGCTTCCAGCCACAGGGCGTTGATGATGCCCAGGCTGCAGGCCAGCAGGACACCCAGAATCCAGGCGAAATACCACATAGTCAGGCTCCTTCAGTAAAGACTGTGCGAGTTTTGCTCGATCTGAGCGGTGGTGACGCGCCCCCACATGCGGCTGTAGCACCACAGGGTGTAGCAGAGGATCAGGGGTACGAAGATACCGGCGGCGACCAGCATGATGCCCAATGTCTTGTGGCTGGACACCGCGTCCCACACGGTCAGGCTCGACGCCGGATCGAGGCTGGAGGGCATCACGAACGGAAACAGGGCGAAGCCTGCGGTGCACAGGGTGCCGACGATGGCCAGGCTGCTGCCTGCAAACGCCAGCGACGCTCGCCGGGCGGCGGCAGCCAACAGTGCCAGCGCACCGCCGAGGATACCCAGCACCGGTGCGATGGCGGTCAGTGGATGGTGTACATAGTTGTCCATCCAGCCTGGGTTGCCGCTGACCACTGTCTTGGCCAAGGGGTTGAGCGCCAGCTGTGGATCGAGCATCGAGCTGAGCACCAGGCCTTGCACATGCCCGGTCGCCAGCCAGGCACCGGCGCCGCCGAAGGCCAGCACGAACAGCACCGCCATGGCCACGGCCGCCTGGCGGGCGCGCAGGGCGATGGCGCCTTCGGTGCGCATCATCAGCCAAGTCCCACCGTGTAGGCTCAACACGCTCAGGCTGACCACACCGGCGAGCAAGCCGAAGGGGCTGAGCAGCTGCCAGAACGAGCCGTGGTAGCTGGAGCGCAGGGTGTCGTCGAAACGGAACGGCAGGCCCAGCAGCAGGTTGCCGAAGGCGACGCCGAACACCAGCGCCGGTACCACGCCGCCCACGAACAAGCCCCAATCCCAGCTCTGCCGCCAGCGGGTGTTGGCCAGTTTGCTGCGGTAATCGAAGCCCACCGGACGCACGAACAGGGCGAACAGCACCAGCAGCAAGGCCCAGTAAAGACCGGAGAAGGCCGCCGCGTAGACCAGTGGCCAGGCTGCAAACAAGGCGCCGCCGGCCGTGATCAGCCAGACCTGATTGCCATCCCAGTGCGGCGCGATGGTGTTGATCACCACGCGGCGCTCGTTATCGTTGCGGCCGACGAAAGGCATCAACACGGCGGCGCCCAGGTCGAACCCGTCGGTCAGGGCAAAGCCGATCAACAGCACACCGACCAACACCCACCAGATCAGCTTGAGACTCTCGTAATCGAACATCAGTTGGCTCCCTGTGGCAGACCGTGGGGCAATGCGGCCCCGCGCTCAAAGTGATAGCGACCGGTGTGCAGGCTGCTCGGGCCCTGCCGGGTGAACTTGATCATCAGGTACATCTCGATCACCAGCAGCACCGTGTAGAACGCGGCCAAGGCCAGCAGCGAACCCCAGACGTCGCCCGTGGACAGGCTGGAAGCCGACAGGTGGGTGGGCAGCACCTCACCGATCGACCACGGTTGGCGGCCATGTTCGGCGACGTACCAGCCGGTCTGGGTCGCAACCCACGGCAACGGCAGGCTGAACAGCGCCCACTTGAGCAGCCAGGGCTTGCGCGTTTCATTGCGGCGGATCGAGGCCCAGAAGGCGCAGATGAACAGCCCGAGCATCAGCACACCGCTGAGCACCATGAGGCGGAAGGTCCAGAAGATCGACGCCACACCGGGGATCGAGTCCAGCGCGGCGGCTTCGATCTGCGCGTCGCTGGCGTCGACCACGGTGTCGGTGTATTTCTTCAGCAGCAGGCCATAGCCCAGATCCTTCTTGACGAGGTTGAAGGCGCTCAGGGTCTGTTCGCTGAGATCGCCGCCGCGCAGTTGCCCCAGCAGTGCATAGGCCTGCATGCCGTTGCGGATGCGCGCCTGGTGCTCGATCACCAGGTCCTTGATGCCGGTGACCTGCTTGTCCAGCGAGCGAGTAGCGATGATGCCCATCACATAGGGGATCTTCACCGCGTAGTCGGTGCGTTGTTCAGCCTGGTTGGGCAGGCCGAACAAGGTGAAGGCGGCCGGCGCCGGTTCGGTTTCCCACTCGGCCTCGATGGCCGCCAGCTTGGTTTTCTGCACGTCGCCGATCTCGTAGCCGGACTCATCGCCCAGCACGATCACCGACAGGATCGAGGCCATGCCGAACGCGGCGGCGATGGCGAACGAGCGCCGGGCGAAAGCGATGTCGCGGCCCTTGAGCAGGTACCAACTGGAAATCGCCAGGATGAACACCGCGCCGGTCACGTAGCCGGCGGCCACGGTGTGGACGAACTTGACCTGGGCCACCGGATTGAACAGCAGGTCGGTGAAGCTGGTGAGTTCCATGCGCATGGTGACGAAGTTGAACTCGGCGCCCACCGGGTTCTGCATCCAGCCGTTGGCGATCAGGATCCACAACGCGGAAAGGTTCGAGCCCAGCGCCACCAGCCAGGTCACCGCCAAGTGCTGCTTGCGTGAGAGGCGGTCCCAGCCGAAGAAGAACAAGCCGATGAAGGTCGATTCGAGAAAGAACGCCATCAGCCCTTCGATGGCCAGCGGCGCACCGAAGATATCGCCTACGTAGTGGCTGTAATAGGCCCAGTTGGTGCCGAACTGGAATTCCATGGTCAGCCCGGTGGTCACGCCCAGGGCAAAGTTGATGCCGAACAGCTTGCCCCAGAACTGGGTCATGTCCTTGTACACCTGCTTGCCGGTCATGACGTAGACCGATTCCATGGTGGCGAGCAGGAACGCCATGCCGATGGTCAGGGGCACGAACAGAAAGTGATAGAGCGCGGTCATGGCGAACTGCAGCCGAGAGAGGTCGACGACTGATTCGGAGATCATTTCAAGTTCTTCTCGAGAGGTGGGGAAGCGGAGCCGAGCACATGCTGGCCGACGGTGGTGCCGTCATCGTTGACGTCTACGCCCGCGTCGAACCACAGGCTGCGAATGCCCAGCAGCAGGACCAGCTTGATCAGCACAATCACGGCGATTTCCCGGGCGAGCGGTTTCTTGAGGAAGTCGAAGTGTCCGGACATGGGTGGCACTCGGTGTCGGGCGGGTCGGTAGGTGGGCGGATTTTCTGCCCGCACCGCCAGACGGCTATTGATCCAGATCAATGATTCTCGAGCGCCAAGCTGCGACCAAGCGCCACATCGGTTGGCTCAGGAAGGAACACCGCTTCCAGAGGATGTTGAAAAGAGCTAGGCAGCGGCGCAATTCATGACGTTATAATATAACTATAATCATCAATGGACTGCTGCACATGCGCTCACCTCGCTTCGCCCCCCTGGCCGGCTTCGCCTTCAGCGTGCTGGGGTTGCCCGCCTATGCCGAAACCCCACCCGAGACCCTTGAACTGGAAGCCATCAGCGTCACCGCTGGCGGCGAGATGGAGACGGCCAATGGCCCGGTCACAGGCTACCGCGCCACGCGCTCGGGCAGCGCGACCAAGACCGACGCTGCGATCAAGGACATCCCCCAGGCCGTGAGCGTGGTCCCGGTACAGGTTCTTCAGGACCTGGGCAGCACCAACGTGGAGCGGGCCCTGCAATACGCAGGTGGGGTGTCCCAGCAGAACAACTTCGGCGGGCTGACCCTGTACGAATACAGCGTGCGCGGCTTCACCACCTCGGAGTTCTACCGCGACGGTTTCAGCGCCAACCGTGGCTACCCCGCTACACCGGACGTGTCCAGCATCGAGCGCATCGAGGTGCTCAAGGGGCCGGCCGCCAGCCTGTACGGGCGGGGCGACCCCGGTGGGACG
The DNA here is from genome assembly GCF_000761155.1 of Pseudomonas rhizosphaerae. Lineage (NCBI taxonomy): Bacteria > Pseudomonadati > Pseudomonadota > Gammaproteobacteria > Pseudomonadales > Pseudomonadaceae > Pseudomonas > Pseudomonas rhizosphaerae. Next base: position 603,598 of record NZ_CP009533.1, on the reverse strand, counting down.
GTCAACATCGTCAGCAAGAAACCGCAGGCCGACTCCTTCGCTCGCCTGTACGGCAGCGCCGGCTCCTGGGACCGCTACCGCACCAGCCTGGATTTGAACACGCCGCTCGACGACGAGGGCAAGGTGCTTAGCCGGGTCAACCTGGCGGTGGAAGACAACCACAGCTTCCGTGACCATGTGCAGAACAAGCGGGTGTACGTGGCGCCCTCGCTGAGCTGGCAGCTCGACCCCGATACCTCGTTGCTGGTGGAGACCGAACTGGTGCGCCACCAGTCGGTGTTCGACCGCGGTGTGGTGGCACCTGGCAACGGTTGGGGTGGCGGTTCGCGACGCACCTTTCTGGGCGAGCCGAACGATGGCTTCATCGACAACGACAACAACCGTATCCAGGCCACGCTGGAGCACCGCCTCAGCGACGACTGGCAACTGCGCGTGGCCAGCCACTACAAACAGGGCGAGCTGAGCGGCGATGCCAGCGAGGCCCGCGCGCTCAACGCCGACGGACGCACCGTCAACCGCCGCTATCGCGAGCGCGACATGGATTGGCACGACAGCATCAGCCAGGTCGAGCTGCGCGGCTTTTTCGACACCGCCAGCGTGCAGCATGAGCTGTTGATTGGCAGCGAGTACGAGGACTACCGCAAGAACGAACGGGTAACGGCCACCGCCGGCGCCTACCCTATCGACATCTTCAACCCGGTGTATGGCCAGCCCAAGCCCACCGGTGCGCGCTCGGGCACCGATTTCCGCGAGCATGTGCGCAGCCACGCGCTGAACCTGCAGGATCAACTGGTCTTCAGCGAAAAGCTGCGCGGCATGCTGGGGGTTCGCTACGAGCATTTCGACCAGCGCATCGCCGACTACACCACGGGCAACCGCAGCACCCAGCGCCAGGACGCGTTCACCCAGCGCGCCGGCCTGCTTTACCAACTCACACCACAATGGGGCGTGTTCGCCAATGCCTCGACCTCGTTCAAGCCCAACAACGGGCTGGATGCCAGCGGCCGATCGTTCGACCCCGAAGAAGGCGTCGGCTACGAAGCTGGACTCAAAGCCGAGCTGTTCGACGAACGCCTGAGCGCCACCCTGGCAGCCTTTCACATCGACAAGGAAAACGTACTGGCGCTGGATCCGGCGAGCAATCTCAACCGCGCCATCGGCAAGGCACGCAGCCAGGGCATCGACCTGCAGTTCAGCGGCCAGTTGACCGACGCCGTGCGCCTGATCGGCGCCTATGCCTGGATCGATGCCGAGGTGACCGAAGGCGACGCCAACGTACCCAAGGGCAGCCGCATGCTCGGTGTGGCACGCAACAGTGCCAGCCTGCTGGGCGTCTACGAGTTTCAGGATGGCCGGCTACGCGGCTCCGATATCGGTGCAGCGTTCACCTACGTAGGCGACCGGTCCGGTCAGTCGGGGGGCAAGTTCGAGTTGCCCGCCTACCACACGGTCGACTTGCTGGCGCACTACAAGGCCAGCGACAAGGTCACTCTGGGCGTCAACCTGAACAACCTGTTGGACGAGAAGTACTTCGAGCGTTCCTACAGCAACTACTGGGCAATGCCTGGCGAGCCACGCAACCTGACCTTCAGCGTGGCGATGGATCTGTAGCACGCGGCCAGCGCTACGGCGACGTCTTCCCAGGAAGTCGCCGCAGCGGTGCGGGCCCAGCGGTCAGATGCGGAAACTGCCGACCAGTTGCTTGAGGCGCAATGCCTGCTGCTCGAGGTCGGCACACGCGCGCAAGGTGGACTGCAGGTTTTCCACGCCTTCCTGATTGAGCGTGTTGATCTCGGTAATATCGACGTTGATCGATTCCACCACCGCGGTCTGCTCCTCGGTTGCCGTGGCCACCGACTGGTTCATCCCATCGATCTCGCCAATGCGCTGGGTCACACTGACCAGACGTTCGCCGGCCTGGTTGGCGATGGTCACGCTGGACTCGCTCTGGCCTTGGCTCTCGTTCATCAAGATAACCGCCTGGCGTGCGCCCACCTGCAACTGCTCGATCATGCCCTGCACCTGCTGGGCGGATTCCTGGGTGCGGTGCGCCAGGTTGCGCACCTCGTCGGCGACCACGGCAAAGCCGCGCCCTGCCTCACCGGCTCGTGCCGCTTCGATGGCAGCATTGAGCGCGAGCAGATTGGTCTGCTGGGAAATGCTGGTGATCACTTCCAGGATCTGACCGATGTTCACCGTGCTGGCATTGAGGCTCTCGATGTTGCCGCACGAACCGCTGATCTTCTGCGACAGTAGGTTCATGGCACTGATGGTCTGGCCAACCACTGCCTGGCCATCGGCGGCCAGGTTGCGTGCGGCACTGGAGTGCTGCGAGGCCAGAGCAGCGTTCTGGGCGATTTCCTGCGCAGCGGCGCCCAGCTCGTTGATGGCCGCAGCCACGCTGCTGGTGCGATTGGCCTGTTGATCGGAGTTGAGCATCGAGGAATTCGAGGCGCTGACCACGCGCAGGGCGACTTCGTTGACCTGGCCTGTGGCCGAGGCCACTTCGCGGATGGAATCGTGGATACGCTCGACGAAGCGGTTGAAGGACAAGGCCAGGGCACCGAATTCGTCGGCACTATGGACGGTGAGGCGTCGGGTCAGGTCGCCCTCGCCTTCGGCGATGTCGTGCATGGCCCGGCCCATGGTGTGCAGCGGCTGCATCAACAGGCGAATCAGCATGCCGAGCAAGGCGATGATCAGGACCACGGCGACGATCGTGGCAATGACCGCCGAGCTGCGGAATTGGCTGAGCATCGCGTAGGCCTTGGCCTTGTCCATGCTCAGACCGATGTACCAGTCCACCGTGGGCAGCCCCTGGACCTTGGCGAAGGTAACGATGGACGGACGCCCGTCCTGCTCCACTTCGCTGACTTCGTCAGTGATACGTGGCGTGTTCTGCGGGTACACGTCTTTGAGCGACTTCATCACCAGCTGGCTGTCGGGATGCACCAGGATCTTGCCGTCGGCGCTGACCAGGAAGGCATAGCCACCGCCGTCGAAGTCCAGCGAGTTGATGGTCTTGACCAGAATGTCCAGGCTCAGGTCGCCACCCACCACGCCCACCGGCTGACCGTTGGCACCCATGGCCGGGGTGGCAATGGTGAGGATGGTCTTGCCGTTGGCAGCATCGATGTAGGGTTCGGTGAGGACGGTCCCACGCGCGTTCATGGCATCGGTGTACCAGGGCCGGGTGCGCGCATCGTAGCCCTCGGGCATGGTGTCCGGCGGCTCGAGGAAGTAGTTGCCGGACACATCGCCCAGGTAGGCGAAGTCGAAGTTGGCCAGCAGGGTCTTCTGCTTGAGCAGGGTACCTACCGCTTCGGCACTGGGGTTCAGCGCAACGCTTTCGGCCAGGGTTTCGGCCAACAGGATACGACCCGAAAGCCAATGCTCGATATTGGTGGCCGTGCCGCTGCCCATTTCGTGCAGATAGCTTTCCAGATCGTCACGGATGGCATTGCGTTGCAGGTAGTCGTTGTAGGCCGTGAACAGCGCAAAGGCTGCGGTCACGATGAGCGAAGCGGCCAGGAGAATCTTGTGGCTGAATTTCAGTGTTTTTTGCATGGCCGATAGGTCCGCTGTGTGATTGCGGGGACTATCGGCAGAAATGTGACGGTATTTAGCGTGGATCCAATAATAGCCTGAAGCCATTAGTCATTTCCGACTGCCGGTAGCGCTGCCGGTAGTAATTGGCAAATGACGGTCACGGACGATGGATCCGCCAATGAACAGCGATCCAGCCGGCGGGTCCAACCCGGATTGGGAATGGATGGGTCTTGTGGAGTGGAAAAATGGCGATCGAACGCTATAACGGCTTCGCGCAGGCGCTGCATTGGCTGACGGTCGCTGCACTGTGCCTGGTGTTGCCCTGTGTATGGGTCGCGGAGAATTTTCCGCCCGGCCCGGTGCGGGTGCTGTGGTACCTGGCGCACGAATCCATGGGCATCAGTGTCGGCCTGCTGGTGCTGATCCGGCTGACTTGGCGCTGGCGCCATCGAGCGCCGGCCTATCAGCCCGAGATCGGAGCCGGCACGCGGGCGTTGGCTCACCTGAACCATGGTCTTCTGTACGCGGTGTTACTGGCCATGCCAGTGACCGGCTACATGATGGCCGGTAATGGCCAGGACGTGCCGTTCTTCGGCCTGGTATCACTGCCAGGATTCGCCAGGAACGAGGATTTGGGCAAATTGGCCAACACCGTACATGTGTGGGGCCAATTTGCGGTGTACGGTTTGATCGTCATGCACGTGGCAGCCGTGGTGTGGCACGTGGCGGTGCGCCGGGACGGCATGCTCGAGCGCATGCTGCCGCCACAGCGCGACTGACACGTGTGAAACGCGCAGCCGACGCGGCGTCAGCGCTGCCCCATGATGCCGACTTGGCCAAGCACCTGGGCGAACTGCTGCAGGGGCATTTTCCGACCGTTGAAATCGACCATGGCATCGTCGTAGCGCAAGGTGGCGCGCAGGTGCTCGCCTTCATCCTTGACCAGGCCGAGCATTTGCCCCAGTCCGGCGATGGTGGCGCTCAGATCGCTTCCGGCCTGGGCCACACGCGCCGGGTCGGTCTGCCCCTGCAGGCCGGCCTGCAGGCTGCCCACGTCCGCCAGCATGGGCTTGGACAGTTGCAAGTCGGCTTGCAGACTGCCGATCAGGGCTGGCCAATAGGCCGGCGAGCCCAGCTGTGCCGGTGCCGGGTTGGCCAGGTGGGCCGTCATGCTCAGATGGCTCTCGCCATGCTCGGTGGCCAGGCTCAGCTTTTCCAACTGCAGCAAGGGTTTGGCATCCAGCAACTTGCCGACAACCGTTTCCAGCTGTTGGCGATGCGCCAGGCTCAGACGCAGCGGCGGTAGCGTGCCGTCGGGCAATGGCGTCTGCCACTGGGGTGCAATGACGGTTCGATACAGATCGCCGAACTCGCGGCTGGCGGCGATATCGACGTTGGCCAGCTTGACGCTCATCTGCAGCGCCCCGACCGGACGGCCGGCGTAGTTCAGGGCTGCGACGCTGTAGCTGGCCTGGATATCCAGATTGCCCTCCACCTCCTGCATCAGCCCGGAAACGGAGAGGTTTTCGACCTGAACGGGTGCGACCTCGGCGCCCTGCAGGCTGGCTCGGGCCAGTTTGAGGTCGGAGTGCCCCAGGTACAGGCCGGACGCACCCAGGGTGCCTCCGGTATCGAAACTCAAGCCTTTGAACTGCGCCTGCAGACGACCCGCCTGACCTGCGACGTCGGCGAGCAGTTCGTCACTGTGACCGGTCAGACTGTAGTGGCTGGCGTCGGCGCTCAACACCAGGCGGGCGGTCAATCCGGAAAATTTCACGGTGTCGTTGCCCTCGCGGGCGTCGAGTGGCAGCAGTTGCAAGCGTGTATCGCTGGCGCCGTCGTAACCGATGCTGACCTGGCCGCGCAATGGCGGCTGATTCTGGCTCATGGCGAACCAGGCCTGGGTGTCGGCATTGCGCTCGAGCTCGAAGTTGCTCGCCGCCATCACCGGCATCAGCCGCAAGGCCTTGAGGTGCGACCAGGGCAACGGGCCGTGCTCGATGTGATCGACGAGCAGCAGTTCACGACTTTGCGGCTTACCGTCGGCTTGCACGCCATGGAGCTGGATTCGATAGTGCGCGGTGCTGGTGAAGAAGCGTCGATCCAGGGACGCCAGTTCGATCTGCATGCCCGGCTGGCCGTCGACAGCCAAGGAGGCCGCCAGCTCACGGTTGGCCTGGGCGATGGCGTTGCTCAGCACCGGCTCCAGCTGGGTGCCGGTGTACCAGGCCCCGCCGACGGTGGCGGCGGCCGCCACGACGACGATGCCACCGATGATGCCTGTTGCTTTGTTCATGATCGGACTCATTGAAAGGATACCGGGCTTACGGCGACGCTATGGCGCAAGCAAATGGCCGAGCGACAACGACGACGCATTGCGCGGCAGGTTAGCATTTGCACAGGCTGAGCAACCAAGCAAAGGAAACCCCCAGGGCGGGAAAGTGATACTGCCCATGACTGGGTTCGATAACCTCCGACCAGCGGGAATCTCTTTGCATATTCGTTACTTGTACGCAACAGTTTATGCCCTTTCGTCAGTCTTTTTTTTGCAGCATAGAACCCTTGCAAGTTGTATCAGTCGATTGCATAGACGCTGATGCCTCATTGAAGAGACGCCCTATGACTACCGCCTCCATTCTTGTCCTCGAAGACGAGGACCTTATTCGCCTTCTGCTGACGACGGTGCTCGAAGACGCAGGTTTCGAAGTGACGGCGTTCGCGACCGCCGACCAGGGCTACAGCTTTCTGGAAACGCATCCGGGCGAAGTGAACATGGTCGTCAGCGATATCCGCATGCCTGGGCAAATGGACGGCTACGATCTGAGCAAGATGGCCGCCGAGCGCTGGCCGGATCTGCCCATCCTGTTGACCTCCGGTTACTCGGGTCGCGACCTGGAGTTGGGGCCCAATGTGCAGTTTCTGCCCAAGCCGTGGAGTAATGAGCGGTTGTTGAGCAAGGTGAACACGTCTTTGCATATGCATTGAGGCGCGTTTGGGCGGTGTGGCGTAGATCGCTGACGCGGCTTGCGCCGCTGCTACAGGGGTGGTGTTCGGTGGTGGATGGTTCAGAGTGAATCTCTGGCGAAGGTGGCGGCTTGGCGGGTCATCTGGTCGAGCTGCCTGTCGCGTTTCTTCTCGGCCTCGAGCATTGCCTTGCGGCCATGTTGATTGAGCAGATAGGCGTGAATCTGCCTCACTTCCACTGAGGCATAGATAGGCGCCACATCCAGCACCGCAATGGGCTGGTCGGTGGCTGTGCCATCGCTGCTCAGCTTGATCTGCGGTCCCTGAGCGCCAATGATCTGAAACCCCAACTTTTCGAACCAACTTACCTTGCCCGGCACACATGCCAGCTCGACGTGCGCATGGCGTTGCGTGATCGCATCTAACATGGCACGCGCCACACCCATACGGCGCCGAGGCGTACGCACGGCCACGTAGGCCACGGTGCACACCGAGGGATCGTGCTCGGCTCGCAGGAACAGGGCAAAGCCGTCCAGGATGTCCGGGTGCGCTTCATCGAACGCCAACACCAGCTCCGGTTTCACCTCACGGCCACCCGCCATCGCTTCGAGGTACAGGTGCACTTCGTAGCCGACGCCGTACTGGTAGAGCTGATACAGCGGATTGCTCGGCGTGATGCCGAGGCTGCTGATATCGGTGAGGTAATCGACCACCATTTGCAGCAAATGACTTTTGATGTCTTCGCTAGGTGCCGAACTGGAATGATGGATCAGTGACATCGGTGGCAAGGCTCCGGCTGGATGCGCGCGAGTGAACGAGCGCGCATGATAAACCCTGGCCAGCCCCGGTCGACAGTCTCGTAACACTCGCACGCCCACTGAAGGCCTGAAAGCTGGAAGGACTCGCCTCAGCCTCGCCCCACGAACGGCATGTTGGTTGCCATGACCGTCATGTTCAGTACGTTTGCCGACAACGGCAGCTTGGCGATGTAGCGCACCGCGTCGACGACATGGACCATGTCGACCATGGGCTCGATGGCGATGTCGCCATTGGCCTGGCGAACGCCTTTGGTCATGCGTGCCGACAGCTCGGTCAGGGCATTGCCGATATCGATCTGGCTGCAGGCGATGTTGAACTCGCGGCCATCGAGCGCCAGGCTTTTGGTGATGCCCAGCACCGCGTGCTTGCTGGCGGTGTAGGGCATGCTGAAGCTACGCGGTGTGTGCGCCGAGATCGAGCCGTTGTTGATGATCCGCCCGCCCTGCGGCTGCTGTCGGCGCATCAGGCCGAACGCTGCGCGGCAACACAGGAACACTCCGGTGACGTTGGTCTGCAGCACGTCGGCCCACTTGGCCACGTCCAACTCGTCGATCGGCACTGCGGGCGCGCCGATGCCGGCATTGTTGAAGATGACGTCGAGGCGCCCGTAGGTCTGCTCGACCGTGGCGAACAAGGCATCGACGCTGTCGCTGTCGCGGACGTCGGCCGCCACTGCCAGAGCTTCACCGCCCTGCTCGGCGATCATGTGAGCCACAGCCTGCACGGTTTCCAGGCGCCTGCCTGCCAGCACCACGCAGAATCCATCCGCTGCAAGCCCCAGGGCGGTCGCTCGGCCAATGCCGCTGCCGGCACCTGTCACCAACGCTATCTTCTTCGACATGCTTGTTTCTCCGGTTTAGGTCAGTTGCTGTCCGCCGCTCGCCCCTTGCGTTCCTGGATCATCTGCTCGCCGCTCTGCTGGCGCTGTTGCTGCAGCGTGTCGGTGGTATCGGGTACTGAAGCGGGCGCAGGCTGTAGGATCGTACTCGAACTTCGATTGGCCGGGGCGCGATTCATGCTGCTGGACGGGTTGCGCGTGGTATTGGCCTGGGGCGGTGCGCTGTTGGCAGCCGGAGCGGAATTGACCGCAGGAGCGGACACCGAGCCCGCTGCGGGGCTTGCGGCGCTCACGCCTGGCGCGGCACCGACGCCGCATGAGGCCGACAGGAGCATGCCGATCACCCCGCTGTATTTCAGGGCACGAAAAAGCGTGTTCATGGGTGTGTACCTTTGGCTGTGACGCGGTGGGATTCCTGTTGTAGCTGAGCCTGTGGTGCACGCGTAGTTCCCCTGGCTCCTGTTTCCCAAGCTCGACTGTTCCTCCAGCCCAATGGCGGCTGTTGGCCTGGAAGACGCTGGCTGGGTTACCCTTGTGCCGTCACACGTACTCATAGAAATGTTTCAACAAGGATCGAAACAATGCCTGAGCCGGCGAAAAACCGTGCCCCCCATCAAGCCCACTGCAAGGACTGCAGCCTGGCGCCCCTGTGCCTGCCCTTGTCCCTGGAGCTGGCTGACATGGACGCCCTGGACGACATCGTCAAGCGCGGCCGTCCCTTGAAGAAAGGCGAGTACCTGTTCCGCCAGGGTGAAGCCTTCGACGCGGTGTACGCGGTACGTTCAGGCGCCTTGAAGACGTTCAGCCTCAGCGACAACGGTGAGGAGCAGATCACCGGCTTCCACTTGCCCAGTGAACTGCTCGGGCTGTCCGGGGTGGACACGCAGACGTACCCGGTCACTGCGCAGGCGCAGGAAACCACGTCGGTGTGCGAGATCCCCTTCGAGCGCCTGGACGAACTGTCGGTGCAACTGCCGCAGTTGCGTCGCCAACTGATGCGGGTGATGAGCCGCGAGATCCGCGACGATCAACAGATGATGCTGCTGCTGTCGAAAAAGACCGCCGACGAGCGCATCGCCACTTTTCTCGTCAACCTTTCGGCTCGGCACACCGCGCGCGGCTATTCGGCGGTGCAGTTCCGCCTGAGCATGTCGCGCAACGAGATCGGCAACTTTCTCGGCCTGGCAGTGGAGACGGTGTCGCGGGTGTTCACCCGCTTCCAGCAGGGCGGCCTGCTCCAGGCCCAAGGCAAGGAAGTGCGCATCCTGGATGCGCAGCAGCTGTGTGCCGTGGCTGGCGGTACGATGCTCGACTGAACGCAGCCGGTGGGGCAGTACTGGCAAGCGGTGAAGGTTATACTGCGCCATCCCTGCCCTTCCAGAGCTATGACCGATGGTTTTCGACGAACACAGTTTCAAGTTCCTGATCCGCCCCGTGCCGGATTTCCCCAAGCCGGGCGTGGTGTTTCGCGACATCACCCCGCTGTTCCAGTCGCCCAAGGCCTTGCGTCTGGTGATCGACAGTTTCGTGCACCGCTACATCGACGCCCAGTTCAGCCACATCGGGGCGATGGATGCGCGCGGGTTTCTGATCGGATCCATCGTCGCCCATGAACTGAACAAGCCGCTGATCCTGTTCCGCAAGCAAGGCAAGCTGCCAGCGCATGTGCTGTGCGAGGGTTACCAAACCGAATACGGCGAAGCGTTTCTCGAAGTGCACGCCGACAGCCTGTGCGAAGGCGATTCGCTGGTGCTGTTCGATGACCTGATTGCCACCGGCGGCACGCTGATCGCCGCGGCCAATCTGGTCAGGCGCATGGGCGCCGAGGTGTTCGAGGCCGCCGCCATCATCGACCTGCCCGAGCTGCAGGGCTCGCAGCGTCTGCAAGACGCTGGCGTTGGTACGTTCTGCCTGACTCGCTTCGCCTTGGACGAGCGCTAACACCTCCGGGAGCAGACCCGCGACTCCCCGTCGCAGACGATCCAATGCAGTCCCCAGCTTGATGTTGCGGTCCAAAACCGCAGCATCCACTCACAACTGGAGACAACATGACTCATTCTGCATTGGTAGTAGGCGCCAGCGGCATCGTTGGCAGCGCCACGTCACGGCTGCTGCTGGACCAGGGCTGGCAGGTTGCCGGTTTGGCCCGCAAGCCCGCCGTGGCCGAGGGTGTCATCCCTGTCCAGGCCGACCTGATGGACCCTGAGTCCCTGGCCACGGCACTGGCCGACCACACGCCCAGCCACGTCTTTTTGACCACCTGGGCACGCCAGGACACCGAAGCGGAGAACATCCGCGTCAACGCCGCCATGGTGCGCAACGTGCTCGATGCCTTGCGCGCGGCCGGCAGCATCAAGCACGTGGCTTTGGTCACCGGCCTTAAGCACTACCTGGGCCCGTTCGAGAACTACGGCAAGGGCAGCTTGCCACAGACGCCTTTTCGTGAAGAACAGGGCCGCCTGGACGTCGAGAACTTCTATTACGCCCAGGAAGACGAAGTGTTCGCTGCGGCCGAGCGCGATGGTTTCACCTGGAGCGTGCACCGCCCGCACACCATTACCGGTGTCGCGGTAGGCAACGCCATGAACATGGCCACCACCCTGGCGGTGTACGCGTCCGTCTGCAAGGCGACCGGCCGGCCGTTCGTGTTCCCTGGTTCGCGGGTGCAGTGGGACAGCCTGACCGACATGACCGACGCGCGACTGTTGGCCAAGCAACTGCTCTGGGCCAGCACTACGCCTGCGGCGGCCAACCAGGCCTTCAACGTGACCAATGGCGATGTGTTTCGCTGGAGCTGGATGTGGCAGCAGATCGCCAATTGGTTCGGCGTCGAGGCCGCGCCTTTCCCGCAGCAGGTTACGCCGCTGGCCGAGCAGATGGCCGACGATGCTGCGGTGTGGCAGCAGTTGGCGAACGAGCATGGCCTGCGCGAAGCCGATATCGACCGCCTGGTTTCGCCGTGGCACACCGATGCCGACCTTGGCCGGCCGATCGAGGTGGTCACCGACGTGTCCAAGAGCCGTCGGTTGGGTTTCACCGAGTTCCAGGCCAGCGATCAGGCATTTTTCGACGTGTTCGAGAAGCTGCGTAGCGAGCGTTTGATTCCTTGAGACCGTCGGCGCTGTGTCCGGGAGATAGCAGTGCATTGAGCTGTGGTCTGCATCAGTGGGAGCGGTCGTTGGCCGCGAAGAGAGTCTCGCCAATCAACTGATGCACCGCAGCGCACTCTTCGCGGCCAAAGACCGCTCCCACAGGGCGTTTACAGGGGTAGTGTATGAGATATGCTTGCGGACCGTTTGGCTGATCCGGACCCTTGCAATGAACGTTCTCAAACGCGCCCTTCTCGACCGTAAGCTGAAGAAAGCCCTGGCGGCGCGCAAGTGTCGCCTGGACTGTGGCAGTCGCGGATTGCGCAATGGCATCGAGCTGACGCTGGAGGAAGGCGTCAAGCTGCATGACGTCAAGCTGTTCGGGCAGCGTCTGAGCATCGGCGCGCACACTGACATCATGAGCGGTGCCGAACTGCATGAAGTGTCCGAGATCGGCCGCTACTGTTCCATCGCCGCTGGAACGGTCATCGGCCATAGCCGCCAGTCGCACCCGCTGGGCTGGCTGTCCACCCACAGCAAGCTGTTCGCCTTGCGTGCCGCGCGCACGCCCGAGGCGGCCGGCTATTACGTGAGCGCCCCAACCACGCTGGGGCATGACGTGTGGATCGGACGCGATGCAATGATCATGGACGGCATCAGCATCGGCACGGGCGCGGTGGTGGGGGCACAGTCGTTGGTCAACAAAGACGTGCCGCCCTATGCCATCGTCGCCGGGACCCCGGCGCGGGTGATTCGCTACCGCTTCGACCCCGATACCATTGCGCGATTGCTGGCCAGCCAGTGGTGGCAAGTGGCGCCCGAAGCGCTGGCCGAACTGCCCATGGAACAACCCGAAGCACTGCTCCAGGCCCTGACGACGGCACCCCTGGAGCCGCTGCAACCGCGCCGGATCAAGCTGCACAGCGCACCGTGGCGCATCGAAGCGGTTTGACCTGCAAGCACCGCCCTGCCCTTCCCGGCCCGTGCAGCCCGCTCAAGAAGAATGATTGAATCCCAGTCAGGCCTTGCCTGTCACAACTGCACATTCACTCATTGTGCGAACGAGAGGCTGGTATGGATTTGGGAATCAAAGGGCGCGTGGCGCTCATCACTGGCGGCAGCGGTGGCCTGGGTCTGGCGACTGCCAAATTGCTGGGCGAGGAAGGCGTCAGCATCGTGCTGTCGGACAACGATGCGAGCAAGCTCGAACAGGTGGCCGCGCAATTGCCCGACACCGTGTTGACGGTCGTGGCCGATGTTACCGACCAGCAGCAGGTCGATCATCTGGTGGCGCAGGCAGAAGCCCGTTTCGGCCAGATCGACATCGTGGTGCACACCGCAGGTGTCACCGGTGCCAAGGGCGACCCACTGGCATTGTCCGACGCTGACTACCTGGAAGCCTGGAACACCGACTTCTTTTCCGCCGTGCGCGTGGCTCGGGCGACCATTCCACACATGCGCGAACGCCAGTGGGGTCGCTTTGTCTGCATCACTTCGGAGAACGCGGTACAGCCGTACTGGGAAGAAGCGGTGTACAACGTGGCCAAGGCAGGACTGGCCGCATTCATCAAGAACCTGTCCTACAAGGAGGCAGGCTTTGGGGTACTGTGCAACACCGTTGCGCCCGCCTTCATCGAAACGCCGATGACCGACGGCATGATGGAACAGCGCGCACAGCAGATGGGCGTTTCGTTCGAAGAGGCCATTGAAAGTTTCCTGGAAGAAGAACGGCCAGGCATCGTGCAGAAACGCCGTGGCAAGGTCGAAGAAGTGGCTTCGGTGATCGCCATGCTGGTTTCGGAACGGGCGTCTTTCGTCAACGGCAGCAACGTTCGGGTCGACGGCGGTTCGGTGCAAGCTGTTCAGAACTGACGGCACCGTAGCGATCGGGCAGCATAAAAAAACCTCCCCGCAGTCAGACTGCGGGGAGGTTTTTTCAATACCGTCTGACCTGTATAGCAGTCAGGTCGAAATGCGTTACGCCTTGCCTGAACCCAGATCGGCACCGGTGATCGGATTGGCATCCGGATCGGACTGGGTGCGCATTCTCATGGCGTCCAGTACATCGGCATCGTCTGCCGACAAGGTCACTGACGCACTGCCGTCACCGCCATCGACAGCGGGTTCGGGCGACTCGACGAACTCCCACTCTTCACCCTGGTTCCACGGCCCGCGTACATTGGGCTCACCCGACATGTTGAAATACTTGTTGGTGAACTCTGGCATACCCGGCAACTTGCCCTGGGGAAAGTTGGGTTGAATGGAGTGCAGGGCTTTTTCGAAGGACAATTGATGCGCTATTTCACGGGTCATCAAGAAGCCCAGTGCTTCTTTCACGCCTGGATCGTCCGTCACGTTCATCAAACGTTCATAGACAATCTTGGCCCGCGACTCGGCGGCAATGTTGGAACGCATATCGGCAGTGGGTTCACCGATGGTATCGATATAAGCGGCGGTCCAAGGTACACCGGCCGAATTGACCAATGGCGCACCGGCACCGTACAGCAGACTGGTGATATGTGAATCATTGCCAGCGCCGTTGATGGCACGGTACAACTCGCCTTCTTCCTGCACGCCTTCGGCCAGTTGCCCTTTGGCGCCCTTGTTGAGCATGACGATGATCGAACCCACGATTTCCAGGTGGCTCAGCTCTTCGGTGGCGATCGACATCAGCAGGTCCTTGCGGCCTGGATCATCCTCGGCCAACGCCTGGGTGAAGTAGCGTGCCGCTGCAGCCAGTTCACCTTGGGCGCCGCCGAATTGTTCCAGCAACAGGTTAGCCAACCCGGGGTTGGGTGCCGCAACACGCACGGTGTATTGCAAACGCTTGTTATGCAAGAACATGGTCAATTCCTCAGGCTATCTAGTTATGCTGTCTATTCATGGATCGGCACACCGAGACTCCCGATGAACGAGAGTGACTGAAACAACGCCGTCCTAACTAGGAAGATAGTTCTCGCCGTTAATGCCATTTATATCGCGCAGCCGGACGAAAGGTTATTTGAGAAAGAATGACTGCTGGCACATTAACATGGGTTTATCGATTCAATGTTATTGCAATGATAGTTATTCAACCTGGCCAATAATCAATAATGCGTCTGTGTCAGTAGTGCATTCATCCGTGGCTGTGAACTATTGGCAATGGCCATGCGTCATCCGCTTGAGGGTCGTTATAACCTGTGCTCGGCAAGCTGTGCGGTGTGCCCTGTGCTCATTCCAATGATGGGAGAAAGGCAATGGATACGACGCAACGATCTGCCACCGACGAGGCGAATGCCAAGACGGCTACGGGCAGCACGCCACAAGAACATCTGCAGGTGCTGGCGGACGAGGCCGGCGCTGCATTGAGCGACGCCAAACAGCAAGGCGCCGAGCAGTACGAGCATTTACGCGACCTGGCGACCGAGCAGATAGATACGCTGGTGGAGAGCGCGCAGTCCGCAGCCTCTGCCATGGAGGGCAAGGATAGCCTGGGTCTTTCGCAGTATCTGGCCCAGCTGGCTAGTGGCCTTGGTACCTTTGCCGATCAGGTGCGTGATCAGAGCGCGGAAGAGCTGCTGCACAAGGGCGCCCAGTTGGCGCGTGACAATCCGGCCGTGTTTCTCGCTGGTAGCGTGGCGATTGGTTTCGGTTTGTCGCGCTTCCTGCGTGCCAGTGCCAATTCGGCATCCGACGGTCGCGCATCAGCTTCCTCTGAACGGAGCTCGGCAACCGCGCACGGTTCGGATTCGTCCGAGCCACGTGATCCGCCGCAGTATCAGACTTCAGTGCCGCCGTTGTCCGCAGACCCTGCAGCGAGCAGCTTGCCTGAGCCTGCCACCCAGGGTGCTGCCAGCCCGCCGCTGGGCGGGAGCACCCTGTACTCCACGCCCACGCCGCCACGGGAGACCTTGTAATGAACAATGACGGAGTACACAACGATCCATTCGATACGCCCAGGCAGCCGATTGACCCGGTGCGTCAGGACGATGCTTCGATCGGTGGCCTGTTGCGCCAACTGACTCGCGAGGTGCCGGAGCTGTTCACCAAGGAGCTGGCACTGGCCAAGGCAGAAATGCAGCAAAGCCTGGTCACGCTCAAGGCCGGCATCGTTGCCGTCGCAGGGGGTGCAATCGTGTTGCTGGCGGGCTTCATCGTTCTGCTCATGGCGGCGGTGTACGGCCTGGGCACCATGATGCAGCTGTGGTTGGCCGCACTGATCGTGGGCGGTATCACCCTGGTCATCGGTTTCATCATGCTGCAGTCGGGCAAGAAGCAGTTCGAACCCTCGCACTTCACGCCGGACCGCACCCTGCACGCCATGCAGCAGGACAAGGAAGCATTGAAGAGGAAAGTCTCATGAGCAGCTCATTCGATACTGATCTGGAAAAAAGCCCGGAAGCCCTGGAGCGCGAAATCGACGCCAAGCGTGCCAGCATCAGCAATCTGGTCGATTCCCTGGAAAGCCGGTTCACGCCGGGGCAGCTGTTCGACCAGGCCATGTCCTATACCAAGGGCAACGGCGGCGAATTTTTCCAGAACCTGGGCACGACCCTGAAAAACAATCCAGTCCCTACGGTGCTTACCGGCGTTGGTCTGGCCTGGCTGGCGATGAACCAGAACAAGCCCTTTCAGCCAGGGCCTGCGTCGACCGGACCGGGGTTGGGCGACAAGGTCAATCAAGCGGTGGATAAAGTCAGTCATGCGTTGTCCAGCGCTGGCGTGCATCTGCACGGGGCCGCCGATACGGCGCGTGACCACGGACAGACCTTGCGCTCGAAGGCGAGCGATCTGTCGCACCGCGCCGGGGATTCCTTCGATGCCACGTCCAGCCAGCTGACCGACAAGGCGCACGACGTCAGCCAGCGCGTGCAGGCCCAGGCCAGCGAGGTGAAGGATCAGTTGGAGCACTTGCTCAAGGAGCAGCCGTTGGTGCTCGCGGCGATCGGCATTGCCCTGGGGGCGGCGTTGGGTGCGGCGTTGCCATCCACGCGCAAGGAGAATGAGCTGATGGGGCAAGCGCGTGACGATCTTGCCGATTCTCTCAAGGCCAAGGGTCAGCAGGCCTATGCGGCGGCCAAGGACACGGTGAAACAGGCAACGGACACAGTGCCTGCGTCACCCGCCGACAGTACTTCTTCCGCTAGCGAGCGCAGCATTGGCGAGCATCCGGTCACGCCTACGTCGGCTAGCGAGGGCACCGATCTGTCTTCGGGGCTGGGCATCGAGCCCTGAGCCAAGGCTGGGCATCAACAACCCGGGGACGCAGGCAAGCATGGCACCGCGTCGTCCCCGGACGCGGCTTGCGCCGCTGCTACAGGGCGCGGTGGTGTAGATACTTCGTAGGAGCGGTCTTTGGCCGCGAAAGAGCCACGGCGATGGATCGGTAGGACCGCGGGGAGTTTTTCGCGGCCAATGACCGCTCCTGCAGATACTGGAGGCGGTGTGAGCGCAGGCAGGCAGGCACCGCGTCGTTCCCCGGACGCGGCTTGCGCCGCTGCTACAGGGGTTTGGATTTGCCGAACAATTTTTTGCCGAGGGAAACCACGGCCAGGACGAGGGCACCGGTGAGGATGCCGGTCAGCGCGTCCACAAGGGTGCTGGCCACGGTTCCCATCACGCCGCCACCGACAAACGCCACGGCCGCTTCACTGAGGTGATGCACGAACGGCAGGCCGTGCGCGATGATGCCGCCGCCGACCAGGAACATGGCGATAGTGCCCAGGATCGACAACACCTTCATCAGCACCGGTGCCAGCCACAACAGGCCATTGCCCAGCGCCTGGCTGGCCGATCCGGTCTTCTGCTTGAGGTACAGGCCAACGTCGTCAAGCTTGACGATACCGGCCACCAATCCATAGACACCAACGGTGATCAGCACCGCCGTGATCACCAGCACGCCGACCTGGTCCAGGAACGGCCGCGTCGACACCACACCCAGTGCCAGCACGATGATCTCTGCAGAAAGAATGAAATCGGTACGCACCGCGCCTTTGATCTTGTCTTTTTCGAACGCAACCATGTCGACCTGAGCATCGGCCATGGCCGCCTTGCGACGTTCAAGCTCTTCTGCCGAATCCTTGTGCAGGAACTTGTGCACGACCTTCTCGAAGCCTTCGAAGCACAGATAAGCACCGCCGATCATCAACAACGGTGTGATCAGCCACGGGGCGAACGCGCTGATCAACAGCGCTGCGGGCACCAGGATCGCCTTGTTCAACAAGGATCCCTTGGCCACCGCCCAGACCACCGGCAGTTCGCGATCGGCCTTGACCCCGGTCACCTGTTGGGCATTGAGCGCCAGATCATCGCCCAGCACTCCGGCGGTTTTCTTCGCAGCCAGGGAAACGTCGTCGAGCAACGTCGCGATATCGTCGAGAAGCGTAAGCAAATTGCCTGCGGCCACGGGGGAGAATCCTTATGGGTGAGTTAGGTGGCTGACGCATGGAGCAGCGGCTTAGTTCCCCGCCGGGCCGTTGTTGAGCGCTCGGCAAAGCCGGTGCTACCATCGCGGACCCTCCGGCGCGGCCGGAGGCCTTTGCGCAGAAACAAGGATCTTTGCCCACCATGAGCAGTATTCGCGAGCGCAACAAGGCCCTCATCCTGCGCGCGGCCAGCGAAGAATTCGCCGACAAGGGGTTCGCCGCCGCCAAGACCCACGACATTGCCAGCAAGGCCGGCGTGCCCAAGCCCAACGTCTATTACTACTTCAAGTCCAAGGAAAACCTCTACCGCGAGGTGCTGGAAAGCATCATCGAGCCGATCCTGCGCGCGTCGACGCCATTCGATACGGCCGGTGAGCCACAGGACGTGCTGCGAGCCTACATCCGCGCCAAGATCCACATCTCCCGCGATCTGCCCTTCGCCTCGAAGGTGTTCGCCAGTGAAATCATGCACGGCGCGCCCCACCTGAGCGCCGACCAGGTCGAGCAACTCAATGCCCAGGCCCTGCACAACATCCAGTGCCTGCAGACCTGGATCGATCATGGGCAGATCGCGCCCGTCGACCCCCATCATCTGATGTTCAGTATATGGGCCGCGACCCAGACCTACGCCGACTTCGACTGGCAGATCGCCTCGATCACCGGCAAGGCCAAGCTCGACGACACCGACTACGAAGCGGCCATCGACACCATCACGCGACTGGTGCTCAAGGGCTGCGCACCGGAGTAGGACATCCCGCGCACGCCCTTGCACGGGGGCGGCAAAGCTCCTACGCTGTGCGCCTTCTTGGGAACCACCTAGCCATGACCACTCTGCGTGATCGCCTGTACGTCGTCGTCTTCCAGAGCGACACCCCTGCCGGACGCCGCTTCGACAAAACCCTGTTGCTGATCATCCTCGCCAGCCTGCTGGTGGTGATCATCGACAGCGTCGAGACTGTACACAGCCAGTACGCCGACCTGTTCGCATGGATCGAATGGGGCTTCACGTTCATCTTTGCCGTCGAGTACCTGCTGCGTCTGTACTGCTCGCCCAAGCCCCTGCGCTATGCGTTCAGCTTCTACGGCCTGATCGACCTGCTGGCGATCGTCCCCGGCATCCTGGCCATCTACTACAGCGACGCCCAGTACCTGATGATCGTGCGCGTGGTGCGCATGCTGCGGATCTTCCGCGTGCTCAAGCTCAGCCCCTACTTGAAGCAAGCCAATTACCTGCTGGCAGCGCTGCGCGGCAGCAAACAGAAGATCATCGTGTTCCTGGTCAGCGTCAGCACCCTGGTGACGGTGTTCGGCACCCTGATGTACGTGGTCGAAGGCCCGCAGAACGGCTTCGCCAACATCCCCACCGGTATCTACTGGGCCATCGTCACCCTGACCACTGTCGGTTATGGCGACATCGTGCCCACTACACCGATTGGCCAGATACTGTCGGCCATGGTCATGATCACCGGTTATTCGATCATCGCCGTGCCCACGGGCATTTTCACTGCCGAGTTGGCCAATGCCATGCGCGGCGAAGGCCTGCAGCACGAGTGCGGGGTGTGCCACAAACGCAGCCACGAACAGACGGCGTCCTTCTGCTCGCAATGCGGCAATGCGCTGTTCAAGAAAGCGCTCTAAGCACAGCCGATTTTGATCTAAACGTACCCATAACGCCCGGCGACAGGGCGCAGGCATAATGCCGCCTATTTCCAAGAACGCTCGAAGAGGGAACTGCAGTGAAGAAATTGATCGGTGCCTCGCTGTTGGCGGCAGGCTTGACCCTGACCGGCCTGGTCCAGGCCGCGCCCAGCCTGCTCAACGTCTCGTACGATGTGATGCGCGACTTCTACAAGGACTACAACAGCGCCTTCCAGAAGCATTGGCAAGCCGAACACAATGAAGCCATCACCGTGCAGATGTCCTTCGGCGGCTCCAGCAAGCAGGCGCGCTCGGTCATCGACGGCCTGCCCGCCGACGTCATCACCATGAACATGGCCACCGACATCAATGCCCTGGCCGACAACGGCAAGCTGGTGCCCGAGGACTGGGTCACGCGCTTGCCGAACAACAGCGCGCCGTTCACCTCGGCAACGGTGTTCATCGTGCGCAAGGGCAACCCCAAGGCGCTGAAAGACTGGCCCGACCTGCTCAAGGATGGCGTACAGGTCATCGTGCCCAACCCCAAGACGTCCGGCAACGGTCGCTACACCTACCTGTCGGCCTGGGGCTATGTGCTCAAGAACGGCGGCGATGAAACCAAGGCCCGCGACTTCGTCGGCAAGCTGTTCAAGCAGGCGCCGGTCCTGGACACCGGTGGCCGTGGCGCAACCACCACGTTCATGACCAACCAGATCGGCGACGTGTTGATCACCTTCGAGAACGAAGCGGAAATGATCGCCCGCGAGTTCGGCCGCGACCAGTTCGAAGTGGTCTACCCCAGCGTTTCCGCCGAGGCCGAGCCACCGGTCAGCGTGGTCGACAAAGTGGTCGAGCGCAAAGGCACGCGTGCCGCAGCCGATGAATACCTGAAATACCTGTGGTCTCCGGAAGGCCAGGAGATTGCCGCCAACAATTACCTGCGTCCGCGTGATCCAGCGGTGCTGGCCAAGTTCACCGATCGCTTCCCGAAGGTCGAATTCCTTTCAGTGGAGAAAACCTTCGGCGACTGGCGCAGTGTGCAAAAGACCCACTTCAACGACGGCGGCGTGTTCGACCAGATCTACACCGGCCAGTAATCGATCCACCGCTGGACAGCGTTGCAGGCTTGGGGTAAAACCTCGCCTGTAACGCCCTACCTTTCGCTTCCCCCCTCCTCTTTCCTACGTCAAACGTTCGGCGGTAGCCTGCCCGATGGTTTTTCATCGCGCACGCTCCAGCGTTGGCGCGAGTTCGATCATCATGAGCACATCACCCGACGGCCTATTGAAATACCGCCCGGAAATCGACGGCCTGCGTTCGCTGGCCGTATTGCCGGTCATTCTGTTCCATGCCGGTTTCAGCCTGTTTTCCGGCGGATTCGTCGGCGTCGACGTGTTCTTCGTCATCTCCGGCTATCTGATCACCTCGATCATTCTGGCGGAGATGAGCAAGGGCGAATTTTCCCTGCTGCGCTTCTACGAACGCCGGGCGCGACGCATTCTTCCGGCGCTCTTCGTGATGCTGCTGGTATGCCTGCCCATGGCGTGGCTGTGGCTGGATCCGCCGGACCTCAAGGCGTTCAGCAAGAGCCTGGCGGCGGTGCCGCTGTTTTCCTCGAACCTGCTGTTCTGGCGCGAAAGCGGTTATTTCGATGCCGCCGCCGAGCTCAAACCCCTGCTGCACACCTGGACCCTGGCGGTGGAAGAGCAGTACTACGTGCTGTTCCCGCTGCTGCTGATGGCCGGGTCGCGGCTGGGCCGTGGCGCGATCGTGGCACTGTTGGCCGTGCTGGCCCTGGCGAGCCTGGCCCTGGCCGAACACGGCGCCCGTCAGGAATCGGTGGCCGCGTTCTACCTGCTGCACGCCCGCGCCTGGGAGCTGCTGATCGGCGCCTTCATCGCCTTCTACTTCACTTGGCGACCACGCTCGGTCGAGCCTAGCCTGCAGGCGCAGGTGGGCAGTCTGCTGGGCGTGGCCATGATCGGCTATGGCGTGCTGGCGTTCGACCACGCCACGCCATTTCCCGGTGTGAATGCCCTGTTGCCGACGCTAGGTGCGGCGCTGGTGATCGTTTTCGCTCATCCGGGTAACGTTGTCGGCCAGGTGTTGGCCAGCCGCCCGTTGGTAGGCATTGGCCTGATCAGCTACAGCGCCTACCTGTGGCATCAACCGCTCTTCGCCTTCGCCCGCAACAACAGCCTGGTGGCGCCCAGCCCGCTGACCATGCTGGGCTTGAGCGGGCTGTCGCTGGTGTTGGCCTGGCTGAGCTGGCGCTTCGTCGAACGTGGCTTTCGTGACCGACGCAGCGTACCCGCTGCCCGCTTGTGGCGTTACAGCGCGGGCGCTTCGGCGCTGTTCGTCGTGCTCGGCATTACCGGGTTCACGCAGCAGGGTTTCACCCAGCGTTTCGACGTGGACCCCAGCATCATGGCCGCCTTCGAAGACCCGCACATCCGTGACGCCTGCGACACGAACTATGACGGCAAGGGCTGGGGCATGGACTTCTGCCTGTTTGGTGCCGACCGTCAGCAGCAGGCTGCAGACGTTGCGGTGTTCGGCGACAGCCATGCCGAAGCCCTGTTGCCGGCGTTCGATGCCGCAGGCAAGCGGTACGACCGGCGCATCGCCCACATCGGCATGGGTGGCTGCCCGCCGTTGCTGGATGTCGACGTGGCGGTCGGCAACTATGCACCGGGGGCGTGCCCGGCTTTGGCCCAGCGCGAGTACGACTATGTGAAGGCCCATCGCATCAAGAAGGTGGTGCTGGTTTCACGCTGGACGCTGTACACCGACGGCGATTACGACCAGAGCCACATGAGTGGCTATTTCCTGGTCGATCAAGCCAGCCAGACGCGCACCCGCGAGGCCTCGCGCGCCGTGTTCGAAAAAGCTCTGGAACAGACGATCGATGCCTACCGGGCGTTGGGCGCAGAGGTCTACGTGGTGGCTCAGGCGCCACAACAGCAGACCAGTCCGAAGCAGCTCTACTATCGTCTGGCGCGCGACAAGGGGGACGATGCCGAGCGCACGCAACGGCTGCTCGACGGCCTGTCGGTGCCCTACGCGAAACACCTGCAGTTCCAGCACTACACGCGCACGCTGTTCGCTGCCGACAGCGCGCGCGAACGTATTCGCCTGGTCAGCCTCGATGAAGCACTGTGCAGCCGGCAAACGTGCCTGATCGGTGACAGTGGGTCGTGGTACAAGGACCACGATCACTTGAGTGCCCACGGGGTCGAGCGGGTAACGAATCTGGTGGGTCAGATCCTGCAGAACTGACCCACGCCTGCCGTGCTTCAGGGATGTTTGCGACCCAATCCTGCCGGCACGCCGGTCGTGTCGGTGGCTTCCCACGGACCTTTGGGGCTGGTAGCCCAGCTCCAGCCCTCGTTCCAGCGGTAGTAGGTGCGCTGCCGGTAGTAGGTGTCGGGCTGATCTTCCAGCACATAGACGCCCAGGCTCGGGTCCCAATGACTGGCGCCACCGGGCGGTGGCGCAAAGCTGGCCGAGGTACGGGGCATCGGCTTGGGTGCGGGCGGGGTCGGTGTCACGGGCGGCGTGGGAGTCGGCGCGGTGCTCGGTCCTGCTGGCGGCAGGGTCTGCACCGGTGGCTGCGGCGCAGGTTCGGACGGGCGCTGCACGGCGCAGGCACTCATGCCCAGGGCCAGGCCGATCACGGCCATTCGAGCTAAACGGTTCATAACATCTCTCTACGGGTCGGGACGGTCGATCATCAAATGCTGCACGGCGGCGCTGTCGCTGGCGATCGGCGCACTTCGCGCCAGCCATTCACCCTTGGTGGGCTGGCCAGCCCTGGATATCCGAGCGATGAGTTGGACTTCGGGAAAGTTCGACAGTTTCAGCTGCGGCATCATCGCGTCGCTGTCTGCCAGCTCGACTTGCGCCGGCAGGTCGGCGACCGTCAGACGCTTGACCGCCAGCGGCATGGGTGGGCCGGACACCGCACGGGCGAAGACGAACACGCTGTCGCCAGGCTGCACCTTGGCGGCCAGCGCGGGTGCCAGAGCCACCTGCACTTTCAATCCGGTGCGTGCCGGAGCGGGCTCGGAAACAGGTGACTTGCCATCAGCGGCCAGTTGGCCACGGGCACGTTCTATTCCGCCCTGCAGCGCAGCGCGCGCAGGGTCTTTGTCCGGCAAGGTAGCCAGTAAACGCTCCCAATAGCCGATGGCTTTGTCGAAGCGTTTGCTCTCGAAGGCGGCAATGCCCAGCAAGCCTAGACTCGTCGCCTCTTTTGGATCGCCCAACAGGGCTTCATCAGTCAGGGCCTGGATCTGTTCGGACCACTGCCTGCCTGCGGCGAAATACAGCGCCTGCGCCCATTGCCCCAGCACCTCTGGCTGGCGACCGCTGAGTTTGGCGGCGCGCTCGAACAATTCCGCCGCTTGCGCCGGCCGGTTTTGCGCCATGTAGGTTCGACCAAGGATATACACGCCCTCGACAGCTTCCGGCTGCATCTGCACGGCCTGTTCGAGGCGCGTGGTCATCTGCGCCACGGACGTGGGCGGTACGGCGAACTCGCGGCTCAGCTCGACTCGATCGCTGGCGCCATAGTGCAGGTAGAGCACCAGGCCCAATACCGGGACCAGCAGCGCCGCCGCCAACGGGATCGAGCGGCCCAGACGGGTCTGCGTCACCACCTCCCCGCCTTCGGTATCGGCCAGCAACTCGCGGGCCGCCTCGGCTTGGCCGCTTTCCAGTTGCGCGGCCGTCAATACGCCTGCGGCGTGTTGCGTATTCAGTTCGGCCAGGCGCTCTTGATACAGCGCCACGTTGAGCGCCGTGCGGTCCTTTTCGGGCTGGGTGCGACGGGCACGCAGCAGCGGTACCAGCAGGAAACCCAGGGCGAGCAGCAGCAACAGGCCGGCGGCGAGCCAGAAATCGATCATGGGCGGTCTTCATCCAACGGTTGTTGCGCGAGCAATGCGGCCAGACGGGCCCGCTCGGCGGGGTCGAGATCGCGCGGGCTGGTCTCGGGTTGCCGGCGCCGACGCTGCAGGGTCACCGCGATCACGCCCATCCCGATCACCAGCAAGGCTGCAGGTCCGAACCAGAGCAATCCGGTACGCGCGGTCAGCGCTGGCTTGTAACGGACGAACTCACCGTAGCGATCGACCATGAACTCGATGATCTGCCCGTCATCCTTGCCCTCGGTCAACAGCCGATGAATCTCGCGGCGCAGGTCACTGGCGATGGGCGCATTGGAATCGGCGATGTCCTGGTTCTGGCACTTGGGGCAGCGCAGTTGCAGGGTCAATTGGTGAAAGCGCTCGCGCATCTGGTCGTTGGCGAACTGATAGGTATCGATGGCAGCCCGTGCCACGCCGGACAGGCTCAACAGCAGTATCGACAGCAGCAGCCAGCGCTTCATGGCCGGGCCTCGTCAAGCAGCGCCTGGTACAACGGCGCCAGTTGCTCACGCCAAACGGTCTGGTCGATGACCCCGACCCACTTGTGGCGAATCACGCCCCTGGCGTCGATAAGGAACGTCTCCGGTGCGCCGTACACGCCCAGGTTCAAGCCCAGGCTGCCGTCCTTGTCGTTGATGTCCAGCGTGTAGGGATTGTGATAATCGGCCAGCCAGCGCCGTGCTGCCACGTTGTCATCCTTGTAGTTGATGCCGTAGATCCGCACGCCCTGCCCGGCCAGCGTGTTGAGCACGGGGTGTTCGACGCGGCAGGCCACGCACCAGGTGCCCCAGACGTTGACCAGCGCCGGCTTGCCCAGCAGATCGGCTCGGGTCAGCGTTCGTTGGCCCTGAGTGTCAGGCAGGCTGAACTCGGGAAACGGCTTGCCGATCAGGGCCGACGGCAACTGGGCTGGGTCGAGGTAGAGCCCGCGGTAAAGCAATACGGCCAGTATCAGGAAAGCCCCTAGCGGAACGGCCAACAGCCAACGCTTCATGTCACCGCTCCCTGGCCCAGTACGTCGCGCACGCGAGCCTTGACCTTGATGCGATAGCGCCGGTCCAGTGCGGCGAGGAAGCCGCCGAGGCCAGTCAACAAGCCGCCTAGCCAGATCCAGCGCACGAATGGCTTGACGTGGATGCGCACTGCCCATGCACCGTTTTCCAGGGGCTCGCCCAGTGCGACATAGAGGTCGCGAGTGAAGCCTGCGTCGATGCCCGCCTCGGTCATCACCGACTGCTGCACGCTGTACAAGCGTTTTTCCGGATGCAGCAGGCTCACTTGCAGGCCATTGCGCAGGACTTGAACACTGCCCCGCTGGGCGCTGAAATTCGGCCCCCGGTAAGGCTCGGCGCCGTGGAAGATGAACTGATAGCCACCCAGATCGACCGCATCGCCCGGCGCCATGCGCAGATCGCGTTGGGCACTGTTGTGGCTCGACAACACCACGCCCAGGGCACAGACGGCAATGCCCAGGTGAGCCAGTTGCATGCCCCAGTAGCTGCGCGGCAAGCCGGTGATCCCGCGGCGCAGGCCGGTGTGGCGAGTCTTGTCGTGCAGGTCGCGCACGCCGGCTAGTACCACCCAGGCCGCCAGGGCGAACGTGCTCAGCACCGGCCAGGCAAAATCCCCCAGGCACCAAGCGGCCAGCGGCGCCAGCACGGCACTGCCGATCAACACCGGCACCAGCATGCTACGCAGCCAGGCGGTCGGCGTGTGTTTCCAGCGCACCAGCACACCGATGGCCATGGCCAGCATCAGCAATGCCATCAGGGGCACGAACAGCGCATTGAAATACGGTGGACCGACCGATAACTTGGCGCCGGTCAGGGCATCCAGCGCCAATGGGTACAGGGTGCCCAGCAGAATCATGGAAGCGGCCACCACCAGAATCAGGTTGTTGCCCAGCAGCAGGGTTTCCCGCGACCACAGGCCAAAGCCCACGTGGCTCTTGACCACCGGCGCGCGCAGCGCGAACAGCGTCAACGAGCCGCCCACCACGAACAGCAGGAAGATCAGGATGAACACCCCGCGAGTCGGGTCCGAGGCGAAGGCATGCACCGAGGTCAGCACGCCGGAGCGCACCAGGAACGTGCCCAGCAGGCTCAGGGAAAACGAGGCGATGGCCAGCAGCACCGTCCAGCTCTTGAACACGCCGCGCTTCTCGGTCACCGCCAGCGAATGGATCAGCGCGGTGCCGACCAGCCAGGGCATGAACGAGGCGTTTTCAACCGGGTCCCAGAACCACCAGCCGCCCCAGCCCAGTTCGTAGTACGCCCACCACGAACCCAGGGTGATGCCGATGCCCAGAAAGCTCCAGGCCACCATGGTCCAGGGGCGCGACCAACGTGCCCAGGCGGCGTCCAGCTTGCCGCCCAGCAACGCGGCGATGGCGAAGGCGAAGGCCACCGAAAAGCCGACGTAACCCATGTACAGCATCGGCGGATGGACGATCAGACCGATGTCCTGCAGCAATGGGTTGAGGTCGCGACCGTTGGCCGGAATCTGCGGCAGCACGCGGGTGAAGGGGTTGGACGTGAGGATCAGGAACAGCAGAAAGCCGACGCTGATCATGCCCATCACCGCCAACACCCGCGCCAGCATGACCTGGGGCAACTGCCGTGAGCCGATCGACACGGCGAAGGTCCAGCCGCCCAGGATCAGCGCCCACAGCAGCAAGGAGCCCTCGTGGGCACCCCATACGGCGCTGAATTTGTAGTACCAGGGCAGCGCACTGTTGGAATTTTCGGCCACGTAGCGCACGGAAAAGTCGTCGCTCAGAAAGCTTGCCGCCAGGCACGCGAACGCCAATGCCAGGAACGTGAACTGGCCCCAGGCGGCTGGCCGCGCCAGGCTCATCCATAGCGGGTCGCCACGCCACGCGCCTACCAACGGCACGCTGGCCTGCACCAGAGCCAGACACAACGCCAGGATCATCGCCAGGTGGCCCAGTTCGGGCACCAGCAGAGCACCGATCATTGTGAAGCTCCCATTCGGCCGGAATCCTTCAAGGCCTTGGTGACCTCCGGTGGCATGTATTTTTCATCGTGCTTGGCCAGCACCTCGTCCGCTTCCACGACGCCGTCGGCGTTCAAGGTGCCCAGGGCGACGATGCCCTGCCCTTCGCGAAACAGGTCGGGAAGGATGCCACGGTAGGTGATGGTGACACTGTGCTGGAAGTCGGTGACCACGAAGCGCACATCCAGCGAGTCGCCGGAGCGTTGCAGCGAGCCCTTTTCGACCATGCCACCGGCGCGAATGCGAGTGCCCGTCGGCGCCTCGCCGTTGGCGATCTGGGTCGGCGTGTAGAACAGGTTGATGTTCTGTTGCAAGGCGCCAAGGGCCAGCCCCACGGCAAGCGCGATACCCGCCAACAGCGCGAGGATGAGCATCAGGCGTTTGCGGCGTTGCGGTTTCACGGTTGGCTCTCCCGACGCAGACGTCGCGCCTCTTGCTGCAGGTAACGGCGACGGGCCAGCAAGGGTCCGGCCACGTTGACGATCAGCACCAGCAGGCACAGGCCATAGGCTGACCAGACGTAGACGCCATGGCGACCCATGCTCAGGAACTCGGCGAACGAAGCGAAGCTCATGGCCCGACCCTCGTCGTCACGACGCCGGCCAGGTACTCCTGCACCCAGCGGCTGCGACCCTCGCGCCGGAGCACTTCCAGACGCATGCGCAGCAGCAGCACGGCGCCGAAGAAACAATAGAAACCCAGCACCGTGAGCAACAGCGGCAGCCACATCTGCGCGGGCATCGCCGGTTTTTCGGTCAGGCTGAAGGTGGCGCCCTGGTGCAGGGTGTTCCACCACTGCACCGAATACTTGATGATCGGAATGTTGACCACGCCGACGATGGCCAGCACCGCACAGGCCTTGGCTGCGTTCTCGCGGTTGCCGATGGCCTGGCCCAGGGCAATGAGCCCCAGGTAGAGAAACAGCAGGATGAGCATGGAAGTCAGGCGGGCATCCCAGACCCACCAACTGCCCCAGGTCGGCTTGCCCCAGATGGCACCGGTGGCCAGCGCCAGCGCGGTCATCCAGGCGCCCACCGGCGCGGCGCACTGCAAGGCGATGTCGGCGATCTTCATCTTCCACACCAACCCGACCACGCCGGCCAGCGCCATCATCACGTAGCAGGACTGGGCAAGCATGGCCGCCGGCACGTGGATGTAGATGATGCGAAAACTGTTGCCCTGCTGGTAATCCGGTGGCGCGAAGACCAGGCCCCACACCACCCCTGCGCCGATCAACAACGCCGCCGCCACGCCCAGCCAAGGCAGCATGCGCCCGCTCAGGGCATAGAACGCCTTGGGCGAGCCGAGCTTGTGAAACCACGTCCAGTTCATCACCTTGTTCTTCAAGACCCCGTATTCAAAAGCATGAGCCGGTCGCACATCCGGCCTCGTCCGTTCATTCGCCGACACTGATCTTGAGCCCGGCCGCGATCGCGAAGGGCGCCAGGGTCACGGCCAGTGCCGTCAGGCTGCCCAGCCACAACAGGTAGCCAGCGCTCGGCAGTTGCTGCAACGACGCCTGCAGCGCGCCACTGCCCAGAATCAGCACCGGGATGTACAGCGGCAGCGTCAGCAAGGCCAACAGCAGGCCGCCGCGCTTGAGCCCCACGGTCAACGCGGCGCCTACTGCGCCGAGCAGGCTGAGCACCGGCGTACCCAGCAGCAACGAGGCCAGCAGCACCGGCAGGCACCGCGCGGGCAGGCCGAGCATCAGCGCCAGCAGCGGTGACACCAGCACCAGCGCCAGCCCGGAAAACACCCAGTGCACCAGTACCTTGGCCAACACCAGCACCGGCAACGGGTGTTCGGACAATACCCATTGTTCGAGCGAGCCATCTTCCAGGTCGCTGCGAAACAGCCCGTCGAGGGACAGCAACACGGCCAGCAGTGCGGCCACCCAGACCAGGCCCGGAGAAAGACTTTCCAGCACGTGCATCTGCGGGCCCACGGCAAGCGGGAACAGCGCGATGACGATGGCGAAGAATACCAGGGGGTTGGCCAGCTCGGCCGGCCGTCGATACAACAGACGGGCTTCGCGCTTGAGCAACAGGACAAAGACGCTCATGCCGCGTTCGCGCCCAGTGCCAGGCGCCGGTAGCGGATTGGCGTCTGCGCAAGCAGATGGTGGGTGGTCAGAACCACCATGCCGCCGTGCGCGCAGTGTTCGGCCAGGTGCTGCTCCAACTGCGCCACCGCCTGCGCATCGAGCGCGGTAAAGGGCTCGTCGAGGATCCACAATGGCGGGCCAGGCAGATAAAGACGGGCCAGCGCTACGCGGCGCTGCTGGCCGGCCGAGAGCCTGTGGCACTGAACGTCTTCGTAACCGCGCAGGCCGATGGCCGCCAGGGCCGCCCAGATCAGTTCGCGGCTGGCCGGAGTGTGCAGCGCACCCAGCCAGGCCAGGTTTTCTTCAGCGGTCAGTACATCCTTGATACCGGGCGCATGGCCAATCCACAGCAGCTGGCGACCCCGTTCGCGCCGGTGCGCCGGTTGCTCGGCAGGCATCACGGCGACCTGCCCTTCAGCCGGCTGCATCAACCCGGCCAGCAGGCGCAGCAGGCTGGTCTTGCCGCACCCGTTGGGTCCGCACACCTGCAGCATGTCGCCAGCACCCACCTGAACCTGCAGGTGCTCGAACAGCAGCCGCCCATCGCGGTCGCAGGCAAGGTCGGTGGCGTGCAGGTATGGGGTCAAGAATCGGCCTTATCGGGTTCGGTCGCAGGTTGCAGCATGGCGCCGCGTTCAAGTTCCGGGGAGCATGGCCGCTATACTTCCATGGCGCTGTATAGCAGAGCCGGCCGCCGTGGCCGCGCATTATACATGCGCAGCTCCTGCCCAAGGGCGCAACCGACACAGGTTTCATCCATGCCTGACCTGATCAGCAACCTCGCCGCGCTTCCTTCCGCCAGCGGGGCCGCGCGCGCCAGTGCCTCGAGCATCGAGACGGTGAAGATCACCCAGCCACTGGACAGCCTGCTGGCCTTGGGCGAGACGGTGGACGCCGAAGTGGTGTCGGTCAAGGCCGGTGCGCAGGACTTTCAATTGCTGTTGCGCCTGAGCCTGGCCGGTGGCGGCGTGGCCACGATCACCGCCAGCAGCCTGAAGCCACTGCCCCAAGGCACCGCCCTGCTGGTTTCACACCTGGCCGGCGGCGCAGCTTTGGTGGCGACCCAGGAGCGCGGCAATGGCGCACCGCTGATCCTGACGCGCATCGACACCCAGGCCTTGCCGGTGGGCACGCTGTTGCAGGGCAAGGTCAGCAGCAGCCAGATGCTGCCACAGATCGCCGGGCAACCGGCGGTGTACAAAGCCATGGTGACCCTGCTCAATACCGCCCAGGCTGGCAACATTCTGGCCATCGAGAGCCCGCAGCCGCTGCGCCTGGGCAGTCTGCTCAGTGCCCAGGTGATGAGTGACCAGAGCCTGAATTTCGTGCCCCTGAGCGGGCGCATGGACCAGCTGGCCGTGGCCCAGCAACTGGGCGCCCAGCAATCCCGACAGGGATCGCTCGACAGCCTGCTGAGCGCGGTGCAGAACCTGCGCCAGAACCCTGACCTGGCACCGCCGACGCGCGCGGGCCTGGAGCGCCTGCTGGCCACCCTGCCGGACGTACAGCAGATGGCCGATCCGAAAACCGTGGCCCAGGCCGTGGTCGCCAGCGGCGCATTTCTGGAAGCCAACCTGCTCAACGGCCAACCGGCGCCCGATCTCAAGTCGGCGCTGTTGCGCCTGATGGCGCAGATCGCGCCAGGCGCCCTGCCCAACCCGACGGCGCACCCGGGCGTGGCAGCCAACGTGCTGGCCCAGGTACTGCCGGGGCGTGTGCGCAATGCGTTGAACGCCTGGGGGCAGGTCAGCGAAAAAACCGTACCCGCAAGTTTCCCCTTGCCTGCCCGCACGGCACAGAAAAGCGAAGGCGAAGACGATCTCGAACATCTGCTGCGCCTTGCCGGTGCCGCCGTGGCACGCCTGCAAAGCCATCAACTCGCGGGCCTGGAGCAAACCGGGCGCACCCCCGAGGGCGCCACGCAGACGACCTGGCAGTTGGAGATTCCCATGCGCCATCTGCACGACTTCATCCCCTTGCAAGTCAAGGTGCAACGCGAGGATCCGCCACCGGACCAACAGCCCGCCGACAGGAACGATGCCCGGCCTGCCCAGGAAAAGATCTGGCGCCTGGACCTGGCCTTCGATCTGGATGCGCTGGGGCCGCTGCAGGTGCAAGCGCAACTGGCCCACGGCAGCCTGTCCAGCCAGTTGTGGGCGCAGCGTCCGGAAACGGCCTTGCTCATCGAGAACCAACTGGACGACCTGCGCCAGCGCCTGCAGGCCAGCGGCCTGAACGTGGCCGATCTGCAGTGTCATCAGGGCACCGCACCGCAAGGTGCACGCACACGACTGGAACAACGCTGGGTGGACGAAACCGCATGACCGAACGAACCCCACGCCAAGCCATTGCCCTGCGCTATGACGGCCAGAAGGCGCCGACCCTCACTGCCAAGGGCGACGACGAGCTGGCCGAGGCGATCCTGGCCATGGCCCGTGAATACGAAGTGCCGGTGTACGAAAATGCCGAACTGGTGAAGATGCTGGCACGCATGGAACTGGGCGACAGCATTCCCCACGAGTTGTACCTGACCATCGCAGAGATCATCGCCTTTGCCTGGCACCTGCAAGGCAAGACCCCCGCAGGCTTCGAGTTGATGCCGGCGCCGACCGAGCGCGACATCACGCCCAAACACCCGTAAAACCGGGGCCGCATGGCCCCTTCCGATCAATGAGCGCCAGTATCCTGGCCCGTTGGCAGAAGGAGAACCAGACTCCCCCGCCTGCGCCTCTGCACTCGCCGCGCCTTACATATGTATCGCGTTCACCGGTGGCCCGACACCAATCATGGCCTGGCACGACTTTCCGTGCCCATACAGGAACACCGCCATGACCGACCCATTCATCACCGCACAAGGTGTGCAGACCGTTCGCGATGCGCTGGACGACTACCCCCGGCCCGACCGTGCCGCCGCCGACGCCGTGCGCAAGTGGGCATCGAGCCGCGGCCTGGAGCTCAATCCAGGCAAGGTCGATGCCGTGACCCTGCACTACCAGGTCAAGGGTCAGCGCTGCATCGCTCGCATCGTGCAAAAGATCAGCATGACCCAGGCCTTGTTGTCGAACTGGCAAGGCGAGTCGAACAACAACCTGATCGGCGCGGCCCTGCATGAAGCCTGGGCGGGCGATCCGCCCCCCTACCCCATCACGCTGGTCGACCATCTGGACGAACACGGCCTGTTCGACAACGGCGCCGAGTACCTGGTGTACAACGGCCTGTACCGACAGGTCTCGCCGGCCACCTTCGATGTGGCGCATCACGTCCGCATTCCAGCCGAAGATTTCCAGCAGTTCATCTGGAATCTGGATTTCCACCGCCCCTATGGGCAGATGCTCAAGACGTTTTGGAAAGACGGGCTGAATCGCTACCGCGATGCCGCGAAGGTCAACTTCATTGCGGCCTGCAACCGGCAGGTCAGCAACGCGAGCCTGAGCGATGCCGGGCGCGTGCTGGCCTGGCAGGTGGCCGGTCTGCAGACACGACCGCATGCCGTGCATGTGGCATGCCTGAACATCTACGGCTACGCAGCCACCAACCTGCTGTGCCTGAAGAACACCACTACGGGGCTGACCCTGTTGTACATACCGGGCAACAGCTGGCCATTCCACGAATTCGCCGACGAATCGGCGATGAAGCACTGGGTCGCCGAGCAGTGCAAGCACCCACACACCCGTCAGGCGCTGGAAAGCCACTTCCCGCCGGGTGACGAAGCCGACACTCTGGGCTTCAGTGGCTTGAACACGGCGTTGACCGGGTTGGGCCTGTACCCGGCCTATCACCATTTCGACCCTGACCGACATCCCGGTTTTGCTACCAGCGGCTTATGGACGCCCAATGACACCGTCAATTACCGCACCGACAAATACAGCCCGTCCATTCAGGGCGACCTGTTCCTGGCCATGGCCAAGCAACAGAAAAAGCGCAGTGAACAAGACGCCGACTTCATCATCAGCACCGACAGTTCGGTGACCAAGGAAAAATGGCGCGGCTACCTTGACTCGGCGGTCAATACACTGGCACCTATCGCGATGGTGGTGCCTGAACTGGCGCCGGTTTTCGCACTGGGCGGGTTGGCCGAACTGGGCCTGGGCCTGGACCGCGCGCTCAATGCCAAGACCTTGGCACAGCGGGCCGACGGCGCGATAGACGCTGCATGGGGCTTGCTCAACGCCGAACCCCTGTTGCATATGCCACTGCCGAAAAGACCAGCGATCTTCCGCGTGAAACGTCTGGAGTTCGTGCCTCCCTCGCGGGTCAATGGCCAGATCGGCTACCCCTTGAGCCCGCTGAACGCCCCACATCTGCCGCCTATCGAACCTATCCTGGAAACCGCGTTCAGTCTGCCCCACGCCGTGCCGCCTGTGGCCGGTGCTCGTCAAGACATCGCAGATGCGGTCGTCAGGGTGCCCAGCTACAACGGCAAGCATGACCTTCTCGAGTGCGAGATCGATGGATACATGGCAGATGTGCACTACGACCTGGAGCGCAATGCATTCATCCAGAGCATGCATCTGAATGACATCGATCCGCCATACTATGTGCCTAGTCAGTCAGGCGAACGGTCTCTGGTAAAACTCGAAGACCCAGAACGCCCCGTTACCGATGAACAACGCATGGAAACACTGCGCGCCTTGGGCGTGGACGTGATACTGCCCATGAGCCTCGCCGAACTGCGTCCGCCAAGTGCCAAACCCATTGCGCAGAAAATCTCGTGCATCTGGGTGGGCAACAAGGTCATCAGCCCCCAACTCCTGGAAAACGTGGGTCGCAACGACGCCCTGCTGCGCAACTCCAATTACGCGTATCGTCTGTTTCTCTCCACGACTTCGCCAAGTGTCTATGCTCGCAACGTCGAACTGCTGGCCGCGCATGCTCCAACCCTCGAAGTCATCCCGCTCGAATCTCAACCACTGTACGAGGAGTTTCAGCGAAGCCCCTATTACGCCCAGTACAAAGCAGCCATAGACGGCAACGGCGGTGTGGCTTCCAACTTCTCATCGGCATCGGACGTACTGCGCTATCGGCTGCTCTACAACGAAGGGGGGCTGTACATGGATCTGGACGATGTCATCCTGCCGCCGGGGCAAAAGACTCCAATGTACCAAACGTCGGTGCCCATCGATTCGGTGCCGTTACGCACCTCGCACCGAGGCTTGATTGTGGGCTTGCCGATGTCCAATGAAACCTTGGGCATGAACACTCAATATAACGGCAGCATGATCGGCAGTCATCCGGGCAACCCCACCCTGAACGCGATATCGGACACCATTCGCCAGCGTTTCGAGGCGCAACCGGACTTCTACAACAGCCGTCCGGATCCCTCTGACGACCCTGCAGGGTTTCAACGCTACGCCATTGCCCTGAACCACATAAGCGGGCCAAAAGCACTCACCGACACCATTCGTGAGCGGCTGCTGGAGCTGGCGCAGTACTGTGAGGTCTGGAACATGATTGCACTGCCCTTGCGCAATCAGGCCGCGACGATCGATTGGTCCGAAGTCATGGAAGCGTACCAGGCACTGACGCCCCTGAGTAAGTTCTCTCGGGTGGGGAGTACCGCGAGCTGGATGCACACTTGATGGCCCACGGCCCAGATGCCTGAATGGCGTCTGCTCTTGAATCCGATGACAGGCTGCACCGTATCTGTGTCACCCACGGTGCAGTTTGCTCATCAGCTCGGCTTCAGCTTGGGTCAGGCCGCACGCCTGGGTCAGTTCATCCACCGAGGCGCCCATGGCCACCAGCTTGCCCGCCTGGGCGAACGACAAACTGCCAGGGTCGCGTTGCTCGAGTTGGGCCAGCTTCTCCGGCAATGGCCCCACCACGGCGCGCAACTCGTGCAGCGCATCCCCCAGGCGCACGTTGAGATTCTGATAGTCGTCCAGGCGCTTGGTCAGCTCGCGCAGTCGCTGGTCACGCAGCGCATCGCCAGCCGCCTGTTCGGCGGCCAACTGGCGCTGGCCTTTCTGATAGGACAGGAACAGCGAGACCGTTCCGACCCACAGCACTGCCAGCAGGACGACAGCAACCTCAAAGATCAATCAGATGTTCTCCAGTTCGGACCACTCTTCCTCGGACATCATCTTGTCCAGCTCCACCAGAATCAGCAACTCGCCATTCTTGTTGCACACACCCTGGATGAACTTGGCCGACTCGTCGTTACCGACGTTGGGCGCAGTCTCGACCTCAGACTGGCGCAAGTAGACGACCTCGGCCACGCTGTCGACCAGAATCCCCACCACCTGCTTGTCGGCCTCGATGATGACGATACGCGTGTTATCGCTGACGTCGCTGGAGTCCAGGCCGAAGCGCTGACGCGTATCGATCACGGTGACCACGTTGCCGCGCAGGTTGATGATACCCAGCACGTAGCTGGGTGCACCGGGCACCGGCGCGATCTCGGTGTAGCGCAACACCTCCTGCACCTGCATCACATTGATGCCGTAGGTTTCATTGTCCAGACGGAAGGTGACCCACTGCAGGATCGGATCTTCGGAACCTTGGGCGGACGACTTCTTCATGCTACTAACCCCTCAAATGCCATGACGGCGGCGTGTTCATTCAATTCTTGGTGGTGGTTGTGGCGGCAGGCTTGCCCGGCGCCGAGGTGACCGCGTGCAGATGCCGCGCGCCACCGCTGGCGATCAGCTCGGCCAGCTCGGCGACGTCCAGCAGCGCACACATGTGTTCGATGACGGTTCCTGCCAGCCAGGGCCGCTGGCCGCGCTGGCTGCGCCACTTGATCTCGCTGGGATCCAGGCGCAACGAGCGGCTGACCTGATGCACGGCCAGGCCCCACTCGTAACCTTGCACCGAAATCACATACTGCAAACCCTGGCGAAAATCGTCGCGGTAGCGATCGGGCATGACCCAGCGCGCGGTATCGAGCACTTTGAGGTTGCCACTGTTGCTGGGCAGGATGCCGAGAAACCAGTCCGGTTGGCCGAACAGCGGCGTCAGGGTCTGACCGGCCAGCGCATAGATCGAGCCCAGGCACACCAGCGGAACCGCCAGGGTCAACCCGGCGACGTCGAACAGCAAGCACTCGAACGGCTCGTCGGCCCAACTGGGCCGGCCGTCGAGTGCGGCCAGCAGCGGCCGCGGGCCGGCGGCCGGCAGATGGACTTCGACCACGGGGGCGACCAGCGCGGGCTCGGCCTGCGGCTGTGGATCGGCAACGGGCGCGGGTGTCGACGTCTGCACCGGTGCTGGTATCAATGGCACCGGGCCTGGCAATGGTGATGGCTGCAGGCTGACGGCATCGCGTGCCTGCTCTTCGAGAACGGCAGCCTGGAACTCGTCGAGCCTGTCCAGGCCCAGATCGAGCTCATGTGCTTCGAACGCCTCGGTGGCTTCTTGCAACAGGCCGTCCAGGTAGGACTGCAACGCCACCTGGGGCCGCTGGGCAATGTCGACGGGACGGTTCATCAGGCTACCTGCGCGACGAGTTGTTGGGCCAGCAAATGCTTGAGCAAGGCACGATAGGCGACCACGCCACGGCTCTTGCCGTCGAAGCGCGAGGGTGTCTGTCCGGCCCGGCTGGCATCGCGCAGACGGGTGTCCACCGGGATGTACCCCGGCCATATGTGCTGCGGGTAGTCGTCGCGCAGGGTGCGCAAGGTGCTCAGCGAAGCCTGGGTACGACGGTCGAACAGGGTCGGGATGATGCTGTACGGCAGGGCCTGCCGGCGCGAACGGTTGATCATGGTCAAGGTACTGACCATGCGTTCCAGGCCTTTGACCGCCAAGTGCTCGGTCTGCACCGGAATCACCAGCTGCTGGCTGGCCGCCAATGCATTGACCATGAGCACGCCCAGCAACGGCGGGCTGTCGATCACCGCGTAGTCGAAATCCTGCCACAGTTGCGCCAGCGTCTTGGCGATCACCAGGCCCAGCCCGCTTTGCCCCGGTTGCTGGCGCTCCAGAGTGGCCAGTGCGGTACTCGACGGCAGCAGCGAGACATTGGCCTCACCGGTCGGCAGCAGCAGTTGCTGCGCCAGGCCTGCGGGCACGGCGCCCTTGTGCAGGAACAGGTCGAAACAGCTGTGGGCCAGCTCGTCCGGGTTGTGTCCGAAATAGCTGGTCATCGAACCGTGGGGATCGAGATCGACCACAACCACACGCTTGCCTGCCTCGGCCAGCAAACCCGCCAAGGCGATCGAGGTGGTGGTCTTGCCGACCCCGCCTTTCTGATTGGCTACTGCCCAGACTCTCATGATGGTGGTTCCCCTCGGTAAAACGGCGCACTACCGAGATAGTGAGGCTTCGGGTGATGGGCCGGGCGGCGGACTTTTGACAGAGCCAGCCGCCGACGGCACTGTTAGCGGCGTCAGTGCAGTTTGTGTGCCAGCCCGGCGCAACGCTGCATCCGGCTGCGCATTGGCGCTGCCTGAACTGGTGATGCTGCGACGCACATCAAGGTTGCGCGAGATCACCAGCACCACCCGACGGTTGCGCCCTCGCCCGTCGGCGGTGGCGTTGCTGGCCACGGGTTGGAATTCGCCATAGCCGACTGCGGCCATGCGCCGTGGATTGATCCCTTCCATGGCCATCATGCGCACGATGCTCGCCGCGCGAGCGGTCGACAGCTCCCAGTTGGTCGGGTACTGCGCCGTGCTGATGGGCAGGTTGTCGGTGAAACCCTCGACATGCACCGGGTTGTCGAACGGCTTGAGAATGGTCGCGACCTTGTCGACGATCGAGAACGCCATGTCGCTGGGCATGGCATCGCCGCTGCCGAACAGCAGGCTGGACTTGAGTTCGATCTCGATCCACAGCTCGTTGCCGCGCACGGTCAGTTGATCCGAAGCGATCAGGTCGCCGAATGCCTGGCGCACATCGTTGGCGATGGTCTGCAGCGGATCGACCGCTTCGTCGATGGCCGCCTGTGTTTGCTCGCTGTCAGTCACCAGAGGCTGCGCCGCACGCGTCGTCAAAGGTCGTTCCTCGCCAATCGGGATGGGCCTCATACTGCGGTCCGGATCGTTGAACACCCCGACCAATGCTTGCGAAAGCACCTTGTACTTGCCTTCATTGACCGACGAGATCGAATACATCACCACGAAGAACGCAAACAGCAAGGTAATGAAGTCGGCGTACGACACCAGCCAACGCTCGTGATTTTCCGGCTCTTCAATGCGTCGACGACGGGCCATGGCATGCTCTCCTAGTCGAGGTAGCCTTGCAGCTTCGTTTCGATGGAGCGCGGGTTCTCACCCTCGGCGATGGACAGCAAGCCTTCGAGCAGCATTTCCCGGTAGGCCGCCTGCCTCTGGGCCAGTGCCTTGAGCTTATGGGCCACGGGCAGTAACAGCAGGTTGGCGCTGGCCACGCCGTAGATCGTCGCCACGAACGCCACGGCGATGCCATTGCCCAG
The DNA here is from genome assembly GCF_000761155.1 of Pseudomonas rhizosphaerae. Classification (NCBI taxonomy): domain Bacteria; kingdom Pseudomonadati; phylum Pseudomonadota; class Gammaproteobacteria; order Pseudomonadales; family Pseudomonadaceae; genus Pseudomonas; species Pseudomonas rhizosphaerae. The sequence continues at coordinate 564,868 of NZ_CP009533.1, read as the reverse complement.
CTGGCTGGGGTCGGCCAGGTTGCCCATCACGTGGATCAACCCCATGACCGCGCCAATGATCCCGATGGTGGGCGCATAGCCGCCCATGCTTTCGAATACCTTGGCCGCATGCAGGTCACGGGTTTCACGGTTGTACAGATCGACTTCGAGAATGCTACGGATGGCGGCCGGCTCGGCGCCATCGACCAGCAGCTGCAAGCCCTTGCGGGCGTAGTCGTCGGGTTCCGCTTCGGCGCTGGCTTCCAGCCCCAGCAAACCTTCCTTGCGCGACACCAGGCTCCAGTTCACCACCCGATCGATACCGCCGGCCATGTCGATACGGGGCGGAAAGAGGATCCAGCGAACGTTGTGCAAGGCCCGCTTGAACGCGCTCATGGGTGACTGGATGAGTGCGGCAGCCAAGGTTCCACCGATCACGATCAGTGCCGCCGGACCGTTGAGCAGAGCCGACAGGTGACCACCCTCGAGAAAGTTGCCACCGATGATGGCGACGAACGCGAGGATGATCCCGATCAGGCTCAGTACATCCATCAGCCGCACGCCTCGACCAGGTGCCGACCGATATCGTCGAGGCTGTAGACGGCGTCGGCCAGGCCTGCCTTGACGATGGCCATGGGCATGCCATAGATGACGCAGCTCGCTTCGTCCTGGGCCCAGACCTGGCTGCCACCCTGCTTGAGCAGGCGCGCGCCTTCGCGACCGTCGGCGCCCATGCCGGTGAGTACCACCGCCAGCACCTTGTCACCGTAGGACTTGGCCGCCGAACCAAAGGTGATATCCACGCATGGCTTGTAGTTCAGCCGCTCGTCACCCGGGAGAATCTTCACCGCGCCGCGGCCGTCGATCATCATCTGCTTGCCACCGGGCGCCAGCAAGGCTAGCCCAGGACGCAGCACATCACCGTCTTCCGCTTCCTTGACGGTGATTCGGCACAGCTTGTCGAGCCGCTCGGCGAACGCTCGGGTGAACGCGGCCGGCATGTGCTGGACCAGGACGATGGGCGTCGGAAAATGAGCGGGCAGCTGGGTCAATACCCGCTGCAACGCCACTGGTCCGCCGGTGGAGGTACCGATAGCGACCAGCTTGTAGGGCTTGCGCCGCGGTGCCGCGCTGCTGGCCGTCGGCGCCGGAGCACGTGCCGGGGTGACTGGTGCCGGTGTGCGCGTCGGCGCTGCCCGCGAAGACACAGGAGCGGCGCTCGCCCCGGCTGCAGCCGTCGGCACTGGCGCGGCGACATGCGCGCCCAGTCGGCGGTTGCTACGCGACAGGGTGTGGACTTTCTCGCACAGCATCTGCTTGACCTTCTCGGGGTTGCGAGAAATGTCTTCGAAGTTCTTTGGCAGGTAATCCACGGCCCCTGCATCGAGGGCGTCGAGGGTCACTCGGGCGCCTTCGTGGGTCAGGGAGGAAAACATCAATACCGGGGTAGGACAGCGCTGCATGATATGACGCACGGCCGTGATGCCGTCCATCATCGGCATCTCGTAGTCCATGGTGATTACATCGGGCTTGAGTGCCTGGGCCTGGTCGATCGCTTCGCGGCCATTGGTGGCGGTCCCGACCACCTGGATGGTGGGGTCCGACGAAAGAATTTCCGAGACGCGGCGGCGGAAGAAACCAGAATCATCCACCACCAGGACCTTGACTGCCATAAACACTCCACTACGATCAGATACGCCGCGTGGCGTAGCGCTTGAGCATGCTCGGTACATCGAGGATCAAGGCGATTCGGCCGTCACCGGTGATGGTGGCGCCGGACATGCCGGGCGTGCCCTGCAGCATCTTGCCCAAGGGCTTGATCACCACTTCTTCCTGGCCAACCAATTGATCGACCACGAAGCCGATGCGCTGGGTGCCGACCGTGAGAATGACCACGTGCCCCTCGCCCTGCTCCTCGTGCGCGGCCGACTTGACCAGCCAGCGCTTGAGATAGAACAAGGGCAGTGCCTTGTCGCGCACGATGACCACTTCCTGACCGTCGACGACGTTGGTGCGCGAGAGGTCCAGGTGGAAGATCTCGTTGACGTTGACCAGCGGAAAAGCAAACGCCTGGTTGCCCAGCATCACCATCAGGGTGGGCATGATCGCCAAGGTCAACGGCACCTTGATGACAATCTTCGAACCCTGGTCCTTGGCCGAGAAAATGTTGATCGAGCCGTTGAGCTGGCTGATCTTGGTCTTGACCACGTCCATGCCGACGCCGCGGCCCGACACGTCGGAAATTTCCGTCTTGGTGGAGAAGCCCGGCGCGAAAATCAGGTTGTAGCAGTCGGATTCGCTGAGGCGGTCGGCCGCGTCGCGGTCCATCAGGCCCTTTTCCACGGCCTTGGCGCGCAGGACCGCAGGGTCCATGCCCTTGCCGTCGTCGCTGATCGACAACAGGATGTGGTCGCCTTCCTGCTCCGCCGACAACACCACGCGCCCGCCGCGCGCCTTGCCGTTGCGCTCGCGTTCCTCGGGCGTCTCGATGCCATGGTCGACGGCGTTGCGCACCAAGTGCACCAACGGGTCGGCCAGGGCTTCGACCAGATTCTTGTCCAGGTCGGTTTCTTCACCGACCAGCTCAAGGTTGATTTCCTTCTTCAATTGCCGGGCCAGGTCGCGGACCAGGCGCGGGAAGCGCCCGAAGACCTTCTTGATCGGCTGCATGCGGGTCTTCATGACCGCGGTCTGCAGGTCGGCCGTAACCACGTCCAGGTTGGACACCGCCTTGGACATGGCCTCGTCGCTGCTGTTGGAGCCCAGGCGTACCAGACGGTTACGCACCAGCACCAGCTCGCCCACCATGTTCATGATTTCGTCGAGGCGCGCAGTGTCGACCCTTACCGTCGTCTCGGCCTCGCTGGCGACCGGCTTCTCGGCCACCGGAGCACGCGCAGGCGCTGCCTCGGTCTTGCGCGGCGCCGCCACTGGCACGGCAGCGGCGGCAGCTACGGGCTGGGCGTCGGGCACGCTGGCGACATCGCTGAACTTGCCCTTGCCATGCAACTGGTCGAGCAGTGATTCGAATTCGTCGTCGGTGATCTGGTCGCTTTTCGGAGCCGGGACCTCGGCAGGCGGTTGCACCTTGACCGCTTCGGAGGTGAACGTGCCCTTGCCATGCAGCTGGTCGAGCAGCGCCTCGAACTCGTCGTCGGTGATCTCGTCGCCAGGTGCGGCGGGCGTGCTGGAAACCGGTGCCGCACTGGCAGGTCCAGATCCAGGCGCAGCCTCGGACGTCACGGTCGGTGCCAGCGCATCGACCGCGAACTGACCCTTGCCGTGCAACTGATCGAGCAGCGATTCGAATTCGTCGTCGGTGATCTCGTCACTGGCCGCGCCATCGCGTGCAACAGCGGCAGCGATCGGCGTTGCGGCCTGCGCCTTGGCTGCGTTCAGCGAATCGAGCAGTTGCTCGAATTCGTCGTCGGTGATGTCTTCGCTGGGCGTTGCAGCCGGCGCGGCGACCGGCACCGGCACCGCCACGGGCGCTGCTGGAGGTGCAACGACAGCTGCCGGTTCGGCCAGACGCGCAAGGGCATCGAGCAACTGCGGACTGGCCGGCGTGACCGGGGCGCGCTCACGCACCTCGGAGAACATGCCGTTGACCGCGTCAAGTGCTTCGAGCACCACGTCCATGAGTTCGGAATCGACCCGGCGCTCACCTTTGCGCAAGATGTCGAAGACGTTCTCGGCGATGTGGCAGCACTCCACCAGCTCGTTGAGCTGGAGGAAGCCGGCGCCGCCTTTTACAGTGTGAAAACCGCGAAAAATTGCATTGAGCAAGTCGGCATCATCGGGACGGCTTTCCAGCTCGACCAGTTGTTCGGACAGTTGCTCGAGAATTTCGCCGGCCTCTACCAGGAAATCCTGAAGGATTTCTTCGTCGGCGCCGAAGCTCATGTGGATGCTCCCTGGAGTACGTGATTAACGGTCAACACAGTCGGGCGAGGCGTCGGCCTAGAAGCCCAGACTGGACAGCAGATCGTCGACATCGTCCTGACCGGATACGACGTCTTCACGTTTATCGGCATGGATCTGCGGACCTTCACCCTTGGCGGGATGTTTTTCTTGATCTTTTTCGGCACGCAGCTGTTCGTGGTCATGCTGGATGCCGGCGAAGCGATCAACCTGGCTGGCCATCAGGACCAGTTTGAGCAGGTTGCTCTCCACTTCGGTGACCAGCGCAGTGACGCGCTTGATGACCTGGCCGGTGAGGTCTTGGTAGTCCTGGGCCAGGACAATATCGTTCAGGTGGCTGGCCACTTCCCGATTGCCCTGCTCGCTGCGGGTCAGAAACCCGTCGACCCGGCGCGCCAGTTCGCGAAACTCGTCGGCGGCCACTTCACGGCGCATGAAGCGCTGCCAGTCGACGCTCAAGGCGCTGGCCTCGGCACTCAAGGTGTTGAGCACCGGCGTGCTCTGCTCGACCAGGTCCATCGTCCGGTTGGCCGCGCTCTCGGTCAGGCGCACCACATACGACAAGCGTTCGGTCGCATCGGTGATCTGCGAAACTTCTTCGGCCTGGGGAATGTTCGGATCGATCTGGAAACTGACGATGGCGCTGTGCAGCTCGCGCGTCAGCTTGCCCACTTCCTGGTACAGGCCGCGGTCGCGGGTCTGGTTCAGCTCGTGGATCAATTGCACCGCTTCACCGAACCGGCCTTTTTCAAGGCTGTCCACCAGCTCCACGGCGTGTTTCTTCAGGGTCGACTCGAAGTCCCCCAATGTGCTTTGTTTGTGATCCATTGCGCCCCCGTTGCAGAATTCAGCTATTGACGCGCTCGAAAATCTTTTCGATTTTTTCTTTCAGCACTTGCGCAGTGAAAGGCTTGACCACATACCCGTTGACCCCGGCCTGGGCGGCTTCGATGATCTGCTCGCGCTTGGCTTCGGCGGTCACCATGAGCACCGGCAGGTGCTTGAGGCGATCGTCGGCACGCACCTGGCGCAGCAGGTCGATGCCGGACATGCCGGGCATGTTCCAGTCGGTGACGAGGAAATCGAAGTTACCGCTGAGCAGCATCGGCAAGGCCGTGTTGCCATCATCGGCCTCGGCGGTGTTGGTGAAGCCCAGGTCACGCAGCAGATTCTTGATGATGCGCCGCATCGTCGAGAAATCGTCGACGATGAGGATTTTCATGTTCTTGTCCAATTAGACCTCCAGCAGTCTTGAACACGCCCAGCCCCTGGACGTGCATAACAATCGAATCCGATTACATCCACTACCACTGCAGACCAGCCCCGAACGCTTGGGAAACCCAGTACTTCAGCGTGCCCGCCACTCCCCCAGGCGCCCGCGCAGTCGCGCGGCGCACTGGCTGTGCAGCTGGCTGACGCGCGACTCGCTGACACCCAGTACCTCGCCGATTTCCTTGAGGTTCAGCTCTTCGTCGTAATACAGCGACAAGACCAGCTTTTCCCGCTCGGGCAGGTTGGCGATGGCCTCGGCCAGCGCGCCCTGGAAGCGCTCGTCCTCCAGATCCCGCGAAGGCTCCAGCGAACCGCTGGCGCCGTCTTCGTGCAGGCCCTCGTGCTCGCCGTCCTGCAGCAGGTCGTCGAAACTGAACAAGCGACTGCCCAGGGTATCGTTCAGGATCCCGTAGTAATCATCCAGACTCAGATTGAGTTCGGCCGCAATCTCGTGATCTTTAGCGTCGCGGCCGGTTTTCGATTCAATTCGTCGAATGGCGTCGCTGACCATGCGCGTATTGCGGTGTACCGAACGCGGCGCCCAGTCACCCTTGCGCACTTCGTCGAGCATCGCGCCGCGGATACGAATGCCGGCATAGGTCTCGAAACTGGCGCCCTTGCTCGAATCGTATTTGGTCGAGACCTCCAGCAGGCCGATCATGCCGGCCTGGATCAGGTCTTCCACCTGCACGCTGGCCGGCAGTCGCGCCAGCAGGTGATAGGCGATGCGCTTGACCAGCGGTGCGTATTGCTCGATCAGCTGATGCTGCTGCGAGTCGCGCGACGCCTTGCTGTACATACGGTATCCGCTGGCGCTCATGATACGGGCCCTGCACTGGTTTGCTGCACCAGGCGTTCGACGAAGAACTCCAGGTGGCCGCGGGGATTGGCCGGCAACGGCCAGGTGTCTACCTTCTGCGCGATGGCCTTGAAGGCCAGCGAGCATTTGGAGCGGGGAAATGCCTCGTAGACGGCGCGCTGCTTCTGTACGGCCTTGCGCACCGACTCGTCGTACGGCACGGCGCCGACGTACTGCAGGGCAACGTCGAGGAAGCGATCGGTCACCTTGGTCAGCTTGGCGAACAGGTTGCGCCCTTCCTGAGGGCTCTGCGCCATGTTGGCCAGGACCCGGAAACGGTTCATGCCGTAGTCGCGGTTGAGCAGCTTGATCAGGGCGTAGGCGTCAGTGATCGAGGTGGGCTCGTCGCACACCACCAGCAGGACTTCCTGGGCCGCGCGGACGAAGCTGACCACCGAATCGCCGATGCCGGCGGCCGTGTCGATGATCAGCACGTCGAGGTTGTCGCCCACATCGCTGAAGGCCTGGATCAGACCGGCATGCTGGGCCGGGGTCAGGTGGACCATGCTCTGGGTGCCGGAAGCCGCCGGCACGACGCGGATTCCGCCAGGGCCCTGCAACATCACGTCGCGCAGTTCGCAGCGGCCTTCGATCACATCCGCCAGGGTGCGCTTGGGGGTCAGGCCCAACAACACGTCGACGTTGGCCAGGCCAAGGTCGGCGTCCAGCAACATGACCCGGCGGCCGAGCTCGGCCAACGCCAGGGACAAGTTCACTGACACATTAGTCTTGCCGACGCCACCTTTGCCGCCGGTCACCGCGATCACCTGTACGGGATGCATGCTGCCCATGTTCGTTCTTTACCTTGTCTAGACCGAGGCCACACCAGTGGCTGCCAGTTCGATTGCTCGAGTATTTCCTGGCAACCCTACGATGCAGGAAGATTGTGCTTGCCTAACGTTCTTCACCTCAGCCAACTCGCTTGTCGGGGCTGTGGTAGAGCCCTGCGAACATATCGGCCATGGCCTCTTCGCTGGGCTCTTCTTGCATTTGCACGCTGACCGCGCGGCTGACCAACTGGTGCCGGCGCGGCAAATGCAAGTCGTCGGGGATGCGCGGCCCATCGGTGAGATAGGCAATCGGCAGTTCCTGACTGATGGCCAGGCTCAGCACTTCGCCGAGACAGGCCGTTTCATCGAGTTTGGTCAGGATGCACCCGGCCAGACCGCAACGTTTGTAACTGTGGTAAGCCGCGGTGAGTACCTGCTTCTGGCTGGTGGTTGCCAGCACCAGGTAGTTGCGGGCGTTGATCCCACGCCCGGCCAGGCTCTCGAGCTGCATGCGCAGTGCCGGATCGCTGGCTTGCAGGCCAGCGGTGTCGATCAACACCACGCGCTTGCGCAGCAGGGGTTCCAGCGCCTGTACCAATGACTGGCCCGGATCGACCTGAGTCACCGAAACATTGAGAATACGGCCCAGGGTCTTGAGCTGCTCCTGGGCACCGATGCGAAAACTGTCCATGCTCACCAGCGCCACGCTCTGGGAGCCGTACTTGAGCACATAGCGCGCTGCCAGCTTGGCCAGGGTGGTGGTCTTGCCCATGCCGGCAGGACCGACCATGGCGATCACGCCGCCTTCTTCGAGCGGTTCGACTTCCGGCGTGCGAATCATACGCGCCAAGTGCGCCAGCAGCATGCGCCATGCCTGCCGGGGCTCATGAATTTCACTGGTCAGGTTCAACAGTTCGCGAGCGATCGGGCCGGACAGGCCGATGCGCTGCAAGCGACGCCACAGATTGGCCTGCGCTGGCTTGCTGCCCTGCAGTTGGCTCCAGGCCAGAGAGCCCAGCTGCACTTCGAGCAGCTGACGCAGGCCGTTGAGTTCCGAACGCATGGAATCGAACAGGCGCTGGTCGACGGCAGGCTGTGGCGCCGGCGCGGCCTGGGCACGCACGGGCTCTTCGCGACGCGGTTCCACCAGCGGCTCGGCGGCGGTCAGCGGCAGGCCGGCAACCAGTTGACGGTTGGTGGCCGCATCGGTTTCGCCGCGGGTGCTCAGCTCGGCCTGGGCAGACACGATGCGCGACTGGGTCTTGCGCAGCTCTTCTTCCAACTCGAGGTTGGGCACGCGCGGCGCCAGGGCCGACAGCTTGTAGTCCAGCGCAGCGGTCAGCTCGACGCCGCCAGCGATGCGACGGTTGCCAATGATGGCAGCGTCGGCACCCAGCTCATCGCGGACCAATTTCATGGCCTGACGCATGTCGGCGGCGAAAAATCGCTTCACTTGCATAACCCACTACCTCAGCCGTTGGGCCCTACTGTCGCAACGATGGTGACTTGCTTGTTATCAGGGATTTCCTGATAGGCCAGTACATGAAGGTTGGGGATCGCCAGGCGCCCGAAGCGCGAGAGCATCGCGCGGACCGGACCGGCCACCAGCAGTATCACCGGTTGGCCCTGCATCTCCTGCCGCTGCGCCGCATCGATCAAGGATCGTTGCAGCTTCTCCGCCATGCTCGGTTCCAGCAAAACGCCTTCTTCCTGACCCTGACCAGCCTTCTGCAGACTATTGAGCAATATCTGTTCCAACCTTGGCTCCAAGGTGATAACTGGCAGCTCAGACTCAATGCCTACAATGCTTTGCACGATTGCGCGGGACAAACCGACCCTGACCGCCTGAACCAGAGCGGCGGTATCTTGACTCCGGTGACCATTGTTGGCGATGGCTTCGGCGATGCTGCGGATATCCCGCACAGGCACCTGTTCGGCCAGCAACGCCTGCAACACCTTGAGCAGCGAAGACAGCGAAAGGATACCCGGAACCAGCTCTTCAGCCAGCTTTGGCGAGCCTTTTGCCAGCACTTGCAGCAATTGCTGGACCTCTTCGTGACCGATCAACTCGTGGGCGTGCTTCTGCAAGATCTGGTTCAAGTGCGTGGCCACTACCGTACTGGCATCGACCACGGTGTAGCCCAGCGACTGGGCCTGGCTGCGCAGGTTGACATCGATCCACACCGCGTCCAGACCAAACGCCGGATCTTTGGCGGTGATGCCGTTGAGCGATCCGAACACCTGACCAGGGTTGATCGCCAGCTCTCGGTCCGGGTAGATCTCGGCTTCGGCGAGAATCACCCCCATGAGCGTCAAACGATAGGCGCTGGGCGCCAGGTCGAGGTTGTCGCGGATATGGACGGTGGGCATCAGGAAGCCCAGGTCCTGGGACAGCTTCTTGCGTACACCCTTGATCCGCGCCAGGAGTTGGCCACCCTGGTTGCGATCCACCAGAGGAATCAGGCGATAGCCGACTTCCAGGCCGATCATGTCGATGGGCGTCACGTCGTCCCAGCCCAGCTCCTTGGTTTCCTGGGTGCGCGTCGGCGACGGCAGCAGTTCCTGTTGACGCTGCACTTCGGCCAGGGCCAGCTCCTTGACGTCGTTCTGCTTTTTCCACAGCAGGTAGGCCGCGCCACCGGCGACGGCACCCAGGGTGATGAAGGCCACGTGGGGCATGCCGGGCACCAGGCCCATGATGACCATCAGCGCGCCAGAGACGGCCAGCGCCTTGGGCGAAGCGAACATCTGCCGCTGGATCTGCTTGCCCATTTCCTCGGAGCCCGAGGCGCGGGTCACCATGATCGCCGCTGCGGTAGAGAGCAGCAGCGAGGGCAATTGCGCTACCAGACCATCACCGATGGTCAACAGGGCATAGACTTTGCCCGCCTCGGCGAACGGCATGTTGTGCTGCAGCATCCCGACCAGGATGCCGCCGATGAGGTTGATGAACAGAATCAGCAGACCGGCGATGGCGTCGCCGCGGACGAACTTGCTGGCACCGTCCATGGAACCGTAGAACTCGGCTTCGGCGGCCACTTCGCTGCGGCGGGCCTTGGCCTGGTTCTGATCGATGAGGCCGGCGTTGAGGTCGGCGTCGATGGCCATCTGCTTGCCGGGCATGGCATCCAGGGTGAAACGCGCGCTCACTTCCGAGATGCGCCCGGCGCCCTTGGTGACCACCACGAAGTTGATGATCATGAGGATGGCGAACACCACGATACCAACGATGTAGTTACCGCCGATCACCACTTCGCCGAACGCCTGGACCACCTTGCCCGCAGCGGCGTGACCTTCCTGGCCGTGGAGCATGATGACCCGCGTCGACGCTACGTTGAGTGCCAGGCGCAGCAGCGTGGCCACCAGCAGGATGGTGGGGAACACGGCAAAATCCAGCGGCCGCATGGCGTAGACGCACACCAGCAGAACGACGATGGACAAGGCGATGTTGAAGGTGAAGAAGACGTCGAGCAGCAGTGCCGGGATCGGCAGCATCATCATCGCCAGCATCACCAGCAACAGCAGCGGCACCCCGAGGTTGCCGCGGCCCAGGCCAACGATGTTGCTACGAGCGGTGTTGATTAATTGAGAGCGATCCACCGGCATTCCCCACTTCCCCAAGCGAACTTTTGACGCGCGAGGCGTCCTGCCAGGGGGCAGTGCAAGAAGGGGTCCAACTTTTGTTGGAGGGGGTTAAAGATTATTGGGGGGCTGCCGAGATGGAGTAAATCCCTTCTATCGGAGGCGCAGCCTTCGCGGCCAATGACCGCTCCCACAAGGGGGGCATCTGTGGGAGCGGTCATCGGCCGCGAAAAGTCCGACACGCACTAGCTGTCTCGCTGCAAATCCGGTGGGATCGGCAGGTCATGCAGCGGATCCGGCCGCTTGCCTCGCCCCGCCTGGTATTGGCGAATCTGGTAGACATAAGCCAGCACCTGGGCCACCGCCAGGTACAACCCTGCCGGAATCTGCTGCTCGATCTCCGTGGAATAGAAGATCGAGCGCGCCAATGCCGGCGATTCCAGCACCTGGATACGGTGCTCGTTGCCGATCTCGCGAATCTTCAAGGCAATGAAGTCCGAGCCCTTGGCCAGCAGCACCGGCGCATTGCCTTTCTCCGGGTCGTATTTGAGCGCCACTGCGTAGTGGGTCGGGTTAGTGATGATCACGTCCGCCTCGGGAATGGCCGTCATCATCCGTCGCTGGGACATCTCGCGTTGCAACTGGCGCACCCGGCCCTTCACCTCGGGCCGGCCTTCGGAATCCTTGTGCTCGTCCTTGACCTCCTGCTTGGTCATCATCAGCTTCTGCTTGCTGCTGTACAGCTGGAACGGCACGTCCACGGCGGCAATCAACGCCAGCCCGCACGACATCCACAGGGCGCTCCACCCCACCAGCTGCACGCTGTGGATGATCGCCATTTCCAGTGGCTCGTTGGCAATGGCCAGCAAGGCGGGACGGTCCTTGGCCAGCACCACGATGGCCACGATGAGAATGATGGCGAACTTGGCCAGCGCCTTCAGCAACTCGGTCAGCGCGTGCATGGAGAACATGCGCTTGAGTCCGGCGGCCGGGTTCATGCGGCTGAACTTGGGTGCCATGGAACTGGCCGCGAACAACCAACCGCCGAGCGCGACCGGGCCGATCAACGCCGCCAGCAGCATCGTCACCAGAATCGGCTGGGTGGCCAGGATCGCCACCTTGCCCGACTGCAGCAGAAAGATGCCCATGTAGCGTTCGTCGAGCAGCACCTCGCGACTCAAGGTGAAGTTGCTGCGCATCAGTTCGAGCAGGCTCTGCGCCAGGTGGCCGCCGAACGCCAGCAGCGCGCCGCACCCGGCGACCATCACCGCCAGGGTGTTGAGCTCCTTGGAACGGGCGATCTCGCCCTTCTCGCGCGAGTCTTTCTTGCGCTTGTCCGTGGGGTCTTCTGTCTTGTCGGCACCGCTTTCGCTTTCGGCCATTGCCTACTCCGCTCGCGCCAATTCGCGCAGCCACTGCAAGGCGTTGGTCGCCAGCGGCTGATACTGGTTGAGGATATCGCCCAAACTGACCCAGAGGATGAACATCCCCAGCACCAGGGTCAGCGGGAAACCGATGGAAAAGATATTCAGCTGCGGCGCGGCGCGGGTCATCACGCCGAAGGCGATGTTGACCACCAGCAAGGCCGTGATGGCAGGCAGCACCAGCAGCACGCCGGCGCTCAACACCCAGCCCATGCGCAGCACCACGTCCCAGAAATGCGCAGTCAACAGGCCACCGCCAATGGGCAGCGTAGTGAAACTCTCGGTCAGCACCTCGAAGATCACCAGATGGCCGTTCATGGACAGGAACACCAAGGTCACCAGCATGCTGAAGAACTGGCCGACCACCGCCACGGACACCCCGTTGGTGGGATCGACCATGGAGGCGAAGGCCATGCCCATCTGGATCGCCAGGATCTGCCCGGCGACGACGAAGGCCTGAAACAGGAACTGCAGCGAGAAGCCGAACAGCGCGCCGATGATGATCTGCTCGGCGACCAGCAGCAGCGCCTGGACGCTGATCGCATCGACCGTGGGCGCCGGCGGCAAACCCGGCACGATGACCACGGTGATGGCCACGGCAACGTACAGCCGCACCCGCTGCGGCATCACCTGGGTACCGAAAATCGGCATGGTCATCAGCATCGACGCCACGCGGAACAGCGGCAGGATGAAACTGGCGACCCAGCCGCCGATCTGCGCGTCGGTCAGTTGCAGCAGCGGCTGCATCAGCCGATCACCTGCGGGATGTTGGAATACAAAGTGGTGATGTATTCCATGAAGGTGCGCACCATCCACGGCCCGATGACGATCAGCGTCACCAGCATGACCAGCAGGCGCGGAAGGAAGCTCAGGGTCTGTTCGTTGATCTGCGTGGCGGCCTGGAACATGGCGATGATCAGGCCGACGATCAGGCTCGGCAGAACCAGGATCGCGACCATCACGGTGGTCAGCCACAGCGCTTCGCGAAACAGGTCGACGGCGACTTCTGGGGTCATGGGTTCAGGCTCCTGGACAAGGCAAGGTCAGACACCACCGAAACTCCCTGCCAGGGTCCCGATGATCAACGCCCAGCCATCGACCAGGACGAACAGCATGATCTTGAACGGCAGCGAGATGATCAACGGCGAGAGCATCATCATGCCCATGGCCATCAGCACGCTGGCGACTACCAGGTCGATGATCAGGAAAGGAATGAAGATCATGAAGCCGATCTGGAACGCCGTCTTCAGCTCGGAAGTCACGAACGCCGGCACCAGGATGGTCAGCGGCGCCTGGTCGGCGCTGGCGATGTCGGTGCGTTTGGACAGCCGCATGAACAGTTCCAGATCGCTCTGTCGAGTCTGTGCCAGCATGAAGTCCTTGATCGGGCCTTCAGCGCGGGCGACCGCGTCCTGGGCACTGAGCTGCTCGTTCAGGTAGGGCTGCAGGGCCTGCTGGTTCACCTTGTCGAACACCGGCGCCATGATGAACATGGTCAGGAACAGCGCCATGCCGGTCAGCAACTGGTTGGACGGGGTCTGCTGCAAGCCCAGGGCCTGGCGCAGGATGGAGAACACGATGATGATCCGCGTGAAACTGGTCATCAACATGACGAACGCCGGAATGAAACTCAGCGCGGTCATGATCAGCAGGATCTGCAGGTTGACCGAGTACTCCTGCTGCCCGTTGGCGCCACTGGTCATGGTCAGCGCCGGTATCTGCAGCGGGTCGGCGGCCAGCGCCAGGGGCGCCGCCAACATCAGGGTCAGCGGCAGGACTATGCGCAACGCACCCATCACTTCTTATCCTTCTGGTCCTTGCCCAGCAGTTCCATCAGGCGCTGGGCGAATTCGGGCGTAGCCTGGGTGGTTCTGTCGGGTGGCTCGACCGGGGTGTTCATCACATGCAAGGCGCTGATGCGGCCCGGGCTTACGCCCAGCAGGATCTGCTCTTCGCCCACCTGTACCAGCACCAGCCGGTCACGCGGACCCAGCGCCTTGGCGCCGATCACGTCGATGACCTGGCCCTGGCGCGGCGCGGCCTGCTGGACGCGGCGCATCAGCCAGGCCAGGCCGAAAATCAAGGCCACTACCGCTAAAAGACCCAGCACGGTCTGCACCAACTGACCGGCCACGCCGGTGCCCCCGGACGCCACTACCGGCGCGGTAGCGGGAACCGCTTCGGGCGCTGCCAGAACCGCCACGGGCAACAGCAGCAAGGCCCACAGGAACCGGCCCATCACCGCAGCTTCTTGATGCGTTCGCTGGGGCTGATCACGTCGGTCAGGCGAATGCCGAACTTTTCGTTGACCACCACCACTTCGCCGTGGGCGATCAACGTGCCGTTGACCAGCACGTCCAGAGCCTCGCCGGCCAGGCGATCAAGTTCGATCACCGAACCCTGGTTGAGCTGCAGCAGGTTACGGATGCTGATATCGGTGGCCCCGACCTCCATGGAGATCGTCACCGGGATGTCGAGGATCACATCCAGGTTCGGGCCATCGAGGGTCACCGGCCCGCTGCCCGATTTGGGCGAGCTGCCGAACTCTTCCATGGGCAGGCGCGAAGAGCCGGAACCACCGCGTGCATCGGCGGCCAGCAGCGCGTCGATATCGTCCTGCCCGGCATCCCCGGATTCGCCCAGAGCGGCAGCCCATTCATCGGCCAGAGCCTGGTCTTCGGCGGAGATTGTTTCGTCTTGATCGGCCATCAGTGGTCCTCGGCGGGCATCTAAATCGTCAGGTTGAACCGGTCAGCGGCGCTCGATCGGTTCGATTACTTGTAAAGCCAGGTTGCCCTTGTGCGAGCCGAGCTTGGCTTTGAACGAGGGCACGCCATTGGCGCGCAGGATCAGCTCCTCGGGCAGCTCCACCGGAATCACGTCGCCGGGCTGCATGTGCAGGATGTCACGCAGCTTCAACTGGCGACGTGCCACGGTAGCGCTCAGCGGAACGCTGACGTCCAGCACGTCTTCGCGCAGCGCCTTGCTCCAGCGTTCGTCCTGGTCGTCCAGGTCGGACTGAAAACCGGCATCGAGCATCTCGCGCACCGGTTCGATCATCGAATACGGCATGGTCACGTGCAGGTCGCCGCCGCCGCCATCGAGCTCGATGTGGAAGGTGGAGACCACCACCGCCTCGCTGGGGCCGACAATGTTGGCCATGGCCGGGTTGACCTCCGAGTTGATGTACTCGAAGTTGACTTCCATGATCGCCTGCCAGGCTTCCTTCATGTCGAGGAAGGCCTGGTCGAGCACCATGCGTACCACGCGCAGTTCGGTCGGCGTGAATTCACGGCCCTCGATCTTGGCGTGGCGGCCGTCGCCGCCGAAGAAATTGTCGACCAGCTTGAACACCAGCTTGGCATCGAGGATGAACAGGCCGGTGCCACGCAGTGGCTTGATCTTGACCAGATTGAGACTGGTCGGCACGTACAGCGAATGCACGTACTCGCCGAACTTCATTACCTGAACGCCACCGACCGCCACATCGGCGGAGCGACGCAACAGGTTGAACATGCTGATACGGGTATAGCGAGCGAAACGCTCGTTGATCATTTCCAGCGTCGGCATGCGCCCACGCACGATGCGATCCTGGGTGGTCAGGTCGTAGCTCCTGATGCCCCCAGGTTCACCATTGCCTTCGGTTTGCACCAGGCCATCATCGACGCCATGCAGAAGCGCGTCGATCTCGTCCTGGGACAGCAGGTCCTGCACGGCCATGAGTTGTTCCTACTGCAATACGAAGTTAGTGAAGAGCACCTGGTCGATGACTGGCTTGCCCACTTCTTTCTGCGCCACTTCCTGAACGCTGGCGGTGGCCTTCTGGCGCAGCATTTCCTGGCCGATCGGCGTGGTCAGGGTTTCGAACG
This sequence comes from Pseudomonas rhizosphaerae, assembly GCF_000761155.1. Classification (NCBI taxonomy): domain Bacteria; kingdom Pseudomonadati; phylum Pseudomonadota; class Gammaproteobacteria; order Pseudomonadales; family Pseudomonadaceae; genus Pseudomonas; species Pseudomonas rhizosphaerae. Next base: position 549,192 of record NZ_CP009533.1, on the reverse strand, counting down.
GCTGTCCGGAGAAGAGCATCACCAGGTTGTTGCGGATGACCGGCGTATGGACCTTCAAGGCATCCATGTCAGCCCTGTCCCGCGCCTGCAGGACGATGCTCACCTGCATGTAGCGGTCACGGCCGTTCTGCTTGAAGTTGACCACGAAGGCGGGCGTCAGTGGCTCGTAGATCGCCGCAGGTTTGGCATGAGTAGCGGCGGCAGGGGTTTCTTCGGCCGGCGCGCTGGCGGACTTGTGCATGAAGAACCAGGTTGCGCCGACCGACAGACCAACGGCCAGGAGCAGGCCCACCACCACCAGAATGATCAGCTTGAGCTTGCCCTTGCCTTCCTTGGCTGCGGGTTCTTTTGCTTCTTCGGTCTTTGCCATGCCAATAATCCGTCACCAATGAGGGGTAAGCGTACCCATGGCGACGATGGAGCAAGGGTTGTGCCAACAAACCTTCTGGCAAGGCTGTATGGCACATGGCAGGGATCACCCTGCCAGTTCAGGCGTAATAGTCCACCGCGCTGGTGCCCAGCACCGTGCTCGCGGCCACCGACTGCGCAGAGGCCACTGCGGGCTCGCCGCCATCGATCGCATCCGCGCCGGAGCGCTCGCCTGTGCTGCGGCGGCTCTGCTGCGCCTGCTGCTCGCCCTGGGACTGACGAGACTGGTCAGACACGTTGACGTCGAGTTGCCCCATACCCTGCTGGTTGAACATGTCCTTGAGGCGATGCTGCTGGCTCTCCAGCGCCTCGCGCACGCCGATGTGGGCACTGGAGAACGTTACCTGGGTCTGCTGGTCGGGCGTGATGTCGACGCGGATGTCCAGGCGCCCCAGTTCCGCGGGTGTCAGCTGGATGTCAGCGGACTTCAGGTTCTGGCTGGACAGGTACATGACCCGGTTGACCAGGCCCTCGGTCCACCCCGACTGCTGCATGGCCAGGGGCTGGCCCAATGGGCTGGCCACCGGCGCCGCACTGCCGGTCTTGGCAGTGCTGGCCTGGGTCAGGGCTTGAAGACGGTCCGCAAAGTTGTCCAGGCGAGTGTCACCGGCGGCCCCATCGGCATCCTTCAGGCCACTGTCGATCAAGCCGGCAAACGCGGATTCACCGCCCTCGCCTGCCTCACCTGCCTGCTCTTTGCCCATCATGGCCGCCAGACCGTTGACGAAATTGCCTTCGACACCACGCTCATTGGCCGCCGCTGGATCGGTCGGCGACGTTTGGCTGGCATGTGCCGAGGTGGTGCCATTATTTTTGGCGGTTTGCTCGAGCGCCAGGCGTAACGCCGGCAAATCGGCGAGCACGTCCTGGGCAGGGTCGAAATCCTCGACGGCGCCATCGGTATCCACATCGACCAGGCTGGCCGTGGTCACTGCCGCTGGCAGCGCCTGCACGACGGCCGGATTGGCAGCCGGATCGGCCGCAGCTGGCACCGTCGCAGGGTCGACAGGTGTGGCTGCGGCGGTCACCGATGCGTCGTCCTTGTCGGCGGCATCAGCGACCTTGTCGGCGTCCTTGGAAGTGGGCTTGTCCGCCTTTTCAGGTTTTTCGAGCTTTTCCGGCTTGTCAGCCTTGGCCGCTGGCAACTTCTTGCCGCTATCGGCAACCGCCGGGTTGGCACTGGCGCCCTTGTGGACAGGTGCGATGGCGGTTTCCCTGGCAGCCACCGGCGTGGGCTCGGTCTTGGCCTTGACCGCCACTTCGTGGCTCTGGCGCGCATAGAGATCGGCGAAACGCGGCGAAGAATCAGTGTCCGCCGCAGACGGCTTGGCTGCTCCGGAGGCGGATGCCGCGCGTGCCGCAGCACCCAGTTGCAGCAACAGAGGGTTTGAAGCGACGGCCATGAAGATCTCCCCGATACGGTGGCGTTAACGCTGATAGCCGTGGAGGAAGCAAGTATCGGGCCAGGCGTACAGCTGTGGTTACTGCCGACTCTTAACGAGGAAAACGCGCACGCTCTTCGGCATACAGCTCCAGTACCAGCGCGAACTCGCCGTCGATGCGCTGCACATGCGCGTCGACCCCTTCCAGCGTGCCTTGGCGGCAATACTGCTCCAGCTCGCTGCACAACTGCGCCAGGCGCAAGGCGCCCATGTTGCCGCTGCTGCCCTTGAAGCTGTGGGCGGCATGGCCCAGCTCGACCAGATCGCGGGATCGGTGCAGTTCGTTCAGGCGCAGTTGCGAGTCGTTCAGGAAGGTATCGAGCAGCAGGGGATATTCATCCTCCATGACGTCCTCCAGGGCCATGAGGGCTGCGGGGTCGACATGGGGCCGTTCTGACTGGTTGATTGCTGTCTGGGTAACGGCTGAATGCTCACCCGTTGATGGATCACTGGCCGATTCACTGGCGGCCACCTGTTCGATAGTCACTTGTTCGCTCCTTGATCAAGCCGATTACGCTTGAGACTCCCAGGTAAATTCAACGTGGGCGCTGCGCCCGTCTTCCGACCATCCTGCGCTGTGGCTGAGTTGACGAACCAGGTTGACACCGCGGCCCGACAGCCCATGCACATCGGGCGGCTTGGCCAGGACCTTTTTCGGATCGAAGCCCTTGCCGCTGTCTTCGACGACGATCCGTAGAAGGCCGCCGGCGCCTTTCGGACTCACCTGCAAGTGTATGCGTATGTAGCCGTCTTCCAAAGCCGCCAGCCGATGGTTGCGCAGTGTGTAGTAGTGGGCGAAACCGGCGGTATCGCGCTTGAGCGCGGAATCGAGTTCCAGCACCCCATGCTCCAAGGCGTTGGAGTATAACTCCGCGAACACGCTATAGAGTTCTCCGCTCTGCGAGCGCAGACCATGAATCTCCTGCAACAATTGCAGGATGTACGGCAGCGGATTGAAACGGCGCAGGGTGTCGGCACGAAACTCGAACATGGCCGACCAGTCGAGTGGGCTGGATTGACCGCTGTCGGAATAGATCAAACTCGCGGGCGGTTGGCGTTCGGCGTCGAACAACGCCAATTGCACCATGCTGACGTCGTCGCGGGACTCACCGCGAAAATCATGCAGGGCCTGCAGGATGCCATCGAACAGTGACTCGGGGTCCTTGTGCGTGTCGAAGACTCGCTCGAGCCTCTCCACCCCGAACGACTCATCCTGGGCGTTACTGGTTTCGATGACACCATCGGACAGCAGCAGCAAGCGATCCCCCGGCGCCATCGGCCAGACTTCGGTCCGGTCTTCGAAGCGCGTAGCCGGCAGCACGCCCAGCGGCAGATGCCGCGACACCAGCGCAACGCGTTCCGAGCCGTCCTGGCGATGCAGGTAGCCATCGGGCATGCCACCGTTCCAGACCTCCACCGTGCAACGCTGGAAGCTGAGCCGCAGCAGGGTGGCGCAGCAGAACATGTCGACCGGCAGGATGCGCTTGAGCTTGGCGTTCATCTCGCGAAGGATTTCGGTCAGCCCATAGCCCTTCGCCGTCATGCCATAGAACACCTCGGCCAGGGGCATCGCGCCGACCGCCGCCGGCAAGCCATGGCCGGTGAAGTCGCCGAGCAATACGTGCATGTCGCCCGAGGGCGTATAGGCTGCCAGGAGCAGATCGCCGTTGAACAGCGCATAGGGCGACTGCAGGTAGCGCACGTTGGGTGCGTCGAGGCAGCCGGAATGGGCGATCTGGTCGAACACCGCCTTGGCCACGCGCTGCTCGTTGATCAGGTAGTCGTGGTGACGGGTGATCTGGTCGCGCTGCTCCAGCACCGTGGCCTGCAAGCGGCGCAGGCGATCCATGGCCTTGATCTTTGCAGCCAGGATTACCTGGTTGTAGGGTTTGGCCAGAAAGTCGTCGCCACCCGCATCCAGGCAGCGTACCAGGGCCTGCTCCTCGGTCAGCGAGGTGAGGAAAATGATCGGCACCAGCGCTTCGCCGGCCAGGCGCTTGATCTCGCGCGCCGCTTCGAAACCGTCCAAGACCGGCATCATGGCATCGAGCAGCACCAGTTGCGGACGCTGCTCGCGAAACACTTCGATGGCTTCCTGGCCGTTGCTGGCGGTAATCACCGCGTGCCCCTGCCGACGCACGATGCTGGACAGCAGCATGCGGTCGGTCATGTTGTCGTCGGCGATCAGAACCGTCAGCGATTCTTCGTTGACGGGCTGCATCAGGAGATCGTGAACAACTTGTCGAAATTAGAGATAGCCAGGATCTTGCGCACATCGGTGGAGATGTTCACCAACTTGATGTTGGCGTTGTCGCTGCCGGCGTGGTCGCGCAGCAACAGCAGCATGCCCAGTGCCGAGCTGTCCATGTAGGTGGTGTTGTTCAGGTCGATGATATAGCTGCCCGGCGTGCCTGCGCTTTCATAGGCTTCACGAAATTGCTGGTGCAGGCTGAAGTCGAAACGGCCCTTGATGGCAATGCACGCCGTGTTTTCCTTTTCATCGAAACTGTGGCTTACCGAACTCTGAGTTACAGCCATGTAGTAATGCTCCTTGGGTGTGCCCTGCAGGCAAGGTTTAGCACTGCGCTGCAGGACGTTCAACAGGGTACTGACGAATTCTGATTAAAAGCTGTCGTGCCTGGGCAGGCGCTGCGACAACTCGTCGAGCAGGCGCTGTTCACGTTTGTCTTCCAACTGCCGGGCCTCGAGAATATAGCGCTGTACCAGCTTGCGCAGCCCCTCCACACGGGCGTAGGCCTGTTGCCAGGTGGTGCGCGCATTGTTCAGGTTGTTCTGATGCCACACAAGGCTCTGCCGCTGTTGACCGACGGCGGTTTCCAACTGGTTGAGAAAGCGTTGGTAGTTCATCAGCCACTGCCCGGAAACGCCACGGCTGCCATTGCTGATCCACTGTTGCTGGTAGTCGTTGCGAAACCGCTCGAGCTCCGCCAGCTTGGCTTCGGCCAAGTTCACCTGGCCCTGGAAATGACCCAGGCGCTGGGCGGCCTTGCGCTCGGTGCTTTCGGCCATTTCCACCACCGGGGCCAGGCGGGCTGCGCGACTCATCGCCATCGGCGTTTACCCCGGTGCCACAGGTGTGAACACCGCCGCCAGGCGCTCGGCGCTGGCTTGCAGGCTTTCGTTGTCGTTCAGGCCCTGGCGCAGGTAGCGCACCAGTTGCGGCTGCAAGGCAATCGCCAGGTCGGTTTCGCGGTCGCCACCGGGCACGTAGGCACCGACGCTGATCAAGTCGCGGCTCTGCTGGTAGCGCGACCACAGCTGCTTGAACTGCTGGGCCTGGCCCAGATGCTGCGGGCTGACCACGCTGGGCATGACCCGGCTGATCGACGCTTCGATATCAATGGCGGGGTAATGCCCCTCCTCGGCCAGACGCCGGGACAGCACGATGTGGCCGTCGAGCACACCTCGCGCCGAGTCGGCGATAGGGTCCTGCTGGTCGTCGCCTTCGGACAACACGGTGTAGAACGCGGTGATCGAGCCGCCGCCGGCCTCGGCGTTGCCGGCGCGCTCGACCAGCTTGGGCAACTTGGCGAACACCGATGGCGGATAGCCCTTGGTCGCCGGCGGCTCGCCGATGGCCAGGGCGATTTCCCGCTGGGCCTGGGCGAAACGGGTCAACGAGTCCATCAGCAGCAGGACGTTCTTGCCCTTGTCGCGAAAATATTCGGCGATACGCGTGCAGTACATGGCGGCGCGCAGGCGCATCAGCGGTGCTTCGTCGGCGGGCGAGGCCACTACCACTGAACGCCGCAGCCCCTCCTCGCCCAACGTGTGTTCGATGAACTCCTTGACCTCGCGCCCACGTTCGCCGATCAGGCCGACGACGATGATGTCGGCCTCGGTGAAGCGCGTCATCATGCCCAGCAGCACGCTCTTGCCTACGCCGGTGCCAGCGAACAGGCCCAGGCGCTGGCCACGGCCCACCGTCAGCAAGCCATTGATGCTGCGAATACCGACATCCAGCGGCTGGCTGATGGGATCGCGCTTGAGCGGGTTGATGGTCGGGCCGTCCATTGGCACCCAGTCCTCGGCCTTCATGCCGCCCTTGCCGTCCAGCGCGCGCCCGGCGCCGTCGAGGATGCGCCCGAGCATGCTCATGCCCATGGGCAGGCGCCCGGTATCGGCCACCGGCACCACTCGCGCGCCGGGCGCGATGCCGCTCACGCTGCCCACTGGCATCAAGTAGATCTTGCTGCCCGAGAAGCCCATGACTTCCGCTTCGACCTGCACCGGCTGGTCGCTGTCGTCGTTGATCACCACGCAGCGACTGCCCATGGCGGCGCGCAGCCCTTCGGCTTCCAAAGTCAGGCCGACCATGCGCAGCAGGCGCCCTTCGACGATGGGCTGGCGCGGCAGGTCGATGGCCGCCTCGTAGCTGCCCAGACGCTTGCCGAAGCTGGTGCGATCAAGCTTCATCGGGCGCCTCCAGGTCGATGTTGATGTCGGCCGGAGCCGGATGCATGTTCTGCTCGTGCAATTGGTCGAACAGTTGCGCGATGGCCTGGGTGATGCGCGTTTCCATGCTGGCATCGATGCGGCTGTGTTCGGTTTCGATACGGCAGCCACCGGGCTGCAATGCATCGTCTTCCTGGATCCGCCAGTTTTCCTCGTGCTTCTCGCGCAGCGATTTGATCTGCTCGAAGTCCTGGGGGTTGATGAAGATGCGAATATTGTTGGCGCCCATGGGCAGCAGCTTGAGCGCTTCGCGCAGCACTTTTTCGATCTGGCTGGAATCGGTCACCAGCTCGCGACGAACGACCTGGCGCGCGATGTGCCCCACCAGCTCGACCAGGGATTTTTCGATCTGGGTGTCTTGATCGGCGATGGGCGTCAGCAGGTGCCCCAACAGGCGGTCGAACTGGGCGAGCTTGGCAGCCAGCGCGGCTTCGGCTTCCTGGCGCACCTTGAGCTGGGTGCTGTGGAAGCCTTCCTTCTCGCCCGTGGCGAAGCCCTCGTTGTAGGCCTCCTGGCGAATGGCTTCCAGCTCTTCCAGGGTGATGGGTTGCACTTCGTCGAGCGGAACTTCTTCGATCTCCTCGACCGACACCGGGGCCGGTACCACCTCGGCGACGGGCCGCTCGGGATCGAAGCTGGGCAACGCCCACAGGTCGGCACTGCGCGCGTCGACGGCGCGAATCAGTTCACTGACGGGTTCTTGCGGGGGGCGGGACATGGCTTGCGATTCCTGACGCCTGGGTGCGAAGTGGGGCCGCTCGGAGCCGGCTGCCGCAGGGCAGCCGACTGCAACGACAGAGGTCTGGGAAAGGGATGATTAGATCATCTCTTCCCCGCCCTTGCCACCGAGCACAATTTCACCCGCTTCGGCCATGCGCCGGGCGATGGTGAGCACTTCCTTCTGCGCCGACTCGACGTCGCTGACGCGTACCGGCCCCTTGGCTTCCAGGTCGTCGCGCAGCAACTCGGCCGCACGCTTGGACATGTTCTTGAAGATTTTCTCGCGCACGCCTTCGTCGGCGCCCTTGAGGGCCACCACCAGCACGTCCGAAGACACTTCGCGCAACAGTGCCTGGATGCCGCGATCGTCGACGTCCTTGAGGTTGTTGAAGACGAACATCAGGTCCTCGATCTGCCCGGACAGTTCTTCGTCGACCTCGCGGATGGAGTCCATCAGTTGGCCCTCGGACGAACTGTCGAGGAAGTTCATGATGTCGGCAGCACGCTTGACCCCACCCAGGGTGGTCCGCGTGGCGTTGGAGTTGCCGGAGAATTGTTTCTCCAGAATGGTATTGAGCTCTTTCAACGCTGCCGGCTGGACGGTGTTGAGCGAGGACACGCGCAGGATGATGTCCAGGCGCGCCTTGTGCTCGAAATGCGCCAGCACCTCGCCAGCCTGGTCGGGGTCAAGGTAGGCCACGACGATCGACTGGATCTGCGGGTGTTCGTAGCGAATGACGTCGGCCACGGCCCGCGGCTCCATCCACTTCAGGCTGTCCAGGCCGCTGGTATTGCCGCCCAGCAGGATCCGGTCGATCAGGCCGTTGGCCTTGTCTTCGCCCAGGGCCGAGGTCAGCATCTTGCGGATGTAGTTGTCGGAGCCTACGCCCAGGCCGGTCTGGTCGCCGACCACGGTGACGAACTCGCTCATCACCTGCTCGACCTGCTCGCGGTGCACGTTGCGCATCTGCGCCATGGCCACGCCCACGCGCTGGACTTCCTTGGGGCCCATGTGGCGAAGCACCTGCGCCGCGTCGGTTTCACCCAGCGAGAGCAGGAGGATGGCGGCCTTGTCGACCTTGGTCAGCTTGGGGGTGACGGCTTGTGAACTACTCATCGGCATTGATCCACTCTTTCACGACCTGGGCCACACGGCCCGGGTCTTCGGCCACAAGACTCTTGATTGCATTCAACTGGGCGTCATAGCCCTCGGTCGGGCTGGGCAGCAGAATGCTCTGCGGACCACCCAGGCTGACCCGATCGTTGGCCAGCTCACTGTCCATGCCCAAGGCGGCTACACCGCCCAGCGCGCCAGCGGCACCGAGTTCGGCATCGCCTGCCTTGCCCTTGCCACCACCGGTGATGTTGGTCAGCACCGGACGCAGCACACCGAACACCAGGACTAGGATGAACAACACGCCCAGCGCTTGTTTCATGATGTCCCAGAACCACGGTTCCTTGTAGAACGCAGGCTCGGTGATGACTTCAGCCGAATTGGCCGCGAACGGCACGTTGATCACGGTCACGCTGTCGCCACGGCTGGCATCGAAGCCCACCGCGTCCTGTACCAGGCGGGTGAAGCGCGCCAGTTCTTGGGCGTTCCAGGGCGCCATCGTCACCGTACCGTCGGCCGGGTTGATCTTGGCCTGATCGTCCACCACCACGGCGACCGACAACCGAGTCAGGCGACCCTGCTGCTGCTTGGTGTGGCTGATGGAACGGTCGAGCTCGAAATTCTTGGTCGACTGCTGACGCTTGTCGGCCGGGTACGGCGCCAGCATCGGCTGGCCGGTGGCCGGATCCATGATCTGCTGGCCGTTGGCGTCGAGCAGCGGTTGGCCCGGCTGGATCGCACCGGCCGCGGCCTGACCCTGGGCGGCGTTCTGTGGCGCGGTGGCCGGCCCCGGTGGCTGGTTGCTCAACGCCCCCGGCACACCCGAAGGGCCGGAACCACTTGAACGCTGTTCCGTGGTGGACTGCTCGCTGCGCAGCGCTGGTTGCTCCGGGTTGAACTGCTCGGAGGTGGACTCGACCGCGCTGAAATCAAGATCTGCAGAGACTTCGGCCTTGAAGCGATCGTTGCCCACCACTGGTTGCAGGATGTTGTGCACGCGTTGGGTCAGCATGCTTTCCATGCGTCGGCTGTAATCGTACTGCTTGCCAGCCATGGTCAGCGCGTTGTCTTCCAGCTGGGCCGACAGCAAGGTGCCCTTCTGGTCGACGACCGACACGTTGGACTTGTTCAGTTCGGGGACGCTGGTCGCCACCAGATTGACGATGGCCGCCACTTGCCCGGCGTCCAGGGTGCGGTTGGGGTACATTTCCACCAGTACCGAGGCGGTCGGCTTGCGCTCGTCGCGGACGAACACCGAGCTTTTCGGAATGGCCAGGTGCACACGCGCTGCGCGGATGTTGTTCAGGCTGCCGATGGTACGGGCCAGTTCGCCTTCCAGGCTGCGGCGATAACGCGCGGTTTCCATGAACTGACTGGTGCCCAGGCCCTGTTCCTTGTCGAGCGATTCGTAGCCGACATTGCCGTCGCTGGGGGCGACGCCGGCCGACGCCAGGGCGATGCGGGCGCGCGACTGGTCGTCGGCCTTGACCAGCAAGGCGCCGGAGTTGGGCTCGACGGTGTAGGGGATGTTGGCCGTAGTCAGGGTGTCGATCACCTGCTTGGTGTCCATGCCCGCCAGGCTGCCGTACAGCGGACGATAGTCGGGCTGTTGCGACCACAGCACCACGGCAAAGCCGATGGCGACGCTGGCCGCCAGGCCGACCAAAAGGCCGACCTGACGCAGCATGGTCATCTGCGACAGATTCTGCAGGACGGACAGACCCATGAGCGGCGATTTGTTGCCGCTCTTGGCCGGGAGATTGTCGGTGGTCGCTTCAGCCATGACTCAATTCGTCCTCAGACCGGCATCTGCATGATGTCTTGGTAGGCCTGGACCAGTTTGTTGCGCACCTGGGTCAAGGCCTGGAAGGAGACGCTGGCTTTCTGCGAGGCGATCATCACATCGGTGAGGTCGACGCCGCTCTTGCCGATCTCGAACGCCGAGGCCAGCTGGCTGGAAGCGCCCTGCACGTCCGCGACCTTGTTGATGGCGCCGCCAAGCATGTCGGCAAAGCTGCTGGCGCCGACTTCCGGCGCCGCAACCGCCTTGGGTCTGGCCATGGCGTCCGCCTGCATGGCGCGCATGTCCAGCATCAAGCGGTTGAATTCAATACCTTGGCTCATGGGTGACCCTCTGCGACGACCTGCGTTTTTTTGACACTGCTGCATTCACTACAGAGGTATTAGCAAGGAGGGTGCCAGTTGCGGTGGCAGGGTTGCGAAACAGATCGATGGCGACAAATCACCACACCCACTGGCGGTCAGCGGGCGCGGTTCAGGAGGCGAACAGGCTGGCCTCCACGTCCATTCCGGCATCGCGCATCTGCGCCAGCTTGTAGCGCAGGGTCCGCGGGCTGATGCCCAGGCGCTCGGCGGCTTCCTTGCGGCGGCCACGCTCGCTGCGCAGGATGTCGATGATCATCTCGAATTCGCGTCGGCGCAGATCGTCTTCCAACGCACCGGCCGCAAGCCCGGCCGGCGCCTGCGACTCCAATGGCAACACTGGGGCGCGAGACTGCACCACCAGGCTCAACGGCGGCAACGGTGCCGCGGCCACCGAACCGACCAGGCAGAAATCAGCCGCCTGAATCAGGCCGCCGTGCTGCAGGATCAACGCGCGCTGGATGGCGTTGTCCAGCTCGCGCACATTGCCTGGCCAGGGGTGGTCGAGCAGTGTCTGTTCAGCCTGCGGCGAGAAGCGCACCGGCACGTGCTTCATCTTGTCGACATGCCGAGCCAGCAGCCGTCGCGCCAGCGGCAGGATGTCGCCGCGGCGCTCGCGCAGGGGCGCCCAGGCCAACGGAAACACCGACAGCCGATAGAACAGGTCTTCGCGGAAGCGCCCCGCCGCCACGTCCGCCGCCAGGTTGCGGTTGGTGGTGGCGATGACGCGTATGTCCAGGGCAATGGGTTTGCGCGCGCCGACCCGCTCGACCTCGCGCTCCTGCAACACGCGCAACAGCTTGGCCTGCAGCCCCAAGGGCATCTCGGAGATTTCATCGAGCAGCAAGGTGCCGCCATCGGCCTGTTCGAACTTGCCGGCCTGGGCTGCGATGGCGCCGGTGAACGCGCCCTTTTCATGGCCAAACAAGGTGGCCTCGAGCATGTTGTCGGGAATCGCTGCGCAGTTGATGGCCACGAAGGTCTGGTCTGCGCGTCGCGACTGCTGGTGGATGTAGCGCGCCAGTACTTCCTTGCCGGTACCCGACTCGCCGGATATGAGCACCGTGGAATCGCTGCGCGCGACCCGCGCCGCCAGCTCGAGCAAGGCCAGGCTGGCCGGTTCGAGGGCCACCGGACCTTGATCGGCACCGGGCGGGATCAGGCCGCGGCCATGGCGGGTCACCAGATCGAGCAAGGCGCGCGGCTCGAACGGCTTGACAAGGTAATCGGCTGCACCCTGGCGCATGGCGTCTACCGCCCGCTCGACCGCCCCGTGGGCAGTCATCAGTAATACCGGCAGTTGCGGCTGTCGGGCGCGCAATAGCGCAAGCAGTTGATGCCCATCGATGCCGGGCATGTTGACGTCACTGACGACGATCCCGAAAGGCTCGCGTGCTACCGCCAGCAACGCCTCCTCGGCGCAGCTCACCGCTTCGAATTCGAACCCGCCCAGCTCCAGCGTATCGCCCAGGGCTTCGCGCAGCGCACGGTCATCCTCGACCAGCAACACCTTAATGCTCATGGTTCGCGCTCCTGCAGGGCCACCAGCGGCAAGGTCAAGGTGGCGCAGGTGCCGCGGCCAACGGTGGAACGCAGCACCAGATCCCCCTGATGCGCCCGCGCCACTGCCTTGACCACCGACAGGCCGAGCCCGGTCCCGGTAGCCTTGGTGGTGAAGAACGGCTCGCCCAGGCGGGCCAGCGTCGCCGCCGCCATACCGGGCCCGTCGTCGCTGACGCACAGGCGCAGGTTATCGCCACGGCTATACAGATGGACTTTCAAGCGCGCCTGCCCGGCGCTGGCCTGGATCGCGTTGCTCACCAGGTTAAGCACGGCACCGACCAGGGTGTCCTTGTTGCACAGCAGCTCGCCAGCGTGGCTGTCGCACTGCCAGCGCACGGCCACTTCTCGCACGTGAGGCTGGGCGGCGGCCTGCAAGGCCTGCAACAACTGCCTGGGCGCCAGGCGATCGGACAACGGCAGCTCGCCGCGGGCGAACACCAGCATGTCGCGCACCTGATGTTCCAGTTCGTGCAGACGCTCCTTGAGACGGTTGGCGAAACGCTGCTGGGTCTGCACCGGCAGGGGTTTGTCGGTCAGATGGCTGGCGTACAGCAGCGCGGCTGACAGCGGCGTGCGAATCTGATGGGCCAGCGAGGCCATCATCCGGCCCAGTGACGACAGCCGTTCGCTGCGCGCCACGTCGCTCTGCAATCGGCGGGTTTCGGTAAGGTCGGTGAGCAGCACCAATTGACCGGGTTCGGCGTCGAGCGAGCGGGTGGAAATCGACAGGCGTCGCCCATCGATCAGGGAAATTTCATGGCCATCGTCGCGACGTGGGGCAAAACTGCGGACGATCACTTCGCGCCACAGCTCACCCTCCAGTGGCGCCCCGAGCATGTCCAGAGCGGCCGGATTGGCCTCGCGCACGCGCCCTTGCCCATCGATGACGATCACCCCACCGGGCAACAGATCGAGCAGGTTCTGCAAGCGATTTGCCAAGCGCTCCTTTTCCGCCAGTTCAGCCAGACGCTGCGCGCTGACCACTTCCAGTTCACCCTTGAGTGCTGCCACGCGCTCTTCGAGCATGCTGTAGGAGTCGCTCAGGCGGTCGGACATCCGGTCGAACAGGAGGAAGGACTGGTCCAAGGCCTGGCGACCGTCGGTAGGCACGGCAACGTCGCTACGGGGCTGGGAAGCGGACGGCTGGATAGCGGCCTGTGGCATGGCTCTCTCTCACTTGGCTCACCGTCAAAAACGGTATCGTGAAAGGGATAAAAGCAATAGCCGTGCCGGATGAAAGCCCGAGGGATGCAGGGAGTGTGAGTGTATGTTGGGAACCGCGAGGAAAGCCTGTGAGTTCAGACGCTTGGCGCGTTTCGAACGAAGCGCTAGGTAGTGCAACAACCCTGGCCGCTGCTGGAGAAGCAGCGGCCATTCCGGCTACAGGCGTCAATCCTCTGCCTGTTGCTCTTCGCCTTCACCTTCGCGGCGGCTCATGCCGTACTTGCGCATCTTCTCCACCAGGGTGGTACGGCGGATGCGCAGGCGTTCGGCAGCGCGCGCGACGATGCCGTTGGCGTCGTCCAGTGCCTGTTGGATCAGGCCCTGTTCCAGGCCGCCCAGGTAGTCCTTGAGGTCAAGACCTTCGGGCGGCAGCATGGCGCTGGAGGCGAAGTCGGGCGTATGGCCGTTGATTGCCACGCGCTCTTCCAGATCGCTGCGCAGGCTGTCGACCAACTGCTCGTCTTCGTCGTCCACGTAGCGGAATTTCTTCGGCAACTCGACCACGCCAATCACGCCATAGGGATGCATGATCGCCATGCGCTCGACCAGGTTGGCCAGCTCACGCACGTTGCCCGGCCAGCCATGACGACACAGCGACATGATGGCCGCCGAGTTGAAACGGATCGAGCCGCGCTTCTCATGCTCCATGCGCGAGATCAGCTCGTTCATCAGCAGCGGAATGTCTTCCACCCGCTCACGCAACGGCGCCATCTCGATGGGGAACACGTTCAGGCGGTAGTACAGGTCTTCACGGAAGGTGCCGACCTCGATCATGCTTTCCAGGTTCTTGTGGGTAGCAGCGATGATGCGTACGTCAATACTTTGAGTCTTGTTGCTGCCCACGCGCTCGAATGTCCGTTCCTGTAACACTCGCAGCAGCTTGACCTGCATCGGCAGCGGCATGTCGCCGATCTCGTCGAGGAACAGGGTGCCGCCGTTGGCGAGCTCAAAACGCCCGGCGCGACTGGTGATCGCCCCGGTGAAGGCGCCTTTCTCGTGGCCGAACAGCTCGCTTTCGAGCAACTCGGCCGGAATGGCGCCGCAGTTGACCGGCACGAACGGCGCGTCGCGACGCTTGGAATGGTAGTGCAGGTTGCGCGCGACCACTTCCTTGCCGGTACCCGACTCGCCAAGGATGAGCACGCTGGCATCGGTATCGGCCACTTGCTGCATCATTTGCCGCACATGCTGGATGGCACGGCTGGTGCCGACCAGGCTGCGGAACAGGTTGGGTTCGCGCTGACGGCCGCGTTCGCGGGCCTGGTCGTACATCTCGCGATAGACCTGAGCGCGGTGCAGCGAATCGAGCAGCTTGCTGTAGCTGGGTGGCATCTCCAAGTGGGACAACACGCGACGCCGCAGGTCGTCGGGCAGCTCGACGGCGCCTGGCTCGCCCAGCAGAAGCACGGGCAGGAACTCGTCCCAGTTGGCGAGCGTCTTCAACAGGCCGGCAAGATTGCCCGATGCAACCTCCCCTACCAGGACGCACAACACCTCGCGGCTGGACGACAACGCATCGACTGACATCTGCCAGTCGCCGCTGCCGCAGGCCAGGTTGTCTTCGCCAAGAAAGTTCAGGATGACCGCCAGATCCCGGCGGCGAACGCTATCGTCATCGATCAGCAGAATTTTGGTTTCACGCCACATGCAATAGCAACTTCCCTAGTCAACTCGAAGCCCCAAAGGGCGCTCTCGACGTTTTCGGCCATGGTTTCAGCTAACAGACGCCAGACGAATCGTAACAGCCACTAGTAAAGTCAAAAAAATCGACTTAGTCAAATTTATGGCGCAGTGGCTGTCAACGGAACAGATGGTAAACCTTTGCAGCGTTCTTCGCTTGGGTGAACTGTGACATTTCGTCGACAACTGACTGACGCGCTAAACGAGTGACGTTGAGTAATTGACGGTAGACCTCGAGCAGATCTTCCAGATGACTGCGCAGCTGGGAAGGGTCTTCCGGAACCTCCTGCAACACGCTGTCGACGCAAGCGCGGCATTCGATGTCCAGAACGCCAATCGCATCCCAGTCACCGGCCTGCATCGCGTCCACCAGAGCATGGCGAGTCTGCTGAATCCGCTGTAGTGCACTCATGGCAAACTCCTCAGGCTGGCAGGGCCGAATCGTGGTTGGCGATGGCGTCCCAACCGCTCTTGACGGTGATCATCAGCCGGGCGACTTCGTCGATCAGCTGTGGATCGTTCTTGATGTTGGCTTCGGTCAGGCGGCCGGACATGTAGGCGTAAAGGTCGTCGAGGTCCTTGACGGACTTTTCATTCGCAGTTTTGCTCGGATCCAGCCCCTGGCGCAGGCCACCGATGATGGCCACGGCCTTGCCGAGCATTTCGCCCTTCTGCGCCACCTGGCCACGGCTCAGCGCACCCTTGGCCTGGGCCATGCGATCGAGGCTCCCCTGCATCAGCATCTGCACCAGCCTGTGCGGCGTGGCCTCGGATGTCTGGGCATGGGAATCGACCTTCTGGTATTGGCTCAGCGCTCTCATGGCGTTCATTGTCGCGGACCTCGTAACACATGATTTGATGTTGTATCGCTTGGTTACTATGTCGTCGCGGGCGGGAAAAACTTTAGCCAGCCAAAAGGGAATATGCGAGGGAATGTGACATCAGGCCGATAACGTCGGCGATATAGAGGAATTCGCAGGGTGTGGATACGCAAAAGCCCGGTAGGAACCGGGCCCGCGGCTTTCACCAGGAATCAATCGCTATCGGTTTTGTTCAGCGCATTGAGCGTGGTCATGATGCTCTTGCTGGTGGCGTTCAGCTGCGCAACGAGGGTGTCCATCGCGGAATACTTGGCGTTCAATGTATCGGTGAGGTTTTTGATCCGGCGATCCAGGGCTTGCTGCTGCTCGGTCAGTTTGGTCAACGTGCCGGAGAGTGAGTCCGAACGTGAAGATAAAATGCCACCCTTTACGGCATAGGCGTCGGTCGCAGTTGTCATGCGCGACAGCAGGCCGTCCTTGCCGGTGAACATGTCCTGGATGGCCGCCACGCTGGCGGTGTCCGCCATGGCAGTGTTCCACTTGGCATCGTCCATCACCAGCAGGCCGGTTTTCTGGTCGGTGTTGATCCCGAACTGCCCCAGCGTCAGCTTGCTTGAGCCCGAGGATGATACCAGCTCGTTACGCATCGACTGGATTAAATGGCGCACGGTGGAGTCGCCGGTCAGGCCTCCTCCGCTGGTCGTCCCATCGGCACTGGTACTGACCTTGGTCAAGGTGTTGAGCTGGGTCATGAGCGCGTTGTAGGCGTCGACGAACCCGGTGGTGGCTTTTTTCAGGGTGTCGGTGTTGGTGGTGACGCTGATGGTCGTCTTTTCACCGCCGGCCTCCAACAGTTTGATCGACACGCCACTGATAGCAGCTGCTACTGTGTTGGTCGACGATTCCATCTCGATGCCGTCGATCTTGTATTTCGCATTGCCTGGCGCAGTAACGGTGGTGGTAGTAGTCAATTTGTCGAGCCCGCTGTCGGCATTGGCCGACATGGAAATTTCGGTGCCCGAGCCTGTGGTCGACGAACTCAGTACCAGACGCGAGCCACTGGCGTCGGTCAGGATGTTGGCACTGATGCCACGGCTGGCCATCTGGGTATTGATCAGATCACGGGTCTGCGCCAGCGTGGCGCCTGCCGGAATGCTGACTTTGCTGTCCTTGCCGGATTGACTGATCGTCAGGTCCTGAGCCGACGACGTAGCGTTGACCACCGCCGCGCTCTTCTCGGCATACACGCCGGAAGAGATCTTCGAGGCGCTGGCCAGGCTGGTCACTTCCAGCGAGTAGGTACCGTTGGAGGCAGAATCGGTCACGGTCACCGACGCGGTCTTCTCGTTGGACGAAGCACTGGTCAAGCCACTGAAGGTCGAGGCCTTGTTCATCGCTGCAACGGCAGTGCGATAGGTTTCCAGCGCGCTCTTGACGGTGCCCACGGCGGTCAAGGTCGTGGAAGTGGTCAGCGTTTGCGTATCGATCTGCTTCTGCTTGGGCGCTTTTTCAGCATTCACCAACGCTTTGACGATAGCGTCGGTATCGATGCCTGAGCCTACACCGCTGGACTTGATCGCGCCGCTGGTGCTGGTCGTGGTACTGGTACTGGAGGTACTGGCGGTCGCGGTAGTGGCCGTGGTGCCGGTGGTGGAGGAAACAGTAGCCATCGCAATCTCCTAGAATCGAGTCAGGCGTGTTTTTGACGGATACCGCCCCAAGCACACCCAGCTACATTTTTCGTGCCAGTTCAGATCTTCGCGTCGAGCAGACCGCTGCGACCGTCGGCGAGGCTTTGCGCTAGCTTGAGCGCGGCCTCGGTCGGCAACTGACGAATGATTTCACCGCTGTCCGTAGCGATGACCTTGACCACGACGTGGTGGGTCGAGTCGTCGATGGAGAACTCCAGGTTGCGCTGCGCAGTATCGACGTGCGCCTGAATATCCTTCACCGCTTGTTCCAATTCGGCCCGCTCGGGTGCAACGGATTGCATCGCGGGTTCATCTTGCTTGACCTGCCGAGCAGGCAGGGAGGCGGCGCTGGGCAGCGCTGGCGTTGACGTGGCGGCAAGAGGCAATCTCGCTGTAACGCTCATGTCCATGTTCATCACCCCGAAAATCAAAAAACGGAAGGGCGCGTGGGCACCCTTCCGTTAGTCAGCCAAAGCGCCGTATTACTGAAGCAATTTCAGTACCGACGATGGCAGCTGGTTGGCCTGGGACAGGATCGCGGTGGATGCCTGCTGCAGGGTTTGCTGCTTGGTCAGCTCGGCAGTTTCCGAAGCGAAGTCGGCGTCCTGGATACGGCTACGAGCGGCCGAGGAGTTCTCGGAGATGCTCTGCAGGTTCGATACAGTGCTGTCGAAACGGTTTTGCACCGCACCCAAGTCGGCGCGCTGGGCGTCGATGTTGGAGATGGCCTTGTCCAGTGCAGCGATGGCGTTCTGGGCGTTGAAAGCGGTGGTGATGTCGGTTTTGCTCACCGAAGTTAGTTCAGAGGCCGCACTGGTAGTACCGGTAGCCGCGAACAGACCTTCTACGCCAGCACCCGCAACAGAGTAGCCTTTGGCCGAATCGAGAGACACTGCGCCGGTGGCAATGAAGGCGTCGGTCACGGCAACAGCTGTCCCGAGATCACCTTTGGCGTCCTTGGTAGCCACTTTCACATTGCCTGCGCCAGTCCCCGCCACTGCATCTACACCGAATACGATGTTCTCACCAGTATCAGACTTGACCGAAAGAGTGCCAGCTTTGCTGTCATAGCTGACACTGATACCCAGTTTGGCAGCGTTCGAGTTCAGCTGATCGGCCAAGGAAGCTGTATCGGTCACACCGACCATGCTCACCGCTGCGCTATCGCCCACTTTCATGGTGAAAGTCGCGGGAGCAGTCTTGGCAGCTGCATCTACAGTGAAGGATGCCTCAGTGCTTGCCCTGGCAGTAAGACCAGGCACTGCACCATTCAGTTGACCTGCGATGGTCTTGGCCGAGGCTTTTGCAGCGATGGTGACATCTGCAGTGGTGCCGCCGCCGGTAACCTTGATTGCGCCGCCTGCGACACCGGTAGCCGATACAGGCACGCCGACGCTCTTGACCTGCTGGGAACCGATAGCGTTGGCGGACACATCGCCCAACGTTACGTTGATGGTTTCGTTGGCGTTGGCACCGATCTGGAAGGCGGTTGAACCGAACGAGCCGTCGACCAGGTTACGACCACCAAAGGTGGTGGTGTTGGCGATTCGGGTCAGTTCCGAAGTCAGCTGGGTGTACTCGGACTGCAGCGAAGTACGGTCGTCGGTGCTGTTCGAACCGTTCGCAGATTGCAGAGCCAGTTCACGCATACGTTGCAGGATGTTGGTGGATTCCTGCATCGCGCCTTCAGCGGTCTGGGCGATGGAGATACCGTCGTTGGCGTTCTTCACTGCAACCGACAGGCCGTTGATCTGGCTGGTCAGACGGTTGGAGATCTGCAGGCCGGCGGCATCGTCCTTGGCGCTGTTGATTTTCAGGCCCGAGGAAAGACGGGTCATCGAGGTGCTCAGCGCATCGGAAGCCTTGTTCAGGTTTTTCTGAACGGTCAAGGAAGCGGTGTTGGTGTTTACGGATAAGGCCATGACAAATTCCTCGGGGTTGTTAGCTGTGGCTTCCGGCCCTGGCGAGCGCCGGGTGTGGCCTAGAGAACCTTCATAGTAGTTATCGTCGGTTCAGCGCTTTGCTTGAGGGCGATTGCAATGTTTTTTCGCCTTCGAGCCGCTGTAGCCGGAAAAAGCAAGCGTTGGCTTGATCTCTCTTGATAACTATTTCGTCCGGGGAACGGGGAACTTGAGGGAGGTAAATGGGAAAAGCGTGGATTTCTGGCGTCAACGGATAGACGGTCGCACCGGTGCGGGCCACGACGCGATGGACGTGGTGTGTCTGCAAGAACGCGGTGACACCGGACGCGGCTCGCGCCGCTGCTACAGAGAATCGCAGTGTCCGCATCGGCGAGCAACGGTGGGTTGGTGGGGTTGGATCAATGCCGCGTCGGCAGGCAACGCGGTGGGGTTGGATCGACGCCGCGTCGGCGGGCAACGCGGTGGGGTTGGATCGACGCTGCGCTGGCGCGCGGCCCGGGTCTGTAGCAGCGGCGCGAGCCGCGTCGGCGGGCGGCGCGGTGTGTCAGGGACGGTAGATAAGCGCCGAGCCCCAGGACAGGCCGACACCGAAGCCGCTCAGGGCGACTCGTTTCCAGGACGAATCCAGTACGTGTTTTTCCAGCAACAACGGAATGCTGCTGGACACGGTATTTCCGGTTTCGACCATGTCCTTGATGAACTTCTCCGGCTCCTCCTCGAACCGTCGCGCCACGGCGTCGACGATTGCCGCACTGCCCTGGTGGATGCAGTAGGCATCGACGTCGGCACTGGTCAGCCCCGATTCGTCGAGCAACTCGTGCAGGTGCGCGGGCACTTTGAGCAATGCGAAGTTGAACACCTGACGGCCGTTCATGAAGAACACGCCATCGGTGACCTTCAGGTGCGGCGCGCCGGAACCGTCGGTGCCGAACTTGGCCTTGCCCAACTGCCAGGGCGCATCTTCGCCCATCCAGGTTGCAGTGGCCGCGTCACCAAACAACATGGTGGTGTTGCGATCTTCGGGGTCGACGATCTTGGAGTACGGGTCAGCGGTGATCAGCAGGCCGTTCTTCAGCCCGGCCGCTTCCATGAAGCCCTTGAGCGCATAGATGCCGTACACATAGCCCGAGCAACCCAGGCTGATGTCGAAGGCTGCGACGTGGGTCCCCAGGCCAAGCTTGTCCTGGACGATGGCGGCGGTGTGCGGCAAGCCTTCCTCGTCCCCGTTCTGGGTGACGACGATCAGAGCGTCGATGGACTCGCGAGACAACTGCGGGTTGCTGGCGAACAGCGCATTGGCCGCCTCCACGCACAGGTCGGACGTCTCCTGCTCGGCAGCCTTGCGCGGCAGGAAGGCCGAGCCGATCTTGCCGATGATGAAATCTTCATCCTTGGCGAATTTGGCACCTTGGGCGTAGTTGTCCAAGCCTTCGGCAGGCACGTAACTCGCGATGCTTTTTATGCCAATCATTGTGGCTTCCCAATACAAAGGTAGCTGGAGGCCATCGCGCGGGGCGTTTGCGCGATGCCATCGAAAAGGGTGTCAGGCGGCGCCGACCTCGGGGGACGGCGCCAGCGCTGCCGAAAAACAAGCAGCTGCAGGCCGCTGATGCAGCGGCCTGGCATTACATAAGGGTGAAGATGCACGATTCGACCCATTGGTCACACAGTTATTGTGCCATAGGCCGTAGGAAATGGCGCGCGGTGCACGGGCACGGCAGGCAGGGCGTGCGCCCCGCCCATCACAGTTTGTTGAACAGACTCAGCTGGGAGATCTTCGCGAAGGCCAGCTGCGACGCCTGCAGCATGGTCTGTTGCAGGCTCAGGGTGACCGACGCCGTGGCGAAGTCGGTGTCGGCGATCGCCGACTGAGTGCTCTTGTTGGCCAGGGCCAGGCTGACGTTCTCGTCGTTCTGGATGGCCAGCGAATTGAGCCGCGCACCGATCTGCCCGCGGGAGATGTCGATATTCTCGTTGGCACTGGCCAGATTGCCCAAAGCCGAATCGGTGGCATTCTTCAGCGCCTGCGCGGACTTGGCGTCCGTCACCGGTTTCTCCAAGGCCGTCTTGAGCTGGTGCAGCGTGTCCAGCACGTTCTGGGTCTTGTGGCTGTTGGCGTTGACGCTGAAGCTGTCGCCCGCGCCCGCTTCACCGGAAAGCTTGAAAGTCACCCCTGCAGCCGTGATCGTACTGCCACTGGCAGCGGCGTCCACCGTACCCTTGCCGATGGCCCGACTGGAATCGGTCAGCGGCTGGGCATAGACCTCGTATTCACTGTTGCTGGTGAACTTGATCACCGCCCCACCGGCTGGAAAACCGGCCGCGTAGGCATCGGTATTGGTCACGTTCGCGCTGGTCAGCTGCGCCGTGGAGGTATTGGCCGCGTTGCGCGTCGAGCTGAGGCTGTCCGGCTTGCTGCCTAGGCTGAACGTGCGCCCGGCGATGTCGGCATCGGATACGGTGCCCAGGTCGCTGTCCTTGGCCGCCACGTCGATGTCGAACTCCACACCGTACAGGCTGATGGTGGTACCGCCGTTCGCCTTGGGGTCGAACGTGCCGTTGCCGCCGACCTGCGACGTCACGTCCAGGCCTTTGCTGCTGGTGATGGTGAACTGCGTGCTGCTCGCGAACTTGAGGGTGTACGGCTGACCGTCGGTAAAGGCCTTGTTGTAGGTGGTCAAGGATTCCAGGCGGCCATCGGACACCGTCACCCGGCCGTCGTCGACCACGGCGCCGTTTGCATCCACTGGAGCGGTCATGCTGGTCTGCGTGCGGCTGGTGTTCACCGCCGTTTCGAGGATGCCGTAGCCGGTGTCGTTGGTGGCCAGTTGCAGGGTGTCGGACACCTGCAGGCTGAGCTGAGTCTGGTCGCCCTGATAGGTGTAGCTGCCGTCGCTGTTCTGCACATAAGGCGGCGTGCTGGTCTTGGAACCGGAGAACATGTACTGGCCGTTGGAGTCCTTGGTGTTGAGCAGGCCCAGGACGTTTTTCTCGATCTCGCCGATTTCGCTGGCGATGGAAGTACGGTCGGCGTCGCTCAGGCCACCGTTACCGGCCTGGATGGTCAACTCC
The DNA here is from genome assembly GCF_000761155.1 of Pseudomonas rhizosphaerae. Lineage (NCBI taxonomy): Bacteria > Pseudomonadati > Pseudomonadota > Gammaproteobacteria > Pseudomonadales > Pseudomonadaceae > Pseudomonas > Pseudomonas rhizosphaerae. Next base: position 526,875 of record NZ_CP009533.1, on the reverse strand, counting down.
TGCGCCCGCTGCAACGCCGTGGTGATGCTGTCGAGCACACTTTCTTCCTGGGTCAGCGAATTGGTAACGCTGGTCATGTTGCCGCTGTACTGAGTCAGCAAGGTGCTCTGCTGCTGCAACTGCAACAGCTTGGCGGCACCGACCGGATCGTCGCCGGCGCTCTGGATGCGGTTGCCCGAGCTGATCTGCGCCTGGGTCTTGGCGGTGTCCGAGAAATTCTTGGAATAGCCGGTCGCGCTGGTCTCGAAATACTGAGAGGTGGAAATTCGCATGGTCGACTATTCCTTAAAGGGCGTTGATCAGGACGCTGAATGTTTCCTGCGCAGCCTTGATGATCTGCGAGGACGCCGTGTAGTACTGCTGGAACTTCACCAGGGAGGCCGCTTCATCGTCCAGGTTGACGCCCGATACCGAGTCGCGATTGGTCTTGGCCTGGGTCAGGACGGCACCGGTGGCTTTGGTGTCGACCGTGGCCTGGCTGGCCTTGGCGCCGACCCGCTCCACCAGCGAAGCGTAGGCACTGGTGAAGCTCATGCCGGGGTTGCCTGCCGTGGCGCCGACGGTGGCCTTGGTCTGCAGCGCCAGCAGTTGCGTGGCGTTGCGGTTGTCGGATTTGCCGTCGGCGTTGAACGACACGGTGTAGCTGTCGTTGACGGCCGGGGTGCCGCCCACGGTGGTTTCGAATTTGAAGGTCAGCTGCTTGCCGTCGGCGCCGTTGACGGGCTGGCCATCGGCACCCACCACCGGCACGGTCAGGCTGAGGTTGTTGCTCTGGCCGGGCACGATGGTGCCGCTGCCGATACTGGTGCCGGCAGCGTTGTACAGGCTGTAGCCCTGCGCGCCGTCGGTGGTCTTGCCGAACACCAGCTTGACCGGCGACGAGGTTTCGATGCCGCTCTGCAACTGGCTCAGGGCCGTGCCGCTGTAGATGTCCAGCTTGCTGCTCAGCACCGGCTGGGTGAAGGTGCCGGTGCCGGAGTTGCCGACTGTCGCGGTGCCCGTGAGCGGCGCGGCGAAGGCCAGCTTGTTCGAGTCGGTGAGCGTGGTGGTGATGGCGCTTGCACCGCTACGGGTTGGCGTGACGACGAAGCTGTCGCCGGTCGCGACCTTGCCGTTCAGGCCCAGGGTGACCCCGTCGACTACTGGCGCAGGGGTCGTGCCCAGGTCGAAGTTGCCCATCGAGGTGCCGTCCGAACGGGTCACGCTGTAGGCACTGGCGCTGCTGAACTTGACGTTGTAGTCATAGATGGTCAGCTTGCTGGAATCGGCCACGCTCACGCTGAGGTTGCCCGACCCTGCGCTGTTGCTGGACGCCGCCAGGCTGCGGTTGGCAACGGCGGTCGCGCTGTTGATGCTGGAAAACACCGAGGAGCCGAAATCACCGTTGAGGTCGATACCCCTGCCCAACTGGCTGTTCAGGGTGTCGGTCACGACAATGGCAGTGCGCCCCAGCTCGTTGATTGCCGGGTTCAGGGCGTCGCTGCGAAAACGCAGCAGGCCGCCGATCTCGCCGCCGGTGGTCACCGAGGTCACGTCGGTGCTGTAGCCCTGGTACTGGATGCTCAAACCGTACTGGCTCTTGTCGGCCACGCCGGGTGTTGCCACCAGCGAGTTCGCCGAGCCGCCGGTGACCAGTGACTGGCCCGAGCCCAGGTAGACGTCGTAGTTGCCGTCGCGCTGTTGCACGGTCACGCCGACCAGCTCGTTGAGCTGGCGGACGTTTTCGTTGCGCGCATCGAGCAGGCTGTTGGGCGTGGCACCGGTGCCCGACATCGCGGTGATCTGCTTGTTGAGCTCGGCGATGTTGCCACTGAGCTTGTTGACCTGCCCGGTCAAGGTGGTCAGCGACGCATTGATGCTGTCGTTCTGCTGGCTGAACTGCGCCGAAATCGAATTGAAGCGATTGCTCAGGGTTTGCGCCTGGGTCAGCAGCAGTTGCCGCGACGACGTATCGCTGGGGTTGGCGGCGGCGGTCTGCACGGCGGAGAAGAAGCTGCTGAGCACTGCGCTGATGCCAGTGCTGCCGTCCGACAGCAGTTTGTCGATGCTGTTGATCTGGGCGCTGTACGCGCTCGCGTCGTTGCTCAGTGCAGTGCTGGTCTGCAACTGGGTATCCATGTAGCTGCTGTAGATACGGCGCACGTCGGAAATCGTGGTGCCGGTGCCCAGGTAGCCCACGCCGATATTCTGCAAGCCACTGGCAGTGTTCACCACGGACTGCCGCGAATAGCCGGCGGTCGCGACGTTGGCGATGTTGTTACCGGTGGTCGCCAGGGATGCCTGGCTGGACGCCAGACCGGACAGCCCAATGGAGATCAGATTCGACATGGGTTCAAGCCTTATAGATTCGTGGTAGCGCTGGTGCTGCTGCGAGCGTAGGTCTCATAGCCTTGCATCTGCTTGGCGATCGAGGAGATCTTGCTGGCGTAGTTCGGGTCGGTGGCGTAGCCGGCCTTCTGCAGTTCCTTGACGAATTGTTCGGGGTTGTCCGCGGCCTTGACCACGCCCTGGTAGCGGTCGTTGTTCTGCAACAGGCTGACCAGGTCGTGGAAGCTGTCTTCATAGGAGCCGTACGAGCGGAAATCGGCGGTTTCCTTGACCATCTGCCCATTACGGAATTCGCTGGTGATCGCGCGGGCGTTCTCGCCCTTCCAGTTGCCGGTGGCCTTGATGCCGAACAGGTTGTGACTGCTGCTGCCGTCGTCTGCGCGCATGATCGATTTGCCCCAACCGGTTTCCAGCGCCGCCTGGGCGACCAGCACCTTGGGGTCGACACCGATGCGCGCAGCGGCTTTTTCGGCCATGGGCAGCATGGTCGCGATGAATTCGTCGGACGAGCCAAAGGCACGCTTGGCCGGGGCCAGGGGCGGCTGGGCGACACTTTTCGCCAGGCTGCTGCCCTCGACCGCCGCACCGCTGCGCACGGCATTGGCAATGCTGTTGGCCGGTGCACTGGCCGGGACGTTGATGAGGTTCTTGCTGCCCGTGGCAGCGCCTGCCTCGGTGGCCGCCGATGGCACGATGCCGGCCACCAGACGATCGGCCAGCTTGCTTGGCAACGACAGACGACGCTGGTTGAGCAGGGCGATGTCGTTATGTGCCGGGGTGCCTGCGGCCTTGGCATCGGCCGAAGCGTCGCGGGTGGCACCCAGGGGCTTGTTGAGGCTGTTGTCGGCATGGGCGAACGGGTTCGCGCCGGCACGGGCCACGCCCTTGGTCTTGGACAGCTGGCGCATGAGCACGTCCTGCAGGCCAATGCCGCCACCTTCCTTGGACAAGGTCACGGACAGCTGCTGGTCGTACATGGACTGGTACTGCTTGGTGGTTTCGGTGTTCAGCGGATTGTCCTTGGCCAACACGTCATTCGCCGAACGCATGGACTTGAGCATTTCACCGAGGAACAGCGACTCGAATTCCTGGGCCACCTTGCGCAGGTTGGCCTCGCTGTCGCGATCCCCGACTTTCAACGAGCTCAGGCGATTGAGGTCTGTGTAAGCCCCTGAATCCCGTGTTCCCGATACTCCGCCATTCGGCATTTCCATCAGCTGTTACCTCAAATCACGATCAGGTCGGCCTGCAACGCGCCGGCCTGTTTCAGGGCTTCGAGAATGGCCATCAAGTCACCGGGCGCAGCTCCCACCTGGTTGACCGCGCGGACGATCTCGTCGAGCGTGGTGCCAGGGCCAAACTTGAACATCGGTTTGGCTTCCTGCTGGGCGCTGACCCGCGAACGTGGCACCACCGCCGTTTCGCCACCGGACAAGGGCCCAGGCTGGCTGACGATCGGATCTTCGGTGATGGTGACCGTCAGGCTGCCGTGGGTCACTGCCGCGGGCGATACCTTGACGTTCTGGCCGATCACGATGGTGCCGGTGCGCGAATTGATGATCACCTTGGCCACCGCCTGCCCTACGTCGACATCGAGGTTCTCGAGAATCGACAGGTAGTCCACGCGCTGGCTGGGGTCGACCGGTGCAGTGACGCGTACCGAGCCCCCGTCAATAGCCTGTGCAACTCCCGGGCCAAGTAGCTCGTTGATCTTGTCGACGATGTGCTTGGCGGTCGTGAAGTCCGAGCGGTTGAGGTTCAGCGTCAGGCTGTTGCCCTGGTTGAAGCCACTGGGCACGGCGCGCTCGACGCTGGCACCGCCAGGAATCCGTCCTGCCGACGGCACATTGACGGTGATTTTCGACCCGTCGCGGCCTTCGGCGTCAAAACCACCGACGACCAGGTTGCCCTGGGCGATGGCGTAGACGTTGCCGTCGATACCCTTGAGCGGGGTCATCAGCAGGCTGCCGCCGCGCAGGCTCTTCGAGTTGCCGATGGACGACACGGTAATGTCGATCACCTGCCCTGGTTTGGCGAACGCTGGCAGGTCGGCATGGATCGACACTGCGGCGACGTTCTTGAGCTGTACGTTGCCCGAGCCCGGCGGCACCTTGATGCCGAACTGCGACAGCATGTTGTTGAAGGTCTGCAGGGTGAACGGGGTCTGGGTGGTCTGGTCGCCGGTGCCATTGAGGCCCACGACCAGGCCGTAGCCGATCAACTGGTTGGTGCGCACGCCGGAAATGCTGGCGATGTCCTTGAGGCGCTCGGCCTGAACGCCGAACGCGGCGGACAACAGCAGTGCAGCGGCGATCAGGTGTTTGAAGTTGAGCATGGACGGACGCACTCAGAAAGGGAACAGGGGGCTGGCGAAGAACCGGTCGAACCAACCCGGCTGACTGGCCTCGGCAAACGAACCGGTGCCCGAATAGGTGATGCGCGCATCGGCCACCCGGGTCGAGGACACGGTGTTGTCGGTGGCGATGTCATCGGCCCGGACCAGACCGGAGATGCGCACCAGCTCTTCGCCGGTGTTGAGCGTCATCCATTTCTCGCCGCGGACCGAGATGATGCCGTTGGGCAGCACGTCGGCCACGGTGACCGTGACCGAGCCGGTCAGGCTGTTGTTCTGCGCCGCCGCAGCCGTACCGTTGGTGGCCCGCGTGCCGCTGTAGCCTGCGTTGAGGCTCAGGTCGCCGCTGCCCAGCGGGTTGTTGGTGTTCACCCCCGCACCGAACAGCGAGGTCAGGCCCAGGCTGTTGTTGCTGTCCTTGCCGACCTTGGAGTTGGCGCTCTTGCTGGCCGAGGTGCGTTCGTTGAGGGTGATGGTGATGATATCGCCCACGCGGAACGCCTTGCGGTCGCTGTACAGGTTCTGCTCGAAGCCGGCCTGGTAGATCGAGCCGTTGTTGGCGGCGGCAGGCATCGGCGTGCGCGGCAGCACCGGGGCATAGTACGGGTCGTTGGGCTTGGCCGGTGGCGCGACGCAACCGGTCAGCAAGGCCATTCCACTCAGGGCAAGAACAATCGAGACACGACGCATGACACAGACCTCACGGTGTAGCCGGCGCGCGCGGCGCCCAGGTAGCTTGGGGGTTACGGACGGACCAGGGTTACAGGTTCTGGGTCAGGTTCTGCAGCATCTGGTCGGCGGTGGAAATCACCTTGGAGTTCATCTCGTAGGCACGCTGGGTGGTGATCATGTTGACCAGCTCTTCCACGGTGCTCACGTTGGAGTTCTCCAGGGTGTTCTGCAGCACGGTACCGGCGCCGTTCAAGCCGGGCGTCGCCACCTGCGGTGCACCGCTGGAAGCGGTTTCCAGGAACAGGTTGCCACCGATGGCCTGCAGGCCGGCCGGGTTGATGAAGTCGGCGGTCTGCAGGTTGCCGATCACCTGCGAGGCAGCGTTGCCGGCGGTGGTGATGGAGACGGTGCCATCGGTGCCCACGGTGAAGGTCTGCGCCTCGTTGGGAACGACGATGGCAGGCTCCAGGGCCAAACCCTGGGCGGTGACGATCTGGCCGTCGGAGTTCAGGTGGAAGGTGCCGTCGCGGGTGTACGAAACGGTACCGTCAGGCTGCATGACCTGGAAGAAACCGCGGCCGTTGATGGCCATGTCCAGCGGTTGGTCGGTGGTCTGCAGGCTGCCGGCGGTGAAGTTCTTCTGGGTGCCGACGATGCGCACACCGGTACCGACCTGCAGGCCCGAGGGCAGCTCGCTGTCCTGGGTCGACTGGGCGCCGGGCTGACGCTTGATCTGATAGAGCAGGTCCTGGAATTCGGCGCGATCACGCTTGAAACCGGTGGTCGATACGTTCGCCAGGTTGTTGGAAATGGTGGTCAGGTTGGTGTCCTGAGCCTGGAGGCCGGTCTTGCTGACCCAAAGTGCTGGAAGCATGTGTCTTCTCCTGAGGCGCCTGGTTTACGGCGCGATCGCTACGCTGGAATTAGATTTGCAAGACCCGGGCCATGGCCTCGTCGCCTTCTTTGGCGGTGCTCATCATCTTGATGTGCAGTTCGAACTGCTTGGAAAGCGCCAGCACCGAGGTCATTTCCTCGACCGCGTTGACGTTGCTCGCCTCCAGGAAACCGGACTCGACGCGAACCGCGGCGTCGGCAGGGGCCGGCTGGCCATTGGACGTGTGGATCAAGCCATCCAGGCCCTTGGTCAGGGTTTTCACGTCCGGATTGACCAGCTTGATGCGGTCGACCTGGGCCATGACGTTGGGGGCCTGCCCCAGACCACGAATGCTGATGGTGCCGTCCATGCCGATCTCGATTTTTTCGTCCGGCGGAACGGCGATCGGACCACCGTTGCCCATGACCGGCAAACCATTGCCGGCGCGCAGCACGCCGAGCGCATCGACGTTCATGCTGGCGGTGCGCACGTAGGCTTCGCCGCCGTCGGGGGTCTGCACGGCGATGAAACCGTTGCCGCCCACCGCGACGTCCAGATCCCGGCCGGTTTCCTGCAACGCACCGCCGCTGAAATCGGTTGCCGGACGTTCGGTCAGGGCATAGGCCCGCGAAGGAAAGGTGTCGCCGAACACCGGCATCGAACGCGCCTGCTCCAGGTCACGCTTGAAACCGGTGGTCGAAATGTTGGCCAGGTTGTTGGCATGGGCCTTCTGTGCCAGCGCGTTCTGGCTGGCACCGGTCATTGCCACGTAGAGCATCTTGTCCACAGGTCTCTCCATCGACGGGCGAATGCCGTCTACTGCTGTACTGAGAGAGGTAGAGCAATATGCGGGCCAACTTCCGATGGATGCCTGCAGCCCTTCTAGGACGGGGCCTGCAGCGGTTCGCCAAGAAAGGATTGAAAGCTTGACGCCGAAAAGTCGGCGCGGCATTGCCGCTAGCGGCAATAGGAGAATGGATTTACGTCGCGCCGCCAGGACGAGCCCTGGCGGCTAAACGTTCAGCGCCGACAACCGGCGCTGGCAAACGGCCCGGCGAAGCGGCGGTAATGCGGCCCGGGGTCGACCTGACTGCACAGGTACCGACCGGTCTCAAGGCTCTGGTATTTGTACCAGGGCGCCGGCGCGGCAACGGCCATCGCGCAGGTTGCCGCAAAGGCCAGGGCCGTCCACACACACCGCATCACTGCCCTGCCTTCATTACGTCATCTGGATGATGGTCTGCATCACGGTGCTTTCGGTGGAGATGGTCTTGGCGTTTGCCTGGTAGTTGCTCTGCGCCTTGATCAAGTTCACCAGCTCGGCTGTCAGGTCGACGTTGGAGTCTTCCAGTGCCTGGGATTGCAGGTTGCCCATGACGCCCGTGTCAGGCGTGCCGATCACGGCGGTACCCGAGGCGAACGACTCTTTCCAGTTGGTACCGCCGTTGGGCGCCAGGCCCTGCATGTTGGCGAAGCTGGCCATGGCGACCTGACCGATGACCTTGTTCTGGCCGTTGGTGAAGTTGGCGAACATGTTGCCGGTGCCGTCTACCGACAGACCGGTCAACTCGCCGGTCGCGTAGCCGTCCTGGGTCTTGGCCGAAGTGGCGGAAGCCGCGTTGTATTGTGTGGTTGCCAGCATGTTCAGCGTCACGCCACCGGCGTTGGCCGTCGCTTGGTTCGCAGTCCATGTGCCGTCGGCGCCTTTAGCGGCGGGCACCCAGTCGGACAAGTTGAAGCTCTTGTCTGCATTGATGCCGAGGCCGCCGGCGATCACGCCTTGAGCAGGCATGATGAGGCTACCGTCGGACCCGAAATCCAGCTTGTTGACCAATGGAGTGGTCAAGGAAGGATCGGCTGGATTGCGCCCGTCGATAGTGGTGCGCATGGTCCAGCTGTTGGCGGCGTCCTTGACGAAGTACTGGTTCATCTGGTGCGCATTGCCCAGGCTGTCGTACACGTCGGTGTTGAAGGTGTAGTTGTAGCTGCTGACGTTGCTCGGATCGAATGGCGTGATGGTCGGCGGCTGAGCGCTGGAGTTCAGGTTGACGGTTTCGGCGATCTTCGTAGTCGCCTTGGGCTGCAGGTTCGAGGAATCGATCTTCAGGTTGGTCAACACGCCGGTCTGCACCACGCCGTCTTGGGCGTTATACCCCTGCAGATTGTTGCCTCCCACGTCGACGACGTTGCCGTCCTTGTCGCTGTAGAAGGCACCGGCGCGGGTGTAGAGCTTCTGGCCGTTGTCGTTGAGCACGAAGAAGCCGTTGCCGTTGATCGCCAGGTCCAGGCTCTGGCCGGTCGAGGCGATGTTGCCCTGGGTGAACTGCTGGGACACGGCGGCGGTGGTCACACCGCTGCCCACGCTGGTCTTGCCGGCCGTGGCGCGGATCGACGCGGCGTACTGGTCGGCGAATTCCGCGCGGGAAGATTTGAAGCCGGTGGTTGCAACGTTGGCAATGTTGTTGCCGGTCACGTTAAGCGCCTTGTTGGCTGCCGAAAGACCGCTCAAGCCGATATTGAAAGTCATGCTGTACTCCTGCGCCGAACGAAGCGGCTCAAATTCCGATGGTTTGGACTTTCGACAGCGCGATGCCACCCAGTCCAGCGAGGTTGAGGGTCAGTTCACCGCCATTGGTGCCCATCGTGACGCTGTTCACCGTGGCAGGCAGGTAGGTGCTCATGGCCGTGGCGGTACCGTCGACGGTGGCCGCGGCCTTGAAGGTATAGGTGCCGGCAGCGGCAACTGCGCCGTTGCTGTCCTTGCCATCCCAGGTGAAGCTGGCGTTGCCGGCCGACTGGCTGCCCAGGTCGATGCTGCGCACCAGGTCGCCCTTGGCGTTATAGACGCCGACCGTGGTGTTGCTGCTGGACGAGGTCAGGGCTACGGAACCGGTCAGGCCCTTGGTGGGGTCGACCACGGCGGTGTCGGTCTGGGCAATGACCGAACGGCCGACCAGGGACGAGGCTTGCAGCGCCTGGGACGATTGGTAGTTGTTGGCGATGGTGCTCACCGACGAATTCAGGCTCTGCATGCTTTCCAGGCTGCTGAACTGCGCGAGCTGGGCGACGAACTCGCCGTTGTCCTGGGGATCGAGCGGGTTCTGGTTCTGCATCTGGGTCACCAGCAACTGCAGGAACGCGTCCTTGCCCAAGGCACTGCCGGCGGTGCCGGTCGAGCTGTTGGTGCTGCTGGTGGTTTTCTGCAATGAGTCCAGGACCGAGGAGCTCACGCCGGTAGTACTGCTGGTAGTCGTCATCTGCGCTCGCCTCTATCACTGACCCAGGGTCAGCACCTTCTGCATCATGGTCTTTGCGGTGTTCATCAATTCGGCGTTGGTCTGGAAGGAACGGCTGGCCGAGATCATATCGGCCATTTCCTCGACCACGTTGACGTTCGGGTAGTAGACGTAGCCGTCCTTGTTCGCCGCCGGATGGTTGGGCTCGTAGCGCGCCTCGAGGTTGCTCTGGTCCTCGACCACGCCGGTGACCTGCACGCCCTGCCCTGCCGAATCCTGGTCGCTGAACAGCGAACCGCTGTCGCCGTTCTGCTGGCCCTGGAGCATGGTGGCGAACACCGGGTGGCGCGCGCGGTAGGTCTGGTCGATGCTGGACGACACAGTCTCGGCGTTGGCGATGTTGCTCGCCACGGTGTTCAGGCGCGTGGTCTGCGCGCTCATGCCGCTACCGGCGATGTTGAAGACACTGGCAAGGGACATGGCTTACTCTCCGCGAAGGGCCGATACCAGCCCTTTGAACTTGCTGTTGAGCAGGGTGAAACTGGCCTGGAAGTTCACCGAGTTCTCGGCGTAGTTCGATTGCTCGATCTGCGCGTCGACGGTGTTCTGGTCCAGTGACGGCTGGGTGGAGATACGGTACTGCAAGGTCTCGTCGCCCGAGCTGAAACCCTGGGCGGCGATGTGCTTGCTGCTGGTGGTCTGCAGGCCGAAGGCGCCTTTGCCGTTCTGCTCGTTCTGGGCTGCCAGCACCGAGGCGAAGTCCAGGTCACGAGCCTTGTAGTTGGGTGTGTCGGCGTTGGCGATGTTGTTGGCCAGCACTTCGGCGCGCTTGGCGCGAAACCCCAAGGCTTGCTCGTGAATGCCCAGCGCTTTATCGAAACTGATGCTCATGTTGGTACCTATGCGGCAGACCAGATGGTTCGTGCAAGATAGATAGCAATGACTGTGCCAAGTCTCGAAATGCCCGCCCCGTGCGGGTTACAGGCGACTCGGGCGACGAGAGATGCCAGAAAAGCGGCAAGAATTTTCCGCTGAGGGGGAAAAGCGGCAACGCTGGCGTCAGAAAAATTGCCGCCCGGCGTTGCGATGGTCCGTCATGTCATGTCAGGCACGACATCACTTGGCCTGATAGATGATGCCGGGGCTGCACTGCACCATCTGATAGAGCTCGGGCAAGCCGTTCAGGGCTTCGGAAGCGCCCAGAAACAGGTAACCACCGGGCTTGAGGGTGCCATGGATGCGGGTAAGGATGTCTTTCTTCACCTGCGCGGAGAAGTAGATCAACACGTTGCGACAAAACACGATGTCGAACTTGCCAAGCGCCGCGTAGCTGTCGAGCAGGTTGAACGCACGAAACTCGACACGGCTGCGGATCGGTGCCTTGACTGCCCAGCGTCCCGGTCCCTTGGGATCGAAGTAGCGCTGCAGGCGCTCCTGGGAAAGGCCCCGGCCGATCGCCAGGCTGTCGTACTCCCCGCTCTTGCAGTTGGTCAGCATGCTGCCGGACAGGTCGGTGGCAACGATCTGCACGCCCGACTTCAACTGGCCCAGATTACTGCGCTCGAATTCGTCGATGGTCATCGACAGCGAATAAGGTTCCTGGCCCGACGAGCAGGCCGCCGACCAGATGCGCAGGCGCGCGCCGGGGCTGGCCTTTATGCTCTCGGGCAGGACCTTGTTTTTCATCACTTCGAACGGGTAGGTGTCGCGAAACCACAGCGTTTCGTTGGTGGTCATGGCGTCCACCACCTGTTCGCGCAGACCGCTGCGCGGTTGGGTCTGGATACGCTGCACCAGCTCGCCCAGGGACTTGATGCCTTGCTGCTCCATCAGCTTGTTCAGGCGGCTGGCAACCAGGTACTGCTTGTTGTCGCCCAAGAGAATGCCACAGGCTTTTTCCAGGAAGACCCGGAATTGATCAAAATCCAAATTACCCGTAGACACGGTGCCGCCTCTTGCTGGTTCGGTAGGCCGGGCGCTGGCGCCCGGCATTCATACTGCTGCCTTGATGCGATCGACGACGCGCGCCGCCAGATCGTCGGGACGGAACTTGGCCAGGAAATCATCGGCGCCGACCTTCTTCACCATGGCCTGGTTGAACACCCCGGACAGCGAAGTATGCAGGATGATGTGCAACTTCTGCATGCGCGGGTCGCTGCGGATCTCGGCGGTCAATGTGTAGCCGTCCATCTCCGGCATCTCGATGTCGGAAATCAGCATCAGGAATTCCTCTTCCGGACGCTTGCCCTCGTCGACCATCTTGCGCAGGTACTCCAGCGCCTGACGACCGTCGTTCAGGGCCACCACCTCCACCCCGACCGTTTGCAGGCAGCGGGTCACCTGCTTGCGCGCCACCGATGAGTCGTCGACGGTCAACACGCGCAGGGACACGGCCTTGCTGTGGGTCTCTTCGTCGACCACGCCGACCGAGATCGCTTCGGAAGTCGGCGCCACTTCGGCGAGAATCTTCTCGACGTCGATGATCTCGACCAGCTGGTTGTCCACGCGGGTGACGGCAGTCAGGTAGTGATCGCGGCCGGTGCCCTTGGGTGGCGGATGGATCTCTTCCCAGTTCATGTTGACGATACGCTCCACCGAATGCACCAGGAAGCCCTGAATCTTGGTGTTGTACTCGGTGATGATGACAAAGGTGTCGGTGGACGCCGCAAGGCCCACGGACCCCGTGGCCATGTCCAGATCGAGGATCGGGATGGTGGCGCCGCGAATGTTGGCCACGCCGCGAACCACCGGGTTGGACTTAGGCAATACCGTCAGTTTGGGGCATTGCAGCACCTCCCTGACCTTGAAGACATTGATCCCGTAGAGCTGCTTGCCATTGAGGCGAAACAACAACAGCTCGAGGCGATTCTGCCCAACCAGCTGTGTGCGCTGGTTCACCGAATCCATTACACCCGCCATGCCCAAACTCCTCTTGCGACCCGCTCGAAATCGGCACGGGCCTTGCTATTAGCACTGCATGAACGCAAAAACGACAGTTTCTCGACACATCGCTGCGTATTTATTCTGGGCCATTGCCACGGTGGGTGGCGCGGTGCTCGGCAGTGCGGCGCGCGCCGACAATGTCACATTGCCCGAACAGCTTATCGGTGTCACCCAGGGTTTTCTTGAGTTCACCGTTGAAGATTATCTGGCGACCTCGCAAATCCAGGGCCGTTACGAGATCGAAGTGAACAACCTCGACCCACGGCTGCGCATGCCGGGGTGCGACCGGCAGCTGTCGGCGACCCTGGAAAGCCCGGCGCAACCCCTGGGCCGGGTCACCGTGCGCGTGCGCTGCGAGGGCGGCGCGCCATGGACGGTATTCGTTCCGGCGCAGGTCCGGCTGTTCCGCGAGGTAGTAACCACCACCCGGCCGCTCAAGCGTGACAGCGTGCTGACCGAAGCCGACGTGGCGCTGCGCGAGCGCGACATCGGTGCCATGGGTCAAGGCTTCCTGGTCTCGGTCGACGAGGCCGTGGGCATGAAGCTGATCCGACCGACGGTTATCGACCAGGTGCTGACGCCGGTATTCCTGGAGCAGCAAGCCCTCGTGCTCAAGGGTGACCAGGTGGTGATCATCGCCCGCAGCGGCACCCTGGCGGTGCGCATGCCGGGCGAGGCGCTGGCCCAGGGTGGGATGAGCGAGCAGATCCGCGTGCGCAACCTGAACTCCAAACGCGTGGTCAAGGCGCGGATCACCGGCCCCGGACAGGTGGAAGTGGCGATGTAAAAGCTGGTCGGCGAACAGGAGTTTTCCTACACTAGGGGGCTATACGCGCCCGTCGCCGCCGCATCGGGCATTTGCGAAATTGCGCCTAAAGTTAATCGGGATTTGGCCGAAAACAAGGCAAGCGTCCAAATACCCAGGGGTTCACAACAATGGTTATCGACTTCAACCGAGTAGGAAGCTCGCCTTCAGTGCAGGGTGCATCACGTACCGGCACTGCCAAGGAAGTGGCCGCCGACACGACCGTGCCCAGCACGCCAGCCGTGAAGAGCGGGGAACCGGTCACTTTGAGCGATCAGGCCCAGCAAATGCAGAAAATCACCGACAAGCTGAGCGATCAGCCCACTGTCAACAGCGCCCGCGTCGCCGAGCTCAAACAGGCCATCGCCGAGGGTAGCTATAAAGTCGACAGCGAGCGCGTTGCCAGCAAAATGCTCAACTTCGAAGCCCAGCGCTAGTCCAGTCTAGGCGCCGGGGCTTCTGGACGCGTCAACGCCAGGGCTTACCATGCACGATCAAACGCTGTTGCAGCTGATTGAAGAAGACCTCCCGTACGCAGGGCAACTGCTCGAGTTGCTGCGCGACGAGTCGCTGGCCTTGCAGAGCCGCGACATGGAGCTTCTGGAAACGATTCTGGCGCAGAAGCAGTCGTTGATCGTGTTGCTCGAACAGAATGGACGCCGGCGCAGCCAACTGCTCGTGCAGCTTGGTTTGTCAGCCGATCGCGAAGGGTTGCAGGCGCTGGCACGTCAGTCGCACCTGGGCGATGCGTTGTTGGAACGTGGCGATTCGTTGAGCCAGTTGCTGTCGCAGTGCCAGGCGATCAATGCGCAGGTTGGCCAGGGTATCGTGCGTCAGCAGGTGGCCACTGCCAACCAGATCCGCATCATCACCGGCGCCGAGCCGCCGTCGCTCTACAACAGCCGTGGGTCGACCTCGAAAATGGCCACGTATCGTGCCCTGAGCCAGGCTTGAGTGGTGCGTTGCTGCCGGACGCGGCTCGCGCCGCTGCTACAGGGTTCCTGGTACACCAGCCACAATCACGGTGTCAGAGTATCTACAGTGATCGTGGTCCCTGTAGCAGCGGCGCGAGCCGCGTCGGCGGCAAATGCGGTGCCAGTGGCAAAAACGCAATGCGCGCCAGCCATCTTTAAACCTTCTCAACGAGCTGGCAGAATGCCGCACCTGCGCAGTCGGCGCTTCCCGGAGTAGACAAGAACGTGTCAAACGCATCGAACGTGGAAGACGCTCCGCAACCGCCCAAAGTGCTGGCCACGCCGCTGGAAGTCGCGGGCAACCTGCGCATGCTCCAGGAAGCCCATGACCCCCTGATCATCACCTTCCACGAACGCACCTTGCGCTGTCAGAGTTTTCTGGTGGAAGTGGACCGGGACAACCTGCGCATCGTTCTCGATGAAATGATCCCCCGTGAAGGCGAGAAGTACCTGGAGGCGGGCGAGCCGTTCAAGGTAGAAGGCTTTCATGACGGTGTGCGCGTGGCGTGGGAAAGCCAGGGCGCCTGGACCATCACCCAGAAAGAATGCGGTCGATGCTACGTGGGCGCGCTGCCAGGCCAGGTGGTCTACCACCAGCGGCGCAACGCCTTCCGCGCTGCGCTCAAGCTGTCGCAACTGGTGGACGTGGAAATCGCCGGCTCCCGGCTGAAGAACACCCTGGTCGGCAAGCTGCTGGACATCTCGGCTCATGGTTGCAAGCTGCGTTTCGAGGGCGACATCAGCGAGCGCCTGCAACTGGGTCAGATCTACGAGCGCTTCGCCGCCGCCCTGCCCTTCGGCGCCATGACCACGCCGGTCGAGTTGCGCCATCTGCATTTCGAGGAACGCATCGACACCACGTTCGTGGGCGTGCGTTTCCACAACATTCCCGGCTTGGTGCAGCGCCAGATCGAACGCTTCGTGCATCAGTTGCAACGCGACGCACAGCGCTTCGACAGAGACGATTTCTGACCACAGGCCGCGCGCCACGCGCGGCCTGGCAGTTCTCTAGACGGCCTTGGCCGGCTCTTCCTCGGCGGGCTCGGCTGGCTCGGTGTTCTGCATCTGTTCCTGCACCATGTGCTCGTCCACACGAGGGTCCAGGGCAGCCGCAAGTGGCGAGTTGGCCGCCGGCATCGCCACGTGATGCAACGGCGCATCGTCGACCACATGCAGGTTGGTGACCGCCTTGGGCCGGATTCGCCACACCAGCACCACGGCGAAGAAACTGAAAAAGGCATACAGCATCTGGCTGCCGAACTGCTTCATCAACACCCCTGCCACCAGTGGCCCGATACAGGCACCCACCCCATAGGTCACCAGCAGCATGGCGGTCAATGAGACACGTCGATCGGCTTCGACGTGGTCGTTGGAAAACGCCACGGCCAGTGGGTACAGCGAGAACTGCAGCAACGACACCAGGAAGCCGGCGGCGAACAGCACTTCCAGCGGCACGGCCGGAATCAACGCCAGGGGCAGTGCGGCGATGGCGATACCGACGGCCACACAGCGGATCAGCAGGGCACGGTCGTAGCGGTCCGACAACCAACCCAATGGCCACTGCACCAGCAGACCGGCAAAGATGCACGAGCCCATGAACAAACCCACCTGCTCGGTGCTCAGCCCTTGCTGCGAGGCATACAGGGGTGCCAGGCCGTAAAACGAGCCGACGATCAGGCCCGAGCCCAGCACGGTGCTCAGCGACTGCGGCACGCGGCTGATGAAGAAGCGCGGCTCCATGGGCGCCGGGTGCATGGGCGCCGGGTGAATCCGTCGGGTCAGGGCCACCGGCACCAGGCACAGGGCGAAGCACAGCGCGACCAGCATGAGCAGTTCCAGGCCCAGTTGCGGGTGCACCACCAGAATCAGCTGGCCCAGCACCAGGCCCAGGTAGGAGGCGATCATGTAGCCGCTGAACACCGCCCCGCGCTGCTTGGTGTCGGCCTGCTCGTTGAGCCAGCTTTCGATCACCATGTACTGGCACATCATGCCCAGGCCGACGATGACCCGCAGGAACAGCCAGGCAGGCAGGTAGTTCACCAGGCCATGGCCCAGCACGGCGGCGCCAACGATACCGGCGCAGGTGGCATAGGCGCGGATATGGCCGACACGCGCGATCAGTCGGTGACCGATCTTGCCGCCCAGCGCCAGACCGAAATAGTTGGCGGCCATCAGGGCGCCGACCCACAGGCTGTCGACCTGCTCGGCCGACAGGCGCAGGGCCAGGTAGGTGCTCAACAGACCGGAGCCGATCAGCATCATCAGTGAGGCGAAATACAGGGCTCGAAAGTTTTTCCAGATTTGGCGCATTACAGGTCCGCGGTAAAGGAGGTCGGAACGATCAGGTCACGGGCGACGATCTCTCCTAAACCGCGGCTGACCGCTACGGGAAAGGATCGTCACCTGAATTCACGCTGTTGCAGGATCAAGCCTGGGCCGCCAGCACCCGGCGCTCCCAGGGAGTGATTTCGTCGAAAAAACTCGCCAGTTCCAGGGTCTTGGTCGCAATGTAGCCTTCGATGAACACATTGCCGAACAGTTCCCTGGCCAACGGGCTGCGATTCAGACGCTCCAAAGCCGCGTGCAAGGTACATGGCAAAGACAATTCGTCGGGCACCGCAATGTCGCCCTGCAAAGGCGCCGATGGCTCGAGCCGCTG
Source organism: Pseudomonas rhizosphaerae (assembly GCF_000761155.1). Lineage (NCBI taxonomy): Bacteria > Pseudomonadati > Pseudomonadota > Gammaproteobacteria > Pseudomonadales > Pseudomonadaceae > Pseudomonas > Pseudomonas rhizosphaerae. The sequence continues at coordinate 510,031 of NZ_CP009533.1, read as the reverse complement.
TTCGATACCATGCAGACCTGCAGCAAGGCTGGCAGCGATGGCCAGGTAAGGATTGGCATCGGCGCCCGGCAGGCGGTTCTCGACCCTGCGCGCACTTGCCGCGCTGGCCGGTATGCGCAGCCCGGCGGCGCGATTGTCGTGGGACCAGCAGGCGTTGTTCGGCGACGCATAAGGCTGGCACAGGCGTTGGTAGGAGTTCACGTTGGGCGCCAGCAGCGCCGTGAAATCGGCCATGGCCGCCTGTTGCCCGCCGATGAAGTGGCGGAAGGTATCGGTGGGCTGGTCGTGCGCGTCGTTGAACATATTCAGGCCGCTGTCCTGCGCCACCACGCTCTGGTGTATGTGCATCGAACTGCCGGCCACCCGCGCCAGCGGCTTGGCCATGCACACCACGCTGAGCCCGTGCTTGAGCGCGACTTCCTTGAGCAGGTGCTTGAACAGGAAGGTCTGGTCGGCCAGCAGCAGCGGATCGCCGTGCAGCAGGTTGATCTCGAACTGGCTGACGCCCATTTCATGCATCACCGTGTCGCGCGGCAGGCCCATCGCCGCCATGCAGCGGTAGACCTCGGTGAAGAACGGCCGCAAGCCGTTGTTGGAAGCCACGCTGAACGCACTGCTGCCGTCCTCGCGCCGGCCATCCAGCCCGATCGGCGCCTGGAACGGCAACGACGGGTCGGGGTTGGCAGCAAACACGAAAAATTCCAGCTCGGTGGCCACCACCGGCGCCAGGCCCAGACGGGTGTAGCGGGCCAGGACCGTCTGCAGCAGACCGCGCGTGGACAGGGGGGAGAAGCCTCCGGTCAGCTCCTGCGCATCGCAGATGACCCACGCACGGGCCGGCTCGCTCCACGGCAGGCGATGCAACCGGTTCAGGTCGGGCACCAGCGCGACGTCACCATCGTCGGCACCGTAGTAGCGGCTCGGCGGGTAGCCGCCCATGATGCACTGCAGCAACACGCCGCTGGCCAGTTGCAGGCGCCGCCCTTCCAGGAAGCCTTCTGCGGTCATGACCTTGCCGCGCGGTACGCCGTTCAGGTCGGGGGTGACGCATTCGATTTCGTCGACACCGTGCAGACGCTCGGCGAGCGTACGCAGTCCTTCGCTACTCATGTTTCTGTCCTTGATGCTGAATGCCGCAGGCGGCGATGCAGACAAAATACTCAACCGGGCAGGCGCGTGACAAGCCATCTGCAAAGGAGGACTACGACCAAAGTCGCTTGCCGATAGCGTAGCGCCAGTACACAGTGTACATGTTGGATCCAGGCAGCTTGATGCTGCGCCTTGTCCGCCGGCTCGGCGAACAGAAGGAATGATACACATGGATGTTTTGGCTGCACTGTTTCACCCGCTCGAACCCTGTCTTCTCATGCTTTGCACCGATACCTCACAGAGCCAATCGCTGGAGCGCTACCTCAACCCCCTCTCCCTGCCCGTCGAAGGTCTGCAACCCGAACTGCAACCCACGTTCGACTACGAAAAAAGCCGGCACAAGGTCATTCTCGTCGAGCCTGGCCGTGGTGAACGCCAGAAAGGCGTGCGCTGGGTCGACGACATCCGTCGCGGCAACACCTGGGCCTCGGTGCTGGTGGCGCTGACGGGCGCCGATCCGTCCATTCGCCAGGCCTATCAGCAGGCAGGAGCCGACCATGTTTTGCGCCTACCGAACGCGGAGCCGGAGCGCGAGACGTTCTACGTCGAGCTGTTCCAGAACCCGGACTACTGGAACCTGGCGCCGCCCGTGGTGGACCCTGCGCGCCTGTGCCTGGAAGATGAAACGCGGCGGCTGGACCTGACCTTCGTACAGGTCCAAGTGGTGCTGGCGCTGCTGTACGCGCCCCAGCACCAACTCAGCTTCGACGACTTGGCGCAGTTGCTCGGGTTGAACCTGCGGATGTACGACGTGCGTGTGGTGGAAAAATTCGTCAGTCGCCTGCGCAGCAGCATTCGGAAAGTCTTCGGCACCAACGTGATCCAGAGTGTGCGCGGCAGCGGCTACCGCCTGAACCGCGGGTGCATCTCACCTCCGCCCAGCGCTTTGCACTGAAAAGCGGTGTTCACCAGACCGATGGCCATTGGCGGTTTTTTCACGGCGTACTAGGCTTGGAGTGATACGACATTGCTCCAGCTCTACGTTTTGAAGGAACGACCCTATGCCTACGGACCTTGGCAACAAATTTTCGTCAGTCAACAATCAGCTCTACACCGCCCACCAGACAACCGACGAAGCGCAGCTGGCACGCGGCTTCTGGTGGTTCAACGATGTCGACTGCACCCTCACCCAGAACGGCATCAGCGTGGCCCTGACCCGCACCGAATGCTGGGTACTGAGCATGCTGGCCTTCAGCAGCGAACGGGTGATCAGCAAGGAAGCGCTGATTGCCGGCCTGGGCAAGGACCCCAGCCACTACAACGGCCTGGAAATGTCCCTGAGCCGCCTGCAAAGCAAGTTTGGCCAATGCAGCGGTGGTGAACGCCTGATCCGTTCGGTACGCAACCGCGGCTACTGCCTGGCCCAAGTGGTGCGGGCGGCCTATTGCTCCAGCTGGAAATCGCCGACGGGCCTGGCGGGCAAGCCCCGCTGCTGTTGCTAGCGCTCGCGCAGGGCTTCCTTGGCCCTGTTCAGCGGTTTGATCAGGTAATCCAATACCGTCTTGTGGCCCGTGGTGATGTCCACCGTGGCGATCATGCCGGGGACGATGGCGAACTTCTTCCCGGCCTTGTTCTCCAGCGAATCGGAATCGGTGCGAATGAATACCCGGTAATAGAACACCTCTGGCTTGACCTCATCCTGAATGGTGTCGGGCGAGATGGTCACGACCTTGCCATCGAGCCCGCCGTAGATCGAATAATCGTAGGCAGTGATCTTCACCTTGGCCTGCTGGTCGGGGTGAATGAACGCGATGTCGCGGGGTGAGATGCGGGCCTCGATCAACAGGCGCTCGTCCAGCGGCACGATCTGCATCAGTTGGCCGTTGGGCGGTACCACGCCACCGATGGTGGTGACCTCGATGTCCTTGACGATGCCTCGCACCGGCGAGCGCAAGGTCAGGCGCGAGACTGAATCGGAGCGCCCCTTGAGCACGGCGGTGAGGGTTTCGACATCGGCACTGGCCTTGGCCAGTTCCTCGCGAGCACGCACCATATAGTCTGAACGGGCCTCGGTGAGCTTGAGCTCCAGTTCCGAGCGCTGCCGATTCAGCCGCAAGACTTCGACGCGGCTGGCGGCGCCGGTCCTGGCCAGGTTTTCGGTGATCTGCAATTCGCTGCGGACCAGGCGCAGGGACTCGTTGATGCCGGCCAGCGAATCGTCCAGACCGCGACGGCGGACGTTGTACAGCTCGGTTTCGGCCTTGAGCAGTGCCGGATAGGCATTCAGCTCGGGTGGAAATTTCAGCGGTTTGAGCCCTACTTCAGCCTGCAGGCGGGCCACACTGGCCAGCGTGGCCCGGTACTTCGCTGCGCTTTCGCCAAAGTTGGATTCGGTCTTGGTCGGATCGAGCTGGGCCAGCACCTGCCCGCGTTCGACGATGGCCCCTTCGCTCACGTTCATCTCGGCAACGATGCCGCCTTCCAGCGACTGGATCACTTGTTCCCGCGAACTGGGGATGACCTTGCCGGTACCGGTGGACACTTCCACCACCTCGAAGAAGAAGGCCCAGACGAAGAACGCCAGCAGCATCGCCACCGCCGCCCAGACCACCCGGGTAGCACGCACGACGGTAGAGTCGTCGACTCCGTCCTGGTAATACGACTGGCCCGGAGCACCGTCTTCGCTGAGCAGCGGAATGCGCTTGAATTCACCGGGGCCCAGCACCTTGAAACCCTTGCCTGTGTCCATTTGCCCTGCCCTCCTTTATTGAGCCACGCCCTTGGGACGCGACAGTTTGGCGATGGCGTTTTCCTTGGTGTCGTCGATGACCACCTGGCCGTTGTCGACGACGATGATGCGGTCGACCAGGGCCAGCACGCTGGTGCGGTGGGTGGCGACGATGATCGTGCGGCCCTGGCCCCAGGTCGCCAGGTTCTGGATCAGACGGCGCTCGGTGGTCTCGTCCAGGGACGCGGTGGGTTCGTCGAGCAGCAGGATGTGCGGCTGACGGATCAGCAGGCGCGACAGCAGCAGCGATTGGCGCTGGCCACCCGACAGGCCGAGGCCACCTTCGAGAATCAGGTGATCCATGCCGGTCGGGCACTGCCGTACGAAATCCAGGGCACCGGTGATTTCCAGCGCGGCGATGATTTCCTGGTCCGAAGCCTGCCCGGCGCCCATGATCAGGTTTTCCCGCAGGCTGCCGTGGAACAGCCGCGAGTTCTGCGTGAGCAGGCCGATGTCGCGGCGCACGTCGGCCGGGTCGATATGGCCCAGGGCGACGCCGTCGAGGCTGATGCTGCCGGCGCTCAGGTCCAGGCCGCCGGCCAGTGCCTGGAGCAGGGTCGACTTGCCGGCGCCGTTGCGACCGAGCACGGCGATGCGTTCGCCCGGGGCGATGCTCAGCTCGTTCACTGTCAGCGCCGGGGTGCGTGATTCCTCGCTGTACTTGAAGCTGGCACGCTTGAGCTCGTAGCGACCGCCGATGACCGGCAAGTGCACGCGCTGGGCGCCTTCGGGGTGATCGACAGGCAGCAGCATCAGGCGGTTGAGCCCTTCCAGGGCCACCTTGGCCTGTTGCCAGCGCGTCAGCACATGGGTCAGCTGCGAGACCGGCGCCATCATCCGCGAGGCCAGGATCGAGGCCGCCACCAGGCTGCCGGTGGTGAGGTCGCCGGCGATCACCATGGGTGCACCGAACACGATGACGATGGCGAACACCGCGCTCTGTACGTTCTGGGTCCAGGCCACCAAGCCATTGGTCAAGGTGCGCAGGCGCAGGCTGCTGTCTGCCGCCACGGCGTTGTAGTGGTTCCATTGCTGCTGGAAACGCTGCTCGGCCTGCAGGCTCTTGATGTCGTCCATGCCCTGCACGGTTTCCACCAGCATGGCGTTGCGCAACGCCGACTCGCGCATCGACTCGTTGGCCAGGCGGGCCAGCTTGCGCTGGGCCATCAGCCCCGGCACCACCATGGCCACCAGTGCGCACAGCGGAATCAGCACCAGCGGCCCACCGATCAGGTAGAACACCACCAGAAAGATCAGGAAGAACGGCAGGTCGGCCAGCGCCGTGGCGGTGCTGGAGGTGATCAGGTCGCGCAGCGATTCCAGTTCGCGCAGCTGCGAGATGAACGAGCCGGTGGACTTGGGCCGTGCCGAGTTGCGCAGGCGCATGGCGTGACCGAACACCAGGTCGCTGACGCGCAGGTCGGCGCGCTTGCCGAGCAGGTCGGTGATCTTCATGCGCATGATGCGCATGATGAAATCGAAGAAAATCGCCAGCAGCACGCCGCCGAACAGCACGTATAGGGTAGGCAGCGATTCGGCCGGGATCACCCGGTCGTACACCTGCATGGAGAACAGCACCCCGCCCAGCCCGAGGATGTTGGCCACCAGCGAGGCCAGCATGACGTGGCCGTAGGGCCGCAGGTCACGCAAGACGATCTTGCGGAACCAGTGTTCGTCGTAGGGCTTGATGTAGTCGTTGGTGCGCACATCGCTGACCGGCCGGGCCGGGCGCAGGATCACCGTGCGCAGGGCATTGTCCAGCAGGGTCTGGCGGTCGATGCTGCTTTGCAGCCCCTGATCGCCGCTGTAGGCGATGCCGACTTGCTCGTCGTCGCCCAGCACCTGGATGACGCCGACCTGACCATCCTTGAGCTGCACCACCAGCGGCGTGCGCCACTGGGTCAGGGTGGTGGGGTCGTAGCGGGCGAACTTGATCGTCAGTCCGGCCTGGCGGGCCATCTGCCGCAGCACGTCCTCGACGCTGGAATCGTCGGCACGCATCGATGCGATACGCACGTTTTCGGCGGAGCACTCCAGACGGTAATGGCGTGCCACGGCGAGGATCGCGTCGAGCCAGACCTGGTAATCCTGGCGCGTAAAGGTTTCGTGGGGTTGCGCCGTCTCGGGGTCCAACGGCAGGTTCACGGCATCGTTCATGGCAGGATCTCCACGCCTTGGATGGTGCTACGGTCGATCCGGTAGGCACTGCGCAGGGCGCCGGTGCTGTACAGGCAGTCGATCTGCAGGCGGCGCAGGTCAGCCTTGGTGTTGGCCAGATCGAAGCGCGACTGGTGGATCTCCTGCTCGGCGTTGAGCAGGTCCAGCAGCGGCCGCGTGCCCAGTTCCAGGTATTGCTGGCCATACAGCTCGCGGGCTTCGACGATGCTGGTCTGGCGGTACTGCAGCGAGCCGAGCCGACGGTCCAGGCTGGCGGTCTGGGCCTGGGCTTCGAACAGCCCCTGGCGGGCCTGCAACCGTGCAGCGTCTTCGGCCGAATCGGCGGCGGTCAGGGCGTAGGTGGCCGCAGCAGTGCGCGCAGTGGTGGCGCCGCCCTGGTAAAACGGCACGTCGAGGTTGATGAAAATCCCCGCCTGGGTCCGGTCGATGTTGGAATTGTTGCTGTTGTAGTTGCTGTCCAGGTAGTGGTTGAGGGTGGGGTCGACGGACAGCGTCGGAAGCCCTTCGGCGCGGGCCTGGCGAATCGCCGCCTGGGCTTCGACGCGTTGCGCGTTGGCCAGCAGGATGCCCGGCAAGACGTTCATGTCGGGCTCGGCAGCGTTGCAGGAGGCCTGCAACGACTGCGGGAAGTCATCGTTGACGTCGAACGGCGCGGCGCGCCCGACCAGGTTGATCAGGTTGGCCCGCCAGCGGTTGTACAGCGCCTGGTACTGCAGCAGCGTGGCCCGCGCGCCGTCTTCGCGCGACTTCGCCTGGACCACGTCCGAGCGGGTCGCGGCGCCCATGTCGCTGCGCTGGCGGGCCAGCTCGGCGATGCCGGCGATGCCCTTGATCTGCTCGCGGGCGACTTCCAGCAGCCGCTGGTAGCGCTGCACCTCGATGTAGGCATGGGACGTGTCGCGTGCCACCTGGTCGATGCTGAGCAGCACCTGGGCCTGGCTGCGCGCGACCCGCGCCTTGGCGACATCGACCGCGCTGTCGACCTTGCCGAAGTCGTAGAGCATCTGCTTGAGCGAAATATTCACCGCCTGGCTGGTGCCGTTGCCCCCGTAGGAGCTGTCGAGACCGCCGCGCAGCCCACCGGTGATCCGCGGGTAGTAGCCGGCCCGCGCCACGTTGATGCCTTCGCCCTGCTGGTACAGCGTGCCGATCGCCTCACCGATGCTGGGGTGCCATTCCACCGCCAGGCGGGCAGCCTGAATCAGGCCCAGCTGGCTGCCGGCTTGCGGCGCAAGCAGATCGGCGTCATCGAGCCGAGCGCCCGTGGCTACGGCACTGGGCTGTGCCGCCGGCCTGACGGCATTGTGTGGACGGCGCCCGTCAGTCTTGGCGGAGCGGGTTTCCAGTTTGCTTGGGCTGATGACCTTGAGCCCGGGTTCGAGGGTGTCTGCGGCGTGGGCCGGCAGGCCGTAGAGCGGTGTGATACCCAGTGCCAGGATGGCCACCGAAAGCTGTGTTGCCAAAGAGGTGCACTTCAAGCCAATCCCCCACTTCCTGTTCTTGACGGCACGCCCACTGCGGGCGGCGTGCGACTTCCTGCCGCGGCGCCGGGCCCGAGGGCCCGGCGTTGGTTGCGCGTATCAAACGACACTGATACCGCTCTGGACCCACAGATGGTGCGAGGGGTCCTCCTGGGGAGTGTAGACGTTGTACTGCACGCCGTTGTCCGTCTGTATGGCGCCCGGCGCCCAGGTCGCGCCGGTCATGTGCACGGTGTCGTGGCTGTCGCCCAGAATCAGCAGCTTGTCGGTGCTGGCGTCGGTGACCGACAGCAGGTCGCTCAGGCTCAAGGTCAGGTTGACCTTGCTGGACTGATTCAGGTCGATGACCTCGATGTTGTTGATGCGCGCCGCCAGATCGCTCAGGTCGATGTCGGCATCGCCGCCGTTCCACTTCAGCGTGTCGGTCCCGGCACCGCCGTCCACCGAGGCGAAGGCCTGGTCGTAGATGACGAGGGTGTCGTTGCCATCATGCCCTTGCAGGGTCAGCGCACCGCCCTGGGCGCCATCGAGTATGTCGTCGCCCAAAGTGCCTTGCTGATCGTGCCGGTCGCTGTCGGCAACCGCCGCATGGACGGTGCTGCTGTCGTCGCTGTCGAACGCTGCCAGGCGCGCGAACGTGGCTGGCGTGGCCGCATTGTTGAGGTTGATGGTCAGGGTCGCGGTATCGCTGGCCCCGGTTGGGTGGTTGAGTTGATAGGTGAACACGTCGCTCTGGCCGACCGCGGTGCTGCTCTGGTTCAAGGTCGGCGTGTAGGCGTAGCTGCCGTCAGCATTGACCAGCAGCGAGCCATGGGCACCGGCAATGCTGACGCCGTTCACCCCCGGCAGCACGAAGGCACCGGCGCTCAACACGCTGAGCGAGGTGTACGGCGAGCCCACCACATCGGCGCCCACGCCGGTGAGCAGGTTGCCCACCGCTGTGGTGGCGCTGCCGACCACGAAGGTATTGGTCGAGGTGGCCTCCTGACGCACGTTGGCGGTGTAGCTGGACGCCACGCCCAGGCCGCCGTTGGTGATGGTCAGGCGGTAGGTGCCCGCCGTCTGGTCCTCGACCCGCACACCCAGGCCCGCGCTACCCACTGCGATCAGGTTGGCGCCGGAGTAGGAGCCTACTTGCACGTAGCTACCGTTGGCTTGCAGCTTGGCCAACACGAACGTGACCGGCGACAGCAACGACAAGCCACTGCCGGTCACGGACAAGGTCAGGTCGCTGGAGGTGTTCGGCGCAACGTTGAAGTTGAACTCGCCACGCCCGCCGAGCAATCCGCTGTCGTAGCGACCCACCGTGGCCGTGGTGTCGGTGAACTGGCCGACCAGGCTCAAGGCGCTCGCCGCAGTATCGTTGACCGCATCCACCAGCGTGGCGTTGGCGGCCAGGTTAGCGGGGTTCCACACCTCATCGACGTTGGCGCTGTCGATGCGCACATACAGATGGGCGCTGGAGCTCAGGCCATTGGGATGCACCAACTGGTACTGGAAGTCTTCCACCTTGCCCACGCTGGCGACGGCCCCGCTCGGGTTGTAGGTGTACTTGCCCGTGCCATCGATGCTCAGCTGACCGTACAGGCCTTGCACCACGGTGCCCGCACCGGCGCTCACGTAGGTGCCGTTCTTGAGCACCTGCAGCACTGCGCCGTTGTCCGGCCCGGTGCGATCGGCCAGGCCGTTCACGCCAGGGTCGGTGATCACGTTGCCGTTCAGCGCAACCGGCGTGCCGGTGAACTGGGTCAGGCTGGTGGTGGAGAACTGGATCTGGGTGGTCAGGCTGTCGAGCAGCGACACCAGGTTGCTGGCCACGGTCAGCCGGTAGTTGCCAGCTTGCAGCACACCGATGTCGGCCTGGACCTGGTTGGAGCCCAGCCCGATCAGATTGAGCAACTGCGGATTGGTGGTGCTGTTGGCCAGGGTAACCCAATTGCCCGCAGCGTTCTGCACCTCCAGGGCGAAGGCCGAAGCGGGCAACACACCGAGCGCCGCATTGTTGGTCACTGTGATCAACGGATCGGTGACGGTACCGGCGGCGACAGTGAAGCCGAAGGCTTTCACTTGGCCCAGCAGCAGGCTGACGCTGGTGTTGGTGTAAACGCTGTCCACCGTCACCGGCGTGATGTTCACGGTTGCCGTCGCCAGGTTGCTGGAAGCGATCACCGGTTCGTTGACGTCGATGTCTGGTGCCACCACCGCCGCACCGGCGCTGACGTTGCCGCGCCCGTCGGTAAGGGTGACGCTCAGGCGTTCGCCGTTGATCTGCGCAGCGTTCAAGGCCACGACGAAGGTGCCATCGGCGGCAACGGTCACCGGCGCCAGGTTGAGCACAACGCCATTGGCAGCTTTGACACTGACGGTAGCGCCAGGCTCGCCGGTGCCGCGCAGGGTCAGGCCGTCACCGGCCACGATCAGGCCGGTCGCCAAGCTTGGCGGCGTCAAGTCCGGGGCCGTGGTGGTGGCCGTCGGCGACACATTGGCGGCGGCATCGGCCTGGCTGACGGTCAGCACCTGGCTGTTGATCTGCGCCGCATTGAGGGTAACGCTGTAGGTGCCGTTGGCGGCGACCACAGCCGTGCCAAGCACGCTGGTACCGCTGCGCACGGTGACTGTGGCCCCCACCTCGCCGGTGCCCGAAACCACGGTGCCGCTGGCGCTGATGGCGGCGGTAGGCGCAGCGGGTGGCGTGGTGTCGGCGACACCCAATTGACCCACGGCGGACACGTTGCCGGCCGCGTCGGTCAGGGTCACGCGCAGAGCACCGCCGTTGAGCTGCGGCGATGCCAGCGTCACGGTGAACAAGCCCAGGGCGTTGACCGGCCCCTCGGCCAGCAGGGTGTTGTTGGCCCCGTAGACCTTGACGGTACTGTTGGCCTCACCCACGCCGCTCAAGCTCAGGCCGCCGACCAATACCAAAGCGGTCGGTGCATTCGGCGCAGTGACATCGCGCGCCGTAAGCGTGGTGATCGGTGACGTCAGGCCCGCGGTGTCGGTCTGTATTACAGTCAGTTGCTGGCCATTGAGCTGCGCAGCGCTGAGGTTGACGCTGAAGTTGCCACTGGCATCGACCACGGCATTGCCCAGGGCAACCCCGCCTACGCTGACGGTCACCCGCGCGCCGGCCTCGCCCTGCCCGGTCACGGTGCTGCCGCTGGTGGCCAGGGCGACGTTGACCAGTGCTGCTGGCGGCGTGGTGTCGAGCGTCAGGAACGGTGTTGCCACCGAAGCGTTGCCCGCCGCGTCAGTCAGCTTGACGCTGAGCAACTGGCCGTTGAGCTGCGGGCTGTTCAATGTCACGGCGAAGGTACCGTTGGGCAGAACGGTGGCTGAACCGATCGCTGCACCCGCGGCGTTGTACACCGTGGCGATGGCGCCGGCCTCACCGGTACCGCTCAGAAGTTGCCCGGCATTGCCCAGACCGGTTACCACCGGGGCCAGTGGCGCGATGATGTCCGGCGCGGCCACGGTGACCGGTGTCGACACGTTCTGCGCGGCATCGACCTGCACCGCCGTCAACACGCCACCATTGGCCTGGGCCACCGGCAGCAGCACGGCGAAGGTGCCGTTCAGGCCCACGATGCCCGTCCCGACCACTGCGCCGGCGGCATTGCTGACCCGCACGGTCGCACCCACCTCGCCGCGACCGGTTACGAGCGTACCGGTACCGTTGACGTTGAGCTCGGTGATCGGCACTGGCGCAGTGCTGTCCACAGCAGTAAAGAAAGTCGCAACCGAGGTCAGTGCGCCTTTGGTGGCGTGCAGTTCCAGCACCTGGCCATTGGCTTGCGGCGGATTCAGGGTCACGGTAAAGGTGGTACCCGTGGCTACGCCGCTCCCCAGCACGACTCCAGCCGCACTGCGCACGACCACCGTGGTGCCGGCCTCGGTGGTGCCGGTCAGGGTCACGCCATTGCTGGTGATGGCACTCGCCAGCGGTGCTGCAGGTGGCAGCTCCAATGGAATGTTCAAGGCAGCGCCTGCCGACGGATTGCCCGCCGCATCGGTCTGGATGACCGTGAGCAATTGCCCGCCCAGCGCAGCCGGCACCAGCGGCACCTGGAAGTTGCCGTTGGCATCGACCACGGCGGTGCCCAGCACCACAGGCGTCTGGCCGACCACCAGGCCGACACTGACGGTCGCCCCCGCTTCGCCCTTGCCGGTCAGCAGGGTGCCGTCGGCATTCACCACCAACTGCGTGGCCAGGCTCGGCGGGGTGATATCCGGAACGCTCAAGCGCGCCAACGCGGACTTGTTGCCCGCCGCATCCTGGGCATACACCTCCAGGGTGCCGCCGTTGAGTTGGGCCAGGCTCAGCGGCACGCTGAAGGTGCCGTTGGCGCCGACCAGCACATTGCCCAGCGAGACACCCTGGGCGTTGGCCACGAACACCCGTGCACCGGCTTCAGCCGTGCCGTTGAACACCAGACCGTCGACGCTCAGGCCCAGGCCGGTCGGCAGCGCCGGTGGCGTGAGGTCCGGGGCATTGACGGTGACGCCGGTGGAAACGTTTCCTGCGGCATCGCGCTGGACCAGTAGCAAGGCTTCGAAGTTGGTCTGCGGCGTGCTCAAGGTGACGTTGAACGTGCCGTCGGCGGCAACGACTGCCGTGCCCAGCGCCGCATTTAGCGGTCCGGTGACGGTGACCGTCGCGCCCGCTTCGCCACGCCCGCTGACAATGCGACCGTCGGTACTGACCGCGGTCAGGGTCAGGGCCAGCGGTGCGGTGACGTCGGGGACCGGGAAGTTGAACGGCAGCGACACGTTGCCGGCCACGTCGGCCTGGGTAACGATCAGTACCTGACCGTTGAGCTGCGGGGTGGCCAGGTTGACCGTGAAAAGGCCATTGGCATCGGCAGTCGCCGCGCCGATCTGCACGCCCAGCACGTTCTTGACCACGATGCGCGCCAGGGCTTCGCCGCTGCCGATCAGTTGCAGGCCGTTGCTCGACACCGTCAGGTTGACCAGGGCGCTCGGAGCCTGCAGGTCGCTGGCAGTGACGGTGACCGCCACTGAAGCGTTGCCGGCGGCGTCGACCTGACGCACGCTGAGCACTTCGCCATTGATCTGCGGCACGCTCAGCGTAACGCTGTAGGTGCCGTCGGCGTTGACCGTACCGGTGCCCACCGAGACATTGAGGTTGTTGCGAATGACCAGCTGCGCGCCTGGCTCACCGGTACCGGTGAGCAGGGTGCCGGTCGCGTTCAGCGCCAGAATGGTCGGCGCCGCCGGTGGCGTGACATCGGGCGCCACCAAGCTGCCCGGCCCTGATACATTGCCGGCCGCATCGGTCAAGGTCACCACCAGCGACTGGCCGTTGAGCTGCGCCGGGAGGGTGACCTGGAAGGTGCCATCGGCGCCCACGGTGGTTGCCGTGCCCAGGGTCGCGCCCGCCGCATTCTTCACGATGACCGTGGCATTGACTTCGCCCACGCCGCTGAGCACGGTGCCTGCCGTATTGAGGACCAGTTGCGTCGGCGCCGCCGGGGGGGTCAGGTCGGGCGCGAAAATCGCTGTGCTCGCGCCGACGTTGCCGGCGCTGTCCGTCTGCGCGACGGTCAACGGTTGGTTATTGATCTGCGCTGGCGACAAGGTCACCACGAAGCTGTTGTCACCGGCCACCTGCGCGGTGCCCAGCACCACGCCGGCCGCATCCTTGACGGTCACGGTGGCCCCGGCTTCGCCACGCCCGGTCACGGTGGCCCCGGTGGTGAGATTGATCGCCACCTGGGTCAGCGGATCAGGCGCGGTGGTGTCCGGTGAATTGATGGTCGCAGTCGGCGAGACGTTGCCCGCTGCGTCGATCTGCACCAGATTCAGTGGCTCGCCAGTAGCAACCGCCGGGGTCAGGGTGATGCTGAAATTACCCGCAGCCGACACGGTGCCATTGCCCAGCACGGTCCCGTCGACCCGTGTCACGGTCACCACGGCGCCGGGTTCTCCCTTGCCGCTGAGCAGACTGGTCAGGGCGCCGTCGTTGCTGATGGTGATATTGGTCAAGGCCACCGGAGCGGTGGTGTCGCCGGCCAGGACAGCGCCTGGCACCGATACGTTGCCCGCGGCATCGGTGAGGGTCACTCCCAGCGCCTGGCCATTGACCTGGGCCTGGTTCAATACGACCTGGAAGCTGCCGTCCAGCAGGACCGTGGCGGTGCCCAGAACGATGTTCTGGGCATTGGTGACGGTGGCCAGCGAACCTGGCTCACCGGTACCGGTCAGCACCAGGCCCTGGTTGATGACCAGCAGATCGACAGGTGCCGCCGGTGGGGTACGGTCGCCGGCGAGGGTGACCAGCGCCAGCGAAGCGTTGCCGGCAACGTCGGTCTGCACCACGCTCAAGGCTTGGCCGTTGAGCTGTGGCGTGGCCAGGGTGGCGGTGAAGATTCCGGTCACTGCCACTACGGCGGTGCCCAGGATGACGTTGCCAGGGCCAGTAACGACCACCGTGGCGCCGGCTTCACCGCGACCGGTCAGCACGGTGCCGTCCAGGCTCACCGCCAGGTCGCCGAGGTTGGTCGGTGCGGTTACGTCGGTTGCCGTCAATTGTGCGGGCAGCGAGATCAGCGCGCCGTCGGCGGCAGTGACCTGAAGGATCTCACCATTGAGCTGCGCCGTGGACAGTTGGACCTGGAACACCCCGTTGCCATCGACGATCGCCGTACCCAATACGGTGCCCTGCAGGTTGCGCACGGTGATCAGGTTGCCGACGTCGCCCTGCCCTGTCACCTGCAGACCGTCGACGCCGAGCACCAACGCCGTCGGCACATCCGGACCATTGGTGTCGGGCGTGGTAACGGTGGCAGGGGCCGAGACGTTGCCCGTCAGGTCGGCCTGGGTAACGCTCAGCAGGGTGCGGTCACCGGAGACCGGATTGAGCGTGACGGTGAAGTTGCCATTGCCGTCGACCGTGGCTGTACCCACGGACGCACCGCCCGCACCAAGTACCGTGACCAGCGCACCGATCTCGCCCTTGCCGGTCAACAGTGCCCCATCGGCGCTGACCACCAGGTTGGTGACCGGATCGGGCACCGTGATGTCGGGTGCGACCACGATGGTTGTCGACGACACGTTGCCAGCCGCATCGGTGGAGGTGACCAGCAGCGTTTGGCCGTTGGTCTGCGCCGCATCGAGGACGACCTGGTAGCTGCCGTCGGAAGCAACCGTGGCGCTTCCCAGAACATTGCCCTGGGCATCGCTGACGATCACCGTGACCACGGTGCCCGGTTCGGCCGTGCCCACCACGGCGTTGCCGTTGAGCTCGACGGTGGCACTTGGAGCCACCGGCGGCGTGCTGTCCACCGCTGGTACCAGCGAGGTTGGTGAGACGTTGCCCGACGCGTCGGTCTGCGACACCACCAGGTTGCCGCCGCTCAGTTGCGTTGCGCTGAACGGCACGGTGAAGGTGCCGGTGACACCGATGACCACGCTGCCCAGTACATCGCCATTAGGTGCAATGACCCTGACCGTCGCGCCCACTTCGCCACGACCGGTCAATTGGGTGCCATCTGCACTGGCCACCAGATCGGTCAGCGCCCCGGGCGCGGTCACATCGAGCGCCTGGAATGGCGCAGGTACCGAGACCTGCGCACCCAGGCTGGCAATCACTTCAAGCTGTTCGCCGTTGAGTTGCGCGGTCGACAGAACGATCGTGAACGCACCATTGACGTCGGCCACGGCCGTACCCAGCACCACGCCCGTGGCGCTGCGCACGGTCACGGTGTTGCCGGCGTCGGCCTGGCCGCTCAGTTGCAGGCCATTGGTAGTGAGCACCAAGGCGCTCGGTTGATCCGGACCGGTACCGTCCGGTGCAGTGATGTTCAGGCCAATGGACGGATTACCGGCGGTATCTTGCTGCACCACTGTGAGCACGGCGCCAGGAACGACGGGGGTAGTCAGGGTGACAATGAAGCTGCCGGTGGCACCGACCAGGCCGGTACCGACGCTGTTCCCGCCAGCATCGCGCACGGTCACTCGGGCACCTGCCTCGCCGCGCCCGGCCAGCAGGTCGCCGTTGGGGCTGATGACCAGACCGGTCACCTGCGCCGGTGGCGTGATGTCCGGCGCAAACAGCATGGTGGTCGCCGATACATTGCCTGCCGCATCGGTCGAGGTCACCAGCAAGGTCTGGCCGTTAGCCTGGGCTTCAAGCAGATCGATCTCATAGCTGCCATCGGGCGCTACGATCGTGGTGCCGAGTATGTTGCCCTGGGCATCGCTGACGATGACCCTGACCACGGTACCCGCCTCGGCAGTGCCGCTGACCGCCGTGCCGCCAGGATTGAGAGTCGCTACCGGGGCATTGGGCAGCGTGCTGTCGCGAGCGGTGACGGTGGCCGCAGCCGACGGGTTGTTGCCACCGTCGACCTGCACGGCCGTGAGCACCTCGCCGTTGGTTTGTGCGTCGTTGAGTGCCACGCTGAATGCGCCGGTGACACCGACCGTCGTCGTGCCCAGTACGGCGTTGTCAGGGCCGCGAATGGTCACGGTGGCCCCTGCTTCGCCGCGCCCGCTGACCTGGGTGCCGTCGAGGCTGACCTGCAGATTGGTGATGACACCGGGTGGCGTGATGTCGGCCACCGTGATCAGCGCCGGCAACGACACCAGGGCGCCGCTGGTGGCGACGACTTCCAATGTCTCGCCGTTGGTTTGCGCCGCGTTCAGTGCAACCTGGAAGTTGCCGTTGGCGTCGACCACAGCCGTGCCCAGGACTGCGCCGGTCACGCTGCGTACAGTGATGGTGTTGCCCACATCGCCCTGCCCGCTCAGGCTCAAGCCGTCGCCGCTCAGGAGCAGTGCAGTGGGTTGATCAGGACCGTTCACGTCCGGCGCCACGACGGTTGCCGCCGTCGAAACGTTGGTGGCCGCATCGGTCAAGGTGACGTTGAGCACCTCGTTTTCAGTGGCAGCGCGATTGAGCACGACGCTGAAGGTGCCGTTCGGGCCGACGATACCGGTGCCGAGCAGGTCGCCGTTGGCGGCGCGCACGTTGGCGGTGGCGCCGACTTCGCCCTGGCCGACCACGGTCAGGCCATCGAGGCTGACACCCAAGGCAATCGGCGCATCCGGCGCGGTGCGGTCGTCGGCGATCACGGTGACGCTGGTCGAAGTATTGCCGGCAGCGTCGGTGGAGGTCACCAGCAGTGTCTGGCCGTTGGTTTGCGGGAACGCCAGGTCGACCTGGAAGGTACCGTTGGCGGCCACCGTGGCGCTGCCCAGCACATTGCCCTGGGCGTCGCTGACCACCACCGAGACCACACTGCCCGGCTCCGCCTGGCCGATCACTGCCCCACCCTGTGGGCTGAGGACCACATTGGTCGGTGCTGCCGGTGCCTGCAGATCCGGGGCGATCACGGTGACGTTGGCGGAGAAGTTGCCCGCAGCATCGACCTGGCTGACGGTGAGCTGTTGCAGGTTGACCTGCGGGTTGCTCAGGGTGACGGTGAACTGGCCGCTGGCATTGACCTGGGCGCTGCCCAGTTCGGTCGTGCCCACCAGCACACGAACGGTCGCACCGGCCTCGCCACGGCCGGTGACCACCAGGCCATCGGCACTGATGAGCACGGCGTCAAGGGCAGTAGGCGGGGTGATGTCCGGGGCGCTGATCGCCACCGGCACTGAAGCGTTGCCGGCGGCATCGGTCTGCAACACATCCAGCAGCTGGCCGTTGGCCTGGGGCGGGTTGAGCACCAGGCTGAAGGTACCATTGGCCGCCACCAGGGCCGAGCCCAGTACAGCGCCACTGACACTGGTCACCGTAACGGTAGCACCTGCTTCGCCGCGTCCGGTGACAAGGCTGCCGTCGGCGTTGATGAGCGGGGTTACCACCGCCACCGGAGCGAGGGTGTCGCGGCCGACCACGTTGCCTGCAAGGGACACGTTGCCTGCGCTGTCGCTGAGGGTGACCCGCAGCGCACCGCCGTCGATCTGCGGCGTGTCCAGGGTGATCTGGAAGGTACCGGAGGCGCTCACGGTACCGGTTCCGACCTGAACGCCCAAGGCATTGCGCACCACCACGATAGCGCCTGCCTCGCCGACGCCGGTCAGCACGGTGCCCACATCGTTGAGCACCAGCGTGATCGGCGCTTCGGGCGCAGTCAGGTCCGGTGCGATCAGGGTCACGCCCAGCGACGAATTGCCAGCCGTGTCGGCCTGGGTCACGGTAAGCACTTGCAAGTTGTTCTGGACAGGTACCAGATTCACGGTGAACGTGCCGTCCGTCGCCACCGTAGCGGTACCGACCGACTGATTCAACGCATTGCGTACGGTGACCTGGGCACCGGCCTCGCCGGTACCGGTGACCAGCGCGCCGTTGGCACTGAGCTGCACGTTAGCGAGGACATCGGGCGCGGTGGTGTCAGCGGCCGTCAAGGGCACCGCAATCGACACGCGGCCGATTGCGTCGCTGGCTTGCACGCTGAGCACTTCGCCATTGCGTTGCGGGGTATCGAGCAGAATGCTGAACGTCCCCGATGCATCTACGGTGCCGCTGCCCAGTAGCACGCCAGTGCTGCCGGTGACGCGGATAACCGCGCCTGCCGAACCGGTACCGGTCAGGATCGCGCCTTCCAGGGTCAGCAGCAGATTGGCCGGGGTGCTCGGAGCGCCGCCATCCGGACCGTTGACCTGGGCCGGCAACGACGGATTGCCCGCCGCATCGGTTTCGATCACGGTCAGCACGTCGCCCAGCGTGGCCGGCCGGTTCAAGGTAATCAGGAAGGTACCGCCCGCGTTCACCGTGCCGGTGCCGAGCAGATCGCCATTGGCGGCAGTGATGCGCACCGTGGCATTGGCCTCGCCCGAGCCGCCGAGCAGGGTGCCGTCGGCGCTGACCACCAGATTGCTGACCGCGACGGGTGGCGTGATGTCGGCAGCCACCAGGGTGCCTGGCAGCGAGGTATTGCCCGCACCGTCAGTGGCTGTAACCCGCAGTGTCTGGCCATTGGCTTGAGCCGACGCCAGCGTGATGGCAAAGGTACCGTCAGTGCCGGCCACACCTGTGCCGAGCACTTGGCCCTGCGCGCCGGTGATGCTGACAGTGGCGCCCGCTTCGGTGACACCGGAAAACAGCGTACCCGCCCGGCTCAACGACAGGTCGGTCGGCGCGGCAGGCGCGGTGATGTCGGCGGCCTGCAGGGTAAACGTGGGTGAAGCGTTGCTGGCGGCATCGACCTGCACCAGCGACAAGGTCTGGCCATTGACTTGCGGACTGCTGAGGATGACGTTGAAACTGCCATCGGCGGCCACTACGGCGCTGCCCAGGGGTACGCCAGCAGCGCTGCGTACCGTCACGTTGGCACCGGCTTCACCGGTACCGGTCACCACCCGCCCATCGCTGCTCAACGCAACGTTGATCAGCACGGTCGGTGGCGTGGTGTCCGCTGCGGTCACGGGTGTGGAAGGTGAAGTATTACCGGCCGCATCGCTCTGCGTGACCGCCAACAGTTGCCCGGCGACCTGTGGCGTGTCCAGGGTAATCTGGAAGCGACCATTGGCGCCTACCACCCCGCTGCCGACAACGTCACCGTTGGCGTTTCTGACCTGCACGCTCGCGCCGGGTTCACCGGTGCCGCTGAGCAACAGCCCGCTGCTGTCGAGTCCCAGCGCAGCGGGCGCCAGGGGAATCGAGGTGTCGCCGGCCTGCACGTTGACGACCGGCGATTCGTTACCCGCCAGATCGCGCTGCAACAGGGTCAGGGTCTGGCCGTTGTTCTGTGCCTGGTTGAGGTTGACGCTGAACACGCCATTGCCATCGACCACGCCGCTGCCCAGTACCACGCCATTGCTGGCGAACACGGTGACTGTCGCACCGGCTTCACCGCGCCCGGTGACCACTAGGCCATCAGCGCTTACCAGGGGCTGCAGCACCCCTGCAGGCGCCGTCAGGTCTGGCGCGGTCACGGTGGACGGCGTCGAGCTGTTGCCGGCCGCATCGACCTGGTTCACTTGCAGGCGTTGCGCGTCGATCTGCGGCGGCGTCAAGGTCACGCTGAACTGGCCAGTGACGCCAACGGTGGCGGTGGCAATCGCCACACCGACCGGGTTGAGCACAGTCACCGTGGCACCGGCCTCGCCGCGCCCGGTGATCAGGCTGCCGTCGTTGCTGATGACCACGTTGGTCAATGCCGGCGCGGTGCTGTCCACGGCCGTGACTTGGCCAGGCAGCGAATTGAAGCCACCGGTGCTGGCAACCACATCCAGCAACTCGCCATTGGTCTGCGCAGCACTCAAAGTCAATTGGAAGGTGCCATCGGCATTGACCGTGGTGGTGCCGAGCACGCCATTGGGGCCGCGCACGGTGATGATGTTGCCCGCGTCGGCGATACCGCTCAGGCGCAGGCCATCGGCGCTGAGCGCCAGCGCGGTCGGTTGATCGGGTCCGTTGGCGTCGGGCACGGTCACCGTGGCCGGCAACGAAGCATTACCAACACCATCGGTGAGAATCACGCTCAACACGGCGTTCTGCGCGACTGGTGTCACGTTGACCAGAAAGCTTCCGTTCGGCCCGACGGTACCAGTGCCGATCTGCGTGCCCTGGGCATCGAACACCGTGACCGTGGCACCGACTTCACCTTTACCGGCCAGCAACGTACCGCCCGGGTTGACCGCAAGGTCGGTGGCCTGGGTGGGCGCCGTGAGGTCGGCGGCAATGACCGTGATGGATGTAGACACGTTGCCAGCGGCGTCGGTGGACGTCACCAGCAGGGTCTGGCCGTTGGTCTGCGGGGTGTTCAGGTTGACCTGGAAGGTGCCGTTGGCAGCGACGGTCGCGGTACCCAGCACGTTACCCTGGGCGTCGCTGACCACCACCGAGACTACCGTGCCAGTCTCGGCCAGGCCGGTCACGGCCGAGCCTTGCGCGGTCAGCACGACATTGGTCGGAGCGCTCGGGGCTTGCAGGTCGGGCGCGAGCAGGTTGACGTTGGCCGAGAAATTACCCGCCGCATCGGCCTGGGTCACGGTCAGCGATTGCAGATTGATCTGCGGCGTCGTCAGGTTGATCGAGAAGCGCCCATCGGCGCCGACCGTTGCCGTGCCCAGCTCGCCGCCCGCGCTGGTCAAGACCCGCACCGTGGCGCCGGCTTCACCTACGCCGCTGACCACCGCGCCGTTGGCGCTGATGACCACATTGTTCAAGGCGGTGGGCGCGGTCACGTCGGCGGCAATCACTGCCACCGGCAACGACAGGTTGCCGGCCGCGTCCGCCTGTTGAACGTCGAGCACTTCGCCATTGGCTTGCGCAGGCACCAGGTTGACGACGAAGCTGCCGGTCGCGCCGACGATGGCGCTGCCCAGCACACTGCCATCAGCGCCTGTCACGCTGACGGTCGCACCCACTTCGCCCTTGCCGGTCAGCACCGTGCCCGCCACGTTGAGTTGCAGGCCAGTCACCACACCAGGCGCGGTGACATCGGCAACCGGCAGAGCGGCCACCGGGGAGACGTTGCCGGCGCCGTCCGTCAAGGTCACTTGCAGAATCGTACCGGTCAATTGCGCCGGGCTCAGGGTGATCTGGAACGTGCCATCGGCGGCCACGCTGCCGCTGCCGATGACGGTGCCCGCAGCGTCGCGCACGGCGACCGTGGTGCCGGCTTCGCCCAGGCCACTGAGCAACGTGCCCACAGCGTTCAGGCTCAAGCCCGAAGCAGCCGCTGGCGCCGTGAAATCCGGCGCGGTAACGCTGACCGCAGGCGACACGTTGCCCCCCAGGTCAGTCTGCGTGGCGGTCAGCACCTGCCGGTCGACCAGCGCGGGGACGAAGGCGATGCTGAAGGTGCCATCGGTGCCAATCGTGCCGGTACCGAGCAACTGCCCCTGGGCACCGCGCACGTTGACCGTGGCACCGGCTTCACCGGTACCGCTCAGGGTGCTGCCGTTGGCGCTGAGCAGCACATTGTCGAGGGCCGACGGTGGCGTGTCGTCCAGCGCCGTGAGCAAGCTGGGCACAGACACCCGCACACCGTCGCTGGCCTGCACGCTGAGCAGCTCGCCGTTGTGCTGGGCCGGGGCCAGGGTCAAAGTGAACTGGCCGGAAGCGTTGGCCACGGCCGACCCCAGCAGTACACCTTGCGCATTGACCACGGTCACTGTGTTGCCCGCCAGCGCGGTACCGGTCAGGGTCACACCGTCCAGGCTGATCACCAGGTTGCCGGGGGCGACCGGTTCAGTGCCGTCCGGACCGCTAACGGTGACAGGTGTGGAGGCGTTGCCCGCCGGATCGGTCTCGATCACGTTCAAGACGTCGCCCTGCACCGCCGCCCGCGTCAAGGTGATCAGGAAAATGCCATTGGCGCCCACGGTGCCGGTGCCGATTAGATCGCCGTTGGCAGCACGTACTGCTACGCTGGCACCGGCTTCACCGGTGCCCGACAGCGTCAGCCCATTGGGGCTGATCGCCAGGTTGCCGACCGGAACCGGCGCTGTAGTGTCCGCAGCGACCAGGGTACTGGCCGCCGAGCTGTTGCTGGCCGCGTCGGTGGCCACGGCCTTGAGGCTCTGGCCGTTGGTCTGCGGTGCGCTCAAGGTGATGCTGAACGTGCCATTGGCGGCAACCGTGCCAGTGCCCAGCAGCGTGCCCTGGGCGTTGGTGATGCGCACCGTGGCGCCGGCCTCGCCGGTACCGCTCAGCACCAGGCCGCTGGCGTCCAGCGCCAGCGCCGCTGGAGCGCCGGGCGGAGTGACATCGGCGGCGGTAACGAATGTGGTTGGCGACAGATTGCCACTTGGGTCGGCCTGGGCCACACCCAGCCGTTCGCCATTGACCTGCGCACTGGTCAGCCCGATGCTGAAGGTGCCGTCGGTGCCCACCACGGCGCTGCCGAGCACGGCGCCGTTGGCCGCGCGTACCGTGACCGTGGCGCCGCTTTCACCGGTACCGGTCACGCTCAGCCCATCGCGGCTCAGGGCCACATTGGCCAAGGCGCCTGGCGCCGTGCTGTCGCCAGCGGTGATTGCCACCGGCACCGAAGTCTGCCCGGCGCCATCGGTCTGGGTCACCTCCAGCAATTGGCCATTAGCCTGGGCCGGAACGAGGGTGACTTGAAAGGTGCCGTTGGCGGAAACCACGGCAGTGCCCAGCGCGACGCCATTGGCATCAACCACGCGCACGGTGGCGCCCGCCTCGCCCACACCATTCAACACGGTGCCGCTGCCGTTGAGCTGCAGCGCGCCGGGCGCAGCAGGCGCATCGGTGTCGGGCGCTTGTGCGATGGCGATCGGCGAGCGGTTGCCAGCGGCATCGCTCTGGCTCACGCTCAGGCTCTGGCCATTGGTCTGTGCCGTGTTCAAGGCAACGCTGAACAAGCCGTCGCCGCCCACCGTCGCGTTGCCCAGGGCCACGCCGTTCGGGGCCAGCACTGTGACCGTCGCGCCGACCTCGCCACGTCCGGTCAGGGTCAGGCCGTCATTGCTCACGGCCAGCTGCGACAGAGCAGTGGGCGCGGTCAGGTCAGGCGCGACCAGGTCGACAGCCGTGGCGCTGTTGCCGGCGGCATCGGTCTGCGTGACCTGCAGCAACTGCGCATTGAGTTGTGGCGGGTTCAACGTGACGCTGAAGGCGCCATCTGTGGCCACCGTGGCCGTGCCGATCACGGCACCGTTGGCGCCACGCACCGTAACGGTGGCGCCGACTTCGCCGGTACCGGTCACAGTCGTACCGTTGGCGCTGATGGTCACGCCACCCACGGGATCAGGCGCGGTCGAATCGAATGCGGTGATTTCGACCGGTACCGAGTCCTCGCCTCGCGCATCGGTGGCGAGCACCGATAACACTTCGCCGTTGGTCTGGGCCGGGTTCAGGGTAATGACGAAGGTGCCATTGGCGCCGACGGTGGCAGTGCCCAACAGGTTGCCTTGGGGGCCGAACACGTTGACCGTGTTACTCACGCTGCCGGTACCGGTCAGCTGCACACCGTCACCGCTCAGGGCCAGATTGCCAGGCGTTCCGGGGCCGATGGCATCGGGCGCAACGACGGTCGCCGGCAGCGAGACATTGGTGGCCGCGTCGGCCTGCACGGCGGTGAGTACATCGCCTTCGACCACGGCGGGAGCCAGGCCCGTGCTGAAATTACCGTTGGCACCGACCGTAGCGGTGCCGACGATCGCGCCACTGGCGTTGGTGATGGTGACCGTGGCGCCGGGCTCACCGCGACCGGTCAGGGTCAGGCCATCGGCGCTGACCAGCAGATTGGTGACGGCATTCGGCGCGGTCGTGTCCGGCGCCGTGAAGGGTACCGCAGGCGAGCCGTTGCCAGCGGCATCCACGGCACTCACCGTCAACGCCTGGCCGTTGACCTGAGCCGCTGAAAGCGTGACTTGGAAGGTGCCGTCCGCAGCGACCAGCACCGTACCCAGCACGATGCCAGTAGCGTTCTTGACCGTCACCGTCGTACCGGCCTCGCCGAGGCCCGAGAGCAGCGTACCGGTGGCGTCCAGCGCCAGGTTGCTGGGCGCCACGGGCGCTTCCAGGTCCGGCGCGGTCAGGCCGACAGTGGCCGACGCATTGCCGGCCGCATCCTGTTGACCGACCAGCAGCGCCTGGCCGTTGGTCTGCGCCGGATCGAGGACGAGGCTGAAGGTGCCGTCGGCGGCAACCGGGCCGCTGGCCAGGACCACCCCGCCCGTGCCGGTGACGGTAATGGTGTCGCCGGGCTGGCCACGGCCGCTGACCAGAGTGCCGTCAGCACTGATGGTCACCTGGCTCAGCTCCACGCCAGCGGTGATATCGGGCGCTGTCGTTTGCACCGCGGCCGAGACGTTGCCCGCCGCGTCGGTCTGGGTAATGCTGAGTACTTGTCCATCGGCCTGGGCCGGAGCCAGCGCCACGACGAAATTGCCGGCCTGGTCCACCGTAGCGGTGCCGATCACGTTGCCCTGCGCATCGCGCACGGTCACCGTGGCACCCGGCTCGCCGGTGCCGGTCAGGGTCGTCCCGTCGGCGCCAAAGCCAACGTTGCCGACGAGGGCCGGAGCCGTGCTGTCGGCGGCCACGAACGGCACGGGCACCGAGTTTTCGTTATCGAAATCGGTGGCAATGAGGGTCAGGGTCTCGCCATTGGTCTGAGCCTGGCCAAGGGTGATCGAGAACGTGCCGTCGGCATTGACCAGGGCACTGCCCAGCAACACGCCCTGGCTGGTGAAGACGCGTACGGTGTCGCCGGCATTGCCGGTACCGGTCAGGGTCAATCCATCCTGGCTGAGGTTGAGGTTGTCCGGGGTGCCGGGGCCGATGTCATCGGGCACCAGCGCGCTCAGCGTGGAGGTGATGGTGCCGTTTTCATCGGTCTGGGTGGCGGTGATCGCCTCGTTCGGAGTCAGGCGCAGCGCGAAGCGAATGAAAAACCGCCCGAAGGCGTTGACCTGCGCACTGCCGATCACATCGCCGGCGGCATTGGTGATGGTCACGGTATCGCCAGCCTGGCCACGCCCGCCGCAGGAGAAGCCATCGGCGCTGATGACGAATTCGGTGATCGGCTCGGAAACGGTAAGGTCTGGCACCTGCAACTGGCCGGGCAGCGACGCATTGCCCGCTGCATCGGTGGCCACCACGGTGAGGGTCTCACCGTCGACCTGGGCCGCGTTCAAGGTGATCTGGAAGCTGCCGTTGGCATTCGCCGTGCCCGAGCCCAGCAGGTTGCCAGCGGCGTCCCGCACGACCACGATGGCGCCGGCTTCGGCGCGCCCGCTAAGCACCAGCCCAGTACCATCGATGCTCAGGTTGCTCGGTGCTGCAGGGGCCTCGATGTCCGGGGCGGTCACGTTGCTGGCTGCCGAGACATTGCCCGACGCATCGGTCAGGGTCACGCCCAGGCCTTGCCCGTTGGCTTGGGCCGGACTGAGGTCCACGCGGAAGTTGCCATTGGCATCCACCGTCCCGGTGGCGATCACGTTGCCAGCGGCATCGGTGACATTGACCACGGTGCCCGCTTCACCACGCCCCGTCAGAACGCTGCCATCGGCACTGACAGCCAGGCCGGTTGGAGCATTCGGAGCCGTGGTGTCAGGGATAGGGTCTGGCGTCGGGTCGGGGGTCGGTCCAGGCGTCAGGTCAGGCGCGATCAGTCCTGCGGCCGGCGACTGGTTGCCCGCCGCGTCGGTCTGCGCGGCGCTCAAGGCTTCGCCGTTGATTTGCGGCGGGGTCAGGGTCAGGCTGAACGAGCCATCGGCCGCCACCACGGCCGAGCCTAGCACCACACCGGTTGAATTGGTCACGGTGACAGTGGCGCCCGGTTCGCCAGTGCCAATCAGGGTACTGCCATCGGGACTCAGCGCCAATCCAGCCGGCGCCGCAGGCGCAGTGATATCAGGCGCAGTGATCACCACTGGATCGGAGCTGTTGCCCGAGCCGTCGGTGACGATCACTTCCAGTGATTCGCCATTGGCCTGGGGCGCAGGGAAGACCACCTGGAAATTGCCATCGGCGTCGATCGTGCCATTGCCGACGACATTGCCTTGAGCATCGCGAACGATCACCGACGCATTGCTTTCGCCCCGGCCCGATACGCTGCTGCCGTCGGCAGCGAAGCTGAGACCGGTGGGCGCACCTGGCGGCGTGGTATCGATAGGCGGGACGGGGTCCACCGGCGGTGTCACGACACCACCACCACCGCCTCCGCCACCGCCGCCACCACCGCCCGATACCGCAGCACCGGTGGCGCCTACGCCGAGCAAGCCGAACGCGGCCAGCAGCCAGCCGGACGTTGCGCCGCTTGCCGCCGCACCAGCCAGCAGCAGCTCTTCCGCGGTCGTGGCTTCGGCAAAAGTAAAGCCGGTGAATGGTTCGCCGTAACTGGCGCGCCAGAGAAAGCCGTCCTGGCCTTCGAACACCAGCTCGCTTTGCTGTCCGGCCGCGTCGACCTTGAAGAAGTCACCCAGCGTGACTTGTTCGCCGGATTTCAGGGTTACTGTAAGGTTGTTGCCGGACCGCGTGGCTGACGCGACATCGCTGGGGTCTACTGGCAGTTTGACCAGGCTGGTATCCAGCAGCTTTATATTGCCCCACGCGATTTCCGAAGTGTTTTCCGCCGACTTCGCAGCAACAACGATACTGTCCATACTTGCTCCTAGCAGATTCTTGCGGCGCACTACGAGGCACCACACACACAACTTCACTCGCACTCGGCGACAACCGACGCCAGTGATTCAGGGTCTGTTCCTGTACGTGTCCCGAACGGGAGATCGCAAATTGAATCGATTCATCCGTACCCATCAAACGGCACGATGAACAATTGACGGTTTTCCATACCGAGCCCACCTTAAACTTCTAACTTCCTGTTTTAGATCGACTTTTATAATCACGCTGAAAGTTGATCAGCGTTATGGCGCTGCGCCACATATCCGATAGGCTAGTACGTGATGGCACTCAAGAGCTGACGATTTATAACATTTTTAAAATATCAGATTGCTATCACGATAGAACTGAAGATCACAATAAGTGGCACGGCAATAGTTAGCGCGGTAAGTAAGCGATTATAAGGGATTCACCTCAAGTCACCGGTGCACAGTTCATCGACGAAGGTCAGCGCGCAGGCGCAGGCCTGTAGGGTGAACAGCTACATCTGCGATTCACGGGTATGAGCACTGCATTGGCCATGCAGCAACGACATGCAGCAACGAAGTGTTCACTAGTTGTGAGATAGCCCGCCGCTGGGTGTACAGTGGCGGTACAAGAACTCATGCACAGGAACGACACCGTGACACGCCCAGCCCCGCTGATCAGTGCCGACTTCGATAGCGGCAACATCGAAGTCATCGATGCGCGCGACCCGCTCGACGTCCACCTGGCCATCCGCCCGGACCGCCAGAGCGCGCACTTTCAATGGTTTCACTTCAAGGCCGCCGCGCTGCAGGTTGGGCAACGCTACGCATTCAGGCTGCAGAACGCCGCGCAGTCTTCCTATGGAAATGCCTGGCACGGTTACCATGCCGTGGCGTCATGCGATCAGCGAACCTGGTTCCGAGTGCCCAGCACATTCGACGGCCAGGCCCTGCGCTTCGGGCTTGAAGCGCAAAACACCGACATGTGGTTCGCCTACTTCGAGCCGTATAGCCGTCAGCGCCACGATGCACTGATCGATCGTGCGGTGATGCAGGCCGGTCTTCAGTTGCTCGCCGTGGGACACAGCTGCGAAGGCCGGGAAATACCGTTGCTGCGCAAGGGTGATGGGGCGCCCGGCAAGCGTCGGCTCTGGCTGATCGCCCAGCAGCATCCGGGTGAACACATGGCGCAGTGGTTCATGGAAGGCGTGATCGAACGTCTGCAGGCCAATGATCCGCAGATCCAGGCCCTGCTGGCCGAAGCCGACCTGTACCTGGTGCCGAACATGAATCCGGATGGCGCCTACCATGGCCATCTGCGCACCAATGCCCGCGGCCGTGACCTGAACCGCGCCTGGCAGGATTCCAGTGCCGAATACACACCCGAAGTGTTCTTCGTACAGCAGCAGATGGACAAGCACGGTGTCGACCTGTTCATCGACGCCCACGGCGATGAAGAAATCCCCTACGTGTTCACCGCAGCCTGCGAAGGCAATCCCGGCTACACTCCGCGCATCGCCGGGCTGGAGCAGACGTTTCGCGATTTGCTGTGTGCCCAGACCGCTGATTTCCAGGCGGTACACGGCTACACCCGCGACAAGCCCGGCGAGGCCAACATGACCCTGGCGTGCAACAGTGTGGGAGAACGGTTCGACTGCCTGTCACTGACCCTGGAGATGCCGTTCAAGGACCACGACGACGCCCCGGACAGCCATACGGGCTGGAACGGCCTGCGATCGGCGCGACTGGGCGGCGACGTGCTGAGCGTTCTTGCGCAGATGGTCTCGGGTTTGCGTTGACCCACGGTTCGTCATGGAGCACCCCGATTGGCCGCATTACCGTCGCTGCACGCTCTCTACAAACGCCTGTTCAAACCCGAGCCAAAGGCTGAAACCAGCGACGCCGCTGTGGCGTTGCAGACTTGGTTCGATGAACGGGCCAGGCAATCGGGCTACACCCTCGGCGTCGATCAAACGCAGGTCATCGCCAGCATGGCCGAGCGCATGCCCGCGCTGCTGCAGCATGCCCCGGTGCAAAGCCTGTACTTGTACGGTGCAGTGGGCCGTGGCAAGAGCTGGCTGCTCGATGGCTTTTTCCGCGCGGCCCCATTGGAAGAAAAACGCCGCCTGCACTTCCATGATTTCTTCGCTCAACTGCATCAGGGCATGTTCCGCCATCGTCAGGCCAATGACCCACTGGCGAGCACCCTGGATGAGCTGCTCGATCACTGCCGCTTGTTGTGTTTCGACGAATTCCACGTGCACGACATCGGCGACGCCATGCTCATCACGCGGCTGTTCAAGGCGCTGTTCGAACGCGGGATACTGCTGGTGGTGACCTCCAACTACCCACCCGAAGGCCTGCTGCCCAACCCGCTCTATCACCAGCGCTTCCTACCCGTCATCGAGCTGATCAATGCCCGCATGCAGGTGCTGGAAGTGGGCGGTGCCACCGATTACCGCAGCCTGGGCCAGGCACGGCCACAGCAACGCTTCACTCAGGGACGGTACGTATGGCCCGGCACGGCGGCGCAACGTGCACGGCTGCACCTGCCGCCCGCCGACCTCGCGTCGGTGCCGCTGGATGTCGGCCATCGCCAACTGCACGCACGCCTGGTCGATGACGAGCGTGTCCATTTCGATTTCGCCGACCTGTGCGAAGAGCCGACTGCGGTCATCGATTACCTGGCCCTGTGCAAGCGCTTCGAGCACTGGAGCATCGACCACCTGCCGCTGCTGGAAGACTGCTCGACCGCCGTGCAACAGCGCTTCATCAACCTCATCGACGTGCTCTACGACCAGGACAAGACCCTGACCCTGATCGGCGCACGTCCCCTGGCCGAGAGCCTGGCGGGCGCGGTGATCGACCTGATGCGCACGCGCAGCCGGCTTGGACAGCTGATCATGCTGGACGAACAACTGCCCCGTTAGCGCGTTCGCTAGCGTGCCGCGAGCACCTGGGCGATCTCCTCCAGTATCGCAGGGTCATCGATGGTGGAAGGCGCGACGAACACTTCTTGGGCGGCAATCTTGCGCAACACCGCACGCAGGATCTTGCCCGAACGGGTCTTGGGCAAGCGCTTGACCACCAGCACCTGCTGCAGGCACGCCAGCGCGCCGATGGACTCGCGCACCTGCGCCACCAATTGCGCCTGCAACTGCTGCACACTTACCGTACTGCCGTCCTTGAGCACCACCAGCGCCAATGGCACCTCGCCCTTGATCTCGTCGCTGACACCGATCACCGCACATTCCGCCACGTCGGCATGCCGGGCCACCACGTCCTCCATTTCACCGGTCGACAGCCGATGGCCCGAGACGTTGATGACATCGTCGGTGCGACCCATGATGTGGACATAGCCGTCGGCGTCCAGGTAGCCGCCGTCACCGGTGTGGTAATACCCAGGGTAGCGTTCCAGATAGCTTTGCAGGTAGCGCGGATGATCGCCCCACAGGGTCTGGCTGCATCCCGGCGGCAACGGCAGCGCAATGACGATGTCACCCTGCTCGCCCGCCGCCAGCAGCTCGCCTTGCTCGTCCAGCACCTGCACGTGGTACCCGGGCACCGCCCGATTGCTCGAACCCACTCGTACCGCCGAGCCTTCCAGACCCATGCAGGGTGCGGTCACCGGCCAGCCGGTTTCAGTCTGCCACCAGTGGTCGTGGACCGGCTTGCCTGTCTGCTCCTCGAGCCAGCGATGGGTGCTGGAATCGAGCTTCTCGCCGGCCAGGAACAGTTGCCGCAGCGAGCTCAGGTCGTAATTGCGCAACAACCTACCTTCAGGATCTTCCTTGCGAATCGCGCGCATGGCGGTGGGCGCGCAGAACAGCGCATTGACCCGGTATTGCTCGACCACACGCCAGTAGCTGCCGGCGTCGGGGGTGCGAATGGGTTTGCCCTCGTAGAGAATGCTGGTGCAACCGCACATCAGCGGGCCGTAGACGATCAGCGAGTGGCCCACCACCCAGCCGACATCGGAAATCCCCCACCACACATCACCTGCGCGCATGCCGTAGATGGCGCCCATTGCGAAAGTCAGCGCCACTGCGTTGCCACCGGTTTCACGCACGATGCCCTTGGGTTTGCCGGTGGTCCCGGAGGTGTACATGACGTACAGCGGATCGCCACTGGCCATGTCGACGGCCGCGACCGGCTCGGCATCCTGCAACTGCGATTGCCAGTCCAGATCGCGCCCCTCCTGCAGTTGCGCCAGGGCCTGCAGGCGTTGCAGCACCAATACCTGCTCGGGAGCATGGCGTGCCAGGCTCATGGCCTTGTCCACCAACGGCTTGTAGGCGATCACCCGGTCGAACTCCACGCCGCAGGAGGCGGTCAGCAGCAGCTTGGGCCGACAGTCGTCGATGCGCAGCGCCAGCTCGTTGGCAGCGAAGCCGCCGAACACCACCGAGTGCACGGCACCGATCCGCGCGCAGGCGAGCATCGCCATGGCGGCTTCAGGGACCATCGGCATGTAGATCACTACGCCGTCGCCTTTGCCCACCCCCAGGCGAGTGAGCACACCCGCCAGGCGCGCCACCTGGTCGAGCAGCTGCTGATAGGTGAAGCGTTGCTGCACCCCGGTCACGGGTGAGTCGTAGATCAGCGCGGTCTGCGCGCCGCGGCCCAGTGCCACTTGCCGGTCCAGGCACAGATAACAGGTGTTTAGACGGCCATCGGCGAACCAGCGATGGGTGCCGTCGGCTTGTACATCCAGCGTCTGCTGCGGAGGGTGCGACCAGGCCACTGCCTGGGCCTGTTCTGCCCAGAACCCGGCAGGGTCGCAAATGGAGCGTTCGTACGCTTGCTGATAGTTCATCGATAGCCAACCCTGGATTGTTGTTATTGAAGGGCGAGCATTGAGTATGGCTGGCGTTGGCCGACCTGCCAGCCGACCAAGGTCGAACGCCGAACGTGGCGTGCGGCGCACGAACCGCTATGATGGCCACCGCGATTTCCTTGATGACGGTTGTCCCATGAATACCCTCGAGCTGCTCGAAGCCGGCCAACTGGCTGGCGCCACCCGACTGGACCTGTCCTGCGGACTGACCGAATTCCCCCAGGCCATCTTCACCCTGGCCGACAGCCTGGAGGTGCTCAACCTCAGCGGCAACGCGCTGACCCGCCTGCCCGATGACCTGCACCGGCTGCACAAGCTCAAGGTGCTGTTCTGCTCGGACAATCCTTTCACCGAGCTGCCGGCCTGCATCGGCCGCTGCCCGCAGTTGAGCATGGTGGGCTTCAAGGCCAACCGGATCGAACACGTGCCGGCAGAGGCGCTGCCCGCACAGTTGCGCTGGCTGATCCTGACCGACAACCGTATCGAACACCTGCCCGAGCAACTGGGCGACTGCCTGCAGATGCAGAAACTGATGCTCTCGGGCAACCGCCTGCAGGCGTTGCCCGAAAGCCTGGCCCGGCTGGAAAATCTCGAGCTGCTGCGCCTGTCGGCGAACCGTCTGCCGGCGCTGCCCGACTGGCTGCTGCGTCTGCCGCGCCTGGCCTGGCTGGCCTATGCCGGCAACCCGATGAGCGAAGCCTTCACCACACCGCACAGCGAGGGCACGCGCGGGCACGTCGCCTGGAGCGACCTGCGCCTGGACGCGCAGTTGGGTGAAGGGGCTTCGGGCATCATCTACCGCGCCCACCTGGACAGCGGGCAGCCGGTGGCCGTGAAGCTGTACAAGGGCGCGATGACCAGCGACGGCTCGCCGGTCAACGAGATGAATGCCTGCATGGCCGCCGGTGAACATCCGCAATTGATCGAGGTGCTGGGACGCTTGAGCGGGCATCCCGATGGCACCGCCGGGCTGGTCATGGCCCTTATCGACCCCTCGTTCGCCAACCTGGCAGGGCCGCCCAGCCTGGCGTCCTGCACGCGCGACATCTACTCGGCCGATTTCGCCATCGATCGCGATGCCCTGTTGCGCCTGCTGCGGGGTATGGCCGGAGTCGGCGCCCATCTGCATGCGCGCGGGATCAACCACGGCGATTTCTACGCCCACAACGTGCTGTGGCGCAAAAGCGGCGAGTGCCTGTTCGGCGATTTCGGTGGTGCCTCGTTCTACCCCGGGGACGGCGGCGAAGTATCGCAGGCGCTGGAGCGCATCGAAGTCCGCGCCTTCGGCCTACTGTTCGAAGAGTTGCTGACGCATTGCGAAGAAGTGCACGACGACCTGTGGGCCCTGCAACGCCAGTGCGTCCAGCCCCAAGTCCTGGCGCGTCCCAGCTTCGCGGAAATCACCCGAAATCTGGATGCCTGAGGTACACCGCGCCGCTGCTCTATCCCGTGGGAGCGGTCAGCGGCCGCGAATAGGGCCCTGCGGATCAACTGATGCGCCGCAGTGCTCGTTCGCGGCCACTGACCGCTCCCACAAACGATCCACGGCGACGCAAGGCGCCGATTGAATCAACCGGCCAGGCCGACGTAGACGTTCAGCACGTCGTCGTTGCCATCGATGGCATCGAGGAAATCTTCGACTTCGGCCAACTGCTCGGCATCGTCCAGCGTCACCGGGTTCTTCGGCACGTAGCCGATCTTCGCCGACACCACGGTGAAGCCCTGCCCCGGCAATGCCTTGCAAACGGCGTCCAGGTCGGTGGCTTCGGTCAGGAACAGGAACGCGCCCTCCTCGGCCGGCTCGACTTCCTGGGCCCCGGCTTCGATGGCCGCTTCCTCGGCGTCTACGTCAGCCGAATCAGGCGTGGCCTCGATCATGCCGTAATGGTGAAAATCCCAGGACACCGAACCCTCGGCGCCCAGCGTACCCTTGCGGAACAACACGCGAATCTGCGAGACGGTGCGGTTGACGTTGTCGGTCAGGCATTCGACGATCACCGGCACCTGGTGCGGCGCGAAGCCTTCGTACTTGACCAGGGTGTAGTTGACCGCATCGGCGCCCACGCCGGCGCCTTTCTTGATGGCGCGTTCCAGCGTCTCACGGGTCATCGAAGCCTTCTTGGCCTGTTCGATCACCAGTCGCAAGCGGGCGTTGGTGTCTGGATCGATGCCGGAACGTGCCGCAATCGAAATCTCCTTGGACAGCTTGCCGAAAATCCGCCCCTTGGCGTTGGCTGCTGCTTCGCGATGTTTAGCTTTCCACTGTGCGCCCATTTACCCGTTCTCTTGTTCGCTTGACCCATGCGCGGGCGACTGCTGCCCGCGCGTTGCGGCGCAGTTTACCTGCCCACCGGGAGCGGATCGACCAAAATCCACCGAGCACGGCATCAAGCGACGCGCGTTACCCACTTGCCGAAGGCATCGATGAAACCCTGCAGAAACGGCCGGCTCTTCTCCACCACCTGCCCGTGCTCGTCGAACAGACCGCCGGCGTGACCCAGGTACGCTTCAGGCTGCTGCATCATGGCCACATCGAGAAACACCATGCACTGGCGTAGGTGCTGGTTGGCCCCGAAACCGCCCACCGCGCCGGGCGAGACGCTCATCACTGCGCCCGGTTTGCCGGTGAAGTGGCTCTGGCCATAGGGGCGCGAACCCACGTCGATCGCGTTCTTCAACGGCGCCGGCACCGAGCGGTTGTACTCGGGGGTGACGAACAGCACGGCATCGGCTTCGCCCAGCGCCTGGCGAAAAGTGGTATAAGCAGCGGGTGGCGTGACGTCGATGTCTTCGTTGTAGAGCGGCAGCTCGCCGATCTCAACGATCTTCAGCGCCAGGTTGTCAGGTGCCATGGACTGCAGCGCCAGTGCCACCTTGCGGTTGAGCGAATCCTTTCTGAGGCTGCCGACCAGTACCGCAACCGAATAGACCTTGCTCATGCCCTTACCCCTGTATGAATGAATCGAGGGGTAGTTATAGATGACTTGGCCCGGTTTGTCCGCCATCTGTCCGGCAACCGCACTATTTTTCCTCGCGGGTAAAACTACCTTTATAAACAGAGGTCTACAGTGCCAGCGAGATACACGCGAAATTCTTCAGAGGTTGGAACTAAAATGGCTGCAGTGCTGGTTGGGCAATTTCATGCACGCGATGCGGAAGGTCGCATCTACCCGGTGCATGAGTTTCAGGAATCGACCCCGGCGGTCGAAGGCAGTGCGCCGACCTCCACCTACAAGCTGGCCATCGGCGATCGCGTCAATCACCTGGGCGAAGACCGTTTCCAACTGGTCCAGAGTGGCGTGGAAATCATCCGCATCCCTTGACCGTTCGCGCACCGATTTGCGTTAGCATGCCCGCCGACCCCCTAGCAGGTATGGATCGCGCATGAGACTGCGCCACATCGAAATCATCCAGGCGCTCTGCCAGACCGGCGAACTCAAGAGCGCTGCGCAGATGCTCGACATCTGCACGCAGACCCTCGAACAGACTTTGCAGGATGCCGAACGCCAGTTGGGCTTCCTGCTGTTCGCGCGGGTCCGCGGCAGGTTCCAGCCGACCCCGGAAACCCTGCGCATGCAGGCGGAAATCGCCGCCGTGCAGAGTCAGGTCGAGCGTCTGCAGCGCTTGGCCGACAGCCTGCGCGAGCATCAGGACCCTGCCCTGCACGTGGTGTGTACCGCGTCCCTGGCTCACCAGTTGTTGCCCCAGAGCATCGCCGCCCTGCGCCGACGCTTTCGTGAAACGCCTTGCACGCTGGGCGTCCAGAACACCGACGAAATGGTGCGCAGCCTGCTGCTGCACCAGACCGACGTCGGCCTGAGCCTGCACTGCCCCGATCACCCCTCGATCACCAGTCAGGTCCTGGCCGAAGGCAAGCTGCAACTGCTCGCTCCCCAAGGCTGGCTTTCTCCCAAGCATCGCTACATTGCACTCCACGAGCTGGCGGGACAGGCGATGATCGGCCTGGAAGGCGAAGAACCACTGAGCCTGGTCCTCGAGCACAGGCTGCAATCGTTGAACCCGCCCCCGCGTATCCAGACGCGGGTGCAGACCTACCAGATGATGCGCAGCATGGTCGAGGCGGGCGAAGGCCTGGCCGTGGTCGACCCGTTCACCGCAGCAGGCGCGCGCGCCCAGGGCTTGGATACCTGCCCGCTGTCGCCGGCCGTACCGGTGACCTTGTACGCCCTCACGCGCAGCGCAGCCTCGAGCTCCGCAGCCGAAAAGACCCTGCTCGAAATCATCGCGCAGAACGCGCAGGCGCTGCTCTCACCCGTCCGCGAATAACCGGTACCAGAACAACGCCGTCTCATGGCTGGCGGCATCGATCGCCTGATAACGCAGGTAGTCGATGCCGCCCAGGCGAAAGCCACAGCGCTCGTACAAACGGCAGGCCGGCAGGTTGTTGTTCTGGGTTTCCAGCATGATGCCCGGCAAGCCCTGCTTGACTGCCCAGAACTGCGCCACATCGAGCAGAGCCCTGGCCACGCCGAGGCCACGGGCCGAGACATCGACCGCCAGCTCGTCGACGTAGGCAAGGTTGTTCCAGTGCCGGCTGACCACCACATGGCCAACCGCGCGCTCGCCCAGCCAGGCCATGAAGATGGCGCCCCCGGCCCCCGTCTCGCGATAACGGGCAAATTCGGCCGAGTCGATGCCGTAATCCTTGCGGTAGGGCCGAATCGACCGAAACGGCCAATCGGCGACCGGCTGGTTGAACACCGGTGAGGCATAGCCGCACACCTGGGCAGTAAAGTCGGCACCTAGCACGTAATCGTCGAAATGCTCATCGGCCAGGCGAACGCACGGCTGGCTGTCAGCCAAGCCTTGGCTCGAGCCGTCCGTGGAAGACATTCGGGGGTGCGACAAAACGGCTTATGTACCCAGTTGCGTCCAGAGCGCATCGGCCCCGGCGGCTTTGGCGATGACTTGCAGGCGCGCCATGTGCTCGTCCAGCTCGGCTTGGCTGGCGCGGATGATCGTCGTCTGCCGACGGTCCGCAGGCAGGCGACGGATCTCGCTGCCCTGCTGGCCACCACCGTCGCCATCGCTGGCATTGCCGGCCAGCGACAGGCTGGTCTGACCACCGGTCATGGCTAGGTAGACGTCGGCGAGGATCTCGGAGTCGAGCAACGCGCCGTGCAGTTCGCGCCCGGAGTTGTCGATGCCGTAGCGCTTGCACAGTGCATCGAGGCTATTGCGTTGCCCTGGATGGCGCTCGCGGGCCATTGCCAGGCTGTCGATGACCGTGCAGTACTCGGCGATGTTGGCCCGCTCGGGCATGCCAGCGATCTTGAATTCGTTGCTCAGGAAGCCGACGTCGAAGGTCGCGTTGTGGGCGATGATCTGCGCGCCCTGGATGAACTCGTAGAACTCGTCGGCAACCTCGGCGAAGCGTGGCTTGCCCACCAGAAACTCATCAGTGATGCCGTGGACGCCAATGGCGCCCTCGTCACTGGGCCGGTCCGGCTGCACGTAGACGTGGAAGTTGCGCCCGGTCAGCCGGCGCCCCATCAGTTCGACGCAGCCGATCTCGATCACGCGGTGCCCATCGGTGACCGGCATACCAGTGGTTTCGGTGTCGAATACTACGGAACGAACGGCCATGGGCAGAAACTCTCGAACGGGTGAGCGGAAATCGGGGGTAAAACGAAGAGCTGTCGGTTCGAGAAGATCGAACCGCAAGTGGTGAAACTCTAGCACAGCACGGCAGGCGCTCCCAGCGACCTGCCTCGGGCTACCTACCGGCTGCCTGCCTACGCCTGACGCATCCCGCGCACTTCATCGACCCCGCGGTTGGCCAGGTCATCGGCGCGCTCGTTGCCAGGGTGGCCGTTGTGACCGCGAACCCACTGCCATTTCACTTCATGGCGATTGACCTGCTCATCGAGCTGTTGCCACAGGTCGGCATTCTTGACCGGCTGCTTGGCGGCGGTTTTCCAGCCGCGTTTCTTCCAGTTGACCATCCACTCGTTGATGCCTTTCATCACGTACTCGGAGTCGGTCACCAGCAGCACGCTGCAGCCGCGCTTGAGCTCCTGCAATCCGCGAATGGCGGCGGTCAGCTCCATGCGATTGTTGGTGGTGGTGCTTTCGCCACCCCACAACTCTTTCTCCACGCCCTTGCACACCAGCAACGCACCCCAGCCACCCGGGCCGGGATTGCCCTTGCAGGCGCCGTCGGTGAAGATTTCCACAGTGTCACTCATCAGGCTTTTCCATCGATGTTCGGATTGTCTCGGTTGACCTTGGCCATCGGCAGCGGCAGCAGCTTGCCCATCGGCTCGCGGCGTTGCTGCACCAGCGGCCGCAGCCCTACCACCATCTTGCGCGCAACCAATATATAGAAGCCTGCGCCGCCGCTCTGCCACTTGCCGGCAACCCGCTCCAGACCAGCCAGACGCGCTTGCCAGCGGGGCGAGGCAAGCGGCGGACGATAGCACCCGAACCGGCGTTTCTCCAGCCCGAAGCCCAGCAGGTTCAACCAATCGGCCACCCGCGAGGCAGAGAAACAGCGGGCCTTGTGCAGGGCGTCCTTGGCGAACACCCGGCGTGCGCCCCAGGCGCTCCACGGGTTGATGCCGACGATCAGCAGGTGCCCGCCCGGCCGTACCGCGCTAGCCGCCTCGCGCAGCAGGCCATGGGGCGACAGGCTGAAATCCAACCCGTGCTGCAACACCACGACGTCGGCGGCGTGTTCACCCAGCGGCCAGGCCTGCTCCTCGCAGACGATCTCGACGCCTGGAAAGGGCGCGCCCATGCGTACGTTGCGATGGATCTGCCCGGCTACCGGGGGCGGTTCGGCACTGGGTCCATAATGCACCAGGTAGCCGCCGAAAAAGCGCGCCAGTTCTTCTTCGAGCAAGCGCTGCTCTTCACGCAGCAGCAACTGGCCATGCGGCCCGGCAAACCATTCGCGGGCCTGGCCGATCAGGGCCAGCCACTGCGGGTCGGCCTGAGCAAAGGCGGTATCGGTCATGACGATCTCCCACGCTGAGGTTCACCTAATGCCGACAGGGCACTAAGATGGACCATTAATCGAAATCAAGCGAACCGGGCCATGATACAGATTCACGCGCTGAACGCTTTCTCCGACAACTACATCTGGTTGTTACAAGACACTGCGGCGGGCCAGTGCGCCGTGGTGGACCCGGGCGACGCCGGTCCGGTCGAGCAATGGCTCGACGCCCACCCCGACATGCGCCTGACCGATATCCTCATCACCCACCACCACAACGACCATGTCGGCGGCGTCGAAGCGCTCAAGCGTCGCAGCGCAGCGCAGGTCAGCGGGCCGGCCGGCGAATCGATTCCAGCCCGCGACCGGGCGCTGCGCGACGGCGACACCCTGGACGTGCTCGGTCTGCACCTGCAGGTGCACGACGTACCGGGGCACACAGCAGGCCATATCGCCTTCTATCACGCCAGCGATACCCAGCCCCTGCTGTTCCCGGGTGACACGCTGTTCGCCGCTGGGTGTGGCCGCCTGTTCGAAGGCACTCCGCAGCAGATGCACGCTTCTCTGTCGCGCCTGGCTCAACTGCCCGACGATACCCAGGTCTACAGCGCCCACGAGTACACACTGAGCAATCTGAAATTCGCCAGCGCCGTGGAGCCCGGCAATCCGGACGTCGCCAGGCGGCTACAGGAAGTCACGGCCCTGCGCGAACGAAACGCCATCACGCTGCCTACCTCGATCGGCCTGGAAAAGCGCACGAATCCTTTTCTGCGGGTCGCTGAAACATCCGTTAAACAAAAAGCAGACGAACGGGCCGGAACCTCTCACGGCACGGCGCAGGCGGTCTTTGCAACCTTACGTAGTTGGAAAGATAAGTTCTGAAGGCCGCTGATTTGTGTCGGAAATTTCTCAAAGGTTGACCGACCTTCGGTCACTTTCTAGAATCGCCCGACATTTTCGCGCGGAACTACCCTCCAGCCAATGTCGTCATCCATACGCAAAACCATCAAGTCCGACACATTGACGCGACTGGCCCAAGCGATCGCGGTCACCCTGTGCGCCGGCCTCGCCGGTTGCCAGAGCACCGCGAGCGTCTCTTCGGGCGCTGGCCCGGACGCCCGGCCCCATGCCCTGACCGCTCACATGCGGCCCAAGCCGATCTTCGTCAACCAGTCCCAGCCCAAGAAAGCCCCGCACGACGTGTGGGAGCGCATTCGCGATGGTTTCCAACTGCAGGACAGCATCGCCATGAACCCGCGCGTCGAACAGCAACGCCTGTGGTTCGTCAGCAACCCTTCGTTCCTGGAAAGTGCCAGCGGTCGCGGCAGCCTGTACATGCACTACATCGTCGAGCGCCTCGAAGAACGCGACATGCCCCTGGAGCTGGCTTTGCTGCCGGTCATCGAAAGCGCCTTCAACCCGATGGCCTACTCGCGCTCCGATGCCTCCGGGCTGTGGCAGTTCATCCCGTCCACTGGCCGCTACTTCAACCTGCGCCAGACCAACTTCTACGACGGCCGTCGCGATGTCACCGCCTCCACCGGCGCCGCATTGGACTACCTGAGCAAGCTGCACGAGATGTTCAACGGCGACTGGCTGCTCGCCCTGGCAGCCTACAATGCCGGCGAAGGCACGGTCAGCCGGGCCATGGAACGCAACGAGAAACTGGGCCTGCCCACCGATTACTGGAACCTGCCACTGCCGCAGGAAACCCGTGACTACGTGCCCAAGCTGCTGGCCCTGGCCGAACTGGTGCAGTCGCCACAGGCCTATGGCGTCAATCTGAACCCGATTGCCAACCAACCTTACTTCGATGTGGTCGAGGTCAACCAGCGCGTCGACCTGTCCCGCGTCGCGGCACTGGCCGGCATCGACGAAGACGAGATGTTCCAGCTCAATCCGGCGTTCAAGAAGCGCGTGACCATGGAGCCGACCCAGCACCTGCTGGTGCCCACGGCCAAGGCGCAGCTGCTGACCGCCAGCCTGTCGAACATGAAGCCCGAAGAACTGCTGACCCTGGCGCCCGCCCAGCGCGTCTTCGACGAAGTGGCAGTGGTGCAGCCCAGCCGGCCCAAGTCGTACACCGTGCGCCGCGGCGACAACCTGGCGGCCATCGCCAAGGCGAACAAGGTCGACACCCGCGACCTGCAGCGTTGGAACCGCCTGACCGGCAAGAACCTCAAGGTCGGCCAGACCCTGGTCATGCAGGCCGAGACTTCGGCCAAGGGCCGTGTGCTGGCCAAGGCCGGGTCGGCGGCCAGCGATGCGCAGAAGACCACCACCTACAAGGTGCGCAAGGGCGACTCGCTGTACCTGGTCGCCAAGCGCTTCAATGTCGAGATGCAGCACCTCAAGCGCTGGAACCCGCGCAGCGGACACGCGCTCAAGCCAGGCCAGACGCTCACGGTCTATCTGAACCGCCGCTGACCGCTCCCGGCGCCGCAACGATCGGCCTTGTCGATCGTCGCGGCGCCAGCTCAATGCCATCACCACCCTTCTTCCCATAGAGACAAACTGTTACTGTAAGCGCAACAAAGTCATTGCCGACCGGTTCGGATTCATGAATTGATGCGTCCCCTCTTCTTCTGCCTGCTGGGCCTTGCGTTGAGCACCTGTGCCAACGCGACGATCACCCAAAGCCACGGCTATGCGCAATTCGGTTCGCTCAAATACCCGGCACGTTTCAGCCATTTCGATTGGGTCAACCCCGACGCCCCCAAGGGTGGCACGTTGCGAACGATGGCCTTCGGTACGTTCGACACGCTCAACCCCTACACCTTCAAGGGCACCAGCCCGGTCCAGACCGCCAACTTCCTGCAGTACGGCATCAATGAGCTGAACGAGCCCTTGATGGTCGGCACCGGGCAATACGCGCCCTCGGGCGACGAGCCTACTTCCAGTTACGGCCTCATCGCCCAATCCGTGGAATACAACGAGAGCCGCAGCTGGGTCGTGTTCAACCTCAGGCCGCAGGCACGCTTCAACGATGGCCATCCGATTACCAGCGCCGACGTGGCGTTTTCCTACCGGACGTTGCTGACCCAGGGCCATCCGATGTACCGGACCAACCTGCAGGAAGTGCTGCGGGTCGATGTACTGAGCCCGACGCGGATCCGCTTCGTGTTCAAGCGCTCGGGCAACCCGCTGCTGATCCTGCGCTTGGGTGAGCTACCTATCTTGCCCAAGCACTACTGGCAAGGTCGGGATTTTCAAGCCACCACCTTCGAGGCACCGGTGACCAGCGGCCCCTACCGCATCGAGCACGTGGTGCCGGGCAGGCGGCTGGTGCTGCAGCGGGATCGCAACTGGTGGGGCAAGGACCTGCCCGTGAACCGCGGCAAGTACAACTTCGATCGCATGGAAGTCGAGTTCTACCGGGACAGCGATGTGGCTTTCGAAGCGTTCAAGGCCGGCGAGTTCGACATCTACATCGAGCACCAGGCGAAGAACTGGACCAATGGCTACGACTTTCCAGCCGTGCGCCGCGGCGAGGTCATCAAGGCGCAGATTCCGCACAAGATTCCGACGCAGACCCAAGGCCTGTTCTTCAACACCCGCCGCCCGGCCTACAGCGACCCACGCGTGCGCGAGGCGCTGGGCCTGCTGCTGGATTTCGAATGGACCAACCGGGCGCTGTTCAGCGGCGCCTACCGACGCACCGAAAGCTACTACCCCAACAGCGAGTTTGCTGCTACCGGCCTGCCCAGCGGCAAGGAGCGACTGCTGCTGTCAGCGCACAAGAGCGCCTTGAGCCCGGCGCTTTTCCTTGAAGCGCCGAGCATGCCCAGCACCGACGGCAACGGCATTCCCCGGGCAACGTTGCGCCAGGCCCTGCAACTGCTGGCCGACGCTGGCTGGACCTTGCAGGGCGACGGCCTGCGCAATGCCGCTGGCCAGCCGTTGCGCCTGGAGATCCTGCTGGTCAATTCCAACCTGGAACGCATCCTGGGGCCCTATGTGGCCAACCTGGCCAGAATCGGCGTGCAGGCCAACCTGCGCAGCGTGGATCGCGCGCAGTACAAGCAACGGCTGGACCAGTTCGACTTCGACATGATCTCGCTGACCCTGCCGCAGACCCTCAGCCCGGGGCTTGAGCAATGGCAGTACTTTCATTCCAGCCAAGCCGTCGTACGCGGCAGCAAGAATTACGCAGGCGTTGCCAATCCGGTGGTCGACCGCTTGCTCGAACAACTGCTCGGTGCCCAGAGCCGCGATGACCAGGTGGCCGCCGCCAGGGCGCTAGACCGCGTGTTGCTGTCGCAGCACTACATGGTTGCCAACTGGTACCTGGACTACCACCGCCTGGCGTACCGCAGCCGGCTGGCCTTCGTCACTACCCCGCCGTACACCCTGGGCCTGAGTGCCTGGTGGATCAAGCCTACGGAGAAGATTCGATGATGCCCTTACGTGCCCTGAGCAAGGCCCTGAGCGCTGTCGCGCTGTGCATCGCAGCCAGCGTGGCGCACGCCGCGCCGCAGCATGCGCTGACGCTGTACGACGAAGCGCCCAAATACCCGGCAGACTTCAAGCACTACGACTACGTGAACCCCGACGCCCCCAAGGGCGGGACCTTTCGCCAGAAAGGCGTGGGCAGCTTCGACAGCCTCAACCCCTTCATCAGCAAGGGCGTACCGGCCGACGACATGGACCTGACCTACGACACCCTGGCGCGGCAGAGCCTGGACGAGCCCTTTACCGAATATGGCCTGGTCGCCGGCCGCATCGAGAAAGCCCCGGACAACAGCTGGGTGCGCTTTTACCTGCGCCCCGAGGCACGCTTCCACGACGGCCAGCCCATGCGCGCCGAAGACGTCGTGTTCAGTTTCCAGACCCTGATGCACAGCGGATCGCCGTTGTACCGTGGCTACTATGCCGATGTCGCCGACGTGGTCGCCGAAGACCCGCAACGGGTGCTGTTCAAGTTCAAGCACAGCAACAATCGCGAACTGCCGCTGATCCTCGGTCAGCTGCCGGTACTGCCCAAACACTTCTGGGAAGGCCGCGACTTCGCCAAGGGCGGCCTGGACATGCCGCTGGGCAGCGGGCCGTACAAGGTCGCCGAGGTCAAGGCGGGCCGCTCGATACGCTACGAGCGGGTCGATGACTACTGGGGGCGAGACTTGCCGATGAACCGTGGGATGTTCAATTTCGACGCGCTCGAGATCGAATACTTCCGCGACAACACCGTGGCCCTGCAAGCGGGCAAGGCCGGGCAGTTCGACTACTGGCTCGAAAGCAGCGCGAAGAACTGGGCCACCGCCTACGACATTC
The DNA here is from genome assembly GCF_000761155.1 of Pseudomonas rhizosphaerae. Taxonomy (NCBI): domain Bacteria; kingdom Pseudomonadati; phylum Pseudomonadota; class Gammaproteobacteria; order Pseudomonadales; family Pseudomonadaceae; genus Pseudomonas; species Pseudomonas rhizosphaerae. The sequence goes on along the minus strand of NZ_CP009533.1, from coordinate 466,394 downwards.
CTGCGGTGCGCGAGAAACGCCTGTTGCGCGAGGAAATCCCCAACGGCAACCCGACCGGCATGCAGGGCTTCGTCTTCAACCTGCGCAAGCCGTTGTTCCAGGACGTGCGTGTGCGCGAGGCCCTGGCGCTGGTGTTCGACTTCGAGTGGACCAACAAACAGCTGTTCAATGGCGCCTACACGCGCACCGACAGCTATTTCGAGAACTCGGAGATGGCAGCTTCCGGCCTCCCCAGCCCGGCCGAACTGAAGATACTCGAACCGCTGCGCGGACAGGTTCCCGAGCGCGTCTTCGATACGCCGTTCAGCAACCCGGTCACCGACGCCAGCGGCATGCTGCGCGAGCAGCAGCGCAGGGCCTACAAACTGTTGCAGGAGGCCGGATGGCGCATCGTCGACGACAAGATGGTCGATGCCCAAGGCACGCCAGTGAAACTCGAATTCCTGCTGACCCAGGCCGACTTCGACCGGGTGTTGCTGCCCTACAAGCGCAACCTGGCCGATCTGGGCATCGAACTGGTGATTCGTCGCGTCGATATGTCCCAATACGTCACCCGGGTGCGCTCGCGTGACTTCGACATGATGGTGAGCAGCTTCACCCAGTCCACTTCGCCCGGAAACGAGCAGCGCGAGTACTGGGCCAGCTCCAGCGCCGACAAGCCCGGCAGCCGCAATTACATGGGACTCAAGGACCCGGCCATCGACAGCCTGGTGGAGAGCCTGATCAACGCCACTTCGCGCCAGGAACTGGTCGACCATGCCCGTGCCCTGGACCGCGTCCTGCTCTGGGGCCACTACGTTGTCCCCAACTGGCACATCAAGACCTGGCGCGTGGCCTACTGGAATCGCTTCGGCCACCCGACCGTCACGCCGCGCTACGACGTTGGCCTGCAGACGTGGTGGAACAAGCCCGAGACCCCGCCAGCAGTCACCACCACGCCTTCAGAGACGCCATAAGATGCTGGCCTATATCCTGCGCCGATTGCTGCTGATCATTCCCACGCTGCTGGGGATCCTGATCATCAATTTCGCCATCATCCAGGCCGCCCCCGGCGGCCCGGTGGAACAGATGATCGCCAAGCTCGAAGGGTTCGACGGCGCTACCAGCCGCATCGCCGGCGGTGGCGCCGAAGTGGCGGTCGCCGGCTCCAGCTATCGTGGCGCGCAAGGCCTGGACCCTGCGCTGGTGCAAGAAATCGAGAAGATGTATGGCTTCGACAAGCCGGCGCCCGAACGCCTGTGGATCATGATCAAGAACTACGCGCAGCTGGATTTCGGCAGCAGCTTCTTCCGCGACGCCAAGGTCATCGACCTGATCGTGGAGAAGATGCCGGTGTCGATCTCGCTGGGCCTGTGGAGCACCCTGATCATGTACCTGGTGTCGATCCCCCTGGGCATCGCCAAGGCCACCCGCCACGGCAGCCATTTCGACGTCTGGACCAGCTCGGCGATCATCGTCGGCTACGCCATTCCCGCATTCCTGTTCGCCATCCTGTTGATCGTGGTGTTCGCCGGCGGCAGCTACCTGGACTGGTTCCCGCTGCGCGGCCTGACCTCCAACAATTTCGAGGAGTTGAGCTGGGGCGGCAAGGTACTCGATTACTTCTGGCACCTGGTGCTGCCGGTCAGCGCGCTGGTCATCGGCCACTTCGCCACCATGACCCTGCTGACCAAGAACAGCTTCCTCGACGAAATCGGCAAGCAGTACGTGGTGACCGCCAAGGCCAAGGGCTTGAGCAATCATCGCGTGCTCTATGGCCACGTGTTCCGCAATGCCATGCTGCTGGTGATCGCCGGTTTCCCCTCGGCCTTCATCGGCATCTTCTTCACCGGCTCGCTGCTGGTCGAGGTGATCTTCTCCCTCGACGGCCTGGGCCTGATGAGCTTCGAGGCGGCGATCAACCGTGACTACCCGGTGGTGTTCGGCACCCTGTTCATCTTTACCTTGTTGGGGCTGGTAGTGAAACTGATCGGCGATCTTACCTACACCCTGGTCGATCCACGCATCGACTTCGGCCATCGGGAGCATTGAGATGAACCTGTCTCCCCTCAACCGACGTCGCTTCGAACGGTTCAAGGCGAACAAGCGTGGCTGGTGGTCGCTGTGGCTGTTCCTGGTGCTGTTCGGCCTGAGCCTGGGCGCCGAGCTGATCGCCAACGACAAACCGCTGGCGGTGCGCTACGACGGCGAATGGTATTTCCCTGCCTTCAAGCGCTATCCGGAAACCACCTTCGGCGGCGAGTTTCCCCTGGAAGCCAACTACAAGAGCCCCTACATCCGCGAGCTGCTGGCAGCCAAGGGTAGCTGGACGCTCTGGGCACCGATCCCGTTCGACTACCAGAGCATCAACTACGACCTCAACGTGCCCGCACCGGCACCGCCGTCTGCGCAGAACTGGCTGGGTACCGACGATCAAGGCCGCGACGTGCTCGCGCGCGTCATCTACGGCTTCCGCATCTCGGTGCTGTTCGCCCTGACCCTGACCATTGCCAGCTCGGTGATCGGCGTGATCGCCGGTGCCCTGCAGGGCTTCTATGGCGGCTGGGTGGACCTGGCCGGTCAGCGCTTCCTGGAAATCTGGTCCGGACTGCCGGTGCTGTACCTGCTGATCATCCTGGCCAGCTTCGTGCAGCCCAATTTCTGGTGGCTGCTGGGCATCATGCTGCTGTTCTCCTGGATGAGCCTGGTGGACGTGGTGCGCGCCGAATTCCTGCGTGGCCGCAACCTGGAATACGTGCGCGCGGCACGCGCCCTGGGCATGCAGAACGGCGCGATCATGTTCCGCCACATCCTGCCCAATGCCATGGTATCGACCATGACGTTCATGCCGTTCATCCTCACGGGCGCGATCGGCACCCTGACTGCGCTGGATTTTCTCGGCTTCGGCCTGCCTGCCGGCTCACCGTCGCTGGGCGAGCTGGTGGCCCAAGGCAAGTCCAACCTGCAGGCGCCCTGGCTGGGCATCAGCGCTTTCACCGTGCTGGCCCTGATGCTCAGCCTGCTGGTATTCATCGGTGAATCCGCCCGCGATGCCTTCGACCCGAGGAAATGACATGAGCCAGGACAATCTGATCGAGGTCCGCGACCTGGCCGTCGAGTTCGTGACCGGTGAGAGCCGCCAGCGCGTGGTCGAGCACATCAGCTTCGATATCCGCCGCGGCGAAACCCTGGCGCTGGTGGGCGAAAGTGGCTCGGGCAAGTCGGTGACGGCGCACTCCATCCTGCGCCTGCTGCCCTACCCGCTCGCCCAGCACCCCAACGGTACCATCGCCTACAAGGGCAGCGACCTGCTCACGCTGCCGGAAAAACAACTCAGGCAGATCCGTGGCAATCGCATTGCGATGATCTTCCAGGAGCCGATGAGCTCGCTCAACCCACTGCACAACATCGGCAAGCAAATCGGCGAAGTCCTGGCCCTGCACAAAGGGCTGACCGGAGCAGCCGCTACCCAGCGCACCCTGCAGTTGCTGGAGCTGGTAGGTATCGCCGAACCGCACAAACGGCTCAAGGCATTGCCCCACGAGCTGTCAGGCGGCCAGCGTCAGCGTGTGATGATCGCCATGGCCCTGGCCAACGAGCCTGAACTGCTGATCGCCGACGAACCCACCACTGCCCTCGACGTCACGGTGCAGCTGAAGATCCTCGAATTGCTCAAGGAACTGCAGGCCCGACTGGGCATGGCCCTGCTGCTGATCAGCCACGACCTGAACCTGGTGAAGCGAATTGCACACCGGGTATGTGTCATGCAGCGCGGTCGCATCGTCGAACAGGCTACGTGCGAAGAATTGTTTCGCGCACCGCAGCATCCGTACACCCAGGTGCTGCTGGGTGCCGAACCCAGCGGCGAGCCTGCGGCGACACGGGTTGGCGAGCCGATTCTGTCGGTCGACGACTTGCGCGTCTGGTTTCCCATCAAGAAGGGATTGCTGGGCCGTACCGTGGATCACGTCAAGGCGGTCGACGGTATCCACTTCGAGCTGCCCCGTGGGCAGACCCTGGGTATCGTCGGTGAAAGTGGCTCGGGCAAATCGACGCTGGGCCTGGCCATCATGCGTTTGATCGCGAGTCGTGGCTCGATCCGCTTTCAGGGTGAGTCCCTGGACGGCCTGCCCCAGCAGCAGGTGAGACCGCTGCGCAAGCAGATGCAGGTGGTCTTCCAGGACCCGTTCGGCAGTTTGAGCCCGCGCATGAGCGTGAGCCAGATCGTCGGCGAAGGCCTGCGAATACACAAGATCGGCAACGAAGCCGAGCAGGAACAGGCTATCATTGCCGCGCTCGAAGAGGTTGGGCTGGACCCACAGACCCGGCATCGTTACCCTCACGAGTTCTCCGGTGGGCAGCGGCAACGTATCGCCATTGCCCGGGCCTTGGTTTTGAAACCGGCGTTGATCCTGCTGGACGAGCCCACCTCGGCGCTCGACCGCACCGTTCAACGCCAGGTAGTGGAGCTGTTGCGTTCACTGCAACTGAAATACAACCTGACCTATTTGTTTATCAGCCATGACCTGGCGGTAGTCAAAGCCTTGAGTCACCAGTTGATGGTGATCAGGCACGGTCAGGTCGTCGAACAAGGGGCGGCGCGGGCTATCTTTGCCGCGCCGCAGCACCCTTATACACAGCAGCTGTTGGAAGCAGCCTTCTTGGCCCCAACGGCTGTCGATTAACCTGAAGAGGAACAACACATGGGTTTTCTCGCCGGTAAGCGCGTCCTGATCGTCGGTGTCGCCAGCAAACTGTCCATCGCATCCGGCATCGCCGCCGCCATGCATCGCGAGGGTGCTGAACTTGCCTTCACCTACCAGAACGAAAAGCTCAAGGGCCGCGTCGAGGAATTCGCCGCAGGCTGGGGCTCCAGCGCCGATCTGTGCTTCCCTTGCGACGTGGCCAGCGATGCTGAAATCGCCTCGGTCTTCGAAGCCCTGAGCAAGAAGTGGGACGGCCTGGACGTCATCGTTCACTCCGTCGGTTTCGCCCCGGGCGACCAGCTCGATGGCGACTTCACCCAGGCCACCACCCGCGAAGGCTTCCGCATCGCCCACGACATCAGCGCCTACAGCTTCGTGGCCCTGGCCAAGGCTGGGCGCGAAATGATGAAAGGCCGCAACGGCAGCCTGCTGACCCTGTCCTACTTGGGCGCCGAGCGCACCATGCCCAACTACAACGTCATGGGCATGGCCAAGGCTTCGCTGGAAGCCGGCGTGCGCTACCTGGCCGGCTCCCTGGGCCCGGAAGGCACGCGCGTCAACGCCGTTTCGGCTGGCCCGATCCGCACCCTGGCAGCCTCGGGCATCAAGAACTTCCGCAAGATGCTGGCCGCCAACGAAGCGCAGACCCCGCTGCGCCGCAACGTCACCATCGACGAAGTCGGCAACGCCGGCGCGTTCCTGTGCTCCGACCTGGCGTCGGGTATCAGCGGTGAAATCATGTACGTGGACGGCGGCTTCAACACCACCGCCATGGGTGATATCGAAGAATAAGCCGGCTTCGGCTGGTTGAAGAAACGCCGCTGATTCCAGCGGCGTTTTTTTATGGCTGGGTTTATCGGTGGCGCAAGGAGTAGTGGTGACATGTGGGAGCGGGCTCTGCCCGCGAAGAGGCCCTTGAATCCACCAAAAAACAAAAGGCCGCATACGCGGCCTTTTGTTCAAACATCCATCACCTCAATACCTGGTGATGTCCGCCTTGGTTTCCAGCAGCTTGCGGTAGGCCGCAAAATCCTGCTGACCCATGCGCGACGCCAGGAAGCGGCGGTATTGGGTTTTCTCTTCATCGCTAGGGGCTGCGGCTTCGTTCACGCCGTCCAGGCGCAAAATCACGAAGCTGCCGTCTTTCAGCGTCACGCTGCTGAACTCAGGCTTTTCCTTGGCTTGCGGCTTGGGCATGCGGAACAGCGCCTGCAGTTCGGCCGGCTCGATGCCGTCCTGACCGCGGTTGACCGCCTCCAGCACTTTCCAACGCTGGCCTTCCTGGCTGGCCGCCAGAGGCACCTTGCCGTCGCGCAGGCCGGCCAGCAGCGCCTCGCCCTTGGCCTTCACCTGGGCTGCAGCATGTTGTTTGGCCAACTCGGTACGAATCGGACCGGCCACGGCTTCGAGCGGCAGCTGCGCAGGCTTGCGATGCTCCTTCACACGCACCACGACCATGGTTTCCGGATCCAGCTCCAGTGCAGCGCTATTGGAACCTTCTTCCAGCACTTCAGGGCTGAATGCGGCCTGAACCACGGCTCGGCTAGCCGTCACGCCCTGGCTGCCGCCATCCTTGCCGAATGGCTCGGACGTCTGCACCTTGAGGCCCAGCTCCTGGGCTGGCTGACCAAGGTCGGAGGCTTCAAACGCCGAATCTTCCAATTGCTTGGTGGCGGTCACGAAGCGCTGTTCCACTTCCTGGGTCTTCAGGTCACTGGTCAGCTTGGCTTTCAGGCTGGCGAAAGTCGGCACGTCCGGCGCCTGCACGTCTTCGAGCCTGATCAGGTGCCAGCCGAAGTCGGTGCGCACTGGCGCCGAGACCTGGCCCTTGCTCAAGGCATTGAGCGCGGTTTCGAACGCCGGGTCGTACACGCCATTGCCGGCGAAGCCGAGGTCGCCGCCATTGTTGGCCGAACCTGGGTCCTGGGACACTTCCTTTGCCAACTTGGCAAAGTCCTCGCCCTTCTCCAGACGCGCCTGCACTTCTTCGATTTTGGCCTTGGCCTGTGCATCATCGAGCTTGTCGTTGACCTCGATCAGAATGTGCGCCGCACGACGCTGCTCGGACAGGTTGGCGATCTCTTTCTGATAGGCGTCCTGCAGATCCTCGTCTTTCACGCTGACCTGATCGAAGAACGAAGACTTCTTCAGTTCCACGTAGTCGATGACCACCTGGTCAGGGCTCATGAACTCCTTGGCGTGTTCGTCGTAATGCGCCTTGACCTCGTCGTCGGTGACCTTGGTCGCCGATGGGTCCGCCTTGAACGTCAACGAAGCGAAATCGCGAGTCTGCTTCTCGAGGCGCGCGAAGGCGGCAACCTGCTCGTCGGTGACGAAGCTGCTGCCCGCCAGACCGGCACGCAGCTGGCCAATGAGCATCTCTTCGGAAAGCATCTGGCGGAACTGCAGACGGCCATAGCCCATCTGGCGAATGACCTGGTCGAAGCGTTCGGCGCTGAACTTGCCGTCCACCTGGAATTCCGGCGTCTGCAGCATGATCTGGTCGAGCGCGCCTTCGGAGAAGGCGAACTTGGCGTCATGGGCGCCTTGCAGCAGCAACTTACGGTCGATCAAGCCCTTGAGGGCTGCTTCACGCAGCATCTTGTCGTCAAGCAGGGCCGGATCGAAATCCTTGCCCAGCTGTTGCATCAGCTGGCGGCGTTGCATTTCGGTGGCCTGACTGAGTTCGTTCAAGGTGATCTCGTCACCGTTGACCTTTGCAGCGTCCTGGCTATGGCTGGCGGCCTGGAAGATCGCGTCGAAACCGGTCAGTGCCATCAGTACGATGATCAAACCGATGATGGTCTTGGCAATCCAGCCCTGGGAGTTATCCCTGATGTTCTGCAGCATGCATCCCCCGAAAACGGTCGTACAGATAGAGCGACCGCGGAGAGTAATAGGAATCCGGATAGAAGAAAGGCGCATCCGAGGATGCGCCTTCTCGTAACTCGCGGAGCTTGCTCAGCTCCACTCCTGATGCCGGCATCGCCAGGCAGCAGGTAGCAAAGGCGTGGCCGAAGCTTAGTTGACAGCTTCTTTCAGGGCTTTACCGGCTTTGAAGCTAGGCTTCTTGGCAGCCGCGATTTCCAGGGCCTTGCCGGTCTGCGGGTTGCGACCGGTACGCGCCGGGCGATCAGTCACGGAGAACGTACCGAAACCTACCAACACAACCGAATCACCGGATTTCAGAGCGTCCGTAACGGATTCGATCACGGCGTCCAGCGCCTTGCCAGCTGTAGCTTTGGAGATATCAGCAGATGCGGCGATTGCGTCAATCAGTTCCGACTTGTTCACTATAAGTCCCCTTATATCGATCTTTTGAGTTGTTTCAAAGTATGTGGTGAAACAGGCGCCGGGTGGCTGTCGACACAGTAAGTGCCGCTTTATAACAAGGGCTCCAAAAAACTGTCAAGAAAGCCACCCAGTCAAATCAAGGCTCAATGCGTGCTGATTCGTTCCTTGGAATCCGTATCGCGTTTCTCATCCTTGGCGACAATCTCGGGAGCCACATCGGGCAAGGGCTCCGGCGCGTATTGCAGCGCAATTTGCAGGACTTCGTCAATCCATTTAACAGGTTTAATCTGCAGATCCTGCTTGATATTGTCGGGAATTTCCTTGAGATCGCGCACGTTTTCTTCAGGGATGATTACCGTTTTGATTCCACCACGATGAGCCGCCAGCAACTTCTCTTTGAGCCCACCAATGGCCAGTACCTGGCCGCGCAGCGTGATCTCGCCGGTCATGGCGACATCGGCGCGCACCGGAATCTGGGTAAGGGCCGAAACCAGTGCGGTGCACATGCCGACACCGGCGCTCGGGCCATCCTTGGGCGTGGCGCCTTCGGGCATGTGGATGTGCGTGTCGTGCTTCTCATGGAAGTCCGGCGCGATGCCCAGGCTCTTGGCACGGCTGCGTACCACCGTTTGCGCCGCCGTGATGGACTCAACCATCACGTCGCCCAGCGAACCGGTCTTGATCAACTGGCCCTTGCCCGGGATGACGGCAGCCTCAATGGTCAGCAACTCGCCGCCCACCTGGGTCCAGGCCAGGCCCGTGACCTGGCCGACCTGATCCTGCTGCTCGGCCAGGCCGTAGCGGAACTTGCGCACGCCCAGCAGGTGCTCCAGCGAATCGGGTGTGACCTTGACCGTGAATTTCTTCAGGTGGGCGTGCTCCTTCACCACCTTGCGGCAGATCTTCGCAATCTGACGCTCCAGGCCACGCACGCCGGCCTCGCGGGTGTAGTAACGGATGATGTCTCGGATCGCATCGACCTCGATCTCGACCTCGGTCTTCTTCAGGCCGTTGGCTTCGATCTGCTTGGGCGACAGGTACTTGATCGCGATGTTGATCTTCTCGTCTTCGGTGTAGCCCGGCAGACGGATGACTTCCATCCGGTCCAGCAACGCCGGCGGGATGTTCATCGAGTTCGAGGTGCACAGAAACATCACGTCGGAAAGGTCGTAATCGACTTCCAGGTAATGGTCGTTGAAATTGTGGTTCTGCTCGGGGTCCAGTACCTCCAGCAAGGCCGACGCCGGGTCGCCGCGCATGTCGCTGCCCATCTTGTCGATCTCGTCGAGCAGGAACAGCGGGTTGCGGACGCCCACCTTGGTCATCTTCTGGATCAGGCGGCCGGGCATCGAACCGATGTAGGTCCGACGATGGCCACGAATCTCGGCCTCGTCACGCACGCCGCCCAGGGCCATGCGCACGAACTTGCGGTTGGTGGCATGGGCGATGGATTCGGCCAGGGACGTCTTGCCCACACCGGGTGGCCCCACCAGGCACAGCACCGGACCGCGGATCTTCTTCACCCGCTTCTGCACGGCGAGGTATTCGAGGATGCGTTCCTTGACCTCTTCCAGACCGTAGTGGTCGGCATCGAGAATGCTCTCGGCGCGCGCCAGGTCCAGGCGCACCTTGCTCTGCGCCTGCCATGGCACCTGCACCAGCCAGTCGATGTAGGTGCGCACCACGGTCGCTTCCGCCGACATCGGCGACATCTGCTTGAGCTTGTTCAGCTCGGCCGTGGCCTTGGCCAGCGCGTCCTTGGGCAGGCCAGCGGCGTCGATGCGCTTCTTCAGCTCCTCGACTTCGTTGTGCCCTTCCTCGCCGTCGCCCAGTTCTTTCTGAATGGCCTTCATCTGCTCGTTCAGATAGTACTCGCGCTGGCTGCGCTCCATCTGCTTCTTGACCCGACCACGAATGCGCTTCTCGACCTGCAGCAGGTCGATCTCGGCATCCAGCAGGGCCAGCACGTGTTCGACACGCGCCGGCAACTCGATGATCTCGAGAATCTCCTGCTTCTGCTCGATCTTCAGCGCCATGTGCGCGGCCATGGTATCGACCAGGCGGCCGGGCTCATCGATGCTGTTGAGCGAGGACAGCACTTCGGCCGGGACCTTCTTGCCCAACTGCACGTACTGCTCGAACTGGCCCAGCAGCGTGCGCACGAACACCTCGGACTCGCGATCCGGCGCGTCGGTCTCGTCGATCAGCTGCACTTCGGCACGCACGTGGCCGTCGATTTCCAGAAACTGCTCGACACTGCCGCGCTGCTCACCCTCGACCAGCACCTTGACGGTGCCATCGGGCAGCTTGAGCAATTGCAGCACTGTGGCAACGGTACCGACACGGTACAGGGCGTCTTCACCGGGATCGTCATCGGCAGGATTCTTCTGCGCGAGCAGAAGGATCTGTTTTTCGCCGGACATTGCCGCCTCGAGGGCCTCGATGGACTTCTCACGCCCCACGAACAGCGGGATAACCATGTGCGGATAGACCACGACATCGCGCAATGGCAGGAGAGGCAATTCGATGGTTGTCTTCATGATTTCGCCTCTACAGCGGCCCTGATGGCCGTAAACAGATGGAATTGAACATGTCTTCAATGTGGGGGCTCGCCCCGCAAAAAACAAGTTCGCTGCCTGAAAAACGAAAAGGGCCCGTAGGCCCCTTCCTTGTTTCAGCTCAGATTGTCGATCAGGCGTCGGGTGCAGCCTTCGCCGGTGGCTCGCTGTTTTCATAGATCAACAGCGGCTTGGACGTCCCTTCGATCACGCTTTCATCGATGACCACTTTGCTTACATCGGTCTGCGAAGGTATTTCATACATGGTGTCGAGCAGGATGCCTTCGAGAATCGAACGCAGGCCACGGGCACCCGTCTTGCGCTCGAGCGCGCGGCGAGCAACCGACTTCAAGGCGTCGCTGCGGAACTCGAGGTCCACACCTTCCATTTCGAACAGCTTGCCGTACTGCTTGGTCAGCGCGTTCTTGGGCTCGGTGAGGATCTGCATCAGTGCCGCTTCGTCCAGTTCGTCCAGCGTCGCCAGAACCGGCAGACGACCGACGAACTCGGGGATCAGCCCGAACTTGACCAGGTCATCGGGTTCGACTTCGCGCAGCGACTCGCCAACCTTCTTGCCTTCCTGCTTGCTGCGCACCTGGGCACTGAAACCGATGCCGCCCTGGGTGGAGCGATTCTGGATCACTTTTTCCAGCCCGGAGAACGCACCGCCGCAGATGAACAGGATGTTGCGTGTATCGACTTGCAGAAACTCCTGTTGAGGATGCTTGCGACCACCTTGCGGCGGTACCGAGGCCACGGTGCCCTCGATCAGCTTCAACAGCGCCTGCTGCACGCCCTCGCCCGAAACGTCGCGGGTGATGGACGGGTTGTCCGACTTGCGCGAGATCTTGTCGATCTCGTCGATGTAGACGATGCCCATCTGGGCCTTTTCCACATCGTAGTCGCACTTCTGCAGCAGCTTCTGAATGATGTTCTCGACGTCCTCACCCACGTAACCGGCTTCGGTCAAGGTGGTGGCGTCGGCGATGGTGAACGGAACGTTGAGCAGGCGAGCCAGGGTTTCGGCCAGCAGCGTCTTGCCCGAACCGGTCGGGCCGATCAGCAGGATGTTGCTCTTGCCGAGTTCGACGTCGTCATTCTTCTTGTCACGCTGGTTCAGGCGCTTGTAGTGGTTGTACACCGCTACCGCGAGAACCTTCTTCGCACGCTCCTGGCCAATCACGTACTGATCCAGGATGCCGCTTATTTCTTTGGGCGAGGGCAATTTATGCGCGCTGCTCTCGGCCTGGGCTTCCTGCACCTCCTCGCGGATGATGTCGTTGCACAGGTCGACGCACTCGTCGCAGATAAAGACCGAGGGGCCGGCAATCAATTTGCGCACTTCATGCTGGCTTTTGCCACAGAAGGAGCAATAGAGCAGCTTGTTGCCGTTGTCCTCGCCGTTGCGGGTGTCAGTCATTCGATCGATCCAAATCCGATAGGCTTGCAACACAAGATGAAGGCTATTGCAGGCTTTTTCAAGCCCGGCAATGGTCGGACGTGCCAACCAGCCCTATTTTGAGCGGCTCATGTTAAGCGGGGCGACGGTCAATCACTTTGTCGATCAAGCCATAGGCTTGCGCAGCTTCGGCACTCATGAAGTTGTCGCGGTTCGTGTCGCGCTCGATTTCTTCCAGGGTGTGCCCGCTGTGCTTGGCCATCAGCGAGTTGAGACGCTCACGGATAAACAGGATTTCCTTGGCATGGATTTCGATGTCCGACGCCTGGCCCTGGAAGCCGCCCAGTGGCTGGTGAATCATCACGCGTGAGTTCGGCAGGCAGAAACGCTTGCCTTCGGCACCGGCGGTCAGCAGGAATGCGCCCATGCTGCAGGCTTGGCCAATGCAGGTGGTCGACACGTTCGGCTTGATGAACTGCATGGTGTCGTAGATCGACATGCCTGCAGTGACCGAACCGCCTGGGGAGTTGATGTAGAGATGGATGTCCTTGTCCGGGTTTTCCGCCTCAAGGAACAGTAGCTGCGCACAGATCAGGTTGGCCATGTAATCCTCTACCGGACCAACCAGAAAGATCACTCGCTCCTTCAGCAGGCGCGAGTAGATGTCGTAGGCGCGTTCGCCGCGAGCGGACTGCTCGACAACCATCGGGACCAGGCCGCCGGCGGCCTGGATGTCAGAGTTCTGCTGAATATAAGAATTACGGAACATGCTCTGCAGTTACTCCCAAATAGTCATGTCTTGAAAACGCACAAGCCAGCGCGAGGCTGGCTTGTGGTTGTATTTCCAACGAGTTGGACAATCAGTCGGCTTGTGCTGCTTCTGCCGGCTTGACTGCTTCTTCGTAAGAGACCGCTTTATCGGTCACCTTAGCCTTCTGCAGAACAGTATCCACAACTTGTTCTTCCAGCACAACCGAACGGACTTCGTTCAGCTGCTCATCATTTTTGTAGTACCACGATACAACTTGCTCGGGCTCCTGGTAGGCCGAGGCCATTTCCTGGATCAGCTCGCGTACGCGCGCTTCGTCCGGCTTGAGCTCGTTCTGCTTGACCACTTCGGCGACGATCAGGCCCAGCACGACGCGGCGCTTGGCTTGCTCGGTGAACAGCTCGGCCGGCAGCTGATCGGGCTTGATGTTGCCACCGAACTGCTGCACGGCTTGAACGCGCAGACGGTCGACTTCGTTGTCCAGCAGAGCCTTTGGCACTTCGATCGGGTTGGTCGACACCAGGCCGTCCATCACCTGATTCTTGATCTTGGCCTTGATGGCCTGACGCAGCTCGCGCTCCATGTTCTTGCGAACTTCGGCGCGGAAGCCGTCGAGACCGGTTTCCTTGATGCCGAACTGGCCGAAGAACGCTTCGTCCAGCTCAGGCAGCTTGGCTTCGGAAACGCTGTTGACGGTGACGGTGAACTCGGCAGCCTTGCCGGCCAGCTCGAGGTTCTGATAGTCCTCGGGGAAGTTCAGGTTCAGGACCTTCTCTTCACCGGCCTTGGCGCCCACCAGGCCGTCTTCGAAACCAGGGATCATGCGGCCCGAACCCAGTACCAGCTGGGTACCGCTCGCCGAACCACCGGAGAACTCCTCGCCTTCGATCTTGCCGACGAAGTCGATGTTCAGCTGGTCTTCGGTCTGGGCAGCGCGCTCGACCTGCTCGTAACGCACGTTCTGCTTACGCAGCACTTCGAGCATGTTGTCCAGGTCGCTGTCGGCGACGTCGGCGCTCAGGCGCTCGACTTCGATGCTGTCGAACGCGCCGACTTCGAACTCGGGGAACACTTCGAAGGTGGCGATGTATTCCAGATCCTTGCCCTTTTCGAACACTTTAGGCTCGACGGCGGGTGCGCCGGCTGGGTTGAGCTTCTGCTCGACCACGGCTTCATAGAAGGAAGCCTGGATGACGTTGCCCAGGGCTTCCTGGCGCGCGTCAGCCTCGTAGCGCTGACGGATGACGCTCATAGGCACCTTGCCTGGACGGAAGCCCGGGATCTTGGCGTTACGGGCGGTCTGTTGCAGACGCTTGTTGACTTCGGCCTCGATGCGCTCGGCGGGAACGCCGATGGTCATGCGGCGCTCGAGAGCGGAAGTGTTTTCAACAGAAACTTGCATGGATTTTCCTCGTTGCACAGACGTTAGCCGGCCATTTCCGACCCCAGATCAAGGGCAAGCATTCTAGTGGCTCGAACTCAAGAAGTCACCCTATGCACATGGATGCGCGCAAAGTCGCTGCAGAAACCGTCCAACGGCAGCAAAACAAGGCCAATCCAGGTATGAAAAGTGTCGTGCCGGACAAGTTTTGCAAGACAATGATCGGCTCGCTGGTATCCTGTGAAAGGATACAGTCACTACTTCGTACTTCTATGTGGAGAACATGACCATTTTGTCGCTCCCCGTAACAATGCCCATCATTGCAGGACCTTCATGGCCATAAGCCCCGTGACGTCGGTCTCCCTCGCCAATTGCGAGGACGAACCCATTCATCGACCGGGCGCGATCCAGCCTCACGGCGCACTGATCGCGCTGGATGCCGAAGGCCGTGTACTGAGCCGCAGCACCAACCTGATGGCGATCACCGGCCTGGATGTACTGCCGGGCACGACGCCGGACGGCGAATTGCTCGGTGCCGATATCCTGGCGCTGATCGGCGAGGGCCTTGCCAGCAGCGACCACTGGGCCAACAGTGTCGAAAGCGTACTGCTCGGGCGCCTGTTCGACGTGGTCGCCCACCGCCATCTGCAGGTGCTGTATCTGGAGTTCGAACCGCGGCGCACGGCCAGCGGCTCGTTCAGTCAGTTCGCCCTTTATGCGCAGCGCATCATCAGCCAGATGCAGAATCGCCATGACATCGATGCGCTGCTGAGCCGAGTCACCCAGGAAATCCGCAACATGACCGGCTACGATCGGGTCATGGCCTATCGCTTTCGTCCCGATCTATCCGGCGAAGTCATTGCCGAGGCCCATCGCGAGGACCTGGAAAGCTATCTGGGCCAGCGCTACCCGGCGTCGGACATTCCGGCCCAGGCGCGCCTGCTCTATATCCAGAACCCGATTCGCCTGATCGCCGATGTGGCCTATGCGCCGGCGCCACTGACCCCGGCACTGGATCCGCGGACCGGCCAACCGTTCGATCTCAGCTTCAGCACCCTGCGCAGCGTTTCGCCGATCCATTGCGAATACCTGACCAACATGGGCGTGCGCGCCTCGATGAGCGTTTCGATCGTGGTGGGCGGCAAGCTGTGGGGGCTGTTTTCCTGCCATCACATGTCACCCAAAACCATGGCTCACCCTTTGCGCATGTCCTTCCAGGTCATCTCGCAGGTGTGCAGCGCGCTGGTCGAACGGCTGGAGCACAACCAGGCTACCCAGACCCTGAAGCAGGCGAGCGACCAGCAGCAGAAGCTCATGACCCAGGCCCGCGACTCTGAAGATCTGGTCAGCGCACTGGCAGGCGACCCGGACAACATTGCCTCCCTGATACCCTGCGACGGCGCCGCCGTGGTGATGTCGGGCCGTACCCAGAGTATCGGCGGGCACTTCGATCAACTGTGCCGCCAGGTGCTGGAACACGTCGAGCAGGACCCTAACCTCGAGGTGTTCCAAACCGAGCACTGGCAAGGCTCGCCGAGCGAACGCAATACCAGCGGCTACTGCGGCATCCTGGCGGTGCGTTTCCATCGACAGGAATCGGGCTGGGTGCTGTGGCTGCGCAAGGAAGAAATCAACAATGTGCGCTGGGGCGGCAAGCCGGAGAAGATCATCAAGGTCGGGCCATCCGGGGCACGGTTGACGCCACGCGGCTCGTTCGAGGCCTGGGAAGAAGTGGTGCGCGGGCGCTCGGCCAGCTGGAGCGATACCGACATCACTATCGCCGAGAAGCTGCGACGCGATCTGGTCGAGCTGTGCCTGAGCCGTGCCAGCGAGATCGATGGCATGCGTCAGCGTCTGATCGCCATGCTCGGCCACGACCTGCGCAATCCATTGCAGTCCATCTCCATGGCCGCTGCCATGCTGTCCTCGAACGAGACGCGCGACACCGAACTGCGCAAGCACATCAGCCATTCCAGCGGTCGCATGGAGCGGCTGATCAGCCAGATTCTGGAGATGAGTCGCCTGCAATCTGGCCTGGGCATCATGGTCAACCGTGTCGATACCGATTTGTCGGTCCTGGTGGAAAGCATTGTCCACGAAACCGCCGTGGCCTTCCCTGGCCTGACCATCGAAGCACGTATCGAGCCGAATGTGCGCGCCATGATCGATCCGGATCGCTATGCACAGGTCATCACCAACCTGCTGGGGAATGCCCGCTACCATGGCACGCCCGACACGCCGGTGTTGATCAGCTTAAGCGCCGAGCAGGGGAATACTCGCCTGTCGGTTCTCAACCAGACCACGCCGGTCGCGCCTGAACGACTGGCAACACTGTTTCAGCCGTTCAAGCCGCACAGTGCCGAAAACCTGCGCAACAAGAACGGCCTGGGGATTGGACTGTACATTTCCCAGGCGATCGCGGTGGCCCACAGCGGCAACCTGAGCGTCGAGCAGAACGGTAATGTCATCACGTTCAGCATGGTCCAGCCTGTAGAGGCGTGACGCCTCCAGCGCTTTGAGCGCTCGCCAGACCGCAGACACGAAAAAGCCGCCCGAAGGCGGCTTTTTCGTTGCCCAGCAGGCCCAGGCCTTGCTGTTCTAGTTGGTGCGGACGAAGAGACTCGAACTCTTACACCTTTCGGCGCTGGAACCTAAATCCAGTGTGTCTACCAATTCCACCACGTCCGCGTGTAGCTTTTAAAGCAAAGGCGCCGGATCGGTAAGAATCGGGCGCCTTTCGGAATATGGGGTGGACGATGGGGATCGAACCCACGACAACAGGAGTCACAATCCTGTGCTCTACCAACTGAGCTACGCCCACCATATTGCGTTTGCTGCGTTACTTGTGCCAAAGCTGCCTAATGGCGCACCCGGCAGGACTCGAACCTGCGACCATCCGCTTAGAAGGCGGATGCTCTATCCAGCTGAGCTACGGGCGCTTTTGAGTCTGTAGTCCTTGCAGATTACAAATCCAGAGCTTCAGTCGGTGATGGCAAACAAGCTTTGAAACCGCCTGCTTCGCCTTACCTTCTTCACCAGTGCTAGGCCCTGCCCGACAAGTGCGACGAATGTTATAGGCGAGCCTTGGGGTCGTCAACTCTTTTTTGAAAAAAATTCATTTAATTAAAGGGCTTAGGAGGTTTCGCCAAGCAAGCGCCTTTGCCCTGGGCGTGCGACATGCGAGAATGCGCGCACATTTTCATTCCTTTTCGATGGTTAATCACGCGTCATGACTGCACAACTTATCGACGGCAAGGCGATCGCCGCCAACCTGCGCCAGCAGATCGCTCATCAGGTTGCCGAGCGTCGTCAGCAAGGCCTGCGCACGCCAGGGCTCGCGGTGATTCTGGTGGGTACCGACCCCGCCTCCCAGGTCTACGTTTCGCACAAGCGCAAGGACTGCGAAGAAGTCGGGTTCGTTTCTCGGGCGTTCGACCTACCGAGCGCGACCTCCCAGCTGGAGCTGGAAACGCTGATCGACACGCTCAATGCCGATACCGATATCGACGGCATCCTGTTACAGCTGCCGCTGCCCGAGCATCTGGACGCGTCGTTGCTGCTCGAGCGTATCCGTCCGGACAAGGACGTCGATGGGTTCCACCCTTATAACGTCGGCCGCCTGGCCCAGCGCATTCCGTTGCTCCGCCCCTGCACCCCCAAGGGGATCATGGCGCTGCTGGAAAGCACCGGCCAGGATCTGTACGGGATGGATGCAGTGGTGGTGGGAGCGTCCAACATCGTCGGTCGGCCCATGGCCATGGAGCTGTTGCTGGCGGGCTGTACCGTGACCGTGACCCACCGTTTCACCCAGGACCTGGCTGGCCATGTGGGTCGCGCCGACCTGGTGGTGGTCGCTGCCGGCAAGCCGGGGCTGGTGAAGGGCGAATGGATCAAGGAAGGCGCGATCGTGATCGACGTGGGCATCAACCGTCAGGCCGATGGCAAGCTAGTGGGCGATGTGGTGTACGAAACCGCCCTGCCCCGCGCGGGCTGGATCACTCCGGTGCCAGGCGGCGTAGGCCCAATGACCCGCGCCTGCTTGTTGGAAAATACCCTCTATGCAGCCCAGACGCTGCACCGCTGATGTGAGCCCCTTTCGCGGCCGATGACCGCTCCCACGGAATGAATCTATTCCCCCGTAGGAGCGGTCCGTGGCCGCGAAGCAGGCGCCACGGTTTATCAGACGCACCGCAGCGCTGCTATTTCCTTGCATCCTCCCATGACTTGACCAGCTCGGCGTAGCCCACGGTCTGGCCCTGGGGTTTTTCGTTGGCCAGTTTGGGCTTGGGCGCGCCGGGTTGGTCGAACCAGTACTGGGCATCACGCTCGGGGTTCATCTTCGGCCCACACACCGGCTGCACCTTGCTGCGTTCCAGGCGGGTCATGATCGCGTCCTGATCCTTGGCCAGGCCGTCGAGCGCCTGCTGTGGAGTCTTCTCGCCGCTGGCCGCCTCGGAAATATGGCTCCACCACAGCTGCGCCAGACGTGGATAGTCAGGCACGTTGGTGCCGGTCGGGGTCCACTGCACGCGGGCCGGGCTGCGGTAGAACTCCACCAGCCCACCCAACTTGGGCGCCAGCTCGGTCATGGCCTGGGAATTGATGTCCGATTCGCGGATCGGCGTCAGGCCAACGATGGTTTTCTTCAGCGATACCGTCTTCGACGTCACGAACTGCGCATACAGCCAGGCGGCCAGACGCTGCTTCTCGGGGGTGGACTTGAGGAAGGTCCACGCGCCGGTGTCCTGGTAGCCCAGCTTCATGCCCTCTTCCCAGTAAGGTCCCTTGGGTGATGGCGCCATGCGCCACTTGGGCGTGCCGTCGCCATTCATCACCGGCAGGCCGGGCTTGGTCATGTCGGCGGTGAACGCGGTGTACCAGAAGATCTGCTGGGCGATGTTGCCCTGGGCCGGCACCGGGCCGGATTCGGAGAAGGTCATGCCCTGGGCTTCGGGCGGTGCGTAGGCGCGCATCCAGTCGACGTACTTCTGCGTGGCATACACGGCAGCCGGGCCGTTGGTGTCGCCGCCACGGGTCACGCTGGAACCTACAGGATGGCAGTCCTCCACGCGAATGCCCCACTCGTCCACCGGCAAGCCGTTGGGCAGGCCCTTGTCGCCACCACCGGCCATGGAGAACCAGGCATCGGTGAAGCGCCAGCCCAGGGACGGGTCTTTCTTGCCGTAGTCCATGTGCCCGTAGATGCGCTTGCCGTCGATTTCCTTGACGTCTTCGGAGAAGAACTTGGCGATGTCTTCATAGGCGGACCAGTTGACCGGCACCCCCAGCTCGTAGCCGTAGATCTGCTTGAACTTGGCCTTCAACTCGGGCCGTTCGAACCAGTCGGCGCGGAACCAGTACAGGTTGGCGAACTGCTGGTCGGGCAGCTGATAGACCTTGCCGTCGGGTGCGGTAGTGAAGGAGATACCGATGAAGTCTTTCAGGTCCAGGGTCGGCGAGGTGGCTTTCTTGCCCTCGGGGCTGGCCATCATGTCGGTGATCGACTCGCTCTTGCCGTAGCGAAAGTGCGTACCGATCAAGTCGGAATCGTTGACCCAGCCGTCATAGATGTTCTTGTCCGACTGCATCTGCGTCTGCAGTTTCTCCACCACGTCGCCTTCCTGCAGCAGGTCGTGGGTAAGCTTGATCCCGGTGATTTCGCTGAAGGCCTTGGCCAGGGTCTTGGCTTCGTATTCATGGGTGGTCAGGGTTTCGGACACCACATTGATACTCATGCCACGAAAGGGCTTGGCCGCTTCGATGAACCACTGCATCTCGGCCATCTGCTGCTCGGGCGTGAGGGTGGACGGCTTGAATTCAGCGCCAACCCATTTCTTCGCGGCGTCTTCATAGGCATCCGCCCAGGCCGCGACGCTCAGGCCGGCGCACGCCAGCGCGGTCGCCAGGGCAATGCTATGTCGCAATTTGTTGTTGTTCTTGTACATAGTGACCTCCTGTTTGAATTTTTTGCGCTGCGCAAACCCAGGTATGGCTCAGCCCCAACGCATTACCGCCAGCAACCACACCAGGGACAGCGCTGACGCCACCCAGATGTTCCAGTCGGTCACGCCGATCACCAGCAGGTGCAGGTAGGCGCTACCGAGAAGACCAATGAACAACCGGTCGCCACGCGTGGTGGCGATCGGCAGAAACCCGCGGCGCTCGGTGCAGGGCGCGCGCAGTTCGTAGAACGTCATGCCGGCGAGCAACAGCGCAATGGCGCCGAAGAACAAGGCAGTCGGTAAAGTCCAGGCCATCCACTCCATCACAGGCTCCTCATACGCGGCCCAGGGCAAAGCCCTTGGCCACATGGTTGCGAACGAACCAGATCACCAGCATGCCGGGCACGATGGTCAGCACGCCGGCCGCAGCCAGCACGCCCCAGTCGATACCGGAAGCTGAGACCGTACGGGTCATCACCGCCGCGATCGGCTTGGCGTCGACCGAGGTCAAGGTGCGCGCCAGCAGCAGCTCGACCCACGAGAACATGAAGCAGAAGAACGCTGTCACGCCGATCCCCGAGCCGATCAGCGGCATGAAGATCTTCACGAAGAATTTCGGAAAGCTGTAGCCATCGATGTAGGCGGTTTCGTCGATCTCCTTGGGCACGCCGGACATGAAGCCTTCCAGGATCCACACCGCCAGTGGCACGTTGAACAGGCAGTGGGCCAGCGCGACGGCGATGTGCGTGTCGAACAGGCCGATGGACGAATACAGCTGGAAGAACGGCAGCAGGAACACCGCCGGCGGGGCCATGCGGTTGGTCAGCAACCAGAAGAACAGGTGCTTGTCGCCCAGGAAGCGGTAGCGCGAAAAGGCGTACGCAGCCGGCAACGCGACGCTGAGCGAGATCAGCGTATTGAGGCTCACGTAGTACAGCGAATTGATGTAGCCGGTGTACCAGCTGGGGTCGGTGAAGATCACCCGGTAGTTGGCCAGGGTGAAGTCATGGGGAAACAGCGTCAGCCCGCCGAGGATTTCGCCGTTGCTCTTGAACGACATGTTCAGCAGCCAATAGATGGGCACCAGCAGGAACAGGATATACAGCAGCAGGGGGATCAGTTTGCGCTTGCTCATGGCTGCCTCAACCTTGCTTGTCGTTGTGGGTCATGGCGGTATAGAACAGCCAGGACACCAGCAGGATGATCAGGAAGTACACCAGCGAGAAAGCCGCGGCCGGGCCAAGGTCGAACTGACCCACGGCCATCTGCGTCAAGGTCTGGCTGAGGAACGTGGTGGCATTGCCTGGCCCGCCGCCGGTCAGCACGAAGGGTTCGGTGTAGATCATGAAACTGTCCATGAAACGCAGCATGACCGCGATCAACAGCACGCTCTTCATCTTCGGCAGCTGGATGTGGCGGAACACCGCCCAGTTCGAGGCGCGGTCGATGCGTGCGGCCTGGTAGTACACGTCGGGGATGGCGCGCAGGCCCGAATAGCACAGCAGCGCCACCAGCGAGGTCCAGTGCCAGACGTCCATGATCAGCACCGTAACCCAGGCATCCACGGTGTTGGAGGCATAGTTGTAGCTGATCCCCATGGCATTGAGCGTGTAACCCAGCAGGCCGATGTCGGCGCGGCCGAAGATCTGCCAGATGGTGCCGACCACGTTCCACGGGATCAGCAGGGGGATGGCCATGACGATCAGGCACAGCGATGACCAGCGGCCCTTGGCCGGCATGGTCAGGGCGATGGCGATGCCCAGGGGTATTTCGATGAGCAGCACGCAGGCCGAGTAGATGAACTGGCGCAGCAGCGAATCGTGCAGGCGCGGGTCCTGCAGGACCTGGCGGTACCAGTCGGCGCCCACGAAGTAGCGGCTGGACTGGTCGAAGATGTCCTGCACCGAATAGTTGACCACGGTCATCATCGGGATCACCGCGCTGAACGCCACCAGCAGGAACACCGGCAGCACCAGCCACCAGGCCTTGTTGTTCTGGACCTTGTTCATGGGTTCACCTCCAGCAAGCGATCGTCGGCGTAGACCATCAGCCACTGCGCGGGAAAGCTGATGAACACCGTGCCCTCGGGTACCACGCGGTCCTCGGGCAGGCGCACCTTGAAGGTCTGCCCGCCGAGCAGCAAGGTAAGGATCTTGTAGGTGCCCAGGTCTTCCAGGTGCACCCGTTCACTGTGCAGGGCGGCTTCGAAGGTATCGTCCCAGACGCGGATGAATTCGGGGCGAATGCCGATCTGCAGGCGTTGCCAGCCGCCCTGTGCAATACGCGCCTGCAAAGCCTCGGACAGGGGCACATGGATGCCACCGAAGCCGACGCCGCCACGCTCGGGCTGCACGTCGACCAGGTTCATGCCGGGGCTGCCGATGAAGTAGCCGACGAAGGTGTGCGCCGGTCGCTCGAACAGCTCGCGCGGGGTGCCGAACTGGACGATCTGGCCGCCGTACATCACGGCGATCTTGTCGGCGAAGGTCGAGGCCTCGAGCTGGTCGTGGGTGACGTAGACCATGGTGATGTTGAACTGCTCGTGGATCTGCTTGAGCTTGCGCCGCAGCTTCCACTTCAGGTGCGGGTCGATGACCGTCAGCGGCTCGTCGAAGAGGATCGCCGAAACGTCGTCGCGAACCAGGCCACGGCCCATCGACACCTTCTGCTTCTCATCGGCGCTGAGGTTGCGCGCCTTGCGCTGCAGCAGTCGTTGCAGGTCCAGGACTTCGGCGACTTCCTGCACCCGGGCCTGAACCTGTTCGGGCGACTTGCCCTGATTGCGCAGGGGGAAGGCCAGGTTGTCGAACACCGTCATGGTGTCGTACACCACTGGGAACTGGAACACCTGGGCGATGTTGCGCTGCTCGGGCGGCAGGTCGTTGACCACCTTGCCGTCGAACAGCACCTGCCCATGGGAGGGGCTGAGCAACCCGGAAATGATGTTGAGCAAGGTCGATTTGCCACAGCCGGACGGGCCGAGCAAGGCATAGGCGCCGCCCTGCTCCCAGATGTGGTCCATCTCGCGAATGGCGTAGTCTTCCGGACCCGACGGATGCGCGCTGTAGCTGTGCGCCAGGTGCTGCAAACGGATCTCGGCCATCAGGCAGCCCTCGCTACACGCAGGCCGGGGGCCTGGACCAATTGCCCGCTGCGCTGAAAGACGAACAGCTTGTGGGTCGGGATATACACCGGTATCGCTGCATCCACGGCATAGTCATGAACGCCCGGCAAGTGCAGCACCAAGGAGAAATACTCGTTGCGCACGTGCAGGAAGGTTTCCGAGCCGCTGATTTCCGCCAGCTCCACCGTTACCGCCAGCTCAAGATCGTCGTCGTTGCTGGGCGTCAGGCCGATATGGCTGGGTCGCACGCCGAAGCGATAATCACCATCCGGGACGCCGGACAGGTCAACGTTGCGCGCAAAGTGAACGAAGTTGGCGAAGCTGACTTCCTGGCCGCCGATGCGGCCTTCAATCAGGTTGATCGGTGGCTCGGAGAACAGTTCGGCTGCCAGGACGCTGGCCGGCCGGTGGTAGACCTCGGGGGTTCTGCCACTCTGGATCACCCGCCCTTCGTGGAGAATGGTGGTGGTGCCGCCGAGCGCCAAGGCTTCGTTGGGTTCGGTGGTGGCGTAGACGGCAATGGTGTGGCGAGTGAGGAACAGCTCGCGCATTTCGAAGCGCAGTTCTTCGCGCAGCTTGTAATCCAGGTTCACCAGGGGTTCGTCGAACAGGATCAGCTCGGCATCCTTGACCAGCGCCCGGGCCATGGCCGTGCGCTGCTGCTGGCCGCCGGACAGTTCCAGTGGATGGCGTTTGAGGAACGGCTCGATGCGCAACATCCGCGCGGTCTGCAGCACCCGCTCCTCGATCTGCTCGCGAGCCATGCCGGCCTGACGCAGCGGCGAGGCGATGTTGTCGAAGACGGTCATGGTCGGGTAGTTGATGAACTGCTGGTAGACCATGGAGACGTTGCGCTGGCGCACCGGCTTGCCGGTCACGTCCACACCGTTCATCAACACACGGCCCTGGTCGGGTTTATCCAGGCCGGCCATCAGGCGCATGAGGCTGGTCTTGCCGGACAGTGTGCGCCCCAGCAGGACGTTGAACGAACCGGGTTCCAGTACCAGCGACGCATTGTCGATGTACAACTGGTTTTCCACACGACGAGTGACCTGCTCGAGCACTAGGGACATGGCGGCGCCTTTTTTATTATTGGAAGCGATTGCGGCTTCGCGTCGGTACGACTGCTGGCAAACCCAGAGCGATAAGCGTGCCAATTTCCGTGCGCAACGCTTGCACGCGCCAGCCAGACCGTTCGGACGCGTGGGCGGGTCACAGGCCAGGTTCGCCCCTGAACAAAAATGAACGCCTGGCGCATTGACAATGAACAACCGTGAACAACACTGCATGAACAAAAACAACAAGGCCGCGCGCCGGGATACCTGAACCATGCCCGTATCCACTCCCACACTGGCACATGACCAACTGATTCAAAGCTCCTGGGCGCGCTGTCGCGAAGCGGGGCTGGAGCATCATCACGCGCCTCGCTTCGAGCCGCTGGCGCGCGTTGCGCTGCAACAGATGCTCGACGTGCATCAGGCCCTGCTGCACACCACCCACCGCGAGGTGTTGCCCTATTACGAACACATCCTGGGCAACTCGCGTTGTCTGATCCGCCTGGCCGACCCGCAGGCCCGGCTGATGCGGTCGTGGGGGGCGCAGCCGGGCGTCGGTGCCGGCCAGTCGGGCCATGCGCCCGGTGCCTGCTGGCTGGAAACGACGGCAGGAACCAACCCGATCGGTACTGCGCTGGCGTGCCGCCAGGCCGTACACGTCGAGCCCGACGAACACTTTCTGCTGGCCAATCGCCTGATGAATGGCTCGGCGTCACCGATCTTCGATGCGCAACGCAACATGGTGGCGGTGCTGGACGTGTCCAGCGACAGTCACCTGCCGCCTTCACATACTCTGGGGCTGGTGAAGATGATGAGCCAGACGGTCGAGAATCGACTGATCCTGGAGGCGTTCGCCGATCGGCATCACCAGTTGATTTTCAACACCGGGGTGAACAACCTCGACAGCCAGTGGGCCGGGCTACTGGTGTTCGACGACAGCGGTCGCGTGCTGGCCGCCAATCGCCGCGCCGACAGCCTGCTGGGTGTGGAGCTGCCTGGGCTGACCCTGCAGCAAGTGTTCAGACTGACGCCACAGGCGCTGCTCGAGCACCCGCTGGAGCGCACCTTTGCCCTGCAGCCGCCGGGGCGCAACCGCTTGCAGTGCCTGCTCAAGAAGCCGTTGCAGCGAGCGGCTGCCAGCCTTGCGCAGCGCGGTACCGATCCGCGTCTGGACAAAGCCCTGCAACAGGGATTGCGCCTGCTGGAAAAGGACGTGCCGCTGCTGCTGCGCGGCGACACCGGCACCGGCAAGGAGGTGCTGGTCAAGGCCCTGCACCAGGCCAGCAGCCGTGCGGCGCACCCACTGATTGCGGTCAATTGCGCGGCGATTCCCGCCGAACTGGTGGAGTCGGAACTGTTCGGCTATGAACGCGGCGCTTTCACCGGTGCCAGCCACAAGGGCAGCCCAGGACTGGTGCGCAAGGCCGACAAGGGCATTCTGTTCCTCGACGAGATCGGTGACATGCCGCTGCCGACCCAGGCGCGGCTGCTGCGCGTACTGCAAGAGCGCTGCATTCAGCCGCTGGGCTGTGGCGATCCGATACCGGTCGACATCCGCCTGGTTTCAGCGACCCACGAAGATCTGCGGCAACGGGTACAGGCCGGGTTGTTCCGCGAGGACCTCTATTATCGCCTGGCGGGCATGACCCTGCACCTGCCGACCCTGCACACACGCAGTGACAAGCGCGAGTTGATCGAACAGGTGTGGGAAACGCAGCGCGAAGCGCAGCAGACCGCCGGCTTCAGCGACCAGGTGTGGGCAGCGTTCATGGTCCACCCCTGGCCGGGCAACGTGCGTCAGCTGGCGGCGGTGGTCAAGGTCGCGCTGGTGCTGGCCGACCAGGACGTCATTGGCCTGGAGCATCTACCCGAAGATTTCCTGCTCGAAGCCGGTCTGCAACCTGCGCAGGAGAACGCCTCGGCGCGCCCACTGCTGACCCTGACCAAGGTCAGCGATCTGGGCGAGTTGTTGCAGGCCAGTGACGGCAACATCTCCCGGCTGGCGCGGCGCCTGGGGGTCAGCCGCAACACCTTGTACAAGCGCCTGCGTGAGCAGGGGCATGCACTCTGACGCTGGTGTTCACGCCCGACCGAAGGTCTGCGAGGGCCGGCGCAAGGTCGGGTCGAAGGGGTTCAGGCGCGGGCCGATGGCCGAAGCCTCGCGCTTGAGCAACTCGACCACCGTGGGCAGCCGGTCGGGGCCGAGCCGATCGCTGATGGTGGCGACACTCAGGGCTGCGACCGCATGGCCGTTACGGTCGAGTATCGGCACCGCCAGGCCCGCCATGCCGGGCAGCACGCCGGTGTTGCGCGCGGCGTAGCCGAGCCGGCGCACGCTGTCGACTTCCGAACGCAGCAATACCTCGTCGTACAGGTGCAGGTCCTTGAGCCGAGGCAGGTTGTAGTGGATCACGGTTTCCCGTTCATCCTCGGGCAGGAACGCCAAAATGGCCAGGCTCCCTTGGCCGACCCCCAGCGCAACACGGCCACCGATGTCGCCGGTGAAGGTACGTATCGGGTAAGGCCCTTCGCTGCGGTCCAGGCAGATCGCGTCGAAACCACTGCGCGCAAGCAGAAACAGCGAGTCACCCAACGAGGCCGACAGGCGCAGCAGGCTGGGCCGTGCCAGCTCGCGCAAGTTGCCGCCGTTACCGGCCCGCGCGGCCAGTGCGAAGAATTCCAGGCTCAGCCGATAGCGCTTGCTGCGGGTGTCCTGCTCGACCATGCCCTCCTCCACCAGCCCGCGCAACAAACGGTGGGTGGTGGGTTGCGACAGGCCGATGCGTTCGGCGAGCTGGATGACCCGCTCACCTTCGGCCGACGCGGCCGACAGTCCCCGCAACACGGCAAACAACCGCGACGCACTGCCTACACCTGGCTCTACATTCCGCTCAGTGGAATCGTCTTTCATATTTTGCTCATCCGATTTCATTGAAAGGATTAAATTGAAAATAGACACCCGCTCAGTGAAATAACCGCTTTCGCCATCCTAGCCTTCGTCCTACTCTTCGTCCACGGGGCGAGACCAACAATAGCCGGCAGCCGACTCAGAACGAGCGCCACCCCAACGCAGGACCCCTTTCGCCTCTGCCCTCGATCAACGCACCGCACATGCGGCCGACAACGACAGGTAGAACGCAGCCATGGCCTTTCTCGAACTTCAAGCACTGTGCAAACGCTACGGACCCGTGCAGGCCGTAGTGGCGACCGACCTGAGCGTCAGCCAGGGCGAGTTCGTTTCGCTGCTCGGCCCCTCCGGTTGCGGCAAGACCACCACGCTGCAGATGATTGCCGGCTTCGTCGACGTGACCAGCGGCCGGATCGTCCTCGACGGACGCGACATCACCCACGCCAAACCCAGCAGCCGCGGCCTGGGCGTGGTGTTCCAGAGCTATGCGCTGTTCCCGCACATGAGCGTGCGCGACAACGTCGCGTTCGGCCTGAAGATGCGCAAGGTGAGCAGCAGCGACATTCGCACCCGCGTCGACCAGGTGCTGGCGCTGGTGCGCCTGACCGCGCATGCCGAGCGCTACCCGCGAGAGCTTTCGGGAGGCCAGCGCCAGCGCGTGGCCCTGGCGCGTGCCCTGGTGATCCAGCCGCCGGTGCTGCTGCTCGACGAGCCGTTGTCCAACCTCGACGCGAGCCTGCGCGAGGAGATGCAGTTCGAGATTCGCCGCATCCAGTGCGAAGTCGGCATCACGACCCTGATGGTGACCCACGACCAGGCCGAAGCCCTGTCCATCAGCGACCGGGTGGTGGTGATGCAAGCCGGCCAGGTCACCCAGATCGACGAGCCCTACAAACTCTACGAGCACCCGCGCACGCCGTTCATCTCCGGCTTCGTCGGCAAGGCCAACCTGCTGCCCGGCGAGTACGACACGTTGGGCCAGCCGCAGGTGCTGGCCCAGGCCGGTGAAGGTGAACTGATGCTGAGCCTGCGCCCGGAAAAGATCGACCTCTGCAACGCCGGTGAGGGACGTATCCAGGGGCGCATCGTCACCCGTTACTTTCTTGGCAGCCAGTGGCTGTACCGCTTGGAAACCGTGCTCGGCGAGATCACCGTGGTGCGCCGCAACGATGGCAGCGCACCGCTGGGCACGGGTGTCGCGGTCGGCCTGGACTGGCCGCACGAACTGCTTCGCGTCCTGGATCGCGAGGCCTGCGCATGAGCCGTGGATACCTGCTTTCGGCGCCGGCGCTGGCGCTGTTCGTCGCCCTGCTGATCGTGCCGCTGGGCCTGACGCTGGTGCTGTCGTTCAACCTGTTCGACTACGAAGTGGGGGTCAAGAGCGACAGCTACACGCTGGCCAACTACGCCAGCCTACTCAGCGACAGCTACTTTTATGAAATTTTCTGGCGGACCTTCTGGATCAGTGCACTGGTGACTTTCCTGTGCGTGGTGATCGGCGTACCGGAGGCTTACATTCTCAGCCGCATGGGTACACCGTGGCGTTCGATCTTCCTGATTCTGATCCTCACGCCGCTGCTGATTTCAGTGGTAGTGCGTGCCTTCGGCTGGAGCCTGCTGCTGGGTGCCGACGGGCTGATCAACCAGGCCATCGCCGCGCTGGGCGGACGCCCGCTGAAAATGCTCTACACACCGTTCGCGGTGATCCTGGCACTGGTCCACGTGATGTTGCCGTTCATGATCATCCCGGTCTGGACCTCGCTGCAGAAACTCGACCCAGCCGCCGAGCAGGCCGCGCAGTCACTGGGCGCAAGCCAAGCGAAGGTGATGCGCATGGTGGTGCTGCCACAGATCATGCCCGGTGTGCTGTCGGGCACGCTGATCGTCTTCGGCCTGGCGGCCAGTTCGTTCGCCATCCCCGGCCTGCTCGGCGGCCGACGCTTGAAGATGGTCGCCACGGTGGTCTACGACCAGTACCTCTCGGAACTTAACTGGCCCATGGGCGCGACCATTGCTGTGGCGCTGCTGCTGGCCAACCTGCTGATCATGCTGTCCTGGAACCGCCTGGTCGAAGGTCGCTACAAAAAAGCCCTGGGGGAATGATCGATGTCCAAGAACGGTCCGTTGGCCCTGTCGTTTCATGCCCTGGTAGTAGTGTTCATGCTCGCGCCGCTGGTGGTGGTGTGCCTGGTGGCGTTCACGCCGGAGAACACCCTGACCCTGCCCACCTCCAGTTTTTCCCTGCGCTGGTTCCGTGCCGTGTTCGAGCGCGCCGACTTCATCGATGCGTTCTATAACAGCCTGATTTTGGCGGTGGTCGCCGCGACCCTGGCGACCTTGATCGCCGTGCCGGCGGCGCTGGCGATCACCCGTTACCACTTTCCCGGACGCAACTTTCTCAATGCGCTGTTTCTGTCGCCGATCATCATTCCGCACCTGGTGCTGGGCGTGGCCATGCTGCGCCTGTTTGCGCTGATGGGCGTGAATGGCAGTTTCGTCTGGCTGATGCTGGCCCACGTGGTGGTGATCACGCCCTATGTACTGCGCCTGGTGATCGCCGCCGCCATCGGTATCGACCGCAGCGCCGAACAGGCGGCGGAATCGCTGGGCGCAAGTCGGTTCACCCTGTTTCGCCAGATCACCCTGCCGATGATCCTGCCGGGGGTCGCCGGAGGCTGGTTGCTGGCGTTCATCAACAGCTTCGACGAGGTGACACTGTCGATCTTCGTCACCTCCCCTGCGACCCAGACCTTGCCGGTGCGCATGTACGTGTATGCCACCGAGTCCATCGACCCGATGATGGCAGCGGTGTCGGCGCTGGTGATCGCCCTGACCGCCGCGACCATGATTCTGCTCGACCGGGTGTATGGGCTGGACCGCGTACTGGTGGGGAAAAACTGATGGCCCTGTTCAAGCGTCTGACCGAACTCGATCGCCCGTCGGTGCCGTTCACCCTCGACGGACAGGCCATGTGCGGCCTGGCGGGGGATACCCTGCTCACCGCCGTGCTGACCTGCGCCGAGCACCTGCGCGGCAGCGACTTCAGTGCCCAGGCCCGCGCCGGTTTTTGCCTGATGGGCGCCTGTCAGGACTGTTGGGTTCGATTGGGCGACGGTCGTCGCGTACGTGCCTGCGCCACGCCGCTGGAAGCGGGCATGCAGGTCGAACGCGACCCGGGACGGCGCTCGTGAGCGCGGTGGTGATCGTGGGCGCCGGACCGGCTGGCATTCGCGCGGCGCAGACCCTGGCCGCCCATGGCCTGCGGCCGTGCCTGGTGGACGAAGCCCTGCAGGGCGGCGGCCAGGTCTACCGACGTGCGCCGGGCAATTTCCAGCGCCCGGCCAATCAACTCTATGGCTTCGAAGCGCGCAAGGCGCAGGCGGTGCATCAGACGCTGGACGCGATGAGCGCGCAGATCGACTACCGTCCCGACACTTTGGTGTGGAACGCCGAGGATGGCCACCTGCACACGCTCAGCCAGCAGCGGGTCAGCACAGTCAAGTATGACCGCCTGCTGATTGCCACCGGCGCCACCGACCGTATTCTGCCAGTACCAGGCTGGACCTTGCCGGGCGTCTACAGCCTCGGCGCCGCGCAGATCGCCCTCAAGTCCCAGGGCTGCGCCATCGGCGAGCAGGTGGTGTTCGCCGGCAGCGGGCCGTTGTTGTACCTGGTGGCCTATCAATACGCCAAGGCAGGCGCCCGGGTGCTGGCCGTGCTGGACAGCTCGCCCTTCGGTGCGCAGGTCGCTGCCCTGCCACGGCTGTTGCTTCAGCCTGCGACCCTGGCCAAGGGCCTGTACTACCGGGCCTGGCTGACGGCCCATGGGATTGCCGTGCATCAGGGCGCGACCTTGGTCGAGGTCGTCGGCGAGCAAAAAGTCGAAGCCGTCACCTGGCAACGCGCTGGCAGCCGACACAGCCTGGCCTGCGACGGGCTGGCCTTCGCCCATGCGTTGCGCAGCGAAACACAGCTGGCGGACCTGCTTGGCTGCCAATTCAGCTGGAGCCCGCTCAATCGCGCCTGGTTGCCGAGCCGCGATCGAGCCGGGCGCAGCAGCGTGCCGGGCGTGTACCTGGCCGGCGACGGTGCCGGAATCATGGGCGCCGATGCGGCGGAAATGGCCGGCGAGCGCGCAGCGCTGGCCCTGCTCGAAGACATGGGCATCACCATTGACCGCGTACGTGGCACACAGCTCGAGCGACAGCTGGCGCGCATCCAGGGGTTTCGCGCTGGCCTGGAAGCCGCATTCCCGTTCCCCGACAGCTGGGCCAGCCAGGCGCCCGACCAATTGATGCTGTGCCGCTGCGAGGAAATCAGCGTTGGCGAAGTTCGCCAGGTGGTCGCTCAGGGACACACCGATATCAACCGGGTCAAGGCCCATTGCCGGGTCGGCATGGGCCGCTGCCAGGGGCGCATGTGCGGTAGCGCAACGGTGGAAATCATCGCCCAGGCTGCGGCGCGCCCAGTGCAGGACGTCGGCCGCCTGCGCGCCCAGGCGCCGATCAAACCCCTGCCCTTCGGTGTCGAGGTGCAGCCATGAGCCGCGTCGCTGAAACCGATGTGATCATCATCGGCGGGGGGATCGTCGGTGCGTCGGCGGCCTTGATGCTGGCGTTGCGCGGTCAGCGCGTGGTGCTGCTGGAGCGCGATTACTGTGGATCGCGCTCCAGCGGCGTGAACTATGGTGGCGTACGCCGTCAGGGCCGCTCGCTGGTGCAACTGCCCCTGTCACAGCGTGCCCATGAACTGTGGAGCGACCTGCCCGGACTGATCGGCATCGACGGCGAGTATGTGCGTTCGGGCCACCTGAAGCTGGCCCGCAGCGACGCCGACATGGCCAAGCTGCAAGCCTGGGCCGACGCTGCCGCCGATTTCGACCTGGGTGTGGAGTTGCTCGACCACGGTCAGTTACGCCAGCGGTTTGCCTGGGTCGGCGACGTGGCGGTTGGTGCGTCGCTGTGCAGCGGTGATGGGCATGCCAACCCGCGCCTGGTGTCGCCGGCTTTCGCAGCCGCCGCCCGGCGGGCCGGTGCACGGATCGTGGAGCAGGTTCAGGCGCTGGCCTTCGACCATGACGGCCAGGCGTTCGAGGTGTCCTGCAGCAATGGCGAACGGCTGCGCGCGCCCTGGCTGCTCAATTGCGCTGGGGCCTGGGCCAATCACATTGCCGAGCAATTCGGCGAGCACGTACCCATGACCAGCGGGCACCCGGCCATGCTGGTCACCGAGCCGCTACCGGTGGTCATGGACGTCAGCACCGGTGTCGAAGGCGGCGGTATCTATGCTCGCCAGGTGGCACGTGGCAATTGCGTACTCGGCGGTGGGCAGGGTTTTGCCCTGGACCCGTTGCGAGCGCGGCCCGGCCAACTGGCCACCCTGGACATCCTGCGCAACGCCGTCGAGTTGTATCCGTTCCTGCACGGCGCGCAGGCGATCCGTACCTGGAGTGGGACCGAAGGCTACCTGCCCGATCGCGAGCCGGTGATCGGGCACGGTCAGGCGCAGCCGGGCTTGATCCATGCGTTCGGCTTTGCCGGGGCCGGTTTCCAGATCGGTCCGGCGGTCGGTGAAGCTTTGTCGCAACTGATCGTCGAGGGCCGCAGTCGAGCGCCGATCGACGCGTTTTCCATCCAACGCTTTTCTCCCCTTGAACTGCATAAAGGAAGGTCGCTTTCATGAAGCCAGTCAAACGCACGGTTCACGCACTCTCCCTCGCTGCCCTGCTGGCCGCCACCGGCGCTCAGGCCGGTCCCACGCTGTACCTGGGTATGAACGGCGGCACCATGGAACGCTTGTACGCCGACAAGGTGCTGCCGGCGTTCGAACAGGCCAACGATGTGAAGGTGGTCATCGTGCCAGGCACCTCTTCGGACATTCTCGCCAAGGTTCAGGCGAGCAAGGACAACCCACAGATCCATGTGATGTTCCTCGATGACGGCATCATGTACCGAGCCATTTCCATGGGCCTGTGCGACACCTTGCAGGACAGCGACGGCCTGGCTGCAATACCGGCCAAGGCGCGGATCAAGGACCAGGCGGCCGCGGTCAGCCTGGGCGTGACCGGGCTTGCCTACAACACGCGCTTGTTCAAGAAAAATGGCTGGGCTGCGCCGACTTCGTGGATGGACATGGCCGATAGCCGCTTCAAGGAAAAACTGGTATTCCAGTCTTTGGCGTCCTCGACCTTCGGGCTGCACGGCTTCCTGATGTTCAACCGCTTGCAGGGTGGTAGCGAAACCGACGTCGAGCCGGGGTTCAAGGCGTGGCCGAAGACGGTGGGCCCCAATGTGCTGGAGTACATTGCCAGTTCGGCGAAGATTTCCGAGATGGTCCAGACCGACGAAGCGGCGCTGTTCCCACTGACGCCTACCCAGGTGACCGCTTTGAAACTGCGCGGTGTGCCGGTTGAATACGCGCAGCCCAAGGAAGGCGCGGTGGTGCTCAACGTGGCCGAGTGCGTGATCGCCAAGAACGATCAGCCCGAGCTTGCGCAGAAGCTGGCGGCCTACCTGCTGAGCCCCAAGGCGCAGTCACCGGCACTGGAGGAAGGCGACCAGATACCGTCCAACCCCAACACGCCGACCACCGACAAGACCCGTGGCCAGGTGCAGGCAATGGAAAAGTACCTGGAGACGGCAGTGGCCATCGACTGGGACCAGGTCAACCAGCTCCGCCCCGCCTGGAACGCCCGCTGGAGCCGTTCGATCGAGCGCTAGGTAGGTGGCCGACGTTGTGCACTACCTGGTGACAGTGGTGCATTGATGGCTACCGTCGTGACACTCGATCAGAATCCTGAAACAGGAAAGCCCCGCTGATACGGGGCTTTCTGCATTCAAAACTTCAACAGGATCGTCAAAGCTGCGCCTGTCGTAGCGCCGATGGCACCGATGAATCCTGCAAGGACCATCATGGGGTACAGCGTCCGCTCCCTCGCAAGCTTTCCGGCTTCGGCGTTGAGCTTGGCGGTCTCGGCCATCAGCTTGCCTATATTGGCATGGATCTGCTCGAGTTCGACGGGTTCGAATTTGGGTGGGGTCTGCATGGAATATCCCTTTCGGGTCGAGGGTCTGGCAGATGCTTGACCCTCCGGTTACCTGTGGTACTAAGGCTGAATACAAAACAGCTGGCAAGCATTTGTTGGATCAATTACACCGTGCCGTCCAAGGTTCGTCAATCCGATTGATACACCTCGAATCAACTCTCTCGGGATTGCCGAAACAGGCAAAACGACACTTCTGGGTATTGTCCAGAACCAGCCGCTGCGGAGCGTATCCAGCACATTCATTAACCGCAGATAGCACTATGGCTCAGTGGCTGGGGACAAGCCAACCGTGAACCTGGTCAGTCCGCCAACCGCCAGCTAGTGACACCTTTGCTGTCTTCCAGGACCACACCCATGGCCGTCAACTCGTCGCGGATGCGGTCCGATTCGGCCCAGTCCTTGTTGGCGCGGGCCGCCAGGCGTGCGGCGATGAGGGTGTCCACCTGGGCCGCATCGACGCGACCGGCAGCGCCGGCCTGCAGGAACTCGTCGGAGTCCAGCTGCAATACGCCGAGCAATCCGCCCAATTCGCGCAGGCGGCCGGCCAAGCCAGCGGCAGCGTCGACATCGCTGTCGCGCAACCGGTTGATCTCGCGCACCAGGTCGAACAACACCGCACAGGCCTCCGGCGTACCGAAGTCATCGTTCATGGCATTGGCAAAACGCTCGACGAATGCCTCGCCACCCACTGCCGCGACTTTCGGCAGCCCCTTGAGCGCATGGTAGAAACGCTCCAGCGCACCCTTGGCTTCCTTGAGGCTGTCTTCGGAATAGTTGATCGAGCTGCGGTAGTGGCTCGACACCAGAAGATAGCGCACCACTTCAGGCTGATACTTCTCCAGCACATCGCGAATGGTGAAGAAGTTGTTCAACGACTTGGACATCTTCTCGCCGTTGATGCGGATCATCCCGCAATGCAGCCAGGCGTTGGCGTACGGCTTGCCGGTGGCCGCCTCGCTCTGGGCGATCTCGTTCTCGTGGTGCGGGAACTCCAGGTCGTTGCCGCCACCATGGATGTCGAAGGTGTCACCCAGGCAGCAGGTGGACATCACCGAGCACTCAATGTGCCAGCCCGGACGGCCAGGGCCCCAGGGTGATTCCCAGCTCGGCTCGCCGGGCTTGACGCCCTTCCACAGGACGAAATCGAGTGGATCCTGCTTGGCCTCTTCCACTTCGATGCGCGCACCGATGCGCAGATCTTCGATCTTCTTGCGCGACAGTTTGCCGTAGCCCTGGAACTTGCCGACCCGGTAGTACACGTCACCGTTGCCCGGCGCATAGGCATAACCCTTGTCGATCAGGGTCTGGATCATCGTCAGCATGCCCGGGATGTGGTCGGTGGCACGCGGCTCCTGGTCCGGCTTGAGGATGTTCAGGCGCGCCTCGTCCTCGTGCATCGCGTCGATCATGCGCGCGGTCAGGGCATCGAAGCTTTCGCCGTTGTCCCGCGCACGGTTGATGATCTTGTCGTCGATGTCGGTGATGTTGCGCACGTAGGTCAGCTCATAGCCGCTGTAGCGCAGCCAGCGCGTGACCAGGTCGAAGGCGACCATGCTGCGCCCATGGCCTAGGTGGCAGTAGTCGTACACGGTCATGCCGCACACGTACATGCGTACCTTGTTGCCGTCCAGCGGCGTGAAAACTTCTTTGCTCTTGCTCAGCGTGTTGTAGATGTTAAGCACAACGATTCCTCAACTTGGCCTGGCGAGGCTCAGCCCCACGAGTCACGCAGGGTGACGGTACGGTTGAACACCGGACGACCGGGTTGCGTGTCGGCCAGGTCGGCGCAGAAATAACCTTCGCGTTCGAACTGGAAACGATCTTCCGGCGCGGCGTTGGCCAGCGACGGTTCGGCGCGACAGCCGCGCAGCACCTGCAGGGAATCGGGGTTGATGTTGTCGAGGAACGTGGCGCCGTCTTCGGCTTTCTCCGGGTTGGCCGAGCGGAACAGGCGATCGTACAGGCGCACTTCGCACTCGACACTGGCGGCGGCCGGTACCCAGTGGATCACGCCCTTGACCTTACGGCCTTCAGGGTTCTTGCCCAGGGTGTCCGGGTCGTACGAGCAACGCAGCTCGACGACGTTGCCGTCGGCATCCTTGATCGCTTCGTCGGCACGAATCACGTAGCTGCCGCGCAGGCGCACTTCGCCGCCCGGTTCAAGGCGCTTGTAGCCCTTGGGCGGCTCTTCCATGAAGTCGTCGTGGTCGATGTACAGCTCGCGCTCGAAGGGCAAGACGCGCACGCCCATGTCTTCCTTGGGATGACGCGGCAATTCCAGCTGCTCGACCTGCCCTTCCGGGTAGTTGGTGATCACCACCTTGAGCGGACGCAGCACGCACATGGCGCGCGGTGCGGTGCGGTCGAGGTCGTCACGGATGCTGAATTCGAGCATCGACATGTCGACCACGCCGTCGGAACGGTTGGTGCCGATCATGTCGCAGAAGTTGCGGATCGACGCCGGGGTGTAGCCGCGACGGCGGAAACCGGAAAGCGTCGACATGCGCGGATCGTCCCAGCCGTGCACGTGCTGCTCGTCGACCAGTTGCTTGAGCTTGCGCTTGGAAGTGATGGTGTAGTTGAGGTTCAGGCGGCTGAACTCGTACTGGCGCGGGTGCGCCGGCACCGACAGGTGGTCCAGGAACCACTCGTACAGCGGCCGATGGCCTTCGAACTCCAGGGTGCAGATCGAGTGCGTGATGCCTTCGATGGCATCGGACTGACCGTGGGTGAAGTCGTAGTTGGGATAGATGCACCACGCATCGCCGGTCTGGTGGTGGTGGGCGTGGCGGATGCGATAGAGGATCGGGTCGCGCAGGTTCATGTTCGGCGAGGCCATGTCGATCCGCGCGCGCAGCACGCGTTCGCCGTCCTTGAACTCACCGGCCTTCATGCGGGCGAACAGGTCCAGGTTTTCCTCGACGCTGCGCTCGCGGAACGGGCTGTTGCGGCCCGGCTCGGTGAGGTTGCCGCGGTATTCGCGGGCCTGCTCGGGGGTCAGGTCGCAGACGTACGCATCGCCCTGCTTGATCAGCTCGACGGCCCAATCGTGCAACTGGTCGAAGTATTGCGAGGCGTAACGCTCTTCACCGGCCCACTCGAAGCCCAGCCACTTGATGTCGCGCTTGATGGCGTCGATGTATTCCTGGTCTTCCTTGGCGGGGTTGGTGTCGTCGAAACGCAGATTGCAGACACCGCCGAATTCCTGGGCCAGGCCGAAGTTGACGCAGATCGACTTGGCGTGGCCGATGTGCAGGTAGCCGTTGGGCTCGGGCGGAAAACGCGTGACGATCTGGCTGTGCTTGCCGGCGTCCAGGTCGGCCTGGACGATCGGGCGCAGGAAGTTGGTCGGCACGGCAGGGCCATTGCCTTTGGAGGTGGGAGCGTTGTCGGCGGTGGGCTTGCTCATTGGAATCCTTGAACGAACGAGGCGGCGGCAGCCAGGGTAGGCCGACCAAATCAAAGCGCTTATCATAGCCGAAGCGGTCAACCGGCTGACAGGCCAGCCCGGACAAACTATCGGGTAAATCCTGCACCGCGCGAAAAAACAGCCTTTGAATGCCGATCGTCGCCTGTAAACTGGGCGCCGTCGTTAACGAACGCTCCGCAGAGCATTCCCTACAGAACACGCTCCATAGACAGAGAGAGACCCATGTCCAAAGTCAAACTGACCACCAACCACGGCGACATCGTGCTGCAACTGAACGCCGAAAAGGCCCCGCTGACCGTGGCCAACTTCCTCGAGTACGTGCAGGCCGGCCACTACGAGAACACCGTGTTCCACCGCGTGATCGGTAACTTCATGATCCAGGGCGGCGGTTTCGAGCCAGGCATGAAAGAGAAGAAAGACAAGCGTCCGAGCATCCAGAACGAAGCCGACAACGGCCTGCCGAACAAGAAGTACTCGGTCGCCATGGCCCGCACCATGGAGCCGCATTCGGCGTCGGCGCAGTTCTTCATCAACGTGGGCGACAACAGCTTCCTCAACCACACCTCGAAAACCACCCAGGGCTGGGGCTACGCCGTGTTCGGTGAAGTGGTCGAAGGCCAGGACGTGGTCGACAAGATCAAGGGCGTGTCCACCACCTCCAAGGCAGGTCACCAAGACGTGCCGGCCGAAGACGTGATCATCGAGAAAGCCGAGATCGCTGAGTGATACTGCTGATCTCCGATCTGCACCTGCAGGAAGAACGCCCGGACATCACCCGGGCGTTTCTGGATTTCCTCGGCGGGCACGCGCGCTCGGCCGAGGCGCTGTACATCCTGGGCGACTTCTTCGAAGCCTGGATCGGCGACGACGCCATGACCCCTTTTCAATCGTCCATCTGCGCAGCGTTGCGTGCGCTCAGCGACGGTGGCACGAAGATCTTCCTGATGCACGGCAACCGTGATTTCCTGATCGGTTCCACGTTCTGCAAAAAAGCCGGCTGCACCCTGCTGGCCGATCCGAGCGTGGTACGCCTCAATGGCGAACCGGTGCTGTTGATGCACGGTGACAGCCTGTGCACCCTCGACGAAGGCTACATGCGCCTGCGTCGCGTGCTGCGCAATCCGCTGACGCTGTTCATCCTGCGTCACCTGCCGCTGGCCACCCGCCGCAAGCTTGCCCGCAAGCTGCGCAACGAGAGCCGGGCGCAGACGCGGATGAAGGCCAGCGACATCGTCGATGTGACGCCTGAAGAGGTGCTGCAGGTGATGCGCCAGCACGGTGTGTCTACCCTGATTCATGGGCACACTCACCGCCCGGCGGTGCACGCGCTGCAGGTTGGCGATCGACCGGCGCGGCGTATCGTGCTGGGGGACTGGGATGCGCAAGGCTGGGCACTGCAGGTGGATGAGCAGGGTTTCAAGCTGTCGCCGTTCGAGTTCCCGGCGCAGTCTGCCTGAGGCACCGCGCCGCCCTGTTCGCGGCCGATGACCGCTCCCACAGACAGTGAACTGCAGCGCCTTTGTGGGAGCGGTCAGCGGCCGCGAACTGGTAACGCTGTTCTCAATGCCCACCCCCGGCCGCCGGCCCTGCCTTGGCGGTGAACGGCGGCTTGGCCAGCCACACCAGCAGCACCAACCCGGCGAAGATCCACCCCATCAGGGTGAAGTAATCGACCGTGCTCAGCATGTAGGCCTGGCTGTTCACCATCTGCTCCATCCGTGCATACGCCTGGGGCGTATTGCCGCCCATCTGCTCCAGCGCATGGCGCGTGACCGGATCGTACGTGCTGATGCTCTCGGTCAGGTAGGCATGGTGTTGATCGGCCCGACGGATCCAGATCCAGGTCGTCAGCGACGCAGCGAAGCTGCCGCCCAGGGTGCGCAGGAATGTCGCCAGGCCCGACCCGTCGGCGATCTGCTGCGGGGGCAGGTCCGACAGCAGGATGCTCAAGGTGGGCATGAAAAACAGCGCCACCCCTGCCCCCATGAACATCTGCACCAGGGCCACATGCTGAAAATCCACCTGGCTGTTGAACCCGGCGCGCATGAAGCAGCTGGTGCCGATGGCCACGAACGCCAGGCCGGCCAGCAGGCGCAAATCGAACTTGT
This sequence comes from Pseudomonas rhizosphaerae, assembly GCF_000761155.1. Lineage (NCBI taxonomy): Bacteria > Pseudomonadati > Pseudomonadota > Gammaproteobacteria > Pseudomonadales > Pseudomonadaceae > Pseudomonas > Pseudomonas rhizosphaerae. The sequence continues at coordinate 426,696 of NZ_CP009533.1, read as the reverse complement.
GCGCGTACTTACCCACAAAGGGCGACATCAATACCGGCAGGATCCCGATCGGCGCTACGGCCAGGCCCGCCCAGGTGGCGGTGTAGCCCATCTGCGTTTGCAGCCACTGCGGCAAGATCAGGTTGATACCGAAGAACCCCGCGTAGCCGAACACCAGCACCAGCGTACCGATGCGAAAGTTGCGGAACGCGAACAGCCGCAGGTTCACCACCGGATGCTCGTCGGTCAGTTCCCAGATGACGAACGCCGTCAGCGCCACCGCCGAGATGACCGAACCGATAACGATGAAACTCGACTCGAACCAGTCCAGGTCGTTGCCCTTGTCCAGCACCACCTGCAAGGCACCGACGCCGATGATCAAGGTGATCAGCCCGACATAGTCCATGGGCTGCCGGCTCAGGTGCACGGGCCGTTTGGCCATCTGCTGACGCACCACCGCACAGGCGAACAGGCCGATGGGAATGTTGATGAAGAAGATCCACGGCCAACTGTAGCTGTCGGTGATCCAGCCTCCCAGAATCGGCCCGGCGATCGGCGCCACCACCGTGACCATGGCCAGCAGCGCCAGGGCCATGCCGCGCTTGGCCGGCGGGTACACGGCAATCAACAAGGTCTGGGTCATCGGGTACAACGGCCCGGCAACCAATCCCTGCACCACGCGAAAACCGACCAGCTCGGGCATCGAGGTGGAAATACCGCACAGGAACGACGCCACCACGAACAGCATCGTGGCCCAGAGAAACAGCTTTACTTCGCCGAAGCGCCGGCTCAGCCAGCCGGTCAGCGGCAAGGCGATGGCGTTGCTCACCGCGAACGAGGTGATGACCCAGGTACCCTGCTCGGAACTGACCCCCAGGTTGCCGGAAATCGTCGGCAGGGCCACGTTGGCGATGGTGGTGTCGAGCACCTGCATGAAGGTCGCCAGCGACAGGCCGATGGTGCAGAGCAACAGGCTTGGCGGCGTGAACGAGGCTTTGGAATCCATGATCCACCCTTTGCAATGCGAGACCGAGCCGACCCGTAACGGGCCAGCTCGAGTAGATCAGCGGGTAGCCGTAGTGCCGGACGCTGCGCTGTTGTCGTGGATCAACTGGGCGATCATGGCGTCCGCCTCACCCAACTGCTTGTCGTAGACGTTGGTGGTGAAGGACGCCTGCTGCGGGGGCTGCTGGGCCAATACTGGCCCGCTCTGGTCATGCAGGTCGACATCCACCACCGTCGACAGGCCGATGCGCAGCGGATGCTCGCTCAACTGTTGCGGATTGATGTGTACCCGCACTGGCACCCGCTGGACGATCTTGATCCAGTTGCCCGTAGCGTTCTGTGCCGGCAATAAGGCAAACGCGCTGCCGGTGCCCGCGCCCAGGCTGTCGATGGTGCCGCTGTACTTCACTTCGTCGCCATACAGGTCACTGGTGATGTCCACCGGCTGGCCGATGCGCATGTGGCGCAGCTGGGTTTCCTTGAAATTAGCGTCGATCCACAGCTGGTTCAGCGGGATCACCGCCATGGTCGCCGTGCCCGGTTCGATACGCTGCCCCAACTGCACGGTGCGCTTGGCCACATAGCCGGTCACCGGCGCGATCAGGGTAGTGCGTGCATGGGCCAGGTACGCCTGACGCAACTGTGCGGCTGCGGCGCGCACGTCGGGATGGTTGGACACCTGGGTGGCATCGACCAGTGCGGTCGAGGTCGCTAATTGCTGCTGGGTATTGCTCAGGGCACTCTGCGCCGAGATCAGATCGTCGTGGGCGTGGGACAACTCTTCCTGAGAGATCGCCCCGTCGGACGCCAAGTTCTTGCGTCGGCCATAGTTGTCCTGGGCGCGTTGCACTTCCGCCTTGCGCGCAGCGACCTGGGCCTTCATGCCGTCGACGTTGCTGTACAGGCCGCGCACCTGGCGTACCGCCTTGGCCAGGTTGGCCTGGGCATTCTGCAGATCGATCTGCGAATCGTTCGGGTCGAACTGCACCAGGGGCTGGCCTTCGTGGACCAGATCGCCATCGTCGGCACCGATGCTGATCACCGTGCCGGTGGTCAACGGCGTGATTTCCACCACGTTGCCGTTCACGTAGGCGTCGTCGGTGCTCTCGTTCCAGCGCCCGTACAGGGTGTACCAGGCCCAGACGCCCAAACCACCCAGCACCACCAGGGCCAGCAGGATGAACAGCCAGAGTTTGCGCTTGCGCCGATTGGCCGGGGCCTTGTCTTCTGCAGCGGGTGCTGCAGGCGATTGCTGGGAAGCATTGGAGTCAGTGGCAGTGGCCATGGCAGTTCACCTGAAAGGGTTCGGTCGGTGTTGCGTCGAGCAGATCGGTTGAGCTGTTCACGTTGGCAAGCTCAGTCGGCTGCGGCGCCCAGCGCCAGCAACGGGTCTCCGGAAGCCTGCAGCAGTTTCTTGAGAATCCGTTCCAGCTCGACGATCTCGTCTCGGTCGAGCATGCCTACCAACTCGTTCATGGCGTTGGCGCCAATGACCGGCAGGCGCGCTGCCAGTGCCTGGCCTTCATCGGTCAGCACCAGCTGCACCTGGCGTCGGTCGGCAGCGCTGCGCTGGCGCGTGATCAATTGCTTGTGTTCCAGGCGATCGAGCATGCGCGTCATCGAGCCGCTGTCCAGCGACAGGTAGCGCGACATTTCCGCCGGGGTGTCGATGCCGAACCGCGCATTGATGATCAGCACCTTGAACTGCGCAGCCGTCACGCCGTAGGGCACCAGGTGCGCGTCCAGCAGCCGATCTTTCAACGCCGATCCGCGGCCCAGCAACAGACCCAGGTTGCAGGTATGGAAGTTCTCGGGAGTGTAGTGATTCATGGGCCGGAGCTGTCTACCTGTTGGCCAAATGCATGCCTGAGCATGTGCGTGAACGCACAATGCACATCGTCGAACCATAATGTTACTGCTTAGGCAGACAATGTCAAGGCAATGGTTAGCTTGCTAACGTTTAAGCCGATCGGTCGCTTTGATGGGAAAAATTCACCCCATCCCGATGCCCGCTGGCCAAAGCGGGCGACGCTTGGGGCATAATGCTGGCGGTTTTACCCGCAGTGGGGGCCTTCATCTACCTATACGGCCCTCGTTTTCGTCACCCCTCGCCCGCAGGGTTTTTACGCACATGATCAAATCTCTTCGTCCAATACTGCTCGCCGGCCTAATGCTGCCGCTGGCCCTTCCCCTTTGCGCTGCGCCCCTCAACACCACACTGCCGCCCAAGGTTCAACAGGCCATCAAGGCCAGCAAGCTGCAGAACGACGCCCTGTCGCTGGTCATGCTGCCGCTCAACGGCCCAGGCAGCCCGACGGTGTTCAACGCCGACGTGTCGGTCAACCCGGCCTCGACCATGAAGCTGGTCACCACCTACGCAGCCCTCGAACTGCTGGGCCCGACCTATCAGTGGAAGACCGAATTCTTTACCGACGGCACCCTGAGCAACGGTGTCCTCAACGGCAACCTCTACCTCAAGGGTGGCGGTGACCCCAAACTGAACATGGAAAAACTCTGGCTGCTGATGCGTGACCTGCGCGCCAATGGCGTGCGTCAGGTGACCGGCGACCTGGTGCTGGACCGCAGCCATTTCGTACAGCCGCAACTGCCGGCGTTTAACGATGACGGTGGCGATGAGAACGCGCCGTTCCTGGTACGTCCCGACTCCCTGCTGGTCAACCTCAAGGCTTTGCGCTTCGTCACCCGTAACGACACCGGCAAGGTGCTGGTATCGGTCGAACCACCGATCGCCACCATCCGTATCGACAACCAGGTCAAGGCCCTGCCGGGCAGCAAATGCACGGGCGATGTGCGCTACAACCCGATCACCCAGGCCGACGGCATGACGGTGGTGGTCAGCGGCCAGTTGGCCGAAGGTTGCAGCTCGCAGACCTACCTGTCTCTGCTCGATCACCAGAGCTATGCAGCCGGCGCCGTGCGGGCGATCTGGAACGAACTGGGCGGCAGCATCCAGGGCGGCGACCGTGTCGGCACCGTGCCCAAGACCGCGCGCGTGCTGGCGCGGGCCTTTTCGCCGGATCTGGTGGAAATCATTCGCGACATCAACAAGTACAGCAACAACACTATGGCCCAGCAGCTGTTCCTGAGCCTGGGCGAGCGCTATCGCAACGAGGCCGACGGCGACGACGCCAAGGCTGCGCAGCGCGTGATTCGTGGTTGGCTGGCTAAAAAAGGCATCACCGCATCGCACCTGGTGATGGAGAACGGTTCGGGATTGTCCCGTGACGAACGGGTGAGCGCGCGGGAGATGGCGACCTTGCTGCAGGCCGCCTGGAAAAGCCCATACGCCGCGGAATTCATGGCCTCGATGCCGATCGTCGGCATGGACGGCACCATGCGCAAACGCTTGAAACGCACGGCCCTGCAGGGTGAAGGCCACATCAAGACCGGCACCTTGAACACCGTGCGCGCCATTGCCGGCTACAGCCGCGACAGTAACGGCAACACCTGGGCGGTGGTCGCCATTCTCAACGATCCGCGCCCATGGGGCGCCTCGTCAGTGCTGGATCAAGCCCTGCTGGACCTGTACTCGCAGCCAAAAGCCGCGTCTACCTCGCCCAACATTCAGTAATTTACCTAAACCCTCTAGAACGGGGCGCGCTGCTTGCAGAGGCAGCGCCCCCCTCTCAGTGAATCACCGCGCCTGGATCTTCCAGGCCCGGTGAATCTTGCCGTTGCGGGCGAAGTCCTGATCCACCGTCTGCGCCGTGATTTCCTCCACTGCATAGCGCTCCGCCAGATTCGCATCCAGCTGGAACTTGCGGAAGTTGTTGGAGAAATACACCACGCCCCCCGCTGCCAGCCGCGCGACAGCCAAGTCGAGCAGCTCGACGTGATCGCGCTGCACGTCGAACACGCCTTCCATGCGCTTGGAGTTGGAGAAGGTCGGCGGATCGATGAAGATCAAGTCGTATTCATCGCGGCTGGCCTGCAGCCAGGCCATCACGTCGCCCTGCTCCAAGCGGTTCTTGTCCGAAAAACCGTTCAACGACAAGTTGCGCCGCGCCCAATCCAGGTAGGTCTTGGACAGGTCGACACTGGTCGTGCTGCGTGCCCCGCCCTTGGCCGCGTGGACGCTGGCCGTGGCGGTGTAGCAGAACAGGTTGAGGAAGCGCTTGCCGGCCGCCTCTTTCTGGATACGCAGGCGCATTGGCCGGTGATCGAGGAACAGGCCGGTGTCCAGGTAATCGGTCAGGTTGACCAGCAACTGCACACCCCCTTCCTGCACCTGGGTGAACTGGCCCTGGGCGCTCTGGCGCTCGTACTGGCGGGTGCCGCTCTGGCGCTCGCGGCGCTTGATGATGACCCGACTCTTGTCGATGTTCAGTGCCTGCGGAATGGCCGCCAGGGCATCGTACAGACGCGCCGAGGCCTTTTCCGGATCGATCGACTTGGGCGCGGCGTATTCCTGCACGTGCACCCAGTCGTGGTACAGATCGATGGCCATGGCGTACTCGGGCATGTCTGCGTCATACACCCGATAGCAATCGATGCCCTCGCGGCGTGCCCATTTGCCCAGCGTCTTGAGGTTCTTCTGCAAGCGGTTGGCGAACATCTGCCCGCCTTCGCTCAGCCGTGCCTGCTCGACCACTGGCGCGGGCGCCGGAACGGGCTTGACCGGGTTACCGTTCTTGTTGACCCGTGCATACGGATCGGCCACCGCGGCCGTGGTATCCACCTGCTCGGCCTGTTCGCGCGCCGCCTGGCGCTGTTCCGGGGTGCGCCGCTCGCCGGTGACGAACTGGTCGGGCAGCACCTTGATCAGCAACAGCTTGCAGGGCAAGGCGCCGTTCCAGAACGAATACTGCTTGTGGCTGCGAATGCCCATGCGCTTGCCCAGGTCGGGCGCGCCGGTAAACACCGCCGCTTCCCAGTTCAGGCAAGCCTGGCGCAGGCGTTCGCCCAGGTTCTGGTAGAGGTACAGCAAGCTGGCCTCGTCACCCAAGCGCTCGCCATAGGGTGGGTTGCAAATGACCAGGCCTTTCTGATGCTGATCGGGACGTGGCTCGAAGGTGGCCACCTCGCCCTGATAAACCTTGATCCAGTCGCTGAGCCCCGCTCGCTCGACGTTGTTGCGCGCAGGCTGGATCAACCGTGGGTCGGCCTCGTAGCCTCGAATCCACGACGGCGGCTTCGCCAGCCCGGCCTCGGCCCGCGCCAGCGCCTCATCGTGCAGCTTGCGCCACATGGCCGGGACGTGACCCAGCCAGGCGCTGAATCCCCAGCGGGTACGCTTGAGGTTGGGCGCGATGTCGGCGGCGATCATCGCCGCCTCCACCAGGAAGGTGCCTACACCACACATCGGGTCGGCCAGGGCGCCGCCCTCGGCAGCGATGCGTGGCCAACCCGCACGGATGAGAATGGCCGCGGCAAGGTTTTCCTTGAGCGGCGCGGCGCCCTGCTGCAAACGATATCCGCGCTGGTGCAGGCTGTGCCCGGACAGGTCAAGCGAGAGAATGGCCTCACCGCGATCCAGGCGCAGGTGCACGCGCAGGTCCGGATTGAGCTTGTCGACGCTGGGACGCTCGCCACTGGGCGTGCGCAGCTTGTCGACGATGGCATCCTTGACCTTCAGCGCACCGAAGTGGGTGTTGTCGATGCCCGAACCGTGCCCGCTGAATTCCACGGCCAGGGTCCCGTCGGGAAGCAGGTGGTCTTGCCACTCGACGTCCAGCACGCCGTGGTAGAGGTCTTCGGCATCTTTCATGGCGAAGCGCTTGAGCACCAGCAGCACGCGATTGCCCAGGCGCGACCACAGGCACAGCCGGTAGGCGGTTTCCATGTCAGCCATCCCGCGCACGGCGGAAGTGTGTTCGCGGGTTTCTTCCAGCCCCAGGGCGGTGGCTTCTTCGGCTAGCAAGCCTTCGAGGCCCTTGGGGCACGTGAGAAACAGTTCAAAACGGTCCGACATGGTATTTCCTGGCCCTTGCGGGCATCGATGAGACGGCAAGCGCATTGCCGTCTCGAGGTTCAACCAGGCGCTTTACGCAATAGAGCACCCGAACGACACCACCATGGTGTCAACCCACCCCACCCGTTGCGCTGGTCGGCACATGGATGAGGCAGAACGTGATTCTGCTGAAAAAGAGATCGCCTGGGCGACCCTTCGTCGATTTTATACGCCATCGAAATCAGGATGATTCGCAATGGCATATTGACCCCACCCAACGCTGCAAGCCCTGTCTGTGACGGATTTGCAGACATTCGAGGCTTGAAGCATCGGCTTACTTATCGCCCTTACCGCGAAATCGTTACGTGCTTATGACAAAACGATCATTCACATCACGCGGTTCAACGTTTAGAAATCACCTCAGGTCGTCGCTGCAATGGCGATGGCATCACTGCTCGCCACGCCGGCAGCGAGCGCGATACCGGCAGACCATCTGCCTGGCCTCACACGAGGCCGACGGGACATTACAGTCAATAGACAGAGGGCAACACCCTATGAGAAGACTTAAGCGTGATCCGTTGGAACGAGCATTTCTACGCGGATACCAGTATGGCATCCATGGCAAATCCCGCGAGCTTTGCCCTTTTACTCTACCGTCGGTACGCCAAGCCTGGATCAACGGCTGGCGCGAAGGACGCGGCGACAACTGGGACGGTATGACCGGCACTGCGGGAATCCATAGGCTCAACGAACTTCACGCCGTCGGCTGAAAACTTTCTTACAGGTTCACCATGCACGCCCAACCAGGGCGGCGGGCTAGCGCCCAGGGGCCTCTTGACGAGGCCCCTTTCGCGCCGGGATTCAGCGAGTTGCCTGCAGCGCCGCGATGGCATCCACCGATTCCCGGATCAACGCCGGCCCCTTGTAGATGAAACCCGAATAAATCTGCACCAGACTGGCACCGGCGGCGATCTTTTCAGCCGCATGCCCGCCTTCGGTGATACCCCCAGCCGCAATGATCGGCAACTTGCCATTGAGGGTTTGCGCCAGCACCTTGACGATGTGCGTGCTCTGTTCGCGCACCGGCGCCCCTGACAGCCCCCCAGCTTCGTCCCCATGCACGAGCCCCTCGACCCCTGCCCGGCCGAGCGTGGTGTTGGTAGCGATCACCGCATCCATCCCCGCATCGACCAGCGCCTGAGCCACCAGCGCGGTTTCTTCGTCACTCATGTCGGGGGCGATCTTGATCGCCAGGGGAACGTGACGACCGCTCTGGCCAGTCAACACCACCCGGCGTTCGGCCAGGGTGTCGAGCAGTTGCTTGAGCGAGTCGCCGAACTGCAGGCTGCGTAGGCCGGCGGTATTGGGCGAGCTGATGTTGACGGTGATGTAGCTGGCGTGATCGTAGACCTTGTTCAGGCAGATCAGGTAGTCATCCACGGCCTGCTCGACGGGGGTCGTCAGGTTCTTGCCAATGTTGATACCCAGTACACCGCGGTACTTCGCGGCTTTCACGCGCTCCACCAGGTTGTCGACGCCCAGGTTGTTGAAGCCCATGCGATTGATGATCGCAGTGGCCTGCGGCAGGCGAAACAGGCGGGGCTTGGGGTTGCCCGGCTGTGAACGTGGGGTCACGGTGCCAATTTCAACTGAACCGAAGCCCAACTGCGCAAAGCCATCGATGGCCGCACCGTTCTTGTCCAACCCTGCCGCCAGCCCAACCGGGTTGTCGAAATGCAGGCCCATCACCGTGACCGGCAAGCGTGCCGGTGGCTTGGCGAGCAGGCCATTGAGGCCCAGGCGGCCACCTGCGCCGATCAGGTCCAGGGACAGGTCGTGGGAGGTTTCTGCAGACAGTTTGAACAGCAGCTGGCGGGCCAGATTGTACATAGGCGGGCTTGGCTCGGAGGAAGCGATTGAGGGCTGCAATTGTGCCAGATTCGGGCTCGGTTAGGTATGGCACGCGTGCCCACCACCAAATCGCAGGCAAAGAAAAGCCCGGCCTGAGCCGGGCTTTTCGTTGAAGCGGTCGCTAATTACTTAGCTTGAGCTTCTACTTCAGCTTCTACGCGACGGTTTACAGCGCGGCCAGCGTCAGTGGCGTTGTCAGCCACTGGGCGGGTTTCGCCGTAGCCAACCGACTGAACGCGGTTGGATTCAACACCGTACTGACCGGTCAGCACTTGCTTGACAGCAGCAGCGCGACGCTCGGACAGCTTCTGGTTGTAAGCGTCAGGACCGACGGAGTCAGTGTGACCTTCAACAGTGGTGGTGGTCTGTGGGTACTGCTTCATGAAGTCAGCCAGGTTCTTGATGTCGCCATAGCTGTTGGTCTTCACGACCGACTTGTCGAAGTCGAACTTGACGTCCAGCTCAACGCGAACGGTTTCGGCAACGGCTGGGCAGCCATCAGCGTCAACGGTAACGTTGGCAGGGGTGTCAGGGCACTTGTCGACGTTGTCGCAGACGCCGTCGTTGTCGGAGTCAGCGCAAACTTCAGCTACTGGAGCTGGAGCAGCGACTGGAGCAGGCTTGGAGCCGCCACCGAAGTTCACACCAACGCCGACGGCAGGAGCCCACTCGGTGTCGCCCTTGTCGATGTTGTACAGAGCTTCAACGCCGGCACGGGCGTAGAAGTTCTCGGTGAAGTAGTACTTGGCGCCGCCGCCCAGTTTGGCGAGGGTGGAGTGGTCACGACCACCGCGATCCTGGCCAATGCTCTGGTGTGCGAAACCAGCGGAGACGTACGGACGCAGGCCAGCGCCTGGAGTACCGAAGTGGTAGAAAGCGTCCAGGGCAGCGTCGGAGCCCTTGATGTTCTTGCCAGCATCGCTACGGATGTTGTGGACTTCGTCGTAGGACAGAGCCAGTTCAACGTCGTCGGTCAGGAAGTAGCCAATCGAGCCACCGAACAGGTTGCCGTCGTTCTTGTAGTCACGGGCGCTGTCAGTCATGTACTTCTTGGCGAAGCCTTCCACCTCGACTGCGCCTTGGCCTTGTGCCAATACGCCGAACGAAGTCACGGCAACAAGAGAACCAATGGCAAGGCCCAAGGTGTTTTTCAGTTTCATCCGTTAAATCCCCATCTGGTGATTGTTAAGCGCCCCTAATCCAGGGGCAGCTCGACGACAAGTCTAGCAGACCTTGCCGATACGTTAGAGACCTTTGCGCCGAACTAAGTTTCGGACAGGTCTGCAAATTTATCGCGGAGCTTATCTAAGGCCCGCTTATACCGCATTTTGGTGGCGCTCAGGCCCATGTGCATGATGTCGGCGATCTCCTGGAACTCCAGCTCCGCGACGAATCGCAGCACCAGGATTTCCCGATCGATCGGATTCACGAACACCAGCCAACGGTCGAGACCACCGCGCTCCTCCTGCTTGGGCGCCTTCTCTTCGGATGCCTCCTCGAGCGGATCGAGACTCAAGGCATCCATCAAGCGGCGCTTACGCCTTTCCTTCCTGTACTGCGTGATGCATTCGTTATAGGTGATGCTGTAGAGCCACGTCTTGAATTTCGACTTACCCTCGAAATTCTTTAGCCCGTACAGCACCTTCAACATCACTTCCTGACAGACATCGTCAGCATCACGATCGTTCCCTAAATATCTTGCGCAAACGTTGAAAAGGGTTCGCTGGTAGCGACGCATCAGCTCTTCATACGCCCGCGTGACATGGAACAGCTCCTCGTGCGAACGCGCCACCAACTCCTCGTCAGAGAGCTCGCGGGGGTCGTAGCGCACGGGCAGCGTATGTACTTTATTCAAAACAGGTCGGCCCGAAGGTCAGTTCCCCGAAAGTCAGGTCATTGTCCGCCACGGCATGATCGCTCAGCCTTTTTGCGGCGGCATACATTAGCAAAACGTTGACCTATCGGCTACTCACCCGCTGTTCCAGCAGCTCCCGGTTGGACATCGAGACCAGCTCGCCGTCGTCGGTCAGCACCGTTGTCTTCACTGTACCGATCGCCTCGATCTGCCCCTCGACCTCGCCAATCTGCACCTGCTGGCCGACCTGGAACATTTCCCGTACGTAGATCCCGGCCATTATCTGACTGGCTATTTGTCGGCTACCCAGCCCCATCGCCAAGGCTGCGGCCAGACCAACGGTAATCAAGACGATGACGATGACGTGGTTCAACAGGTCGGTCTTGACCTCGAGCTGACTGATCGCCACCGAAATGCTGATGATGATCACCAGCCACTGTGCCACCCGTCCCAAGCCAGCTGCATAGTCGAGCCCGACTCCCTCGGCCGCGCCGCGCACCACGCCATTGACCAGCTGCGCCAGCAGTACGCCCACCAGCAGCACCAGGGCTGCGCCGAACACCTTCGGCAGGTACAGCGCCAGCATGTCCAATGTGGCCGATACCCGCTGCAAACCCAGTGACTCGGCAGCCGACACCAGGAAGATCAACAGCACGAACCAGTAAACGATCTTGCCGATCAGGGTGGAGATCGGCACCTTGAGGCCGCCCCTGCCCAGCAGCTTGGTCAGGCCCGTACCGGCCATCAGGCGGTCGAGGCCGAACTTGGCCAGCAATTTGGACAACAAGGTATCCAGCAGCTTGGCCACCAGGAAACCCAATATCACCACAACCAGCGCTCCGAAGAGGTTGGGGATGAAGTTGGCAACCTTGGTCCACAAGGCAGTCATCGCCGCTACCAGGCTTTGGGTCCAGGGATCCAGTTCCATTGATCAATCAGCCTTATCCGCAGCAGCGGCAGAGTTTTTACGACGCGACACCGGCGCGATATTCGCCGAACCACTGTTCACCGCAATCATGAACGCCTGCCCCCAGCGCCCCATCAGGCTGAAGAGGTCGCCCGCGCCGACTTGTCGGTTGGCGGTCTTGAGCACTCGCCCCAGCGCGGCGTGATCGTCACGACCTGGCGCCTGGGCATTGAGCATGTCTCGCAGGGATTCTTCGAACGGATCAGGCATGCACACCTCGCGAATTTCATTCAAAGACGAGACCGTTCAACAGTGAGTCACATTCACCGGTCAGTTACGGCCACCTCGAGCAGAGGTTAAATTCTGGCTCAGACCCAGCGCAAGCGTCGGAACAACAACCATTGCCCCAGCGCCACTGCCACCATCAAGCCGCAGGCCATGGTGAACCCATAGGGGTTGTCGGCACCGGGAATCCCGCCGACGTTGATGCCCAGCAGGCCAGTCAGAAAACTCATGGGCAGGAAGATCCCGGTAATCACCCCGAAGCGGTACATGGTGCGGTTCATGCGCTCGCTCTGGCGCCGGTCTTCGGCCTCGAGCACCAGCCCGACGCGCTCGCGCGCCAGTTCGAGCTCTTCCAGGTAGCGGGTCAGGCTGTTGTTCAGCTCGTTCCAGTAGTCGGCGTCATCGTCGACGAACCAGGGCACCTTGTTGCGCGCCAGCTGGCCATAGATATCACGTTGCGGCGCCAGGAATCGTCGCAGCCCTGCGGCACGACGTCGCAGCTGCAGAATGCTGCCATGCTCGGGCGTGTACCGCTCGTCGGCATCGAGCTTGTCTTCTTCCAGATCGACGGTTTCGGAGAGGCCTTCGACCAATGCCTGAACCTTTTCGGTCAGGTGCTGGGCCAGATAGAGAATCAGCTCGGACGCGGTCTTGGGGCCCTTGCACGCCGCAAACTGCTCGAGCAGGTCGTCGGTCGCGCGCAGCGGTCGCAGGCGCAGGGAAATGATGCGCTGGGCCTGGGCGAAGATGCGCACCGAGACCATGTCTTCCGGTTCGGCGCCGGGGTTGAGATTGACCCCGCGCAGGAACAGCAACAGTTCGTCGTCCGGCAGCGGCACGAGGCGCGGACGGGTGTTTTCCTCGAGCAGCAGGTCGCAGCTGAATTCGCTCAGTCCGCTGCTGCTGCGCAACCAGCTGCGGGTCTGGGGGTGGCTGCGGTCCCAGTGCAGCCACAGGCTCTGGTGAGGCTGCAGCTGCAATTCGTCGATTTCGGTCCGGGCAATCGAGCGCGCGCCGCCTTTGCCGTCCAGCACCAGGGCATGCACCAGCCCCCATTGCGCGTTTTCTTCCTCGAACATCGTATCCCCGCTACTGATGGAAAATCTTCATTCAGGCATGGTCAGCGCCTCTGGCGAGACGATGATGCCGTTGTTGTCGGCATACAGATAGTGGCCGGGCACGAACGTCACCCCGGCGAAGCTGACCTTCACGTCGAGGTCGCCCAGACCACGCTTGACGGTGGGCATCGGGTGGCTGGCCAGGGCCTGAACACCGACATCGGTTTGCGCCAGCATGTCTACGTCGCGCACGCAGCCATAGATGACGAGGCCTTCCCAGCCGTTCTCGGCGGCCTTCTGCGCGAGCATGTCGCCCAGCAGCGCCTTGCGCAGCGACCCGCCACCGTCGACCACCAGCACCTTGCCGGTGCCATCCAGGGTGACCTGTTCGCGGACCCGCGAGTTGTCTTCGAAGGTCTTGATGGTGACGATCTGGCCGCCGAAGGAATCACGGCCGCCGAAATTGCTGAACATCGGTTCGAGCACTTCGACGTCGGGGTAGGCGTCGCACAGGTCGGGGGTCAGATAGTGCATGGCATTGCTCCTGGGGCGGATGGCGGCTGCAAGAGCCAGAAGCCTGCGCCGTACGCGGCGCGGCCACCACAGCCTAGACCATGCTCAAGTTGCCGCCAACGGCGTCGTGCCAGGCAGCAGTGGTCGGTAGGGGTCGCTCAGCCAAGTGCCGACCAGCGGCCAGACCTCGGCCTGTGCCTGCGGGCTGACCAGCATGCGCACATGGTCGAAGTCGTCGCTGAAACCTTGGCTGCGGCCCAGATCGACGAACTGATTGTGGCTGCCGGCAAACTGCTCGAAGAGATCCCGGCAGGCCCAACTCGGATCCTGCTGGTCACCTGCCGCGGCCACGGCCAGGATCGGCAGCTTCACCTCGTGCAGCCCTTCCCACCAGTCACGTTGGCTGTCGCCGAAGCGGCCGAACAGGCCTTTCCAGCGCAGCCATTCCAGGCCGACGCCTACGGGTTCGTCTTCAGGGCCGCGCTTGAGCCGGGCGCCGGAAATGTGCGGGTAGCGCTTGAGCAAACGACGCGCAGCCCAGTTCAGCGGCGGGATTCGCAATTGCCAGTGACGACGGCTGACCTGCGCGCCGAACAGGGCCGCCGAGGCAGCCAGATCGCCTTGCAGATAGCCGCCGCCCAGGGCCGCCGCCAAGGTGATGCCGCCGAGCGAATGCCCGACCCAGTGCGGCGTCTGGGCGCTGACCTCGGCGACGAACGCACCGATCACCGGCAGATCGTACCGGGCATAGTCGGCCACGGTGTTGCTGACGTAATGCTGGTTGCGCGGCGATAGGCCGTGCCCGCGCATTTCGGCGATCCACACGTCGAAGCCACGGCGTGCCAGCCAGGGCCCCAAGCCGATACCCTTGGGCGAGTACCAGAAGCGCCGGTTGGAAAAACTGCCATGCAAAAGAATCACCGGTACCCCGCGAGCGCCTGGTTGATCGGCCAGGCCCAAGCGCGTCAATGCCAGCTCGACGCTGGGGTCGGGACTGTTGGCGGCCTTGATGCGGTAGATGTCTTCACTGAGGTCGCCGCGACGCTCGGCACTCAGCAGCGCGACGGGAAAGAGGGTACTGCTGCTTTGCATAGGGCTCTTGCATCTGAATGAATGGAACCGTAGCAGCGGCGCAAGCCGCGTAGCTTTTGATCTTGCTTTTCAAAGGCAAATCAAAAGCTACGCGGCTTGCGCCGCTGCTACGGGGGACCGGTGGCTGTGAAGGATGACGCAGCGCTTAGATCACACTCTCCTTTTCAGCCAGGAAGAACCAGGTTTCCAGGACCGAGTCGGGGTTGAGCGACACGCTCTCGATGCCCTGCTCCATCAGCCACTTGGCCAGGTCGGGATGGTCGGACGGGCCCTGGCCACAGATACCGATGTACTTGCCGGCCTTGTTGCATGCCTGGATGGCGTTGGCCAGAAGCTTCTTCACTGCCGGGTTACGCTCGTCGAACAGGTGGGCGATGATCCCCGAGTCGCGGTCCAGGCCCAGGGTCAACTGGGTCAGGTCGTTGGAGCCGATCGAGAAGCCGTCGAAGAACTCGAGGAATTCGTCGGCCAGGATGGCGTTGGACGGCAACTCGCACATCATGATGATACGCAGGCCGTTTTCGCCGCGGGCCAGGCCGTTCTCGGCGAGCAGGTCGATCACCTGCGACGCTTCGCCCAAGGTGCGCACGAACGGCACCATGATCTCGACGTTGGTCAGGCCCATGTCGTTGCGTACCCGCTTCATTGCCCGGCATTCGAGCTCGAAGCAGTCGCGGAACGACTCGCTGATGTAGCGCGATGCCCCGCGGAAGCCCAGCATTGGGTTTTCTTCCTCGGGTTCGTAGAGCTTGCCGCCGATCAGGTTGGCGTATTCGTTGGACTTGAAGTCGGACAGGCGCACGATGACCTTCTTCGGCCAGAAGGCCGCCGCCAGGGTGCTGATGCCCTCGACCAGCTTGTCGACGTAGAAATTCACCGGGTCGCTGTAGCCGGCCACGCGCTTGTCGACGCTGTCCTTGATGTCCGGCGTCAGGGTGTCGTAGTTGAGCAGCGCCTTGGGGTGCACGCCGATCATGCGGTTGATGATGAATTCGAGGCGCGCCAGGCCGACGCCGGCGTTGGGCAACTGGGCGAAATCGAAGGCGCGATCCGGGTTGCCGACGTTCATCATGATCTTGAACGGCAGCTCGGGCATGGCATCGACCGAATTCTGCTTGATGTCGAAGCCCAGTTCGCCTTCGAAGATGAAGCCGGTGTCGCCCTCGGCGCAGGAAACGGTCACGCCCTGCCCGTCCTTGAGTAACTGGGTGGCGTTGCCGCAGCCCACCACCGCAGGAATGCCCAGTTCACGGGCGATGATCGCCGCGTGGCAGGTGCGCCCGCCGCGGTTGGTGACGATGGCGCTGGCGCGCTTCATGACCGGTTCCCAGTCCGGGTCGGTCATGTCGGAAACCAGCACGTCGCCGGCCTGGACCTTATCCATTTCGGAAACGTCGTGAATGATGCGCACCTTGCCGGCGCCGATGCGCTGGCCGATGGCCCGGCCTTCGACCAGCACGGTGCCCTTTTCCTTGAGCAGGTAGCGTTCCATGACGTTGGCACTGGAGCGGCTCTTGACCGTCTCGGGCCGTGCCTGAACGATGTACAACTGGCCGTCGTCGCCGTCCTGGGCCCATTCGATGTCCATGGGGCGGCCGTAGTGCTTCTCGATGATCATGGCCTGCTTGGCCAGCTCGCTGACCTGTGCATCGGTCAGGCAGAAGCGTGCACGTTCGGCCTTGTCGACATCCACCACCTTGACCGAACGACCGGCGCGGGCTTCGTCGCCGTAGACCATCTTGATCGCCTTGCTGCCCAGGTTGCGCCGCAGGATCGCCGGACGCCCGGCTTCCAGGGTGTTCTTGTGGACATAGAACTCGTCGGGGTTGACCGCGCCCTGCACCACGGTTTCGCCCAGGCCATAGGCGCCGGTGATGAACACCACGTCGCGAAACCCGGACTCGGTGTCCAAGGTGAACATCACCCCTGCGGTACCGGTTTCCGAGCGCACCATGCGCTGCACGCCGGCCGACAGGGCGACCAGCTTGTGGTCGAAGCCCTGGTGCACGCGGTAGGCAATGGCACGGTCGTTGAACAGCGAGGCGAAGACTTCCTTGGCCGCACGAATGACGTTCTCGACGCCACGGATATTGAGGAAGGTTTCCTGCTGACCGGCAAAGGAAGCATCGGGCAGGTCTTCGGCGGTGGCCGACGAGCGCACGGCCACGGCAATGTCCGGGTTGCCTTTGGAAAGTTCGGCGAAGGCGATGCGGATCTCTTCGTTGAGACGCTCGGGGAACTCGGCCTCCATGACCCACTGGCGGATCTGCGCGCCGGTGCGGGCCAGGGCGTTGACGTCGTCCACGTCCAAGGCGTCGAGGGCGGCGTGGATCTGCTCGTTGAGGCCACTGAGCTCGAGGAAATCGCGATAGGCCTGGGCAGTGGTGGCAAAGCCGCCGGGGACCGACACGCCGGCACCGGCCAGGTTGCTGATCATCTCGCCCAGGGACGCGTTCTTGCCCCCCACGTGTTCCACATCATTATTACCAAGCTTATCGAGGGAAACTACGTACTCTACCAAGGTGATCTCTCCACTGACTGGGTTGGAAAAGCTCGGGTGCCCGGCGCGAATGAACGCACACGGGGGCTGTGGCCGCAGCCCGGGAAATGAACGAGAATGCCTGGCAATGTTGGCCATCAATCGGGCCTATCATATCCAAGAATCGTCAGTTGCTTAAGGGCCGGGGCGCACAATGAAACGATCTGCATTCTTCATCTCCGACGGTACCGGCATTACCGCCGAAACGCTGGGGCAAAGTCTACTGGCGCAGTTCGAAAACATTACCTTCAGCAAGTTCACGCGGCCCTATATCGACAGCGTGGACAAGGCTCGGGCCATGGTACAGCAAATCAATAACTGCGCTGACAAGGACGGCGTGCGACCGATCATCTTCGACACCATCGTCAATCAGGACATCCGCGAGATCCTGGCCACGTCCAACGGCTTCATGATCGATATCTTTTCGACCTTTCTTGCCCCGCTGGAAATGGAACTCAGCGCGCATTCCTCGTATTCGGTCGGCAAGTCACACTCCATTGCCCACAACGCCAACTACATGGAACGCATCGAAGCGGTCAACTTTGCCCTGGACAACGACGACGGTGCACGAACCCACTACTACGACAAGGCCGACCTGATACTGGTAGGCGTTTCGCGCTGCGGCAAAACCCCGACCTGCCTGTACATGGCCATGCAGTTCGGCATCCGTGCCGCCAACTACCCGCTGACCGAGGACGACATGGAGCGCCTGCAGTTGCCACCTGCGCTCAGGGCCCATCAGCACAAGCTGTTCGGCCTGACCATCGACCCCGACCGGTTGACTGCGATCCGTCACGAACGCAAGCCCAACAGCCGCTACGCCAGCTTCGCCCAGTGCGAGTTCGAGGTGCGCGAGGTGGAAGGGCTGTTTCGCCGCGAGAACATTCCCAATATCGACTCGACGCATTTTTCCGTGGAAGAAATTTCCGCCAAGATCCTCGTCGAAAAAGGCGTGGAACGGCGTTTCAAATAGCTATCGCCAGGCTTGCCACGCGAGCGCGTGGCGAACTTCTGGATCGCTTCGCACTCCAAGGCCTCGCCTGGTAGTGCCTGCGCTGGCGGCACGAAAGCATCGTGCCCGAAAAGCACCGTGCTAGAATGCGGCGCTTCCTTCCTGCCAGCCGCGATGCGTTTTCGCGGCGCCCGATTCGGTATTCATAATTTCAATTCATGACTCTCAAGCCCCTCTCCCGCCTGCTTAGCCTCCTGTTCATTCCGGGCCTGAGCCTGGCCGCCGAAAAGACCACCTACGGCTTGAACGAATACGCGCAGCTGACCGACATCAACTTGCAGGTGCCGGCCAAGCTCGACACCGGCGCCCTGACCGCCTCGCTCAGTGCCCGCGACATCAAGCGCTTCAAGCGCAACGGCGAACGCTGGGTACGCTTCTATCTGGCCATCGACAATGCCCATTCCCATCCCATCGAACGGCCACTGGTGCGGGTCAGCTCCATCAAGCGCCGGGCCGATGACTGCGAATGCAGTGACCGGGAACGCAAGACCCACACCCAGCGGCCGGTGATCGAACTGGACGTGTGCATGGGCAATACCCAACGGCGCATCGAGGTCAACCTCACCGACCGTACCGCATTTGACTACCCGCTCCTGATCGGCTCCGACGCGCTCACCCGCTTCGATGCGCTGGTCGACCCCAGCCGCAAACACGCTGCCGGCAAACCCGCCTGCGCCACTGTCGCCACAATCGCAGAGTAATTTCAATGCGCGCTTTAACCCTGCACTTGAAGATCCTGATCACCGCGCTGGTGGCCCTGGGCATCGCCATTACCGCCTATCAGATTCTGGTACTCGGCATCCCGGTGACCGAAGACGAGACCGACGACCTGTGGAACATCGATGCCAAGGTCGAGTTCGTTGCCAGCGCCAAGGACCCGGTGAAGGTGCAGATGTTCGTGCCGCCGCTGAGCCGCGACTACGTGAGCCTCAACGAGAGCTTCATCTCCAACAACTACGGGGTCAGCGTCAACCGGCTGGACGGCAACCGCAAGGTGACCTGGTCGGCGCGGCGTGCTTCGGGCAACCAGACGCTGTACTACCGCCTGGTGCTGACCAAGCGCTACAGCGGCGAAAAGCTCAAGGTCAAGGGGCCGATCTTCCGTGACAGCCTGGCCGTGGAAGGCCCGGAGAAGATCGCCGCCGAAGCCTTGCTGGCACCCATTCGCCAGCATTCGGCCGACGTCGAAACCTTCGTCGGCGAAACCATCAAGCGGGTCAACAACCTGGCCGACGACAACGTCAAGCTGTTGCTGGCCGGTGACACCTCGACATTGCACAAGGCGCGGATCATCGATCTGCTGCTGTCCATCGCCCACGTGCCGATGGAAAAGGTCCATACCGTGCGCCTGCTCGCCGACCAGGCGCAGACGCCGGAACTGTGGCTGCGCAGCTTCAACGGCAGCGACTGGCTGTACTTCAACCCGGACACCGGCGAGCAGGGCCTGCCCGAGGATCGCCTGTTGTGGTGGACGGGCGACGAGAATCTGGTCAGCGTCGAGGGCGGGCGCAAGGCAACCGTGACCTTCACCATGAACAACAGCGAAATGAACGCCATTCGCCTGGCCAAGCTGACCGACGAAAACACCGACGCCGATTTTCTCGAGTACAGCCTCTACGGCCTGCCGCTGCAGACCCAGCAAACCTTCATGATCATGGTGATGATCCCGATCGGTGTGCTGGTCATTCTGATCCTGCGCAACCTGATCGGCATCCAGACCCTGGGCACCTTCACGCCGGTGCTGATCGCCCTGGCGTTCCGCGAAACCCAATTGGGCTTCGGCATCATCCTGTTTACGGTGATCACTGCGCTGGGGCTGTCGCTGCGCTCCTACCTGGAACATCTGAAGCTGCAGATGCTGCCCAGGCTGTCAGTGGTGCTCACCTTCGTCGTGGTGCTGATTGCCGCGATCAGCCTGTTCAGTCACAAGCTGGGCCTGGAGCGCGGACTGTCGGTGGCGCTGTTCCCGATGGTGATCCTGACCATGACCATCGAGCGCCTGTCGATCACCTGGGAAGAGCGCGGCAGCGGGCATGCCTTGAAAGTCGCGGTGGGCACGCTGTTCGCCGCCTCCCTGGCGCATCTGTTGATGAGCGTGCCGGAGCTTGTGTACTTCGTGTTCACCTTCCCGGCGATCCTGTTGATCCTGGTGGGCTTCATGCTTGCAATGGGCCGCTACCGTGGCTATCGCCTGACCGAACTGGTGCGCTTCAAGGCCTTCCTCAAGCAGGGCGACTCCTGATGTTCGGCCTGTGGAAGACCTGGAAAGCGCTGGAAGCCCGCGGCATCATGGGGATCAACCGGCGTAACGCCGACTATGTGCTCAAGTACAACCGGCGCAGCCTCTACCCCATCGTCGATGACAAGATCATCACCAAGGAACGGGCGATTGCAGCGGGCATCCATGTGCCGGAAATGTTCGGGGTGATTTCCACGGAAAAGCAGATCGATCGCCTGGACGAGATCATCGGCGGGCGCAGTGACTTCGTGGTCAAGCCAGCCCAGGGCGCAGGCGGTGACGGCATCCTGGTGGTCGCGGACCGCTTCGAGGAGCGCTTTCGCACGGTGTCGGGCAAGATCATCAGCCGCGCCGACATCGAGCACCAGATTTCCAGCATCCTGACCGGGTTGTATTCGCTGGGTGGGCACCGCGACCGTGCCCTGATCGAATACCGGGTAATCCCCGACCAGATCTTCAAAAGCATCAGCTACGAAGGTGTACCGGACATCCGCATCATCGTGCTCATGGGCTACCCGGTCATGGCCATGCTGCGGCTGCCGACCCGACAATCGGGGGGCAAGGCCAACCTGCACCAGGGCGCCATCGGCGTGGGCGTCGACCTGGCCACCGGGGTGACCCTACGCGGTACCTGGCTCAACAACATCATCAGCAAGCACCCCGACACCACCAACGCGGTGGACGGCGTGCAACTGCCCAACTGGGACGGCTTCATGCGCCTGGCGGCCGGCTGTTACGAGCTGTGCGGGCTGGGCTACATCGGCGTCGATATGGTGCTGGACCAGGAGAAAGGCCCGTTGATCCTCGAGCTCAATGCCCGTCCCGGCCTGAACATCCAGATCGCCAACGACTGCGGCCTGACCCTGCGCACCCAAGCCGTCGAAAAACACCTGGAAGAACTGGCCGCCGAAGGCATCACGGAAACCGCAGAAGAGCGCACGCGGTTCGTCCAAGCCCTGTTCGGCCACGTGCCTGCCGTGGTGACCTGAGGGCAGGCGCTACGCCGCCCTCACACCCACGGCCCGGGTGCATTACAATCCCAGCCCCGTCACTGGCCACCGACCGACCATGCCAACCTGCTCGCTTCACGCTCTCCCCTACCTGGCCGATCCGGCGCCCTATTTCGCTGCGGTCCGCCACGCGCCGGGCGCTGTGCTGCTCGACAGCGCGCAGCCGATTGCCCAGCGCGGCCGTTTCGACCTGATCAGCGCCTGGCCGCTGCAGACCCTGGGCACCCAGGCCGGCGAGTCGGGCCAGCAGTATCTGCAACGTGCGCGCCGCGCGCTCGCCGGATTGGGCCCAGCGCAACTGCCTGTGGGGTGCGAGCTGCCGTTCGCCGGCGGCTTGATCGGCTACCTGAGCTACGATTTCGGCCGCAGGCTGGAGACACTGCCAGAGCCCAACCGCGACGACCTCGACCTGCCCGACGCCAGCCTTGGCCTGTATGCCTGGGCGCTGATCAGCGATCACCACTTGCAGACCAGCCGACTGATGTTCCACCCCGCGCTCGATGCACGGGAACGGCAACGCCTGGTCGACCTGTTCGCCCAGCCGGCCCGGCTCGCCGCGCAGCCCTTCCGGCTGCATGCGCCGATGGCCCCGGACCAGACCCCGGAGCAGTACCGAGGGGCATTCGACACGGTGCAGGCCTACATCCAGGCCGGCGACTGCTATCAGGTCAACCTGACCCAGCGCTTTCGCGCGGCTTGCACAGGCGATCCATGGACGGCCTATCAAGCCGTGCGCGCCGCCTGCTCCACGCCGTTTTCCGGCTATCTGCAGTTGGCCGACGGCGCGGCGCTGTTGAGCTTTTCCCCGGAACGCTTCATCAAGGTCAGCGCAGGTCACGTCGAAACCCGGCCGATCAAGGGCACCCGCCCCCGCAGCCTCGACCCCGAGGAAGACGCACGCCAGGGTCGCGAGCTGTTGGCGAGCGCCAAGGACCGTTCGGAAAACCTGATGATCGTCGACCTGCTGCGCAACGACCTGGGCCGCACTTGCCGGATCGGTTCGGTACGGGTGCCGCAGCTGTTCGCGCTGGAAAGCTACCCCAACGTGCATCATATGGTCAGCGCAGTCACCGGTGAGCTGGCGGCGGACAAGGACTGCCTGGACCTGATCGCTGGCAGCTTCCCCGGTGGCTCGATCACCGGCGCACCGAAAATCCGCGCCATGCAGATCATCGACGAGGTAGAGCCGACCCGGCGTGCCATCTATTGCGGCTCGTTGCTGTACCTGGATGTGCGCGGCGAAATGGACAGCTCCATCGCCATCCGTACGCTGCTGGTCAAGGACGATCAGGTCTGCTGCTGGGGCGGCGGCGCCATCGTGGCCGACTCGCAGTGGCAGGCCGAATACGAAGAGTCGATCTTCAAGGTCCAGGTGCTGCTGGACACCCTGGCCGGGCTCTGATCCCGGCCATGCCGCCCGGCGTTTTTTGTTACCATTGCGCGACATAGAGCGCCCAGCGCCACTTTGACCAGGAAGCCGCCTGATGAGCCAGCCCTTCGATGTCGCCGAGATGGCGACGACCTACGCGAACAAGTCCCCCCAGGACATTCTCAAGCTCGCCTTCGCCCACTTCGGCGACGACCTCTGGATTTCCTTCAGTGGCGCCGAAGACGTGGTGCTGGTGGACATGGCCTGGAAACTGAACAAGAACGTCAAGGTATTCAGCCTGGACACCGGCCGCCTGCACCCGGAAACCTATCGATTCATCGAGCAGGTGCGCGAGCACTACAAGATCACCGTTGAACTGGTCTCGCCGGACAACGCTTTGCTGGACCCTTTCGTCAAGGAAAAGGGCCTGTTCAGCTTCTATCGCGATGGCCACGGCGAATGCTGCGGCATCCGCAAGATCGAGCCGCTGCGGCGCAAGCTCTCGACCGTCAGTGCCTGGGCCACCGGCCAGCGGCGCGACCAGAGCCCGGGTACCCGCAGCCAGGTGGCGGCAGTGGAAGTGGACGGCGCGTTCTCGACGCCCGAGCGCACGCTGTACAAGTTCAACCCCTTGGCGCAGATGAGCAGTGAAGAGGTGTGGGGTTATATCCGCATGCTCGAACTGCCCTACAACAGCCTGCACGAGCGCGGTTTCATCAGCATCGGCTGCGAGCCGTGCACGCGGCCGGTATTGCCCAACCAGCACGAACGCGAGGGGCGCTGGTGGTGGGAAGAAGCCACTCAGAAGGAATGCGGGCTACATGCCGGCAACCTGATCGCCAAGACCTGACCATTATTAGCAAGCCCTGATTACCAAGCGCCAAGCCCGGCAGCGACGCCCGTCGCTGCCTTCAATGTTGCGGCTCGATCAATGCTCGGGCAGCTCGACGCCTTCGAACAACGCTTCCAGCTCCTGCTTGTTATGGCACTGGATGGCCTTGGCCATGACCTCGCGGGTGAGGTGCGGCGCGAATTTCTCGATGAAGTCGCACATGAAGCCGCGCAGAAAGGTGCCACGGCGAAAGCCGATACGGGTCACGCTGGATTCGAACAGATGGTCGGCGTCCAGCACTACCAGGTCATTGTCGAGCTTGGTATCGACGGCCATCTTGGCCACGATCCCCACCCCCAGACCCAGGCGCACATACGTCTTGATGACGTCGGCATCGGCGGCGGTGAATACCACCTTGGGCGCAAGGCCACGGCGCGAAAACGCTTCGTCCAATTTGGAACGGCCGGTGAAACCGAACACGTAGGTGACGATCGGGTATTCGGCGAGCGCTTCCAGGGTCAGCTTCGGCACCTTGGTCAGGGGATGCCCCTGGGGCACCGCGATGCAGCGGTTCCAGCGGTAGCACGGCATCATGATCAGGTCACCGAACGAATCCAGGCCTTCAGTGGCGATGGCGAAATCAACGGTGCCGTCGGCGGCCATTTCGGCGATCTGCATCGGTGAGCCCTGATGCATGTGCAGGGCCACGTCGGGGTACTGTTTGATGAAGCTGCTGATCACCGTTGGCAGGGCATAACGCGCCTGGGTGTGGGTGGTGGCAATGGACAGCGTGCCCTTCTTCTCGTTGGAGAATTCCTGGGCGATCTGCTTGATGCTTTCCACCTTGCGCAGGATCTCGCCGGCCGTGGTGATGATGCGCTCGCCGGCCGGAGTGACGCGGGTCAGGTGCTTGCCGCTGCGTGCGAAGACTTCAACACCCAATTCGTCTTCCAGCAGGCGGATCTGCTTGCTGATACCTGGCTGCGAGGTATACAGGCTTTGCGCTGTGGCGGAGACGTTGAGGTCATGGTGCGCTACCTCCCAGATGTAGCGCAGTTGCTGAAGCTTCATATGAATCCCTCACACAGGAAAACCGCCAATCGTCGGCGACGGGTTATAACGGGTTTATAACTATATTAAAGGTTGTAACAAGAAATCTAGAACTTTTTATTAAATTTGTAGGAAAAATAACCAACCAGGTACTCAGCTTTTCATGCGGCTGCGGTGCTCGGTCAAGGGGACCATATAGATCGGCACGGGCGACAACTGCAGCACACGGGTGGCCGTGCGCCCCAGCGAGACGTCGAAGGCGGCCCCGTGGCTGTGGCTGCCCAGGACCAGCAAGTCCACGGCCAGGCGCTGGGCCTGGTCGAGAATGACCTGGGCCGGATCGCCCTGGCGCACACGCACGGCGCGGATCAGGGCGAGGTCCGGTTCGTCGTCGCCCAGGTCGCTGCGCAGACTCTGCAGGACCTTTTCCTCGATTCCCGCCATGACGGTGTTCAACCCATGGTTGTGCAGGCGGTCCAGGGTGGACTCGTCCAGATAGCTCTGCAGCACCGATTCGGCGATCAGGCCCATCGGCTCCACGGCGTGGATCACGTACAGCTGCGCATTGAAGCTGCGCGCCAGGGCGACGGCGTGCTGCATGACGAACGGGGCGTACAACCCCAAGTCAGTGGCGTACAGCATGGAGCGGATCATGCGACCTCCGAAGTGGCCAAGGCGACAGGGCACACTTGAGCGTAGCAGCGCCGCCCGCAGTGCACCGGTCGTCGGCATCGCAATGGCACAAATCCGTTGTCTGCGAGCGCTCTAACGCGCTAAGGTTCCACTCCCCCGCCGCTCATAATCATGCTGTGCCTCGCCGTGCGGGGTTCGCTGGCGGCCGGCACCCGTGACCTGACGAGTAACACGATGGCTGACCTACCGATCGACGACCTTAACGTCGCCTCCAACGAAACCCTCATCACCCCTGCGCAGCTCAAGCGGGAAATTCCGCTCAGTGCCGCCGCGCACAAGACGGTGGCCGCTGGCCGAGAAGTGGTGCGCGATATTCTCGATGGCCGCGATCATCGCCTGTTCGTAGTGATCGGCCCGTGCTCGATCCACGACATCGATGCGGCGCACGAATATGCCCGACGCCTGAAGGCGCTGGCCGCCGAGGTCTCCGACACCCTGTACCTGGTAATGCGCGTGTACTTCGAGAAGCCGCGCACCACGGTCGGCTGGAAAGGCCTGATCAACGACCCGTACCTGGACGACTCGTTCAAGATCCAGGATGGCCTGCATATCGGTCGGCAATTGCTGCTGGACCTGGCCGAGATGGGCCTGCCCACCGCGACCGAGGCACTCGACCCGATTTCGCCGCAGTACTTGC
This sequence comes from Pseudomonas rhizosphaerae, assembly GCF_000761155.1. Taxonomy (NCBI): domain Bacteria; kingdom Pseudomonadati; phylum Pseudomonadota; class Gammaproteobacteria; order Pseudomonadales; family Pseudomonadaceae; genus Pseudomonas; species Pseudomonas rhizosphaerae. The sequence continues at coordinate 400,799 of NZ_CP009533.1, read as the reverse complement.
AGGACTTGATCAGTTGGTCGGCCATCGGCGCGCGCACCACCGAATCCCAGACCCACCGCGAAATGGCGTCGGGCCTCTCCTCGGCCGTGGGTTTCAAGAACGGTACCGACGGCGGCCTGACCGTTGCCATCAACGCATTGCAGTCGGTGTCCAGCCCCCATCGCTTTTTGGGCATCAACCAGGAAGGCGGCGTTTCCATCGTCACCACCAAGGGCAACGCCTACGGCCATGTGGTCCTGCGCGGCGGTAACGGCAAGCCCAATTACGATTCGGTCAGCGTGGCGGTGTGCGAGCAAGCGCTGGAAAAGGCCGGCATCAAGGCCAACATCATGGTCGACTGCAGCCATGCCAACTCCAACAAGGACCCCGCGCTGCAACCGTTGGTGATGGAAAACGTGGCCAACCAGATCCTGGAAGGCAATCAGTCGATCATCGGCCTGATGGTGGAGAGCCATTTGAATTGGGGCAGTCAGTCGATTCCCAAGGACTTGGGCGACTTGCAATACGGCGTATCGGTCACCGATGCGTGCATCGACTGGGCCAGCACTGAGAAGACCTTGCGCAGCATGCATGCGAAACTCAAGGATGTACTGCCCAAGCGTACTCGCTGACCACAGGCGCCGGGTCAGTCGAGCTTTCGGTTACCCGGCCTCTTGATCACAGCGTTGTGCTTCCGTGGTTTGACCTGCAACTACAGCTTGGCCGCCCGCCGCTGGTGCCGTTCCATGTAGCGTTCGACATACGAACAGGACGGAATCACCGTATAACCGTTGCGTTCGGCGTAGTCCAGGGCCTGCTCGGTGAGCGCCGCTGCAATGCCACGTCCGCGCAGGGCGTTGGGCACGAAGGTGCGATAGATGTCCAGGGTCTGTTTGCCCAGGTCCATGTAGGTCAGGTACGCACGGTGGCCGTCGATGTTGGTTTCGAACTGATGACCGGCCTGGTCGTGGTGGATCGATAGCGCCTCGCTCATCGCATTTCCTCGCGGGTCTTGGATTTTGGTGTCTACCTTACCGCCCTTTGTACAACGAAGAAACAGTTGTGCAGAGGTGTACTGTTTTTGTCATCAAGAGCGCTCATTCTGCGTGCGCCCGTCCTCAAACAATGCCGCCCGTGCTAGTTGATGGTCGTGGCACTGCATCGATGATCGCCTCCAAAATCCGTTCGACTTTCCATCGACGCGAGACATTCACCCCATGCCTTAGTTCATGCGCCTGGCAATTAAACAGCGCATGAGTAAATACATTTACACCCCGGTTCAACCAGCCCTAGACCGTGGGTTCTAGGTTATGTTCCACACCTTGGAGCGTTCGTGGATTTTTTTTCATCTCTTGCGCTGCGTCCGTTTACTTACTACAAGTAATGAGTAGTATGTACGGCGGCTAGTTTCTCATTCATGAGAAATGGCTACTTAAAAGAATGTCCTTCGAAGGGGAACACAATGAACAACGCTCTGAAATTCTCTGCACTGGCCCTGGCCGCCGTTCTGGCTACCGGTTGCAGCAGCGCATCCAAAGAAACCGAAGCTCGTCTGACCGCTACCGAAGACGCCGCTGCACGTTCGCAAGCCCGTGCCGACGAAGCCTACCGCAAGGCTGACGAAGCACTGACCGCTGCTCAGAAAGCTCAGCAGACTGCTGACGAAGCCAACGAGCGCGCCCTGCGCATGCTCGACAAGGCAAGCCGCAAGTAACAGCTTTTCGAGGCTGTAAAAAAACCGACCCACTGGGTCGGTTTTTTTATGCGTGCACCCAAAGGGCAGATCAAGGCGCAGACGGACTGCCCGGTGCGCTGCTGATCATCGGCGCGCCCGGTACGGCGATCTCGACGGGCAGGCCATCTTCTGCGGCAACCACGTCGCGCACCACGTCCCAGTTCATTTTGATATCTGGCGCGAAGTCCCTGCGATTGAGCAGCGCGTTGATGACGGCGGTATGCCTGTCCAATGCGACCGGATCGCCTTTGTCGGTCAGTTGCGCATGGGCTTCCAGGTACACCTTGCCGCCGCTCATGCCGAACTTGTAGGACTCGTTCATGATGCGCACAGCAGTGCCTACTGGCACCATGCTCGCCAATTCCAGCACGTTGTCGTTGTACATGCGGAAACAGCCGTGGCTGGTGCGCATGCCAATGCCGAACTGCTTGTTCGAACCGTGGATCAGGTAGCCCGGCAGGCCGAGAGTGAACTTGAAAGGCCCCAACGGGTTGTCGGGACCGGCTGGCACCACATTGGGCAGTGGATCGCCGTCGGCAGCATGCTCGGCCTTGATGGAGGCAGGAGGCGTCCAGGTTGGATTGGGCGTCTTGGCGGTGACCTTTGTCACCCCGATGGGCGAGCCCCACCCTTCCCGGCCGATGCCTAACGGATAGGTACGTACGACGTCCTCGCCCTTGGGGTAATAATAAAGGCGGTACTCGGCCAGGTTGATGACGATGCCTTCGCGCGGACCCGGCGGCAGGATGAAGCGGGTCGGCAGAACGATCTGCGTGCCGGCACCCGGCAGCCAGGGGTCGACGCCGGGGTTGGCGGCAACCATTTCCAGGTAGCCGAGGTCGTTGGCCGTCGCGATGTCGGCGAAGGTGTCCTCGTACTTGGCCGTGATGGTCTGCACCTGGCCGATGATGTCCTCACCCGGAGGCGGCAACGGAAACTCCAGCGCCATGACCGGGGCAGCCACGAATGCGACGGCCAGCGACAGGCAGCGAGTGAAGACGGAAAGACTCGGCGGCATCCAGGAAATCCTTGATCGAACTGAACGGAACAATGCTGCGATTGTACGCGCAGATGCCGGGCAGGTGTAGACAGACACCCTTGGCTCCGATCAGGGGATCGATTGCAGCTCCGGCCACACCGGCCGCGTGCCTTTGCGCTGGGCGAACAGAATGGCCCGGCACAGCTTGCACAGGCGCTGATCGCGGAAGATCAGCTTGTGCACTTCCAGCCAGCGCGGCTGGGCCGGCAGCAAGGTGCCGCACAAGGTACGGTCTATCGAGCCTCCCAGTTCCAGCTGACGCGCCGCCAGATGCACCCGGCTTTCCTGGCAGGCGAACAGGTCCAGCTGATCATCGGGCTCGATCAGTTGATAGGCAAACAGAGACCAGGCGGGACGCGGCATCGGGGGCTCCAAACAGGGGGCGCCACATTAGCCGAAAGCCAGCATCCAGAAAAGCGTCAAAGCAACGGTTTCAGCGTCGGCCAGACGTTTTCCAGCAGTTTGCCCTGGGCACCGGCGGTGGGATGCACGCCGTCGGCCTGCATCAGTGTCGGCACCCCGCCCACGCCTTCGAGCAGAAACGGCACCAAGGCTACTTTTTTCTCCTGCGCCAGTGTGTGATAGACCTGGGCGAACGCCTGGGTGTAGCGCGCGCCGTAGTTGGGCGGCAGCTGCATGCCCAGCAACAGGACCTCGGCGCCGGCCTCGCGGGAGCGGTCGATCATCGACGCAAGATTCTGTTGCAATTGCGCGACAGGCATCCCGCGCAGGCCGTCGTTGCCGCCCAGCTCGAGCAGAACCAGGTCCGGCTTATGCGCTGCAAGCTGCGCGGGCAGCCGCGCCAAGCCGTTGGCCGAGGTGTCGCCGGTGATCGAGGCATTGACCACCTTGTCGCTGAAACCCTGCTGCTTCAGGCGCTGCTCGAGCAACGCGACCCAGCCGGCGCGGGTATCCAGGCCGAAAGCCGCGCTGATACTATCGCCAACGATCAGTACGGTACCTGCCGCTGCACTCTGGGCAGCCAACATCAGGCCCAGGCCAGCACTCATCAACCACATTCGCATCGGGACTCTCCATGGGCGCAAGCATTCTCACAGCGCGGAACCTTAGCAAAGTGGTTACCAGCGCGGAAGGTGAACTGACCATACTGCACGAACTCTCGCTGCAATTGGCGAAAGGCGACAGCCTGGCCATCGTTGGCGCCTCGGGTTCGGGCAAGTCCACCCTGCTCGGCCTGCTGGCCGGCCTCGACCTGCCCAGTGCGGGCAGCGTGACCCTGGCCGGACAGGACCTGGGCACTCTCGACGAAGACCAACGTGCCCGTGTGCGGGCCGAACACGTGGGTTTCGTGTTCCAGTCGTTCCAACTGCTCGACAGCCTCAACGCCCTGGAAAACGTCATGCTGCCGCTGGAGCTCGACGGGCGCAAAGATGCCCGCGAACATGCGCGCACGCTGCTTGAGCGGGTAGGCCTGGGCCAGCGCCTGACCCACTCGCCACGCCAACTGTCAGGGGGTGAGCAGCAACGCGTGGCGATCGCCCGCGCCTTTGCGGCCGAACCGGACGTGCTGTTCGCCGATGAACCCACCGGCAACCTAGACAGCCACACCGGCGAGCGCATCAGCGATCTGCTGTTCGAACTCAACAAGGAGCGCGGCACGACCCTGGTGCTGGTGACCCACGACGAGCGTCTGGCGCACCGCTGCCAGCGCCTGATCCGCCTCGATGCCGGGCGCCTCGTCGCGCCTCTGGAGCCCTGATGGTCGGCTTGCCGATGTTCCGCCTGGTGGCCCTGGCCGCCCGGCAGTTGCTGCGTGATGCCCGCTCTGGTGAGCTGCGCGTGCTGTTCTTCGCCTTGCTGGTGGCCGTCGCCGCCAGTACTGCGATCGGCTATTTCGGCGCCCGCCTCAATGGCGCGATGCAGCTGCGCGCGACCGAGTTTCTCGGCGCCGACCTTATTCTGCAAGGCAGCAGCCCGGCCCGCCAGGAACAGATCGACGCTGGCAACCAGGCCGGTCTTGAACACGCGCGGGTGGTCGAGTTCGCCAGCGTCATTGCCGCCGACAGCGGCATCCAGCTGTCCAGCGTCAAGGCAGTCGACGCGGCCTATCCCTTGCGCGGCGAACTCAAGAGCGCGGCGCAACCTTATGGCGAGGAAACCGCCGGCGCAGGCCCAGCCTCTGGTGAAGCCTGGGCGGAATCGCGGCTGCTGGCGGCGTTGAATCTGAAGGTTGGCGACACTCTGGACGTGGGCAGCAAGACCCTGCGCCTGGCGCGTGTGCTGACCTATGAACCGGACCGTGCCGGCAACTTCTACAGCCTGACGCCTCGAGTGATGATCAACCTGCAGGATCTGGCCGCCACCAACGTGGTGCAGCCAGGTAGCCGGGTGACCTACCGCGAACTCTGGCGCGGCACGCCCGAGCAACTGGCTAGCTATCAGCAGCAACTGGAATCGGCGCTCGAGCCTAACCAGCGTCTGCGTGACTCCAAGGACAGCAACCAGCAGATCGGTGGGGCCCTGGGCAAGGCCGAACGCTACCTGAACATGGCCAGCCTGGTGGCAGTGCTGCTGGCTGGCGTAGCAGTGGCGATGTCGGCCAGTCGCTTCGCCGCGCGACGTTTCGATGCCAGCGCTTTGCTGCGCTGCCTGGGCCTGTCGCGGCGCGAAGTGATGTTGATGTTCTGCGTGCAGCTGGCCTTGCTCGGCGTGCTGGCCTGCCTGAGCGGCGCACTGATCGGCTGGCTCGCGCAATTGGTGCTGTTCCAGATGCTGCATGGCTTGTTGCCCGCAGTGGTTCCGGCCGGGGGCGTATTGCCCGCGCTGGCCGGCATCGGCACCGGGCTGGTCGCACTGGCCGGGTTCGCCCTGCCACCGCTGGCAGCCCTGGGCGCGGTGCCGCCGCTGCGCGTGTTGCGTCGTGACCTGCTGCCGGTGCCGACCAGCACTTGGCTGGTGTACGGTACCGCGCTGCTGGCCTTGGGTTTGATCATGTGGCGGCTGAGCCTGGACCTGGTGCTGACCTTCGCGCTGCTCGCCGGTGGCCTACTGGCCGCGCTGATCCTGGGCGGCTTGCTGCTGCTGGGTTTGAAAAGCCTGCGACGCTTGTTGGCCCGCTCCACCCTGCCCTGGCGTCTGGGCCTTGGCCAACTGCTGCGTCATCCATTGGCTGCCGCCGGCCAGGCCCTGGCCTTCGGCCTGATCCTGCTGGCCATGACACTGATCGCGCTGCTGCGTGGCGAGTTGCTGGACAACTGGCAGAACCAGTTGCCCAAGGATGCGCCGAACTATTTCGCCCTGAACATCCTGCCGGACGAGCGCGATGCCTTCGCCCGTCACCTGCAGGACGCCGGCGCGCGCGCCGCACCTTTGTACCCGGTGATGCCGGGCCGTCTGGTCGACATCAACGATGCGCCGGTGCAGGAGTTGGTGGAAAAGGACTCGCGCGGTGAACGCGCGGTGCAGCGTGACCTCAGCCTGACCTGGGCCGAGCATCTGCCCAACGGCAATCGAATCACTGCAGGCCAGTGGTGGAGCGACGCTCAGAACAAGGACCTGCCCGGCGTATCGGTCGAAGAAGGCGTTGCACAAAGTCTGAAACTGAAGCTAGGCGACCGCTTGACGTTCAACATCGGCGGCTCCAACCGCGACGCCGTGGTGACCAGTCTGCGCACGGTGGACTGGAACAATTTCCAGCCCAACTTTTTCATGATCTTCCAGCCCGGCACCTTCGACGACCTGCCGACCACTTACCTGACCAGCTTTTACATCGCGCCCGGGCATGATTCGCAGGTGGTCGAGCTGTCTCGCGCCTTCCCTGCGGCGACCATATTAGGGGTCGAGGCGCTGCTGGAACAGCTGCGCAGCATCCTTGCTCAGGTGACACTGGCGGTGGAATACGTGCTGTTGTTCGTGCTGGCAGCGGGTATGGCGGTGCTGTTTTCCGGGCTGCAAGCCACGCTGGACGAACGCATTCGGCAAGGCGCGTTGCTTCGCGCGCTGGGCGCCGAGCGCCGGCTGCTGGTCAAGGCCAGGCGCATTGAATTCGGCCTGCTGGGCGCCGCCAGCGGTGTGCTGGCCGCACTGGGTAGCGAACTGATCAGCTTTGTGCTGTATCGCTATGCGTTCGACCTGGTGTGGGCTCCGCACCCCTGGTTGCTCTGCCTGCCGCTGATCGGTGCGCTGCTGGTGGGTGGTGCGGGTGTGTTCGGCACTCGCCGGGCATTGAATGCAAGCCCGTTGCAAGTGCTCAGGGAGGGCTGAACCCTAAGCGCGAATCAGCGCAGAGTGATTAGCCCTTGCCGGGCAATGCGCACGGCATGGGCGATCACCTCATGGGCATCCTGCGCCGACGGCGCCTGGATCACGGCCAGTTCGAAGCTGTTGTCGGGCAGGTTTTTCAAGGCGCTGTGCTGGTCGATGAAGCGCGCGACAAAGGCACCAGGCTTGCCGCGCCGGCGGGGCCAACCATCCAGGCTGCGCAGCAGGTTCGGTTGATGCTGGCCTACCAGCAGAATGCGGGGGTTGCGCAGGGACGGACTGGCCGGGATGGGCGCCAGACAAACGATGGGGCGGGGACAATTCATGATGGTGTTCTCAGCCTCGACCGCTTCATGTGGGAGAGCTGGGCAGCGGTGGGAGGCATCACCGAACCAGCGCTTTAGCGGTATTTCGAAGGCTCGCAAGAACCTCCAGGCGCCCCGCAAGTAGCTGTCTAAATCGGCGCATGAGGGGTAATCCTATTGAATCGGTCGGCAGGGTGTCAACCGCCTGGTGTACAGGTCAGACCGGCTTGTAGCGGATCTGATTGATATACCACAGCGCCTCGCCATCGGGGATCTGTACGACAATTTCGTCGCCTTCCTGCTTCTTCAGCAGCGCGCGGGCCATGGGTGAATCGATGGAAATATAGTCGTTGCGACCATAGATTTCGTCATAGCCAACAATACGAAAGGTCTTCGTCTCGCCTGCGTCATTTTCAATCTCTACCCAAGCGCCGAAAAACACTCGGCCTTCCTGTTCGGGCGAATAATCGACGACCCTGACGTCTTCCAAGCGTTTGCGCAGATAACGCACGCGACGGTCGATCTCGCGCAGCAGCTTCTTGTTGTACTGGTAGTCCGCGTTCTCACTCCGATCGCCCAGAGAAGCCGCCCAAGCGACCTTCTGCGTGATCTCTGGCCGATAGACACGCCACAAGTGATCGAGCTCTGACCTCAGCGCCTCGTGTCCTTCACGGGTAATGATGTTCGTTGCCAACGCGGCCTCCGGCCAGACACAAAGCCTTAGCCTACAGCAATCACTCTGCCCTGCCAGCGAGGTTCATGATTCAACGCGCCGACGCCAGCTTGCGCGCGCCTGGCTCCAGCGAATCGCGTTCGCGGGCGAATGCCAGGTAGTACTTGTTCACGCTGTTGACGTAGCTCACCGCGGCCATGCCCATCTGCTCCATGGCGATGCGTTCGGTCTGGAAGAACCACTGGTCTGGGTTCAGGCCGCGGCGGCGGGCTTCCTTGCGCATGGCTTGTACCCGTTCCGGGCCCATGTTGTAGGCGGCCAGGGTGAAGGCCATGCGTTCACGCTCGTTGAGCTTGTTGCTGGAAAAGAACTTGCGGCGAATCATCGCCAGGTACTTGGCTCCGGCCTGCACGTTGTTGTCGACGTTCTGGATGTTGCCCACGCCTACCCGACGAGCCGCCGCCGGGGTGATCTGCAGCAGGCCGGTGGCGCCACTGCCGCCACGGGCAGCCGGGTCGAGCTTGGATTCCTTGAAGGCCAGCGCGGCGAGGTTGAGCCAGTCCATGTGCTGCTCGCGAGCATGACGCTGAAGGACCGGACGCAGCTTTTCAAGACGCTGGCGGTCGCTGCGAGCCAGGGGATAGTGAACCTTGTACAGGCCACGGTAAACCTTGACGAACGCGGCGTCCTGGTCGCTTGGCGCCTTGTACGAGGCCAGGAAGCGATCGACGCTGGCGCCGAGCTGCGGTGCGTCGCGGCGCACGTACCAGCTCACCGAGCCGGGCGCGCTGAGCACCACTCGGCGGTCAACGCGCAGCCGCGGCATGACCTTGGCCCAACGCTCGGCGATGGGCAGCTCGACAACGGTCAGTGGGTAGATCCCGGCCTGGACCATTTCCAGCACGTCCTCCACGGCCAGGCTGGGGTCGACCCATTCGATGTCGATGGGCGCCAGTTTGCGCAGGGCCAGTTTCTGATTCAGGCGTTCGATGGCAGCGCCCGCAGCGCTACCATTGGGCAAGGCGAGGGTTTTGCCTGCCAGTTGTTCGACCCGCACGGGGCGCCGGCCGCCTTTGCCGCTGACCAGCACGAACGGCACATTGGCGATCACGGCATCGCTGGCCGCGACCTTGCTGGTAGGGTGCAGCTCCATCAGTTCGCCCGGTGCGACCAGATCGCCTTCGCCGCGCTGCAAGGCGCCGAGCAGTTGTTCCTTGGCACGCGGGATGATCTTGAGTTGCAGCGCCTGGCCTTTGCCGGCGTGGCTATTGAGATAGCTTTGGAAGGCTTGCAAGCGGTGATATTCGACACCGATGGCCTGGCCGCGCACCTGGCCGGAGCTGTTGCGGCTCTGGTTGACCAGCACGCGCAAGACGCGGCTCGACTGAATCTGCGCCAGGTCGCGGACCTTGGTCGGGTGCGCCGCAAGCGGCGGACCCGCCGGACGAGCGGCCGCAGCCGAGGGCAGCACGAGGGCCAGACACAGCGCGACAATCAGTGATCTCAGGCCCATGGTTCCCCGGCAATTGTGCTGAGCAGCCTTCAATGACTGCCCTAACCTTCTGAAGTTCTTGGGTTTCTTGCCGACCCCCAAGCTCTGGTATGCTTTTCGCCTCCTGCTTTGAGGTAGCACCATGCAACTCATCGATATTGGCGTCAACCTTACCAACGACAGCTTCGCGCAAAAGCATGAAGCCGTTCTGCAAAGGGCCTACGATGCGGGCGTCTTTCAGTTGGTGCTCACCGGCACGAGTGTCGAGGGCAGCGAGCAGGCCTTGCAGCTGTGTCGGCAATGGGACGAATCCGGTGAGCGCTTGTTCGCCACCGCTGGCATCCATCCGCACAGCGCCAGCGAGTGGAACGGCGACAGCGCCACCTGCCTGCGCGATCTGCTGGGTCAGCCGCAGGTCAAGGCGGTGGGCGAATGCGGCCTGGATTTCAACCGTGATTTTTCGCCGCGTCCACAGCAGGAAAAAGTGCTGCACGAGCATCTCGCCCTGGCAGTGGAACTGCAGTTGCCGGTGTTTCTCCATGAGCGCGATGCCCATCAACGCCTGTTGGACATCGTCAAGGATTACCGCGACCACCTGCCTGCCGCGGTCGTGCACTGCTTCACCGGTGAGCGCCAGGCGCTGTTCGGTTATCTGGACCTGGACCTGCACATCGGTATCACCGGCTGGATCTGCGATGAGCGTCGCGGCACCCACCTGCACCCGCTGGTGGGCAGCATTCCCGCCTCGCGGCTGATGCTGGAGAGTGACGCGCCGTACCTGCTGCCGCGCACCTTGCGGCCCAAGCCCAAGAGTGGCCGCAACGAACCGGCCTTTCTCACTGAAGTGCTGCGCGAGGTGGCCCTGCATCGAGGTGAAAGCCAGGTCGAGCTGGCGGCAAGTACGACCGCGTGCGCCCGGGCATTTTTTGGTCTGCCTGAGATCAGCGCGGCAGCGTCCGCTCTCTATGACGCTGATAGCGAAGCTTGATTCGCGGCCGATGCGAGCGGTGACTATTATCGTTCTCAACCGATCCGGATCTGGATCTGGCTTGAACAATCGACGCTTGGCTGGACTCTACACTTCATGCCACCCGCCTTGCTGAACCCAGGTCCTGCTGCACCATAACTATGGAGCATTGAGCCATGAACGATATGAACGCCCTGAGCATCATCAACGACCCGAACAATGGTATCCGTGTTTCACGGGCGATCGCTCTGCCGCTCTTGGCACTGTCTGCCTTGATGCTGGTCGATGCCGCCGCCTGCTCCAGCATTGCCGAAGCTGCCATCGGCGTGATCGGCCTGGTTGCCGCCTTCGCGCTGGGTCGCCCGCAGCACGCGCTCAGCCAAACACCGTCACCGTCTGTCGGCTGATTGCCAGCAGCTCGCCTTCCGGGTTCCACATGGCCGCGGACGTGTGGCCATAGCCGTCCCGAGCGTGTTCGATCACGGCCTGGTAGCGACACCACTCAAGGCTTCGCAGCGCGGGCATGGGTTGGATGAACTCGATGGTCCAGGTCAGGCTGCTGCCGGGTGCAGGTTGGCTCAGATAGGGCAAGAGTGCAGGCGGCCAGGCATCGCCCAGCACCAGTAGTAGGGCTTCAGTGATCGGCTCGTCCCGATCATGGTCACGCAGCTGCACCCAACCGCCTATACCGGCGACCGGCGTATTGCTGAAGGGCAACGCACCGATGCCCCAACGCATGTCCAGATGACGGATGTACTCGGGCGTCACCCCTGGCAAATACGGCAGCGCAGTGGATTCGGCCAGGGGCTTCATGGCGGCCACCGGCATTGCGCTGATACTGATTGCCGATTCCCTCGCCAGGCCGAAGCTGGCCTGCACCACCGTCATGGTCCGCCCGCCCTGGACCGCACGCGCCAGCACCGACGTCACCGCGCTGCCCTCCCGGAGTATTTCCACCTGCAAATCGATCGGCACCTCCAGTTCCGCCGGGCCAACGAAGGTGATCGCCATCGAGCGGACCGGGCGGTCGGGAACGTGCGCCGCCATGGCCTCGTGCAACAAGGCTGCCATGAGCCCGCCGTAACAGGCGCGGCCCTGGCTCCATTCGCGGGGTACGGTGACGCTGTGGGGTGGACGTCGTGCGCTGGCGAGCAGGTCGTGAAGGTTCATGGGCCGGCCTTGAGGGTGAGGGTAGATGCGCTTGATGGTAGCCAGGTCGGCGCCCGACCGCAGGTTTCATATCGGCCAATTTACAGTGTGCGCAGCTTACAGTTCGCGCAGCTACCGGGGCATGTTCCCCGGCCTGCGGGCCAGTTGTCGGCGCAAGGTGGCCAACGCAGCGCGCAGTTGCTCGCGCGACACCGGGCGGCCGGCATAACGCTGAGCCATGAAGGCGTAGGCAAACTTCAGGATGGCCTCGCTTTGCGAGGGCAACTGGGCCGCTGCCCGCTCGGCGAAGGCCATGGCGCCCTCGCCGGTCTGACGGACGATGCCACGTCGACGCAACAAGCGCTCGAAGGCGACGAAATCCTTGAGTTGCGGATCGACCCGATGTCGCCACGGCTTGAGCAGCCAGACACTGGCCAACACCATGAACAATAGCCCGCCGACCGGCAGCGCCCAGCGTTGCAGACCCTGGAACCAGCGCGCGAGAAATTCGATCTGGCGCTCGCCCTGGTACTCCAACACCCAGCGCTGCCAGCCGTAATTGAGGTTGTCCCATTGCAGGCGCAGGTCGTTGAGCCAGGTCAGCTGCGGGTAGCGCAAGGGCGAGAACGGCGAGCCTGCGAGAAATTCTTCATCCGCCGACAGTGCCTGCTGCAGGCCCTGCTCGACACGGGCCGGTGCCACTGCTGCAGTGGGGTCCGCCCGTTGCCAGCCGATCCCCGACTGCCAGTACTCGACCCAGGCGTGGGCTTCGAATTGGCGCACGGTCAGGTAGTTGCCCGCCGGGTTGACCTCACCGCCCTGATAGCCGGCTACCACGCGCGCGGGCACACCGGCCACGCGCAGCGCATAGACCATGGCGCCGGCATAGTGGGCGCAAAAGCCCCGACGACTGTCGAAGAGGAATTCGTCGATGCTTTCGCGGCCCAGCACCGGCGGATTGAGCGTGTAGTGGAAAGGCAGTTCGCGAAACTGCCGGAGCATTTCGTTGACCAGTGCTGGCGCCGTGGTGAACCGGGCACGCAAGTCTTGCGCCCACTGGCGCGTGCGCGGGTCGCCCTGGGCCGGCAGTAGCAGCGCCGTGCGCAGCGCTGGCGCTGACAGCTGCGGCTCGCGGAGCACCTGTGGCCAGGACGTGACCGCGTACATCAACGGTTGGTCGACCGGGCGACGACGCTGCAGACGTCCGTCGCTCAGCTGGCGCACGCCGGGCGATGCCGTGCGCGCGACGTCCAGGGCGAACAGCCAGGGCTTGCCGCTGGGCTGCTGGATGACCTGATAGGTGAGCGAAGGTCCGGTGGGTTGCCACTGCGCTGCCAGCTGGGTCTGGATCCAGGGCGACTGGCTCCAGGTGCGGCCGTCGTACACATCCAGGCTCAGCGCCCGCCAGTACAGATCACGTTTGGCCGGTATGGCGCCGTCGAAGCTGGCGCGAAAGGCCACTTCACCGGATTGGCTGAGGCTGGCCACGTCGGCCGGGCTCATGCTTTCCGACAAGCCGGTAACGCCCTGCCCCGGTTTGGGCAACGGCAGCGACCAGAGCGGTTCCAGGCGTGGGAAGAACACAAACAGCAGCAGCATCAGCGGCAACGCCTGCAACACCAGGCTGCTCGCCAGTTTCAACGTGGCCATGGGCTGGGCAATCAGCTGGGTCTGCTGCAAACCGATCAAGGCCGCGAGCAAGGCCAGCAGTGGCAGTACGCTGTACAGCGCCCAGCCCAGGCTGGCATCGAACAGGTAGGCCACTGCCAGGCAGAACAGGCCGAGAAAGATCACCACGCGGGCGTCACGAGCGCTCTGCATCTCCAGAAGCTTGAGCAGGAACGCGGCCACCAGCAGCGCGGCGGTGGCCTCCAGGCCCACCCAGGTGCCGCTGGACAGGTACACCCCGGCGGCGACGGCAAGCATCAGCGCCAGCTTGATCAACCGCCCCGGGTAGCGGGCTCGCATGCGAAACACCTGGACGCGCCAAAGGGTGCAACCCAGCCACAGCACCAGCAGCCATAACGGCACGTGCCACCACAGCGGCAGCAGGACCAGCGACTGTGCCAGCAGCAGCCAGGTCAGGCTGACCCGGGGAATCGCTGCGGCCGTGCTCATGGCTGTTCTCCAAAAAGCGCCAAGGCGCGCAGGCAGGCCTCACGGTGTGCGTCGCCGCTGTCGGTGTCCAGCCGATTGCCGGGCAACTGCAAGGCGAAAGGCCGCTGCTCGCGGGACAAGGCCAGCACCCAGTAGCACAGGCGCGACAAGCGTTGTTCGACATCGCCGCCCAGGGCCACGAAGTCCAGGCACAGCTCCTGGCCGCGCAGGTCGGCGAAGTCCTTGACCAGCAGCCCTTCGCCGCGTGAATAGGCCTTCCAATGCATGCGTCGCCAGGAATCGCCCGGCTGGTATTGCTTGAGGCCCTGAAAATCGTCCACGCCCTGGCCGTGCAGGCGTTGCGCTTGGTCTTCGATATCCGCCGACTCGCTGTGCAAGTTCGGCACTTCGCCCTGCAACGGTTGCGGATAGACCAGCACTCGCTGGCCCAGGTCGACCCAGGTCCAGGCGGTGAGCACGCCGAGGGGAAAGCTGGTCTCCACGCGCATGCGCGGTGCTGGAAGCCAGCCGCGGCGCTCGGTCGGCAGGCTCAGTTCCAAGGCCTGTACGTGATCGGGGGCGACGTCGCTGCGTTGCAGTTGCTGCGCGTTCCAGCCCACGCCGATGGCCTGATGCTCTTTACCGCCGCTTTCCAGGCGCAGACCGAAGCGCGCCTGCTCGCCGACGAACACCGAGGTGGCGCCGTTACCGCTGACCAGCAGGCCGCTGAGGTTGCGATAGGTGTGCAGGATGGCGACGACGAACACCGAGCTCAGCAGGAACACCAAGGCATAGGCCAGGCTGTTTTGGTAGTTGATGGCGGCGAGAAATATCAGCAGCAGTACGACGATGAAACCAATGCCGCTGCGGCTGGGGACGATGAAGATCCGGCGCTGGTCCAGCTCGATGCGCGGCGCTGTCGGCAAGCGGCGCGCCTGCCAGCGCCGCCAGTGCTCGCCCAACCTGCGCCTCACAGCGCAGGCACCTCCCGCAGCAGCCATTGCACCAACGCGCCACCGCCCTGGCCGGTGGGGTCGGCTCGCTCGCGCAGGCGGTGGCTGACCACCGAGGGCAGCACGGCTTGCACGTCTTCGGGAATCACGTAGTCGCGATCGAGCAACAATGCCCAGGCCTTGGCAGCGGCCAGCAACGCCAGGCTGCCGCGTGGCGACAGTCCATAGGCGAACTGCGGCTGGGTGCGCGTGGCTTCCACCAGGCGCAGTACGTAGTCCACCAACGCATCGCTGGCGCGCACTGCACGGGCCTGGGCTTGCAATGCGGACAGTTGCGCATGGTCGAGCACAGCGCTCATGCGAGGCAGCAGATCGCGTCGGGCTTCACCCATCAGCAAAGCCTTTTCCGCCGCCTTGGCCGGGTAGCCGAGCGACAGGCGCATGAGAAAACGGTCCAGTTGCGACTCGGGCAGCGCGAAGGTGCCGCCTTGGGTGGTGGGGTTCTGCGTGGCGATCACGAAAAACGGCTGGGGCAATGGACGGGTGGCGCCCTCGATGGTGACCTGGCCCTCCTCCATGGCTTCGAGCAGGGCACTCTGGCTCTTGGGCGTAGCGCGGTTGATTTCGTCCGCCAGCACCAGTTCGGCGAAGATCGGTCCGGGGTGAAAGACGAAACGACCGCTGTCCTTGTCGAACACCGACGTGCCGAGGATATCGCTGGGCAGCAGGTCGGAGGTGAACTGGATACGTTGGAAGCTCAGGCCCAGCACCTTGGCCAGGGTATGACTCAGGGTGGTCTTGCCCATGCCGGGCAGGTCCTCGATGAGCAGGTGGCCATCAGCGATCAGGCAGGTCAACGCCAGGCGAACCTGGGTTTCCTTGCCCAGCAGGACTTCATTGACGGCTTGCAGGCATTCATCCAATCGGCTGCGCATGGCAGACACTCCTTGTCGATACTACGTCTGCTGGCCGTCTTCCGGCTCGCTGTCAGGCGGTCCTGGGCGACCGAAGTGCTTCAGCGTCCGGCACGCGACTCGCGGATGTAGAAGCGTGCTTTTTCGGCCTTGTTGGTGCAGCCCTCGAAGGCTTCGAACTGCTGCTGGGTCTTGGCCCCGGTGAGCAGTGACAGCGCCTTGGAATAGCTTACGGTGCCGGCCAGGCCTTCGGCCTTTGCCAGGTCGAGCTCGTGCCAGGCACCATCGAGCTGCGTGGCGCAGCTGTCGCGGTAGGCGGTCTTGCCGGCACAACCGCTCAAGGCCAGTGCCACCAGCGGCACACAGATCCAGGCTTTCATCGATGACACCTCGGGAAAAACGTCAGGGTAATGCTGGGTCAGACGATGTGCCATCTAAAAAGTGCCGTTGGGTGGGAGCGGGTTCCTGTGGGAGCGGGTTCCTGTGGGAGCGGGTTCCTGTGGGAGCGGGTTCCTGTGGGAGCGGGTTCTACCCGCGAAGGCGTCGGCACTGGCACCGCTGGATTCGAGGGTAAATCCGGGATTGATGGTGTAGGGGCTGGCGTCTTCGCGGGTAGAACCCGCTCCCACAGGGGGACGGGGTGGGTGCCGCGAGATTGGTGGTGTGGGGGCTGGCGTTTTCGCGGGTAGAACCCGCTCCCACAGGGATAGCTTCCACAGGGGATAGCGACCTCAGGGGATAGGTGTGGGCTGGGGGGGCGGCGCTTCAGTCGGGGCTTGCCAGGCGGTAGCCTACGCCGGGTTCGGTGATGAGGAAGCGTGGGGCGGCGGGGTCGTCGCCCAGTTTCTGGCGCAGGTGGCCGACGACGATGCGCAGGTAGTGACTGTCGTCGAGGTGGGTCGGGCCCCAGATGTCCTTGAGCAATTGCTGCTGGGTGATGACCCGTCCCGGATAGCGCGCCAGCTGTGCGAGCACGGCGTACTCCTTGCGGGTCAGGGCCACCTCGGCGCCATCGAGGGTGACCCGGCGCGATGCCAGGTCGACCTGCAGCGGGCCCAGTTGCAAGGCCGCTTCGTGGACCGGGCTGCCGCTGGCCTGGCGCAACAGCGCGCGCACCCTGGCAAGAAACTCCTGGATGCCGAAGGGCTTGGTCACGTAGTCGTTGGCGCCACTGTCCAGGGCCTGGACCTTCTGTGCCTCGCTGGCGCGCACCGAGAGCACCAGCACCGGCACCGTGCTCCATTGGCGCAGTTCCTCCAGCACCTGTTGACCGTCCATGTCCGGCAGGCCGAGGTCCAGCACGATCAGGTCCGGACGCATCAGCGCGGCCTGGCCCAAGCCTTCGGCGCCGGTGCCGGCTTCGATCACCTTGTAGCCCTGGGAAGCCAGGCTGATGCGCAGGAACTTGCGGATCTGCGGTTCGTCGTCGATGACCAGCAGGGTGCTGGGCAAAGAAGTGCTGGCCAGAGGGGAATCGGGAAGGCTCATGCTCAAGTGTCCGCATCGGCGCCCGGTTGAGCGCGCAGCGGCAAGCATAAGGCGATGCAGGTGCCTTGGCCATCGATGCCGCTGCTGACTTCGACGCGACCGCCGTGGGCGCCGACCATGCCCTGACAGATGGCCAGGCCCAGCCCCGTGCCCTGCCCACCTCGATCACCGCGGGCAGCGGTGTAGAACATGTCGAAAATCTTCGTCCGCTCGGCCTCGGGAATACCGGGGCCCTCGTCGCTGACCGCGAGCAGCAGGCTGTCGTCGCGCACACGGGCCGACACTTGCAAGCGACCGCCCACGGGCGAGAACCGCGCGGCGTTTTCCAGCACGTTGACCAGGGCCTGTTCGATCAACGCCGCATGCACGTACAGCAAGGGCAGTTGCGCGGGCACCTGCACCTGGACCTGCAACGGCGCCAGTGGCGCACGCAATCGACCTACAGCGCTGGCGACGATGTCACCGACCGCCACCCAGTCTCGAGCCAGCTTGAGGGCACCGTGGCCCAGGCGCGTCATGTCGAGCAGGTTCTGGATGTAGCGGTCCAGGCGCTCGGCTTCGTCACGGGTGACTTCGAGCAACGCTTGGCGATCGTCCGGCGCCAGGGCGCTGCCCAGGGCCAGCAGGCTGTCGATGCTGCCACGCATGGCTGTGAGCGGCGTGCGCAGGTCATGGGACACCGAAGCCAGCAAGGCGCTGCGCAACTGTTCGGTTTCCCCGTGCAGGCGCGCCGCTTCCAGGTCGTGGGCAAGGTCGGCTCGCGCCAACGCCTGGGCCACCGGCTGGACCAGCGCCCCCAGCAAGCGGCGGCCATGGCCGTCGAGCCGGCCGGGCTGCCGTTCGGCCACCGCCAGCAGCGCCAGCACCCGGCCTTCCAAGGTCACCGGCAGCCACCACCAACGCCCAGCCGGTAACGTTGCCGTGCCCAGCCCGGCCGGTTGCGCATGGTTGCCGGCCCACTGCGCTGCCGCCAGTTCGGTGGTCGTGAACGGCGCCGCGCTGCCATGGGCCACCTTCCAGCCTTGCTCGCCGCGCTCGAGCAGGCAGATGTCCAGCCCCGGCCAACCGTGCAGGTGCTGCGCCGCCGCGCTGAACACCGCCTGGCGGTCGGTCGCCGCCGCCAGCAACCGGGACAGCTCCAGCAGTTGCGCGGTGTGCGCCTGGGTTTCGCGCAGGGCACTGAGCTGCTGCCGCTGCCGCGCGGCGAGATTGCCGGTGAGCGCCGCCATCAGCAGAAAGAACAGCAGGGTCAACACGTCTTCCTGACGCTGGATGCTCAAGGAGAAGTTGGGCGGGATGAACAAAAAGTCGTACGCCAGGAACGATAACGCCGCGCAGCTCAGGGCCGGCCCCGGACTGCTGCGCACCGCCACCAGCAATACGGCGGCAAGAAACACCAGGGAGATATTGGGCAGGTCCAGCACCTGCGCCACGGCCCAGGCCAGCCCGCTGGCCAGCAGCGTGGCCAGCAGTGCCAGGACATACTCGCGCCAGCGTCCGACGGGCCGCGGACGCCTTGGCTTGGATGGCTGCACCTGGGCACGCGCCAGCACGTTGATCTCCACACCGCTGTGGCTACGCAGCAAGCGCTCGGCCAGACCTGCGCCGAAGCGTCGGCGCCGCGACTGACCGACCAGGATCAGGTTGGCGCGGCGGTCGCCGGCATGTTGCAGCAAGGTCCTGGCCACTTCCGCATCGCGCAGTTCCACCACCTCGCCGCCGAGCCGTTCGGCAATCTGCTGGGCCAGTTGCAGGCGCTGACGCGCCGTCTCGTCGAGCAACCGGCCGTTGTCCACATGGACCACGGACCACGGCAAGTGACGACGGCGCGCGACGCGGCTGGCGTGGCGCACCAGGCGCTCGGCCTGCTCGTCGGCGACGATGCCTACCAGCAGTCGTCCGCGCACGCTGGGCGCCTGCTGGCCGAGGCTACGGTAGCCTTCGTGCAGATCGTCATCGACCTGGGCGGCGGCCGTCTGCATGGCCAGTTCGCGCAGAGCGCTAAGGTTGGTCTGGGTGAAGAAGGCGTCGATGGCCGCCCGCGCCTGCTCCGGCACGTACACCTTGCCCTCGCGCAGGCGTTCGAGCAGCTCGCGCGGTGGCAGGTCGATCAGCAGCAAGTCATCGGCTTCCTGCACCACCCAGTCGGGCAGGGTTTCGCGCACCTGCACGCCGGTGATCGACTGGACCTGGTCGTTCAGGCTTTCCAGGTGTTGCACGTTGACCGTGGTGTAGACGTCGATACCGGCGGCGAGCAGGTCCTGCACGTCCTGCCAGCGTTTGGCGTGGCGGCTGCCAGGCGCATTGCTGTGCGCCAGTTCATCGACCAGCGCCAGCGCCGGGCGGGCGGCGAGCACCGCATCCAGGTCCATTTCCTCGAGGATCACGTCGCGGTATTGGCTGCGCCGCAATGCCTGCTGGGGCAGCCCGACCAGCAGCGCTTCGGTTTCCGCGCGGCCGTGGGTCTGCACCACGGCAGCCAGTACCTCGATGCCCTGACGCTGGCGAGCGTGGGCGGCCTGGAGCATGGCGTAGGTCTTGCCGACACCGGGCGCGGCGCCGAGGAACACTTTCAAACGCCCACGCCCATTGCGGGGCAAGGCGGCCAGCAAGGCGTCGGCGCGGCCGGAATCACTCATGGTCTGGGCTCATGGCATCGCCTCGTGGTCATCGGGACTGTGACGTTAGCCGATCCAGCGCCTGGTTCAAAGCCAGCACGTTGACTACCTCCGGGCCGATGGCCGGCGATCGGGTCTGCGCCTGCACCAACGCGCGCAGAGTCGACTCGGGCAGCCCGCGTTCGCGCGCCACCCGGGGGACCTGATAGCTCACCGCTGCCGGTGGCAGATCAGGGTCCAGACCACTGGCCGAGGTGGTCAACAGCGCCAGCGGAACCGGACCTTGCTGCGCATCGAACTGTTCATCGGCCTGCGCCAGCACGCGAGTGCCCAGCGCAGGATTGCTCGGCGCCAGGTTGCTCGCACCACTGGCCAGGGTCGCGTAGTCGGCCGCCGAAGGCCGTGAATGAAACCAGCGCTCATCGGTGAAGGCCTGGGCGAGCAAGGCTGAACCGCGCACCTCACCCTGCGCATCGCGCACCAGGCTGCCGTTGGCCTGGGCGGGAAAGGCCCACTGCCCTACCGCCCACACCAGCAGCGGATAGGCACCGCCGGTGAGCAAGGTCATCAACAGAATCAGGCTCAAGGCCGGACGCAACAAACTGTTCATCATTCAAGCTCCAGGGTCAGACCAGGTGCAAAGCGGTGAGGACGATATCGATGGCCTTGATGCCGATGAAGGGCACCACCAAGCCACCCAGGCCGTAGATCAGGACGTTGCGCCGCAGCAGTTGCGCGGCGCTGTCGGCCTGCACCCGCACGCCGCGCAGGGCCAGGGGGATCAACACGATGATGATCAAGGCGTTGAAGACGATGGCCGAGAGGATCGCGCTCTGCGGGCTGGCCAGATTCATCACGTTGAGTACGCCCAGGGACGGGTACACCGCGGCGAACAGCGCCGGCAGGATGGCGAAATACTTGGCCACGTCGTTGGCGATGGAAAACGTGGTCAACGCCCCACGGGTGACCAGTAGTTCCTTACCGATGCGCACGATGTCGAGCAGTTTGGTCGGATCACTGTCCAGGTCGACCATGTTGGCTGCCTCGCGCGCGGCCTGGGTGCCGTCGTTCATCGCCACGCCGACGTCGGCCTGAGCCAGCGCGGGGGCATCGTTGGCCCCATCGCCACACATGGCCACCAGGCGGCCGTCGGCCTGTTCCTGGCGTATGCGCGCCAGCTTCTTCTGTGGCGTGGCTTCGGCCAGCACGTCGTCGACCCCGGCTTCGGCAGCGATGGCGGCGGCGGTCAGTGGGTTGTCGCCGGTCACCATCACGGTGCGGATGCCCAGCTTGCGCAGTTGCTCGAAGCGCTCGCGAATGCCGGGCTTGACCACGTCCTTGAGGTGGATAACACCCAGCAGTTGGCGGTCGCGGCACACCAGCAGCGGTGTGCCGCCACTCTGCGCGATGCGCTCGATGTGTTCGGCCAGCGCGGGCGCAAGCTGCGCCCTGGACTGGCCGATGAACGCCAGCAGCGAGTCCACCGCGCCCTTGCGGTAGCTCTGCTGGTCGAGGTCGACGCCCGACAGCCGTGTCTGGGCGCTGAACGGCACCGATTGCCAACGTTCGGTGGCCGGCTCGTCGATGCTGAACAGCGGCCGGATGAACTCGACCACCGAGCGCCCTTCCGCCGTTTCATCGCCCAGCGAAGCCAGCAGCGCACCCTCGGCCATCTGTGCGTCGCTAACCCCAGGCGCGGCATGCAAAGCGCTGCAGCGGCGGTTGCCGAAGGTGATGGTGCCGGTCTTGTCGAGCAGCAACACATGGACGTCACCGGCCGCTTCCACGGCGCGGCCGGACTTGGCCACGACGTTGAGCCGCACCAGGCGGTCCATGCCGGCGATACCGATGGCCGACAGCAGGCCGGCGATGGTGGTCGGGATCAGGGTCACCAGCAATGCCAGGAGAAACACCAACGGCAAGCTTTGCCCGGAGAAACGGGCGAAGGGCTGCAGGGTGACGACCACCAGCAGGAAAACCATGGTCAGGCCGATCAGCAGGATGTCCAGGGCCACTTCGTTGGGCGTCTTCTGCCGCTTCGCGCCTTCCACCAGGGCGATCATGCGGTCCAGGGTCGACTCGCCGGGGTCGGTGGTGATCTCGATCAGCAGCCAGTCCGACACCACCAGGGTATTGCCGGTGACCGCCGAGCGGTCGCCGCCGGATTCACGGATCACCGGCGCCGATTCGCCGGTGATGGCGGCCTCGTTGACGGCGGCGATGCCCTCGCACACCTCGCCGTCGCCGGGAATCATCTGCCCGGCTTCGACGCGCACTACATCGCCCTTGCGCAGGGCGGTGGCGGCAACGGTTTCGAAGCTGCCGTCGGCGCATTGCCGGCGAGCCTGCAAGCCTTGGCTGCCGGCCTTGAGGCTGTCGGCCCGGGCGCGGCCGCGGCCTTCGGCCAGTGCTTCGGCAAAATTGGCGAACAGCAGGGTAAACCACAGCCACACGGCAATCTGCACGGCAACCCCGGCCGACACCGCCGGGTCAGGCAGCAGGCACAGGCCGGTGGTCAGTACGGCGCACAACTCCACCACCAGCAGCACGGGGCTGCGCAGCAGCCGGCGGGGGTCGAGCTTGACGAACGCCTGCAGTAGCGCGGGTCGCCACAGGGCACTCAAGGTGGCCCCGGCGGGCGATTGTGGTTGCGTGGCAGCGGCAACGGTCGATCGGTTCATGGTCCAGGCCTCAGAAGTGCATGTTCAGGTGCTCGGCGATCGGCCCCAGGGCCAGCACCGGCAGGAAAGTCAGGCCGCCCACGATCAGCAGGGTCACGGTCAGCAGGGTGATGAACAACAGGCCATGGGTGGCGAAGCTGTCGGCGCTCGGCGCGCTGGCGTTCTTGCTGGCCAGGGCCCCGGCCAGCGCCAGCACCGGCAGGATGTAGCCGAAGCGGCCAAGCAACATGCCCAAAGCCAGCATGAGGTTGTGAAAGGCCGTGTTGGCAGACAGGCCGGCGAAGGCCGAACCGTTGTTGGCGCTGGCCGAGGTGTAGGCATACAGCAGCTGAGTGAAGCCATGGGGGCCGGGGTTGCTGACCGCTCCGGCAGGGCCCGGCAGGCTGACGGCAATGGCGCCGAGCACCAGCACCCCCACGGGCATTACCAGCAGGCTCGCGACCAGCCAGCGAACTTCCCGTGCCTGGAGTTTCTTGCCCAGGTATTCCGGGGTCCGACCGATCATCAGGCCGGCCAGGAACACCGTCAGCAGCACGTTGAGGA
The DNA here is from genome assembly GCF_000761155.1 of Pseudomonas rhizosphaerae. Classification (NCBI taxonomy): domain Bacteria; kingdom Pseudomonadati; phylum Pseudomonadota; class Gammaproteobacteria; order Pseudomonadales; family Pseudomonadaceae; genus Pseudomonas; species Pseudomonas rhizosphaerae. The sequence goes on along the minus strand of NZ_CP009533.1, from coordinate 377,945 downwards.
GCATGCCGTAGAGACCGGCGCCGACACCGCCGAAAATCACCTCGCCGAGCATCATGTTGACCAGGGCGACCATCCCGGAGAGCGGGCTGAGACTGTCGTGCATGGCATTGACCGAGCCGTTGGAGGCGGCCGTGGTGGCCACCGACCAGAGCACACTGGCCGTGGTACCGAAGCGGCTTTCCTTGCCTTCCAGCGGCGCGGCCTGATCGACCATGGCACTGGCCAGCGATGGGTTGGGTTGCTGCTCGGCGTACAGCGACAGCCCCAGGCCCAGCAACAGCAAGGTCAACATGCAGGCCAGGATCGCCCGGCTCTGGCGCAGGTCCTTGACGTAATGGCCGAAGGTGAAGACCAGGGCGACCGGGATGATCAGAATGCCGGCCAGTTCGAACAGGTTGCTCCAGGCCGTGGGGTTCTCGAACGGATGCGCCGAGTTGACACCGAAGAACCCGCCGCCGTTGGTGCCCAATTGCTTGATGGCGATCTGGCTGGCCGCCGGGCCAAGCGGGATGGTCTGGGCATTGCCCTGCAAGGTCAGCGCATCCACGTAGGGAGCGAAGGTCTGGGGTACGCCCTGCCATACCAGAAAAACGGCCAGCAGCAGAGCCAACGGCAGCAGACCATAAAGAGTGGCGCGGGTCACATCGACCCAGAAGTTGCCCAGGGTGCTGGCCGAGCGCCGGCTGATACCGCGACACAGCGCTACCAGCACGGCCAGCCCGGTGGCGGCACTGAGGAAGTTCTGCACGCCCAGGCCGGCCATCTGGCTCAGGTAGCTGAGCGAGGTTTCGCCGCTGTAGGCCTGCCAGTTGGTGTTGGCCATGAAGCTGACCGCCGTGTTGAACGCCAGGGTCCACTCCTGGCCCGGCAGGTGCTGGGGATTGAGCGGCAGATAACCCTGCAGCATGAGGATGGCGAACAGCACGCCGAACCCTGCCAGGTTGAAGGCCAGCAGGGCCAGGGCGTAGCGCTGCCAAGTCTGCTGCTGTTGCGCATCGATACCGGCAAAGCGGTAGCAGAGTTTTTCCACGGGTTGCAGCGGCACACTGAGCCAGGTGCGCTGGCCTTCCATGACCTTGTAGTAGAAACGTCCGAGCCAGGGCGCCGGCAGCAATATCAGGGCGAAAAAGGCCGCTATCAGAGCGAAATCGTGACTGTGCATGAGTGACTAGCCTCCACTGGCGCGCAAGAGGGCAACGAGCAGGTACACAAACAAGCCGATGGCCAGCAGCAGGAACAGGCCGTCCAGAACAGACATGGGGAAATCTCCAGGCACGGCGGGCGCCGCTTGCCGATATTCTCCAAGGCCTGGGCGTAAAGGCGCGAGATCGATACCCGGGCCTGGCCGTAAAGAAAGCGTAAAAATCACTCGTCACATCTGGCCACGAGCGGGCGCATGGGAAGCGCGGGGCCGAACGGCTATCATGGCGGCCTTCCCTGCCCCCTGGAGCCTTCATGCGCCTGTTCCACACCTCCGACTGGCACCTCGGCCAAAGCCTGCACGGTCAGGAGCGCGACTTCGAGCACGCAAGCTTCCTGCGCTGGCTGCTGCGTCAGCTCGCCCAGCGCCAGCCCGACGTGCTGCTGGTGGCAGGCGACATCTTCGACACGGTCAATCCGCCGGTGCGGGCGCAGGAGCGGCTGTACAACTTCATCGTCAGCGCCCACGAGCAACAACCGCAGCTGACCATTGTGATGATCGCCGGCAACCACGACTCCGGTTCGCGAATCGAACTGCCCGGGCCGTTGATGCGCCGCTTGCGCACCCACGCGCTGGGCCGGGTGATGTGGCTCGAAGACGGCCGCCTCGACAGCGAGCGGTTGTTGCTCCCGCTGCCCGATGCCAGTGGTGAGGTGCAGGCCTGGTGCCTGGCCCTGCCTTTCCTGCGCCCTGCCGAGGTGACCGGCGCAACCCTGGGCGAGGATTACCTGCAAGGCATCGCCCGGGTGCACGAGATGCTGATCGCCGCTGCCAATGCCCGACGCTCGCCGGGTCAGGCCCTGATCGCCATCAGCCACGCGCACATGGCGGGGGGTTCGGTGTCGATGGAGTCCGAGCGCAGCCTGGTGATCGGCAGCGCCGAGGCGCTGCCGGCCAGCCTGTTCGACGCCAGCATCAGCTACGTTGCGCTGGGCCATCTGCACAAGCCACAGAAGGTCAACGGCGAATCGCGCATTCGCTACAGCGGCTCGCCCATACCCCTGTCGTTTTCCGAAATCGAATACCCGCACCAGATCCTCGAGATCGAGTGCGCCGGCGAGCAGCTGGTGAGCGTGGAACCGATCCTGATCCCGCGCGCGGTCGACCTGCTGCGCATCGGCCCGGCGCCGTTGCCGCAGGTCCGCGAACAGTTGCAGCAACTACCGGACGTGGACCTGTTGGCCGATGTGCTGGGCTACCCCTGGCTGGAAGTGCGGGTGGTACTCGACGAGCCGCAACCGGACCTGCGCCAGCACATCGAAACCGCGCTGCAAGGCAAGGCCGTGCGTCTGGTGCGGATCGCTGCCGAGTACGCCGGGCGGGTCAACGCCGACAACGAGGATGTCGGCGCCCTGATTGAGCTGGACCAGCTCAGCCCCCACGAACTGTTCAGCCGCGCCTGGCTCGACAGCTATGGCAGCGAGGTGGACGAACAGACCCTGGATGACTTCGCGCAGTTGTTGCAGGAAGTGCAGCTGGAGGGCGAAACCCCATGAAGATTCTGGCCATCCGCCTGAAGAACCTCGCCTCGCTGGCAGGCCCGTTCGAACTGGACTTCACCGCCGAACCGCTGGTCAGCGCCGGTCTGTTCGCCATCACCGGCCCTACCGGCGCGGGCAAGAGCACCCTGCTCGACGCCCTGTGCCTGGCGCTGTTCGGCGCCGTACCGCGCCTGGGCAATGCGTCGCAGAGTGCCAAGGTGCCCGACGCCGACGGTGAAATCGGCAGCTACGATCCGCGCACCCTGTTGCGTCGGGGTACCGGGGCGGGCTATGCGGAAGTGGACTTCCTCGGCGTCGACGGTCGTCGCTATCGCGCGCGCTGGGAGGCCAACCGGGCACGGGACAAACCGGCGGGCAAGTTGCAGAACAGCCGGCAGTCGCTGCGCGATCTGGACAATGACCAGCTGCTCGCCAGCCAGAAAGGTGAATACAAACAACTGCTGGAAGCCCGCCTGGGGCTGAACTTCGAGCAATTCACCCGTGCGGTGATGCTGGCGCAGAGCGAGTTCAGTGCCTTTCTCAAAGCCGACGACAACGAACGCAGCGAACTGCTGGAAAAGCTCACAGACACCGCGCTCTATACGCGCCTGGGCAAACGCGCCTTCGAAAAGAGCCGCGACGCCCGCGAGCAGCTCAAGCACTGGCAGGACCAGGCCACCGGTATCGCGCCACTGGCCGCCGAAGCGCGCGAAGCGCTGGATCTGGAGTTTCACACCGCCAGCGAGCAACTGCGGCAGCACCAGGCGCACCTCAAGCAAGTGGAACAGCAACAACAGTGGCACTGCGAAGACCGGCGCCTGAGCGACGACTGCCAGGCGGCACGGCAGCAGGTGCAAGACGCATCCCAGGCATGGGAAGCAGGCGCCGAGCAGCGTCTGCAGTTACACATGCTCGAGCAACTGGCACCGCAACGGCACCTGTTCAGCCGCCAGCATGAGTTGCAGACTCAGCTCCAGCCCCTGGCCGAGCGCATCGAGCAGGCGCGCGCGCAACAGGTGCAACAACAGGTGCAGCGCGAGCAGTTGGACGTGCAACGCGAACAGACCGGGCACCAGTTGCAACAAGCGCTGGCGCAACAGGCCGAGGCCCAGCCGCTCCTGCAGCAGGCCTTCGACGCGCAGTCGAATCGTGGTCGTTTGCACACCGAGATCGAACCACTGCGTCCGGCACTGGCCGAGGCCGAACGCCAGCTGTCCGCAGGGCAGCAGGCGCTGCACGTCATGGAGCAACAGCAGGCCGGCAGTGGCGAACGCCTGCAGCAGGTCGCCGAAGCGCTTGAGCGCAGCGCCGAGCTGGCCCCCCTGGCTGGCACGTGGGGGGCGTACTTGCCGCGTCTGCAACAGGTGGTGACACTGAGCAGTCGCCTGCGCCAGGGCCAGGCCGAACTGCCTGCCTTGCAGACGCAGGCGCACACCACACGCACGAGCCTTGCAGAGCATGAAAGCGACCTTGCCCGGGTATTTCAGAATGCGCCGTGCAGCGCCGAGCAACTGCCCGAGCGCGTGCAGCAACTGACTCAACGGCTGCAACAGCAACACCAGGAACTGCGCGCCGTGCAGGAACTGGAACGGCTGTGGCAGCGGCGCAGCGCAATTGAGGAACGTCTTGAACAGGGGCGTCAGCAACAGGCCAGCCTGCTGGCCCGGCGTGAACAACTGACTGCTCAGGGACTGGAGGTCCGCGCAGCCCACGAACAGGCCGAGCAAGCCTTGAAGGTGACCCTGCAACTGCTCGAACGCCAGCGCCTGGCGCGCAGTGAAAGCGTCGAACAGTTGCGCGAACGCTTGCAGCCCGAGCAGCCCTGTCCGGTCTGTGGCAGTGTGGAGCACCCCTATCATGCTCCGGAGGCGCTGTTGCAGGCGCTGTCGGCACACGATGACGACGAAGAGCAACGCGCCCGCGCTGCGTTGAAGCCGGTGTCCGAACGCCTGGTCGAGCTGCGTACCGAAGTCGGCGCGCTGATCGAGCAGCACAAGCAGCTCAAGGCGCAGGAGCAACAATGGCTCGACCAGCCGGGTGACGCTGAGCTGGCCCGGCATCCGCTCTACCCTGCCCTGTGCGACGCCGAGCAGCCGGCGGACTGGCTGTGCGACACCCTGGCTGGCCACACGCGTTCGATCGACGAGGATGAACGTCAGCAGAACAGCCTGCTGGCCTTGCAACAGCAGGCGAGCGCCTTGCAACGCGCCGTGGCCCAGGCCAGGGAAGCCAGCCAGCAGGCGCAGCAGCTTCTACAAGCGCATCAGGCCCACCTGGACGCCGACCAGCAGCGGCTCGACGAAGAGTTGCAGGCGCTGGCCAGTCAGTTGCCCGCCGCTCGCCTGCAGGCCCTGCGCGAACACCCCGCGCAGACGTTCATGGCGCTGGAACAAAGCATCGGCGAGCGCCTGGCGCAAATCGAACAGCGCGATGAAGAACAGGGCGAGTTCGACGCCCGCGCGCGCCGCATCGAGCAGGCCCGCAGCGAGCATGCGCGGCACCAGACCGATTGCGAGCAGCAACGCCAGCGGGTCCAGGCGCTGTCCGCGCAACTGCAGACCTGTGAGGCACGGCTGCGCGAATTGCTGGGCGAGCATGCCCAGGCGTCCGCCTGGCAGACGGCCTTGCACGATCAGGTTGAGATGGCGCGCGACCAGGAACGGCAAACCGACCGCCAGCAACAGGATCTACGAACCCGGACAGTGCAGACCGCCAGCGCCCTGGAGGCCGACACTGCGCAGCAGGCCCAATTGCAGCAAACCCTGGCTGACGTGGAGCAGGCCCTGCACGCTTGGCGCGAGCAGCGTCCGCAACTGGAAGACGACGGGTTGCAGGCACTGCTCGCCATCGATGAACCCCAGGTCGATGAGCTGCGCAGCCGCCTGCAGAGCACGGAAAAAGCCCTGGAACAGGCACGCATCCGCTTGCACGAACGCGAGCAGCGCCAGCAGTCTCATCGGACACAGGTCGACGCGATTGCCAGTGTCGAGGCACTGGACGCACAGCACGCCGCCCTGCTGATGGACGTCGAACGGCAGGAGCACCACTGCGCCGAGCTGCGCGCCCGGCAAGCCGAAGACCAGCGCCGGCACAGCGCCAACCATGCCCTGCAGACGCAGATTGCCGAGGCTGACGCGCACTACCAGCGCTGGGCCCGATTGGCGGCACTGATCGGCTCGGCCGAAGGCGATCGCTTCCGCAAAATCGCCCAGGCCTACAACCTCGACCTGCTGGTGCACCACGCCAACGTGCAGTTGCGCCAGTTGGTGCGCCGCTACCGTCTCAAGCGCGGCGGCAGCATGCTCGGGTTGTTGGTGCTGGACACCGAAATGGGCGACGAACTGCGTTCGGTGCATTCACTGTCGGGCGGGGAGACCTTCCTGGTGTCGCTGGCGCTGGCCTTGGGGCTGGCGTCGATGGCGTCGAGCACGCTGCGCATCGAGTCGCTGTTCATCGACGAAGGCTTCGGCAGCCTCGATCCCGAATCGCTGCAACTGGCCATGGACGCACTCGACGGCTTGCAGGCACAAGGGCGCAAGGTGGCGGTGATTTCCCACGTGCAGGAGATGCACGAGCGTATTCCGGTGCAGATTCAGGTGCGGCGTCTGGGCAATGGGCTGAGCAGCGTCGAGGTCAGCGGCTAGCACCCTGACCCGGCAACGCGGCGTGCCTGGCACGCCGTGCTGCGGTTTGGGATGTTACTGAGTCAGGAATTTCAGGTCCGACGGCGCGTCCTGCTTGAAGCTCTGTACCGTCTCACCGAGCATCCCGGTGCCGGCATCGCGCTTGAGCACGGTGATCTGGTTGCTCTTCTGGTTGGCGATCAACAGGAAATGGCCGGTGGGGTCGAGGGCGAATTCGCGTGGGTGATCGCCGTCCACCTGCCGACGCTGGATCTCCTTGAGCTGGCCATTGCCGGAGGCGACGCTGAACACCAGCATCTGGTTGGCCGTGCCACGGTTGCTCACGTACAGGAAGCGGCCATCGGCAGACAGGTGCAAGGCGCCGCTGGCGCTTTCCTTGCCTACGGTGCCCAGTTCGAGCAGCTGCTGGCGTACCAGGTTGCCATCTTTGACGTCGAACATGGCCAGTTGGCCGCTCATCTCCAGCGTCAGGTAGGCGTGCTTGCCGTCACGACTGAACAGCAGATGACGCGGGCCACTGCCGTCCGGCAACTGCACCGAGGCCGGTTGGGCAGGCACCAGCGGACGCTCGGCAGACTCGGGCTGGTAGCGGTACACGTAGACCCGGTCGGCACCCAGGTCGCTGGCGTAGACGTAGCCACCCGAAGGCAGTGACACCACCGAGTGCACGTGCGGCCCGGCCTGGCGCTCGGGGTTGACCTGGCTGGCCACGTGCTTGAGTTCCTGCACGACGTTACTGAGGGTGCCGTCTTCGGCCACCTTCAGCACGCTGAGGCTGCCGCCCGGATTGGCACTGACGGCATAGTTGGCCACGAACAGGTGGCGCCCGTCCTGGCTCAGGCTGGAATGGGTCGGCTCGTCGCCGCTGGTGGCCACCTGGTTGACCTGGTGGAGGTCGTGGGTCTTGCCGTCTACGGTGAAGCTGGTGACCTTGCCGATCACCTCCTTCTGGCCGGGGCCGTTTTCATTGACCACGAACAGGCGCCGCTGGTCCTGGGACAAGGTCAGCCAGGAAGGGTTGGAACTCTTGACCGTCTGCCGGGGCTGGGCTTCGATCTGGCCAGTGGCGCTGTCGAAAGCATAGCGATAGATGCCCTCGCTGGCACCCTGGGTGTAGGTGCCTACCAAGAGGTCATATTTTTCGGCTGCACCGGCGTGCAGGGAGGTCAGGGCCAAGCCGTTGACAAGCATGGATAGCAGAACTCGCTTCATGAAGGTTTCTCCGAAGCCTGTTGTAGGTGGCCAATCTTTCGCGCCACCCCGTATTGTTGCGGCAGCAGGAGCGAACGTGGATCGGTCTCTACAGACCGCCGCGTTTACGTTTGGGTTTCATCTTCTTCTTCGCGGGCCGAAAAGGCGCTGAGGCAGATCAGTTGGTGCGACGTGCCGGCATGATCGACGACAAAGCTGTTCGGCTCGGCGCCCGGCTGGGCAGCCTGCTGTTCCTGCAGGGTGAACTGCCAACGCTTGAGCTCGCGGCCGTCCATGCATTGGACGTGCAGGGTCTGCTGCTCGTCGATGGAAAAGTCGAAGGCGTGCAGCGTGTCGATCAGCAGCATGTCGCAGGTTTCTAGAGCGCTGGGCAGGGTCATGGTCGGACCTCCTGGGTGATGTCGGACCATGATACCCGTGCCGCATCGATCTGGTCTGCCTGCGCGCAGCGGCTAGAGGACGCCTACGGTCCCCGGCGCGAACGCGGCTTCGGCCTGGCCGACGCTGTTCACCAGCGGTGCACCGAAGGCCGGCAGGCTGATCTCGAAGTGGTCGCCCAACTGCGTGGCAACGCCGTCGGCAAACGACAGCGTAGCGGTACCGAAGAAATGGATGTGCACGTCGCCGGGGTTGAGGAACTGCGCGTACTTGAAATGGTGGTATTCGAGGTTGTCGAAGCTGTGGCACATGTTGGCCTCGCCGCTGAGAAACTCCTTTTCCCAGATCACCTCGCCAGCACGCCGGATACGGCTGGTGCCGGACAGGTGCTCGGGCAGCTCGCCCACGCGCAGCTCCGGACCATAGCTGCAACTGCGCAACTTGGAATGGGCCAGGTAGAGGTAGTTCTTGCGTTCCATCACATGGTCGGAGAATTCGTTACCCAAGGCGAATCCCAGGCGATACGGGCGGCGGTCCGGGCCGATCACGTACAGCCCGCCCAGCTCGGGCTCTTCGCCGGCGTCTTCGGCAAAGGGCGGAACGGGGAACGCCTGGCCGGGCCGCACGACGATGCTGCCGTCACCCTTGTAGAACCACTCCGGCTGCACGCCGGGCTGGCCCGAGGCAGGCTTGCCGCCCTCCACGCCCCACTGGAATATCTTCAGGCTGTCGGTGATCGCGGCGTCCCCGCTCTGCTGGTGCATCTTGTCGCGGGTGGCGGCGCTGCCCAAGTGGGTCAGGCCGGTACCGGTCACCAGCATGTGCGCCGGGTCGGGGTGGTCCAGCGGTGGCAGGATGCGGCCCTGTTCACGCAGCTGCGGGTAGTCGTGGTGCTCACCCAGGCCGCATCCGTCCACGGCCTGGGCCAGGCCATGGCCAGCGGCGATCGCGGCCATGGCCAACTCACGGACACTGTTCGCGCCGCGCACTTCGTGTACACGCTCGCCGTCGACCACGCCGACCCGACGCTCGCCATTGTTCAATTCAAATTGCACCAGATGCATGATCGATCTTCCTCTTGCTGGGTTCAGGAACGAGCGCTGGCGGCGAACGTGTCGACCGGCAGCACGTGACGGCGCTCGAGCAACTGATAGACCACTGCGGTCAACACCAGCCCGAACACCATCACGCCGCTGAGAAAATACAGGCCGCTGGCCAGGTTACCGGTGTACTCCTTGAGCGCGCCGATCACGAACGGCCCGATGTAGCCGCCCAGGTTGCCCACCGAGTTGATCAGGGCAATGCCGGCGGCCGCACTGGCGCCGGCGAAGAAGCGGCCCGGCAGGGTCCAGAACACGGCCGTGCAGGAGAACAGGCTGAACGCGACCAGGCACAACGCAGCCAACTGCGCAGCCGGCACGCTCAGCCAGGCGCTGAGAAACAGACCCACCGCGCCCAGCACGTACAACACCGCCAGGTGGCCATAGCGGTCGTTGAGGCGGTCCGAGCTGCGCGGAATGATCAGCAGGCCGATGATGCCGAATACATAGGGCACCGAGGACACGAATCCGGTGGTCAGGTCGCTGCCGCCGAACTGCTTGATCAAGGTCGGCAACCAGAGGCCCAGGCCATAGATGCTCAGGGTTACCGGCAGGTAGAACAGCGCCAGCAGCAATACGCGGAAGTCCTTGAGCGCATGCAACGGGTTGCCATGGCGGGTCTGGCCATAGGCTTGCAAGTCGTTCTGCAGTTCAGTGGCCAACCAGTCCTTTTCTGCCTGGTTCATCCATTTGACCTGCTGCGGGCCATCGGGCAGCCAGCGCAGCACCGGCCAGGTGAGCAGGATGGCTGGGGTACCGATGACGATGAACAACCACTGCCAGCCGTGCAGGCCGAGCACGCCGTCCATGCCCAGCAGCGCGCCGGACACAGGCCCGGTGATCATCATGGCGATGGGTTGGGACAGAATGAACAGACCGAGGATCTTGCCGCGGTGACGGACCGGGAACCACTGCGTGATGTAGTACAGCACGCCGGGAAAGAAGCCGGCTTCGGCCGCCCCCAGCAGGAAGCGCATAACATAGAAGCTGTGCGGACCTTGCACGAACGCCATGCCGATGGTGATGGCGCCCCAGGTGATCATGATGCGGGCGAACCAGCGACGGGCGCCGAAGCGTTCGAGCATCAGGTTGCTGGGGATTTCCAACAGAAAGTAGCCAATGAAGAACAGCCCTGCACCCAAGCCGTAGGCGGCGTCGCCGATGCCCACATCCGCGCCCATGTGCAGCTTGGCGAAGCCCACTGCGGAGCGATCCACGTAGGCGATCAGGTACAGCAGAATCAGGAACGGGATCAATTTGAAGGTGATGCGGCGTATAAGCCCGAGTTCCTGGCTCATGGGATCGATCTCCACTTTCTTGTTTTTATGCTTGTTTTAGGTGGGAAGGCTTCAGCGCACGTTCGCCCCTGTTCGGGGCATTCGATGACACTCAGCCTTCACTGAAATCGACTTTATAGTATTACTATTTGCTTCACAAGCTCTTCCAATCGACGATCCAATGGCCTATTTTGAGGGCATACACAAAAACAAGTCTTACAATAAGAGAGCCCTCATGCCTGACAACAAACCCACCCTGCGCTCGGCCCAATGGTTCGGTACGGCTGACAAGAACGGCTTCATGTACCGCAGCTGGATGAAGAACCAGGGCATCGCCGATCACCAGTTCAATGGCAAGCCGATCATCGGCATCTGCAACACCTGGTCCGAATTGACTCCGTGCAACGCGCACTTCCGCACCATCGCCGAACACGTCAAGCGTGGCGTGATCGAGGCCGGTGGTTTCCCCGTGGAGTTCCCGGTGTTCTCCAACGGCGAGTCCAACCTGCGCCCCACGGCGATGCTCACCCGCAACCTGGCCAGCATGGATGTGGAGGAAGCGATCCGTGGCAACCCGATCGACGGCGTGGTGCTGCTCACCGGCTGTGACAAGACCACCCCTGCCCTGCTGATGGGCGCGGCCAGTTGCGACGTGCCGGCCATCGTCGTGACCGGTGGGCCGATGCTCAACGGCAAGCACAAGGGCCGCGACATCGGCGCCGGCACCATCGTCTGGCAGATGCACGAGTCTTACAAAGCCGGCCAGATCAGCCTCGACGAGTTTCTCTCGGCCGAAGCCGGCATGTCGCGCTCGGCCGGTACCTGCAACACCATGGGCACTGCCTCGACCATGGCCTGCATGGCCGAAGCGCTGGGCACTTCGCTGCCACACAACGCCGCCATTCCTGCGGTGGATTCGCGTCGCTACGTGCTGGCGCACATGTCGGGCATGCGCGCGGTGCAGATGGTCCGCGAAGACCTGCGCTTGTCGAAGATCCTCACCAAGGGGGCGTTCGAAAACGCCATTCGGGTCAACGCGGCCATCGGCGGCTCGACCAATGCGGTGATTCACCTCAAGGCCATCGCCGGCCGAATCGGCGTAGAGCTGGAGCTCGACGACTGGACCCGCATCGGCCGTGGCACCCCGACCCTGGTGGACCTGCAACCGTCGGGGCGTTTTCTGATGGAAGAGTTTTATTATGCGGGCGGTCTCCCAGCCGTCCTGCGCCGCCTGGGGGAAAACAATCTGATCCCCAACCCCGATGCCTTGACCGTCAACGGCCAGACGCTGTGGCAGAACGTGCAGAACTCGCCGATCTATGGTGATGACGAGGTGATTCGCGCCATCGACAATCCACTGGTGGCCGACGGCGGCATCTGCGTACTGCGCGGCAACCTGGCGCCGCTGGGCGCCGTGCTCAAGCCTTCGGCTGCCACACCGGCGCTGATGACCCATCGCGGTCGCGCAGTGGTGTTCGAGGACTTCGACATGTACAAGGCGCGCATCAACGACCCGGACCTGGACGTGGATGCCAGCTCCATCCTGGTCATGAAGAACTGCGGACCCAAGGGTTACCCGGGCATGGCCGAGGTCGGCAACATGGGCCTGCCGGCCAAACTGCTGGCGCAAGGGGTGACCGACATGGTGCGCATTTCCGACGCGCGCATGAGCGGCACGGCCTACGGCACGGTGGTGTTGCACGTGGCGCCGGAAGCGGCGGCAGGCGGGCCGTTGGCGGTGGTGCGCGAAGGCGATTACATCGAGCTCGATTGCGCCAGCGGGCGCTTGCACCTGGACATCCCCGACAGCGAACTGCAAGCTCGCCTGGCCGACTGGCAGGCACCGTCGCAGTCGTTGCTGGTGGGCGGCTACCGGCAGTTGTACATCGACCACGTGATGCAGGCCGACCAGGGCTGCGATTTCGATTTCCTGGTGGGGTGCCGGGGGTCCGAGGTGCCGCGGCATTCGCATTGACCACCCCGCCCCGCTTGCTCGTAGGAGCGGTCAGTGGCCGCGAAGAAAGCGCCACGGTGTATCAGGTTGGATCGCGGCGATTTTTTCGCGGCCGATGACCGTTCCTACGGAATAGGCGGTAATTGGGCATAAAAAAACCCGACTCGAGGTCGGGTTTTTGCATCGCTTTCAAGCAGGCATATCGCTTACTTGGCGCGACCTTTGTACGAACCGCCTTCACGGGTGTCGATCTCGATCATGTCGCCGATCTCGATGAAGTCCGCAACGCTCAGCTCGGTACCGTTTTTCAGTTTGGCAGGCTTCATGACCTTGCCCGAGGTGTCGCCGCGAGCGGAACCTTCGGTGTAGTCAACCTGACGCACGATGGTGGTCGGCAGCTCTACGCTGACCAGACGCTCTTCGAAGAACACGGCTTCGCAGACGTCGGTCATGCCTTCTTCCACGAATGGCAGCACGGACTCGATGTCTTCGGCGTTCAGCTCGTACATGGTGTAGTCGGTGGTGTCCATGAACGTGTAGGTATCGCCGCTGATGAACGACAGGGTCGCTTCCTTGCGGTCCAGGATCACGTCGTCCAGCTTGTCGTCGGCACTGTAGACGATTTCGGTCTTGTAACCGGTCAGCAGGTTCTTCAGCTTGGTCTTCATGATCGCGCTGTTACGGCCCGACTTGGTGAATTCAGCTTTCTGAACCAGCCATGGGTCGTTCTCCAGACGGATCACGGTACCGGGTTTCAGTTCTTTACCAGTTTTCATTACGAATATCCGAATTTGGATGGTGATTTACAAAAATCTAGGCCGCGTATCATAGCCAATTTCGGTAAAACTGCACCAGCGCCGTTGCAAGATCAGGCTGAGCGGCTTGTATCGCGCACCATTGACGCGCGTGCGCGACCAGTTCCGGCCAGTGTTCGAGCGCCTCGCGCCACGCCGGGCCGATGTCGGCGCCCTCCACGCTCTGGTTCCACGCACGCCACAGGCCACGCAGCGCGGCGTAGGCGGCAGGCGAGAGGCCTTGGCCGTAACGGTCGAGGAATGCCTCGAGCTTCTCCCAGTGGGCGTATTCTTCCTGAACATAGATGTGCCAGACCATCGGCGCGGCGGCCCACTGGGCGCGAACGAAGGAGTCCTCGCCGCGCACGGCATTGAAGTAGCAGCTCCACAACAGCCGGTCGTAGTCACTCTGGCGGACGAACGGCAGAACCTGCACTTTCAGGCTGCCGCGCTGCACCTGGCTGCCAACATCCAGCGCTGCGTCGCCCAGCCATTGCCGCACGTCGGCCAGCACTCGTCCCTCGGGCACCAGCAAATGATTGCTGCGCGTGTCGTCAGCCAGCGCGTCCAGCCACGATGCCAGCCCGCTGTGTTCATAGGCGAACAGCGACAACAGGCGCGCACCGGGTTCAGGTTCGACCCCAAGGTCGGCCAGAAACGTCTGGCGCGCGGAGGGATCGGCTTCGAAGGCCTCGCGGCGCTCGAGCAGTCCGGCTTCGCGCAGCAACCCACCGGTACCCGTGGTGAAACCGGGGAAAAAGAAATACTTGCGCAGCCCACACGGTTGCGGCGACGGCAGGCCGTGGCAGCCATCGACCCAGGTTTCGGCGCTGAGGTAATCGAGGTTCAACCACAATGGTGACGGGCTGCGAACCGCCATCGCGTCCACATATTCAGGCGGCAACTTGCAGGCGAAGGCACCCACCACCACATCGGCAACCTCGGTCGCCTGCCATTCGCCGCTCCAGTGCCGAACTTCCACGCCTTCGTGCCACTGTTGCGGTTGGTCGGCGCTGGCCGCGGGCCACAGACGGGCGAATGGCACCAGGTCGTCGACCCACAGGCGCACTTGCATACCGTGTTCGGCCTGCAGCTGATGGGCCAGACGCCAGGTGATGCCGATGTCGCCGTAGTTGTCCACGACCGTGCAGAAAATGTCCCAGGTGGCCTTCATGGCTGACTCCAACGCAAACGGTTACACAAAGCCCGCTATTGTCCTCATAAACACCTGCGCACAGAAGCACTAACGGCCGTTCGTGCGACAATTGCCTCTTGTCCTCATCATCAGTCTGCCCATGAACAAGCCTGCCCTGCTGCAATCGATCATAGAACGCCTGACCCTCGACCTGGACGTGGCTCAGCGTGCGGCCCAGACGGCCTATGAAACCGCCACCCATGAAGAGAACGTGGCCGAGAACAAATACGACACCCTGGGGCTGGAAGCGTCCTACCTGGCCACCGGACAGGCACGACGCATGGAAGAAATTCGCCAGGGGCTGGCGAAATTTCGTGCGTTGCAGTTGCGTGATGGGCAGGCAGGGATCGCACTGGGTGCGCTGGTGGCGCTGGAGTCGGAATCAGGCGTGCGCCAGTGGTTTTTCCTGGGGCCCGATGCAGCGGGACTGAAGTTCGAATTCGAAGGCTGCACGGTCATGGTCATCACCCCACGCTCGCCGCTGGGGCAAAGCCTGCTGGGCAAAGGCGTCGACGATGAAGTCGGCATGGCCGGCAAGGTTCAAGTCATTGTCGAGGTGATTTGAAGCATTGTGCAGGTCATGTGGGAGCGGGCTCTGCCCGCGAAAGGCGCGACGCGGTTTGCCTGGTTCACCGCGTCGTCGATTCGCGGCCGATGACCGCTCCCACAAACACCGGCGTGCGCTGATCGTGTAGGAGCGGTCCGTGGCCGCGAAAGGCGCGACGCGGTTTGCCTGGTTCACCGCGTCGCCGATTCGCGGCCGATGACCGCTCCCACAAACACCATCGCCACCGACCCTGTAGGAGCGGTCTGTGGCCGCGAAAAACGCGACGCGGTTTGCCTGGTTCACCGCGTATACCGATGACGCGGCTTGCGCCGCTGCTACAGGGGTGTGGCAGCGGCGATGGGCGGGTTACTTACTTCTTGTCGGGCAGTGCGTAGGCGATCACGTAGTCGCCGCGGTCTGGGGACTGGCGCGCGCCGCCAGCGGTGATGACCACGTACTGCTTGCCGGTCTTGGGCGAGACGAAGGTCATCGGACCGCCCTGGCTGCCAACCGGCAGACGGGCTTTCCAGGCCTCTTCACCGGTGGCCGAGTTAAACGCGCGCAGGTAGTAGTCCTGGGTACCGGCAATGAACACCAGACCACCCTGGGTCGACAGCGTGCCACCCAGCGTCGGCATGCCGATCGGCAACGGCAGGCCCATCTTCACACCCAGCGGACCGGTGTCTTGCACGGTACCGACGGGCACTTGCCAGGCGACTTTCTGGGTCTTCATGTCGATCGCGGTCAAGGTGCCGAACGGCGGCGCCTGGCACGGAATGCCGGCGATGGACAGGAAGCGGTTCTTGTTCACCGCATACGGCGTGCCCTTGAGCGGCACCGCACCCATGCCGGTGTTCAGCGCTTCGCCACCCGAAGATGCCTTGGCGTCCTTCTGCTGCGGCACCATCTGCACCCAGAGGCCCAGGCGCATGTCGTTGACGAAG
Organism: Pseudomonas rhizosphaerae; assembly: GCF_000761155.1. Taxonomy (NCBI): domain Bacteria; kingdom Pseudomonadati; phylum Pseudomonadota; class Gammaproteobacteria; order Pseudomonadales; family Pseudomonadaceae; genus Pseudomonas; species Pseudomonas rhizosphaerae. The sequence goes on along the minus strand of NZ_CP009533.1, from coordinate 362,218 downwards.
ATGAAGCCATGTACCGGATCGGTCGACAGGCTGCCCCAGTTCATCCCACCCAGGGAACCTGGGAAGCTGAGCGACACATCGGTGCCCGGCGCGGTGTACAAGCCTTCATAGCGCATCTTCTTGAAGGAGATACGGCACAGCATCTGGTCGAACGGCGTGGCACCCCACATGTCCGATTCGGTCAGGTGTTGCGCGCCGATCTGCGGCATGCCTACCGACAACGGCTGGGTCTTGGCATAGGGTTCGCCAGGAATGTCCGAGCCCTTGACCGGAATGTCCTGCACGGCGGTCAGCGGTTGACCGGTGGCGCGGTCCAGCACATAGATCTGCCCGGCCTTGGTACCAATCACCACCGCTGGCACACTGCTGCCATCGGGCTTGGGGAAGTCCATCAAGGTGGGCTGCATCGGCAGGTCGAAGTCCCACAGATCGTTGTGCACGGTCTGATAGACCCACTTCTCCTCGCCCGTGGTCGCGTTCAGCGCCAGGATCGAAGCACCGTAGCGGTGATCCAGCGCCGTACGCTCGACACCGTAGATGTCGGTGGACGAGCTGCCCATGGGCAGGAACACGGTGTTCATCTTCGGATCGTACGACATCGGTGCCCAGCTGTTGGGCGTGCTGCGTACGTAAGTGTTGTCGCCGGTAGGCGCTTGCTTGTCTTCAGGATTGCCAGGGTCAAAGGCCCAGCGCATTTCGCCGGTGATCACGTCGAAACCACGGATCACGCCACCGGGCATGTCGGCCTGCACGTTATCGGCGACGCGGCCGCCGACCACTACGGTAGTGCCCGCCATCAACGGCGCGGACGACAACTGATAGTAGGCATCCGGGACACTGCCCAGGCCGGCTTTCAGATCCACTTGGCCGTTGGTACCGAAGCCTTGGCAGAACTCGCCGGTGTCGGCGTCAATGGCAATCAGACGCGCATCGATGGTGTTGGTCAGCAGGCGACGCTGGCAGTTGGCGCCGGGCGCGACCGACACGGCCTGGACCGGCGTGTTGCCTTCACTGGACTCAACCACTGGGCTGCTGGCGTCGAAATACGCCAGGCCGCGGCAACGTTGCCAGACCGCAGCCTGGGCATTGATCTCGTTTTTCCACAGCTCTTTGCCGGTGTCGGCGTTGAGCGCGATGATGTTGTTGTGCGGTGTACAGACGAAGACCTTGTCGCCCACCTGCAGCGGTGTGGCCTGGTCTTCCGCGCCGTTGCCGTTGCTGATGGCGACGTCACCGGTGTGGTAGGTCCAGGCCGGTACCAGGCTGGCGACGTTGTCGCGGTTGATCTGGTCCAGGGCGGCGAAGCGGTTGCCGCCTTCGTCGTTGCCGTAATGGGCCCAGTCTTTCTGCGCGCTGGCTGGGTTGACCTGGGTCAGGCCCGGGCCTTCACCGGTCGGCGAGACCGAAGCGTGCGGCACGAACATGCCGGCGCCGCCGGCAACCACCGCCACCGCCAGCACGGCGCCGAGCACATAGCCAGCGCGCCCGCCATTGAGGCCATTGGCGCGACGCAAGGTCGGATAGGCCAGTGCCACCACCAGGCTCAAGACGGCCGGGGCGAACAGACGGGAAATCTGTGGCCAGAAGTTCAGCCCGGCGTCGACCAGTGCCCAGATCACCGACAGCACCATGACGGCGGCGAACAGCCAGGCGCCCAAGAGGCGTGACTTGAACAGGGCGATGGCGGCGACGGTCATGCCCAGTCCGGCCAGCAGGAAGTACCAACTCCCGCCCAGCGCGGCAAGGTAGCCGCCGCCTGCCAGGTAGAGCAGTCCGAATACGAGTACGCCCAAGGCAGCGGCCCAGATGGGCCAACGGCGCACCGATGGCGAAGGTTGAGGCTTAGTCATGTTGCATGATCCTGTTGACGCATGAACGTTTCTGGAAGGTCGAACACAGTGTAGGCAAGCCTGTAAGACACGCTTGTCATGACACGATGGGTGACATGGTTCCACGACCTGTGCGGCTGCCCGTCGATGTCCCCAGCAAGGAACCAGGCGCCGCTACAGCATTAACTAATTAGTTAGTTACGCAACGATATCAAAAAAAACCCCCAACTGCGACAAATCGCCATAGCGCTGCATGGCGAAACACTGTTGCAGAGGCGGTAACACTGGGTAGAGTTGCCAAGCCATGCCTTGGCTCACGGCACGTCCTTGAAGAACGCATGACCGCCCAGCACGAGCGTGCAGTTGGCGCCTTTGGTCCAGGCCGGAGGTGGGCATAGGCTCACGGCGTGGTAATGGGTGGCACCGTCGGTAGGGTCTGCCACGCGGCCCGCCACGACCTGCTCGGCCACCGCCAGGGCTTGCGCCCATTGCGCTGGCGCAATGGGACGAGCACCGCTGACGTAGGGGTAGTTGGGATCGCGCAGGTTCCAGCAACTGAACTGCCAGGGTTTGCGGCACACGCCGATGTAGCCCTCGCCCCACCACGATCGCGCATGGGTGTCATGCACACGGTTGCGGATGACCCACGCCACGGCGATCTGGCCTGCGATGCCTTCGCCACGGGCCTCGCCCCACAGCGTTCGTGCAACGACATCGTGTACCTGTTGAATGTGTATCATGCTGATCTCTGCGTATGAACGGCCGGGCATTGCCAGATTGCTGGGCTGCACAGGGGTTTGCCAGTTGGCAACGATTCCCCGCCTGTCCAGTTGGGGGCCTAGCTTCTCGCAGTGATGAACATCGCCAAACGCTTGAGACTTGGCGGCGTTGGCTCTACAAAGGACATGGCCAGGTTGCAATGGCTGCACACCGATCTGCCCTCGATCACCCACGCAACCACGGAGGCCCAGTGCCGATGCCTGCTCCCGACGACAACCTGGACACCGGAGCACAGACCTCTGGTTGGGGATTGAGCCGTCTGCACGCCGCCACCTCGGTCAGGTGGGTCGCCAAATTGCTGGCATGGGTGACGCTGCTTACCGGTGCCACAGCGCTGTGCGAGTACACCCTGGGTGAACCCCTGCTGAACCATTTGATTCCAGGTTTGAGGGGCATGTCGCCGTTGACCGCCATGGCCCTTTGCGGACTGGCGCTTTCCAACCTTCTGGGACGCCGCGCGGGACCCAGCTGGCTACTCGCCGGAGTCGCCGCAAGCATCGCTTTTGCCTTGCTGGGCGCGCACCTGCTCACCGGCGCAGACATTTTCAGTCATCCGGTCAACGATTGGTTGTTTGCGCCATCAAGCCTGGTCATCGGCAACGTTTCACCCGCCACGGCAACCTGCCTGGCGCTGCTGGCCGTGGCCCGCATGGCTCAGCTCGGCGGTCGCCACAAGGCCTGCGACGTGCTTGCCCTGCTGGCTTTCGGTGTGGCCGGCATCGGCCTGCTGGGCTATGCCTATGGCGTGAAAGACCTGTACTCGGTGCTGCTGTTCAACGCCATGGCGGTGCACACGGCCCTGGCACTGGTCTGCCTGGCAGTGTCGATGATGCTGTTCCAGGCCGACCAGGGCTGGTTGAACGTGGTCACGCTGAGCAATCGTGCCGGCGCCGTGACCCGTCGCCAGTTGCTGCTGACCGCCATCCTGCCGGTAATCGGCTGGATGTTGCTGTCGGCCATCAACGCTCAGGCCATCGGCGCGCCTGCGGCGTTGGCGCTGGTGGTAGCCACGGTGTTCATGCCGCTGGTCATCCTGATCATCAAGGACGGCCGAGTCACCGCCCGCCTGGACCTGCAACGGCTCAAGCAGCGCCGCCTGGAAACCACCATCAGGCAGCGACTGGAACTGGAGCTGGACCAGAAGCGAGTCGAACTGGAACAGGAGTCGGCACAACGCATCGTTGCCGAACAGGCAATGAACCGTGCCCAGCGCCTGGACGCAGTGGGGCAACTGACAGGGGGCATCGCCCATGATTTCAACAACCTGCTGATGGGCATTTCCGGCAACCTCGAATTGCTCCATCGCCACGTCGAAAGCGATCCCAAGGCATTGAAGTACGTGACGCGGGCCACGCTGTCCACGGAAAAAGGCATTCGCCTGACCGGGCAGTTGCTGGCGTTCTCACGCACCCAGCGGCTGAATGTATCGGCGGTGAACCTCGCCGATACCGTCACCGCTGCTTTCGAACTGGTCGGCAACGCGCTGGGACCGGACATCAACATCGACATGCAGACGCCAAACCGCAGCCTGTTCGTCAGCACCGACCCCTTGCAGTTGGAAATGGCCATCCTCAACCTGGCCCTGAACGCCAGGGATGCAATGCCCGAAGGCGGTTGGTTCACCGTCAAATGCTCGCCGACCACTCCACCGGGCGTGCCGCCCACGGTATCGATCCATGTCAGCGACAGCGGCACTGGCATGTCACCAGAGGTCCTGGCCAAGGCGTGCGAGCCGTTTTTCACCACCAAGGAATCCGGGCGCGGCACCGGCCTGGGTCTGGCACAGGTCTACGGCCTGTGCCGTCAATGCGGCGGGGATCTGAAGATCACCAGTGAACCGGGCCAGGGCTCGACGTTCGAGCTGGTATTGCCGGCGGCCGAGCGGCCACGGGCATCCTCGCTGGGTGCGGTGCCAACGTTGGTGACTGCGCCGTCCACCCCCCTCGCCCACCCCGTGCTGATCGTCGACGACGACGATGCAGTGCGCACGGTGCTGGTGGACGACCTGCGTGGCCGAGGCTATCAGGTGCTCGAAGTCGATCGCGGCAGCAAGGCATTGGCGATACTGGGACACACGCAGTGCGCCGTGGCCGTCATCGACTTCCTGATGCCGGAGATGAACGGCGCCGAACTGGCACGCAAGGCCCGCCAGTTCGTTCCGCAGTTACCAATCATCTTCATCAGCGGTTACGCCGACACTCTGGCGCTGGACGCCATTGCCGGGGCAGTAGTACTGCGCAAACCGTTCGAACTCGACGAATTGGATAAGCTGGTCCGGCAATTGGCTGACGCGACAGCGCCAAGCCCCTGAGTTTCCGGGACGTCTGGGGAATCCAAGCGACCTTGGACGGGCGGACTCGAGCCCTCTTTCGCACATCGATCGCAAAAAAATCGGAACCTTCGGCAGAACAGGGCTACCTAATCACAGCGTACGTACCATGCATACGCCATGGCTGCCTCTTGGGTCTGAGCCAGACCGTCCATCACGGAGATTTTGAAATGACCGACGCTCATAAAGAAACGATCAAGGTACTCAACGACCTCATCGAGACATCGAAAGATGGTGAGGCTGGTTTCAAGGATCTCGCCGAGAACACCAAGAACGTCGAGCTCAAAGGCGTTTTCACCACCGCTGCCGCTGACACCGCCTCCGGCGCTGCCGAGCTGCAAGCCTACGTCCGTCAACTGGGTGGCGAGGCTGAAACCACCACCAGCGTTGCTGGCGACCTGCACCGCCGTTGGGTCGACCTGAAGTCGGCCATCACTGGCAAAGACGACGTTGCCCTGCTCAACGAAGCCGAGCGTGGCGAAGACGTAGCCAAGAAAAGCTACACCAAGGCTCTGGAAAACAAGGACGTGACCCCTGAGGCACACGCCCTGATCCAGAAGCAATTCGAAGGCGTAATGCGCAACCATGACAAGATCAAGGCCCTGCGTGACGCAGCTCGCGCTCAGAAATGAGTGAAGGGCTCGGGCGGCTGCCAAGGCCGCCCGAGCCGTGCTTCTCCTGCCACGCCCCCCGCCTCGACAACACTCCTGCCCTTGCGCAACCCATTCAACGTATCACGTAGCCTGCAACCGGGGCCGGTACCTTGACGTCACCCTGAAAGCGACGCCATTCCTTCTCGATTTCCTTGTAGCTCATGAACACGCTCACGCGTTTGGCATCGGCCAGATCGGTGTTGGTCATGGACTCGGTATAGCGCGTGGGCACGAAGGCCACCGTCATGCCAACCACGGAGCCATCATCGGCATACACCGGACCGCCCGACATGCCCATGGCACTCGGACCATCATGGATGGAATAGAGCACGCCATCGTTCAGGTTCTTGAGCATCAGCTTGCCCTCCTTCACGTGACCGCTGCCTTTGACGGGCATCAGCAACGGGCTGTAACCGACGGCAGTGACGCTCTCGCCGACCGAGGCCTGGCGCCAGTGCGGTGCCGAAGGGGCCTTGCGCTTGATGAAGACCACATCGCCACGACCCCGGTGCGCAACGTCACTGAGGTAAGGTGTGTGCTTGGCGGAAACTGCGTAGTCCTCGTTCCATTGCACGGCCGAGGCCTGATACAGGAGAGGGGCGGGAAGGCTTGAGGTGACCATGAAAGCGTCTTTGTAGGCGGCATCGCTGACAAAGGGAGTTGGGATGCCATTACAGCCGGAAAGAAGCAGACCGAGCGTCAGGCAGATAGATCGATTCATTGTGTTCCAATGTAGCAATCCCATTTCTGGGATTATAAAAGCAACCTTGCTTGCGTGGTTCTCACCCCTCTGGATGAGAATAGGTTCGCTTGCGCGAGTGTTTGTAAAGACCCTGGATACCGGCGCATTCATATAGCGCTACGCGGTGATCCAGGCCGCCATTGTTCCCTGGCGATCCTGTCGGATCGTGATTGACAGCGTGATCGGGTGTCAGCGGACATGAACGCAATGTCTTTATAGGCTTTGCGTGCCATGCCGGACCAACCAAGGCACTACGACCCTCGATTCAGGGGACGTAATGACCAGTGATGACATTGTGCCATCACTCATTGCAAACTGACAACACAAATAGTGGCACATAGCCATTTTCTGCCGTTGCTCAGTGATAGGGGTATCGGTCGAGTTTTCCAAGTCTTTAATATCAATGTGATACTACTGTGACGTGGTTCCGCCCTTTCCAAGCCGAGCGCTCTAGCTGAACGCCTGCCGCCCACGCGGTTCAACGCAAGGAGAACATGGTATTAGCCCCCGTGCGTCGCCGTTCTCTTGAGCCCGAGTGCTGGCTGAACTACTGTATGCGCAACCAGTAGTTATGAGCAGTGACATGGACAGAGAAGAAGAAGACTTCGGGTGCCTGGGCGTGCCCACCGAAGCACAGATGTGGAAGCAGCAGGCCGACCTAGTGCAGGCCGAGTACGAAGAGGTGGCAAGCGAATTGCGCCGAGCGCGGGCCAATATCGCCAAACTGGTGGAAATCCATGGCGTCACCGCACTGCAGCGCGACCAGGCACTGCACCTGCTGGCTTCCTACCAACGCGATCTGTCCGCCGCCCATGTCGAACTGACTGAAGTGAAGAACAAGATCCGCGGCCTGATGATGGCGCAACGCGCCAGCGTCGAGGGGCCAATGCCGTTTACCGACTCGCTGGCGTCAGGACAAATCGTTTGACTGGATCATTCACTGACATGGCAGCGCTACGGATGTAGCAACCCCCAAGGCGGCCCACTGGCGAATCTGGATTCGATCCACGCCTTGAATGCGAGGACCGTGGCCGCCGGGAATTTCGAGGAAGGCCGTATCAAATAGACCCCGCCCTCCGAGTCGAGCCGCCAGTCGGGCAGTACCTGAACCAGTTCGCCCGACGCCAGCTGACGGCTCATCAACCATTCGCCAGCGCCGAGAATGCCCGTGCCCGCCAATGCAGCGCTGAGCAGGGTTTCGCTGTCGTTGGAGGTCAGGGTGCCCTGGGTCGTCACGCTCTCCTGGCGCTGTGCATGGTGCAGCCGCCACTCCGGAAACGAAGCCAGCCCGCTGAAGCGCAGGCAGTTGTGCCGTACCAGATCGCCCGGTGTCAGCGGCATGCCAAACTGTTCAATGTAGGCGGGAGACGCGCAGAGTAGGCGGCGATGGTCGCAGAGCTTGTTGGCGATCAATCGGCTGTCTTCCAGCTCACCGATGCGCAAGGCCAGGTCATACCCTTGCTCGATGATGTCGACGACGTGTTCGCTGTAGTCGGCAATGATCGACACGCCAGGGTGCGCGCTTAGAAAATCAGGCAGCAGCGGCGCCACCCACAGGCGTCCCATGGCCGCCGGCAGCGCCAGGCGCAGGACGCCGCGCACCTGCGCCACGCCGGACGTGGCCTGCTGCTCGGCTTCGACGATCTGGGACAGCGCCGAGCGCAAGCGCTGCTCCAGCTTCGCGCCGACGTCGGTGATGCGCACCTGGCGTGTCGAGCGCTCCATGAGCCGCACACCCAGCCGCTTTTCCATGGCGGCCAGGCGTTTGGAAATCACCGTGGGATGACGCTGAAGCAAGCGCCCGGCAGCCACGAACGAGCCCTGGCTGGCGACGGCCAGGAAGGCGGCGATCTCGTCGCTGTGCTGACTGTCGAGCAGGTCCGGGGTCATGGCGTCAGAATGATCGCTCCGGCCGACTGCCCCGACTCGAGTGCCTCATGGGCACGGGCAGCCTCGGCCAGCGGATAGGTCTTCCAGATCCGCGGCGTGATGATGCCCGCCTCGACTGCTGCAATCACGTCGGCAGCGCGCTCCTGGTATTCCGCAATGGACGCCGTATGAGCCACGATCGACGGCCGGGTCAGGAACAGCGAGCCCTTGCCATTGAGGGTGGACAGCTCGACCGCAGCCGTAGCGCCCGAGGACGCACCGAACGACACCATCAAGCCGCGGGGGCGCAGGCTGTCCAGGGACGCCTCGAAGGAAATTCGCCCGATCGGGTCGTAGACCACATCGACCTTGCGCCCTTGAGTCAGTTTCGCCACATCCGCGGCAAGCGTGGCTGCATCGAACACCAGCACCTCGTCGCAGCCCACTGCCTTGGCCCGTTCGACGCTTTCAGGTTTGGACACCACGCCGATGACGTACGCCCCCAGGTGCTTGGCCCACTGGCCCATGATCTGCCCAAGGCCACCGGCGACGCCGTACAGCAGCATCGTCGTTTCCGGACCTACGGGGTAGGTGGATTTGAGCAGGTATTGCGCTGTGATGCCCTTGAACAGTACTGCCGCCGCCTGCTCGAAGCTGACGCCAGCGGGCAGCTTCACCAGACGTTCCGCAGGATAGAGCCGCTGCGCCGCATAGCCGCCCAGCGGGCCTGTGGCATAGGCGACGCGATCGCCCGGCTGCACGTGGGTGACACCAGGCCCCACCGAAACCACGGTGCCGGCGCCTTCCAGGCCGAGGCCGGATGGCAGCGGCAGCTTGACCGCACCGTTGCGCTGGGTGACGTCGAGGTAATTCACGCCAATGGCCGCCTGCTGCAGCCACACCTGCCCCTCCCCCGGCGCCTGCTCGGCCACAGTGTCCTCCCACAGCACGGAAGGTTCGCCCGGTTGATTGAAACGGATCACTGCGGCCATGGGGTTCTCCAGTCGGTCATAAGGGTGACCGAGTATGGAAACTCACTCGGCGTTCTACAAGACGGTGGAATTGCAGTATATACCTGCATGAGGCGCAGCAATTGGCCAATAATTATTTGACCCGTGTTGAAGTGCCGATTGCCTGCACTTTCAAGTTTGTTTAGCTTGCAAAGCGCGGTTCAACACGGGTGCGGAGTGCTTACATGGACAGGTCATGGCAGTAATCGCAGACAAAGGCACCACGTCGATGAGTCTGGTGCACGAAGCCCTGTTCGGCGCCCTGCAGCGCGGTGTCGATGTGCAGCCAGTGCTGCGGGCAGCAGGCATCGACCCGGGATTGCTCGATGCGCCCCAGGCGAGAGTTTCCGCGGTGGCGTTTTCTCGACTCTGGATCGCTCTTGCCGATGTGCTGGACGACGAGTTTTTCGCCATCGACAGCCATCCCTTGCGCCGGGGCAGCTTCCGCCTGCTGTGCCATGTCGCCCTGAGCTGTCACTCCCTTGAACAGGCGTTGCGTCGGATTCTGGCGTTTCTGCGCATGGCGCTGGACGATATCCACGGCGAGCTGACATACGAAGGGGATTGGGCGGTTCTGATCATTCATGATTGCGGCATCGAGAGGCGCCTGTTCAGCTACGGCACCTGGCTCATTCTCGTGCATGGGTTGCTCTGCTGGCTGGGCGGCCGACGGCTGCCGATCCAGGGCATCAGCTTCCGGCCGGCCCAGCCGGCGGATGACAGCGACTACCGCCTGCGCTTTTGCGAGTCCTTGACGTTCGGAGCCACCCAGACCGCCGTGCGGATCGATCGCAGTCTCTTGGCCCTCAAGGTGGTTCAAACGCCTGCACACCTGGCGAGCTTTCTGGACGAGTCGCCTGGCAACCTGCTGGTCAAGTACCGCAACGATGAAAGCACTGGCGCGAAAGTCCGCCAGAGGCTTCGAGGTATGCATCCTGAAGACTGGCCCGAATTCGACAGGTTGGCAAAAACGCTGGGCACTTCGAGTTCGACCCTGCAGCGACGGCTTCAACTCGAAGGCTTGAACTACCAGCGCTTGAAAGACGATCTGCGCCGGGACATGGCCATTCATCTGTTGGGCCGCGAAGAGCTGACGGTCAACGAGGTGGCGCTGCAGACCGGCTTTCAGGATGCCAGCGCTTTCCATCGGGCATTCAAGAAGTGGACGGGCGTAAGTCCTGGATGCTATCGCCGCACCGGGACCGATGAATCGCAGGCCTGACAGGGCTTCCTGGTTTCATGGTTCTCGCCAATCGATAAGCAGCATGCCTGCCCTGCTTGCTCCCGGTTTTGGAAGTGTCCAAACACCTCAGTCATAACGATGACTTTGGACATGGGCCTACTCCACGCCTGCGCCTAGGATATTCAAACGCGAGCCATGGCCCCGTCCGTGGCCTGGTCGATAGAACACCTGTGCACTTCAAAACAAGAATAAAACCGAAGGAGACACGCTATGCAGTCAGTCAACGTATTCGCCCTCGCAAAAGATTCGAGGTTCAACCGATTTCACGGTTTGATCCTGTTCTGGTGCGTGCTGATACTCGTCATCGATGGCTATGACCTCGCCGTCGTCGGTGCGGCGCTACCGGCCATCATGAAGGACATGAACATCGAAGCGACCAGTGCGGGCATCATGGCCGGCTCGGCGCTGTTCGGAACCATGCTCGGTGCGATCTTCCTCGGCACCCTGGCCGATCGCATCGGGCGCCCGAAGATGACCGCTATCTGCGTCGCGCTGTTCAGCCTGTTCACCGCCGGCGCCGGGCTGACCAACGACCCCATCAGTTTCAGCATCATGCGTTTTATCGCGGGGCTGGGCATTGGTGGCGTCCTGCCTATCTGCACGGCGCAGATGGGTGAGTTCTCGCCTTTGAAACTGCGCACACGCCTGGTGACGCTGGTGTTTGCCGGCTACTCGGTCGGCGGCATCCTGGTTGCCCTCACCGCCAAACAGCTCATCGAAAGTCATGGCTGGCAATGGGTGTTCTACGTTGCCGCCCTTCCTGTGGTATTGATCCCGTTCATTCTCAAGACCATGCCCGACTCCATCGGCTACATGCTCAAACAGGGTCAGCAGAAACAACTCCGAGACATTGCGCGAAAGCTCGACCCTGACCATTCGATCTCCGAAGACACGGTGATGGCGGGCAACCCCGAGATACTCGACCAACAGGATTCTCCCGTGCGCAATCTGTTCGCCGATGGTCGCGGTTTCAGCACGGTCATGATCTGGGCGGCGTTCATGACCGGGCTGTTCATGGTCTATGCGCTCAATTCCTGGTTGACCAAGTTGATGGCGATGGCGGGGTTCAGCCTGGGCTCGGCGCTCAATTTCGTGATCGTGTTCAACGTTGGCGCAATCGCCGGTGCATTGGGCGGTGGCTGGCTAGGCGACAGGTTCAACATCAAGCGCGTACTGGTGTGCTTTTACGTGATCGGCGCACTGGCGCTGGTCACTCTTGCCTACACACGCTCGCCTGCCCTGCTCTATGCGGTGGTGTTCACGGTGGGCGCGTCGACCTTGGGCACGCAATTGCTGGCCTACGCCTACGCCGGGGATTTCTACCCCTCGACCATCAGGGCCACCGGTGTGGGCTTCGCATCGGGCGTGGGACGGATAGGCGCAATCGTCGCCCCCGTGCTGATCGGTTGGCTGATCTCCATGCACTTGCCCCTGGAGCAAAACTTCATGGCCATTGCACTTGCCGGGCTGATCGGTGCCGTCGCGGTGTCCCTGATCAACCAGTCGCTTGCCGATTCCTCCCAGACACGCTCGGCGAAGCGCTCGGCATCGAACGCTCACACCGCTGCCCTGAATCCTGAGATATCCAAACCCACTTGAATCGGGGCCTGTATGAATCGACTGTCACAACCCCCCATGAGCCCGCCGCTTCTGGCGCAGGCCGTGGACTGGGCCATTACCTCTCGGCGCAGCATCAGGGCGTTTCTGCCGGACCCTGTGGCACATGAAGACGTGGTGGGCATCCTCGACGTCGCTAGGTTCTGCGCCACGGGCGTGAACATGCAGCCCTGGCGCGTTCACGTGGTGACCGGGGACATGAAGCTGCGTTTGTCGAACGCCATCGCGGACATCGACAACAACCCGGCGTACGCCGACACGTTGCTCGACCCCTACGAGTACTACCCCAGGGAGTGGGTGACGCCCTATCTGGATCGCAAGAAGAAAGTCGGCTGGGAGCTGTACGGACTGCTCGGCATTGCCAAGGGCGACAAGCAGCGCATGCACGAACAGCATGGTCGCAACTATCGCTTCTTCGACGCACCGGTGGGCCTTCTATTCACCATCGACCGCGTGCTTCAACAAGGCAGCCTGCTGGACTACGGCATGTTCCTGCAAAGCGTGATGGTGGCCGCCAGGGCCCGTGGTCTGCATACCTGCCCCCAAGCCGCTTTTCTGAAATATCACCACGTCATCGCCGAGGTACTCGGCATTCCCGACGAGCACATGCTGGTGTGCGGCATGAGCCTGGGCTACGCCGACGACTCCAGTGTCGAGAACGACCTGGTCACAGAGCGCGAAGCGGTGAGCACGTTCACCACCTTTCACCACAATAACAAGGAAACTCGCCCATGACGCCTGCCGACCTCTACGAGCGCCTCGACAAGACCCCGGCCAATCATCTACCGCTGACACCGCTGGGTTTTCTGGACAGAGCCGCGTTGGTCCACCCGACCCGTGCTGCAGTGGTGTACGGATCGATCACCCGGACCTGGGCGCAGACGCGCGAGCGTTGCATGCGTCTGGCCAGCGCACTGGTCGCCAGAGGGCTGGGCGTCGGCGACACGGTCTCTATCCTGTGCCCCAACACGCCGGCGATGCTTGAGGCGCACTTCGGCATACCACTGTGCGGTGCGGTGCTGAACACCATCAACTGTAGGCTCGATGCCGAGGGGGTGGCATTCATCCTCAAGCATGCCGAGTCCAAGGCCATCCTGGTGGACCGCGAGTACGCAGGCATGGTGGCCGTTGCGTTGGAGTTACTTGAACACCCACCGATGGTGATCGACATCGACGACCCCTTCGCCCCCCTAGGCCCGTCAATTGGTGTGGTGGGCTATGAGGAACTGCTCGCCAGCGGCGACCCGTATTTCGAAGGCGTCTGGCCGGTCGATGAGTGGCAACCCATTGCACTGAACTACACGTCCGGTACCACCGGGGATCCCAAGGGCGTCGTTACCAGCCACCGCGCAACTTACCTGATGAGCGTGTTGCAGATGACCAACTGGCCGCTGCCACGCGCTCCACGTTATCTGTGGACGCTGCCGATGTTCCACGCCAACGGCTGGTGTTTCACCTGGGCGATCACTGCGGCTGCAGGCACCCACGTGTGCATGCGCAAGGTCAATGCCGACGCCGTGTTCGACGCGATCGATACGCACGGCGTGGATCATTTCTGCGCCGCACCGGTGGTCATGGCAATGATCGCCGACGCACGTGATCGCGCACCACTGCGTGCCCCTGTCCGGGTGCTGACAGCCGGCTCCCCTCCGCCGGCATCGGTGCTCAGCGCCGTGGTCGCCCTGGGCTTCGATGTGGATCACGTCTACGGGATCACCGAAGTGTCCGGTACGCCTGTCAGTTGTGTCTGGCAAGACGGTTGGGACGCCTTGACCGATGGCGAGCAGCGCGCATTGCGTGTCCGACAAGGCGCCAGGGCCGCGACGTTCGAGGGGTTGATGGTGGCCGATCCGGACACCTTGGTCCCGGTGCCGCACGACGGGGTCACCACGGGTGAGCTGTTGCTGCGCGGCAACACTGTAATGATGGGATACCTGAAGAACGCATCAGCCACTGCCAAGGCATTCGAGAGAGGATGGTTTCACACCGGAGACGTCGCGGTGGTGCATGAAGGCGGCTACGTGCAGATCACCGATCGCTCCAAGGACGTCATCATCTCGGGCGGTGAGAACATCTCCTCGATCGAGATCGAGGATGTCATCCACTGCCATCCCAGCGTCTTGCATGCTGCCGTGGTGGCCCAGCCCGACGACAAGTGGGGCGAAGTGCCCTGTGCCTTCATCGAGCTCAAGGCAGGCGCTGTCGTACCCAGCTCCGCAGACCTCATAGCGTTCTGCCAGACGCGCCTGGCCAAATTCAAATGCCCGCGATACGTCATCTTTACCGAACTGCCGAAGACGGCAACGGGCAAGATTCAGAAATTCCTGCTGCGCGAACGCGCCGGCAGCAGAGCGGCCATCTCAAGGCTTGCATCCGGGGGGTAGGCACCGTCGGCAAGTGTTGCCTCGAATGTTACCAAGGCGGGCACCCGTGCTCGATTTGAGTGCGGGATTCCCATTCGGTAATCCAACAGCGCCATGTCTGACAGCTGCCTATTGAGCAAAACATACTAAAATCAGGTGCTTATCGTTAATGGCCTGGTTATTGCTGAAATATTATCGGCAAGCAATCTGGCTCTCTGTATCAGGTCACTTGCTTCGTGACTTCTGTTTCCCCCAGCGGCTTCCTCGCCCTGGGTGACCCGGCCCCAACGATGCGGCTGCGGTTCACAAGCGAAACGCTCGACACCCGTTCAGCCGACAGCGTCGTCGGTACGTGAAATCAGGCCCTAACCCCCTCCCGCCTGCATTTCATCCAGCCCCCACTCCCCTTTCCTCGCCCTTTGCTCGGCGGCCTGTTTGGCTGTCCGCGAATCGCTAGGTGATGGGCCGACGGGCTGGTTTCAGGAGCACTGAGCATGGCTATCAACCGTCGTACCTTCCTGCGTTCGTCCGCCATTTCCGCTGCCGCATTGTCGGCGTTGAGCTTCAAGAGCCTGTCGGCCTTCGCCGCCGACGACGCGATCAAGATCGCCTCGCTGTACGACAGCTCGGGCGGCCTGGACATCTATGGCAAGCCGATCGTGGATGCACTGACGTTCGCCACCGAAGAGCTGAACGCCCAGGGCGGCCTGCTCGGCCGGCCGCTGAGCCTGATCAAGTACGACACCCAGTCCAACATGCAGCTGTACGCCCAGTACGCGCAGCAGGCGGCGCTCAAGGATCGCGCCGCAGTGGTGCATGCGGGCATCACCTCCGCCTCCCGTGAAGTGGTGCGTCCGGTGCTGGACCGCTACAAGACGCTGTACTTCTACGACAACCAGTACGAAGGCGGCGTGTGCGATCGGAACTTCTTCGGCACCGGCGTGACCCCAGGCCAGACCGTGGAGAAGCTGGTGTCCCACGTGACCCAGAAATGGGGCAAGAAGGTCTACATCGTCGCGGCGGACTACAACTACGGGCAGATCGTCACCGCCTGGGTGAAGAAATACGTCGAGCAGGCCGGTGGGTCGAGCGTGGGGATCGAGTTCTTCCCGCTGGACGTGACCAACTTCGGCGCCACCATCTCGAAGATTCAGGAAGCCAAGCCCGACTTCGTCTGGTCGGCTCTGGTCGGCGGCGCTCACATGTCGTTCTATCGCCAGTGGAAGGCCGCCGGCATGACCGGCAAGCTGCCGATCGCGTCGACCACCTTCGCCGGGGGCAACGAGCACATCGTGCTCTCGCCCGAAGAGTGCAACGGCATCCTGATCTGCCAGAACTACGTGCAGGAACTGCAGACCCCACTCAATACCGCGTTCGTCGAACGCTTCCACTCCCGCTTCGGCGCCGACTATCCGTACATCACCGAACTGGCGATGGGCGCGTATCAGGGCATGATGCTGTGGGCCGAGGGCGTCCGCCAGGCCGGTTCGATCGAGCGCATGGCGGTCATCGAAGCGCTGGAGAAAGGCATCAGCCTGGACCTGCCCAGCGGCAAGGTCAGCATTGATCCGGCTACCCACCACTGCATCCTGGACGTGCACATCGCCGAGGTGCGCGATCGCCGCCTGGAGGTGGTGCAAAGCTTCGCCCAGCAGGCTCCTTCGGACACTGCCGCGGTCTGCGACCTGATCAAGAACCCGCGCGATGCCAAGCAATACAGCATCGCGCTGTAAGGAGACGGACATGGATTGGGCCGCGATTTTTTCCCTGCAGATCGTCGGCGCCATCGCCACGCTGGTGCTGCTCAGCATCGGTCTGGCGGTGGTGTTCGGCATGATGAAGATCATCAACCTGGCGCATGGCGAGTTCATGATGCTCGGCGGTTACGTCGCCGTCCTGGCAACCCACCACCTGCATGTGCCGATCTGGATCTCGATCCTGGTGCTGGCGCCGCTGACGGTGGGCCTGTTCGGCATGCTGGTCGAGCGCTTGCTGATACGCCACCTGTACGGCCGCATGATCGACACCATGCTGGCCACCTGGGGCTTGAGCC
This sequence comes from Pseudomonas rhizosphaerae, assembly GCF_000761155.1. Taxonomy (NCBI): domain Bacteria; kingdom Pseudomonadati; phylum Pseudomonadota; class Gammaproteobacteria; order Pseudomonadales; family Pseudomonadaceae; genus Pseudomonas; species Pseudomonas rhizosphaerae. Next base: position 345,730 of record NZ_CP009533.1, on the reverse strand, counting down.
TGGCGTTGACGGGCACGGCGACCATGCTGTTCGGCAACACCACCGTGGGCATCAGCTCACCGTTGCCGGGCATCACCCTGGGTGCCTATCAAACCAGTGGCTACGGGCTGTTCGTCATCGCCGTGGCCGTGGCGGTGTTGCTGGGGATGTGGGCGCTGCTGCGCTTCACCCAGTTCGGCCTGTGCGCCCGGGCGACCATGCAGAACGCCAAGATGGCCGCTGCCCTGGGTGCTAACCCCGGGCGGATCTACAGCTTGACGTTTGGGTTGGGCGCGGCGCTGGCCGGGCTCGGCGGCGCAGTGCTCGCGCCGCTCACCGGGGTCATCCCGACGCTGGGCGCCAGCTACATCGCCAAGGCCTTCATCACCGTGATCGGCGGCGGCAGTGCAGTGATCACCGGCACCTTGAGTGCAGCGGGCGCCTTCGGCGTCATCAGCCAGGTGGTGACCTTCTTCAGCACCCCGGTGTTCGGCGAAGTGGCCCTGCTGCTGGCCGCCATCGTCCTGATTCGCGTGTTGCCCCAGGGCATCACCGGTCGTTTCTTTCGGAGGGCGTTCTGATGCCTGTCGCATTTCGTGATCTGCTGCCGGTGCTCGGCTGCGCGCTGGCCGCCTTGCTGGTCGGCGTTCTGCCGTATTGGCTGGACCTGTTCACCCTGCTCTCGCTGACCATCTACCTGGTCATGGCCCTGCTGGCGCTGAGCCTGGCGTTCATCTGGGGCTTCGGTGGCATCCTGTGTTTCGGGCAGGCCGCGTTCTTCGGCCTGGGGGCCTATGCCTATGCGGTCGGTGTGCTGAACATCGGCGACAGCACCTGGCCGGTGCTGCTGGCCATTGCCGTGCCCGCGCTATTCGCTGCGGCCATGGGCTACTTCATGTTCTACGGTGGCATCAGCGATGTGTACCTGGGCGTGATCACCCTGGCGGTGACGCTGATTCTCTTCAACGTGATGAACTCCACCTCGGGCAGCGAATACCACATCGGCAGTGCGCTGCTCGGCGGTTTCAACGGCATTCCGGCGATCCCGACGCTCAACGTGCCGTTCGATCCGGAGCGTGTGCTGGAACCCGAAACACTGTTTCAGGTGATCGGCGGCGCCTTGATTCTCTGCTACCTGGGCCTGCGCGGCCTGCTCGCCAGTCGCTTCGGCAAGGTGGTGGTGGCGATCCGTGAAAACGAGCAGCGCGCCGGTTTGCTCGGCTATGACACGCGCCTGCACAAGCTGATCGTCTTCAGCCTGGGCGGCGGCATCGCTGGCCTGGCCGGGTGCCTGTACGCCAACTGGGGCGCGTTCGTCAGCCCGGGTGTGTTTGGCCTGGCGCAGTCGGCACAGATCATCATCTGGGTCATCGTCGGCGGTCGCGGTACCTTGTTCGGGCCGATCCTGGCCTGCATCGGCCTGCAGGCGCTGATGGCGCGCCTGGGCGAACAGCAGACGGTGGACAGCGGCCTGGTATTGGGTGCGATTCTGCTGACCTTCGTCATGCTGCTGCCGCGTGGCTTGCTGCCCAGCCTTGGCACGTTGGCCGGGCGCGTGTTCAAGCGTCGTTCCGCCTCCACCAGCGCCGTGCCACAGGAGGGCGCCGTATGAGCGTGCTTCTGCAAACCCAAGGTCTGGGCGTCAGTTTCGGCGGCGTGCACGCCGTAAAAGCGGTGGATTTCACCCTGCACCGCGGTGAACTTCGCTGCCTCATCGGTCCCAACGGTGCGGGTAAAAGTACGTTCTTCAAACTGCTCAGCGGGCAGCTGAAGCCGACCCACGGCAGCTGCCACTTCCAGGCCGAGCGCATCAGCGGCCTGCCGCCGCACCGTATCGCGCGCCTGGGCATCGGCATCAAGACGCAGACACCCAGTGTGTTCGACGGCCTCGATGTACTGGAAAACCTGCGCCTGGCCGCCGGCCGCAACCAGAGCGCCGCGCAGGCCCGGCAAACCGCCGAGCAGACGCTGCAACGCATCGACCTGAGCGAACACCGCCACCGTCTGGTGGGCGACTTGGCCCACGGTCAACGGCAATGGGTCGAGCTGGGCATGATCCTCGCCTCGAAGCCGACCTTGGTGCTGCTGGACGAGCCCGCTGCCGGCATGACCTATCAGGAAGTGCGCAAGACCGCCGCCCTGATCAAGGAGATCAACACGCACAGCACGGTGGTAGTGGTCGAGCACGATATGGAATTCATCCGGCTGATCGCCGGCACGGTCACCGTGTTCAATCAAGGTGCGATTCTGGCCCAGGGCAGCTTTGCCGAGGTGACTCAGGACCCGTTGGTGCGCGAAGCCTATCTGGGCAAACAGGAGATCAAACATGCTTGAAGTCAATGGATTGTGTTCCGGCTACGGGCGCGTGCCGGTGCTGCGCGACATCGCTCTGCGCGGCGCCACCGACAGCTGCATCGGCGTGCTCGGGCGTAACGGCATGGGCAAGACCACCCTGCTACGCGCGCTTATCGGCGAGCTGCCGGCGCTGTCGGGCAGCGTGCAGTTCGCAGGCCAGGACCTGAGCCGCGCCGACGCCAGCCAGCGGGCACGGGCCGGCATTGGCTACGTGCCCCAGGGACGGCAGATTTTCCCGTTCCTGACCGTCGGCGAAAACCTGCGCATGGGCTGCGTGAAGCACTTCGCCCAGGCCCCGGCCACCATCGAGCGGATCCTGGCGTATTTCCCGCGTCTGCAACGGCTGCTCGACCAACCCGGTGGTGCTTTGTCGGGCGGCGAACAACAACTGCTGGCCCTGGCGCGCTGCCTGTGCGGCAACCCGAAGCTGATCCTGCTCGACGAACCCACCGAAGGCATCCAGCCCTCCATCTGCGACGAGATCATCGAAACCCTGCAACGCCTGCGTCGCGAACAAGGCCTGGGCATCATTCTGGTGGAACAGGACATCGACTTCCTGACGGCGCTGGCCGATCGCATCCTGATCATCGAGAACGGCCAACTGGTCGATGAAGTCGACCCCGCCAGCACCACCGCCGAAGCGCTTGCCGAGCGCTTCATGGGCTTTCATTCCTGAGGATTCATCGTCATGTCCATTCAACGTCCCACCCAGGCTGAGCTTGCCGAAACCGGCCGCCAGCTGGGTCTGCACCTGCAAGCACCGTTACTCGAGCAATACGCCGACATCCTCGAAGCCGTCTGGCAGGACTATGACCGCCTCGACCAGTTGCAGCCTGCCAGCGTCCCGCAACGCTACCCCAGAAGCGCCGGGCACCTGCCGACGCCTGCGCAGAATCCCTACAACGCCTGGTACGTGCGCACCGATCTGCATGGGGCGGCGGGCGGCAAGCTCAGCGGCAAGCGCGTCGCCCTCAAGGACAACATCTGCCTGGCCGGGGTACCCATGATGAATGGCGCCTCCACCCTGCAAGGGTACGTGCCGGACGTCGACGCCACCGTGGCCACGCGTGTGCTCGACGCTGGCGGCAGCATTCTGGGCAAGGCCCACTGCGAGTTTTTCTGCGTGTCGGGCAGCAGCCATACCAACGCCACTGGCGCGGTGCACAATCCGCGCAATCCGGGTCACTCGACCGGAGGATCGTCTTCAGGCTGCGCCGCGCTGATCGTCGCGGGCGAAGTGGATCTGGGCATCGGCACCGATCAAGGCGGTTCGGTGCGCATTCCGGCGGCCTATTCCGGCATCTACGGGATGAAGCCGACCCACGGGCTGGTGCCCTACACCGGCATCATGCCCATCGAAATGACCCTGGACCACGCCGGCGTGATGAGCGCCACGGTGGCCGACAATGCCCTGCTGCTCGAAGTGCTCGCCGGTGCCGACGGCCTGGATCCGCGCCAGGATCGGCAGATGCCGGTGCAGGCCTACACCCAGACGCTCGGCGCCGGTGTTTCGGGGCTGCGCATCGGTGTGGTCCGCGAGGGCTTCGGCCACGCCAATTCCGAAGCCGATGTCGACGCTGCAGTGCGCCGTGCCGCCGGTCTGTTCGCCGAATGGGGCGCGCAGGTGGAAGAGGTTTCCATCCCCCTGCACGCGCTGGGTCATGCCATCTGGACGCCAATTGCCGTGGAAGGCACCACGCAGCTGCTGCGCGGCTACAATTACGGCTCCAACTGGAAGGGCTTGTACGTGGAGAGCCTGATGCGCGCGCAACAAGACTGGCAACAGCAGGCCGACGCGTTCCCCCATGACCTGAAGACCTGCCTGCTGGCAGGCCACTATGCCCATCAGCGATTCGGCGGCCAGTACTACGCCCGTGCACAGAACGCCGCGCGTCAGCTGCGCGCCGCCTACGACGAGCAGTTCGCCCGCTACGACCTCTTGCTCATGCCGACCGTGCCGCTCAAGGCGCCGAAACTGCCGGCAGCCGATGCCACGCCCGCGACCTGGGTCACCCGCGCCCTGGAAATGAACGCCAACACCGCCCCGTTCGATGTCACCGGCCACCCGGCCATGTCCATCCCCTGCGGGCTGGCTGCCGGGTTGCCGGTGGGCCTGATGCTCATCGCCCGCGACTACCATGAGGCAACCCTTTACCAGGCCGCGCACCACTTCGAACAGCACATCGACTGGGAAAGCCTGAGCTCATGAACGGTGACGATTACAAGGTAGGCCTGCTGTTCTCCCGCGCGAGCCTCACGGCGGCGTCGGAAACCGCACAGGCCAATGCCACCCACCTGGCCATCGCCGAGGTCAACGACAGCGGCGGCATCGACGGCCGCCGCGTGACCGCGATCGATGGCGACCCCGGCGCCGATCCGAACGATTACCGCGACAGTGCGCTGCACCTGTGCGACCACCATCAGGTGCAGGTACTGTTCGGCACGCACATGTCGAGCACACGCAAGGTCGTGCTGCCGGTGGTCGAAAGCCGTCGGCGCTTGCTGTTCTATCCAACCCTATACGAAGGTTTCGAATACTCGCCGTACTGCTTCTACACCGGCTCGGCCCCCAACCAGAACTCGTTGCAGCTGGCCCGCTACGTCCTGCAGACCTATGGCGGACGGGTGCTGTTCGTGGGCGGCTCGTATGTCTACCCCTACGAATCGAACCGCATCATGCGCGAACTGTTCGAGCAGGCGGGCGGCGAGATCGTCGACGAGATCTACCTGCCGTTCCACGCCACCGCAGAGGACTTCGAGCGGGTCATGCAGCGGGTGCGCGAGACCGCACCCGACGCCATCTATTCGACCATCGTCGGCAGCGACATTCCCTCGCTGCACCGGGCCTACCGCCAGGCGGGCTTCGATCCTGCACGCCTGCCCATCGTCAGCCTGGCCACCAACGAGGTCGACGTGCAGGCCATGACCGACGAAGAAGCCGAAGGCCACATCTCGGCCGCGCCTTGGTTCTCGACGTTGCAGACGCCCGCCAGCCAGGCGTTCGTCAGCCGCTATCGCGCGCGCTTCGGCGAAGGTGCCGCCATCACTGCCGGCGCCGAGGCCGCCTATTTTCAGGTGCACCTGTTCGCCCAGGCCGCGCGCCGCGCCGCCGACGATTCGGTGCAGGCCCTGCGCGAAGCCCTGGCCGGCGCGCGTTTTGATGCGCCTCAAGGCACGGTGCAGATCGACCCGCAGACCCAGCACACCTGGCTGTGGCCGCGCATTGCCCGGCTCGATCACCGACGCCAGTTTCAGCCGGTGCTGGAGAGCGCCGAAGCGGTGCCGCCCAGCCCCTACATGGTCGACTACCAGATGGACGTGCAGCCATGAGTTGCCGGAGGTCGCGATGACCAGCGCGCCGTCCCTGCTGCGCGAACTCAAGGGCCTGCGCGTGCTGGTGATTCACCCCCAGGACGCTGAGGCGCGCATCGTCCTCGACCAGTTGCAGCGTATCGGTTGCATCGTCGAACAACGCTGGCCGGTGCCCACGACGCTGCCCGAAGCAGTCGACGTGGTGCTGCTGGCCGTGGAACTCAGCCAGCGCAGCAACACGCAAACGCTGGTGGAAAGCCTGAGCGAACAGGCGCCGCCGATCATCGCCGTGGTCGGCTACGAGAACCCGTCGATGCTGCAACTGGTGCTGGAAACGCAACCGGCGGCGGTCATCGAACGGCCGTTGCGGCCGTTCGGTCTGCTGACCCAGTTGCTGATGGCCCGCGCCGCCTGGCGGGCGCGCATCGACATGCTCGCCGAGCTGCGCAAGCTGCAAAGCCGGCAACCGGCGGTGTCGAAGATCTCCATGGCCAAGGCGCTGTTGATGGCCCGCCATCGCCTCGGCGAAAACGATGCCCACCGGCGCCTGCAACGCGAAGCCATGACGCGCCGGACCAGCATGGAAGCCATCGCCCAGCAGATCATCGATGCGGATCGACCTGCCGAACCTGAACAGCCATAGCCCCCAAAGACAAGAACATGAGGTTACCCATGCAAGGATTCACCTTCAGCAGCACTGCCCACCTCATCTGCGCCACCGGCAGCGCCGCCGGCCTGGCCGAACAATGCGCCAGCCGCGGCGCCCGGCGTGTCTTGCTGGTCACCGATGCCGGCATCCTCAAGCACGGTTTGCTCGATGACGTGCTGCCGGGCTTCGCCAGCGCCGATATCGAATACGCGGTGTACAGCGATGTGCTCGCCGACCCGGCGGAAGCGTTGGTGCTGGCCGCCACCGAACAGGCACGGCGCATGAACGCCGACCTGATCGTCGGCTTCGGCGGCGGCAGCTCCATGGACACCGCCAAGCTGGTCGCCTACCTGGCGCACCCTGCACAGCGACAGGGCCTGAGCGACATCTACGGCGTGAACCAGGCCACCGGCCCGCGCTTGCCGTTGATTCAGGTGCCCACCACCGCAGGCACCGGATCGGAAGTCACGCCCATCTCCATCGTCACCACCGCCACCGGCAAATCCGGCGTAGTGGCGAACCAGCTGTTGCCGGACCTGGCAATTCTCGACGCCCAACTGACCATCGGCCTGCCCGGCCCGGTCACGGCGGCCACCGGCATCGACGCCATGGTGCATGCCATCGAGGCCTACACCAGCAAACACCGCAAGAATCCCCTCTCCGACCTGCTGGCACGTGAAGCCTTGCGCCTGTTGTCGACCAACCTCGAGCGCGCGGTCAACACGCCGCACGACCTGGAAGCCCGCCAGGCCATGTTGCTGGGCGCCTGTCTGGCCGGGCAGGCGTTTGCCAACGCGCCGGTCGCCGCCGTGCACGCATTGGCCTACCCGCTGGGCGTCAGCTTCCACCTGCCCCATGGCCTGTCCAATGCGCTGGTTCTGCAACAAGTGCTGCGATTCAACCTCTCCGCTGCCCAGGGCCTGTACGCCGAACTTGCCCCCGTGGTGCTGGGCGAGCGCTTGCAATCAGGCGACGCGGCCCAGCAATTCATCGACGAGCTGCTCAGGCTGCATCAAGCCACCGGCCTGCCGCTACGCCTCAGCGATGCCGGCGTGACCCGCGAAAGTCTGCCGGAGCTGGCTCGCAGCGCGATGCTGCAGCAACGGCTGCTGGTCAACAATCCGCGCGAGGTCAGCGAAGCCGATGCGCTGGCGATCTATACCGCGGCGTTCTAAATCCTCGGCAAACAGCGCGCCGTGGCACGGCGCGCTGTTCATCGCATCAAATACATCGATGTTAACTATCGTTAAACAACGCTTCACATTCCCCGTGCCAGACGCTTAGATGCGCGACTTATAGACATCGTCCCGCTTTGGAGCTTCACGTGTACGCCCGCCCCGATTTGAAATACCCGCTCCTGTTCGCCCTGGCCAAATGTTCGGTTGCCGTTTTGTGTTTTGCCATGGTGTGGCTGGACATTGCCGTGTTTCACACAGAAATTCTGGAAATGTCATTCACCGAGATCACCCAGGAGCTGATGCTCGCACTGTGCGCCCTGCTGTTCTGGACCGCACCGGGAACCGGCCGCAAAGGCGGTTTCGAATTCCTCGCCGCAGGCTTCTTCGCCTGCCTGCTAACGCGTGAACTGGACGGCCTGTTCGACCCCATCAGCCACAGCGCCTGGCTATGGCCCTTCGTGGCTATCGCCATTATCGCCATCGGCAACGCGGTAAGCGCCAAGCACAGACAGCAAACTGTCCAGGCGTTGGGGTCGTTCATGCGTACCCCGACGTTCGCCGCGTTGGCGACGGGCTTCGCGGTGCTGATCTTCTCCAGGATCTTCGGCATGGGCTCGTTCTGGCACCAGGTCATGGGCGATGGTTACCAGCGCCTGGCCAAGACCACTGCCGAAGAAGGCGTGGAACTGCTCGCCTACGGCATCTGGCTCTGCGCCAGCTTTGAATACTGGGTCAAATGCCGGCTTGGTGAAAGCTGGAGTCCTCAAACCGCAACATCTTGATGTGGAGCCCGCTGATGAATATTCGATCGCCCGTACTGTTCGTGTCCCATGGCTCTCCCATGTTCGCGGTCGAGCCCGGCCTGGCGGGCAAACACCTGGCCGAGCTGGGGCGTGAGCTGACGCGGCCTCAAGCCATCGTCATCGTGTCCCCGCACTGGATGACCCGTGGCGAGGTCGGCGTGACCGCAAGCGCAGCTCCCGCCACCGTTCATGACTTCGGCGGCTTCCCCGACGCGCTGTACATGATCCAATACCCCGTGCCCGGCGCACCAGCCCTGGCCGCGCAGATCGTCAACCTGCTGCAGGCCGCCGGCTGGAACTCTCGTTTGGATGCCGATCGGGGTTTGGACCATGGCGCCTGGGTACCCCTGCTCTACCTGGCGCCAGCCGCGGACATCCCGGTGATACAGGTCTCCATGCCGGCATCGCTCGACACTCGCGAGGCGTGGAAGCTGGGCCAGGCGCTCAAGCCACTGCGCAACATGAACGTGATGATCGTGGCCTCGGGCAGCCTGACGCACAACCTCTACGAGTTCCGCGGTGCCACGCCCCACGGCGCTCAATACGTCAAGGATTTTGCTGCCTGGACGGCGCAGACCCTGGCCTCAGGCAATCTGGAGTCGCTGCTGGACTACCGGCAATACGCGCCTTCAGCCGAACGCGCGCACCCTACGGACGAGCACTTCCTGCCCTTGTTCATCGCCGTCGGTGCGGCCGGTGAGCGTTATGAAACGCGGGTGATCGAAGGCGGCGTGGAGTATGGGGTGTTGGCGATGGACAGTTATTTGTTTACGTAGGGAAGCGAACACCAGATGCACGCGCGACCAACAGAGTGACCAACACTACTGAAATGAACGTCTTCGTTACCACTCCTCAGGGCGCTCTGCATGCTGGTGCAAAATTCGATACACCAGAATGACATTGCCTTTCAGGCTGTAGATCGCACGGTAGGGATACCTCGCGAAGATCAGCTCCCTGCAATCGGGAATGCCCGACGCCTTGCCCAGTTGGGGAAACACCTCCAACTGGCTCAGGCTATCCAACATCTGAAAAATGGTTTCTTCTGCTTTTTGGGGTCCTCTGAGCGCTTCGTGGTGCTCATAAATCCCGTCGAGATCACTTGCCGCCTTGCTGGTTAATGCGACTTTCGGCACGCGCCACCCACTTAGCCTTCACGGCATCCAAATCGACCAAGTTGCCTGCCTCTGCATCAGCAATGCCTTCTGCTACAGCACGAAAATGCCACGACTCGGATTCCACATAGCGGGCCAAAGCGCGTTTCAAATGGTATTGGCGATCTCTATCGGTGGCTTCGGCAAGCTGATCGAGCTGATCGATCAGCTCTGCTTCCACACGGAAAGAAAGAACGGGCGAACCCATGGCAGTACTCCTGACGTAACTGTTTACGCTGTATACATCTGCGCATAGCGTAAACACTACCCCCGCTCCCCTTATTAAGCAACCCTCTGGGTCTGAGCAGAAGACCGGTCGCACCTGCAAAAGGCCAAGTGGCTGTGAGTGTGTACTGGTGAATTCAACATTGTCTGTACGGTATCGCTGGCCGGGTCGTGAGGTACTTTCACTTCTACAACATCCCAGAGACCCTACGGACATGCTCATCGACCTGCTGCCTGCCTTCGCCCTTTTCGCTCTGGTGTCCTCCATCACCCCAGGCCCCAACAACACCATGCTGCTGGCTTCGGGAGTGAATTTCGGTTTCCTGCGCACCATTCCCCACGCCCTGGGCATCAGCCTGGGGTTCATGCTACTGGTGTTGGCGGTCGGACTGGGACTGGGTGAAATCTTCACCGCCGTGCCCTGGACCTACACCGCCCTGCGCTGGATAGGCGCTGCCTACTTGCTTTACCTGGCATGGTGCATCGCCACCTCAGGCAGTGTGAGCGAAGCAGGAGACCAGGACAGCAGGCCAATGACTTTCCTCGGCGCCGCCGCTTTCCAATGGGTCAACCCCAAGGCTTGGGTAATGGCGGTTGGCGCCATCACCACCTATGTTCCAGCTCAGGGCTACGTCTATAACGTGGTGGTCATCGCTGCGGTGTTCGCACTGGTCAACCTGCCCAGCGTGTGCGTCTGGGCCGGCTTCGGCAGCGTCTTGCGCAACGTGCTGCGAGTGCCGCGCTGGTTGCGACTGTTCAACTGGAGCATGGCGGCGTTGCTGGTGTTGTCGTTGTATCCGTTGCTGCAAAGCCCGGCGCCGGTGTGAGGTGCATATTCGACTGACAGAGACAGCGGATTGGATGCTGTTGAAACAGACACGGCTTGCGGCCCTTTTGGACACGCCGACGGCATTTGGCGTGAGCTATCAGACTGCGGCTAAGTACACCGACGAGCAGTGGAAAGATCGAGCGTCGTCCGCTGGAACCGCGTTTTGGCTGGCGTTCGACGGTGACCGACCGATCGGGATGGTGGGTGCGGCCGTTGGTGGTGAAGGTCGTTATTGCTTGATCGGGATGTGGGTCGAGCGTGCTGTGCGGGGTTCTGGAGTGGCTGCTGGGTTGGTTGATGCGGTGAAGGCTCGTGCCGAGGTGATTGGAGTGGATGGGGTTTATCTTGACGTTTGTCCGGAAAACGCAAGGGTTGCCAATTTCTATCTTAGGCAAGGTTTTGTGTTTTTGGATGGATGGGAACCTTTGGAAAGTCATCCGCATATCTGGGTTCAGGCGATGTATTGGGCTGTTGGGTGATGGCCTAGGCTTGGAATGTGTGGGATGGTTTTAGTGTTGCGCACGTTGTGATCCGCTCGTTGCTCGGGCCGCTTTCGGCCAGGAGCTTAGTCACAGGCAGCGTTCGGCCAAAAGCGCCCCATCAGTGCTCGTCAAAGGACAACTGGCCTGCTGCAAAGACGTCAGCTGCATGCCAGGTTTCTTACTCGACTTGCGACCCTTCGCTGACCTCACGCTAACATGGATGATTAAAAGCAACGCGAATCGCGTAGGCTTATGGAAAAAATGAGACAGTAAGGGCTGGCTCGGCTAGAAGTGGTATTTGACGGTAACGTTTTGTTAGCAAGGCGCCACACATACCGTTCACAAAGTAAGAACAAAAAATATACATTTCCGACGAATAAGAAGCCGCATAGGACAGCCAATCGGGGGAGCTAGAATGCGAGTCGAGAAGGTTAGAGTCGAGGGATTCCGACTGCTTCAGGATGTTGAGATCATGCTGGAAGAAAATTCCACAGTGATCGTGGGACGCAACAACAGCGGAAAGACATCGTTTACCGACATTTTTGATCGCTTCACTGGAGAGACCGGGGCGCGGTTTCGCCTTGAAGACTTCTCGCCCGCACAGCGCGAGCGATTCTTCGCTGCAAAGATGCTTAGAGAACAAGCGACAAAGCCGGAGGACGTACTCGCGGCACTCCCGACGCTTGCTCTTACGCTCATCTTCCGCTACGACAGCACCGCCCCGAATTTAGGACCTCTTTCGCCTTTCGTCATTGACTTGGATCTAGACTCCACCACTGCCATTGTGCGCCTCGAATACCGAGCGACACTGGCAACCCTCCACACACTGCTCGATACCCCTCCCGCACCAGAAGGTGTCGAACCAAGAACACACTTCTTCCGCTCGTTGCGCGACACGGTGCCCAAGGCATACAGCATCCATGTGTTCGCCATCGACCCCACCGACGATACCAATCGCCGTGATTTTGAGGGCATGGCCGCACTAACGGCTTTGCTGCAGTGTAATTTCGTTCGGGCACAAAGAACTCTCGACCATGCGAAGCATGGCGATGCCGATGTCATTGGGAAATTGCTCAGCGCGTTATTCAAAACTGCCTCCGCACCAACTGCTGCGGCTGCAGATCAGGAGCTGGCGGCGAAGCTGAAGGCATCCGTCGAAGACATCGAGCGCAATGTTCAAGGCGACTTCGACGAGATGCTGAAAAAGCTTTTGCCAGCCATGGAGGTACTGGGCTTTCCGAGCCTCAATGATACCGAGCTTCGACCCGAGACCTCATTGAACATTGAGGCCCTGCTGTCGGACCACACAAAGGTGGTCTACACAGGCACAGACGGGGTACATCTCCCGGAAGGCTATAATGGTCTCGGCACTCGAAACCTGATCTACATGCTGTTGCAGCTCGAGAGTTACCACAAGGCCTACCGAGCCAAGACAACCCGTCCAGCAACTCACCTAATATTCATCGAAGAGCCTGAGGCTCACTTGCATCCGCAGATGCAAGAAGTTTTCATCAACCAGCTCAATGCTGCCATTGGAAAACTGTCGACGAGCTATCCTGAAGAGGCTGCGTGGAACGTTCAGTTCGTCATCACGACGCATTCTCCGCATGTGGCAAATACCGCATCGTTTGAAGCAGTACGGTATTTCCTAAATGAGTCGCCAACCCCGGCAAACGCCCGTCAGACCAAGGTCAAAGACTTCAAAAAGGGCTTGAGCAGCATTTCTCCCGACGACCAAGACTTCCTGCACCAGTACATGACGTTAACCAAGTGTGACCTGTACTTTGCGGACAAGGCCATCATGGTTGAGGGAACAACGGAGAGGCTACTGATGCCCCGTCTGTGCGAATTAGTTGATAAGTCGCTCGAGGACAAGCACAAGCTGGCCAGACAGTATGTGACCTGCGTCGAGGTCGGCGGAGCATATGCGCAGATCTTTTATCCACTCCTCGACTTTCTCGAGCTCAAGACTTTGGTCGTCACCGACCTGGATTCAACCAAGCCGGTGGAAAAGCAGAACAAGCATGGGAAAAAGATTACGACTTGGGACAAGTGCCCCGTGGCTGAAGGTGAGCGGACATCGAATGCAGCAATCAAGGATTGGTTTCGTCCCGACGACGCCGCGGATAAGGATGGCTGGCAGATTACTCCGGCAGAGCTTGTTGCCAAAACTGCCGAAGAGAAGCAAAGCGGTTACCGTCGCATTGCCTATCAGATTGCAGAGAAGCCTGGCACTAACATTTGTGCCCGCAGCTATGAAGATGCACTCGTCCTAGCAAACCCCGATCGATTTAAATGGCCTAAGGAACAGGACGAGGCATCTGAGGCATGGGAGATCGCCAAGGGGCTCGCGAAAGCGGATACGGCTTTGCGGTTTGCCATTCGCGAAAAGGAATGGACGGTACCCCGCTACATCCAGGAAGGCCTAGGATGGCTTTCTGCCCCGCCTCCTCCCGCGCAGAACGTGGAAGCACCAGTTAAGGAGGAGGCGGTATGAAGGAGCCTACTGAGAATCCCGCACTCGTTGCTGCACAAGAGGCCCAAAGAAAGATCAATGAGGCCCTTGATGCTGGTTATAGCTTTCGCCTTGAAGCCGGCGCCGGCGCAGGCAAGACGTATTCCCTGGTCGCGGCGCTTAAGCGATTGATTACAGAGCGAGGCCCAGCCTTGGTTCAAGCAGGGCAAAAGGTAGCTTGCATCACCTACACCGAGGTTGCCCGTAACGAAATTGCCCAGGAGATTGAGGATCACCCCGCCATATTGGTCAATACCATCCACGGCTTTTCCTGGGCGTTCCTACATCAGTTTCAAAAAGCGCTGCGCGACCTCGTGGGTGAAATGGATGACCGGAAAGAAAAAATCGAACAAGGCGGAGGAATCGGATCAAAGTCTGTGGATTACAACTTAGGATACTTTAGCGTCGATACCGACAGAATCACGCTGAGCCACGACGACATTCCGGAGATGATGGCCAATCTCCTGCAGAAGGAAAAGTTTCGACGTCTCTTGAGCCAACAGTTTCCGGTGATCTTCATCGACGAGTATCAAGATACCCATCCCCAGTTTATGGAGGCAATTACCGAGCACTTCTTGAGGCCCGCCACAGGTCCGCTCATTGGTCTATTTGGGGACCACTGGCAGACTATTTATCGCAGTGAATACGAGCTCGCAGAGTACCCGATAGAAGAAATTCCCAAAGGCTCAAACTTTCGATCGGTACCTGCAGTTGTCGATGTGCTGAACAAACTGCGCCCTGAACTGAAGCAAGCCGTCCATGAACCCGAGGCGAAGGGCGAGGCACGGTTCTTTCACACCAACGCCTACAAAGGTCAACGGACCAATGACAGGCAGTCCAAAGAGGATCTTCCACCCGACCTAGCGCGACGCACTCGAGAAGACTTGATGCAGCGACTGCAAGCCGAGGGCTGGGACCTGAGCAAGACGAAGGTACTGATGCTCACCCACAACGTCTTGGCCGCTGAACAGGGTTATCCCAACATCGCCGAGGTATTCAGCGGTCGCACCGAACAATTCGTAAAAAAGGAAGACCCGGCGATCAAGTTCTTTGTAGAAGTAGTCGAACCCATGTGCGCGGCCTATGGCGCATCTCGCTTCGGCGATATGTTCAGGGTGTTCGGCTCCGGCCCTACGATCACCAAGCATGAAGACAAATCCTGTTGGCGTCGCGACATGGATACCCTCCAGATGCTGCGTGCAGATGGCACGATTGGACAGGTAATTGATCACCTAAAAGAAACGAAACGCCCATCGCCACCGGATCGTCTGCTCCGGCGCGACGAAGAGCTCAGAGCCCTAAATGGCGACCCCATACCTGACGATGCCTCAGCACTTCAGCGGTACAACAAGCTGCGGGAAATACCTTACGGAGAGGTTATCGAGGTGGTCAAATTCATTGAGAAACAGACCTCCTTTGCCACACAGCATAGCGTCAAGGGCGCCGAGTTTGAGAATGTTTTGGTAGTGCTGGGAGGGGGCTGGAATCACTACAACTGGCCTCAACTACTCGAGCTTGTTAAGACAAAGGCGCTAAATAGCAAGAATACGAAGGGCTTTTATCGTGCCCGCAACCTCTTCTATGTCTCCATATCCCGACCCATGACTCGGCTCGCAGTGCTTGCCACGCAAACCATGCCGGGAACCGCCCTCGAAGCGATAAACAACCTGTTTGGAAGCGACAATGTCGAAGAGCTTGCTATCGCAATGTGAAAAAAAACCAGGCGAACCGGGTGATTAAAACCGGGGAGCCCCAGCTACATACGTCCACTTTTGGCCGACTGCAGCCGGTGGCGACGGGCTGCAATCGGCCAGGAGCGGTCTGTGGATTTAGGTGGCTTTTAACATGACCAACGCGTAAAAGACGATAGACGCTTGGCTGTACAATTCTGACGATTGATAAACGGCTCCGTGCTCAATAACATCAGTGCACAAAACCACCGAGATCAAGGCATGGAAACCGCTTGGGCGAAATTGCTCAGTCCTATACTCAAGGTATCGTTAGGGCCGATTTGGCGAATGCTGGTAGGGTACTTCGCTCCTGGACTTTTATGGACGAGCTGCTTTAAACGCGCAGCGATCAGCGCTAACGTCGATCCGAAATTAGCACTTGGCTTAGCAAAATCTTCCGCCCTCAAACGGCTCATGATCAATACGTTCAAATCCGATCGCTCCGTACCTACGGCTACTGATTTTGCTGTATCTCTGCTATTCGAACTCCATGAGCTAGGTCTAGCTGCGAGCGAGAAACCGTCATCTGCGAACATTAGGCACTTCGCAGTGGATGCACGCCGCGCCTGGATTAACGGCCTGATACATAACGCGATATTGAGAAACCGTTTTCAATCGATCCGAGACGAGCATCCCGCAAAATCTATCGCGGTAAACTCCTCCTGCCTTGATGCGCAAAGCCTGAACTTGGACGATCTGAAAGCACTGCAATGCTGGTATTTTGAAAGTTTTTCGGTTCCAGACGCGACCGAGGTCGTGTGCGTATGGCTCCCAGACCATGAAGGAATTGTTCATTACGATGCGCAGAAAAGTCACAGGATTGAGGTCGCACTTAACACGTCGACTGGAGCGGATCGAGGCTTCTTTCGCGTCGGATATGACTACTCGATAAAGCGAACGGGCGATCATCTCCACGTGTGCTTCTTGAATACGCAGACAGAGATGGAAGCCGGACACTTCGGTAGCTATTGTGTAGGGAGAGCAACTAGAACAACTTTGTGGGCTCGATGATCACAATTCACATCCAACGTCTATCACTGCTGAGGGCCGCAGGGCTCCTCTGTCCTAAGCGTCTGCTTCGGGTCGAAGGCATCCGGTCGTGGCTAGCGGCTTTCGGCCAAGAGCCGTCATTGACGCCACGGCCTTGGTCCATGAGATCGCGCCTGCTGCTGCTCATCCAGCCTTCTTCTGGTCAAGCAATGCATCCTTCCAACCAAGTACGCCTACTCCATTGCAGCAATACACCGCTTCCCCAAACGCTCAACCAGCCTGATCAGATAGCCATCAGGATCTTGCACGATGAACTCTCGCTGCCCAACCTCGCCCTGGTCCACCCGATACCAAGTGTCCACACATTCGCGGTAAAGCGTGTATCCCGCTTGGCGAAGCTTGTGAATGATCGGCGCGACAGCGGCGACATCGATCTGCAAGTTGATCCCCCTTCCAAAAGGCTTGCTCAACGGCGCAGTGAGCCATTGGCCGGCGTGCGGATCTGCCTGCTCGAGCATCACTTGAGCGCCGTTCAGATCGAGGTAGGCAAAGCCATCCTCTGGACGTTGATAAGCCACTTCGAAACCCAGGCAAGACACCCAGAACGCCAAGCTGGTATCCAGGTCAGTGACCATCAACTCAGGGACCAACTTGTTACGTTCTAGCATGATGAATTCCTTTTCAGCAGGGCTTGAGCTTGGGTAGCTCATCAGGGTATCAGGCCTCGTGCCTGTGCTACGAAGGTGAACTGCCGACAGCGCTGGCCCTCCCTCGGGAACCGGTCGATGCACCTTGCGGCCTAACCCTACCGACACCCACCGGCTCACACTGGATAGACCTATGAAATACAGCATCCCGGCTTCGCTATTGGTTTTGAGCCTGAACGCCTCGGCAGCTCAGCAGAGTCTTGATCTACCAAGCTGCAACATCAAAGCCCAACGCGAACTGGTGGGCGAAACAGGCGGAAAGATCACCGACCTCCGACAAGCCCACATCTCGGTACGCGCCAACATTCTGAGCGCGGACATCGGCACCACGCGAAAAGCCCGCAAGATCACCCAAGCTGAAGCCGACCGTATGATCGAACGCATCGCATCTATCCGCCATCAAACCGATCAGTTTGTACAACAGCAAGGCTTCTTGAGCGCAGCTGAGAACGCCAGTTTCGACCGAGAGTTCGATAGCCTCGCCATGCAACTCTGCAAATAGAAGAGTCAGGGGCGTGAGGTTGATCGTGTTTTCACAACGCGAATAAAAACGCCCAACTCACAACACCGCAGCTCACTAAAGAACAGCATCCGCAACCCAGCAAATCAACCGTTCACACCCCCCAAGGGCAATTTCTTTCAATACGAGCCCAGCATCGATCTTTACCGTCAGTGCTCCGTTACCCGTATTGAAGGTGCCTGATGAGTATCGTCGTTTCCATGGCCGTTTTTGCGCTGGCCTCCTCCATAAGCCCCGGCCCGGTCAACCTTGTCTCCCTGAGCTGTGGCGCACGCCACGGCGTGCGAGCCGCTTTGCCCCACGTCACGGGCGCGACCCTGGGGTTCATCCTGCTGCTGTTGCTCATGGGCTTGGGACTGCACGAAGTGCTGAACCGCTGGCCCTGGCTGACGCAGCTCATTCGCATCGCTGGCGTGATCTTCCTACTGTACCTGGCCTACCGACTGGCAAGCAGTGATGGCCGCATGGACACCGTGCAGGCGCAGACGCGCCCTTCCGCCTTCATGGGCGCGCTGATGCAATGGCTCAATCCGAAGGCCTGGCTCGCGTGCCTTGCGGGCATGGGCGCGTTCGTCGCCGATGGCGACAGGCAGATGGTGTGGGTCTTCGCGCTGATCTATCTGGTGGTCTGCTGGCTGTCACTGGCCAGCTGGGCCTGGGCCGGTGCTTCGTTGCGCGACTATCTGGACAGCCCTGCGAGACTGCGCGGGTTCAATCGTGTCATGGCTGCATTGCTCGGGGGCTGCGCCGTGTATCTGTTGCTTGAGTAGGCACGCCGCGATATTGCCCTGGGGTGGTCGCCAAGGCGCGCTTGAACAGCCGCTGCAGATGCGCTTGATCGGCGAAGCCGACGCGCGCCGCGACCTGGGCTATGCCCTCCCCCTGGCGCAAATGGTCGCGGGCCAGCTTGAGGCGACAGTCGATCAGGTAACCATGAGGCGTGAGCCCATGGCACGCCTTGAAGGCACGGATCAGGTAAGAAGGCGACAGCTGTACGGCTGACGCGATGTCCTCCAGACGCAACTCACTGGCGCAATGCTCGCGGATGAATGCCGCTGCCTGGGCCATTTTTTGCGGCTCAGTTCTGGCGTCATCACTGGCGGGCTGCAGCCGTGCTACCAGTCGCTGGAAAAAAAACAATGCTGCATCCTGCATGGTGTCTGGCAGACAGTCGTCGGCTGTGAGCGTGTGGTACAGATCGTCCAAATCTTCGAACAGCCTGACGTCGGCGCTATAGGTCTGCGCGAAAGGCACGAAGCCTTTTTGTGTGCGCGAACGTTGTTGCTGTTGCAGCGCCGCAAGCCACTGGGCATCCACGTAGAACATGCGGTATGCCCAGGGCTGTTCATGAACGGGGTTGCAGGCATGCACTGCACCGGGGTTCATGAGTACTACACTTCCGGCGCCGATCAAACGGCTACTGTCGCCATTGAGGTAAGTACTTTGCCCCTGCGTAATCGCGCCAATCGAGAACGTCGAATGTGAATGGCGCGCGTGGCTGAAACGGCGACCGTCTTCGACGTTGCGGATTTCCAGATGCGGAACCGCGGGATGCCGCCAGTAGTGAGACATGGGTCCTCCAGTCACGTGACGTGAATGTATCCGATTGCTCTGGGCGGACCATCGACGAGCTGGCCGTTCTGGAACTCGGACAAGGCATCAGCATCGAAGTCTGTGTTTGCGCAGATAACTTCGGACATCCAGAACAAGGTCAACTTCATGAAACTGAAAACCTTCTACTATGGCGCTGCGTTTCTGTGCGCCGCCACGTTGGCCGGTTGCTCCACCAACACGGTCGTCACGTTGCAGGACGGGACACAGTACATTACCAAGGACGTGCCTGACACCAAGACGAAGGATGGCTTCTATGAATTTGAAGACGTGTCGGGCAAGCATGTGAAGGTCAAGGCGAATGAAGTCGCTACCGTGAAGGAAGAGGATTGATCCGGCCGTAACGCCTGGCGCCGGCGACACACAGGATCACCGCAACGGTGACGCCGAACATGCCGAGGCTGACCTGTTCGTGCAGGAGTGCGGCGGCCAGCGCCAGGCCAAAGAACGGTTGCAGCAACTGAAGCTGGCCGACCGCTGCGATGCCGCCCTGCACCAGGCCGCGATACCAGAACACGAAGCCGATCAGCATGCTGAACAGCGACACGTACGCCAGGCTCAACCAGGCCGGTGTGCTGATGCGCGAAAACGACACGGGCGCCAACCACGCGGTCAAAGGCATCACGACCGGCAGCGACAACACCAGCGCCCAGCAGATCACCTGCCAACCACCCAATGTCTTGGAAATCTTCGCCCCTTCGGCATAGCCGAGGCCGCAGGCCAGAATGGCCAGGAGCATCAGAATGTCGCCGGTCGGTGAGGCGTTCAGTCCCTGGGTGACGGCGAACCCGATGACCAGCAGACTGCCCAGCACCGAGAAAAACCAGAACGCCGGCCGAGGACGTTCACCACCGCGCAGGACACCGAACACGGCGGTGGCCAGCGGTAGCAGGCCGACGAACACGATGGAATGGGCCGACGTCACGTGTTGCAATGCCAGGGCCGTCAGCAGCGGAAAACCGATCACAACGCCCATCGCCACGATGATCAACGACAGTATCTGCCGGCGGGCCGGTCGCTGTTCCTTGAACAGCAAGAGCAGACACAGCGCAAGCACGCCGGCGATGGCTGCCCGCGCCACGGTCAGAAAGACCGGGTCGAATTCCAGCACCGCGATACGCGTAGCGGGAAGTGAACCGCTGAAGATCACGACACCAATGAGGCCATTGATCACACCGCTCGCGGGTTTCTCTGTTGCCGGGTTCTGGTTAGAGGTGCGTTCCATAGTGCGTCCACTCTGCGCTGGGTTGCGTGCAGCGCATCCTATGACCGACTATCACGACAATCAAAAAATTGTCATGGATACATTTCGAGATGGCGGGCTCCCGGTACAAGTCGTTGGTGGACACCTTTGCAGCCGATATCCGCGCCGGGCGTTTGCCGCCGGGTACGCGTTTGCCGACCCATCGCCAACTTGCGGCCACCCATGGCTTGGCCCTGGTCACCGCCAGCCGGGTGTATGCCGAATTGGAGGCCATGGGACTGGTCAGCGGGGAAACCGGGCGCGGGACGTTCGTGCGCGAGACGTCGTTGCCGCCCGGACAAGGCATCGATCAGCCGGACGTTGCGGCGGGCGTGATCGACCTCAATTTCAACTATCCGGCCATGCCGGGGCAAGCCGATCTGTTGCGCGGGGCCCTGCGCCAACTGGCGCTGTCCGGCGACCTGGAAGCTCATTTGCGCTATCAGCCACATGCGGGCCGCTTGCATGAACGGGCTTCTATCGCCCGTCATCTCCTCCAGCATGGCGTCACGGTCGATGCCGAGCAGATTCTGATTGTCAGTGGCGCCCAACATGGTTTGGCGGTGAGCTTGATGGCGTTGCTGCAACCGGGGGACGTGATTGCGGCCGATGCACTGACCTATCCGGGGTTCAAGCTGCTGGCCAAAACATTGCACCTTGAAGTGGTGCCCGTTCCTGTCACGGCCCAAGGGCCGGATCTGGATGCCCTCGCCTCGCTCTGCCGCCGTCGTCCAGTGCGCGCCGTGTACACCATGCCCACGTTGCATAACCCATTGGGTTGGGTGCTGCCGACCGATCACCGCGAGCGCCTGGTGGCGATCGCCCGCGCACATGATCTGACAATCATCGAGGATGCAGCCTACGCGTTTCTGGTGCAGGATCCTCCTCCGCCGATCATCGAGTTGGCGCCTGAAAGAACCCTTTATGTGTCGGGGTTTTCCAAGAACATCGCCACTGGATTGCGCGTCGGCTACGTCGCAGCGCCGATGGACCGATTGGACGCTTTGAAGCGCACGGTCAAGGCCACGACCTGGAACACCCCAGGCGTCATGACGGCCATCACCTGCGTTTGGCTCGACGATGGCACGGTCGCCGCACTGGAAACGCAAAAGCGCGCAGATGCCCGAGCCCGGCAGGCGTTGGCCGACTCGCTGCTGTCAGGGTTGCCCGTGATACGTCACCCCGCTTCGTACTTTCTGTGGCTGCCGCTGGCGGAGGACGCAAGGGCGGACCAGGTCACCCTGGAATTGATGCGCGAACACGTGTCGGTCTCGACGGCCGAGCCGTTCTGCACCTCGGCTCATGTCCCTCATGCCATACGGCTGGCGCTCGGTTCGGTGAGCATGGAGACACTGCGTGAGGCGCTGACCACCGTAAAGCGGGTGGTCGGAGCCTATATCTGATCTCGGTTCACTCAGGTACGAAAACGAGACACGAGGTCGTTCAATTCGACCGCCAGACGCGACAGCTCGTGACTTGCCGCATTGGTCTGCAGGGCGCCGGCCGCAGACTGCGCGGACAGGTCACGAATGGCGACCAGGTTGCTGTCCACTTCACGGGCGACCTGAGCCTGCTCTTCCGCGGCACTGGCGATGACCAGATTGCGTTCGTTGATCTGACCGATGGCAGCAAAGATGTCTTCCAGTACCGCGCCGCAGGCTTGTGTGATTTCCAGAGTCCCTTGCGCACGCAGGGTGCTATCGCGCATCGAGTCGACAGCTTGCTCGGCAGTGGTCTGCACGCTGCCGATCATCTGCTCGATCTCGCGGGTGGACTCCTGAGTGCGATAGGCGAGCGTTCGCACCTCATCGGCGACCACGGCAAAACCGCGCCCCGCCTCACCGGCACGGGCGGCCTCAATGGCGGCATTGAGGGCCAGCAGGTTGGTCTGCTCCGACACGGCACGGATAACGTCCAGTACCTTGCCGATGTTGCGTACTTCGCCGGCCAGTTGCTGGATACGCTCTGCGCTGCCCTGGATTTCAGTTGTCATCAACTGAGTACCGGCGATGTTTTCGCGAACCTGTTGACGGCTTTTCTCCGACAGCGTGTTTGACGCTGTCGCCGCTTGCGAAGTGGACACGGCATTGCGCGCGACTTCTTCGACGGCGCTGGTCATCTGGTTGACTGCAGTGGCGGCTTGTTCAAGTTGCATGTCTTGTTGCTGCAGGCCACGGTTGCTTTCTTCGGTCACCGCGTTGAGCTCTTCGGCCGCCGAGGCCAGCTGGGTCGCGGAACCGGAAATCAGGATCAGGGTGTTGCGCTGGCTGGCTTGCATGCGCTGAAGCTCGACGAACAAGTCACCGATCTCGTTGCGGCCCGTGGCCACGACCTCTTGGGTCAGGTCGCCGTTGGCGATGCGTTTGAAGTGCTCGCCGGCTTCACGAAGCGGGCGCAGTACACGGCCGGAGATGAACATCCAGCAAATCACCGCCAGCGCCAGCGTGATACACGCCAGTGCCAGGGATAGCCGCTTGGCGGTCGCCAGGCGGTCACTGGCGTCCTGGTTGATCTCAGCGGCACGAGCATCCAGGGCGCCGACCAGATTCACGCGGATTTCCTGAAGTTTGGTCATGCCCTTGCCAGCGCTGATGTTGACCACGAAATACTGGTCCGCCGAGCGTGCACGAGTGGCGGCGCGCTGGCCGACGATGGCGGTGCCGTACTCGGCGAACGCGGCCTTCAAGTCGTCGGCGAGCGCCTGAAGTTTCGGGTCGCGTATATCGGCCGTCGAGGCATTGAGTTTGGCAATGGCATCGTTCCAGATGCCTTCACTGCGCACCAGCCGGGCTTCTGCATCCTCGAATCGACCGCCCACGGTTTCGATGAACGCCGATGACACATTGGCACTGGTACGGATGGCCAACAGCAGGGAATTGTTGATGCCGTCAATCTGTTGTGAAGTGTGCCTGAGCTCGTCGACCTGATCATAGCTGCGCACCGCTGATGACCAACTGTTGACGATCGAGAACATCAGCGCGATAACGAATAACACCAACACGCCGATCATGCCTGTGCGGACTTTCAAGTGGGAGAACATGTAGAAGCTCCGGACTGCGAATAGATTGTTGTAATACGCTATCCACGCCAGGCGTTGAAACTTGAGCGGCTTGCCGAGAAGCTGGGCGATCAGCGCACAGTTTGGTGCAAGCTAGCCCTGTATTTTTTGAGTTCGCTCTCGGCACAGATTCATTCGCCTCAGAGCCGTCACTACACGTTGAAGAGAAAGAGCAAATGAAGCTGATCGCCGCGCAAATCCGCCCCGTACCGGGCGACTGTGAAGCAAACATCGCCAAACATATGGCTGCCATCCAGCAGGCCGCAAATTTGGGCGCCAATCTCGTGCTCTTTCCCGAGCTTTCCCTCACCGGTTACGAGCCAAGGCTGGCTGATACCTTGGCGATGGATACGAGCGATAGCCGTCTTGATGAGTTCCAGCAACTGAGCGATCGATATGGGATGCTCATCGCCGTGGGCGCGCCCACCCAGGGACGCGAGGGTATCGAAATCAGCATGATCAGTTTCCAGCCTGGACAGCCGCGTACCTGCTACTCAAAACAGCTTCTGCATGCCGACGAATTACCGTTCTTCGCCGCCGGTAGCCGCAAGCTTGTGCTGAATCACGCAGATGTCGTCTTGGCCCCTGCTATTTGCTACGAATCACTGCAGCCAAGCCACGCCCAAGAAGCTGCACAGTCGGGTGCTCAGGTGTATCTGGCAAGCGTGGCGAAGTCTGAACGCGGGACTGCCTTGGCTAACGAGCATTATCCGATGATTGCTAAAAAGCATTCCATGACGGTACTGATGGCAAACTGTGTAGGGGCCGCCGATGACTGTGTTGCGGCGGGCTGTTCCGCCGTCTGGAACAGACAGGGTGAAATCGTGTGCAGCGCCGATGCCGTTCAGGAAGCGTTAGTCGCCTATGACATGCAGACTGGGGAAGCGAGTATTTTCAGCTTGGTGTGAAAGCTACGCGTGAGCTGATATTTGGCGCGATTCGATAAAGGCGTGGCGCAATTGTGGCGCGATTTCGAGAATCGCGCCAACATCTGGCGCAATCTGTGGCGCGATTCCTTGATGTGCGCCACCTACTTGGGATTCCCCAGCGCCGCTGCGCCGCTACTGCTGCTTAGTCGCAAATCA
Organism: Pseudomonas rhizosphaerae; assembly: GCF_000761155.1. Classification (NCBI taxonomy): domain Bacteria; kingdom Pseudomonadati; phylum Pseudomonadota; class Gammaproteobacteria; order Pseudomonadales; family Pseudomonadaceae; genus Pseudomonas; species Pseudomonas rhizosphaerae. The sequence continues at coordinate 321,308 of NZ_CP009533.1, read as the reverse complement.
GCAGCGCATCCACCAACGCCTTCGGACTGATAGAGACCCATCGACAGCTTCCTATGCAGATGTTACGGTATAACATCTACAAATGGCGCGAGGTAATGATTATGAAATCTGGAATTCATCCTGACTATCGAACAGTCCTGTTCCACGACACTGCCGCCGACGTTTACTTCCTGATCGGTTCTACGGTAGAAACGACTCGAACCCAGACTCACACGGATGGCAACGAGTACCCGTATGTTGCCCTTGATGTGTCGAGCGCTTCACATCCGGTGTATACCGGCCAGGTTCGCAAGACACAGGCGGAAGGACGTATCGCCGGCTTCAACAAGCGTTTTGCCGGGTTCACTACCAATCGGTAGACGCCCAACGAGTGATGTTCGTGAACATGATTTTGATCTGGATTATGAGCATCGCTTTCTGGGCTGCCGCGTCTTGGTTCACGGATACCGCGGAGCCGTGGGACGCTGCCAGTTTCTGGACCACCGTCTACCCGGCAGCATTGGTGCTGTCAGGTATTCTGGGCGCAACGTTTCTGCGTTTCAGCCTGACGGCAGGCGCGATAGTGATGTTCGCTCAACTTCCGGTGGCGGTAGCGTCGGCCGGCGCATCACCGCTGCTGGCTGCCGGGTTCATCTACGTGATCCTTCTTTCCATTCCTGCCGTGGTGGTTTCCTGGTTGTCCGGAAGGCTACGGCGTTGGTGCATCGGCTGAATGAGGGCAAATCACTGGCCCCTTCGATCTGCATTGATCCTTACAGTCTCGCGGCGATGAAGTCATCATAGGCGCTCTGATGACCAAGATCCTTCATAAGGAGATGAGAGATGAACCCCCAGGACAACCGCGCAATCGTGAACATGTTGATATTTCCGATTGCTCCAATAGTCGTGATCCCCGTCCTGTCAGTCCTGTGTCAGGACATGTGGCATGCGGCCCACTACACGCCCGGAGAGGACGGCGGCGAGGTTGAGCCTGCCATGGCGCTCGTCATGATCCCTCTGCTGCTGATCATTTTGGCTGTTGTCCTTTCAGCAATAACAGCACTCAATCGCTGGATTGCCCGCAGATTTGCCCCCGGTAACTGGTGGCGTATCGTAGTCGGCGTTCCGCGAGTGCTGTTGGCAGGCGTATCACTCCTGCTTTTTTCCGTCTCCGTCGGCTTCTTCATGGGCGACGTAACGGCGATAGGACATTGGCAGATAGTCTGCGCCTGGATCGCCTGGCTTATTGTGGTAACGACATTCGTTGGCCAACAGTATCGCCGCCTCACTGAATAGAATGGGAGGCGAAAAGCACTGTAGCCCCTAATTTTCTGTCGCGTGGTCTTCAAAGCCCTGAACGTCATGCAGCTCCTGCGGACGCTCAGGCAATGGTTGAGCGATGGCTCGGTCGCGCCGGCACTGACCTGAACACGGAAGTAGGAAATCAAGGCTCACCATTTGAGAATATTCCCGGTGGGCGCCTCCCTGCGAACGTCAACCTTGATCAACTCGTCATTGATGAACAGCATGTACTGATAGGCCCCGCCCCTCGGGCCATAGACGACCACATCCGTTTTTTGCGAGCCCTCTCTTGGCACACCATTGTTGCGCACCACCGGACCATCGCTAGCCTGCGCAACTGGCCTACCGCACGACTGCAAAACGTCATCAAGCTTGTCTCCTGGATTGACCAGCCTTGTTCCGCAACGGCTTGCCGCATCTGCGCTGGGCATGAGCATGCATGCAAGCAGCAACCCTATTGATGACTTGATAAACATCTTGTCTCCTGACCATTGATAGCCGATTACTTGGCGCTTGAACGCCTGGTTATGCCCTTCTTCGACTCGACACCATCCACCGTGCTGAGCCTGCGCCGCCATGCACTGCTGAATGATTGGCAGTAGGTCGCCATCAACCTGAAGCGCGACTTTTCTGCTCATGCTCTTGAGCAGTTCCCGGCACGTGAGACAAAGCGGATCGTCAAGGATGACTGCCTAGCCGCGCCAGCACAGTTGGCAGCGTGCTGCGGCGCGATTCCGAAAATCGCGCCGCTCTCCGAGAGATCGCTAGCCACGAATCAGCAACGCATCCACCAATGCCTTCGCGCCTTCAATACAGTGCACCGTAGCACCGAGCAGTCCTGGATCTACCACTCGGGTATCGCCCATTTCGGACGCCGAAGCGTGAGCGCATGTGAGCAAGTGGGACAATTGCGTCAAAGCATCTTCCAACGCGACGCCCGAATTGACACTGAATATCGGCTGCTTGTCTGAGCCAAAGTGGCCGAACGGCAAGACGTTCGTTTCTGTGATATCGATCATGGTCAAACTCCTTATCAACGATAAACCCTGCACAGGCATACCTATTGCCGGTCTGCTATGTCAGACCCCTGTGGGAGCGGGCTCTGCCCGCGAAAGCCCTGCTGCAATCTACTGCCGCCAAAACTGCCAAAAGCGCCGCAGCGGCTGACTCTCACGTTGCGCATTGCGCCGCGCTTGCTCCATCACGACACGCTGACGCCTGAAACGCTCGGCCAATACATCGCCGTCGGTTTCAGAAAGGTCCGAGGAAAAATGAAACAACGGGTGATCGGGAGGGAGATTGACAACGGGTGGATCGGGGGTCGGCTTGACCATGGTGCAACTCCTGACGGCTTTGATGAACCGCCACCTTCCGCTGCTAAACGAAAAGGGTGGCAGCTGTACGCGGGTTAGCAGACCGGACCGTCAGGCACCCGGCGCACCCGAAGGTGCCCCACGCACAGCCGCCATAGATCGACATTGCAGGCGAAAAAAAACGCCGGCAATGGGTATGGAGGCGCTGTGCGCCTGACGAATTGTTCGAGCTGCTAAACCCGGTCGCTGAATTTGCAGCGACGGTGAGGAGGTTAGCGGAGGTGGGGGGTGAAGGCAAGAATGGAGTGATGTAGGGAATGGCTGTTTTGGGACGGTGGCTGAAAGGCTGCTTTCGGCTGGAAGCAGCCTCTGGCTGAGTGCACCCGTCAGGCAGATGCAGCAAGACCTCAATGGAGTCATGGAGAACGTTGCATGCCTAATAATAAAGGCGATCATCGAATCCAACCTCCGCCCGCCTCGCTCAAAGACTGTTTATTCCGCTTGAAGGATTCGTTTAAGCTCGGAGAGGTGAATGCGCCTGGCATCGGGATCAAGCTCCTCAGCAGCATTCCAAATCGCTTCGATCTTTGGCCTCACTGATTTCGCGATCCGCTGACAATCCACTTGGAGAAGCCGCCGACCGAGTAGCGTTGTTGATGGTTTGGCAAGATCCACCCAACCATCCTTATTGCTGTCCTCATAAATGAAATTTAGTTTCGTACCTGTCATACGACATGCACCGTCAACGGCGACTCCACCGTTCTCGTTCCAGATAATGCAAAGATATTCATTCTTTTCTGTGGTATCTAGAATTTCTGGCCAAGTCTCAAACGACCAACGCTCTACGCCCTGGCCGCCCTGCCCATTGCTTCCATGCTCAATGTGCTCCTCGTCTTCGTGCTGCTTGGCCCGTGCTTCGGCCTCAGGTCCAGGTCTTGAAGTGTACAGAAGGGCGTAGGCGTTCCGACCTTCTAGATCGGTCACTGAATAGTTTTCGAAAGCGAACGGCCCCTTCCGACTGTAATCAGGACGGCCATCCCGATTTTTCTTATAAGTCTCGGTAGCATCGGCTAGGTCTTGGTCTGTGATTGGCCTGCTGTCGGTTGATAACCACAGCCGATTAAACCACTTCTGTGCCGACTCGACTTCATCTCTGTCGACGGTTTTAATTGCCGCTTCGAGCCAGTGCGCAACTTCAATCCCTTCAAATCCCAACCCATTCGCAGAAACGTTTGCAGAGCCGATGATTGCCGAAGTGGGTCCTACCACCAGTTTGGCGTGTAGCCGGTCGCACTGGCGGATCTGGACATGAGCCATTGTTTTTGCTCGATCACATAGCAGTTTGATCACTGCAGGATTCGTTCCCCCGCTTCTGAGATTGCAGATAACTCTCAACGGCTTTCCGTCGTCAGGATGAATTGTTGCATCTGCGCCAGCGCCCCAGAAAGCTACAGCCACATCCAACGAAGCTTCTTGGGCAACCATCGCGCGAAGAGCCTTTGGGTACTGCTCCGGACCAATGAACATCCAGTACTCCTTTCCTTGTAATCAGAGATGAATCAGGAGAATCGAGCGACGGACACATGATGATTCCGTTCTCAGACCTACGTTGCAGCAATCCCACAATGCGTTGAGTAGAAATATGATCCGCCACAGTACAGTTCGCTGATGGCAGCATTTGAGTGAATCATTGCTAATATCGCCAAATCCTGAACAATTAGCAAGGGCCTACGTGCGTGGTTTGAGGCCCCATCAAGCGCCAAAAAAACTACACCTTGATGCGATCGTTTATGACCTCACCACGAAAGCTGGAATCTAATTGAAGCTAATAGATTTTCAACCGCAGAGATAATGCTGAAACCATACATAATATTCAGCAGTTTTGATATCATGCCTATCATGCCACGCTAGAGGTAAGATCAAGGAAGGTGGAGTTTGAACACCGGTACGCCATCGTACTGGTCCATGTCTGGACAGAACGTGTGGAAAAACGGCTAACCTTCGAAAACTAGCTCACCTGCCTGGATGACGAATCACATGATTTATGCAGCATCGGAGGTTTAGAAAATCTCATGATCGAAAAAGAACGGAAGCATAATTACAAAATTATGGTGGTACTCAAGAAACTTTGATCTCCCTCACACACCACGATGAGTTAGAATGCTTGTGGGCTTCGAACATTGGCCTTTCCGCACCATTTATAAAGGACGACTGCCATTCGACCTATGGCGGTTGCTACTTCATGAGCGCCGGTGGCTCAAGCCGCTAAAGCTCGGCTAAGATGATTTGGGTGTATCTAGATTGCATTCGGATTCGCCTGAGTCTCATAGTCTGCTTTTAGCCGGAAGCGCACAGTTCTGACGAAGAAATAACGATCAATCGTCAAATCTCCCTCAACCGCATTTGATCTTAAATTCCGTGCATTCCAACCAGGAATACCCCCATGAAAACCATTGATTTCACTCTCCCTCTCCAGTCTCGTAGTGTGCTGACTTCTGCATAAGGAGATCACTCAGTGAACCCACTGCGCTTATACGTCGATTCGCGATTCATCAGCCCCTACGCCATGTCGGTCTTCGTCTCGCTGATTGAGAAAGGCATCGCCTTCCAGATGACTACCGTGGACCTGCAAGCCCTCGAGAATCAAACGGAGGCCTACGCAGCACTCTCGCAAACCCAGCGGGTCCCGACCCTGGCGGACAGTGACTTCGCCGTGTCCGAGTCCTCTGCGATCACTGAATATCTCGAGAACGCTTATCCTCAGTTTCCGGTTTATCCGCGCGATGTACGGCTACTCGCGAAAGCACGGCAGGTTCAGGCTTGGATCCGCAGCGACCTGCTGCCCATCCGGGAAGAGCGCTCCACGCTTGTCGTCTTCTACGGCGAGAAATCAGGCCCCTTGTCGCCGGCTGCCAGCACGGCAGCGAATAAGTTGTTCCAGGCAGCGGAAGCACTTCTCAAGGACGGTGCGGAATATCTGTTCGGCGAGTGGTCTATAGCCGACGTTGATCTCGCGCTTATGCTCAACCGGCTCATACTTAATGGCGATCCAGTGCCCGCGGCTCTCGTGGCGTATGCGCAACGTCAATGGCAGCGTCCCAGCGTACAGACGTGGGTGGCACTTCAACGTCCGCCGCTTTGAATTCGTTGCACAGCAGCAATGCAGGGGGATGATTGTCCTGACATCCCCCTAATGCAGCGCTCGGCTACCCTCTTCGCCTCGCACGGTCAGCCTGACTTCTTCCGTCGTAGCCCCAGTCTGTTCCGGGGTGTTCCTTTACGACGATGTAAGTCGCAGGATTGAGATCGGGCAACGCACTGCGCAACAGGGCCATGGCGCCAACCATGAACACGGCTTTCTGCTCTTCAGTGTTCGTCCCAGCTGTCACGCACACTTCTAGATGGGCCGCCGTCGGCTGATCAGTACCGCCCACGGTCCAGTGGTGTACGTCCATTACCTCCATCAACACCGAAGTAAGCTCTCTACGCTTTCCCAACGCACTGGCAATCAAGTCGGTCAGTTCATTGCAGAGGTCGCGGCGCTGGTCGACCGGTAGATCAAGTGACATCGTCAGTCTGGCAAAAGGCATGTTCGTTCTCCTGCAGTGATGGAGATCGAATTCTATTTGAGAAAAACGAAACTATAGTTGAGGTCTTCCCAGGCTCTGGCTTGAGTTTTTCTCATGATTGCAGATATCCCGTCTCCTTTGCTTCGCACCTTTGTCGCGGTGGTCGATTGCGGCTCGCTGGCGGCGGCCGCGCGTGTTGCGCGCAGCGAGTCGGCGCTCAGCCTTCAGATTGGGCGTCTTGAAGACATCGTTCGTCAGCCGCTTTTCGACAGGGATGGGCGCGCATTGCGGATCAACGCCACTGGCGCGCTTTTGCTGGGGCATGCGCGTTCGATCCTTGGCCGAATAGACGCAGCACGCGCGGACCTTGCACCGGGCACGGCGGTGCCGGTTCGAATCGGCGTGGTCCAGGATTTCGTGGCAGCGGTTTTGCGCCCAACATTGGCCGACGTCCTGACCGCCACGCCAAGAGCTGCTTTTTCGATCGTCGTTGCGAGCACGGCAGAACTGTTGCAGGCCCTGGGCGAAGATAGAATCGACGTTGCCTTGTGCGCAGGTGAGCCGTTCGGCGGCAACCGAGTCACCCGCCTGCCCATGAAGTGGTTCGGCCATCCGAATCTGCTGCTCGACGACGTGGTTCCGCTGGTGGGCATCACCCTGCCCTGCCCGTTTCTCCTGGCCGCGCAGCGGGTACTGGATGCTGCCGGGCGGCCGTGGCGCATGGCGCTCACCACCCCAAGCCTGGAGGGTCTACGCGCCGCAGTCGAGGCAGGGTTGGGTATCACCTGCCGCACTGAAGCAGGGCTTTGCCTACCGGCCATATCCGACCCATCACTGCCGCAGTTGCCGGACATCGCATACTCTATCGTCGAGCGGCGCCAAGGGAGTGCCAGTACCCGCCCGGCTGTAGACCGAATGACCGCTCACCTTGAATCAGTGCCACAGCACTGAACCCTACTGTGGGGTGATCATCCCGTAGGCGCCATAGGAACTCGACATGCAATTGGAATGGCTGGAAGATTTCATTGAGCTCGCCCGCACTCGCAGCCTTTCGCGCGCAGCGCAGAATCGCTGCGTGACGCACCCGGCGTTCGGCCGACGGATAAAGGCGTTGGAAGACTGGTTTGGCGTCGCGCTGATCGAGCGAAAACAGCCCTTGTCACTGACACCCGCAGGCTTGTTGTTTCTCGAAGCAGCCAGTCACTCCCTGGGCTTGTTGAACAACGCTCGAGCACAGTTTCAAACAGTAGGATCGAGCCGTGACGAGCCTGTGAGGATTGCAACGGGGCGCACCTTGGCCAGCCACTTCTTTCCTGACTGGTACGAAAGCTTGAACCGACGTTTTGGCGCATTTCCCGTGTCGCTCGTTACCAGTGGTTCTCAGGAGGCCATCGCGCGTGTGTCGGCCGGCGAGGTCGACTTGCTGCTGATATTTTCCAGTCCGTTGACCAGGATTCTGCTCGATTCGGATCGGTTCGACTCCCTGGTATTGGCGCGCGAGCAAATGGTGCCTGTCAGTGCTCCGGACAGCCAAGGCTTGCCTCGTTTCCAGATACGCTCGGGCGCCGGCGCCTCGAGCGTGCCGTGGCTGGCCTTTGCTCCTACGCTCGCCTTGCGTGGCGTACTGGCACAGCATCTCGCCGCCTTGCCACAGCGGCTAGCCTTGCGGATGAGTTACCAAGCCGATTCCTACGAGTCGATCCTGCAAATGGCCAAGCGCGGAGCCGGACTGGCGTGGCTCCCCCATATGGTCGTCGATACCGCTTTGAAGGCAGGTGAGTTGGTGCTCGCTGGCGGGGCGGAAATGGCCATCGGCTTCGACATATCCCTGCATCGCAGTCGTTCCAACCAGGCGGAACGGGTCATGCGCATATGGCATGGCCTCGTTGAAGACGCACTCATAACGGGCAATTGAATAAAAGTACTTCGATGGCGCCGGGCTGTAACCCAACAGGGGCAAGTGACGTGCTGATTTGGACCAGACCTGTGCCCAATGAGCAATTGTACCGATTTTGTGGATGAATCAAGTTAAGGCCTGGGTAAGCGGACCGAGGCGCTCAGGTAATTCGGCCCGTCTATAAAAACGCCGCCAGTGCATTGTCATTATCAGCGACAAGCGCAGGGGCACTAAAAGCCGGGATCCACTGATGACCACTCAATCGACCGCAACCCATGTTCCATTGGCCAAGCCCAAGCGCGGCCCCTGGAAGGAAATCATCGCCGCCAGTATCGGCAATGCTCTGGAGTTCTACGACCTGCTCATCTACGGCTACTTTGCCGTGGTCATCGGCAAACTCTTTTTCCCTTCCGACAACGAAACCACTTCATTACTACTGAGCGTGGGTTCGTTCGGCATCTCGTTTTTGATGCGTCCGCTGGGCGCGATGGTGTTGGGTTCCTACGCTGACCGGGCCGGACGCAAGGCTTCGCTGACGATGTCTATCCTGATCATGATGGTAGGCACGGCAATGATCACCTTCACGCCGTCTTATCAGCAGATAGGCGTGGCCGCACCGCTGATCATCATCGTTGCGAGGATGCTCCAGGGATTTTCAACGGGCGGCGAGTTCGGCGCAGCGACGGCGTTCATGGTGGAACACGCCGAAGCCAAACGCCGCGGTTTCTTTGCCAGCTGGCAGTTATCGACCCAAGGACTGGCGACCGTTCTGGCCGCTGGCGTCAGCGCATTGCTAAGTTACGTGCTCACGGACGTGCAACTCAGTGACTGGGGCTGGAGAGTCGCCTTTGGCGTTGGGCTGCTCATTGGTCCTGTAGGCTTTTATATCCGCAGCCAAATCGACGAGACACCGGATTTTCAGAAAGTGGCCGCCGATACCCCCAAGCGAACGCCCTTGCGCGATGTGCTGGTCACCGGTCGTGTCAGTTTGATCCTGGCAATTGGTGTAGTCGCCGGCGCCACTGCATTCAACTACGTCCATAAGCTCTACATGCCGACGTACGCGCTGAAGCAACTGCACATCACCGCGACTTCGTCCTACATGGGCGCACTGGTAACAGGCCTGACCCTGATGTTGATGGCGCCTGTGTTCGGCACGCTGTCGGACACCTATGGACGCTTTCGAGTCCTGAGCCTTGCGCTGTTGATCACCGGCCTTTCCTCCTACCCCCTGTTCGTCCTGCTCAATGCCTACCCCACGGTCACCACCTTGCTGTGGGTGCAAGCCATCGTAGGGATCTTGATTGCCGCATGCCTTGGACCTATTCCGGCCATGCTGGCGGACATTTTCCCCACGCGTATTCGCGGTACCGGTCTGGCGCTCAGTTACAACTTTTCGGTCACTTTGTTCGGCGGCTTTGCGCCTTTGATCGTGACCTGGCTGATTGAAATCACGGGCAGCAAACTGGCGCCCAGCTTTTATGTGACCAGTACGGCGCTGATCAGTGTCGTCGCAGTTATCGTCCTGGGTCGTCGCATGCGCCGTGCCCCGGCACAGTGAACCGCACTTGACCCGATATAAAAATACGCCAGCCATCCCATAGGCCAGCCAAGTAATGTTTTATCGTTGGAGATTTCCATGAAGACCCTAGATCAAGTCCGTGCCACGCTGCAGCCCTATCCAGTGGAAGTTGAATTCCCCGATATCAGTCGCTGGCAGGCCGGTACCCATGGCATCGACTATGTGCACACTTTCGACAGCGGCCAGCCAGGCCCCCATGTAATGATCATGGCCCTGACGCATGGCAACGAAGTCAGTGGTGCAATTACCGTGGATGCCCTGTTGCAAGCAGGAATAAAACCACGCCAGGGCCGTCTGACGCTGGCGTTCGGTAACGTCGAAGCCTATGAACGCTTCGATCCCCAGGACATCGATGCCACCCGCTATGTCGAAGAAGACATGAACCGGGTGTGGCAGGTCGAACGGCTCGAGGGCGCCGAGGAATCCATCGAACTGAACCGGGCGCGCGCGTTGCGGCCGGTGATCGACAGCGTCGATCTTCTGTTGGACATCCATTCGATGCACGAAGAAGCGCCGCCGGTGATGATGAGCGGCGCGCGTCGCAAAGGGCTGGAATTCGCCGCTGCGCTGGGCGTGCCCGAGGTGGTCATCGTCGACGGCGGCCACCCCAACGGCAAGCGCATGCGCGATTACCAAGGCTTCGGTGATGCCACGCCGCATAAAAACGCGTTGCTCATTGAAACCGGCCAGCATTTTTCCCGGCGCAGCGAACGTGTGGCGCGCGATATCGCCGCGCGCTTCTTGATGGTCACCGGCGCCGTCGAGGAAACCGACGTCGCCACGTTCCTGACGCCTCTACAGCCAACACAGCAGCGGTTTTTGCAGGTCACCAACGCCGTGGTAGCCAGTACCATGGACTTCAGCTTCAGCGACGATTTTCGTGGCCTTGAGTTGATCGAAAGAGCAGGCACGGTGATCGCGACAGACGGCGATCGGGCCATTGTCACGCCTTACGACAACTGCGTGCTGGTTCAACCCTCGTTGCGTCACTTGGGCCCGGGCGTGACCGTGGTGCGATTGGCCAAGGTCGTCAATGCGCAAGACGTGCCTGAATGAGCGGAGCACGGCGCTGTTACCGCTGCACCCGAAACTGCTTCGGTGACTGCCCTGTGCCCCGCTTGAAAAACCGCGAAAAGTACGCCGGATCGGAAAACCCGAGCGTGTCGGACACCTGGCCGATGGTCATGGTGGTGTAGACCAGGTCGCGCTTGGCTTCGAGCAGCAACCGCTGATTGATCATCTGCAACGCGGAGTGCCCGGAGAGTCGTCGGCACAGGGCGTTCAGGTGCGCGGTGCTGATCCCCAACGTCGCGGCGTAGTGTTCGATGGGCAGGTGCTCGCGAAAGCGCGATTCCAGGGTCCGGGTGAACGCCTGCACGTACTCGCGACCACGGTCGGGCTGCTCGGTGCGCGCCAGCAAAGATGCCTGTTTCTGGCGACTGAGCCACACCGACAGTACCGTGATCAATGATTGCAGCATTGCATCGCGACCGGATTGCTGCTGGTTGTATTCCCGAGCAAGGGTTGAAAACAGCGTGTCCAGATAGGGGCGCTCGGTCCCGATCGAATAACACGCCGCCGTGGTCAGCACCGGGCTGTTGAGCAAGTCGCCCAGTTGCTCGGCCAAGGGTTGCGCGAGGCTGAGCACGTAGCCTTGGACATCTTCCGAAAACGTAAAGGTGTGCACGCTGAGCGCAGGAACGACCTGCAGCGAGGAAGAATCGACGTGGTTGACCACGTCCTCGACTTTCAAGCTCGCCTGCCCCGCTTGCACGTACAGCAGCTGAACCAGGTCGCTGTGCCGATGAGGTTTGATTTCCCAGCCGTGCAGCTGGCTGCGCTCGGGGATCGACTCGCAGTGAATCAGGTCGGGGGTCGGCCAGGCGCCGGTCTCCCCGTAGAGCTTGAACACTGGAACGGGTATTGCGAGCGCTTTGGACATCTTTGCCACTCCCCGGTAACGATCCACCGAAAGTCCATGGAATACGCCGGATATTGCCTTCTTATCTCGAGTTCAGTCATCAAAAATACAGGAGACAACAATAAAAATGCACTGCACGGCTTCATGGCCGCAGTCGCATACCTGAGGACTGATCTCATGAAAACCCAAGTCGCTATCATCGGCTGCGGCCCGTCCGGCCTGTTGCTCGGCCAACTGTTGCATCGCGCGGGCATCGACAACGTCATCGTCGAACGCAAGAACCCCGACTACATCCTCTCCCGAATTCGTGCCGGTGTGCTGGAGCAAGGCATGGTCGATCTGCTGCGCGAAGCCGGGGTGGGTGCGCGTATGGATGCCCACGGCCTGGTCCACGATGGGTTCGAACTGGCGTTCGACGGACGCTGTGAACGCATCGACCTCAAAGCGCTGACGGGTGGAAAAACGGTGATGGTCTACGGGCAGACCGAAGTCACCCGTGATTTGATGGAAGCCCGTGCGGCAGTGGGTGCGTTGACGGTCTACGATGCCGACGACGTTCAGCCCCATGACATGAAGAGCGACAGCCCTTATGTGACCTTCCAGCGCGACGGCGAGACGGTTCGCCTGGATTGCGATTACATCGCCGGCTGCGATGGCTTCCATGGCGTTTCACGACAAGCGATTCCGCCCGAAGCGCTGAAGATTTTCGAGCGGGTTTACCCCTTCGGGTGGCTGGGCATTCTCGCCGATACCCCGCCGGTCAATCACGAGCTGATCTACGCCAACCATGAGCGTGGCTTCGCCCTGTGCAGCATGCGCTCAGCCACCCGCACGCGTTATTACGTGCAAGTGGGCGCAGAAGAAAAGGTCGAGGACTGGTCGGACGCGCGTTTCTGGGACGAGCTCAAGCTTCGCCTGCCGCCGCACATCGCGCAGCGACTGGTGACCGGCCCGTCCATCGAAAAGAGCATCGCGCCGTTGCGCAGCTTCGTGGTCGAACCGATGCAATACGGTCGTCTGTTCCTGCTGGGGGATGCTGCCCATATCGTCCCCCCTACTGGCGCCAAGGGCTTGAACCTTGCAGCCAGTGACGTCAGTACCCTGTATCGCATTCTGCTCAAGGTCTATGGCGAAGGGCGTACCGATCTGCTGGAGCAGTACTCGCAGATCTGCCTGCGCCGGGTCTGGAAGGCCGAGCGCTTTTCCTGGTGGATGACTTCGTTGCTGCATCGCTTTCCCGACACCGATGCCTTCGGTCAGCGCATCCAGCAAACCGAGCTCGACTATTTCGTAGGCTCGGCCGCCGGGCGCCAGACCATTGCCGAGAACTACGTCGGATTGCCGTATGAAGAAATCGAATGATGGGCTGATCCGATCTCGGACATAACAAGCTGGCTGCGCCTGGTGCACACGCAGATAGCTGAAAGGCTTTATCCCTCGATTACGGGGAATGTAACCGTGAACTGGCTACCCAACCCGGCACCCTCACTGTGCGCAACGATACTGGCGCCGTGTGCATCCACCAGTTCCCTGACTACGGTGAGCCCGATGCCCAAGCCCGAGCCATCGAAACCGATGGCTTCGACGTCCTGGACGTAAGGATCGAATATGCGCGGAAGTATGCTTGCAGGTATGCCGATGCCATTGTCCGAGATAATGACGCTGAGATACTTTTCAGCCTCGATGCAGCTCAGTGTCACCGTGCCGTTTCGGGGCGTGTATTTCGCGGCGTTGGTTATGATATTGGTGAAGATCTGCATGATGCGAACCTTGTCACCGCTTACCATGACCACACCCGGCGGAATCGAAACTTCAAATTCCAACTTTTTCGACGACACCAAAGATGCGCAATTGGCTACTGCATCCGCGAGGACGGAAACGATATCTACTGGTGTGCGATTCAAACTCAACTTGCCCGTACTCACACGGGAGATGTCCAGCAAGTCTTCAATCATCCGCGAAAGATGCTTGACCTGACCTTCAATCAGCGTACACATCTGCGGAACATTGTCACTGGGTGTCTGGCGCATGCGCTGGGCGAGCAAAGTGATCGGCGTCAGCGGGTTGCGCATTTCGTGGACCACCGAAGCCAGCGCATTCTTCTGTTGCGACAGTGATTTTTCGGCATCGGCCTGGAGCTTTTGCGCGCGCAGCGCAGCGAGTACCAGGTGCTCGTTGGCTTCCTGCATCTCTTGATGCAAGCTTCGGAGCGTCATCGGTTCGAATTCCGACGGAAGATCGGGCGTAACCAAAGCGGCGCGTATGAGCCGTTGATTGGCTTCGACCAGCAGCTGTATGTGTACGCCATTGCCCGCCGCCGTTTCAGCCTCGAGCAGCTCTCGTTGCAGGGCGGCCAAGTGGGCAAGAACATGGCGCTTTTTCTTGTGGTCCGTCGGAGTCAGCCTGTGAGCATCCTCCTTGTCGTCACGCTCGTTTGTGTCATTCGAGTCATTCACCAAGGCCTCTCATGAGATATCTTCTCCAGAATGTGACATCGAATAACGCCGAGTCGGTCGACCACCGAGCAGTCCCTCCTGACCTTGAACCCTGCCGCCAATTTGCACGCCGTTATCATCGATGCGATACATCCGTAGCTCATCGGAATGCGCGCTTGCCCGTACTTTGACGACCGCCATGATGCGCTGCAGGCGACTGTCGACTTCTATATAACGTTGCACAATGATCGCATCGGTTAGAAACGCCGTTCCGTAAGGGCTGAAGCGCAGATCGTTGTAACGGTCTTCCAGCTCGGACGTCATGAGCACGGTCACTCCCGTTCCGGTGAGAGCACTCACCATGCGGGACAAGGACTCCCGAAAATCCTCGCGAAACGCGGGTGCAACCGCCAGCTCGAAACCTGACAACGAGTCGATCACGACGCGGGTCGCGCCCAGTCTCTGGATCTCGCTGAACAACTGCTGCACGATTTCGTCGATGGACAGATCCGGCACACGCCTGTCGACCACACCCACCTGATCGTTTTTGATCAATCGGGTCAGCTCCAGGCTGCGCAAGTGGTTTGGCCTTTGTTCGAAAACGGCTATCACGCCCTTCTCGCCACACCGCGCGCCTTCCTCGAGAAACGCGGCGGCCAGCAGACTCTTTCCTGAGCCCGAAGGCCCTGCAATCAACAGCGAATATCCCTGCGGGAGCCCTCCCCCGAGCATGTCGTCCAAGTGGGTCACGCCCATGCTCAACCGTTGCGAGGGCGCACCGTGAAACAGCTCATCACTTTGCTGAGTGCCCACGGACGCAGGCGGAAATACAGTGACGCCGCTTTCCGCGATCCGGAAGGTATGCAACCCCGGCAGCGTCGGTTGCCCGCGCATCTTCATGATTTCCATCTTGCGCACCATCGAGTTGCGCTGCACGCTTTGTCGAAGCCAGATCAATCCGTCTGCAACGGTAAAGATGGGGTTGCTGTCGAGCTCGTTGAAGTACTCGCCCAGAAGGAATGTCGTTGCCTGCCAGGTGGTCATCAACATGCCCAGCTGTTGCACGAACTGCGGCAAGTTATTGTTGGGGTTGCATTCAGTTTCGCTGGCCAACACCACGGATCGGAACGAGTCCACGAACACCAACGCGGGCGCATGGGTTTCCACTTCGCTGACAATGCGCCGAAGCACTTCGTCCAGATCCCCGGCCAGCGTATCGTCTGCAAGGTTCACGTAGCGAATCGAAGTATTGACGGCGCTTTCGTCAAAGAAGTCGAACTGTTGCTGATAGCGCAACATTTTGAGCGGTGGCTCACCCAGCACCGTGAAGAAAATGGCCGGACGTTCAGGCGTTGCCAAGGCAAACATCATTTGATGGGCAAGTGTGGTTTTCCCGCATCCGGGTGGACCCGCGATCAAGTTGAACGAAAACTCGGGCAGCCCCCCTCCGAGGATTTCATCAAAGCCTGGCACGCCGGTCTTCAGGCGGTTGATGGTTACTTTGGTACTCATTGTGGTGTGTCCTGCGAAACTGAGCCGCTAAGAAAGTTTCCCCACACGTCCAGTAGCAATCGTGCAGCGAGTGATCGTCCGATCAGGGTGGCGAGGAGCTCATAGAATGTTTTCAGCAATTGCTCGCTAAAACAGACTGCATCGGTTTTTTCCTGCTCGCTTAAAATGGAGCGAAATTCAGTCAAATTCATGGCTACCGCGAGCCCTTTATATCTATCTGCATATATCGGATGTGTTGACATGCAAAGAAACAGACTTCGCCGATATAAGGCAGCAACGCCTTTGGGTCCGATGATGGGCGTAAGGGCGGCATTTATATCTTCGAACATGGAGATAATCGCACTAGCGACTTGAGAGCGGTCAACGAGGCTACCTACCCGATACGCCAGGGCTGCTGCGATTTTTTGGCTCGCTCCGCTTTCAGGTGACATGAGGGTAAATTCTGATAAATGTGAACTGAGGGTACACCTTTCAAAGCTCCCCGGCAGAATTAAGTTCTTATACAGGCTACACTTTCATGTATACGAATCTGCCTATTGTTGTACAACAATGAGCGGGAAGAGACGTCTGCGCCTTAACGTTTATTACATGAGGTTTCCGCAAGAAGAGGCTTTTACAACGTTCGTCTTTCAAGCCCGTAGGTATGTGCATGCCGCAAACCAAGGTGTGTTGCCAGATGAGCTGTGAGTGCAGCCCGGCAACAGATCGGTCGAAATCGGGTCAAGACTTGCTTTGAATGACCGATAACCTCACATGGCCACCCTGCCCTACGAGCGCACCCATGTCAGTCATCCCCACGCCGCATCTTGAGCGGAGCAACCTCTACGCCCTGCTCGCTTTCTACCTGCTGTCCATTTTCTTCCTGGCAGTGGCATGGGAGTTCAAGCTTGAAGCCACTGTCATGTGGGTCCTCAACCTGCCCTACGACGGGGATTTCGAAACCAGCGAGCGCTGGCGCTTCGTTCTGAC
Source organism: Pseudomonas rhizosphaerae (assembly GCF_000761155.1). NCBI lineage: Bacteria > Pseudomonadati > Pseudomonadota > Gammaproteobacteria > Pseudomonadales > Pseudomonadaceae > Pseudomonas > Pseudomonas rhizosphaerae. The sequence goes on along the minus strand of NZ_CP009533.1, from coordinate 304,829 downwards.
TTCAACCGGGTTTGCCGTGTTCGCGATGGTCATGCCCTTCGTTCTCCTCAAGCGCCTGATTGCCCGCCTGCACTTGAGCTACAACAACCTGGTGCAGGCCCAGGCCTACAGTGATTCGCTGGCTCGCCACGACCCGCTTTCGGGCCTCCTGAACCGTCGCGTCTTTCACGAGCAACTCGCGGGACGGCTGGAGCAGCCTGGCAAGGAAACGGCAGTGTTTCTCATAGACCTGGACAGGTTCAAAGTCATCAATGACACCTATGGTCATGCTGCGGGTGACAGTGCCATCTGTGCAGTCGCCGATTGCCTGCGTGAAGTCACCAGTGGCTGGCACGCAGCTGTAGCACGATTGGGAGGGGATGAATTCGCCCTGGCGGTGACGGGTAATTTTTCCCGCCACGAGCTGGCGACGCTGGCAGAAAATATTCTTGCCAAGATCGCTAGTGGAATCACCGAGCTGCCAGGCTTGGCCTTGGGCGCGACGTTGGGTATCGCTGTTTCACCGCAGGACGGTACGGCCGCCGAGACGTTGCTGCAGAGAGCCGACGGAGCGATGTACCGAGGAAAGAAAAGCGGCCGCGCTGTGTTCCACTTCTATGAAGCCAGCTTCGAAGAAGCGCAACGCGAGCAGATGCGATTCGAGCAAGAGCTGCGCCAAGCCATAGAGAAGCAACAGATCCAGCCATTCTACCAGCCCATTGTCAGCCTGCCCGATCAACGCCTGGCGGGGTTCGAACTCCTGGCTCGGTGGATACACCCTGAACGCGGCATCATCATGCCGCAGGATTTCATACCGCTGACCGAAGAGCTCGGTTTGATCAAACCATTGACCGAGAGCCTTTTGATTCAAGCCTTTGCGCAAGCGCGAGAATGGCCACGCGCCTTGACCTTGGCGATTAACGTGACGTCCTCGATGATCGAAAGCAGCGAGTTTCCGCAATGGCTGGAGCAGATCACGCGGCAAGGCAACTTTCCGTTGGCTCAGCTGGAAGTCGAAGTCACCGAGAATGCACTCATCGCCAATATGGGAAGTGCCCGAATGAACCTCGAACGGCTGCGTGAGATGGGTGTAGGTGTCGCTCTGGACGATTTCGGCACGGGTTATTCGGGCCTGTACCACCTTACTCAGTTGGCCATCGATAAAATCAAGATCGACAGGTCCTTCTTCGACACTTCCCTGAAGAACCAAAGCGACATGGTCAAAGCCGTCCTGGCCCTGGGCAAAAGTTTGCACATGCAGATCACAGCCGAAGGCGTGGAGCATGAGCAACTGGCTGAGTGGCTGGTCAAACATGAGTGCGATTTCGCCCAAGGCTATCTGTTCGGACGAGCCCTACCCGTTGCACAGATCACGGCATTGATAGGGGCGGATGGCGTTAACGGCCCACTTAGAGCGTAACTGGCCCGGGGGTCGGTACGAAAACTGCATCTGTCAGTTTTGCCGACAATCCTATGACGCCTTTATGAAACTACGTCACTTCACTCCAGCCAGACTTTCGCCGTCGTCGCTGAAAAAAGCCTTGATGGGCTTTATTGCGCTGGTCTGCCTATCGTTGATTCTGGCTACTGCCTGGCAGATGAGCTTGTCCAGGGAGGAACGGCTGGCGACTGCGAAAGTGGCGGTGTCCAACATCGTTCGTGCCGCGGAACAGCAAGCGCAGGATACCGTCCGGCAGGCTGACAATACCTTGCGTGACCTTGTGGAGCGCGTTGAGCACGACGGTCTTGCCGCAGGCGAGCGCATTCGGTTGGCAACGCTGATGGCGCAAAACGTGACGAATGTCGAAGCGATCCAGGGGCTGTTCATCTTCGACGCCCAAGGCAACTGGGTAGTCAATTCCTTCTCGCAAGGGCTGCGGACGAACAACAACGGCGACCGCCCTTATTTCATCTATCACCGTGACAACGTCGACCGATCCATTCATATCGGCTCCATCGTGAAAAGTCGCCTCACAGGGGATATGGTCATCCCCATCAGCCGACGCATCAACAATGCCGACGGCACGTTTGCCGGCGTGGTGTTGGCCACTGTGCCTGTCGCCTACTTTCAAACCTTCTTCGAACGCATGGACGTGGACGATCAAGGCGTAATTTTCCTGGCGCTGAACAACGGTGATCTGCTGGCTCGACGTCCCAGCTTGACCGCGTTGATGACCACCAATCTCGCCAAAGGCGAGATCTTTTCGCACTATCTTCCCCAGAGCGACAGCGGCATCGCCGTGACCAGGTCCGTGGTGGATTCGGTGGAAAGAATCTATGCCTACCGACGCGTCGCCGGCCTGCCGATGGTCGCAGCGGCCGGTGTGTCTTCCCAACACGTACTCGCTCCGTGGTGGGCCTACGCCTATCGGTCGATGGGCTTGCTTGGCTTGATCTGCCTGGCGCTGATAGCGTTGAGCGTCTTGTTGTACAAGCAGATCCAGCAACTGATCACGGCGGAAAGCGAATTGCAGAACGCCCAGGATGCGCTGGAGATCATCGCGCAGACTGACAGCTTGACGCAGCTGGCGAATCGACGCCGCTTCGACGTTGCCGTGCAACAGGAATGGGGACGCGCCAGTCGGAATCGCTCGACGCTTGCGATCATCTTGTTGGACATCGATTGGTTCAAGCAGTACAACGATCAATACGGGCACATCCGCGGCGATGACTGCCTTGTGCAGGTGGCCGGCCTGATCGGCGCCGCCGTGCATCGGGCGGGTGACCTTGCGGCGCGCTATGGCGGTGAAGAGTTTGTGATTCTGTTGCCTGAAACGGATTTCGCCGGCGCGCTGAGCGTGGCCGAAAAGGTCAGGCAGTCGATCGTCGATGCCTGCATAGAGCATTCAGCCAGTCCGCTGGGCAATGTCACGGTCAGCTTGGGCGTGGTGGCGATCAATGCACCGAAACAAGACGCCTACACCGCCGCTCTGAAAGAAGCGGATCGTCTTCTTTACCGTGCCAAGAACCGAGGCCGGAACCGCGTCGAAGCGAACGAGCTGCTCAGTGCCCAGGCAGGCAACGCATACGCCACCTGCCTGGTGCCTTAGCTCATTGCCGACGGGCGTGCCGCCGATGGCAACAGCTCTGCCCTTCACACCTTGAAACGTCTCACGACCGCTATCAGATTGTCGTTGGACGTCGCGAGCGCCGATGTACTTTTCTCACTCTGAGCACCACCGGCAACCAGCTCGTCGACTATTTGCCGCACCGCGACCATGTTGCGGTTGATCTCTTCGCTGACTGCACTTTGCTCTTCAGCCGCAGTGGCGATCTGGGTGCTCAAATCGTTGATGCGCACCACCGACTCGGTCATGCCATCCAGGCCTTCGTTCACCCTGGAGGTCTTGTCGACCGTGGCCTGGCAACGTTCCTTGGTATTCTCCATCGCCACGACTGCCGCACTCACGCCCTGCTGCAGGCGCGTCAGCATTTCATTGATTTCCGAGGTACTGGTCTGGGTACGTCCGGCCAGTGCCCTGACTTCATCGGCCACCACCGCAAAGCCACGGCCTTGCTCGCCTGCACGCGCCGCTTCGATTGCAGCGTTGAGCGCCAGTAGATTGGTCTGCCCGGCAATATCACCGATCACGCCGAGCACGGAGTTGATGCGCTGGGCATCGTGTTCCATTGCCCGGACCTTGCTGGTTGCCAGTTCAACTTCTGAAATCAGTTCGCGGACACTGCTTGAAGCGTCTTCGACCACCACTTTGGAATGCCGCGCCTTCTCACTCGCCACCTGGGTCATGCTCGCCGTTTGCGCCGCATTGCGGGCGACGTCATCAGCGGTAGAGCTCATCTCGGTGATCGCTGTCACCGCTTGATCGGTTTCACTCGCATGGCGCGTGAGAATGCTGTTGGTGCCACGGGATTGTCCGCGCAACTGCTCGATACCCTCGGCGATCAGCGAAGAGGAGTCCGACACTTCACTGATCATCTTCTGCAGGTAAACGATGAAGCGGTTGATGGAATGGCCTACCGCGCCCACTTCGTCTTCGGCGCGGATCACGATGCGCTTGGTCAGGTCGGCATCACCGGCCGACAACGTATCGATGTTGCTCTTGAGCACTGCCAAGCGATTCATCAGCTGCCTGAGGGCAAAGACGATCACCAGCAGCATGATGATCACCATCGGGATCTGCAGCATCGCCAAGGTCTTGAGCACATGGCTGCTCTGCGCCGTCAGCACCTCGGTGGGCTGCGCTACCGCCATCTTCCATGGCGTGCCTTCCACGGGCAGAAGGAACAGGGTGTACTCCTTGCCACTGCTGCCGATGAACGTCGAGCGCATGCCACCGGGGGTTTTCAGCAAACCCTGCAATGCGGCAGCGAAGGGATACTGGCCGGCCAGATCGCTGAGATTCTTGAGTACGTTGTTGCCTGGAATTTCCGGTTGGTTGCTCAGCACCTTGCCGTCGCTTTCGACGATCATCAACTCGGCGTTGATCTCGCGCTCTTTCTGGGCAATCAGGTCATTGAAGAAACCCAGGGTCACATCGATGGTGGCCACGCCATAGGCGGCGCCATCCTTGGTGATGGCCATGGCGCAGTTGGTGCGCGGCTCGGGGCTGGCGTCGTCTTGATACGCTGCGGCCCAGTTGCACTGCCCCGCCGGAGCCTTGAGGCCGCCCAGGTACCAGGACTGCTCGAAGTAGTTCTGCGACTCCGGCGAATTCCAGTGCGTATTGACGATGAGCTTGCCGCTGGCATCGCGATGATAAAACGTACTGTGCTTGGCCCGACCCTCGGTACGCTTGTTCGGCAGGGGCCAGATCCCGCCGCCGAATACCTTCAGCTCTGCGTACTGATTGACCATGCTCGGTAGCAGGCGGTCGATACTGTCGCTGTCCAGTTGCGGAACCGTTTCGGTGATCACACGCTGCTGCGCCTGCACCCGTGCCAACTCGCCCTTGATGACGGCACTGATTTCGCCCGCTTCGGTAACCAGTTTGCGTTCATCGGTGCTCGTCAGGCTGGGTGTGATGAAGTAACTGATTCCAACCGCAGTCAACACGGCGACCAGCAGAACAAAGCCTACGAATGTAGCGGTATAACGAGCTTGAATGGTCTGCAGCATGATGGGTGCATCCGCGATGTGGAGGATTGTTAATCTTGTTGACTTGTATCGGCGCGGAACACTTTTGCATGAGTGGCAAACCCATTAGGTAGCGGATTTCAAGGTGATCGCCATGAGTGATCGACAAACCGCTTGGAACGTTTGATCGCAGACTACAATTGTCAACTTCAGAGAGACGGAAAAGGCTATTCGAGCGTATTTATCGCATCCCATGCAGGAATTAATCTGAGCTCCGGTTGAACGACAACCGAATCCCAAACCCTCAGCTCAAAAGGATTTTCCCATGACCAACGCCACCTACAATCGCCTGAACAAAGACGACGCCATCGTACTGCTGGTCGATCATCAAACCGGCCTGATTTCGTTGGTGCAGGACTTCTCGCCCAACGAGTTCAAGAACAATGTGTTGGCCCTGGCTGATCTGGCCAAATTCTTCGAGCTGCCCACCATCCTCACCACCAGCTTCGAGCAAGGCCCCAACGGCCCCCTGGTACCGGAGCTCAAGGAGATGTTCCCCGACGCGCCCTACATTGCCCGCCCCGGCCAGATCAACGCGTGGGACAACGAAGATTTCGTCAAGGCGATCAGGGCCACCGGCCGCAAGCAGATCATCATCGCCGGCGTGGTCACCGATGTGTGCGTCGCATTCCCGACCCTGTCGGCGCTGGCGGAAGGGTTCGATGTATTCGTGGTCACCGATGCCTCCGGTACTTTCAATACCACCGTGCAACAGGCCGCCTGGGCCCGCATGAGCGCGGCAGGCGCACAGCTGATGAACTGGTTCTCGGTGGCGTGCGAGCTGCACCGCGACTGGCGCAACGACATTGAAGGCCTGGGCAACCTGCTGTCCCAGCGCATCCCCAACTACCGCAACCTGATGAACAGCTACTCGGCGCTGACCGCCTCCAAGGCGAATTGATCCGGGCCGCACCTGTGCAGCCAACGATCACTTGAATATAACGGTGAAGGGCGTACACTCAACCTTAACGAATAACGTTAAGCATTCAAGCCATGATCCGAAGCTTTGCATGTGCCGACACGGAAGCGCTTTTTACCACTGGCAGAACCAGGCGCTGGCCCGACATCAAGCAAGTCGCAGAGCGAAAACTGGCTGCACTGGATGCAGCAAACGAGCTTCGAGACTTGCGGTCACCGCCTGGAAATCGACTTCACTCCCTAGAGGATGACAGACGGGGACAGCACAGCATTAGTATCAACATGCAATGGCGAGTCTGTTTCACATGGACCGAAAGCGGCCCCGAAAACGTTGAAATTGTCGATTATCACTGAGGTGCATCATGTTCAAGAATGGCATGCGTCCGGTACATCCTGGCGAGGTTCTTCGCGAGGACTTCCAGAGCGAGATGGGCTTTAGCGCTGCTGCCTTGGCCCGTGCTTTGAATGTCTCCACGCCCACCGTAAATAACATTTTACTTGAGCGCGGCGGCGTTTCTGCTGACATGGCTCTGCGATTGGCCATCTGCCTGGATACAACTCCAGAGTTCTGGCTCAACCTACAAACAGCGTACGAGCTACGCAAGGCAGAGCAAGAGCACGGAGATGAGATCGCCGCTGCGGTACATCGCCTGGTTGCCTGAGCGCGAACTCAATGCCCGCCGAGTGTGGGCGTTTTGCGCATAACCTTACGCAAGATACGGATTGTCGATAAAAGCCGACATAAACCAGATCCTCGGGCCGCAAGTCTGTAGACCTGGTTTTTTTATTCCGGGACATCTGCGCGCACTGTCATCAGGCATACGAACGTCGACCTACTTGTACGATGTCTTATCAGAGGGTATTACTGCACATCCAGAAAAATAAGATCATGGAGATCGCCCAGATGGACTCGTCACTGCCTGCCTGCCCCGAAACCTTCCCGATTGAACGCAAACGCGCCAGTGGCCCGTGTGTTTTGCGCGATGAAAACACTTTGTCCGTCGTCGAATCGTGGGTCACCCCATGAACGCACCCGCCGCGCGCAACGTGTCGCAGTTTCTATCCGACCCTAAAATCGTACTGCTTCTAGCCACTCTGTGCTGTGCCCTGTGGGGCAGCTCTTACCCGGCGATCAAGAACGGGTATGAAATGCTCCAGATCGCCCCGCACGACGTGTCGTCCAAGCTCATTTTTGCAGGCTATCGTTTCTTGCTGGCCGGCCTGTGCGTGTTGCTGCTCGCCGCCATCATGGGCAAGCCGGTCTTGCGCTTGAGCCGGCACACGTTTGGCCAGGTGGCCCTGCTGGGTGTCATGCAAACCGGCCTGCAATACGTGTTCTTCTACATTGGCCTGGCGTTCACGACGGGCGTCCGCGCCTCGATTCTGAATGCGACCACCACCTTTTTCAGCGTGCTGCTGGCACACTTCGTCTACCAGAACGACAAACTGTCCACGCGCAAAAGTGTGGGCTGCCTGCTCGGCTTTGCCGGTGTGTTGACAGTCAACGCCGGCGCGGGCCCACTCGATGCCTTGCCGTCCCTGCACGGTGAGGGCTTCATTGTGATTGCCGCGTTCGTAGTGTCGGCCGCGTCCATCTATGGCAAATACGTCTCCCACCGCATGGATGCGATGGTGATGACCGGTTGGCAACTGGCTATCGGCGGCATGGCCTTGCTCATGGGCGGCTACGCCACGGGTGGCACTCTGGGTCAGATGACACCGGCATCCGCCCTACTGCTCGCCTATCTGGCCCTGTTGTCAGCGGTGGCGTTCACGCTGTGGAGCCTGCTGCTCAAATACAACCCGGTCGGCAGGGTCAGCGTGTTCGCTTTTCTGGTGCCGGTGTTCGGCGCCGCACTGTCGGCACTGTTCCTAGGCGAGAGCATTTTCGAGTGGAAAAATCTGGCAGCGCTGGTGCTCGTGTCCGCGGGTATCGGGCTCGTCACACGAGCGCAGACGCCTCGGATCGTGGCATCCAAGGCGAGCTAGTGGCGAGCGACGGTTACCAAGGCTCGTGGAAGGGCCTTACCTCCGCCAGGAACGACCATGCATCCCTGGGTTGATGTGCCAAGTGATGGACTTCACCGGCGATTGATGTCGGGGAGATAAAGAAATCATCCGCAGCTTCGGGACGCAGCTCGCGCTGCCAAGGCACATCGATCACGGCGTCGATGATCAGGTAGGCGACATGGATGCCCTTGGGCCCCAGGTCCCTGGCCAAGGACTCTGCCAGAATGCGTTGGGCGGCCTTGGTTGGCGCAAAACCTGCGAAGGCTGCTTTGCCCCGCAGCGCAGAGGTATTGCCGGTGACGATCAGAGCACCTTTACCTGCCTCGATCATGGCAGGTGTCGTCAGTCGTGCCAGGTGAAACAGCGCCATGGTGTTGATCTCGAAGTTACGCTGCAAGATGTCTGCATCGACTTCGGTGAATGTACCGAAAGCCCCGCCTACGGCATTGTGGATCACCACCTCGGGGTTGCCGATCCGCTGGATCGCGCTCGCCAGGTCCTCATGATTAGCCACATCGCAAGGGACCGCGATGGAATTGGGAATCTCGCGTTCCAGCTGGGCCAGCCTCTGCGCATCTCTGGCCAACATGGCCACGCGATAACCCGACTCGGCGAAGCGTCGGGCAATTGCCGCTCCTGTACCCGGACCCACTCCGGTCACCAGGGCCAATGGCTTGTTTGAATTGCTCATGGGTAGCTCCTTTTACAGGGACGTGAAATAGGTGTGGTCAATGTTCTGAGCTGTCGCTGCCTGTGCCGATCAAGCCACTCAAGACGGCTGTCAGCGTGTCGGGTTGACGGGGGGCAGACTCGCCATTCCATACCCCAGGGCCAAACTGGGTTCGCAGATCGCTGGGGCCGAGCACGCGGCCGTCATCTGCGCAAATGGACACGGGCCTGATGCGTCTGCCGTTCTGCAGATCCGTGAAAACAATTCGCTCACCTTCGGGGTGTGGCATGTGATGCTCACCCCATTGCGTCATGGCAACGAGGATGGGCTGCAGTGCCAATCCTTTCTCCGAAAGCCGGTATTCCGGATGGCCTGGACCCTCTGACTTGTGCAGAACGCCCTCCTCTACCAGCTTTTTCAATCTGAGGGTCAGGACATTGCGTGAGATGCCCAGGCTCTTGTAAAACTGATCGAAACGGGTAAGACCAAAAAACGCATCCCTGATGATCAGCAGCGTCCAGTGCTCGCCGATCACCGACAAGGTTTGCGCAAGGGAGCAGTTGAACTGCTCGAAGGATTTCAGTTTCACAGGAGGAACCATGCTTGATTTAGTCCTTTGATGCTACTAGTATTAGTACTGTCAAACAACTAAATCAGATGGAAATACGTTCTATGCCGTGTACTACGCTTGAGTCGCTGGTCATTGGTAGCCACCGAAGCCCAGACAACATTGCCCGTAATGCCGCACGCCATCCGCTCGAAACGCTGGAGTTTTTCGGCCTGCAACCCGACATGACCGTGCTGGAAATACTCCCGGGCAGAGGGTGGTACACAGAGATTCTGGCGCCCTATCTGGCCGAAAATGGCCGCCTGTATGCGGCGCATTTCTCACCCGATGGCGTGGAGTCGTACATGCCCGTGATTCTGGAGATGTTCGAGGATCGGCAGGTCAACGAACCTGAAACTTTCAGCAGGGTGATCGTTCGGCATATCAACCCGCCGAGAGAAATCAGTGTGGCACCTGCTGGGAAGGCAGACTTGGCGATGACCTTTCGTAACGTGCACAACTGGATAATGGCGGGCCAGGAGCATGAGTATTTCGCCGCGTTCTTCAAGGCGGTCAAACCCGGGGGCGTTTTAGGCGTCGAGGAACACAGGGCTCCAGAACATGCTGACATGCACAGCATGCGCACCACGGGCTATGTGACGCAAGCGTACGTAATCGAGCTAGCAGAGCGTGCCGGTTTCGTTCTCGAGGCCAAGAGCGAGATCAATGCCAATCCCAGGGACACGAAGGATCACCCCAAGGGAATATGGTCCCTCCCGCCGTTGCTCATGTCAGGTGAGGTCGAGAAATACCAGGCTATCGGCGAGAGCGATCGAATGACACTGAGGTTTCGCAAACCGCAGTGATGATGCGTGGGTTCAACGGGGCCGCAGTCGTAGCGGTCTTGGTTCTGCGTTCTTCGCCCTGGGAATGACCTGAATCATTTCCCTGGAAACCAAAAACCCCCGAAACGCTAAGCGCTCCGGGGGTTTTTGACGTATCGAATATGGCGGTGAAGAAGGGATTCGAACCCTTGATACAGTTTCCTGTATACACACTTTCCAGGCGTGCTCCTTCAGCCACTCGGACACTTCACCGTTTCTCGGCAAACCTGTTCGGTCTGTCGAGGCGCGCTAATGTAGTCGAAAGCGTTGCTGATGGCAAAGCTTTTTTGCAAGATTTTCATGCGCTTAAGCAAAGCCGCGGATTTCTTTGCAGGGGCTGGCGTGACTGGGCAGTCAGTCACGGCGCTTTACCCGGCCGACAAGGCTGGGTAACGTCGGCGCCACAACATGACAAGGAATACCGCATGAGCGAGCTGATCGACTACCAATTCGAAGGCGGCATTGCCACCTTGACCCTGAACAACGGCAAGGTGAATGCCATCTCGCCCGAGGTCATCGCGGCGTTCAACGAGGCCTTGGACCAGGCCGTGCAGGCGCGTGCGGTGGTGATCATCACCGGCCAGCCCGGCATTCTCTCGGCAGGTTACGACCTCAAGGTCATGACCTCGAGCCCGCAGAACGCCATCAGCCTGGTCACCCAGGGCTCCACCCTCGCCCGCCGGCTGTTGAGTCACCCATTCCCGGTCATCGTGGCGTGCCCGGGGCACGCGGTGGCCAAGGGTGCTTTCCTGCTGCTGTCGGCCGATTACCGGATTGGAGTCGAAGGGCCGTTCCACATCGGTTTGAACGAGGTGCAGATCGGCATGACCATGCACCATGCCGGTATCGAGCTGGCGCGCGATCGCCTGGGGCGCGCGGCCTTCGAGCGCTCGGTGATCGGCGCGGAAATGTTCGACCCGGCCGGGGCATTGCAGGCCGGTTTCCTTGATCAGGTGGTAGCGCCCGAGCAGTTGCAGGCAGCCGCACTTGCCGCAGCGCAACGGTTGCAGAAGCTGAACATGAAAGCCCACGCGAGAACCAAGCTCAAGGCTCGGGCAGCGTTTCTGCAGACGTTGGACGAAGCCATCCTGCTCGATCAAGACCAGGGTTTCTGACTGCTGCCTGGGCCTGCGACAAGCGCCGGACGACCGCCGTGCCGGCGTATACCGATGCGGCACGCAATCAATGCTCCGGCCCCCGAACTGCGCCGCGCCTGAACACTCCTATCCACAGCAGGCCCATACCGGGCCGCCCCGCCAATCGAAGAAGTGAACATCATGGGCCGAGTGGTCGCCGCCGCCGTATACAGTGCGGGCAAGAAGATTACCGATATCAGCCTCGACGAAGGCGCGCAGTGGGCGCGGCGTCCGGGGCATTTCGTGTGGATCGGCCTGGAGCAGCCCAGTGCCGAGCAGATGGCGCAATTGCAGAAGCAGTTCGACCTGCACGAACTGGCCATCGAAGACGCCCTGGAAGTGCACAGCCGGCCCAAGCTGGAAACCTTTGGCGATGCACTGTTCATCGTGACCTACTCGCCCATCCGCCAGGGCGACAAGGTAGAGTTCGTCGAGACCCATATCTTTGCCGGGCGCGGCTACATCATCACCTGTCGCAATGGCCATTCGGCCTCCTACGCCTCGGTACGCAAACGTTGCGAGGCCCGGCCTTTGTTGCTGGATCACGGTGAGGATTTCGTCCTCTACGCACTGCTCGACTTCGTCACCGAGAACTATCAGCCGGTCAGCGAGACCATCCACGGCGAGATTGAATCGCTGGAACGTCGGGTGCTCGGTGGCTCGCTCAATGAAGCCGACATCCAGCACCTGCACGGTCTGCGTCGCGAGCTGCTGCGCATGCGCCGCTACGTGGCTCCCATGGTCGAGATCAGCGAGGACCTGCAACGGCTGGACTTTCCGTTCATCGACAAGAACATGCGCCCCTACTTCCGTGACGTGCAGATTCACGTGAACCGGCAGATGGAAGACCTGGGCACCATGAGCGACATCGCCACGCAGACCATCGAGATCGGTCTGCTGCTGGAATCGTCGCGGCAGAGCCTCACCCAGCGCAAATTCGCCGCCTGGGCAGCGATCCTGGCGTTTCCCACGGCCATTGCCGGCATCTACGGGATGAACTTCGAGAACATGCCTGAGTTGAGCTGGCACTACGGCTACTACATCGTGCTGGGTGTCATCATCTCGGGCTGCAGCGGCTTGTTCATCGGTTTCAAACGCGCGGGCTGGCTATAGCCGCGCGCAGTGAGCCGTTGTCGCCAACGGCTTCCTTCATTCAGCGGGCCGGGCGCCTTGCGCCACGAAGCGCATCATCCACTCGGCCACGGTGATGCCGTGGTGATCATGCTCGAGGCTGGCAATGGCTTGCCGGTACACCGGCTCGCCGAGGTGCTGCTGACGAATGTCGAGCAGGGCCCGGGAGTAGTCGTGGATGAACTCCGGGTGACCCTGGAAGCACAGCACCTGGTCGCCGATCTGGTAGGCCGCGAACGGGCAGAATTCACTCGATGCCACCACCGACGCGTCCGGCGGCAGTGAAGTGACCTGGTCCTGGTGACTGATGAGCAGGGTCAGTGTCTCGATTTCCGGAGTCATCCAGGGTGCACGCCTGGCCAGGCTGTATTCATGGGTGCCCACGCCCCAGCCTTGGGTAGCACGCTCGGCCTTGCCGCCGAGCAACAGCGCCAGCAACTGATGACCGAAGCAGATGCCGAGCAGTTTGTCGCCACGCTCATAGCGTTCCAGCAGAAACGCCTTCAATGTTTCGATCCACGGATCGGTGGCAAACGAATCGGCCTTGCTGCCGGTCACCAGGTACGCGTCATAGCGAGCATCGACCGGTGGGTATTCACCGTTCATCACGTTGAATACGGTGAATTGGGCCGGAATCGGTTGGCTGGCAAACAGCCTTTCGAACATGCGTCCATAGCCGTGGTATTGCTCGACCAATTCAGGCCGCAGGACGTCGGTTTCCAGGATGCAGATGTTGAGGGTCATAGGTTACTCGATGGACAAGGAACGCAGGTGACAAGCCTGCCCGTTAAGCGGTCTCGCTGGCAAGTAAAGCTGCGGCGAATTTGGCCGATGAACGGTAGATTGCAGGTCTCGCCTTGCATTCTGCTACTTGAGCGTCTAGCTCGGCATGTTCGAATTTTGCAGAAGAGTTCCTTAGTCGAACCTGATCGAAAAAGCATGTCGCACCGCAGCAAAGTGTTCTAAGGCACGTGGTTCGAGGGCTCTAAGGTAAAAGCATGACTATTGATGCAGCCAAATGGGCACATCGAGTCGTGGGGGTGCACCTTTTCGTCAAGCTCAACCCAGGTTGTGGCATGCGTTGGCGCCAGGAAGAACATAACTCATAGGCGGTTCGCCATGTTCAAACATCCAAAAATCCGCCAGGCCGGACTCATCGTGTTCACCATGACGCTGGTACTCATCCTGCCCAATCTGGGCAGGCTGGTCAGCTGAGAAAGGCAGACGAAGGGTCGGGTGGTTCATGAGTTTGCCACCCCCGCCCTGCTCCAGGCTGTCTTGCAGGGCTAGCCCTGGGTTTGCCGCTGCGACTGTGGAGCAGTCGCCACGGTGACCACGGGCGCGCTCGGCGCAACCAGCACCTTGGCGTGCATCTGCTCGAACCCACCGCCGCGACGCATGCCGCGGACCGGGCAGGCATCGAGGTAGTCCAGGCCGATCGCCAGCTTCAAATGACGCTCCGGACGCGCCAGCTGATTGGTCACGTCGAAGCTGTACCAGGCGTCGTCGAGCCAGGCTTCGGCCCAGGCATGACTAGCCATGTGCTCGGTATCCTCGGTGAACAGGTAGCCGGACACATAGCGTGCGGGCACACCCAGGCTACGGGCACAGGCCAGGAAAGCATGGGTGTGGTCCTGGCAGACCCCTGCGCCGCTGGCGAAAGCCTGGGCAGCACTGGTGTCTACAGCGGTGGCGCCGGTGGTGTAGGTGATGCGCTGATGCAGGCCCTGCATCAGGTCGATCAAACCGTTGCGGTCGCGCCGCGCATGGCACTGCTCGGCTGCAAAGGCCCGCAATGCCTCGTCGGCTTCGGTCAGGCGAGTAAAACGCAGGAACGGCAGCGGGGACTGCGCTTCGTGCTCGGCCTCGCGGGTTTCGTCGATCTCCACCTGACCCCGTGCACCGATGATGATCGCATCATGGGGGTCGTCCAAGGTCAGCACGTGCAGGATGTTGCCGAACGGGTCGAGCTGGGCCCGCACCGGGCGCGGCAGGTCCAGTTGCCAACTCAAGATGCGCTGGCGCTCGCTGTCGTGGGGCGTGAGGCGCAGGTACTGGATGCTGGCACGTACCTCATCATCGTAGTGATAGGCAGTTTCGTGACTGATGTTTAGCCTCATACAGCCTCCAGATAGGCAGTGTGGATCGCATTGCCCAGCTGGCGCACCAGTGGGATCTGTTCGTTCAACCACTCATGCAGGCCTTCGTCGAGGATTTCGTCGATGCCGGTGTAGCGCAGGCGCGCGTCCAGCTCGGCCGCCAGGCGCTGGGCCGGACGGCCGTTGGCCCCAGGCAGGTCTGCGAGGATCTGGTTGATCTCTTCGGTACAGGCGCGCAGCGAGCGAGGTACGTCGGCACGCAGCAGCAACAGCTCGGCTACCGGCTTGGCCGCCGGCGCGTCGCGGTAGATTTCGGTATAGGCCTCGAAACTCGACAGCGCGCGCAACAGCGCACTCCACTGGTAGTACCCCCGAGCCGAGCTGTCGTCGACCGAATAGGCATCTTCGCCGAGCATTTCGTAGCGTGCATCGAGCAGGCGCAGGGTGTTGTCGGCGCGCTCGATGAAGGTACCCAGGCGGATGAACCGGAACGCGTCGTTGCGCATCAGGGTGCCGTAGGTGGCCCCGCGGAACAGGTGGGCGCGTTCCTTGACCCAGTCGCAGAATCGGCTCATGCCGTAGCGACCCACACCCTGCTCGGCAATGCCACGGATCTCGAGCCAGGTGGAGTTGATGTTTTCCCACATGTCGGCGGTGATGCGTCCACGCACTGCATGGGCACTGGCACGTGCCGCGCCCAGGCAACTGTAGATGCTGGCCGGATTGGCCGGGTCCAGGGCGAAGAAGTGCAACAGGCGCTCGGCGTGCAACTGGCCGTGACGCTCGAGGTAATCTTCCAGGGTGCCGGTGATCAACAGCGGCATGGCGATCTCGTCCAGCCCGTCACCCCGGCCATCCTGCGGCATCAGCGACAGTGAATAACTCACATCGAGCATGCGCGCCAGATTCTCCACGCGCTCCAGATAGCGTGACATCCAATACAGATCAGAGGCAGTTCTACTTAGCATTGGCAGGCATCCTTAATCCTCGACCACCCAGGTGTCTTTGGTCCCGCCGCCCTGCGACGAATTCACCACCAGCGAGCCTTCACGCAAGGCGACGCGGGTCAGGCCGCCGGGCACCACGCGGGTTTCGCGACCGGCCAGGACAAAGGGACGAAGATCGATATGACGGGGCGCTATGCCGTTCTCGACGAACGTCGGGCAGGTCGACAGCGACAGCGTGGGTTGGGCGATGTAGGCATGGGGTCGGGCTTTGAGGCGCGCCCGGAAATTTTCGATCTCTGCGGCACTCGCGCACGGGCCCACCAACATGCCATAGCCACCCGAACCCTGGGTTTCCTTGACCACCAGATCGGGCAGGTTGGCCAGCACATGGGACAACTCCGATGGCTTGCGGCACTGCCAGGTCGGCACGTTCTTGAGGATGGGCTCTTCGTCGAGGTAGAAGCGGATCATGTCGGTAACGAACGGGTAGACCGACTTGTCGTCGGCCACGCCGGTGCCGATGGCATTGGCCAGTACCACGTTGCCGGAGCGATACGCAGCCAGCAGGCCGGGGACGCCCAGCATGGAGTCGGGGTTGAAGGCCAGGGGATCGAGGAAGGCGTCGTCCAGGCGGCGGTAGATCACGTCCACCGGCTTGGGTCCGTCGGTGGTGCGCATGAACACCTTGTCGTCACGGACGAACAGGTCCGCCCCTTCCACCAACTCCACGCCCATCTCGCGCGCCAGGAAGGCGTGTTCGAAGAATGCACTGTTGAAGCGGCCCGGCGTCAGTACGACCACACTGGGATTGTCGATGGCACTCGAGCTTTTCAGGGTGTCGAGCAGCAGATTGGGGTAGTGGTCCACAGGCGCAATGCGCTGTGCCGCGAACAGCTCGGGAAACAACCGCATCATCATCTTGCGGTCTTCGAGCATGTAGCTCACGCCACTGGGGGTGCGCAGGTTGTCTTCGAGTACGTAATAGGTGCCGTCACCGTCGCGCACCAGGTCGACCCCGGAAATGTGCGAGTAGATGTCGCGGTGCAAGTCCAGCCCCTGCATGGCCAGCTGATACTGCTCGTTGGCCAATACCTGCTCGGCGGGAATGATGCCGGCCTTGATGATGCGCTGGTCGTGGTACAGGTCCGCCAGAAACATGTTCAGCGCCTTGACGCGCTGGATGCAGCCGCGTTCCACGATCCGCCATTCGCTGGCAGGAATGCTGCGCGGAATGGTATCGAAGGGAATCAGCCGTTCGGTGCCCTGCTCGTCGCCGTACAGGGTGAATGTGATACCGGCGCGATGAAACAGCAAATCGGCCTCGCGTCGACGCTGGGCAAGGAGTTCCTGCGGCGTGTCGGCCAACCAACGGGCGAACTCCCGGTAATGCGGGCGAACCTGGCCGTCGGCATCGTACATTTCATCATAATAGGTGCGGCTCATGCCGTACTCCTTGTCACCCGGACCCAAGAGCCTTCGCAAGGCCCGTGCCATCGGCATATGTGCCATTAAATCAAGTGCTTGGGATTCCCTGTCGGGAACCGTGCACCGTTCTTGTGCGGCAATGTCCGAACACCGATGACATACGCTTCATTGCGAAGCGGATTGTTCAAGCGGCTTGTCTCTATGACCAGCATAGACAGGGTTGAATTCAATAGCTTGCGGCGTTCGTTGATAATTCTTTCAGCGGTACCGGCGGAAGCTTGGCGCCCATCTCGATTTTCCGAATTCCCATTCGCCGCCCCTTAGTGGGCGGCTTTTTTTTGCCTTCGACAAGGGTCGGCAAAAGAACCACGGGGCTACCGTGGTTCACCTGGGTTCAGGCCTCAGGGCGGCTCATTTCGTGCTTCACGCCCCAGCCCTCGATTTCACCACCCAGCGGCTCGACGACGGCTTCGAAATCCTGCTCGAATTCACCGATGCCACCGTGGGTGGCGTACATCAGCTTGCTCAACTCCAGGTGCCAGGCACCGTCGTCGCGCTCGCTGATCTGAGCGTTGAGCGACTCGCCGCGAAACTTGCCGGCAGCCGTGCGCGCCCGGTCTTCATCGGGAAAGACCGCGTAGAACTCGATGGGGTGGATGCGGGCAAAGTCGAAACCGCCCTCTTTCATGCGACGTAATACATTGCTGCTGATGTCTTCTTGATAGGCTGTGCTCATGAATCGTCTCCCTCAGCAATAACGACGGATAGACTTTCAGTACTTCCAGAACCTCCTCGGACAAGGAATGAGTGCGGTGCGACGTCGGTGACGCAGCAGCTGGAATCGAGCGTGTGGCATGACGCAGGGTATGGGAACGAGCAGCAAGATCCGCGAAGACCTTGACCGCAGAGTAACGCGAAGGCCGGGCCTGTGCCAATGGCCCGGATCAGCTGAAATTCACGCGACTTCGGTAATGGCCGTAATTTCCACGCTGTGCTGCGACTTGAGCGTCTTGGCGACCGGCGAGGCGACGGTATCGGGAAGATTGACTTCATCCAGCTCGGCTGCAACCGGATACAGCTTGGAGCGAACCAGGGTCGCTGCTTCTTCTATCGACGGACAGGTATCAGCACTGATCGTCATGCTGTCCTGCACGCCGTCCTTGTTGAAGAAGCTGATTTTCCACTCTTTCATCGGTGTACATCTCCTCGACGGAATTCAGGCAGGAATCTGCCTGATACGCTCACACAACGTTGACTCGCAACGGCAGGGATTCGTTCCAGACAGTGGACGGCCCAAGCCGGACCGGGACGAGCCCGATCCCCCCATGTAAAAAGGCCCCGCAGGGCCTTTTTACCGATCGGTAGTGACTTACTCCTGCTTGCTCTCCACTGCACCGGCAGTGTTGTCGAGCAGGCTCTTGGTCGCCGTCTGGATGAACGAGTCCAGCTTGGCGCGCAATTGCGGTACGTCGGCGGCGTTGGCGTCGGTATCGGGGATCAACTGTGCATCGAACTCGCGGCCCAGCTGATAGCGATACAGACGGGTGTCCATGTCCCGCGGCTCGACCAGAATACGGTCACCCTTGATGATCGCCACGGTCTGCTCGCTGCCCGACGGCTTGATCACGGCGAAACCGGGGTCGCCGGCAGGCAGGTTGAGCAGGTCGCGCCCCCAGCACTGGTGCTGGCTGGCGCCGCCCAGGCGGCCCATGATGGTCGGTACCACGTCAGGCTGCGAGCCGACGGTGTGGTTGACCTTGCCGAACTTCTCCTGAATACCGGGACCGACCAGCAACAGCGGCACGTTGAAGCGGCCCAGGTCCATCTCGGTGATCTGCTTCTGATTACCGAAGCCATGGTCGCCCAGCACGATGAACAGGGTTTCCTTGAAGTACGGCTCCTTGCGCGCCTTCTCGAAGAACTGGCCCAGGGCCCAGTCCGAGTAACGCATGGCGGTCAGGTGCAGGTCCAGGCTGCCGCGCCCGGTGACCTTGTCCACCGGCAGGTTGGCCGGCAAGGCGTAGGGCACATGGTTGGACAGGGTCTGCAGCAGTGCGTAGAACGGCTTGCCGGCGGCGCCGCGCTTGGCCAGTTCTTCGTTGCCACGGTCGAACATGTCCTGGTCGGACACACCCCAGGTCGGATCCGAAAACACCGGATTGACGAAATCGTTACGGCCGATGAACGTGGTCATGCCCTGGTTGCTGAAGAACCCGGACTGGTTGTCCCAGGCGAAGTCACCGTTGTAGACATAGACGTCGTCGTAGCCCCGCGCGGCGCTGAGCATCTCCGGCAGGCCGGAAAGCTTGTGGCTGCCTTCGGGGGTCTGCATCAGGTATTCGAAGCCCGGCAGGTTGGGGAAGCAACCCATGGTGGCGAACATGCCCTGGTGGGTGTGGGTACCACTGGAGAAGAAGTGGTCGAACAGCAGGCCTTCCTGGGCCAGCTTGTCGAAGTACGGCGTGATGCTGCCTTCGGCGCCCAATGCCCCCACCGAATGACCGGCGAAGCTCTCCATCAGGATCACCACGACGTTCTTGATCGGCAGGGTATTGGCCTGAGGCGGCTGGAAGTTGCGCCGAACCGCAGCGGTGTCGCTGTCGACCAGGGTGTCATGGGGCGTCAGCAGCATATTGCGCACGGCGCTTTGCGCCTCGTCCTGCGGCAGGGTCGCCTTCCAGATATTGTCGCGGTCTTCGGACATCCGGCTTTTCGCGGCGGCGATCAGCGTCAGCGAGCCGTTGAGGCCCAACTGGTTGGCGAAGTTCGAATCGGTGGTGTACGCGTCGCCCCAGCGCAGCGGCGGACCCTGACGCAGGGTGCCGCGCGCGGCGACCACTGCGATCAGCAGAATGACCACGAACACACCTACCCGCGCATACCACGGCGCCACTGGCTTGCCGACACCGGCCGCCGTGGCGACACGCGGACGGGTCAGCCGGTCGAAGCCCTTGAACACCAGGCTCAGCAGCCAGGTCACGAAGACCCAGGCCAGCAGGTAGCGCACTACCGGGTAGCCGTACCAGATCATGCTCAGCACGGTCTTGGGGTCTTCCTTCACGTACTGGAACACCAGGCCATTGAGGCGCTGGTGAAACTCGCGGTAGAAGTCCATTTCCATCAAGCCACACAGCAGCACCACGCTGGATACCACCGTCAGCCACGCCCGGAACAGCCCGCGCCAGCGCATGACGCGCGCGCTGAGTACTGCCAGCAGCAACGGAATCAGCAGGTACACCACCAGGCGCAGGTCGAAGCGCAAGCCATTGGCGAAGGCTTCGACGAAGGTGCTGGTAGGCGTATCGCCGATCATCTCGCGGTTGTACATCAGCAATGCCAGGCGCAACCCGCTGAGCATCAGCATGATTGCCAGGCCGCTGAGCAGCGTATAAGCCAGGTGCGATTTGACGGTCGGTTGCAGCATGCCGCGCGCGGCCTGCTTTTGACTCAAGGCGTCCGGAGTAGCCATGTGTGGGAAAGGTCCGTTGAGGTCTGTCGTTGAGGTCTGTTAAGGGTGCGAAGGTTAATTCTGGGCGCGGATTGTCCGTGAAGACAGGTGAAAATTCCGTTCAGAGTCTACGCATCGGCCGCGAAACGGCGGTCGGGCCGGGGATGATACGTCGCCAGGGCGGACAGGTCGAACCCGTTGCAGGTTCGACCTGTTTGATTCAGACCCGCACGTTGCCGCGTGGACCGGCAATGGCCCAGATGATCAGGCCCAGTACCGGCAGCAGGATGATCAGCAGTACCCACAGGACCTTGGCCCCGGTCGAGGCACCACTCTTGATGACGTTGATGACCGCCCAGATGTCCAGCGCGAGGATGATCAGGCCGATCAGGCTATTGAAAGTGGAACCCATGTGATACTCCTTGTGGATGGCATGCATCAACTAGGATAGCGGCGTGTCGCAGGGGTTCCGTGGTCGGCGAATGAAAGGTCAAGCCTGCGTTCAGACGTGCAAGGCCACGCGCAATGCCTCCAGGGCGGGTACGGCGGTGATGTGCAACTCGGCGCCCAATGCCGCCACCCGATCCGCGTCCTTGCCGTACACCAGCACCATCTGCAACTCATCGTCCAGTGGCTGGCTGAAATCGAACAGCACATACCCGCCCTCGTCCTTGCTCATGGCAGCCAGTTGCACCTGGATACGATTGAGCGCGGTCAATGCGTCGACCTTGCTCAACTGCTTGGGCTTGATGTTGAAGGTAACGTCGGGCCCGAACGAATCGATGATCTGCTGCAGCAGCTCGGGGTAGGTGTCGGCCTGGAAAATCACCGTGTCGGGCAGGCTGCCCACCACGATCCATTCGCCAAGCGGGATGGGAAAGCTGTCGTCGTAATTGATGTCCGGATTGGCCACTAGG
This sequence comes from Pseudomonas rhizosphaerae, assembly GCF_000761155.1. Classification (NCBI taxonomy): domain Bacteria; kingdom Pseudomonadati; phylum Pseudomonadota; class Gammaproteobacteria; order Pseudomonadales; family Pseudomonadaceae; genus Pseudomonas; species Pseudomonas rhizosphaerae. Next base: position 283,623 of record NZ_CP009533.1, on the reverse strand, counting down.
AACGCCTGGGGATCGGCGTAGGCCTGGGCCGCCTCATCGGCAACGCGATCGATGTCTTCTTGGCGCATGCAGCCGGAACTGATGTTACCGATGAGTTCGACAAGTGACTGTTTCATGAGGCAACCCCTGCGACGCTGGAAAAAGGCCGCAAGGATATAGGCAAATCGGCCAGGCGGGTATCAGCCTGCCAGCTTCTGCAACTGCTCGATGGTCAGCGTGGCACCCATGGCGCGAGCCGCACCGAGGGCGTTGATGCCTTGCGCATCCACCGCAGCCGGGTCGGCGCCCTGGGCCAGCAGGTAGTCGACCATTTCGGTCCGGTTGAACATGGCCGCCATCATCAAGGCAGTGCGCCCGTCAGCCGACGCGCCGTCGACCGGAGCCCCTTCCTCTATGAGCAGCTGCACCATGGGCAGGTTTCCCTTGAAGGCGGCGCCCGCCATGGGCAGCTGGTTCTTGTCATTGGCGATCAACGGATCAGCCTTGTATTGCAGCAACACGCGCGCAGCGTCCAGATGACCATGGTAGGTCGAGAGCATCAGCAAGGTGTCGCCGTTGTGATTGCGCAGATTGGGCGGCAGGCCCTTCTCGAGCAGACGCTCGAGCATCTGCGCGTCACCGTTGCGGGCGACGTCGAACACTTGCTCTGCAAACTGTGCAGCTTCTTCGTCGTTCATCTGACGCGCTTCGGGTTGGGTCATGGCAAAACCTCCTGGCAATGGGTTCACGGTAGGCAGTCTTCCCGCTCGGACTTCAGCCTGCAACAGAGCTTGGCTATCGCCCACGAGGCAGGAATTTATTGGCGATTTGTGGTCATAGACAGTAGTGCTGCGGGAAAAAATCCTTCTCGCGCCTGCGTTTCCCTTCCGGCGAGCCACCGCCCGCCCTGCTCCGCCGCGCAAAATGCAGCATGCCCGAAGAGCATTCATGCAAATTGCACGGAAGCCAAAATTGGCTATATTTTCAAGCTACTGATTTAAAAGGGTTTTATTTTTACCAGAACTTGGCACACTCGCTGCAACTACCTAGACATGCCCGCCAACTTGCTAGGAGCTGCACATGAACTTCCTCCACGAAAAATTCGTTTCCGTCTTCTCCGAGTACGAAGTGACCACTCAACCGCGTCCTGATGGCGCCGTTTTGCTGACCCTGCGCGATACCGACGGCAAGCAGATCAAACGCTCGATTTCTTACGCCCAGTTGCACACCCCTGAACAACTGACTTGGGTCATTAGCGCCATCCGTCGCGACCTGGCCGGTGAAGCCAGCCAGCTGCCAGCAATCAACATGCTGCAGAGCCAGAACCGCTTCGCGCTGCCGACCTATCACTCGGCCTGATCAGCCTGCGCTGATTTGCCTGGCAAGCGGTGCTTGGCCCAAATTGATCCACCTGAATTGATCCACCTACGTTGTTGCTCTACCTCTGTTTCTAATGCTCTGTCCTTGCAAAACCCGATACCTGGCGCATCCTGGTATCGGGTTTTTTTTCGTCTGGTGAAAGGCCGAAATCAGTCATCGAATCCTTGAAACCGGTCGTGCACAGGCTGCTCTACATACTCGGGGCGCCAGCCGTCTGGATCGGGCAGCACACGCAGCGCTACCAACCGCGGACGATCACTCATGTCCAGCCAGTAAGCCATGCCTGCTGGCACCGTGATTCGGTCATCGCGCTCGCATAGCACTGCGTACACATAGTCACCGGCATGCAGACTCAATTGAACGCGTCCGGCCACGACGCATAGCACCCATTTTCCGGCAACACGGTGCTCGCGCAGCCATTGGCTCCGGGTAGAGGTCTGCTGCCCGTGATCCTCGTCAATGCTGAGCACGTCCACGCTCTCGTAGCCGCCCTTGGCCATCCAGGCATCCACTTCGCCCTGGCAGGTCGTCATCACCTCCTCCGCGCTCATCTCGAACGACACGGGCAACGTCGCCTCGGCACGTTCGAAACCAATGGCCAGCTCGCCCAGGGTCGCGGCGATGTCTTCGAGGTGGCTCAGCACCTTGTTGGGAATATCCGGCGTGCTGCAGTGGTAGACGGTAAGGCGGGTCATGCAAATTCCTCGAGTGGGTCTCAGTGGCTGGCCACGGGCGCAGGGTCATGGGGTGTGCGCCTGAGCATGATCAGGGCTGCAGCGAACGCGGCAAGGCTGGCCAGGGCGAAGGTGCCCGCGGCGCCCAGCGGTTGCCACAGGTAACCGGAGTACAGAGCACCCAGGGCGCCGCCGACACCGGCCAGCGCTGCATACAGGGCTTGCCCCTGACCTTGTTGATGGGCACCGAAGCTGCGCTGCACGAAATGGATCGCAGCGGCATGGAAGCTGCCGAACGTGGCGGCATGCATCAGTTGGGCGAGTACCAGCAGCCACAGGTGCTCGGCGAAACTGCCCAGGAGCAGCCAGCGCACCGCGGCCAGGAGAAAACTGGCGACCAGCACCCGGCGCAGGGAAACGCGCGTCAGGATCCGGCTCATGGCCAGGAACATCAACACCTCGGCCACCACCCCCACCGCCCACAGCATGCCGATCACTGCGCGGCTGTATCCCAACTGTTCAAGGTGCAGGGTCAGGAACGTATAGTACGGGCCGTGACTGAGCTGCATGAGCCCCACGCAGCCGTAGAATGCCAATACACCGGGGCGAATCAATTGCTTCATGAAGCCGTCCCCCGGCGTACGACGTGTGCCTTCGCCGACGGGCGCATCCGGGACCCAGGCACTCGCCGCGACGATCCCGGCCATGATCGCCAGCAGGGTGTAGGGATAAGCATCCAGGCTGAGGCTCTCGAACACTCGACCCAGGCCCACCACGGCCAGAATGAAACCGATCGAGCCCCACAGGCGGATCTGGCTGTAGCGCGCCGTCTGGCCTTGCAGATGGGCCAGGGTCAGGGTTTCGAACTGAGGCAGCACGGCGTGCCAGAAGAAGGCATGCAAGGCCATGACCAGCGCCAGCCAGGCGTAGCTGGTGTCCAGCAGGATCAGCGAGAAACTGGCCAGCGTACACAGCGCACCGATGCGCACGATGGCCAGCCGTCGACCGGTGTAGTCGCCCAGCCAGCCCCACAGGTTGGGCGCCACGCAGCGCATCAGCATGGGAATCGCCACCAGTTCGCCGATGCGCGCGCTGTCGAAACCCAAATGGTGGAAGTACAGCGCCAGGAACGGCGCGGTCGAGCCCAGCAAGGCGAAATAGAACAGGTAGAAAGTGGACAGCCGCCAGTACGGAACGGTGTGTTCCGCTGGCGGCGACATCGTGCTCAAAGCTGGCCCAGCACCGGGGTGTCGACCTTGACGTCGGCGTTCTGCCCGCGATGGCGCAGCAGGTGGTCCATCAGCACGATGGCCATCATCGCTTCTGCAATGGGCGTGGCGCGGATACCCACGCATGGATCATGGCGGCCCTTGGTGATGATGTCGGCCGGCTGGCCATGGACATCGATCGAGCGACCCGGGGTGGTGATGCTCGACGTGGGCTTGAGGGCCAGGTGGGCAACGATCGGCTGCCCCGAGGAAATGCCGCCCAGCACGCCGCCGGCGTGATTGCTGAGAAACCCTTCCGGCGTCAGCTCGTCGCGGTGCTCGGTGCCGCGCTGGGCGACGCTGGCGAAACCGGCGCCGATCTCCACGCCCTTGACCGCGTTGATGCTCATCAAGGCGTGCGCCAGGTCGGCGTCCAGGCGGTCGAAGATGGGTTCGCCCAGGCCCGGCATGACGCCTTCGGCGACCACGGTGATCTTCGCGCCGACCGAGTCCTGGTCACGGCGCAGCTGGTCCATGTAGGCCTCCAGTTCCGGGACCTTGTCCGGGTCGGGGCTGAAAAAGGCGTTGTCTTCCACGCCGTCCCAGCTCTTGAAGGGAATCTGGATCGGGCCCAGCTGACTCATGTAGCCGCGAATCAGGATGCCCTGGGTGGCCAGGTACTTCTTGGCAATCGCCCCGGCGGCCACGCGCATGGCCGTCTCGCGGGCCGAGCTGCGGCCGCCGCCGCGGTAGTCGCGCTCGCCGTACTTGTGATGGTAGGTGTAGTCCGCGTGGGCCGGGCGGAACAGGTCCTTGATTGCCGAGTAATCCTTGGACTTCTGATCGGTGTTGCGGATCAGCAGGCCGATGGAGGTACCGGTGGTACGCCCTTCGAACACGCCGGAGAGGATCTCGACTTCGTCCGGCTCCTGGCGCTGGGTGGTGTGCCGACTGGTGCCCGGCTTGCGTCGATCCAGGTCGCGCTGCAAGTCGTCCAGGGAAATCGCAAGGCCTGGCGGGCAGCCGTCGACGATGGCGACCAACGCCGGGCCATGGCTTTCGCCAGCGGTGGTGACAGTGAACAGCTTGCCGTAGGTATTGCCGGACATGCAGGGCGCTCCGCGAAATCAACCGAATCAGACAGGGCGCCAGTATACGCAGGGTCGACGGCCAGTTCATCCCTGAACCTTACCCGCGCGTCCCAGTCCAAATCGCACTTCCCTGCATAGTGGCTCGATGATGTTGCGCACGACGTTCCGATTAGTTGCCCTGTTCCTGTTCGCCGGCAGCGCCGCTGCACTGGCCGCCACGCCCGACATCGCCAGACGCCCCATCGAACTGCAGACCGCCCAGGGCACCTTGTACGGCTCGCAGCTGGTTCCACGCGCCGACCGGCCGGTACCGGTGGTGCTGATGATTTCCGGCTCCGGGCCTACCGACCGGGACGGCAACAACCCCGAGGCAGGCCGTAACGACAGCCTGAAAAAGCTCGCGCTACTGCTGGCGCAGAACAACATTGCCAGCGTGCGCTACGACAAGCGCGGCGTTGCCACCGGCCGCAAGGCCACCCCCGACGAGCGCGATCTGAGCGTGGCGGGCTACGTCGACGATGCGGTGGCCTGGAGCGCGCAACTCAAACGCGACCCGCGTTTCGGCCCGCTGATCATTCTGGGCCACAGCGAAGGCGCGCTGATCGCCACCCTGGCGGCCCAGCGCGCCGGTGCCAACGCTGTGGTATCGCTGTCGGGCAGCGGTCGCCCCTTGGGCGAAGTGCTGCGCGAGCAGATCGGCGAGCGCCTGCCGGCCAAACTGCAACCGCGCAGTTATCAGCTGATCGAGCGCCTGGAAGCCGGACAGTACGACCCCGACGTGCCCCAGCCCCTGCAAGTGCTGTTTCGCCCGAGCGTGCAGCCCTACCTGATTTCGCTGCTGCGCCAGGACCCTGCCCAGGCCTTCGCAGCATTGAAAGTCCCGGCGTTGATCGTGCAGGGCAGCCACGACATCCAGGTAGGCGTCGGTGACGCACAGGCACTGCAGCGCGCCAAGCCCGATGCACAGCTGGCGATCATTCCCGGCATGAACCATGTGCTGCGCATCGTGCCGATGGACCTGCCGTCACAGCTCAAGTCCTATCGCGACCACAACCGTCCGCTGGCGGCGGAGCTGGGGCGTGTCGTGGTGCCCTTCATAAAGGGCCTGTAGAGAGCGTCTGCGCGGTGCGCATTCAAGAGCGGGTCGAGGTGGCCGATACAAGTGCGTGAAGAGGATCGCGCCATGACCGAACAAGACCCGCCACTCGCCGCCATCGATGAACCCGAAGAAGTGCCGCGGCCGTGGGCCGAAGTCACTACCGAGCAGTTCAAGATGCTGCGTCTGGCGCCCCTGCCCGCCGACCGGGCCACCGGGCCGCGGCCCTTGCGTTTCGTGCAGTTCGGCCTGGCCGAGCGCCACGACCCTGCCTTGAGCCTGTTGCGGCTGGACATCCAGCTGCCCGGCCAGCGCGTGCGCAAGGAGCAGAACCGGCTGGACGTGTGGGTCGACCATCACCTGCGACAGGTCAGCCTGGGCAGTGAAACGGGCCTGCAACTGGAGCCGGTCAATCGCGGCCTGGGCCGTTTCGTCATGGCCCAGGCCACCGCGTGGCTGCAGCATCACTGGCCGCACTACACACTGCAAGGCGCAACGCTGTCGAGCAAGGAAGCCCTGCAACCGGCTGGCCTGGATGGCCGCGACCATGCCCTTCGCACCCAGGGCCTGAACGTCGAATACGCCGACGTGCAACGCCTCAAGGGCCAGTATCATCCCATTGCCGTCAGCCAGTTGCTGAGCACCTGGAACCCGGAAAAGGTCCAGGTGGTCGAGGTGCTGGCGGCCAGCGAGATGCTGCAACTGGCCGAACAGCAGTTGCAGGAGATGGAGTTGAAACTGCACACCCAGCAAGAGCGGATCGGCAAGTTTTCCCGCGATGAAGGCGGCCTGCGCTTCACCATCGCCTGCCTGATTGCGTTCGCCGTATTCCAGGCCGCGCTGCTGATATGGATCGCCACCCACCGCTAGCATCAGCCGCGGTGACGTAAGCGAACGTGATCAGATGCGCGAAACGAACAGCGCCTGGTGCTCGCGGCACTGCTCGGCGCTGAGCATGAACACGCCATGCCCACCGCGCTGGAACTCCAACCAGGCGAAATCCACTTCCGGATAGAGCGCCTCGACGTGCACCTGGCTGTTGCCGACCTCGACGATCAGCAGGCCCTTGTCGTTCAGGTGATCCGCCGCCTCGGCGAGCATGCGTCGCACTAGGTTCAAGCCGTCGTCACCGCAGGCCAGGCCCAACTCGGGCTCGTGCTGGTATTCAGCCGGCATGTCGGCAAAATCTTCGGCATCGACATACGGTGGATTGGACACGATCAGGTCGAACCGCTGCCCCGGCAAGCCTTCAAAGCCATCGCCCTGCACGGTATAGACCCGTTCTTCCTGGCCATGCCGCTCGATGTTCTGATTGGCCACCTCGAGCGCCTCGAAAGACAGGTCTGCCAGGATGACTTCGGCTTCCGGGAAAACGTCGGCGCAGGCGATGCCGATGCAGCCCGAACCGGTGCACAAGTCGAGGATCCGCGCCGGCGGCTGGCTCAGCCACGGCTCGAAGCCGTTCTCGATCAACTCGCCAATGGGTGAACGGGGCACCAGTACCCGTGCGTCGACGATGAACGACATGCCACAGAACCACGCCTCACCGATCAGGTAGGCCGCCGGCACGCGCTCTTCCATGCGCCGCTTGAGCAAGTGCTGTACGCGCACGATCTCGTCGTCTTCGAGGCGGCAATCCAGGTAGCTGTCGGCAATTTCGTAGGGCAGGTTCAACGCGCCCAGCACCAGCAGGCGGGCCTCGTCCCAGGCGTTATCGGTACCGTGGCCGAAGAACAGTTCTTCGCCATGAAAACGGCTGACGGCCCAACGGATGTGGTCGCGCACGGTGCGCAAGCGGGAAGTGATCACAAAAGCTCCTCGGTCGAATCAAGCACGGATATTAACAGAGGGCCGTGGGCGATTTTTGCCATGTTCGCTCAATCCGATTCACAGAACGGCTCGAGCAGAGGACAATGCGGCAAAAGCCCTAGCCAAAGGAGCCCCCGATGTCCGTTCCAAAGACGATGTTCCAACTCAGCGGCCGCGGTTTCCCGCCCACGCGGATCGCCAACGCCAGCCTGATCATCATCGATGCACAGAAGGAATACCTCAGTGGCGACCTGGCCCTGTCGGGCATGGACGAGGCGCTGGCCAACATCGCCAAGCTGATGGCGGCGGCGCGCGCAGCCAAGCGTCCGGTGGTGCACATTCGCCATCTGGGTACTGTCGGCGGGCTGTTCGACCCCCAGGGCCGGCGTGGCGAGTTCATCGAAGGTTTCGAACCCCAGGGCGACGAAGCGGTGGTGGAAAAGCGCATGCCCAACGCCTTCAACAACACCGGGCTGCATGAGCTGCTGCAGAGCTACGGCCACCTGGACCTGATCGTCTGCGGCTTCATGAGCCATTCCAGCGTCAGCACCACCGTGCGCGCCTCCAAGGACTACGGTTATCGCTGTACCCTGGTAGCCGATGCCTGCGCGACCCGTGATCTGCCCCAGGGCGACGGTGTGCTGGCGGCAGCCAAGGTGCAGGAAGCCGAAATGGCCATCATGCGCGACAACTTCGCGGCGGTCGCCATGACCGGCGACTTGCTCTGACCCCCAGCCGGCCCGATCGCCATCGAGGATTCAATGAAGTCATCCCAGGGTTTCAATGCGCGCAGGCTCAGAAAACGTGGCCCTGGTGGTTGGCGTTACCGCCTGGGCGCGGCGCTGGGCGCCGTGCTGCTGACCCTTGGCCTGCTCTTGGCCATGGCCGGCATCGCCACTCTGCTGGGGCATCCACCGCAGGTCGCCGGGCTGGACACCACCGCCACCGGCGCTGCCATACTGGCTGGCGCAGGGGTATTGGTACTTTATCTGGGCCTGTGGTGCTGGCGTCGCAGTCGCCGCGGGATGCGCCGCAGCCGTGAACTCGATCTGGCCCCGCACCTGATGAAAAAGCACGATTGAGTCGCGTAGACTAGCGCTCCCGTGGTGGAGACCTTCATGCAAGACGACGAATTTTCCTTGTTCAAGGACCAGATGCGCGGCGTCAAGCCCATTCGGCACGACCGCGCCGACACCGGCAAGCCCAAGGCCGACAAGGCCAAGTTGCAGGCGCTGCGCCAGGCAGCGACCGTCGGGAACCGCACCACTACCGTCGATGGCCTGTCCGATCAGTTCGTCATCGACGTCGGCCCCGAGGACGACCTGCACTGGGCCCGCGATGGTGTGCAGGAAAGCCAGATGCGCAAGCTCAAGGTCGGCCAGATTCCCTTCGAAGGCAGCCTGGACCTGCACGGCATGACCGTGGAAAAGGCTCGCGAAACCCTCTGGGCATTCCTCGCCGAAGCCACCCGTTTCGAAATCCGCTGCGTACGCGTGACCCACGGCAAGGCCGTGCGCCTGGACGGCAAGCGGCCGATGATCAAGAGCCACGTCAACACCTGGCTTCGCCAGCACCCGCAGGTGCTCGGCTTCACCTCCTGCCAGCCCCGCCACGGCGGCGCCGGCGCGGTTTACGTGATGCTCAAGCGCACCATGCTCGAAGGGCGTGACGAATAACGCCCCGCTTGCACCCGTGCGAGCGGAGCCGTACCCTTCGCGTCTGCGAAATATTTCCCCACAGGTTTGATCATGTCCCTGGAACAGAACTACACCGAGATCCTTGGCCAGCTGGGCGAGGACGTTACCCGCGAAGGCCTGCTCGACACGCCCAAACGCGCTGCCAAAGCCATGAAGTACCTTTGCCGCGGGTACGAGCAGACTCTCGACGAGGTCACCAACGGAGCCCTGTTCAGCTCCGATGCGAGCGAGATGGTGATGGTCCGGGATATCGAGCTGTATTCGTTGTGCGAGCATCACCTGTTGCCGTTCATAGGGCGCGCCCATGTCGCCTATATCCCTAATGGCAAGGTGCTGGGGCTGTCCAAGGTCGCGCGGATCGTCGACATGTACGCCCGCCGCCTGCAGATCCAGGAGAACCTGGGCCGGCAGATCGCCGATGCAGTGCAGCAGGTCACCGGCGCGCTGGGTGTCGCGGTGGTCATCGAAGCCAAGCACATGTGCATGATGATGCGCGGTGTCGAAAAGCAGAATTCCTCGATGATCACCTCGGTGATGCTGGGCGAGTTCCGTGACAACGCGGCGACCCGCAGCGAGTTTCTCAGCCTGATCAAATAAGCCGTACCCCAATCTCGAGGACTGCCACATGTTGATGAAAGCCTTGCGTATCGGACTGGGCCAGGTGATCGTGGCGGGCGACCTGCTCACGCGGCCACCGCGTCGCAAGCGCAGCGCCGAGGCGCAGGCCGAGGTCGACCGCGCGGCCACTGGCCTGACGCTCTACCAGTTCCATGCCTGCCCGTTCTGCGTCAAGACCCGCCGCACGCTGCACAAGCTCAACGTGCCGGCGAGCCTGCGCGATGCCAAGAACGATGCCGTGGCTCGGGAAACCCTGCTGGCCGAAGGTGGCAAGATCAAGGTCCCGTGCCTGCGTATCGAGGAAGCTGGCAAGGTCACCTGGATGTACGACTCCAAGGTCATCATCAATTACCTGAACGAGCGCTTCGCGGCCGCCTGATCGCCATCGCCCAGCTGTATCGTCGATTGATCGCGCCGCTGTACCGCTTCTGGCCGCACGCCTTGGCTTACCCTTGACCGACGCTGTTCAGGACAAGGACCCGACCGCCATGCCTAACCCCATCACCTCTGCCCCGCTGCGCCCGTTGGCCGATACCGCGCCTTCTGCCGTAGTGGCCGGCTTCATCGCCATGATGACCGGCTACACCAGCTCCCTGGTCCTGATGTTCCAGGCCGGCCAGGCCGCAGGGTTGACCACCGCGCAGATATCCTCCTGGATCTGGGCGCTGTCGATCGGCATGGCGGTGTGCAGCATCGGCCTCTCCCTGCGCTACCGCACGCCGATCACGGTGGCCTGGTCGACGCCGGGCGCAGCCTTGCTGATCACCAGCCTGGGCGGCGTCAGTTATGCCGAGGCCATCGGCGCGTTCATTACCTGCGCTGTGCTGGTCACGATCTGCGGCCTGACTGGCAGTTTCGAGCGGTTGCTCAAGCGCTTGCCCGCCTCGCTGGCGGCCGCGCTGCTGGCGGGCATCCTGTTCAAGATCGGCAGCGAAATCTTCATCGCTGCGCAACACCGTACCGCCCTGGTGCTGTGCATGTTCTTCACCTACCTGATCGTGAAACGGCTGTCGCCACGCTATGCGGTACTGGCGGCACTGGTCATCGGTACGCTGGTGTCCGGGCTGCTCGGCCTGCTCGACTTCAGCCATTTCAGCCTGCAGGTGGCCCAACCTCAGTGGACCACGCCTTCCTTCTCCCTGGCCGCGACCATCAGCATCGGCATTCCCCTGTTCGTGGTCGCCATGACTTCGCAAAACATGCCGGGTATCGCCGTACTGCGCGCCGATGGCTACCAGGTGGCCGCCTCGCCGCTGATCTCGGTGACCGGCATCGCCTCGCTGTTGATGGCGCCGTTCGGTTCTCACGGCGTCAACCTGGCCGCCATCAGCGCAGCGATCTGCACCGGCCCGCAGGCCCATGAAGACCCCAGCAAGCGCTACACCGCGGCCGTGTGGTGCGGGGTGTTCTACGCCATTGCCGGCACGTTCGGCGCAACGCTGGCGGCGCTGTTCGCTGCACTGCCCAAGGAGCTGGTACTGTCGATTGCCGCACTGGCATTGTTCGGATCGATCATCAACGGCCTGACCCAGGCCATGAGCGAGCCCAAGGAGCGCGAAGCGGCACTGGTCACGTTCATGGTCACCGCTTCGGGCCTGACGCTGTTCTCGGTGGGCTCGGCGTTCTGGGGCATCATCGCCGGCGTACTGACGCTGCTCATCCTCAATGCGCGCAAGGCCTGAGCCGCACGTTCATTAAACGATTGTCATCAACCCGACTGAACCCCACCCGTGGCAGCGCTTTCACACCTGTACTTCCACTTCACAGAGGACACAGGCATGAATCGTTTCCAGGACAAAGTCGTGATCGTCACCGGCGCAGGCTCCGGGATTGGCGCCGCCACGGCGCTGCGCTTCGCCAAGGAAGGCGCGCGCGTCGTGCTGGTGGGGCGCACCCGTGACAAGCTCGAAGCGGTGGCCAAGGGCATCAAGCCCGGCCAGAGCTTGGTCGCCACCGGTGACGTGTCGAAATGGGACGACGTACAGCAGTTGGTCAAAAGCGCCGTCGAGCATTTCGGCCAGTTGGATATATTGGTCAACAATGCTGGCGTGGCGCCGTCGGGTGCCCTGACCGAGGCCTCGCTCGAGGACTGGCGCAGCGTGATGTCGATCGACGTCGACGGCGTCTTCTACGGTTGCCGCGCCGCCATGCCGCATCTGCTCAAGAGTGGCGGCAGCATCATCAACGTGTCGTCGGTGTCAGGCCTGGGTGGCGACTGGGGCATGAGTTTCTACAACGCTGCGAAGGGCGCGGTCAGTAACTTCACCCGCTCCCTGGCCCTTGAATACGGCGGCCAAGGCGTACGAGTGAACGCTGTATGCCCTGCCCTGACCAAGAGCGAATTGACCGCCGGCATGGCCGAGGATAAGGCCCTGATGGACAAATTCGCCGAGCGCATTCCCATGGGCCGCGCGGCCGAGGCCGAAGAAGTGGCGGACGTGATTGCCTTCCTCGCCAGCCACGATGCGCGTTTCGTCAACGGCGTGAACCTGCCGGTCGACGGCGGGCTGCACGCGTCCAACGGTCAGCCCAAGCAGGCCTGATCAGGCGTTGATCTGTGCCACCACATCGGCCAGCGCCTGGGCAGGGTCGGCGGCCTGGCTGATCGGACGGCCGATCACCAGGTAGTCGGACCCGGCATCCAGCGCCTGGCGTGGGGTGAGGATACGGCGTTGGTCGTCCTGGGCACTACCCGCCGGGCGAATGCCGGGCGTAACCAGTTGCAGGGCTGGATGGGCTGCCTTCAACGCCTGCGCTTCGAGTGCCGAACAGACCAGGCCGTCCATACCGGCCTTTTGCGCCAGGGCCGCGAGGCGCAGCACTTGCTCCTGCGGCTCGATGTCCAGGCCGATGGCGGCGAGGTCTTCGCGCTCCATGCTGGTCAGCACGGTCACCCCGATCAACAGCGGCTTGGCACCGGAGCGTTGCTCCAGCACCTCGCGGCAGGCCGCCATCATGCGCAGGCCACCGGAACAATGCACGTTGACCATCCAGACGCCCATCTCCGCGGCCGCCTTGACGGCCATGGCGGTGGTGTTGGGGATGTCGTGGAATTTCAGATCCAGGAACACTTCGAAGCCCTTGGCGTTCAAGGTTTCGACGATGCCCGACGCGCTGCTGGTGAACAGCTCCTTGCCTACCTTGACCCGGCACAGTTTGGGATCCAGCTGATCGGCCAACTTCAGGGCCGCCTCGCGGGTCGGGTAATCCAGGGCGACGATGATGGGAGTCTGGCAGGCGGACATGGCGGGCTCTCTGAAGGCGGGTCGAAATCGGCGCGCATTGTAGCGGATTTTGCCGGGCCGCGGGCGTCGCCCACGCTCACCTGCAGTGACGTGAAGCGGCGACTCGGCTTGGCCGTAACAGGCTATGATGGAACCACTGCGACACCCTGTCGCTCCAACAATCACAAGCGCCGCGCATTTTCGGCGCACCCTTCGAGGAGTGTCCCATGCCCTGGTATGCCTGGTTGATCTTGTTGGTGGCCATCGGCTCGATCGTCGGTGGATTGATGGTGCTCAAGCAGAGCGCCCAGAAGCTGCCATTGACCGATGAGCAGCTCAAGAAGGTGCACGAGCGCAATGCCGAAATGGATGCCAAGGACGCACGCAACCGCTGATGGGCATTGGACCTCCCAAGTGTGCCTGCACTTGGGAGAGTCATCGGCACTTTTGCGGTTATCCCAGAAAAGCTTGCATGAGCCTGTGCATAAGCTGGGTGCAATACCCTGCAGACCACGGCCCGCAAGCGTCTCCGACCGTTGCTCAAAAAACGAGCGGTTTCAATGGGTTGTACACATTCGACGTGCACCTGCCTGTGGATAAGCTTGGGAGAACACGCCGTGAGCCACGGCCCGCAAGGCTTTGCCGATACTGATCAATTTTCGATCAACTTTCTTCCCCACCCCAGCCGTCCCGTGCCGCGCCCTTGATTGCCTCAAGCAGCATGGCGAACGCCGGATTGTCATTGCTCTCGCGCCAGATCAAGTGCAGTTCGCTCTGCACACCCCCCCCCAGATCGATATCGCGGAACACCACATTCTTGAAGACCACGCTGGTGGCGCAGCGCGGCACCAACGCCACCCCCATGCCAGCGTTGACCAGCGCCAGGATGGTCAGCGACGACCCCAGCCACTGCACGTATTGCGGGGTCACCTGAGCCGAACGCAGCATGCCGGTGAGCAATTCGTTGAACGGTGGATAGGCGGCGTGCGAGTACATCAGGAAGGGTTCGCCGTCCAGATCCTGCACACGTACCTGGGCTGCATTGGCCAGCCGATGGGTGGCCGGCGTTGCCAGCACGAACGGCTCGCGCACCAGGCATTCGGTCAGGTAACCGCTGTCGAGCAACGGCGCGCGGGCGATGCCCAGATCGATACGCCGGGCACGCAAGGCCTCGTGCTGCTGGTAGGTGTTCATCTCCGACAGGTCGATTTTCACCTGCGGTTGCTTGAGCCGCGCTTCGGCGATGACCTTGGGCAGGAATTCGTACACCGCGCTGCCGACGAAAGCGATGTTCACCGAGCCGATGTCGCCATCGGCGAAACGCCGCGCAGAAAGCGCGGCTTGCTGCGCGCGTTCCAGCAGGTTCTGCGCTTCGACGAAAAAGGCCCGTCCCGCTGCGGTCAACGCCACGCTGCGCGTGCTGCGGGTGAACAGCTCCACGCCCAGCTGATGCTCCAGCAACTGAATCTGCCGACTCAGCGGCGGCTGGGTCATGTTGAGCCGCTCGGCGGCCCGTCGAAAGTTGAGCTCGGTGGCCACGGTAGTGAAGCAACGGAGCTGACTGAGTTCGAACATTGATTCAACCTCGGTATCAATCAAGTGCCAACTTGAATTGGACTGAAACAATACCCCAAGTTCATGATCGAGCCCTCCTAAAAAAATAACGATCGGAGTCGCCCTTGAACGTTCAATCCGGTGCCATCGACCCCAGCGTGCTTGCCAGCGCGGTGGCCAAGGTCAAACGGCATGTGCTGCCACTCTTCGTCGTGATGTTCATCGTCAATTACATTGACCGGGTGAACATCGGTTTCGTCCGTACCCACATGGAAACCGACCTGGGCATTGGCGCGGCGGCCTACGGTTTGGGTGCAGGGCTGTTCTTCGTCGGCTATGCGCTGTTCGAAGTGCCTTCCAACATGCTTCTGCAGCGCTTCGGCGCGCGCGCCTGGTTGACCCGGATCATGTTCACCTGGGGCCTGGTGGCCATGGGCATGGCGTTCGTCCAGGGTGAAACCAGCTTCTACGTCATGCGCTTCCTGCTCGGGGTCACCGAGGCGGGCTTCTATCCCGGCGTGCTCTACTACTTTACCCAGTGGTTGCCGGCCAGCGAACGCGGCAAGGCCATGGCGATCTTCCTCAGTGGCTCGGCGATCGCCTCGATCATCTCCGGCCCGATCACCGGCGCCCTGCTGAGCGTGACCGGGCTGGGCCTGCATGGCTGGCAGTGGATGTTCCTGATCGAAGGCGGCGCCTCGGTGGCGCTGTGCGGGTTCGTCTACTACTGGCTGCAATCGCACATCCATGAGGCCAAGTGGCTCACCCCTGCCGAGCAGACGACCCTGAGCGGGGTAATCGCCGAGGAGCAGCGTGCCCGCGAAGCCGAGCACGTGGTCAAGCCATCGATCTTCAAGCTGCTCGCCGACACGCAGATCCTGGTGTTCTGCTTCATCTTCTTTTCGGTGGCGCTGACCATCTACGGCGCTACGTTCTGGCTGCCGAGCATGATCAAGAAGATGGGCAACGTGTCCGACTTCGAAGTGGGTCTGTTCAACTCCATTCCCTGGATCATCTCGATTGCCGCCATGTATGGCTTCGCCGCACTGGCTGCGCGCTTCAAGCATCAGCAGGCATGGGTGGCGACGACGCTGCTGATCGCAGCCGCTGGCATGTTCATGTCGACCTACGGCGGGCCGGTGTTCGCCTTCGTCGCGATCTGTTTTGCCGCGGTGGGTTTCAAGGCAGCCTCGGCCCTGTTCTGGCCCATCCCCCAGGCCTATCTGGACGCCCGGATCGCCGCCGCCGTGCTGGCGCTGATCAATTCGGTGGGCAACCTGGGCGGCTTCGTCGCGCCCACCGTGTTCGGCTTTTTGGAAGAGAAGACCGGCTCGATCCAGGGCGGCCTGTACGGTCTGGCCGCCACCTCGGTGCTGGCCGCAATCGTGGTGTTCTTCGCCCGTACCCGGCCGCGCGGGCACAAGCCCGATGACAAGCCACTGCAACCCGCCGCCGCGCACTGACCGCCGCGCCCCCACAAGGAACGGCCCGCTGCGGCGGGCCTGCATACCGAGGAGAACGCCTGTGAAGATCAAACGTGTCACCGTCACCCCCATCGCCTTCCGCGACCCGCCACTGCTCAATGCCAGCGGCATCCACGAACCCTATGCCTTGCGCTCGATCATCGAAGTGGAGAGCGACAACGGCTACGTCGGCCTGGGCGAAAGCTACGGCGATGCCCCGGCCCTGGCCATCCAGATGGCCATCAAGGACCAATTGCCGGGCCTGGACCCGTTCAACCTGAACGGCTTGCGCCAGATCGTCGCCAGCACGGTGGCCCGGCACAAGCCGGCCAACGTGAGCGGCGCCGAACTGGCGCCCGGCTCCCATGCCAGCAAAGCCGTTACCAATGCCTACTCGGCTTTCGAAGTGGCGCTGCTCGATCTTCAGGCGCGGTCGCTGAATCGGCCACTGATCGACCTGCTCGGCGGTGCGGTGCGCGATGAAGTGCCTTTCAGCGCCTACCTGTTCTTCAAGTACGCCGAGCACGTCGAGTCGCCCTACGCTGCAGACAACTGGGGCGAGGCGTTGAACGAGGAGCAGATCGTCGGCCAGGCCCGGCGCATGATCGAGCAGTACGGTTTCAAGAGCATCAAGCTCAAGGCCGGGACCCTGGAACCCGAGCGTGAAGTGGCCTGCATTCTGGCGCTGAAGAAGGCCTTTCCCGACCATCCCCTGCGCATCGACCCCAACGGCAACTGGTCGCTGGAGACGTCGATCAGGATGGCCGAGTTGCTGGGAGACAGCCTGCAGTACTACGAGGACCCCTGCCCCGGCCTGGACGACATGGCCCAGCTGCACAAGCGCACCGGGCTGCCCCTGGCGACCAACATGGTGGTGACCGATTTTGCCGAATTCCGCCGCAGCGTCGAGCGCAACAGTGTGCAGATCGTGCTCGCCGATCACCATTACTGGGGCGGTCTGCGTGACACCCAGGTGCTG
The DNA here is from genome assembly GCF_000761155.1 of Pseudomonas rhizosphaerae. Taxonomy (NCBI): domain Bacteria; kingdom Pseudomonadati; phylum Pseudomonadota; class Gammaproteobacteria; order Pseudomonadales; family Pseudomonadaceae; genus Pseudomonas; species Pseudomonas rhizosphaerae. The sequence continues at coordinate 266,851 of NZ_CP009533.1, read as the reverse complement.
GCGAGCATGTGCCAGACCTGGGGGCTGGGCGTGTCCATGCACTCGAACTCGCACCTGGGCATCAGCCTGATGGCCATGGCCCATGTGGCGGCGTCGGTGCCGAACCTGGATTACGCCTGTGATACCCACTATCCGTGGCAAGAGCCGGACGAAGAAGTGATCAAGGGCGGCAAGCTGCCGATCGTTAATGGCTGCGTGAAGATCAACACCACCCCTGGGTTGGGTCTGGAGCTGGATCGCGACCAGTTGGGCATGCTGCACGAGCAGTTCCTGCGCTGCGGGATTCGTTCACGGGACGACGTGCGGCAGATGGCTAGGTATAAGCCTGATTGGAAGGCGGTGAAGCCGAGGTTTTGAGTTTTGGGGCTGATCTAAAAGCCTCTTCGCGGGCAGAGCCCGCTCCCACAAGGACCGCGGGCACCGCTATCCCTGTGGGAGCGGGCTCTGCCCGCGAATGCTTATGTCTCACCTGTGGGAGCTGGGCGGGCGGCGAGCGCTCTGCCTGCGAATGCTTGCAGCGACTCGGAAATCCGTCCATGGCGCCCTTGGATATTCGGATTTCCGAACGAGACTCTCAACCCTGATGCCCTACTCTCTGCCCGGCCGCCCCAGCCAGCCTGCCTGTTAGCCACTTCCCCCGCCTTGGCACGACTCATGCTCTACACTCTTCAACGAAACCGGCGCTTACCCAGCCTCCGGACTTCGCCGTACCCCGAGGGCCTGCGGGCTCGATAAAAAAAACAAAGTCGAGGATTCATGATGCGTATCGTTCCAAAACTCCTGAGCGCCGCCATTGCCGCCGCGCTGATCAGTACTCCAGCATTGGCCGCCGAACTCACCGGCACCCTGAAGAAAATCAAGGATTCGGGCACCATCACCCTCGGTCACCGTGACGCCTCCATCCCCTTCTCGTACATCGCCGATGCGTCCGGCAAGCCGGTCGGCTACTCGCACGACATCCAGCTCAAGGTGGTCGAGGCCCTGAAAAAGGACCTCGACATGCCCGACCTGAAGGTGAAATACAACCTGGTGACCTCGCAGACCCGTATCCCACTGGTGCAGAACGGCACCATCGACCTGGAATGCGGCTCCACCACCAACAACGCCGAACGCGCCCAGCAAGTCGACTTTTCCGTTGGCATCTTCGAGATCGGCACCCGTCTGCTGAGCAAGAAAGATTCGTCCTACAAGGATTTCGACGACCTGAAAGGCAAGAACGTCGTCACCACCGCCGGCACCACCTCCGAGCGCATCCTCAAGTCGATGAACGCCGACAAGCAGATGGGCATGAACATCGTTTCGGCCAAGGACCACGGCGAGTCGTTCCAGATGCTCGAGTCGGGCCGCGCTGTGGCGTTCATGATGGACGACGCCCTGCTCGCCGGCGAAATGGCCAAGGCCAAGAAGCCGACCGACTGGGAAGTCACTGGCACCCCGCAGTCCTATGAAATCTATGGCTGCATGGTGCGCAAGGGCGACGAGCCGTTCAAGAAAGCGGTCGACGACGCCATCAAGGCCACCTATGCCTCCGGCGACATCAACGGCATCTACGACAAGTGGTTCAACCAGCCAATCCCGCCAAAGGGCCTTAACCTGGGCTTCCCCATGAGCGACGAGCTCAAGGCACTGATCGCCAACCCCAACGACAAGCCGGCTCCCGACAAGAAGTCGTAAGCACCACCCTGTTTTCACTCGAACGCCAGCCGGCGTTCGAGTGAAAACCTGTGCCCGTGAATCAATTTCCGAGGGGTATTCCCCATGAATTACAACTGGGACTGGAGCGTCTTCTTCAAGTCCACTGGCGTCGGCAGCGAGATCTACCTGGATTGGTACATCTCCGGCCTGGGCTGGACCATCGCCATTGCCGTGGTCGCCTGGATCATCGCCCTGCTGCTGGGCTCCGTGCTGGGTGTCATGCGCACCGTACCGAGCCGCTGGGTCTCGGGTATCGCGACCTGCTACGTCGAGCTGTTCCGCAATGTGCCGCTGCTGGTGCAGCTGTTCATCTGGTATTTCCTGGTACCCGACCTGCTGCCCGAAGGGATGCAGGAGTGGTACAAGCAGGACCTCAATCCGACCACCTCGGCGTTCCTGAGCGTGGTGGTCTGCCTGGGCCTGTTCACCGCCGCACGGGTCTGCGAGCAGGTGCGTACCGGTATCCAGGCACTGCCGCGCGGCCAGGAATCGGCCGCCCGGGCGATGGGTTTCAGCCTGTCGCAGATCTACTGGAACGTGCTGCTGCCCCAGGCCTACCGCATCATCATTCCGCCGCTCACCTCCGAGTTCCTCAACGTGTTCAAGAACTCGTCGGTGGCCTCGTTGATCGGCCTGATGGAGCTGCTGGCGCAAACCAAGCAGACCGCGGAGTTCTCGGCCAATCTGTTCGAGGCGTTCACCCTGGCCACGCTGATCTACTTCACCCTGAACATGAGCCTGATGCTGTTGATGCGCATGTTCGAGCGCAAGCTCGCCGTGCCTGGGCTGATCTCCCTGGGAGGTAAATGATGGACTTCAGTGGAATCGTTCCGGCCCTGCCGGGCATGTGGAACGGCATGGTCATGACCCTGCAGCTGATGGTGCTGGGCGTCATCGGCGGCATCGCGCTGGGCACCGTGCTGGCGCTGATGCGCCTGTCGTCGAACAAGCTGCTGTCGCGCTTCGCCGGTGCCTACGTCAACTACTTCCGTTCCATCCCGTTGCTGCTGGTGATCACCTGGTTCTACCTGGCGGTGCCCTTCGTGCTGCGCTGGATCACCGGCGAAGACACCCCCGTGGGCGCCTTCACCTCGTGCCTGGTGGCCTTCATGATGTTCGAGGCGGCGTACTTCTGCGAAATCGTGCGCGCCGGCGTGCAGTCCATTTCCAAGGGCCAGATGGGCGCCGCGCAAGCCCTGGGCATGAACTACGGCCAGACCATGCGCCTGATCATCCTGCCCCAGGCGTTCCGCAAGATGACCCCGCTGCTGCTGCAGCAAAGCATCATCCTGTTCCAGGACACCTCGCTGGTCTACACCGTCGGCCTGGTGGACTTCCTCAACTCGGCGCGTGCCAGCGGCGACATCATCGGTCGGGCCAACGAGTTCCTGATCTTCGCCGGCGTGGTGTACTTCGTCATCAGTTTCAGCGCCTCCCTTCTGGTCAAGCGTCTGCAAAAAAGGTTAGCCGTATGATCTCCATCAAGAACATCAACAAGTGGTATGGCGACTTCCAGGTGCTCACCGATTGCAGCACCGAGGTCAAGAAAGGCGAAGTGGTCGTGGTGTGCGGGCCCTCGGGTTCGGGCAAGTCGACCCTGATCAAGTGCGTGAATGCCCTGGAGCCTTTCCAGAAGGGCGACATCGTGGTCGACGGCACCTCCATTGCCGACCCCAAGACCAACCTGCCCAAGCTGCGCTCGCGAGTGGGCATGGTGTTCCAGCATTTCGAGCTGTTTCCGCACCTGACCATCACCGAAAACCTGACTATCGCGCAGATCAAGGTGCTGGGCCGCAGCAAGGAAGAAGCCACGAAAAAGGGCCTGCAACTGCTCGAACGCGTCGGCTTGTCGGCCCACGCGCACAAGCACCCCGGCCAACTGTCCGGTGGCCAGCAGCAGCGTGTGGCGATCGCCCGTGCGCTGGCGATGGATCCGGTAGTCATGCTGTTCGACGAGCCGACTTCGGCGCTCGACCCGGAAATGGTCAACGAAGTGCTCGACGTGATGGTGCAACTGGCCCACGAAGGCATGACCATGATGTGCGTGACCCACGAGATGGGCTTCGCGCGCAAGGTTGCCAACCGGGTGATCTTCATGGACCAGGGACAGATCGTCGAAGACTGCCCCAAGGAAGAGTTCTTCGGCGATGTCAGCGCGCGCTCCGACCGCGCCCAGCAATTCCTCGCCAAGATCCTGCAGCACTGATGACCGGCCGTCCCGCGCCCGCACTGTCGGGCGCGGGACGCTGGCTGCTTGAAGGCGACTGTGATGAAATGCCTGCCCGCCACAAAGCCTGACCTGATCGTGAAGCCCCGCCTGATTCGCCAACTGTTCCTGCCGCCATTGATCCTGCTGTTGACGCTGGGCCTGGGCTACGTGGGCTTTCTGGTCAGCGAGCACAACAGTATTCGTGCCCTGTCCGAGAACGGCGAGCGGCAGCTCGAACTGCACGCGCGTGCGGTCGAAAGCGAAATCACCAAGTACACCTACCTGCCCAGCCTGCTGGAGCTCGAAGACAGCGTCTCGACCCTGCTCAACGACCCCGACGGCGAACATCGCCAAGCGGTCAACGACTACCTGGAAGGCCTGAACCGGCGCAGCCGCAGCCGCGCCATCTATGTGCTCGACACCACCGGCCGCGTGCAGGCCACCAGCAACTGGCGCGATGCCGACAGTTTTCTCGGCGAAGACCTGTCTTTTCGCGGTTACTTCCAGGCAGCGATCCGCGGCCAGCCCGGCCGTTTCTACGGCATCGGCAGCACCACCGGCGAGCCAGGCTACTTCCTCGCCCATGGCCTGGAAGAACACGGCAAGTTGATCGGCGTGGCCGTGATCAAGGTGCGCCTGGAGGCCCTCGAGGAACGCTGGCAGAAAGCGCGCCTGGAGGCCTTCGTCAGCGACGAGAACGGCATCATCATCCTTTCCAGCGATCCGGCGCGGCGGTTGAAATCGGTGCGCCCGCTGACCCCGGAAATCAAGGAACGCCTGGCGCGCAGCCTGCAGTATTACTGGTGGCCGCTCAACGAGCTCGAACCCCTGGCCCGTCAGCGCCTGGCCGACGGCGTGGAGCTGCTCACCTTCGCCACCCACACCGACAAGCCGGGCAAGGACATCAACGTCACCTACCTGTCGCAGTCGCGGCGCCTGGCCGACACGCCCTGGCGCTTCACCCTGTTGACGTCCATGCAGGAACTGCGGCACGAAGCCATCGTCCAGGGCGTGCTGGTGGCCGTGGCCTTTGCCTTGCTGGCATTTCTGCTGATCGCCTGGAACGAACGGCGCAAGGTCCTGGCCACCCGCCTGGCCGCCCGTGAAGCCCTGGAACAGGCCAACAGCCATCTGGAACGGCGCATCGCCGAGCGCACCCAGGACCTGCGTGCCAGCAACGAACGCCTCAAGGGCCAGATTCGGGAGCGCCGCCAGGCCGAGGAAACCCTGCGCAAGGCGCAGGACGAGCTGGTCCAGGCAGGCAAGCTGGCCGCCATCGGGCAGATGTCGACCAGCATCGCCCACGAGCTCAACCAGCCGCTGGCAGCGCTGCGCACCCTGTCGGGCAACACCGTGCGCTTTCTGGAGCGCGGTGCGCTGGACACGGCCAGCACCAACCTGAGCACCATGAATGAACTGATCGACCGCATGGGGCGTATCACCGCCAGCCTGCGCTCCTTCGCTCGGCGTGGCGACGACAAGGGTCAGGCCAGCCTGGGCAAGGCCCTGGACGGTGCGCTGCAGGTGCTGGCCAGCCGCATCGAGGCCAGCCACCTGAGCGTGCAACGCACCTGCGCCGAGCTGCAACTGGCCATCGACCAGACCCGTCTCGAGCAGATTCTGGTCAACCTGATCGGCAACGCGCTGGATGCCACCGCCGGCGCATCGGAACCGACGCTGTGGCTGGACGGCCGCATGGAGGGTGAGCGCTACGCCCTGCGCGTGCGCGACAACGGCCACGGCATCGATGTCGAGACCCGCAAGCACCTGTTCGAACCGTTCTTCACCACCAAGCCCGGCGATCACGGCCTGGGCCTTGGCCTGACCCTGTCGGCCAGCCTGGCGGCCGCCGCCGGTGGCAACCTGGCCGTCGAGCACCCGGCCGACGGTGGCACCACTTTCATTCTCAGCCTGCCGCTTGCGGCAGCGTCGCCCAGCGAGTCGCCATGAACGCCTTGACCGTCCTGATCGTCGAAGACGACCCCCATGTACTGCTCGGCTGCCAGCAGGCCCTGGCGCTGGAAGACATTCCCAGCCAGGGCGTGGCCAGTGCCGAGGCCGCGCTGGCGTGCATCGGCGACGACTTCGCCGGCATCGTCGTCAGCGATATCCGCCTGCCCGGCATGGACGGCCTGGAACTGCTGAGTCAACTCAAGGCGCGTGACCCCAGCCTGCCAGTGGTGCTGATCACCGGCCATGGCGACATCTCCATGGCCGTGGGTGCCATGCGTAGCGGCGCCTACGACTTCATGGAAAAGCCCTTCTCGCCCGAACGCCTGGTGGACGTGGTCCGCCGCGCGCTGGAGCAGCGCGGCCTGGCCCGCGAGGTCAGCTCGTTGCGTCGGCAACTGGCCGAGCGCAGTTCCCTGGAAGGTCGCATCATCGGTCGCTCGCCGGCCATGCAGAACCTGCGCGAGCTGATCGCCAATGTTGCCGACACCTCGGCCAACGTGCTGATCGAAGGCGAAACCGGCACCGGCAAGGAATTGGTCGCCCGCTGCCTGCATGACTTCAGCCGGCGCCAACCGCAACCGTTCGTGGCGCTCAACTGCGGTGGGCTGCCGGAACAGTTGTTCGAAAGCGAGATTTTCGGTCACGAGGCCAATGCCTTCACCGGCGCCGGCAAGCGCCGCATCGGCAAGATCGAACACGCCGACCAGGGCACGCTGTTTCTCGACGAAGTGGAAAGCATGCCAATCCCGCTGCAGATCAAGCTGCTACGGGTGCTGCAGGAGCGCACCCTGGAGCGCTTGGGTTCAAACCAGAGCATTGCCGTGGATTGCCGGCTGATCGCTGCCACCAAGTCGGATCTGGACGCGTTGAGCCGGCAGAACCAGTTCCGAAGCGATCTGTATTACCGCCTCAACGTGGTCACGCTGGAGCTGCCGCCACTGCGCGAGCGTCGTGAGGACATTCTCGAGCTGTTCCAGCATTTCCTGCAGCTGGCCGCCTTGCGCTTCGACCGCGAGCCGCCGGAACTCGATGCGCAGACAGTGTCGCGCCTGATGAGCCACGACTGGCCCGGCAACGTCCGCGAACTGCGCAACGTGGCCGAGCGCTATGCGTTGGGCCTACCGGCCTTCAAGAAGAGCGATGCGGCCAGCGTGGTCAGCCTGGGCTTTTCCGAAGCGGTGGAGGCGTTCGAGCGTAACTTGCTGACCGAGGCTCTGCAGCGAACCGCGGGCAACCTCAGCCAGGCCAGCCAGGAGCTGGGTATGGCCAAGACCACCCTGTTCGACAAGGTCAAGAAGTACGGATTGAACTGATATATGGGGTTGGCTTGCGGGCCTCTTCGCGGGCAGAGACCCGCTCCCACAGAGACCTAGTGAGCCTTTACTTGTGGGAGCGGGTCTCTGCCCGCGAAGAGGCCCTACCTGACACCCCAAAACCCGTTACAACCCCGCCAACACCCCTTCCCGCTGCCGCTGCTGCGCCAGGTACGGCAGTACCGCCCCCAACAGCGGCGCCTTGAAGGCCTCCTGGAAGCGATGCGCCAACCCCGGTATCAGCCGCAACTGGCTGCCCTTGATATGCGCCGCCAGATGCACCCCATGCATCACCGGCAGCAGCGGATCGGCCGTGCCATGCACCACCAGCGTCGGCACCCGCAGGCGGTTGAGCAAGGCCACCCGGCTGGGCTCGGCCAGGATCGCCAGGATCTGCCGCTGCCCCCCTTGCGGATTGAACGCACGGTCGTAGGACACCTGCGCCTGGTGCAGCAACTCGGCGCGATCGTCGGCGACCTGCGGGCTCCCCAACGCTGCCAGCAAGTCAGCCTGCTGCTGCAGCGCCAACTCCCGGCTCGGCGCGCTGCGCTTGGCCAGCAGCTGAAGCAACGCTGGACGCGGCTCGGGCAAGCCCGGTGCACCGGAGCTGGACATGATCAGCGTCAGGCTCTGAACCCGCTGGGGCGCACGATCGGCCAGGTGCTGAGCAATCATCCCGCCCATGCTCGCACCCAGCACATGGAAGCGCTGCACCTGCAGCGTGTCCATCAAGCCCAACGCATCGTCGGCCATGTCGGTCAGGCTGTAGGGCGCCGATACGGCAAAACCCAGCTTGTAGCGCAGCACCTCGATGGTCAGGTTAACCGCCGGCGGCGGCTGCGACCAGGTCGACAGGCCGACATCGCGATTGTCGTAGCGAATCACCCGAAAACCCTGCTCGCACAGAGCGCTGACCACTTCGTCGGGCCAATCGATCAACTGGCCACCCAGCCCCATTACCAGCAGCAGTGCTGGGTCCTGGGTGCGTCCGATACTTTGATAGGCCAGGCTGACCTGAGCCAGTTGAGCGTGTTGAAGCGGAACATCGACATCGCAGCGCGCAGCTGCAAAAACCCACTGACCGCACAGCAGCGCGGCCAGGAACACCAATAGACGCATGACTTACACCAGAACGCAGAACCCCATTGAGGCGCAAGTCTGATGACTTTTCGTACAGCGCGCTGCCACACTTCTGTGACCGTTTGATGAACTCCGCTGTACGGTCCTTGGTTCAGTGTCAGGCCAGCCGCTGCCGGGCCTGGCGCGCGGCTGCCACCATGTTGACCAGCGCCGCCTCGGTTTCAGGCCAGGCACGGGTCTTGAGCCCACAGTCGGGGTTGACCCACAACCGTTCGACCGGGATGCGCGCTGCCGCCAGGGTCAGCAAGCGCAGCATCTGTTCGGTGTCCGGGACCCGCGGTGAATGGATGTCGTACACCCCCGGACCGATGTCGTTCGGGTACTCGAAAGCCTCGAAGGCCTGCAACAGCTCCATGTCCGAACGGGAGGTCTCGATGGTGATGACATCCGCGTCCATGGCGGCGATGGCCTCGATCACGTCGTTGAATTCGCTGTAGCACATGTGCGTATGAATCTGCGTGGCATCGGCCACGCCACTGGCGCACAGCCTGAACGCCTGCACCGCCCATTCCAGGTAGGCTGGCCACTGTGCCCGGCGCAGCGGCAGGCCCTCGCGAAACGCTGCTTCGTCGATCTGGATGATGCGAATACCCGCGCGCTCCAGGTCCTGCACTTCGTCGCGCACCGCCAGGGCCAACTGCCGGGCCTGCACTTCCCGGGGTAAGTCCTCGCGGGCGAACGACCACATCAACAACGTGACAGGGCCGGTCAGCATGCCCTTGACCCATTTGCCAGTCTGCCGCTGGGCATAGGTGATCCAGTCCACGGTCATGGCGCGCTCACGGCTGATGTCGCCGTAGATGACTGCCGGTTTGACGCAGCGCGAACCATAGCTTTGTACCCAGCCGAAACGCGTGATCAGATAGCCATCCAACTGCTCGGCAAAGTACTCGACCATGTCGTTGCGTTCGGCCTCGCCATGCACCAGTACATCCAGCCCCAAGCGCTCCTGGACCTGGATCGCATGGCGAATCTCCACATGCATCGCATCGGTGTAATCATTGGCCGAGAGCTTGCCGGCCTTGTAAGCCTGCCGGGCCAGCCGGATCGACGCGGTCTGCGGGAACGAGCCGATGGTAGTCGTGGGAAATGCCGGCAAACGCAACTGAGCGCGCTGCACTTCGCTGCGCGTGGCGAAGGTCGACGAACGTTGGCAATCGGCCGGCAACACTGCGGCCAGCCGCGCTTGCACGGCGGGCTTGTGAATACGCGGTGAGCGTTCGCGGCTGGCTTGCACCGCCTGACTTTGCGCCAGCGCCTGGCGCACCTGGGGCGCATCGGGCGTGTTCAGCGCCTGGGCAAGCACGGCGATTTCTTCGCACTTCTGCACGGCGAAGGCCAGCCAACTCTTGAGTTCGGCATCGAGGCGGTCTTCACGGCGCACATCGACCGGGCTGTGCAGCAACGAACAGGAACTGGCCACCCACAGGTTGGCGCCGAAGCGCGCGCGGGCCTGCTGCAACTGCTCCAATGCAGCCTCCAGGTCACAGCGCCAGACGTTGCGGCCGTTGACCACGCCCAGCGAGAGAACCTTGTAGCTGGGCAGGCGGTCGAGCACTGCCGGCAGTTGCTCGGGGGCACGCACCAGGTCCACGTGCAGGCCGTCCACCGGCAGGCCTGCGGCCAGGCCGAGGTTGTCGTCCAGGCTGGCGAAGTAGGTCGCCAGCAGCTTCTTGAGCGGTGAGTACTGGAGAATGTGGTAGGCGCGCTCGAACGCATTCTTCCAGTCTTGGGGCAAATCCAGGCCCAGGATCGGTTCGTCGATCTGCACCCACTCCACCCCTTGCCGGGCCAGGCGCGAAAGGATTTCACCGTACACCGGCAGCAGTCGTTCGAGCAGGTCGAGCTTGTCGAAGGCTGCGCCCTTGGCCTTGCCCAGCCACAGGTAGGTCAGCGGCCCGATCAGCACCGGCTTGACCTTGTGGCCAAGCGCGATGGCTTCGTCGACCTCTTCGAACAGCTGCTCCCAACTGAGCACGAAACGCTGGTCAGCGCTGAATTCGGGCACCAGGTAGTGGTAGTTGGTATCGAACCACTTGGTCAGTTCCAGAGCATGTCGGGTCTCGCCCGCTGCACCGCCGCAACAGGCTCCGGCGCCACGCGCCATGGCGAACAGCGTATCGAGCGTAGGCCTGCCGTCGGCGCCCAAGGCACCTGCGAAGCGGCTGGGCACTACGCCGAACGCGGCCGAATGGGCCAGCATCTGGTCATACCAGGCGAAGTCGCCCACCGGCAGCAGCTCGATGCCAGCCTGCGCTTGCAACTGCCAGTGGCAGGCACGCAGCTCGCGGCCGGTCTGGCGCAGCGCGGCCTGGTCGATGTCGCCTTTCCAATACGCTTCGAGCGCCTTCTTCAGTTCGCGGTCGGCGCCGATGCGAGGAAAGCCGAGGGTGTGGGCCAGTGCCATGGGTGCAGCTCCTTGTAAGTAATGGCGCCATTGTCGACAACCAGGGCAACATGAGACAAACTCAATCTTCTCGTGTTGATCACAAGTTCTACTCATGGAGACCAAGGTGCTCGAGATCCGCCACCTGAAAACCCTGCACGCCCTGCGCGAAGCCGACAGCCTGGTGGAAGCCGCCGAGCGCCTGCACCTGACCCAGTCGGCGCTGTCCCACCAGTTCAAGGAACTGGAGGAGCGCCTGGGCCTGCAGCTGTTCGTACGCAAGACCAAACCCATCCGCTTCACCAGCGCCGGGCTACGCCTGCTGCAACTGGCCGATGCCACGTTGCCGCTGCTGCGCGGCGCCGAGCGTGACATTGCCCGTTTGGCCGGTGGCACGGCGGGCAGGCTGCACATGGCCATCGAATGCCACAGTTGCTTTCAGTGGCTGATGCCGACCATCGACCAATTCCGCGATGCCTGGCCGGAAGTGGAACTGGACCTGGCCTCCGGCTTCGCCTTCGCGCCATTGCCCGCCCTGGCCCGCGGCGACCTGGACCTGGTGGTGACCTCCGACCCCCTGGAGCTGCCAGGCATCACCTACGTGCCGCTGTTCACCTACGAAGCCATGCTGGCGGTGGCCAACCAGCATGCGCTGGCGGGCAAGCCGTTTATCGTGCCGGAAGACCTGGCCAGCGAAACACTGATCACCTACCCGGTGGAACGTGATCGTCTGGACATCTTCACGCGTTTCCTCGAGCCCGCCGACATCGAGCCGGCGCAGGTGCGCACGTCCGAGCTGACGGTGATGATGATGCAACTGGTGGCCAGCGGTCGGGGCGTCTGCGGCATGCCCCACTGGGCGCTGCACGAATACAGTTCGCGCGGCTATGTGAAGGCCAAGCGCCTGGGCGACAAGGGCCTGTTCGCCACGCTGTATGCGGCGGTGCGCACCGACATGCTCGATGCGCCGTACATGCGCGACTTTCTTCTCACGGCCAAGGACACCTCGTTCTCCACCCTGGACGGCGTCAGCGCAGTGCGGTGAGTCCGGCAGTTGAGTCCGGCAGGCGCAACGCTGGCCGAAAACGCTATCTAAGTAGCGCCCTGCCCCCTCGCAGACGGTTCGTAATGCCCGGGCGACGACCCTTTCGGTCATCGCCTCGACATCAGGAAACCGCCTACATGAGCGATGCCAATACCCTCTTCGTTTCACGCCCCCTGCCGTACCGTGCCTACCCGATGCGCCATGACAACCTGGTGCAGGAAGGCTCACTGCTCTGGGAGCGCGCACGTACACGCCTGCAGGCGCTGCTGGCGCAAGTACCGCGTGCGATCGATCCTCTGCCGCCGCCTGCTGCACTGGCCGAACAGACGCTCGAAGAGCAGCACAAACAGCGCTGGATCAACTATTGGAACGGCCGTGCGCCGCACACGTCAGCCTCGCGTCGCGTTGCAGCCGAACAGTCGTTTCTCGATCACCTGCAAGCGGCTGCGCAGCTGGCCTACTACCATGGCCAACTGACCCACGCCCAACTGCTGCCGCTGCTGAGGCTGCTCGAAGGCGCTGGCGACAGCGAAACGCAACCGGTCCTGGTCGAGACGGTTGCGCTGAAGCCTGGCGAAGGTACCAAGCTGAGGGCAGTCGGCGCCTTGGTCATAACGGCAGACAGCGCTGCGCAACTGCTCTATCTACCCACGCAGAACCCGGCGCTGCGGGCCTTCGCCGATCGCCAGGCGTTGCAGACCGACCTGTTGCGCAACCGCTCTGGCGTGTTTCAAAGCACAACGCTGCCCGTCGATACGGCCGTCGAACTGAGCTACCAAACCGCACGACTTTCCAGTGCCTGCAAGCAGTGGCTGAGCCATTGCCGCCATGGGTACCTGGAAGCCGCGCGCGCATCCACGCCCTGCAATGGCGAGGAGGCCTGCGCAGCCACCACGGCAACCCGCCAGCCCCCATGCCAGGTGCCCTTCGCCACCCTGCCCGCCTTCCAGACGCCTGAGCCGACAGAAAACGCCGACAATTTTGCAGCGTTCGGCAGCCTGAGTCCGGACATTCCACAGAGCCATCGCTGGGCCGAACTCAAGCGTCAGCATCAGGCAATGCTGAACCTGCTCGCAGACGACCTGCGGGCAGGCACCGACAGCCCTGGGTGGGTGCGTCTGAAAGCCCTGTTCGCGGCCTTGACCCATGCCCAGACGCGCGCTTCACAGGCTGCAGCCGGTCTGTTGGCGGCCGACAAGCTGGAAGATCTGTATCGCTTGCGATATCTGCCCAATGCGCACTATTCGGCCCTGTACCAGGCACGCTTGGACGGCGTGCGCGCCGAAGTCGCCCTGCAGGAAGCGCTGGGCCTGTTAAGCCTTCCTCAAGTGCAGTTGATGCAGGCGATGCTGTCGAATCCTCAAGCCAGCAAGCGCAAAGCCGAACACGGCATCGCCTGCGCAGTGTCACTTTCCTTCACCCGCGCGAGCGACGCCGCCAGCACGACTCAGGTTCAGCAATTGCACGGCGTGGTCGCATTCATGCCGGCGAATGCCCTGGCAGGTGAAGGTTTCGTTCTGGCCTATTGGCCAGGGCTAGGCGGTGGTCTGGAGCCGTTCGAATCGCTGGCTCACCTCAAACGCACGCTGTTTCGGCTGAGCGCCGACACCGACACCGTTGCCTTGCAACTGTCCCCCATCACCGGAGATTTCTTCGACCACGGCCTTCAGGGTCAACTGCACGCTTGCGAGGAACAGGCCAGCGGACTCATCGAGCGTCTGCCCTCGGCCACCCATTCGCGAGAGCGTCTGGAAAGCTTGCAGCAACTGACGGCGCAGACCTACGAGCACCTGCTGGTGCCCGCTCATGCCGCGCGCGACAGGGCCTACGTGCAGCTGGCCCAGGAAGGCTTCAGTGAAAGCCTGACCGCTGGCTCGCCGAGTTGGTTGAAGGCACTTGGAATGGACGATCGTCAGCGCCTGAAGTCGTTGATCAGCGATTACATCCGCGCGGCGCGCGCCTCCAACTCGCAACTGGAACGCGACCTCCCGGACCTGGGGCAGTTTGCCAACGCACGGCTTCAGCAACGGCTGCAAAGCGATTTCAAGCTGACCGATGGGGTGGATGTACTGATCGACATTCCCGACCGACTCATCCAGCGCAAACACCCGGTGGCCGGTTCCGGCGCGCCGGGCACACCGCAGCAGACCACGGCCACAGCCGGCCCCACGTGGACGTCTTGGCCGCTCGCCAACCTGGCCCAGCACAATATCGATGCCGACCTGCTGCAGCGCCTGGGCTTCATGCGCGTTCAGGTAACCGGCGCCGACGCCGAACAACGTGGGCGGGTGTTGGCCGGTATCGACCTGAGCTATGTGCGCAAAACAGTCACCGACCTCAACCTTGCACAAGCCTGTGAAGACAAGATTCGCCAGGCCTTTCTCGGCAGTGCCAGCCAGCACCCGTACGCCAACGCCCATCAACGCGAATGCCTGCTCGAACCCGTGCGTCTGATGTTGCACCTACAGAGTGAATACGCCCGGCACCAAGGCCGGATCAGTGCCAGCGGTTACCGCCTGGCAGTGCTCGCCACCGATGCCAGCAACGCCGCAGCTTTCAAATCGGATGGCCGCGATGTGCAGTTGCTGCCGGCGCGCCTGATGGTCGGCGGCCGCGATACCGACGACCGCCCCACCACCCTGTCCGGCGTGACCTTCGTTCACGACCGCAACGGCGGCCAGACCCTGCTCTACCTGCCGGACGCTCCCGACCATCGCTGCCTGCGCGAATACCCCAGCCTTGCGGCCGCACGCCTGGGACTATTCGACTTGACCCTGGACGGCAAGGTGGTCGACTACCTGGCCAATCGAGCGATTAGCGGCAGCCCCGCCAGCCACAAGGCCCGCATCGAGCAGGCAGGGCTGCGTCGGTTCGACGGGCTGATCGGCGTCGGCCACCCGTGGCCGGCCACGACCTCGATGGCCAGCCACCTGCTCGATGCGTACATGGGTCAACTCATCGAAGCCCAACGTCGGCGTGGCCGCAGCAACGATGCCCTGTACCTGGAGCAGGCGGCACTGTCCCACGGCAATGTGTTCGACTACCTGAAAATGGCGTTCGGCATGCTACCGTTCGTGGGCACTGCACTGGCCTTGTATGACGCCTGGGCAGCCGCCAACGCCGCAGTCGGCGCACTGCGCACCGGTGCGTTCGGTGAAGGGCTGAACCAGCTCGAAGCCATGCTCGCGGCACTGATCGATGCGGCCATCGATATCGTGCCCGGGGCTGTGTCCGCGCCCGGCGGCGGGTTGCTGACCCGCGGTCGCCAGTGGTCGATGCTGGCACGGCGCGCAGGTGCACCCGTCGCGACGAAACAAGCCATGGCCGGCGGCTCGAACCCCTTTGCCGGCTATCAATACAGGTTGCCATTGGACCTGAGCGAGCTGAAACCGGCCACCCAGGGTCTGTACCGTGCTGTCTATCGCCATGCCGACGGCGATTTCATCCTGCGCGACGGTCAGCCCTACCGTGTCACCCTTCACTCCAGCCCGCAGACCTGGCGCCTGCACGGCACCGCCAGCAAGAGCTATGCCCAGCCCATCGCCCTGGATCCGACCGGGCGCTGGCAAACCCACGGTGCGCTGTATGGCACGCTGATCAAGGACGGCCTGGCCGGCGGCGGTGGCGTCCTGGGCTACCTGGGCCATCGCGCCGCCGATGGCCTGCAACCGCTCTGGCCTGCCGCCATCCGCGAGCGCCTGCCGCGCTGGCTGGTGGATCGCCAGTACCGTCGCCACTTCGAACTCTCCAGCAGTATCGAGCATGGAAACAAGGTACTGCGCGAGCAGTTGAACCTTAATGAATCGTTGATCATGGAACATGCTGCCGACCCACAGCGGCGCCCCAGTGCCGAAGCGGCCTGCGCCAGTGACATCGAGCGGGCCGAAGCGCTGTACGTGCTGCTGCAGGAACATGAGGTGCATGTGTCTCGCGACTTTCTCAGGCGTAACAAGCAGTTCCAGAGCGAAGTGGCCTACATCGTCGCTGGCCGTAGGATCAACCAGGCCAAACTGGCCGGACGCTGGATCAACGAGCTGACCGAAACGCTCAACCAGCCCCGCGCGCCCGGCGAGCTGTTCGATCTGCCTCTTTCGCAAATGCTCGAACAGCGTCGCACACGCCTGACCCTGGATCAGCAATACGGTTTTATGGAGCAGCGCCTGCAGCACGCACGAACGTGGGCCGATCGGGTCACCCTGCGCAGCGATCGTGCCCACCTGCGTGAGGTGTTGGACGCTGTGGGTGCAGCTGACCTGGAGATTGCCCGCGCCTCGAACCTGACTCAGTTGGCACACGAAACCGCAGACGTCAGCAAAATCTCGGACATGTTCCACCTGCTCGATACCCAGGCCATGCGCAACCGCTTTCACCACGGTCTGGAAAGTCACTTGCGCTTGTCGGAGACCACGGCCGGGTTGCGCGACCGGCAAAGCGTGCTGCTCAGTTCACGACAGATCTATGTCGACTACCGCAAGCAGCTGAACACCTGGATACGCAACCGCCCGGATCGCTTCGACCCCGAGGCGTTCGAGCGGCTCATCCAGTCCCTGGATCGGCTCATCGACCACGTGGACAAAACCATGCCGCACCTGAGTAGCGTCTCCCGCAAGCCCAAGCAGCCTGGCTCTGCCACCCGCCGGGTGTTCGAAACCCACGAGCATGACTTTTTCATCGGCGAGGAAAGCCGCAAGGCAGACGGCGAGCAGATATTCACCCTTACAGGCACCGGCGGCAGGCTTGAAACCTACCGACGCGCAGGCGGCCAATGGCGCCTGCAGGACGCGCCGCAGCCAGGGCCTTCGCAGCCCCTGGCCGAACTGCTCGCCGAAGGTCGAAAATGGCTGGATGCCAGCGCTGCCCATGAACGCCGAGTGGAAAGTTATGCAGTGCCGGGCGAGGCGCCGGCGAACCTGCAAGACCTGATGGTCAACCAGGGCAAACAACTGGAATTGCGCGCCGCAGCCATCGAGCAGCAGCAACCCTCGAATGAGCTGGTACAACGTCTGCGCGTGCGTGCCGAGGAGCTGCGGGCCAAAGGTCGAGCCCTGCGTATCCGACAGGCGATGAGCAGCCAGACGCCAACCGAAGGGTACCTGGACTATCTTCTGGAGCAGCGCCAAGTGGACATCGTCAAGGTGGGAGATCGCATCCCCATCGGTACCGCACGCGCCGAAGCCGATTTTCTTCAGGAGTACGTGATTCGCGATATCAGCGTCCAGCCGCCCGTTTCGCTGTGGTATGCCCACTTCCACTATGGCCGGGAACGGGCCGCCTTCGAGCAATTCGACAAGGCGCACATCAAGCGCCCGGAGCAACGCATGCTCGGCTTGCGCTGGCAAAAGGAGCACGGCCCCGAGGCGCAACGCATCTGGCGCGGGCCTATCGGCAAGCCGTTGGCCAAGAAACACTTCGAGGGGGTGCAGGCGTAAATCGAAGGGATGAAAACAAGAGTCCTACCCCGTCGCCGGATGTCTATCCGGCGGTCCGGCGGTCCGGCGGTCCGGCGACGGGGTGTTGGACTACATCAAGAACAGCGTGGCCAGGCCCAGGAAGATGAAGAAGCCGCCACTGTCGGTGACAGCGGTGATCATCACGCTGGCGCCCATCGCCGGGTCGCGCCCGAACCGGGCCAGGGCCATGGGGATCGACACGCCCATGAACGCAGCGAGCAGCAGGTTCAAGGTCATCGCCGCCGTCATCACCACGCCCAGCGACCAGCTGCCGTACAACAGATACGCCACGACCCCGATCACACCACCCCAGACCACGCCGTTGACCAGCGCAACGCCCAATTCCTTACGCATCAGCCGCTTGGTATTGCCGTTGCCGTGGCTGACCTGGTCCAGCGCCATGGCGCGTACGATCATGGTGATGGTCTGGTTGCCGGAGTTGCCGCCGATACCGGCCACGATCGGCATCAAGGCCGCCAAGGCCACCAGTTTTTCGATCGAGCCTTCGAACAGACCGATCACCCGCGAGGCCATGAAGGCAGTGATCAGGTTGATTGCCAGCCACGACCAGCGGTTGCGCAGCGAACGCCAGACGGAGGCAAAGATGTCTTCTTCTTCGCGCAGACCGGCCGTGCGCAACGCTTCGCTTTCGCTTTCCTCACGAATCAGGTCGACCATCACGTCGATGGTCAAACGGCCAATCAGCTTGCCATGCTTGTCGACCACGGGGGCCGAGATCAAGTCGTAACGCTCGAACGCCTGTGCAGCTTCGTAGCCATCTTCGTCAGGGTGGAAACTCACCGTATCGCTGGCCATGACATCGGCCACCTGTTTATCCGGATCGTTGACCAGCAGCCGCTTGATCGGCAGTACACCCTTGAGAATGCCGTCCGAATCGACCACGAACAGCTTGTCGGTGTGGCCAGGTAGTTCCTTGAGTCGGCGCAGGTAGCGCAGCACCACTTCCAGGCTGACGTCTTCGCGGATGGTGACCATCTCGAAGTCCAT
The DNA here is from genome assembly GCF_000761155.1 of Pseudomonas rhizosphaerae. Lineage (NCBI taxonomy): Bacteria > Pseudomonadati > Pseudomonadota > Gammaproteobacteria > Pseudomonadales > Pseudomonadaceae > Pseudomonas > Pseudomonas rhizosphaerae. The sequence goes on along the minus strand of NZ_CP009533.1, from coordinate 248,652 downwards.
CAAGGCCCCGACCTGCTCGTCCTCGTAGCTCAGGGCCGAACGCACGCGCTCGCGCTGCTGTGCATCCAGGGTTTCCATGAGCTCGTGAACCACGTCGCGCGGCAGTTCGGAAGCCAGGTCGGCGAGCTCGTCGGCGTCCATTTCCTTGGCTGCGGCGAGAATTTCGTGGTCGTCCATGTCGGCGAGCAGCGTTTCACGCACCGAATCGGAGACTTCAAGCAGGATATCGCCATCGCGCTCGGCCTTGACCAACTGCCAGACCGTCAGACGTTCTTCCAGGGGCAAGGCTTCGAGGATATAGGCGACGTCGGCGGAGTGAAGATCGTCGAGCTTGCGTTGCAGCTCGACCAGGTTCTGCCGGTGAACCAGGTTTTCGACCAGCTCGTTGTGCTGACCTTCCTGGCGATGAGCCAGGCTTTCGACGATGCGCTGGCGCTGCAACAGGTCGATGACCTGGGCCAGGCGATCCTGCAGGCTTTCCTGCGTTTTTTTTGCTTCTACTTCAGACATAGGCGAACTCCACTCCCAGCAGTGGGCACGCCGGGAGAATCAATCAGTCGATTCTTGATTGGTATACAGCTTCAATGAGTAACTACTGGGTAAGTCCATGGAGGTTTTCCAAAGCCCCGGCGGGGCTGACGGGCGCAATCATACACAACTTGTACGGATTCATAGTGAAAAAATCAGGGTGAAACAAATGCTTGCGTGCAGCGCAGGCAATTGCGCAGCACCGGAGGTGGAACGACGCATTCGGTAAACAAAGCACAATGCGTCCGGCAACCGTGGTGGCTAGTCTGCAAGGCGACACAACCGCAACCAAGGACGAACACGGTGCACAGACCCTTCTCCACGCTCCTGCTGCTGGCTTTGGCGGCACACTCGGCCAATGCCGCCGTGGTGCAGCGTTGCCAAGGCCCCCAAGGCCATATCACGTTCACTCACTCGAACTGCCCCGAAACCCAGCCGTGGGTCTATCAGCGAGCGCTGAACCCCTCATCCGGCAGAAAGCCCATGGCGCGCAAGGCTGCGCCTCGCCCCTTGCCGGTGACCATCGTCAAGGACGGGACGCGCACTCCGTCGGCAGCGCCATCCAGGCCGCTACTGAAGGCACCGAAAAAAGCCAGTCGTTCGAAGAAAAGGAGAACGCCCAGGTATCTGGCTGGGGAGCAGACGCTGCCCATCAAGAAACCCAAAACGCAGAAAGCAAAAAGCCCGCAATAAATGCGGGCTTTTCACTTGTATGGTGCACTCGACAGGATTCGAACCTGTGACCGCTCGGTTCGTAGCCGAGTACTCTATCCAGCTGAGCTACGAGTGCAGTTGGCAGTTTGTTGGACCAGGTTACCACTGGTTGAAGCAGAAGCCGCAGACATTGCTGAAAACAGCTTCTTGATTGGTGCACTCGACAGGATTCGAACCTGTGACCGCTCGGTTCGTAGCCGAGTACTCTATCCAGCTGAGCTACGAGTGCATTTGTTGCCGCGCATTATAGGCCGTCGAATTCTTTTGTAAAGCACTTTTTTCAGTAATTTCAACAACTTACAGAAAAAGCCAGGTTCAACGTACTACGCAAATAATGGCGGAGAACGGGGGATTCGAACCCCCGACACCCTTTTGAGGTGTACTCCCTTAGCAGGGGAGCGCCTTCGGCCACTCGGCCAGCTCTCCGCAACACGGGGCGTATATTAACCAGCTTCTTCCCCGTTTGCAAACATAAAAAACGATAAAAATTAATGGCTTGGTTCGTCGTCCTTCTCGTTCTTGATCCGCAGGTAGATTTCCTCACGGTGGACGGCTACTTCCTTGGGTGCATTCACCCCGATTCGTACCTGGCCACCTTTCACACCGAGTACCGTAATGGTGATTTCACCGTCGCCAATGATCAGGCTTTCCGCGCACCGGCGAGTCAGAATCAGCATACCTTTCTCCTTACGCTTTCATTTCAGGGACAACACAGTCTGCAAAAAGGGCACGCACCCGTGGTGGGAAGCCACGGACATAGCCCGAAAACAAAAAGGGCGCGGTGATAGCCGCGCCCTTCTCTCACTACCTGTCAATCACCCTGTCGGGCGGCATCGAGCTCGAAGGCCGTGTGCAGCGCGCGCACGGCCAACTCCAGATACTTCTCTTCGATGACCACCGAAACCTTGATTTCGGACGTGGAGATCATCTGGATGTTGATGCTTTCCTTGGCCAGGGCCTCGAACATGCGGCTGGCCACGCCCGCGTGCGAGCGCATGCCGACACCGACGATCGACACCTTGGCGATCTTGGTATCGCCCACCACCTGCCGCGCACCGATCTCGCTCGCCGTCTGCTCCAGCACGGCCAGGGCCGCCTGATAGTCGTTGCGGTGTACGGTGAAGGTGAAATCGGTGGTGTTATCGTGAGAAACGTTCTGCACGATCATGTCGACTTCGATATTCGCCGCGCTGATCGGGCCGAGGATCTTGAAGGCCACGCCGGGGGTGTCTGGCACGCCACGGATGGTCAGCTTGGCTTCATCGCGGTTGAAGGCGATGCCGGAAATGATCGGCTGTTCCATGGATTCCTCTTCGTCAATGGTAATGAGGGTGCCCGGCCCCTCCTGAAAGCTGTGCAGGACGCGCAGCGGGACGTTGTATTTGCCGGCGAATTCCACCGCGCGAATTTGCAGCACCTTGGAACCGAGGCTGGCCATTTCCAGCATTTCCTCGAAGGTGATCTTGTCCAGGCGCTGGGCCTGGGCCACCACACGGGGGTCGGTGGTGTAGACGCCGTCGACGTCGGTGTAGATCTGGCACTCGTCGGCCTTCAGCGCAGCCGCGAGGGCGACGCCGGTGGTGTCCGAACCGCCGCGGCCCAGGGTGGTGATATTGCCGCTTTCGTCGACCCCCTGGAAACCTGCCACCACGACCACTCGGCCGGCCTTGAGGTCGGCGCGAATCTTCTGGTCGTCGATTTGCAGGATGCGCGCCTTGTTGTGCGCGCTGTCGGTAAGAATGCGCACCTGATTGCCGGTGTACGACACCGCATCCACGCCGCGCTTGATCAGGGCCATGGCCAGTAGTGCGATGGTGACCTGCTCGCCCGTGGAGACGATGACGTCCAGCTCGCGAGGGACCGGTTGGTCGCTGATCTGCTTGGCCAGTGAAATCAGGCGATTGGTCTCGCCACTCATGGCCGACAGCACGACCACCAGGTCATCGCCGGCATCGTGGAATTTCTTCACCTTGTCGGCAACCTGTTCGATACGCTCGACAGTGCCCACCGAGGTGCCGCCAAATTTCTGTACGATCAAAGCCATTTCAAAGCCGCCTCAGCCCGTGACGGGCGCCCATTAAGTACAACACCGGACCCGTCGTGGACAGCACGGGCCCTGGCGAGGGTTGAATCAGTTCGCGTGTTCCACGAACGGCACGGCCAGGGCCAGTGCCGCATCCAGGGCACCGGCATCGACGCCGCCGCCCTGGGCCATGTCCGGACGACCGCCGCCCTTGCCACCAACGGCCGTTGCGGCCTGTTTCATCAGGTCGCCGGCCTTGAGCCGGGTCGTCAGGTCCTTGGTCACGCCGGACACCAGCACGACCTTGTCTTCGTGCACGCCGCCGAGCAGGATCACGGCCTGGCCCAGCTTGTTCTTCAACTGGTCGACCAGCGCCAACAGCGCCTTGCCGTCCTGACCGTCGATGCGCGCAGCCAGCACCTTCACGCCCTTGACCTCGACCGCCGAGGCGGACAAATCGTCGCCAGCGGCACTGGCGGCCTTGGCCTGCAACTGTTCCAGCTGCTTTTCCAGGGCACGGTTGCGCTCGAGGACTGCCGAGAGCTTGTCGATCAGGTTGTCGCGGCTGCCCTTGACCAGCTGCGCGGCCTCCTTGAGCTGCTCTTCGGCCTGGTTCAGGTAGTTCAGCGCAGTCGCGCCGGTGACCGCTTCGATACGGCGCACGCCTGAAGCCACGCCACCTTCGCTGGTGATTTTCAGCAGGCCGATGTCGCCGGTGCGCTTGGCATGGATGCCGCCGCACAGTTCCACCGAGAAATCGCCGCCCATGGTCAGCACGCGCACGGTGTCGCCGTATTTCTCGCCGAACAGCGCCATGGCGCCCTTCTTGCGGGCCTCGTCGATCGGCATCACTTCGGTCTGCACCGGGGTGTTCTTGCGGATCTCGGCGTTGACGATGTCTTCCAGCGCCTTGATCTGCTCGGGCTTGATCGCCTCGAAGTGGCTGAAGTCGAAGCGCAGGCGCTGGCTGTCGACCAGCGAGCCCTTCTGCTGCACGTGATCGCCCAGCACCTGGCGCAGGGCCGCGTGCAGCAAGTGGGTCGCGGAGTGGTTCAGGCCGGTGGCCCGCTGCAGGGTTTCGTCGACCACGGCACTGACTTCGACACCGACCGCCAGGTCGCTGAGCACGGCCACGCCGTGGTGCACAAAGGCGCCGCTGGTCTTGGTGGTGTCGCGCACGTCGAAGCGCGAACCGCCGGCCAGCAGGTAGCCACGGTCACCGACCTGGCCCCCGGATTCGCCGTAGAACGGCGTCTGGTCGAGGATGACCACGCCCTCCTCGCCCTCTTTCAATACGTCGACCGCGACACCGTCCTTGTACAGCGCAATGACCTTGCCATTGCCGTGATTGGCGTCGTAGCCCAGGAACACGGTGGGTACATCGACCTTGATCAGGCTGTTGTAGTCCATGCCGAACGAGCTGGCCGAACGGGCGCGCTCGCGCTGCGCGTTCATTTCGCGCTCGAAGCCCGCCTCGTCCAGGGTCAACTCGCGCTCGCGGGCGATGTCGCCGGTCAGGTCCATCGGGAAGCCGTAGGTGTCGTAGAGCTTGAACACCACATCACCCGGCACGACGCTGCCCTTGAGCTCGGCCAGATCCTGTTCGAGGATCTTCAGGCCCTGCTCCAGGGTCTTGGCGAACTGCTCTTCCTCGGCCTTGAGCACACGCTCGATGTGCGCCTGCTGACCCTTGAGTTCCGGGAAGGCATCGCCCATCTCCGCGACCAGCGCGGCGACGATCTGGTAGAAGAAGCTGTCCTGGGCACCCAACTTGTTGCCATGCCGGCAGGCCCGACGAATGATGCGGCGCAGCACGTAGCCACGGCCTTCGTTGGACGGCAGCACGCCGTCGGCGATCAGGAAGCCGCAGGAACGGATGTGGTCGGCCACGACCTTGAGCGAGGCCTGGCCCTCGTTGGCGCAGCCGATGGCGCTGGCCGACGCTTCGAGCAGGCTCTGGAACAGGTCGATCTCGTAGTTGGAATTGACATGCTGCAGGACCGCGCTGACCCGCTCCAGGCCCATGCCGGTGTCCACCGACGGCGCCGGCAACGGGTGCAGAACACCATCGGCGGTGCGGTTGAACTGCATGAACACGTTGTTCCAGATCTCGATGTAGCGATCGCCGTCTTCCTCGGGCGAGCCGGGCGGGCCACCCCAGATGTCGGCGCCGTGATCGTAGAAGATCTCGGTGCAGGGACCGCAGGGGCCGGTATCGCCCATGGTCCAGAAGTTGTCGGACGCATAGGGAGCGCCCTTGTTGTCGCCGATGCGAACCATGCGCTCGGCCGGCACGCCGATTTCCTTGGTCCAGATATCGTAGGCTTCGTCGTCGCTGGCGTAGACCGTGACCCAGAGTTTTTCCTTGGGCAGGTTCAGCCACAGCTCGGACGTCAGGAACGTCCAGGCATAGGTGATCGCGTCACGCTTGAAATAGTCGCCGAAGCTGAAGTTGCCCAGCATCTCGAAGAAGGTGTGGTGGCGGGCGGTGTAGCCGACGTTTTCCAGGTCGTTGTGCTTGCCACCGGCGCGTACGCATTTCTGGCTGCTCACGGCACGGGTGTAGGCGCGCTTCTCCTGGCCCAGGAAGCAGTCCTTGAACTGGTTCATCCCCGCGTTGGTGAACAGCAGGGTCGGGTCGTTGCCCGGGATCAGGGAGCTGGAGGCGACTCGGGTATGGCCTTGCTCCTCGAAGAAGCGAAGGAAGGCTTCACGGATTTCTGCGCTTTTCATAGGTTCTTCCACGACAGGCTGCGGCCAGAGGCCAGTGCGCACGCCCGGCAGGCGATGCGACGGCAAAGGGCCGCATTATATAGGCCCTGCGGCCTGGGTACAGTGTGTTTATACGATTGGTCCACTCAATTGGACAGCAAAGCGTTCAGCTGCGCGCGAAATCGGCGAATACACCGACCACCTGCTCGACCTGCGCCGCATCGACATCCAGATGAGTGACCATCCGCAGCCGGGGCGCGGCCGTCACGGTGACGCCACGGGCGGCCGCGAATGCCTTGAACTCACTGGCGCGCGTGTTCAGCTGCACGTAGACCATGTTGGTCTGTACCGGCTCGACGGTGTAACCCTGAGCCTGCAGGCCCTCGGCGAGCTGGGCAGCGTGAGCATGGTCCTGTTCCAGGCGCTGCACCTGGTGATCCAGCGCATAGAGCCCGGCTGCTGCCAGAATTCCAGCCTGACGCATGCCGCCGCCGACCATCTTGCGCAGGCGCCGCGCCTTGGCGATGTAGGCCTTGGTGCCGCACAGCACCGAACCGACCGGCGCGCCCAGGCCCTTGGACAGGCACACCGAGACCGAATCGAAATACTGAGTGATTTCACCGGCCGGAACGCCCAGCTTGACCGCCGCGTTGTACAAACGAGCGCCGTCCAGGTGCAGTTGCAGGCCGTTTTCGCGGGTGAAGTCACGCGCCTGGGCAAGGTAGGACAAGGGCAACACCTTGCCTTGCATGGTGTTTTCCAGGGCCAGCAGACGGGTGCGGGCGAAATGGAAATCGTCGGGCTTGATCGCCGCTTTGACCTGGTCCAGGTCCAGCGTGCCGTCGGCCTGGAATTCCAATGGCTGGGGCTGGATCGAACCGAGCACGGCAGCCCCGCCGCCTTCGTATTTGTAGGTGTGCGCCTGCTGACCGACGATGTATTCCTCGCCACGCTCGCAGTGGGCCATGAGGGCGAGCAGGTTGCTCATGGTGCCGCTGGGCACGAACAACCCGGCCTGGAAACCCAGACGGGTTGCCAGCTCGGCTTCGAGGCGGTTGACCGTCGGGTCTTCGCCATAGACATCATCGCCGGTCGGTGCTGCGTGCATGGCCGCGAGCATGCCGGGCGTGGGCTGAGTAACGGTGTCACTGCGCAGGTCGATGATGGACATGATGGCCTCGGGTTCGTGTCAGCCTCTATTACTGCGGGTTGCGCGGCCATGAATCAAGCCTTGGTGAAACAATTGTCCGGGCCGCTGTTCAGCGCGTCCGCAAGTATGTTACAAAACTCGCGCTGCCCCATGGGGTGGCGAACGTTCTCAGGGCGGGGTGCAACTCCCCACCGGCGGTGATGGCGCGCAATGCGTCGAGCCCGCGAGCGCTTGCAAGTCGGCAACGGCCTGCAAGGTCAGCAGACCCGGTGTGATCCCGGGGCCGACGGTCATAGTCCGGATGAAGAGAGAACGGGATTGCGACACCTTCAAAAGGCCAACGCAGGGCCGTGCCATGCGCATGTACCCACAGATCCCCTTCGATCCACATGCCCTGTTTTTTTCTCGAACAGGAATGAACCGATGCAACCCACTGCAATTGATAGCAAGAGCCACACCCACGATCGGATCGCTTTCGTCCAGGCTTGCTGGCACAAGGATATTGTCGACCAGAGCCGCAAGGGCTTCGTCGAAGAAATGCGCGCACTGGGCTATCAGGAAGCCGACATCGACTTCTATGAAGTCGGCGGCGCCTTCGAAATCCCGCTGCACGCCAAGCTGCTGGCCAAGAGCGGCCGCTATGCCGCCGTGGTCGGCGCGGCCCTGGTGGTCGACGGCGGTATCTACCGTCACGAGTTCGTCGCCCAGTCAGTGGTCAGCGCGCTGATGCAAGTGCAGCTGGAAACCGAAGTGCCGGTATTCTCGGTGGTACTGACCCCGCATCACTTCCACGATGGCGAGCAGCATCGCACCTACTTCTTCAACCACTTCCTGCACAAGGGCGCGGAAGCCGCGCGCACCGTGGCCGACACCGTGCAGAAAGTACGCGCGCTGCGTCGCCTGCAGCAGCAACAGAAAAGCGCCTGAGCCTCAGGCCTGCGGCGTCGGCACGATGAGAATGCCGGCGCGCAGGCCATTGGCAACCTTGGGGTTGGGAAAGATGATCCGCGCGCCCTGCTCTTCCACGACCCAGCGCTGCTGGCGATCGTCCTCGGCCAACAGGTAGCCTTGGTCCAATTCGGTGAAGTTCTCGATGTCGTCATCCAGGTGCAGGCGGAAGGCATCGGTGTGCTTGATGACTTCGCGCGAGACCGAAAACAGCGCCAACTGATCCAGTGGCTGCTCGAGGTCCGTCTCGACCCCTTCGATCAACTGCCGCAGGCTGGTCTCCAGACGACTCAGGTCGACCTCGGCGTTCTGCCCGAACGGCCTGGCCTTGCCCAGCTCCAGGGTGAAGGCTTCGGCGTCGAGCTGCTCGTAGGTGAACGCGCTGAACGTGATCGAAGGCTTGTTCTGCAACAACACGGCGCGCATGCCTGCCGCCTGCAGGCGCACCAGCTCTTGCCGGGAATACTCGCGGCCCTGCTTCCAAGGATACAGGGCAAATTGCTCGATCCGTGAGCCACGGATGGCAGTGTGCAGATCGTAATGCAGGCGCGTGCGTTGCGGCAGGCTGAAGAAAGTCGTGGCCAGGCGCTCCAGTTCGCAGGCACGCAGCGCTTCATTGCCGCTGACCGCCGTGTGTCGGCCGTTGAATAGCCGATTGACGTCGCGCTCGATGTAGCGAGCGCCGCGGCGCATCGCCTCGGGATTACCGAACAGGAACAGGATGCGTGCGCGGGGGACCAGCTGGCCCCGGGCGATGGCCTGCAGCAGGCTGTCGAGCAGTTCGATGGGCGCGGTTTCATTGCCGTGCACACCCGCCGACAGTAGCAGGTCGAGGCCACTGTCCGTCGCTGCCGAGGGACGCACCTCAAGGGCGCCTTCCCCCAACCAGCGCAGGCAAACGCCGCCGGTCGTCAGCTGGATCTTCTGCGCCGGCTCGTGGCCGGCCAAGGTCAATTCGAGCAGTTTGCCAAGAGCGAGCATGGGGCGGCGTCCCTGAAGGATGAAGTTTTAGTGGTTGCAGTCCGGACCGTGAACGTGGCCGTCTTCTTCCTCGGCACCGGCATCGGCCGGTTCCATTTCCAGCTGCAGGCTGACCAGGTTGGTCGCCAGGGGCCGCAGCAGAAGGTTGGCGTATTCGGCATCGCCTTCTTCCACATCGACGCCGATCAGCAACTGGCCGCGGCCATCGTGCTGGATCCAGACTTCCTTACCTTGCCAGACCACGCAGAAGCGCGTGCAGGAGGTTTCCAGTTGGGTGCCGTCGGTGTCTTCGAGAATCAAGCGCAGGGCGTCGGACATACATGTACCTCGGTGATATTCAGAATTGGAAATGATCGTCAGAGCTGGAAAGGATAGACCGAACCCAGCGCCAGGATCTGGGTCAGCTCGTCCAATGCCTCGCGGCATTCGAGCAGAAGTTGCGGGTCGGCCATATCCGCCTCGACCAGGCGGTCGCGATAATGGCGCTCGACCCAGTCGTTCAGGGTGTCATGCAGCGCAGGCGTGAGGATCACGCCCGGGTTGACCGCCGCCAGTTCCTCGGGCTTGAGCGCCACGCGCAATCGCAGGCACGCAGGTCCTCCGCCGTTGCGCATGCTTTGCTTGAGGTCGAACACCTTGACCTCGGCAATACCGCTGCCCTGCCCGGTCAGGCGCTCCAGGTAGCTCCAGACAAGGGGGTTGGCGCGGCATTCCTCCGGCACCACCAGCAGCATGCTGCCGTCGGCGCGGCTGAGCAACTGGCTGTTGAACAGGTAGGTACGCACGGCGTCGTCCACGGACACCTCGGCGCGGGGCACGCTGATCGGTTGCAGGCGGCCACCGCGCGCGGCGAGCTTGGTCTGCAGTTCGGCCAGCACGCGGTCGCTGTCGAGGAAAGCATCCTCATGGTGGAACAGCAGTTCGCCATTGCCGACCGCGATCACGTCGTTATGGAACACGCCCTGGTCGATCACCGCTGGATTCTGTTGGGCGAACACCACGCCCTCCTCACCCAGCCCATGCAGCCGGGCAACGGCCTGGGACGCTTCCAGGGTCTGACGCGCCGGGTATTTCTGCGGCGCGGGCAGGCGCGCATCGAAGGCACTGCGACCGTAGACGAAGAATTCCACGCCAGCTTCGCCGTAGTCACGGCACAGGCGGGTATGGTTGGCGGCGCCCTCGTCGCCAAACTGGGCAACGGCAGGCAGGGCCTCGTGGTGGGCGAAGTGCGTGGCGTCGGCGAACATCGCCTGCAACACACGGCTGGTGGTGGGATGTTCGATGCTGCGGTGGAACTTGCAGTTGAGGTTGGCGGCGGTGAAATGCACGCGGCCATCGGCGGTGTCGGCGCTGGGGCTGACGGTGGCCGCGTTGGCGACCCACATGCTCGAGGCCGAACAGCTGGCCACCAGCAGCGGCATGGCGTCACGCGCCGCCTGGGCGATCACGTCGGCATCGCTGCCGGCAAAGCCCAGGCGCCGCAGCGCGGCCACGTCGGGACGCTCCTGGGGCGCCAGCACACCCTGGGTGAAGCCCAGTTCCATCAGCGCCTTCATCTTGGCCAGGCCCTGGCGCGCCGCTTCGCGCGGATTGGAGCCTTGCTGGCTGTTGCTTTGCGACGCCACGTTGCCGTAGGACAACCCACCGTAGTTGTGGGTAGGCCCCACCAGGCCATCGAAATTCACTTCACAGGGTTTCATCGGTTCGGCTCCGTGGATCTGTTCTTGTACGCAACGTTGCTACGACGCTCTACAGTGTGATGCCCGGACTCAGGGTCGAAGGCAGACTGAGCGCGGGGGTTTCCAGCGAGGCCACCGGATAGGCGCAATAGTCGGCGGCGTAGTAGGCGCTGGCGCGGTGGTTGCCGGACGCGCCGACACCGCCGAACGGCGCGCTGCTGGCGGCGCCGGTCAGTTGCTTGTTCCAGTTGACGATACCGGCCCGGCTGCGCAGCCAGAATTCACGGTAGCGTTCTTCGGAATCCGATAGCAAACCGGAAGCCAACCCATACTCGGTGGCGTTGGCCTCGGCGATGGCCGTATCGAAATCGGCGTAGCGCACCACTTGCAGCAACGGCCCGAACAATTCTTCGTCACGACGGCCATGGGCCAGGGTGACGTCGAGAATGCCGGGAGTGAGCAAGGCAGCGTCGGCCCGTGGCTGGGTCATGCTCAACAGGCTGACCGCGCCGCTGCCCAGCAGTTGCTCCTGCGCCTCGAGCAGCGCCTGCGCCGCGTGCAGGGAGATCACCGAGCCCATGAACGGCGCCGGCTGGCGGTCGTATTCGCCGACTTCGAGGGTGGCGCAGACCTGCACCAGCCGCTCGAGCAACCGGTCACCCCACTCGCCGGTGGGCACCAGCAAGCGCCGCGCACATGTGCAACGTTGACCGGCGGAAATGAACGCCGATTGAATGATGGTGTAGACCGCCGCATCCAGGTCCTGGACCTGCTCGACCACCAGGGGGTTGTTGCCACCCATTTCCAGCGCCAGGATCTTGCCCGGCTGACCAGCGAATTGCCGGTGCAGCAGATTGCCGGTGGCACTGGAGCCGGTGAAGAACAGCCCGTCGAGCCCGGCGTTGGCGGCCAGCGCCATGCCCGTCTCGCGACCACCCTGGAGCAGGTTCAGCACGCCCGCTGGCAGCCCGGCTTCGGCCCAGCAGCGCACGGTCAGCTCGGCCACCTTGGGCGTCAGCTCGCTAGGCTTGAACAGCACGCAGTTACCCGCCAGCAGCGCTGGTACGATGTGGCCGTTGGGCAGGTGCCCGGGAAAGTTGTACGGACCGAACACCGCCACCACGCCGTGGGGCTTGTGCCGCAGGGCCGCCGTGGCATCGGCCAGGGGTGCGCCCTTCTCACCGGTGCGCTCGGCGTGACTCTGAATCGAAATGGCGACCTTGTTGACCATGCTGGTGACTTCGGTGGCCGCTTCCCACAACGGCTTGCCGGTTTCTTCGCCAATGCACTGCGCCAGCTCGTCGGCGCAGGCCTTCAGACGCTCGGCGAACGCGTGCAGCACGGCGATGCGCGCCGACAACGGCTGGCTCGCCCAGTTGAAAAAGGCATGCCGCGCGGCCAGGACGGCTTGATCCACCTGGCTGGCACTGGCACTGCGCCCTTGCCAGACCACGGCCTGGCCTACGGGATTGAGCGACGTCAGTTGTTCACCTTCGCCTGCCAGCCACTGGCCATCGATGTACAGGGTATTCATCAGAGCACCTCCCGTGCTAGCGGGGTCATGGGCACCGCGCGCACCTGGTCGCCTACGCTCAGTTGCAGGCGGCGGGCGGTCAAGGGGTCGACCACCAGCGTGCCGGAGGCGAAGCGCGCGGGTGCTGCGGTGATGCGACACTCCTCGCGCTCGCGGTTATAGATCAGAAACGGCGGCGCGTCGTCCCCGGGGGTGCCGATCGCCAGCACCAGGCTCTTGCTGTCGTGGACCGCGCGGATCTTGCTGGTCTCGCATTCCACGGCCGGGCCTGCGTCGAAGATGTCGACGTAACCCTGGTAGCTGAAGCCTTCGGCCTTGAGCATGGTCAGGGCCGGCTCGGTGTCGGGGTGAACCTTGCCGATCACTTCACGTGCTGCAGGCGACAGAAAGCAGCTGTACAGCGGAAACTTGGGCATCAGCTCGGCGATGAAGGCACGGTTGCCGACGCCGGTCAGGTAGTCCGCCTGGCTGAACTCCATCTTGAAGAAATGTCGACCCAGGCTTTCCCAGAACGGCGAACGACCGGCGGCATCGGAAATGCCCCGCATCTCGGCGATCACCTTGCGCCCGAACAGGTGCGGAAACTGGGCGATGAACAGCAACCGCGCCTTGGCCAGCAAGCGTCCGTTCAAGCCCTTGCGATAGCCCTCGCGCAGGAACAGCGAACACAGTTCCGAATTGCCGGTCAGGTCGTTGGCCAGGAACAACGTGGGAATTTCACGGTAGATGTTCAGTTCTTGCGAGGCACTGACCGTCAGCCCCACCCGGTAGTTGTACCAGGGCTCGCGCTGGCCCACGGCGCCGGCGATGGCCGAAATACCCACCACCGTGCCGTCGTCGTCTTCGAGCACGAACAGGTAATCGGCATCGCCACGCTCGGCTTCGCCACGGAAAGTTTTTTCGGCCCAGCCGACCCGGTGCGCCAGCCGTTCTTCGTTGGCTGGCAGGGTGGTGAGGCCGGGGCCGGTGCTGCGGGCCAATTCGATCAGCGCTGGCAGGTCGCTGCTGCGTACGGGACGAACGATCATGCTTTCTCCTCGAGCGAGCGCCGTACGGCACCCGCAGAACTCGGCCTGTTCAACCAGGTATCAAACTGCAACCAGGCGCACGCTGGCGCCCTCGCCCACACCCAGCGCTTCGGCGGTCGCCAGGTCCAGACCGACCGGCTTGCCGGGTACCCAGTCGAGCTCCAGCAGCACCGCGCGGTAATCCTGCAGCAAGCCGTTGGACACCAGATAGGGACGGCCCGGACCGCCGCGCTCATCGCTGGCCGCGAGCAGCTTGACCGGGACCACGCGGCTGTGGGCGATCGAGCGAATGCCCGACACGCGCGCATGCAAGGTCGGCCCGCCGTCGAAGATATCGATGTAGTGATCGGTCTCGAAACCTTCGCGCATCAATATGTCGAAGGTCACCTGCGCCCGTGGATGCACCTGGCCCATGGCCTCCTGGGCTGCGTCGGGCAGCAGTGGCACGTAGATCGGGTAGTGCGGCATCAGTTCGGCGAGGAACGTGCGGCTCTTGATGCCGCACAGGCGTTCGGCCTCGGCGTAGTTGAGGTCGAAGAAGTTGCGTCCAATCGCATCCCAGAAAGGCGAATCGCCCTGCTCGTCGCTGTAGCCGACGATCTCGGTCACCACCGAATCGGCAAAGCGTTCCGGATGGTTGGCCATGAACAGCAGGCGCGCGCGCGAGTTGAGTTCGGCCCAGATACTGCCGACCAGCTCGGGCACCACGTAGAAACTGGTCAACAGGCTGTTGCCGGTCAGGTCGTGGCACTGCGAAAGCACGTGAATCTTGTTGTGGATCTTCAGCTCGCGCGAGGCGTGCACGAAGGTCTCGTTGCGAAAGCTGTAGAAGGGCTCGGAGTAGCCCGCGGAGGCGACGATCGCCGAACAGCCGACCAGACGCTGGGTGGCCAGGTCCTCGAGGACGAAGAAGTAGCTTTCTTCACCGTTGAAGCTGACTTCGGCGGCAAAAGAGGCTTCGGACTTGGTGATCTTGTCACTCAGCCGACCGGCATCGTCCGGCAGGGAGGTGACACCGATGGGGCTGTCGGCGGCCAGCCGCTGAACCTCGGCCAGGTCAGCCATTTGCGCAGGGCGCATTACCAGCATGGTGTCACTCCTTGTCCATTGAAGCAGGCGATTGAAGCGGTCGATTGCAACGGTCGATTGCCAAGGCAGCGCCGGCCTGGGGCCAACGCTGCGAACAGGCCATTCAGGCCTGGGTCAGGTGCGCCACGGCGCGCTCGAAGCGGTCCAGGCCTTCGTCGATGTCGGCCTCGTCGATGACCAGGCTGGGGGCAAAGCGCACCACGTCGGGACCTGCCTGCAGGATCATCAGGTCGTGCTGCTCGGCCGCATTGAAAAAGTCCTTGGCGCGCCCTTTCCAGGCGTCGGTCAGGGGGCAACCGATCAGCAGGCCGAGGCCGCGAACTTCGGTGAACACGCCGTAGCGCTGGCCGATCTGCTCCAGGCGCGTCTTGAAGCGCTGGTGCCGGGCCTTGACGCCCGCCCGCACTTCGGGGGTGTTGATCACATCGAGCACAGCCTCGGCCACGGCGCAGGCCAGGGGGTTGCCGCCATAGGTGGTGCCGTGCACGCCGACCGCGAAATGCTTGGCAAGGGCGTCGGTGGTCAGCATCGCGCCGATGGGGAAGCCGCCACCCAGGCTCTTGGCGCTGGAGAGGATGTCCGGGGTCACGCCGTAGTTCATGTAGCTGTACAGCTCGCCGCTGCGGCCCATGCCGCTCTGCACTTCGTCGAACACCAACAGGGCATTGAACTGGTCGCACAGGGCGCGGGCACCTTGCAGGTAGGCCAGGTCGGCCGGCACCACGCCGCCTTCGCCCTGGACCGGCTCCAGCACCACGGCGCAGGTCTTGTCGGACACCGCCTCCTTCAATGCTTCGAGGTCGTTGTAGGGAACGTGGCGGATGCCAGTGATTTTCGGGCCGAAGCCGTCGGAGTATTTCGGCTGGCCGCCGACGCTGACGGTGAACAGCGTGCGGCCGTGGAAGCTATTGATGGCCGATACGATCTCGTATTTCTCGGGGCCGAACTTGTCGTGCGCCACGCGCCGGGCCAGTTTGAAGGCGGCCTCGTTGGCTTCGGCGCCCGAGTTGCAGAAGAACACGCGGTCGGCGAAGGTGGCGTCGACCAGCTTTTTGGCCAGGCGCAGGGTCGGTTCGTTGGTGAAGACATTGGACACGTGCCACAGCTTGTTGGCCTGTTCGGTCAACGCGCCGACCAAGGCCGGGTGCGCGTGGCCCAAGACATTGACAGCGATGCCACCGGAGAAATCGATGAGCTCGCGACCGGCCTGATCCCATACCCGGGAACCGGCACCGCGCACGGGAATGAAAGCGGCCGGCGCATAGTTGGGCACCATTACCTGGTCGAAATCGGCACGTTGCACGGGGGCTTGCTCAACGGACATCGGAGTCTCCTGTCAAGGAACGCTCAGCGCAAAATGGGCGAGCGATGAGGAATTGTAAGGACTGGTGCACGCGCGGCATTGCCGCCATGCGACAACTTGTTACAGCGCCAAACCGCCATTCTACGGGGGTTGTCGCGAATGCGACATATAGGGATAGAAAGACGCTGGCGCCTGTGTCGTGTCAGAGGTTCCGCAGCGCGCCCTTCGCGGCCGATGACCGCTCCTACGAAAAATGCGTACCCTGTGGGAGCGGGCTCTGCCCGCGAACGCGACACCGCGGTTCAGCTGGCACACCGCGGTGCCTGCTTCGCGGCCGATGACCGCTCCCACACAGAGAACACGCGCCCTGTGGGAGCGGTCCGTGGCCGCGAAAGCCATACCTCGGTTCATCTGGTACAGCGCAGAAGGAGATCAGCCGCGCTCGGCCGGCACCGAGGACAGCTCGAACGGGCTGCTGCTGCGGCGCTGGTTGCGGTCTTCGCGGGGGGTGGCGCCGAAGAAATTGCGGTAGGCGCTGGAGAAATGCGGCCCCGAAGAGAACCCGCACGACAGGCCGATCTGGATGATCGACTTGCTGGTCTGCATCAGCATCTGCCGGGCCTTGTTCAGGCGCAGCTCGAGGTAATACTGACTGGGCACGCGGTTCAGATACTGCTTGAAAATGCGCTCCAACTGCCGCCGCGATACGCACACGTGCTGGGCGATCTCGTCGGTGGTCAACGGCTCTTCGATATTGGCTTCCATCAACAGCACCGCCTGGGTCAGCTTCGGATGGCTGGACCCTAGGCGATTCTGCAAGGGAATGCGCTGGCGCTCCCCACCTTCGCGGATACGCTCAACCACCAGTTCCTCGGACACCGCACCGGCCAGCTCGGCGCCGTGATCACGGGCCAGCACCGCCAGCAGCAGGTCGAGCACCGACAGACCGCCGCAGGCGGTCATGCGATCGCGATCCCAGTCGAACAAATGGCTGGTGGCGATGACCTTGGGAAAGCGCTCGGCAAAATCATCCTGCCAGCGCCAATGCACAGCCGCACGGTAGCCATCGAGCAGCCCCAACTGCGCCAGTGGATAGACCCCCGCCGACAGCCCACCCACCAGGCACCCGGCGCGCACGGTTTGCTTGAGCGCGGTAGACAGGGCCGGCGCCAACGCCGCCGGTGGCTCGTCGGCCAGCAGGAACAGCTTCTGGCAGCCTTCGAGGCGACCGTGCCACGCCTCGCCCGGCAATTGCCAGCCACCCGGTACGGGGGGCTCGGCCTGCAGAAAGAGCAATTCGTAGGTCACGTCCGGGTGCACCTTCTGCGCCACTCGCAGGGCCTCTTCGGCCAGCGCCAGGGTCAGGGCTCGCGTGCTGGGCCAATAGAGGAAACCGATTCGTTGGGCTGTCATCTGATGCGGACCGAAACCTTAAGTATCAAAAGCAGAATGGGAAATTGCACTGCGCCGCGTCAAGCATGCCCTGCGCCCACCAAAACACCCAGCAAGCGTTTCAAGCAAGTGTCACTTGAGGCTGCCGGACAAAAACTGCTGCAGCCGCTCTGAGCGTGGGTTGGCCAGCACCTCGCGCGGATCGCCGGTTTCTTCGACCAGCCCCTTGTGCAGGAACACCAGCTGGTTCGACACCTCGCGGGCAAAACCCATCTCGTGGGTCACCACGACCATGGTCCGCCCTTCCTGGGCCAACGCCTGCATCACCTTGAGCACGTCACCGACCAGCTCGGGATCGAGTGCCGAGGTCGGCTCGTCGAACAGCATCACCTCCGGCTCCACCGCCAGCGCGCGGGCGATGGCCACACGTTGCTGCTCGCCGCCGGACATGTGCCCGGGATACGCATCCTTGCGGTGCGAGACGCCTACCTTGGCCAGATAATACTCGGCTTTCTCCAAGGCTTCCTTCTTGGAAACGCCCAGGACGTGCACCGGCGCCTCGATAATGTTTTCCAGCGCCGTCATGTGCGACCACAGGTTGAAATGCTGAAACACCATGGACAGGCGCGAGCGCAGGCGCTGCAACTGCCTGGGATCGGCCGCCCTGAGCGCGCCGTCCTTGCCGGGGACCAGCTTGAGCTCTTCGTCGTTGAGCAGGATCTTGCCCGCATGGGGTTGTTCGAGCAGGTTGATGCACCGCAGGAACGTGCTCTTGCCCGATCCGCTGGAGCCGATGATGCTGATCACATCGCCCGCCTTCGCCGCCAGCGAGACACCCTTGAGCACCTCGTGCGAGCCGTAGCGCTTGTGCAGGTCCTGAACTTGAAGTTTGTACATGATCGGGGGTCTCGCAAATCGGTCAGTCACGGGTCACTGGCCCGTGACGAAAGGGTTTCCGCTGCACGCGGTCAGTGCCTGCGCGGAGCCAGGTAGGCCAGCCAGCGGCGCTCGGCCAGCTTGAACAGGCGCACCAGAATGAACGTCAGGCACAGGTAGCACACACCGGCCGTGATGTAGGCTTCGAACGGCAGGTAATACTGGGCATTCACTGTGCGCGCCGCGCCGGTGATGTCGATCAGGGTCACGATCGAGGCCAGGCTGGTGGTCTGCAGCATCATGATCACTTCGTTGCTGTATTGCGGCAGCGCCCGGCGCAGTGCCGATGGCAGCAGGATGCGCCGGTACATCCCGGCCTTGGACATGCCCATCGCCCTGGCCGCCTCGATCTCGCCCGGCGGTGTGGCACGCAGGCTGCCGGCAATGATCTCGGCGGTGTAGGCACTGGTGTTGATGGCGAACGCCAGGCAGGCGCAGAACGTGGCACTCGACAGCCATGGCCACAGCACACTGTTGCGCACGGCCTCGAACTGGGCCAGTCCGTAGTAGATCAGGAACAGTTGCACGAGCATCGGCGTGCCACGAATCACATAGGTATAAAGCCACGCAATGCCATTGACCAGCGGCTGCCGGGACACCCGCATCAACCCCAGCGGCAGCGCCGCCAGCAGGCCGAAGAACAGTGAAATCGCCAGCAGCTTCAGGGTTTCCAGCATGCCACTGAGGTACAGCGGCAGGCTGTCCCAGACGACGTTGTAATCGAAGATCATAGTTCAGCCGCCTTGATGCCCACCGAGTAGCGTTTTTCCAGGGCGCGCAGCAACAGCAGCGACACGCTGGTGATCACCAGGTACATCGCCGCCACTGCGAGGAAGAAGGTGAACGGCTCGCGGGTGGCATCCGCCGCCTGCTTGGCCTTGAACATCATGTCCTGCAGGCCGACCACCGAAATCAATGCCGTGGCCTTGGTCAGCACCAGCCAATTGTTGGTCACGCCCGGGATCGCCAGCCGAATCATCTGCGGCACCAGTACCCTGAAGAACACCTGCAGGCTGCTCATGCCATAGGCCATGCCAGCCTCGGCCTGGCCCTTGGGAATGGCCATGAAGGCCCCTCGAAAGGTTTCCGACAGATAGGCACCAAAGATGAAGCCCAGGGTAAAGATACCGGCCAGCAACGGATTGAGGTCGATGTAGTCGTCGTACCCTACCAGGGGCGCTACGCGATTGAGGATGTCCTGGCCGCCGTAGAAGATCAGCAGGATCAGCACCAGATCGGGTATGCCGCGAATTACCGTGGCGTACAGATCGCCCAGCCAGGCCAGCCAGCGTACCGGCGACAGGCGCAAGGCCACGCCGAGCAGACCCAGCACGACGGCCAGTGCCATGGACGACAAGGCGAGCTGCAGCGTCAGCCAAGCGCCATCGAGAATGACGGCCCCGTAGCCTTTCAACATGTAGAGATCCTCGCCCGGAGAATGAAAAATGGTGCAAACCGCGGTTCCCCGCCGTTTGCACCATCAGTCAGGTGACGTCTGCCGGCTTATTTGCCGTAGATGTCGAAGTCGAAGTACTTGTCCTGAATCTTCTTGTATTCGCCATTGGCACGAATGCCCTGGATGGCCGCGTTGATGCGGTCCACATTGGCCTTGTCGCCCTTGCGCACGGCGATGCCGATGCCGTCACCGAAGTATTTCGGATCGTTCACCGACGGGCCCACGAAGGCGTAGCCCTTGCCGGCGTCGGTGTTGAGGAAGCCGTCCTGCAACAGCGTGGCATCGGCCAAGGTACCGTCCAGTCGGCCAGCAGCCACGTCCAGGTAGATCTCGTTCTGCGAGCCATACGGCATCACTTCGACGCCCAGTGGCTTGAGCACTTCGTTGGCATAGCGATCATGGATGGTGCCGCGCTGCACGCCGATCTTCTTGCCCTTGAGCTCGACCATGGAGTCGCTCACCTGAGTGCCGGACTTCATGACCAGCCGTGCCGGCGTGGCGTAGTACTTGTTGGTGAAGTCGACGGATTTCTTGCGGTCGTCGGTGATCGACATCGACGACAGGATGGCGTCGATCTTGCGGACCTTCAGAGCAGGAATGAGGCCGTCGAATTCCTGCTCGACCCACGTGCACTTGACCTTCATCTCGGCACACAGCGCGTTGCCGATGTCGTAGTCGAAGCCGACGATGCTGCCGTCCGGCGCCTTGGAGGCGAACGGAGGGTAGGCGGCTTCGATACCGATCTTCAGCGGCTTTTCATCGGCGAACGATGTCGCCGACAGCACGGACAGTGCCAATGCGCCAAACAGTGCGAGTTTCTTCATCGGGTGAGCTCCAGCGAAAAAGGGCAGTAAGGGCAGAGTGAGGGCAGGCCCAGAATGCGAAAAATGAGGCTGAACAGGCGACGCCGCAGGGTTCGGCGAGTGAGCGCATTTTAACGGCACTGT
Source organism: Pseudomonas rhizosphaerae (assembly GCF_000761155.1). Classification (NCBI taxonomy): domain Bacteria; kingdom Pseudomonadati; phylum Pseudomonadota; class Gammaproteobacteria; order Pseudomonadales; family Pseudomonadaceae; genus Pseudomonas; species Pseudomonas rhizosphaerae. Next base: position 228,232 of record NZ_CP009533.1, on the reverse strand, counting down.
GCCAGTCGATATTGCTTCCATGCGACAAGAAGTTACAGAAGCACCAAGTCGACCAGAGCGAAGCATTGACAGGATTTGTTAATCATGCACAGGCACAGAAATACTCGCTCGCCCACGGGTCGTGAGCGCGCCCATTATTGGCAAAGCCTTGTGGGACGGCAAGTCTGGTGTTGTTGGCGGGGGTGAATAGAGATCAAGCGGTAAGCAGCAGTGGACGGCCCTGATGGCCCCTTCGCGGGCAGAGGCCCGCTCCCACAATGCATCACTGCAATCCACACATTGTGGGAGCGGGCTCTGCCCGCGAAGACGTCCTCAAGATCACATCACATCACGCGGAAGCCCGGTTCATGTCCTTGTGGGTATCGATCAACTGCTGCACCACGCCCGGATCGGCCAGGGTAGAGATATCGCCCAGCGCGTCGTATTCGGCTGTGGCGATCTTGCGCAGGATGCGCCGCATGATCTTGCCCGAGCGCGTCTTGGGCAACCCCGGCGCCCACTGGATCACATCCGGCGACGCGATCGGGCCGATCTCCTTGCGCACCCAGTTCTTGAGCTCCAGGCGCAGTTCCTCGCTGGTCTGCTCGCCGCCATTGAGCGTGACATAGACGTAGATGCCCTGCCCCTTGAGGTCGTGAGGCACGCCCACCACAGCGGCCTCGGCCACCTTGGGATGGGCGACCATCGCGCTTTCGATCTCGGCCGTGCCCATGCGGTGCCCGGAAACGTTGAGCACGTCATCGACCCGCCCGGTAATCCAGTAGTAGCCATCTTCGTCGCGGCGCGCGCCGTCGCCGGTGAAGTACATACCGCGGAAGGTCTTGAAATAGGTATCGACGAAACGATCGTGATCGCCGTACAGGGTGCGCGACTGGCCCGGCCACGAATCCAGGATCACCAGGTTGCCCTCGGCGGCGCCTTCGATGATGTTGCCCAGGTTGTCCACCAGCGCCGGCACCACGCCGAAGAACGGCTTGGTCGCCGAACCGGGCTTGAGGCCGATCGCACCCGGCAGCGGGCTGATCAGGATGCCGCCGGTTTCGGTCTGCCACCAGGTGTCGACGATCGGGCAGTTCTGCTTGCCGACCGTGTTGTAGTACCAGTTCCAAGCCTCGGGGTTGATCGGCTCGCCGACCGAACCCAGCAGGCGCAGGCTCGAGCCATCGGCGCCCTCGACCGCCTTGGAGCCCTCGGCCATCATCGCGCGGATCGCGGTGGGTGCCGTGTAGAGGATGTTGACCTTGTGCTTGTCGACGATCTTCGACACCCGGGTGATGTCCGGGTAGTTGGGCACGCCTTCGAACAGCAGCGTGGTGGCGCCGTTGGCCAGGGGGCCGTAGACGATGTAGCTGTGGCCGGTGATCCAGCCCACGTCCGCCGTACACCAGTAGACATCGCCAGGCTTGTAGTCGAACACCCGCTCATGGGTCAGCGCGGCATACACCAGGTAGCCGCCGGTGGTGTGCAGCACGCCCTTGGGCTTGCCGGTGGAACCGGAGGTGTAGAGGATGAACAGCGCTTCTTCAGCGCCCATTTCCTTCGGCGCGCAGGTGCTCGACGCCACTTCCAGCAGCGAGTGGTACCAGATGTCGCGATGACGGTTCCACTCAATGTCGCCGCCGGTGCGCTTGCACACGATGACCTTCTGCACACTGCTGGTTTCAGGATTGGTCAGGGCCCGGTCGACGTTGGCCTTGAGCGCCGTCTTGCGGCCGCCGCGCAGACCTTCGTCGGCGGTGATCACCACCTTGGACTGGCAATCGATGATGCGCCCCGCCAGTGCCTCGGGCGAGAACCCGCCGAACACCACCGAATGCACCGCACCAATGCGCGTACAGGCGAGCATCGCCACCACCGCCTCGGGAATCATCGGCATGTACAGGGTCACCACGTCGCCACGGTGCACGTCCTGGCCGCGCAGGGCATTGGCGAATTTGCACACTTCGGCATGCAGTTCGCGGTAGGTGATGTGACGGCTTTCCGAAGGATCATCGCCCTCCCAGATGATCGCGACCTGATCGCCGCGCTCGGCCAGGTGCCGGTCCAGGCAGTTGTAGGAAACGTTGAGGGTACCGTCGGCGAACCATTTGATGTCGACGTGGTGGTCGTCGAACGAGGTCTGCTTGACCTTGGTGAACGGCTTGATCCAATCGAGGCGCTGCGCCTGCTCGCGCCAGAAACCGTCCGGGTTGACCACGGACTGCTGGTACATGGCCTTGTAGGTCGCCTCGTCGGTCAGCGTGGACGCCGCCACTTCGGGACGAACGGGATACAGGGAAGCCGCACTCATCTTTCATACCTCGGTCGAGTAAATAGTTGTTGTTGTATGCAAACGTTTTAAGGGTATCTGGCCTGTGCAGCCATTCGACGATGGTAGTAACGCTACCCGCCCGGCCACAGGCGATTAGTGCAGATTCGGATAAAACTGTTTATCCGAACCGGCTCTGTTTACCCACGGTACGGGCGCCTAGAATCCACTTCGCCAGCAACGGCACCGCGATCGACAACGACTGTATCCCCCCACGAAGGCCTGTCGATCGCACTTTCCCACTCTCAAGTTTCACACGTGACCTCACAAGGGCTGCGTGCACCCTGACGCCTTTAAAATAGGAAAATCGACATGAAAGCTTTGTTAATTCTTGCGCTGATTGGCTCGAGCGGTATCGCCCTGGCCGATGAGACGACCACTGCCGCCACACAGAAACCCGTGGTAGAACCCTATGACTATTCACAGCATCCGGACATCGCCCATGTCATTTCCAACTCGGCGATCCCCAACGTCTGTGCCGTGGTGCCAGCGCGCCTGACCTACGAAGACTCGCAGGGCAAGCGCCACATCATGGAATACCATGTGATGGGTAACGGCTGTACCAATAGCTGACATCCAACGCTTGGCAACGGTTTGAAAAACTGGCAGAAGCGGATAGCTGGATCAGCTATCCGCAGTTGGTGGCTGCCGAGGCACTGGCATGTGTGATCAGCCTCGCGGGCGCATGTTTGCCTTGATGACATACCGGTGAGCCGTGCCGAATCGTTCTGCGTTACCCTGATAGGCTTGACCCTTCGGGATAGACGCCACCGATTCGATCCTCATGCGGTTGTAGAGCGGGAATGTCACTTCACCCTCGGAGGCATACAAGCCTTCGGAAACGCCCGCGTGCCCTTCATCCAATGTGAGATGCCAAAGGATGTTCTTCGGCTTGACGTAGTCCATCAACGGGTCTTTCGAGGTAGACATAATGATCGGTGAATCCATGTCCAGGTCCAATCGCTGCTCCATCGCCGTATCGCTGGCGTGGGTTTGCTCGACGAAACTTGCCAGCCACGGATAACTGCCCAGCACCGCTGGCGTATCTCCACGAAACGTCTCGCTGACAGTGGCCTTGTTATAACCCGACCACTCCTTGTCCATGCGCGCCAGAGTGCCCTGTATTTCACTCAACTTTTCCAGATTGATGTGTTGGGGTGACGGCTTCATCGTATCGGCGACCGTCTTCCAGATCTTCAGAAAGCTTTCAGGATCCGGAATATTCGAATAGTGCTCGATATTGGCTTTCTGCAGGGCAATCGTCATGGATGAATAATAGGGATAGTCCCCGCCTTGCTGTTTATGCAATGCGGGATCTTCCTTGATCACCCATTTCTTGCGCGGCGCCACACCAGCCGACGAACCCACGCCCCCAAGGGGTGGCGGCGGAGGCGGCCCGGACAAGCCACTGCCTGGCGGTGGCGGGGGCGGGAGCATCATTGGAACGGCGGCTGACATCGCAGGGGGCGGCGGAGGGGGTGGTTCACTTGCCGCCCCTGGCATCGGTGGAGGTGGCGGCGGCTGCAAGCCATTGGGGTCATGCAAGGTGGCCGGGTTATTGCGCACCATGCGGTACAGATTCAAGCCGTCGGCCGCACCCGACGGGTCGGCACTCAGCCAACGGGCCGCCCAAGGCTGGTAGTAACGATATCCATAGTAGTAGAGCCCTGATGCGTCTCGCTCCTTGCCTGAATAGCGCAGGGTCTTGTAGCTGGATTCGATTTCAGTGCGTGCCGCGTACAGGGCTGTCGTACCGAAGGGGTAATATTCTTCCCGCGAAACGATCTGGCCATCGGCGTCCAGCTCCAGGCCGACGCTGCCGATCTGATTGCGATGACTGTAGCGAAGTCTACTGGACTGCAAGCCCTGGGGCTCTCCAACCTGCCAGTTGAAAGCCGTCACCTGTACCGGGCCGGGGCTTGCGACATTCAGGACCTCCCACTGCTCGGTGAGCCTGCCGGCCCGATGGGTGGAGCGCAGCTCGATATCCGGCAGGTAGAGCGTTGTCTGCTCGCACGTCAGATCACCCTCCCGTGCCGTGCTGACTTTCACGCGGCGCTGGTGCTCGCCGCCATAGCGGTACCACTCCCACAAGGCGGCTCCAGAGTGTCCAACCTCCTCGAGGTCACCGTCCATTCCCCACGACAAGGCCTGACCCTCGGGAAGCCGCTTCTGCTGGCCAGCAGCAAGGAAGCAGTCGTCCACCTGCTCGGGGTCCGCGCACATGTCGCTGATCACCGCACGATTGCTGGTACGAGCGACCGTCATGTCCAGCGTGAAGTCGTTGCCGCTGGCGGCAGCCTGATGGCGCATGCCTATCAGATTGTCCCCGATGTCGTAGCTGTAGGTACGTGTGTACTGGGTGTAGGTCGCCGCATCCAGAAACTGGGGGACGGTAGCCGGCAAGCGGCCTCGACCGGCAACGCGCTGCGCCATCTCTCGGCCGGTCGCTTTGGTCAGCCTGTAGAGCGTGTCATAGCTGAATGTGCTTTCCGGAGCGATGCGTACGTTGCGCCAATAGCGCGTGGCTTGAACATCATCGACCACCGCCAGCACATTACCTACAGGGTCGTATCGGTACTGCAAGTCCTGCAACGTTCGCGCGCCACTAGGATGCCCTGCCGGTCGACTGATGCTGGCTGCCTGCAGACGCTGGCTGCCTGGCTCATAGCGATAGCGACCGATAACGTCGTTACCCTGGATCTGGCACAGCAGTTGACCGTCGGCACCGTACTGCACTGCCTTGACGACCGGTTGCTCCGCTGCCCCAGCGAGTTGCAGCCAGCCGGCGGCAAACTGTCCGCTGACATCGTATCGGTAACGCTGGCGGTGACCGCCGACGTCAACCTTGAGCAACGGTTGCCCGCACGCATCGAGCGTGACCACACTCGTCAATACATCGTCGGCAAGCGCTTCGCACCAACTCGATTCGACTTCGCCAGGCCAGTCTGACAAACGCTTGTCGCGTCGCAGCTGCCGACTTTGACGTATCACCGCACCGTGCACCGACTGCGACTCAACCACCTGCAGTCCCGCGCCGTCGTAGTGGCGTATCAGTTGTCCAGCCACATTGGCACTGCGCGCCTCAGCCCCGGAAGCACCCCACACGAATCGCTCCGCCACCACCGAGGCTGCGTTTGGCGAAGGTTGTAGCTCAATGGCCAGCAGGCGGCCTGGCAGGGTCGCCGCCTGATAGCGATAGTGTTTGATGACGTCATTGCCGGTGCGACAGAGAGAAACCCTGCCCTGGGCATCGCGAAGGATTAGGGAGCTGCCGGAATCGCGACTGTCTTCGCGCGCCACATTTCCCGAAAGACCGTAGGACCAGCACATATTGGGGCCCGGATCGGTCGAGCCCGCCGCGAGCCGACGCGGATCGAAGCTTTCCCGCTGTCGCCCTTGCGCGTCATGCCGCGTAACGGTAACCATGGGTTGGGCAGTGTCATCGACGCTACTGCGCAGATAGGCGATCGACCGAATGACGCATCCACGACCGTCACGGACGCTGATGGCCGGTGTCTTGCTGTGAAGTGAAGCTTGTTGTTGAGTAATCACGATCAGTCTCGAAATGCAAAAACGAACGAACATACCCGGCCAGCCCGCCTCCGTCAGAGCTCCGCAAATGTCATCCTCCGACCGACAACTGCCCAGATGTCTGTCCTTGCGGCGCCAATCATCGAGACCCTGCGCAACTCGAAAAGCCGAAGATCCAAAGCGGGCTGATTTTTTTGTGTCTTGCGCGTCTATCATGAACGTCAGGCTATGGCCTGCATCTTTTTCCACTCCCCAGCCCATTTCCGGACTACCCATGCCCCACTCCCAGCGCCCCATGACGGTCACGCTGCAAGTCGTCTCCATCGTGTTGTTCACCTTCATCGGCTACCTCAGCATCGGCATCCCGCTGGCGGTATTGCCCGGCTTCGTCCACAGCGACCTGGGCTACGGCGCCGTGATCGCCGGGCTGGTGATCAGCGTTCAGTACCTGGCCACCCTGCTCAGCCGCGCCCAGGCGAGCAAGATCATCGACAACCTGGGCAGCAAGAAAGCGGTCATCTACGGGCTGGTCGGCTGCGGCATCAGCGGGTTGTTCATGCTGCTGGCCGGGTGGCTGCAAAGCTGGCCGGCACTGAGCCTGACCAGTCTGCTGCTGGGTCGGGTGCTGCTGGGGTCGGCGGAAAGCCTGGTGGGTTCCGGGTCCATCGGCTGGGGGATTGGCCGCGTCGGGGCAGCCAACACGGCCAAGGTCATTTCCTGGAACGGCATCGCCAGCTACGGCGCGCTGGCCATCGGTGCGCCGCTGGGCGTGCTGATGGTCAAGCATCTGGGCTTGTGGAGCATGGGCGCGAGCATCATCGTGCTGGCGGGCATGGGTATCGCCCTGGCGTGGAACAAGGTCCCCGCGCCCGTAGTGGTCGGCGAACGCCTGCCGTTCCTGCATGTTCTGGGTCGCGTGCTGCCCCATGGCACCGGGCTGGCCCTGGGTGGCATCGGCTTCGGCACCATCGCCACGTTCATCACCCTGTACTACGCCAGCAATGCCTGGGACAACGCAGCACTGTGCCTGAGCCTGTTCGGTGCCAGTTTTATCCTCGCCCGGCTCTTGTTCGGCAACTTGATCAACCGCCTGGGCGGCTTTCGCGTGGCGATCGTCTGTTTGAGCGTGGAGACCCTGGGCTTGCTGCTGCTGTGGCTGGCGCCCAGCCAGGAACTGGCCATGGCCGGTGCGGCGTTGACCGGTTTCGGTTTTTCCCTGGTATTCCCGGCGCTCGGGGTCGAAGCGGTCAATCTGGTGCCGGCGTCCAGCCGCGGCGCGGCAGTGGGTGCCTACTCGCTGTTCATCGACATGTCGCTGGGCATCACCGGGCCGGTGGCCGGCGCCATTGCCGCAGGCTACGGCTTCAGTGCAATTTTCCTGTTTGCCGCTGCTGCTGCGTGCACGGGCCTGGGCCTGACCTTCTATCTGTATCGCCAGGCGGCCAAACTGCCACCGGCTGAAGACACGCGGGTCTGACGATAACGCCCTTCAGAAGTCGATCTTGCCGCGCCCGGCCTTGATCGCGCCCCGCTTGGTCTTGCCTTCCAGGCGGCGCGTCTTGGAGCCCAGGGTGGGCTTGGTCGGGCGCCGCTTCTTCTCGACCTTGGTGGCCATTAGGATCAGCTCGCGCAGGCGCTGCAAGGCATCGGCGCGGTTCTGCTCCTGGGTGCGGAACTGCTGCGCCTTGATGACGATCACGCCGTCGCTGGTGATCCGACTGTCGCGCAGCGCCAGCAGCCGCTCCTTGTAGAACGGCGGCAACGACGACGCGCCGATGTCGAAGCGCAGATGCATGGCACTGGAAACCTTGTTCACATTCTGCCCTCCCGCGCCTTGCGCGCGGATGGCGCTGAGTTCGATTTCAGCGTCGGGCAGATGAACGGCGTTGGAGATCTCCAGCATGCAGCGCTCCAGTCAGGACAGGGGTTTGGGCTTGAGGCGATAGCACAGGTACATCCCGCCGATCCACAGCGGAATGGCGTACACCGACACCCGGATGCCCGGAATCATCAGCATGATGACCAGGATGAACGCCACGAACGCCAGGCATAGGTAGTTGCCGTACGGATACCACAGCGCCTTGAACAACGGCGCCTGGCCTTGGCGCAACAGGTGCTGGCGAAACTTGAGGTGCGAATAGCTGATCATCGCCCAGTTGATCACCAGGGTCGCGACCACCAGCGACATCAACAGCTCCAGGGCCTGCTGTGGCACGAAGTAGTTCAACGCCACGGCCACCAGCGTGATTGCCGCCGACACCAGCAGCGCACGTACCGGCACACCGCGGGCATCCACCTTGGCCAGCGCCCGTGGCGCATCGCCCTGCTCGGCCATGCCCAGCAGCATGCGGCTGTTGCAGTAGGTGCCGCTGTTGTACACCGACAAAGCTGCGGTCAGTACCACGAAGTTGAGCACATGCGCCGCCGTGTCGCTGCCCAGCATCGAGAACACCTGCACGAACGGGCTGCCGCTGTAGGCATCGCCCGACGCATTCAGGCTGGCCAGCAGGCCATCCCAGGGGGTCAGCGACAACAGCACCACCAGCGCGCCGATGTAGAAGATCAGAATGCGATAGATCACTTGGTTGATAGCCTTGGGAATCACCGTCCTCGGGCTGTCGGCCTCGGCGGCCGTGAAACCGAGCATTTCCAACCCGCCGAAGGAGAACATGATGATCGCCAGGGCCATGACCAAGCCGCCGACACCGTTGGGGAAGAAGCCGCCATGGGACCACAGGTTGCTGATACCTGCCTGCGGGCCACCGTCACCGCTGACCAGCAGGTAGCTGCCCAGGGCGATCATGCCGACAATCGCCGCGACCTTGATGATGGCGAACCAGAATTCGGTTTCACCGAACACCTTGACGTTGGTCAGGTTGATGGCATTGATCATCAGGAAAAACACCGCGGCCGACACCCAGGTGGGTATCTCCGGCCACCAGTAGTGCACGTACTTGCCGACGGCGGTCAGCTCCGACATGCCCACCAGGATGTACAGCACCCAGCAGTTCCATCCCGACAGAAAACCAGGAAAGCGGCCCCAATAGCTGTGGGCGAAGTGGCTGAAAGAGCCGGCAACCGGCTCCTCGACGATCATCTCGCCCAGCTGGCGCATGATCAGGAAGGCAATGAAGCCGCAGATGGCGTAACCCAGGATCATCGACGGCCCAGCCGACTTGAGCACGCCCGCAGAACCCAGGAACAAACCGGTGCCGATGGCACCGCCCAGGGCGATCAACTGGATGTGGCGATTCTTCAGCCCACGCTTGAGCTGGTTTTGTTCAGTCATCAGGGAGAAGTCACTTGTTCAATGCTTGAAGTATTGAAGGCGCAATAGCCTATCGCTTCACGCTGGTGTTCTGTGGGAGCGGGTCTCTGCCCGCGAAGAGGCCCCCACCGACACCCCACAAAAAAACGCCAACCCTGGAAGGTTGGCGCACGTGGACATCAGCTGTCCTTACTCGGGCTTGGGCTTGCGACGGCCGAAGCCTGGACGCTGGCCGGTACCCGCTGCCGGGCCACGACGATTGCCCGAAGGCGCGTCGTCCACCAGCTTGATGCCTGGACGTTTTGCAGCGGGCTTGGCACCCGGCTTGGCGGCTGGCTTGGCCGGACGCTTGTTCATGTCCGCCGGACGCTCGGCCACGGGCGTGCCACGGCCACTGTCCTTGCGCGAAGCCGGCGCCGAATCGCCACGCGGCTGGCGAGCCGGACGCTGTTCGGTGGACGGCGCGCCGTCGTGGGCCGGACGCAGGGTACGCACACGCTCGCCACGGCCCATCGGGCGCGAGGACTTGCGCTGCATGCGTTCCAGCTTGTCCTTGGTCTTGGTGGTCATCGACGGCATGGCGACCGCTGCCAGCCCCACTTCGGCGCTCAGGGTATCAACTTCACCCTGGGTCAGCTCACGCCACCGGCCCATCGGCAGGTCGGAGTTGAGGAACACCGGGCCGAAGCGCACGCGCTTGAGGCGGCTGACCACCAGGCCCTGGGATTCCCACAGACGACGCACTTCGCGGTTACGGCCTTCCATCACCACGCAGTGGTACCAGTGGTTGAAGCCTTCGCCACCCGGCGCTTCCTGGATGTCGGTGAAACGCGCAGGGCCGTCTTCCAAGATCACGCCGTTCTTGAGGCGCAACAGCATGTCTTCGTCGACTTCACCGCGGACACGTACAGCGTACTCACGGTCCATTTCGAACGAGGGGTGCATCAGACGGTTAGCCAGCTCGCCATCGGTGGTGAACATCAACAGCCCGGTGGTGTTGATGTCCAGGCGGCCGACGTTGATCCAGCGGCCTTCGCGCGGGCGCGGCAGGCGGTCGAAGACGGTCGGGCGGCCTTCAGGGTCGTCGCGGGTGCAGATTTCGCCGTCGGGCTTGTTGTAGATGATCACGCGGCGCACGGTTTCCGAGGCTTCTTCGCGCTTGATCACCTTGCCATCGACGGTGATGGCGTCGTGCAAGTCGACGCGCTGGCCGAGGGTGGCGACCTTGGCGTTGACCTTGATCCGGCCTTCGCTGATCCACGCCTCTACGTCACGGCGCGAACCCACGCCGATACGGGCCAATACTTTCTGTAGTTTTTCGCCGGCGGGGCCGATTTCCTGGCTGCCGTCTTGCTGATCGAGATCTTTCATCGTAAGCACCTCCCGGTGGGTCGAATGGAATACTGCTCGGCGCAGGCGCGCCGGAGGGCCGCGAATGATACGCGCAACACAGATGTTGCGCATCCAAGGCTAGCCGATTTTTTCAGGCTTTCTTCTTTTTCCGCTTGGCGGTGCCCTTCATGTCTTTCAAGCGCAGCTTGGCCTGCTCGTTCACGTCGCGGCGCTCATCCTTGTCCATCTTCTTCCAGGCCTTGCACTCAGGCTTGGTCCGTCCGCAGGCGATGCAGGTGTCGTCGGTGAATTTGCAGACGCTGATACAGGGGTTCTTGCTGCTCATGGATGACGGTACTCAAGGATGGCCGAAAGGTTTGGACAACGGCCAAGCCAAATCGCGCCCACAAAAAAAGCGACCCTGAGGTCGCTTTCTTTGTTCGCTTCAAGGAGTTCAAGGGCCTCGAAGCTATGTATGGCGCAGCGGACGGGACTCGAACCCGCGACCCCCGGCGTGACAGGCCGGTATTCTAACCGACTGAACTACCGCTGCGTATCGCTCGGACTTGCGTCCGTTTGAAACCTGTTGATCGAGAACTCTCGAGTTTCTCGATCGCTGACCCGGCGAACCGAATCAGTGCATAAAATGGCGCAGCGGACGGGACTCGAACCCGCGACCCCCGGCGTGACAGGCCGGTATTCTAACCGACTGAACTACCGCTGCGCAGTGTGTGCTCTCTAACTTCAGCACGTGTTGCTCGTTGTTGCGTTCTCAGCTGCATTTCAACGAAATGGTGGGTGATGACGGGATCGAACCGCCGACCCTCTGCTTGTAAGGCAGATGCTCTCCCGGCTGAGCTAATCACCCTTTGCTTCGCTGAGGCCGCGAAATTTACGCAGGTACCGAACCTAAGTCAATACCCTGTATGAAGTTTTTTTGAAAAAGGTTCAGTTCGAGCGATTGCGAAGGTGTAGAAAGCATTCGCGGCCGCTGACCGCTCCTACGGTGATCCTTGTCATTGCGGTGATCACCGTAGGAGCGGTCAGCGGCCGCGAAGAAACGCTTACAGCGCCGCCAGCCCGCGCGCGAGATCGGCCTGCAGGTCGCCCACGTCTTCCAGGCCTACTGCCACCCGGATCAGGCTGTCGCGAATCCCGGCCGCTTCCCGCTCGGCGGGCGACAGGCGCCCGTGCGACGTGGTGGCCGGGTGGGTGATGGTGGTCTTGCTGTCACCCAGGTTGGCGGTGATGGAGATCAAGCGCGTGGCATCGATGAAGCGCCAGGCGCCCTCCTTGCCTCCCTTGACCTCGAAACTGACCACCGCACCGAAGCCCTTGGTCTGCCGCTTGGCCAGTTCGTGCTGAGGATGGCTCGCCAGGCCCGAGTAATGCACCTTCTCGATACCGTCCTGCGCTTCCAGCCACTCGGCCAGCACCTGGGCGCTGGCGCAATGGGCACGCATGCGCAGGTTCAGGGTTTCCAGGCCCTTGAGGAAGATCCAGGCGTTGAACGGGCTCAGGGTCGAGCCGGCGGTGCGCAGGTAGCCCAGCACCTCGTTCATCTCCTTGCTGCGACCGCACACAGCGCCGCCCATGCAACGGCCCTGGCCGTCGATGAACTTGGTCGCCGAATGCACGACGATGTCGGCACCCAGAACCAGCGGCTGCTGCAGGGCCGGTGTGCTGAAGCAGTTGTCCACCACCAGCATGGCGCCAGCGGCCTTGGCCACCGCACTCAGGGCGGTAATGTCGACCAGTTCGGCCAGCGGGTTGGACGGCGATTCCACGAACAGCAGCTTGGTATTGGGCTTGATGGCCCGCTCCCAGCCGCCGACGTCGGCCAGTGGCACGTAGTCCACCTCGATGCCAAAGCGCTTGAAGTACTTCTCGAACAGGCTGATGGTCGAACCGAACACGCTCTGGGAAACCAGTACATGGTCGCCCGCACTGCACAGGCTCATGACCACCGCGGTGATCGCCGCCATGCCGGTGGCAAAACCGACGGCCTGCTCGGCGCCTTCCAGGGCGGCCAGGCGCTCCTCGAAAGAGCGCACGGTGGGGTTGGTGTAACGCGAATAGACGTTGCCCGGCACTTCGCCGGCAAAACGCGCTGCGGCATCGGCTGCAGTGCGGAAAACGTAGCTGGAGGTGAAGAACAGCGGATCGCTGTGTTCGCCTTCCGGCGTGCGGTGCTGGCCGGCGCGAACGGCCAGGGTGTCGAACGACACCCCTTCCAGATCGCTATCCAGTCGCCCGGCATCCCATTCCTGTGTCATGCCGTTGCTCCCAATCAGTTGTTGTAGAGGTCTATGATCGCGCTGACTGCCTGAGACTTGCTCTTGTTGGAGTCGTTGCGCGCCTGTTCGATCTTGTTCAGGTAGAACTCGTCGATATCGCCGGTGACGTACTTGCCGTCGAACACCGCGCAGTCGAAGTTCTCGATCTTGACCTTGCCCCCACCGACCGCGTCGATCAGGTCGGGCAGGTCCTGGTAGATCAGCCAGTCGGCACCGATCAGATCGGCCACTTCCTGGGTACTGCGGTTGTGCGCGATCAGCTCATGCGCACTCGGCATGTCGATGCCGTAGACGTTCGGGTAGCGCACGGCTGGAGCAGCCGAGCAGAAATAGACATTCTTGGCGCCCGCTTCGCGTGCCATCTGGATGATCTGCTTGCACGTAGTGCCGCGGACGATCGAGTCGTCCACCAGCATCACGTTCTTGCCGCGGAATTCCAGTTCGATGGCGTTGAGCTTCTGGCGGACCGATTTCTTGCGCGCGGCCTGGCCGGGCATGATGAAGGTTCGGCCGATGTAGCGATTCTTGACGAAGCCTTCGCGAAACTTCACGCCCAAATGGTTGGCCAGTTCCAGCGCCGCAGTGCGGCTGGTGTCCGGAATCGGGATGACCACGTCGATGTCGTGCTCGGGACGCTCGCGCAGGATCTTGTCGGCCAGCTTCTCGCCCATGCGCAAGCGCGCCTTGTACACCGAGATGCCATCGATGATGGAGTCCGGACGCGCCAGGTAGACGTGTTCGAAGATGCACGGTGCGTACTGGTGGTTCGGCGCGCACTGACGGGTGTGCAGCTTGCCGCCCTCGGTGATGTACACCGCTTCGCCCGGTGCCAGGTCGCGGATCAGGGTGAAGCCGAGCACGTCCAGGGACACGCTTTCGGAGGCGATCATGTATTCCACGCCTTCGTCGGTGTGACGCTGACCGAACACGATCGGGCGGATCGCGTGGGGGTCGCGGAAGCCGACGATGCCGTAGCCGGTGATCATGGCCACTACCGCGTAGCCACCGGTGCAGCGCTTGTGCACGTCGGTGACGGCGGCGAACACGTCTTCCTCGGTAGGCTGCAGCTTGCCGCGCACCGCCAGCTCATGGGCGAACACGTTGAGCAGCACTTCGGAGTCCGAACTGGTGTTGACGTGGCGCAGGTCCGATTCGTAGATTTCCTTGGCCAACTGTTCGACGTTGGTCAGGTTGCCGTTGTGCGCCAGGGTGATGCCATAGGGCGAGTTGACGTAGAACGGCTGGGCCTCGGCCGAGGTCGAGGTGCCCGCCGTGGGATAACGCACGTGGCCAATGCCCATGTGCCCGATCAGCTGCTGCATATGGCGCTGCTGGAAAACGTCCCGTACCAGCCCGTTGTCCTTGCGCAGGAACAACTTGCCATCGCTACTGGTAACGATACCGGCAGCATCCTGGCCGCGGTGTTGGAGGACCGTTAGCGCGTCATACAGCGCTTGATTGACGTTCGACTTACCGACGATACCGACGATGCCACACATGCGACGCAACCCCTACTTAATGGATCTGAACTGAGCACCACTCACTGCGCTTTCGCGGCAGGCAAGAGGTGTTCTTTGAACGGAATGTCAGCCGGTGCGCTGATTCCGCTGGCGAGCCACTGACTGGACATCCCCAGAATGAGGTTTTTCGACCAGTCAGCAACCAAAAGAAATTGGGGCAGGAGCCGTGATTCCTGCCACCACGCATCCTGTTGAACCGGCCCCAGGCTCATCAGCCCGGCAGCCACCACCACCAGCAGGCCACCGCGTGCGGCGCCGAAGACCATGCCCAGAAAGCGGTCGGTGCCCGACAGCCCGGTGACGCGAATGAGTTCGCCAATGAGGTAGTTGACCATGGCGCCGACCAGCAAGGTGGCCACGAAGAGTACGGCACACCCGGCGATGACTCGCGCCGAAGGGGTCTGGATATAGTGTTCGAAATACGTGGCCAGGGAACCGCCGAACAGCCAGGCCACGGCGCCTGCGACTATCCAGGTGACCAGCGACAGGGCTTCCTTTACGAAGCCGCGTGTCAAGCTGATCAGTGCGGAGATGGCGATGATCGCGATGATCGCCCAGTCGACCCAGGTAAATGCCACGGTGCGGCCTGCATACGGATAAGGCGGCGCATTTTAGCAGAGCGCAGGCCTGGGAGTAAGCGGCGATTGTCGCCTGCACCGCGGCGCACCCCTTCGCGGCCGCTGACCGCTCCCACAGCTACCCGTAGGAGCGGTCAGCGGCCGCGAAGAAAGCAACACAATCCCACTACCCGTAGGAGCGGTCAGCGGCCGCGAACAAAGCGACACGATCCTATGGCGAACCCGGTCCTCAGCCGCGCTCCGGCTCGAAGCGCACCACGAACCCTTGCAGCTTCTGCTGGCGGTTGATCACATCGCGCAGACGCTCGGCTTCGGCACGCTCGACCAACGGGCCGACGAAGACCCGATTCTTGCCATCGGACGACCGCACGTAGGCGTTGTAGCCCTGCGCGCGCAGGCTCTTCTGCAAAGTATCGGCGCCGGCGCGGTTGGACAGGCTGGCCAACTGCACCGACCAGCTGACCGGCAGCCCGTTAGGGTCGATCTTGCTTGCCGTGTCCGGCTTGGCGGCCGGGGCCACCTTGGCTGCGGCAACGGGTGCGGAAGGCTGCACCGATTCCACCGGCTTTTTCGCCGATGCTGCAGGAGCGGTCGGCACCGGGTGGATTGGCTGGCTCGGCGCAGCGGCCTGCACAGGGGCCTTCTCGGGAACGGGCTTGGCTTCGATGATCTGCGGCTCGGGCACGGCAACCGGCTCGACCTGGACCTGCGGCGCTGCCGGAGTCTGCGGTGCAGTCGGCGCCTCCACCTGCACCTGGCGCACGGTGTTGTCCTGCCGCGAAAACAGCATCGGCAGGAAAATCACGGCCAGCGCAATCAGCACCAATGCGCCGATCATGCGCTGCTTGAACACCTTATTGGGCAATGCCATCCACGTTCTCCCGCTCTACGTTGCCATACATCCATTTCAAGGCCTGGGCGACACAGTGGAACGAGCCGAACACCAGAATCTCGTCACCCTCGCCTGCTGCTTCGCATTGCGCTTCGAGCGCATCGGCGAGGCTTGCGTGAGACGTCGTGGCAGCGCCAAGGTTCAGGAGCGCGGCATCCAGCTCGGCGGCCGGCCGGCTGCGCGGGGTTTTCAACGGGGCCAGCGCCCAGTGCGAAACCACGGGAGCAAGCGCTTCGACCACACCTGGCAGATCCTTGTCGGCCAACAGGCCGAACACGGCCAGACGCCGACCGGCGACAGGTCGCTGGGCGAGCCGGTCGGCCAGGAAGCAGGCGGCGTGCGGGTTGTGCGCCACGTCGAGGAGGATATCGACGTGCTTGCCGTCGATGCTCACGCGGTGGCGATCCAGGCGACCGGCCACGCGGGCGTGCGCCAAGGCCCAGCCAATGCGCGCTGCATCGCGAGGTAGATCGAGCGCGATGTAGGCCTGCAGGGCCAGCGCGGCGTTTTCGACCGGTAGCGAAGGCAATGGCAACGACAACAGCTCGACCGGATAGCCCTCGACGTCCACGCCGCGCCACGACCAATGGTCGTCCTGCAGGGTGAAGTCGAAGTCGCGACCGCGCAGATAGAACGGGCAAGCCAGCGTGGACACCTGATCGAGCAAGGGCTGCGGAGGGTCGATATCGCCGCACAGGGCCGGCTTGCCGGCGCGCAGGATACCGGCCTTCTCGAAGGCCACCGATTCGCGGGTATCGCCCAGGTACTCGGCGTGGTCCAGACCGATGCTGGTGACCACGGCCACGTCGGCATCCACCAGGTTGACGGCATCGAGGCGACCGCCCAGGCCCACTTCCAGCACCACGGCATCCAGCTGTGCACGCTGGAACAGCCAGAGCGCGGCCAGGGTGCCCATCTCGAAATAAGTCAGCGTAGTCGCGCCACGCGCCGCTTCCACGGCGGCGAATGCCTCGCACAGCTGAGCGTCGGTGGCCTGCTGGCCATCGATCACCACCCGTTCGTTGTAGCGCAGCAGATGGGGCGAGGCATAGACCCCGACTTTCAGCTCGCGGTCCTGCAGCAACGCTGCGATGAACGCACAGGTCGAGCCCTTGCCGTTGGTGCCGGTCACGGTGACCACACGCTCGGCCGGCTTGCCCAGGCCCAGGCGCTGCGCGACTTCGCGGCAACGCTCAAGGCCCATGTCGATAGCGGCCGGATGCAGTTGTTCCAGGTACGCGAGCCACTGGCTCAGGCTGCGCTCGGTCATACGTTGGCAGGCGCCGGCGGGACCACGATGGGCTCGATCGGAGCTGCTACGTAGGTCGGCGTCGGCAAGCCCATGAACTGGGCCAGCAGGCTGCCCAGGCGTGGACGCAATTCCTGGCGCGAAATGATCATGTCGATGGCGCCATGCTCGATGAGGAACTCGCTGCGCTGGAAGCCTTCGGGCAGCTTCTCTCGTACGGTCTGCTCGATCACGCGCGGGCCGGCGAAACCGATCAGCGCCTTGGGTTCGGCGACGATCACGTCGCCCAACATGGCCAGGCTGGCGGAAACGCCGCCGTAGACCGGGTCGGTCAGCACCGAGATGAACGGGATGCCCTCTTCGCGCAGGCGCGCCAGGACCGCCGAGGTCTTGGCCATCTGCATCAGCGAGATCAGGGCTTCCTGCATGCGCGCGCCACCGGAGGCAGCGAAGCAGATCATCGGGCAGCGATGTTCCAGGGCATAGTTGGCGGCGCGCACGAAGCGCTCGCCGACGATGGCGCCCATGGAGCCGCCCATGAACGAGAATTCGAAGGCGCTGGCAACCACGGGCATGCCCAGCAGGGTGCCGCTCATGGAGATCAGCGCGTCCTTTTCACCGGTCTGCTTCTGCGCGGCAGTCAGGCGATCCTTGTACTTCTTGCCGTCGCGGAATTTCAGGCGGTCGACCGGTTCCAGATCGGCGCCCAGCTCAGCGCGGCCGTCTTCGTCGAGGAAGATGTTCAGGCGCGCACGTGCGCCGATGCGCATGTGGTGGTTGCACTTGGGGCAGACGTCGAGGGTCTTCTCCAGTTCCGGACGGTACAGCACGGCTTCGCAGGATGGGCACTTGTGCCACAGGCCTTCGGGCACCGAGCTTTTCTTCACTTCCGAGCGCATGATCGAAGGGATCAGCTTGTCTACCAACCAGTTGCTCATGCTTTATTTCTCCAGTACCGGGGACTGCTGGCCTGGCCAGGTCCCGCGCATGCTCTTGAGCGTGTTCAGATATGAAACGAATGCGTGGGCGAGCGTGGCGCAGGCTTGGGACCTGCGTGCCGCGCATTTCGCGAAACGTATGGACGGTGCCGGGCGGCGCGCCGTCACATGCCGCTCCCGCGCACGGCCCTGATGAAAGCGTCGATCTTGCCGTGATCCTTGATGCCCTTGCTCGACTCGACCCCGCCACTGACATCCACCGCCCAGGGCTTGACCTGGGCAATGGCCTGGGCGACGTTGCCGGCGTGAAGTCCACCGGCGAGCACGATTGGCTGCTCCAGGTGCTCGGGCACCAGCGACCAGTCGAAGGCTTCGCCAGTACCGCCGGGCACGCCGGCCACGAAGGTGTCGAGCAGGATGCCGCTGGCGTTGCGGTACGCCCGGCAGGCGGCTTGCATATCGTCGCCGGGGCGTACGCGCAGGGCCTTGATGTAGGGACGGTGGTAACCCTCGCACTCGGCCGGTGTTTCGTCGCCATGGAATTGCAGCAGGTCCAGCGGCACGGCATCGAGGATTTCACCCAGCTCGCAACGGCTGGCGTTGACGAACAAGCCGGTCACGGTCACGAACGGTGGCAGCGCAGCGATGATGGCGCGCGCCTGTTGCACGCTCACTGCCCGCGGGCTTTTGGCATAGAACACCAACCCGATCGCGTCGGCACCCGCGTGGGCAGCGGCCAAAGCATCCTCTATGCGGGTAATACCGCAGATTTTGCTGCGAACGGCTGACATGTCGGCGAGTACCTCGACTTGGCTGGGAACGGCGGATGTTAGCAAATGCTGTCGGCGACGTCAGCCAGTGTGTCGAACCCGGTGAGGAAGTGCGGGCCGATGTAGCGTTCCGGCAGAGGAAACTCGTCACGGTACTCGACCTGCACCAGGTACAGCCCGAACGGATGGGCGGTGACGCCGCCGGTGCGGCGCACCCGGCTTTGCAACACTTCAGCGGCCCACTCGATGGGCCGCTCGCCGGTGCCGATGGTCATCAGCACGCCGGCGATGTTGCGCACCATGTGGTGCAGGAAGGCATTGGCGCGCACGTCGATGACGATCATCTTGCCGTGCTGGGTGACCCGCAGGTGATGCAGTTGCTTGATCGGCGACTTGGCCTGGCACTGACCGGCGCGGAAGGCGCTGAAGTCATGGGTGCCGACCAGCGCCTGGGCAGCGGCGGCCATGCGGGTGACGTCCAGCGGGCGGTGATTCCAGGTGATTTCCTCGCCCAGGTGGGCGGGCCGGATCTGGTCATTGTAGATAACGTAACGGTAGCGTCGGGCAATGGCCTTGAAGCGCGCGTGAAAGGTCGGCGGCATGACCTTGGCCCAGGTGACGCTGACGTCGTGGGGCAGGTTGATGTTGGCGCCCATCACCCAGGCTTTCATGCTGCGTTCGGCCTGGGTGTCGAAGTGCACCACCTGCCCGCAGGCGTGTACACCGGCATCGGTACGTCCGGCACACATCAGCGAGACCGGCGAGGCCGCGACCTTGCCCAAGGCGTCTTCGAGGGTTTCCTGCACGGTGCGTACACCGGAGGCCTGGCGCTGCCAGCCGCGGTAGCGCGAGCCTTTGTATTCCACGCCCAGGGCGATACGATAAAAGCCGTCGGCCGCCGATTCGGCGGCCGAGTTGTCGATGGTTTGCACGAAGTTGTTGCCTGTTGGTTAAGCGATGGTGGCGATTATACCGGATCCTGAAATGGCGGCGCCGCGTTAGCGCTTGATACGCCCCAGCATCTCGCGTGCTTCGCCCTGCTGCCCGGCGCTGCCTTCCTTGAGCACTTCGCCCAAAATGTCGCGTGCGCCGTCGTTGTCGCCCATCTCGATGTAGGCACGGGCTAGGTCCAGTTTGGTGCCGGCTTCGTCGCCCCCGTCGAGGTAGTCGAAATCGTCTTCGCCTTCGATCGGCGGCAGGTCTTCGGGCTTGGGCGGGATGGCGAACGGTTCGGCCATGGGGGTGCGTGCAAAGCCGTCCGACAGTTTTTCCAGCTCGGCGTTGATTTCGGTCAGGCGCGATTCCGCTGCAGGGGGCTGCTCGGCTTCGTCGGCCAACGACAGGTCGAAGTCTTCCGGCAACGTCGTCTCGTTATCGTCGGCCGAGCCCGCCGCTGCCGCTTTCTGTTCGGCCAGCAAGGTGTCGAAGTCGATGTTGCTGTCTGCCGCTGGTGCAGGGTCCTGAGTTTCGTCCAGGTTCAGATCGAAATCGGTATCGAAGGTACCGTCCAGCGAATCGGCAGCCCCCGGCTCATCCTGCAGCAGCTGCTTGACGTAATCAGCGTCCATCTGCGCTGCTGTGGCAGCCGCACCGGCAGCTGCTGCGGCGACGCCGAGCATGGCCGGGAAGCGAGCTTTCAGGCGCTCCACGTCGGCATGGTTCTGGCCGGTGGCGATCAATTGCCGCTCCTGGCTGACGAAGCCATCGCGATCACCCTGCAGGCCGTAGACCTCCATCAACTTCAAGCGCAGGTCGCTGCGCTTGGGTTCACGCTCGGTCGCCGCTTCGAGCAGCTCGGCTGCATGATTGAGACGACCACGGGCAATGCTCTGCTCCACTTCCGCGAACAGCCCTTCGTCCGTGTCGATACTGGGGCGCAGTGGTGGCGTGGGCACCACGGTCTGCGCCGGCGGTTCAGCGAAGGTGGCTGGCGCCGCGCTGGCCCTGGCGCCGGCCACCGAGGCGGCGACCATCGCCGGGGTCAGGTGCACGGTCGCGGATGGGCGTTCCAGCCCTTCGAAGCTGTTGGGCGGCAGGTCGAGGTCTGGGCCATGGTCAGGCTCTTCGGCCAGGGCACGGGCCATGCGCATGTGCTTCTCGGCTTCCTGCTGCGCCTTGCGGCGACGGGCCAGCAACAGCAGCAACAACAGCAACGCCGCCAGGGCACTGGCACCGACCACCATCAGCAAAGTCGAGTTGTCGCCCGACTGTTCGGCAGCGGCGTCATCGGCCGGATCGTTGACGGCATCCAGCGGCTCGCCCTGGGGCAATACCGGGGTACTGGCAGCCGCGTCGGGGTTGACCTGTTCGGTAGCGCCCGGCACCGTCGGCGCCGGGATCAGCTCGGCGTTGGTTGCCGCGGCGGGGTCACCGGCGGCAGGCCCGCTGCCATCGCCCGCAGGCGCCAGGGCCTCAGCCGGGACCAAGGCTTCGGCGGGTACCGGGACATCGGCACCTGCTGCCTGCATCTTGGCCAATTGGTCGTTCTTGAGCTGGATCAGCTTCTGCAACTTGTCGAGCTGGCTCTGCAGGTCGGCATTGCGGCTGCGCAGTTCCTCGTTGTCGCGACGCGTTGAGTCCAGGGCTTCCTGGGTCACGGCAAGTTTCTGGTCGAGTGCCCTGGCGTCGCCCGCCGGGCCATTGGCCTCACTGGCGCCCGACACCAGGCTGAGATTGTCCTGCGGCGGCGCAGCAGCCGGCGCGGGCGTGCCATTGCCACGGCGGGTGGCGTCGACCTGCTGGGCACGAGGCCCCAGGCGGCGGCCTTCGCGCCAGGCAGCATTCTGCCGCGCGACTTCGGCCACTGCCGGCCCTGGCGCGGTGGCGGAGGTCTGCTGCGGGTCGGGCAGGCGCAGGATCTGCCCGGTCTTGAGACGGTTGATGTTGCCATCCAGGAACGCGTCGGGGTTGAGCGCCTGAATGGCCAGCATGGCTTGCTGGACCGAGCCGCCCTGGCGATTGCGTGCGGCGATCTCCCACAGTGTGTCACGCGTGCCGGTGGTATAGGACGCCTGGTTGGCGGTGGCGGCTGGCGTGCTCAGCGCAGGCTGAGGCGCATTCTGCGCCGCCTGCGGGGTCTGCGGAGCAAACTGCGCCGCATCGAGCAGCATGCTGTAGTCGCGCAGCAAACGGCCGCTGGGGAAGTTGACCTGGACCAGGAACTTCACCAGCGGTGCCGACAAGGGTTGGGTCGAAGTCACGCGGATGACGCTGCGGCCATTGGCGTTGATCACCGGGGTGAAGCGCAGACTGTCGAGGAAGGCCTGGCGCTCGACGCCCGCCTTGCTGAACTCCTCGGCCGGCGCCAGCACCGGCTGGACCTCAGCCGCGCTCAGGCCGCGCACATCGAGCAGTTCTATCTCGGCCAGCAGAGGCTGGTTCACCGCGGACCTGAGGGTCAATTCACCCAGCTCCAGGGCGTTGGCGATACCGGAGGACAGCGCCGAAGCGGCAGCCATTGCTAACACCAGTTTGCGAACTTGAACCATGGCCTAATCCTTGTTTGAACATTCCTCGGCAAGCGAGAAGAAGCTTGCGCTGTCGCATGCGAACAGCTGGGCAAAGCGTGCGAACTCTCTGCAAATTGTCGGCAAGTATCTTTTAGCCATGCCCTTTAATCAACAACTCGGCCACTTGTACCGCATTCAAGGCCGCGCCCTTGCGCACGTTGTCCACCGTGGCCCACAGACTCAACGCCTGGGGATCGTCGATGCCGGTGCGCACCCGCCCTACGTACACCACGTCCTGCCCTACTGCATCACCTACCGCTGTAGGGTAGTCGTCTTCCACGGTTTCGATACCGGGCGCGGTTGCCAGAGCCTGATTGATGACTGCCAGGTCCAGCACCGTGCCGGTCTGCAGCGCAATGCTGTAGCTGTCGCCGAAGAACACCGGGGCCTGCACGCAGGTGACTGAAATCTTCAACGCCGGCATGCCGAGCAGCTCGCGCAGTTCATCGACCAGGCGGCGCTCCAGCGGCACATGGCCCTGCTCATCGGGGGTGCCGACCTGGGCCAGCAGGTTGAACGCCACCTGACGGTCGAAGAAGCGCGGCTCCAGCGGACGCACATTGAGCAGCTCGGCGGTCTGCCGGGCCAGTTCGCTGACGGCCTCGCGGCCCAGGGCCGACACTGCCAGGCACGCGGTGACGTGCACCTGCTGCAGCTCGAGCACGGCCCGCAGCGGTGCCAGGATCACTGCCAGGGCAGTGGCAGCGGCGCTGGGGCTGGCGACCTGCACAGGTATCGGCAGGTCAGTCAGCCGCGCAGCGTTGGCTTCCGGCACGACATTGGGTGCCTGGGCCACCGGCAAACCTGCCGACAGGTCGATGACCGTGCAGCCAGCCGCCGTGGCACGCGGGGCGAAGCTGCGCGTGACGGCAGGGCCGGCTGCGAAGAACACCAGTTTAACCAGGCTGAAATCGAACGGATCGACTTCGCGCACGCGCACGTTCTTGCCGCGAAACGCAACCGACGCGCCGGCCGACTCACTGCTCGCCAGAAGATGCAGGGCGCCTACCGGAAAGTCCCGTTCCTCGAGCACCTGCACGAGCGTTTCGCCGACCGTGCCGGTGGCGCCAATCACGGCGATGTCGAAAGTCTGGGGCATGGGCAGGGTCCTCGATGTATGAACAGGGCGCGCACTCTATCGGTTATCGACCGTTTTGTCCGCGTCGCATCCCGTACCAGCGGTCATCGGCCGCAGGCGCCGCCAGGCAATGGCTCAGTCCTTTTTGTCTTTTTTGAACGCGGCTTCGAGGGCATCGTTGATGGTGCGCAGCACCTTGATCCGTGCCCAGCGTTTGTCGTTGGCTTCGACCAGCGTCCACGGCGCTACTTCACTGCTGGTGCGGTCGACCATGTCGCCCACGGCATCGCGATAGGCGCCCCATTTTTCCCGGTTGCGCCAGTCGTCTTCGGTGATCTTGAACCGCTTGAAGGGGATCTGTTCACGCTCTTGGAACCGTTCAAGCTGGGTTTGCTCGTCGATGGCCAGCCAGAATTTGACCAGCACCACACCCGCGTCAGTCAGTTGCTCCTCGAAGTCGTTGATTTCGCCGTAGGCACGCAGCCAATCGGCGGGACTGCAAAAACCCTCGACGCGCTCCACCAGCACACGGCCGTACCAGGAGCGGTCGAACACGGTGAATTTGCCCCGCGCCGGCAGCTGTCGCCAGAACCGCCACAGGTAAGGCTGGGCCAACTCGTCCTGGGTGGGCGCGGCAATCGGCACGATGTGGTACTGGCGAGGATCGAGCGCTGCGGCGACGCGCTTGATCGCGCCGCCCTTGCCGGCCGCATCGTTGCCCTCGAACACCGCCACCAGAGCATGGCGACGCATGCGCTTGTCGCGCATCAGGCCGGCCAGACGAGCCTGCTCGGCAATCAGCTGTTGTTCGTAGTCGTGCTTTTCCAGGCGCTTGCTCAGATCCAGGCTGCCGATCAGGCTGCGCTTGTCGATGCTCTCGCCAATCGCGGCCACGGCCTGGCGGGCTGGCTCGGCAGGCGCCTCGAGGGCTGCCTGCAAGCCCTCGAGCAGAATCTGCCCCACCGCCAGGCTGCGGTAGTTGGCGTCGACGCCCTCGATCACATGCCACGGCGCATAATCGCGGCTGGTACGGCGGACCACGCGCTCGCCAAAACGCACGAAGCGGTCGTAGGTCCTGGATTGCTGCCAGTCCAGTGGGCTGATCCGCCAGCTGTGCAATGGGTCATCGCGCAGTGACTTGAGCCGCGCTTTCATCTGATGCTTGGACAGATGAAACCAGAATTTGAAAATCAGCGCGCCTTCGTCGCAGAGCATGCGCTCCAGCCGTTGCGCACCGTTGATGGCCTGTTCCAGACGCCCATCCTTGATATCGCCATGTACGCGATCCTGGATCATCTGGCTGTACCAGTTGCCGAAGAACACGCCCATGCGGCCCTTGGCCGGCAACTGGCGCCAATAGCGCCAGGCCGGCGGACGGGCCAGTTCCTCATCGGTTTTTTCGTCGAAGGTCCGCACCTCGATCAGGCGCGGGTCCATCCATTCGTTGAGCAACTTGACCGTCTCGCCCTTGCCCGCCCCTTCGACCCCATTGATCAGCACGATCACCGGAAAGCGCGCCTGCTCCTTGAGCTCGTACTGCGCTTCGAGCAGCGCTTCGCGCAGGGCAGGCAAACGCGCCTCATAGGTGTCTTTATCGATGGCATGACCAATTTCGGCAGATTCGAACATGGGGCAGGCATTCCTCGTCGGTTAGCTTGACTGAACCTCGCTGGGCTCGGCGCTACGCTGCGTATCGCTATTGAAGCCGACCTGTTCGAGCAGGGTTAGTTCGGCCAGCAGCGCGCTCTCGGCGTCCTCGCGACGTCGCGCGATGTCGTTGGCGCGCCGCAGGTAATCACCACTACTGCCCGGTTCCTGGCTCTCGTCGAGCGCACTCAGCTCCTCGGCGAACGGTGCCAGGTGCTGCTCCAACCGGGTCGCATGGCGCTCACGCAAGTAGTCGACCCAGAAGGACTGACGGTTCATGAACGCGGTGAACGCCGGCTGGGCTTCAGCCTCCAGCACCTGGCGCTGCGCCGCATCGTAGATGTCAACACCGATGCCCGCAGTCGCCGCGTAGGCCATGCTCTGCGGCTGACCGGGCAAGGCCAGACGGCGGGCCAGATAGGCCCGCAACGCCATGCGCACTTCCGCCTCGTCAACGCCCACGCCCAGGCGCCGACGCTCGGCGATGATACGCCGGGCGATCGCCTCGAGCTGATCGAGGCGAAACAAGCCACGGGCCAGCTCGAACAGGCGTCGGCCACGCTGGGCCCAGGTCGCACCTTGCAGCGCGTCGTGCTGCAACACCTGCACTTCCATGTCGCTGAACATCAAACGCTCGCCGTCCACGCAGGTGTCAAGCTGTTCGGCCATGGTGTAGAGGCGCTGGCGCAACTGACGGTTTGCAGAGGCTCCGGCAATCACGTTCCACACGCGCCGCGTCAACTCGGCCGCATCGCGGGTGAAGTCCGATGTCCGGCGCAGGTTATCGATCAGGTGGGTGAAGGCTTCGGAACCTTCTTCGTCGACCAGCCCTTGCCACAGCTGGGCGCGGTGGCGGCGCTCGACTTCGTTCGCACCTTGCAGCCATACATCCACCAGCGGCCGTCCGACCCGTGATGGGCGTATATCATTGGTGCGATGGGCGAAGAACTGGAAGCGCCCGTTCGGCCGGGGCCGATCGAGCTGGCGCAGGCTCGCGGCATCCAGCGCGTTGCGCTCCATGAAGACATCGACACCAGCCCCCTCGTTCTGCTCGGCGAAGACCGAATCGGGGATGTGGCGCAGCCGGGTGCGGTACAGGTTCAATGTGCGCAGCGTCGGCAGGCGCGATGCCCACAGCGGCCAGCGTGGCAGGGCCAGACCTGCCAGATTGAGCTGCTGCAGCCGGGCGAAGCCCGTGGATGTGGCGATCTGCCCGACGGTGTTGCCGCTCAGGCTCAGCAGGCTCAGGTTGGGCAACCGGCCGAGGCGGTCGAGCAGCGCCTGGTCCAGGGTCAGGTCGCACAGGGTCAGGTCCAGCTCGGTCAGGTGAGTCAGTCGATCGACCGCCTCGGGCAGATGGGTCAGGGCGCATTCGCGCAGGGTCAGGCTGCGCAATTGGGTGAAGCTGCCCAAGAGGTTGGTCAGCGCCGGGGCATCCAAGGTGCTGCCGGTCAAGTTCAGATGCGTGACGAAGCGCAGGTCGGCGCTCAGGGCGGGGAAACCCAGCAGCGGCACGTAGGTCAGGTTCAGATAATAGTTGTAGCCATTGGCGATGCGTTCGGACGGCAGCTGGCGGCGCCAGGCGATGTCCAGTCGCGCGGTGACGTCGGCGCGGTAGTACACCAGGTCTCCGCTGCTGGCGTTGTAGCGGGCGGGTAGATTGGCCGGGGCCGGTTGACGGGACCAGGCGTCCAGTTGGGCATGCATCTGTGCTCGCTCGTAGGTGAGGTTGTCCAACCCCTGCATGATGTCGGCGCGGCTCATGCCGGTCTGCTCGTACAGCCCGAGCAATTCGCGCGCGGCGCGCTCGCTGGTGCCCGGATAGAGACGGCGGATGCGTGCCACCAACACCCGTCGCGACAGCGCGACCTCGCGCCGCCCGCTCATGGGGTAACCCACTCGCCCGTAGCCGTCGCGCATCGGCGCCCTGAAACTTTCCGGCAACGGCGTCTGGCCCAGCCAGCGGGCGCAGGCGTCGCGGTGGGCGAGCGCATAGTCGCGCACCGCGTCGGCCTGCGCGGTCTTGCCCAGCACCCCCTTGATGGCCTGTTCCAGCTCAAGGCTGTCCAGCGATTGCGCTGCGCTGAAGCACAGGCCTTCGAATGCGCGGTTGAGCCGTTGGCACTGCTGGTAGGCACGCGCGCGTTCGGCCAGTTCCAGGGGAATGCGTCGGTTGGCGAGCATCTGCGCTTGTTTGCCCGGTGCTACGTCAAGCACCACCTCTTCAGCGGCCGCGACACTCAAGGCAGGAAAATCCCGGCGAACGAGCTGCGTGGCCGGACCGCTGCCGAAGTGCGTAGCGTCGTAAAGTTCGGCGAAGCGGGCTTCGGCGGCGCTGTCGGCGAGCCCGGCGCGTTGCACCTGACGATGCAGGGCGAAACGTTGCAGTGCGTCGACCAGCAAGGCCGTGGGCTTGTCGGCTTGGGCATAGACCTCGTCCAACGCGTCCGGCGCCAGGCCGGTGCTGGCCAGGGCATGCCGTACATCCTGCGCATCCATGCCCGACAGGCGCCAGCCCAGACGCTCGCGCAGGGCACTGCTGCGCACGTGCGGTTGCTGCTCGGCCGCCAGTCGCCAACCGCTACCGGCTTCTTCGATCAGTGGCTGATAGGCGCTCCCATCGCGCGGATGAGTGATGCGCCACTGCTGGTGTCCATCGTCGAAACGGACGTCGTGCACGCGCCCGTCGATGATCACGCTGTCGCGCGTTTCATCGTGATAGAGGCGATCGGTATCGGGCAGCAAATCGTCTGGCAAGGCTTGGGTGGCGACGTAATCGTCCAGGTTCGGACGCCATAGCTGGGGGCGACCATCGGCCAGGGTCACTGGCAGCAGTTCCGCCAGCTGGGTCCCGGCTGCCACTTCCGGCACCCTTGGCGCGATCCAGGCTTTGCCTGCCTGTACGGCGCCAGCGAAGACCGCCATGGTCGCGAGGTTTTCGGCAATGCTCATGGCATGGGTGAAGGCTGCGTGATCATCGCCCTGGCGCCAATCGTCGATACCACTGAACACTTCATGCAGCAGCTGCGCCGCAGCGCATGTCAGCATCGCCGCACCCAGTGCCGGGACCACCAGGCCTGCGATATTGAGCAAGGTCATCCCGGCATCCAGATAACGCCGACGCTCGCGCTCCAGCGCAATGGCGTCCTCGTCGGCGGTCGGCACCGCCAGCACTCGAGCATCCTGATAAGTCTTGAGCACACGGTCGTTGTGTTGCAACTCGAACAGATCGCCCACCACCGGGCGTTTTTCCAGGTTCAACCGTTGCAGCCACTCACCGCTGGGGCTGGCAAGTCGCTGGCGCAGACGTTCGATGAACGCTGCAGCGAACTTCTCGCCGGCCAACGCACTGAAGTAGCGCAGATAATCGGCCTTGCTCAGTTTTTGCGCCAAGTGTGTGGCGAACGCCTGGAACGAGGCGTATTGCTTGATCGGATGATCCGGCTCGCCTGGCATCAGCACGATGCAGCGGCCATCCACGGTCGATTCGATCAACTGCACGCCGTACAGCGCCACGGCAGCGAAATCCGGGCTGCCCAGCAGACGCAGCCAGTGGTAGCGCACCGCGTGGCCTGCCCAGGTAGGCGTGGTCTGCTCGGCAATCTGCAGCAGCATGCGGTAGCCGTCTTCTTCGACATCTCCGCGCAGGCGGGCAATGTGGGCCTGCACCGTGAAGTGGGCGCGGTCATTGCGCTTGAACAGCGCCGTCACCTGTTCGGGCTTCTGTTCGGGCTTGAATACGGTGTCCAGATGCGCCTGGTACTGCTGGCCCAGGTCCAGGCTACGGCAGACGGTGGCGAAGCGCTTGGGATCGATGGCGATCGCCGGGGTGTCGCTGCGCGCGCGAAAATCAATGTCCTTGCCGGCAGTGACGTACTCGAGCCCACCGACCGGCAGCACCATCGAACCTTGATGAAACTGCAGATTCGCTTCGAAGTTCTGCATGGCGGCCACCAGCAGGTTCTGTTCGATGGCAAAGCGATGGCTGAAGCCTATGCCGACGTTGTGCATGGCGCGCACCAGCGAATAACCGCGCGGATCGATCTGCAGTTGAAAGTGCGTATGGATCGCCTGCCCCAGCTGGTCGGCGCAAAACTGCGTGACGTCGCGCAATCCGGCCAGCACGGGGGCCAGGGCAAGCTTGGCGGCGTGGCTCTCGTTCTGACTGGCGCTCAATGCCTGGCGCATCGCCGGGCTGGCCTGGGTCAGCCAGGTGGGCAGTCGCTGCGCGACGATGTGCGCATGGCGGTGGTCGCGGGCGTTGCCGCCCTGGCTCATCGGGGGGTGGACAGTGTGCATGTTCGGCTCCTTGCCGAAGGGGGGAGCGCGCACAGTAGCCAGTGCGATTGGCGCAGGGACGCGCATAATCACCACCTTGCAACGGCAACGACCTGCGCGGGCGTTGCCGTTGAAACGTCTGCGGGCGCGCGAAGCGCTGCGCGCACGCTACAATGCGCGCTGCCTCGCCCCCTTGCCATTTACCGAAGCCGTCATGAAAACCCCGAGCACCCTCGCCCAGCTTGACTGGACCGACACCGGCCACCCCCGATCGCGCGCGTTCGACGACGTCTATTTCGCCGCGGACGGTCTGGCTGAAACCCGCTACGTGTTCATCGAGCAGAACCAGCTGGCGGCACGCTTCGCCGCCCTCCCCGACGACGGCCGTCTGGTCATCGGCGAAACCGGCTTCGGCACCGGGCTGGGTTTCCTCTGTGCCTGGCAGTGCTTCACCGCCTCGGCCGCACCTGGCGCCCGCCTGCATTTCGTCAGCGTGGAAAAATACCCGCTGAGCGCCGCAGACCTGACCCGCGCCCTGGCCCTGTGGCCAGAGCTTTCGACCTACAGCCAGGCATTGCTGAGGCAGTACGTGGCCGTGCATGAAGGTTTCCAGCGCCTGGTCTTCGAGGGCGGCCGGGTCACCCTGACGCTGCTCATCGGCGATGCGCTGGAGCAGCTGCCGTGCCTGGAGGGCCAGGTCGATGCCTGGTTTCTGGATGGCTTCGCCCCGGCGCGCAATCCCGAGATGTGGACACCCGAGCTGTTCGCCGAACTGGCGCGGCTGGCAGCACCGGGCGCCACGCTGGCGACGTTCACCAGTACCGGGTGGGTGCGTCGCGGCCTGGCGGCGGTCGGCTTCAAGATGAAACGGGTAGCGGGCATCGGCCACAAATGGCATGTGTCCAGAGGCGTGTTCCTGGGCGATGGCTGCGCGACAGCACCTGCGGCCAAGCCGTGGTTCGCCCGCCCCGAACCGCTTGCCGGTGAGCGCCACGCGCTGGTCATCGGCGCCGGCCTGGCGGGATGCGCCACGGCCGCCAGCCTGGTCGCACGCGGTTGGCGGGTGTCGCTGCTGGAACGACATGGCGAGGTCGCCCAGGAGGCTTCGGGCAATCCCCAGGGCGTGCTGTACCTGAAGCTCTCGGCCCACGGCACGGCCCTTTCGCAGTTGATCCTGGCAGGCTTCGGCCACACTCGCCGCCTGCTCGAACAGCTGCAACGCGGGCCTGACTGGGACGCCTGCGGCGTGCTGCAACTGGCCTTCGACGACAAGGAAGCGCAACGTCAGCAGCAACTGGCCGATGCGTTCCAGCCCGAACTGCTGCACCGATTGGATCGCCTCCAGGCCGAGGCACATGCCGGTGTCGAGTTGCCCAGCGGCGGCCTGTTCTACCCCGAAGGAGGCTGGGTCCATCCGCCCGCGCTGTGCCTGCACCTGGTGCGACACCCGCGCATCACCCTGTTGCGTCATCACCAGGTGGCCGCGTTGCGCCAGGTCGATGGCCACTGGCAGGCCTGGGAAGGCGACCGACTGCTGGCCAGCGCCCCGGTGGTGGTGCTGGCCTGTGCCGCGCACGTCGATGCTTTTGCCCAGACCGCCGCACTGCCGCTCAAGCGCATTCGCGGGCAGATCACCCGCCTGCCTGAAACGGCGTGCAGCGCTGCGCTGTCGACGGTGGTCTGCGCCGAGGGCTACGTGGCCCCTGCCCGATCGGGCGAACATACGCTGGGCGCCAGCTTCGACTTCCACAGCGACGATCTGACACCCAGCCATCGCGACAACCTCGACAACCTGGCCTTGCTCGAGGCCATCTCGCCGGATCTGGCACGACGCCTGGACACCGCATCGTTGCCCGCCGAACAATTGCAGGGCCGGGCCGGATTTCGCTGTACCAGCCCCGACTACCTGCCGATTATCGGCCCGGTGGCCGACGCCCAGGCGTTCGCCGAGCGCTTCGCGATTCTGGCCAAGGATGCCCGCCAGGTGCCTGAGCAGCCGTGTCCTTGGCTGCCGGGGCTGTACGTCAACAGCGGGCATGGTTCACGGGGGCTGATCACCGCCCCGATCTCGGGTGAACTGATTGCTGCCTGGCTGGACGACGAACCTCTACCGCTGCCGCGCGAGGTGGCCTGGGCGTGTCATCCCAATCGTTTCGCGCTGCGTCGGCTGATACGCAACAAAGCTTGAACCTGCCCGGGGGCTGGCACTCACAGTCACAGCCCCCAGCGCTGCCGAGGCCTGAAGCGCCGCAGCCTCATCTTCAGGAAGAAACCTGCCCATGTTGCGTATCCAGGGTTTGCACAAGACCTATTCCACACCGCAAGGCCCGCTGCCCGTGCTTCAGGGCATCGACCTGCATCTGGAACGTGGTGCCAGCCTGGCCCTGATGGGTGAATCGGGCAGTGGCAAGAGTACCTTGCTGCATCTGGTGGCGGGGCTGGATGTGGCTGACAGCGGCCGGATCGAAGCGGCCGGGCAGGTGCTCACACAGATGAGCGAACGGCAGCTGGCCCGCTGGCGGCGCTGTGACATAGGTCTGATCTTCCAGCAATTCAATCTGATCGGCAGCCTGACCGTCGCCGACAACCTGGCCTTCCAGGCACGCCTGGCCGGCCGCCTGGACCCGGACTGGCAGCGCGAGCTGGCCGAACGCCTGGGCCTGTCGGCACTGTTGCAACGCTACCCCGAGCAATTGTCCGGCGGGCAACAGCAACGCGTGGCCCTGGGCCGCGCACTGGCCTCGCGCCCGCCCTTGCTACTGGCCGACGAACCCACCGGCAACCTCGACGAGGCCACCAGCGAGCAGGCCCTGGACCTGATGCTCGAATTGCTGCAGGCCAGTGGCAGCACGCTGCTGATGGTCACCCACAGCCCACTGGTGGCTGCGCGCCTGGCCCGACGCGTCGTGCTCAAGGCGGGCCGCATCGTCTCCGGGGCGGATCGCTGACGTGGGGGTGCTGTATTGGACCCTGCGCAGCCTGCTCAGCCACTGGCGCCGGCATCCGATCCAAGGCGTGGCACTGATCACCGGCCTGTGGTTGGCCACCGCCTTGTTCACCGGCGTGCTCGCGTTGAACAGCCAGGCTCGGCAAAGCTACGCGCTGGCAAGCCAGATGGTCGGAGGTGAAGCGCAGGCGAACATCGTCGCCCGCGACGGCGCGGATTTTGCACAATCCACCTTCATTGCCCTGCGCCTGCAAGGCTGGCCCGTGTCTCCGGTCCTCGAAGGCCGGGTCACGCTGGTCTCCCATCCGCAGCTGCGCCTGCAAGTGGTGGGCATCGAGCCCTTGACCCTGCCGGTGGGCAGCCCGGTAGCGGGCGCGGTGCCCAACGTCGACGAGCTGAGCGCATTCATCGGCACGCCCGGCCGGACCTGGGTGGCACCGCAGACCTTGCGCGAGCTGGGTGCCGAAGAAGGCGCACGCCTGCACACCAGCACCGGCCAAGCACTGCCGCCCTTGCACACGCGCGCGCAAATGGCACCGGGCGTGTTGCTGATGGACATCGGCGCGGCCCAGGCAGCCCTGCAAACACCCGAACAACTCAGCCGACTGCTGCTGCCCAAGACCTTCCAGCAAGCCCTGCCCGACGCCTACACCGATCGCCTGCAGATCAACCGCAGCGACGCCGATGGCGATCTCGCACGCCTGACCGACAGCTTTCACCTGAACCTGACGGCCCTGGGCCTGCTGGCGTTCGTGGTTGGCCTGTTCATCGTGCACGCCGCCATCGGCCTGGCATTGGAGCAGCGCCGCGCCTTGCTGCGCACCCTGCGCGCCTGCGGCGTGAGCGCGGCCCTGTTGGTACTGGCCTTGGTGCTGGAGCTTGGCCTGCTGGCGCTGCTCGGTGGCCTGGCCGGCATTGCCAGCGGTTACTGGCTGGCCAGCCTGCTGCTGCCGGACGTCGCGGCCAGCCTGCGTGGCCTGTATGGCGCAGAAGTGGCCGGGCAGCTGAATCTGAGCCCGGCGTGGTGGCTGGCAGGCCTTGCGCTGAGCCTGGGTGGCGTACTGCTGGCAGGGGCCGACAGCCTGTGGCGCGCGGCACGTCTGCCGTTGCTGGCGTTGTCCGGCGGTGAGGCCTGGCACCAGGCTCATCGGCAATGGCTGCGACGCCAGGCTGTAGTGGCCGCCGTTGCAGCACTGGTTGCAGTGTCGTGCGCGGTGTTCGGCAACGGTCTGGCCAGTGGTTTTATCCTGATGGGCAGCCTCTTGCTGGCAGCCGCGCTGGCCTTGCCGGTCCTGCTCAGCAGTGCCCTCGCCCTGTTGGCGCGGTGTCGTTGGGGGGTGCTTGGCCAGTGGTTTCTCGCCGACTGCCGCCAGCAACTGCCGGGGCTGAGCCTGGCACTCATGGCCCTACTTCTGGGGCTGGCCGCCAACATCGGCGCCGCGAGCATGACCGAGGGTTTCCGCCAGACGTTCACTGGCTGGCTCGAACAGCGCCTGAGCGCCGAGCTGTACCTGCGCCCGCAGCACCCCGAGCAGGCGCCAGCGCTGCAGCAATGGTTGCAGCAACGCCACGAAGTGCAGCAGGTCTTGCCCGGATGGGAGATGCAGATCCGTCAACAAGGTTGGCCGACCGAATTGGCTGCCGTCATCGATGCTCCCCTGTACCGGCAGCATTGGCCGCTGCTCGAACAGGCCGCCGGCAATCCATGGGACACCCTGTTTTCCAGCGACAGCCTGATGCTCAGCGAGCAGCTGGCGCGGCGCCTGGGTGTGGGCATCGGCGCCCGCCTCGCCCTGCCCGCCGCGCAGGGCCAGTGGAACCCCACCGTGGTGGGAATCTACGCCGACTATGGCAATCCCAAAGGGCATATCCTGGTCAGCGCCGAGCAGTTTCAGCAGCACTGGCCCGGCACCTCGCCTGCCCGTTTCGCGCTGCGCATGGCCGAGGCCGATACTGCGTCCCTGAAAAACGAGGTGCAGCAGGCTTTCGGCCTGGACGA
This sequence comes from Pseudomonas rhizosphaerae, assembly GCF_000761155.1. Lineage (NCBI taxonomy): Bacteria > Pseudomonadati > Pseudomonadota > Gammaproteobacteria > Pseudomonadales > Pseudomonadaceae > Pseudomonas > Pseudomonas rhizosphaerae. The sequence continues at coordinate 194,088 of NZ_CP009533.1, read as the reverse complement.
CAGCCACGTTGTGGAGCAACGGCAGCTCAAACGCTGGGCCTCGCAAGTCTTCGAACGCACCTTCAGCGCCACGGCCGCTTTGAACGCCCTGACTCTGGGCGTGGCCGGCGTGGCCCTGTTCATCGGCCTGCTGACCCAGAGCCAGAGCCGCCTGGGCCAACTCGCGCCGTTGTGGGCGATGGGTGTGGGCCGTCGCCAGCTGATCCTGTTGAGCGTGGCGCAGACCTTGATCCTCGCCGTGCTGACCTTGGCGCTCGCCATTCCGCTGGGCATTCTGCTTGCCTGGTGCCTGGTCGCGGTGATCAACGTGCAGGCATTCGGCTGGCGCCTGCCCTTGCAGGTTTTTCCTCTGCAGATCCTGCAACTGTGCGGCCTGGCACTGATCGCGGCGATGCTCGCCTCGGCCTGGCCCATGCTGCGCCTGCAACGCAGCCAACCCACCGACCTGCTGCGAGTAATGGCCAGTGAACGCTAAGCCGATTCAAACCCTGTTGCTGGCGCTGTTGCTTGCAGTGAGCGGTTGCGACCCGACTCCGCCACCGGCCGGTTTTGCCGGTCTGGGCGGTCAGGCGGGCGATTTCGCCCAAGTGAAGCCGGGCAAGGTCTTCAGCTTCCCTGCCGACCACGGTGCCCATCCGGACTTCCGCATCGAATGGTGGTACCTGACCGCCAACCTGGAAGACGCTCAAGGGCAGCGCTTCGGCGTGCAGTGGACCCTGTTCCGCAGCGCCCTGGCGCCGGGCAGCACGGAAACGGGCTGGAGCAACCGCAATCTGTGGATCGGCCACGCCGGACTCACTTCCGCGACGGGCCATCACAGTGCGCAAACCCTGGCTCGAGGTGGCATTGGCCAAGCGGGTGTGAACGCGGTGCCGTTCAATGCCTGGATCGATGACTGGCATTTGCGCAGCCAGCCTGGTGCAGAGCATGCCCTGGCAGCCATGGACGTACAGGCCCATGGCGACGGCTTTGGCTACCAGTTGGCGCTGACCAGTGAGCGCCCGCTGGTGCTGCAGGGCGAGCAAGGCTACAGCCGCAAGTCCGATGCCGGGCAGGCATCCTACTACTACAGCCAGCCGTTCTTCACCGCGGCCGGGCAGCTGCAGATCGACGGCAAGCAGTACCAGGTCAAGGGTCGTGCCTGGCTAGATCGGGAGTGGAGCAGCCAGCCCTTGGCGGCCGATCAGTCCGGGTGGGACTGGTTTTCGTTGCATCTGGACGACGGTCAGCAGTTGATGGTGTTTCGCCTGCGCGGCGCGGGCGGACAGCATTTCCTCAGCGGCAACTGGATCGACGCGCAAGGCCGCAGTACACCGCTGGCGCCGGGCAGCATCAGCCTTCGGCCGCTGCAGGACACCGCCGTGGCCGGTCGCCAAATCCCCACCCGCTGGGCCATTGATATCCCCAGCCACGCCTTGCATGTGCAAACCACTGCATTGAACCCCAAGGCCTGGATGGCGGTAGGCACGCCCTATTGGGAAGGCCCGGTGACCCTGACCGGCAGCCACGGTGGCGAAGGCTATCTGGAAATGACCGGATACTGATACACGCATACGCTTTTGTACAATTATCAAACCATTCCGGGTCGTCGAGGTCCTTGTAGAAACACCTCAGGACACTTCGATACGGCATGCCGACCCCCAGCGCTTTTGCCAAACACTGGTTCGCCAGCCGTCAATGGAAGCCGTTTCCTTTCCAGAAGGAGGTCTGGGCCGCCGTCAAGCGGGGTGATTCAGGCATGCTTCACGCCAGCACCGGTGCCGGCAAGACCTACGCCGTGTGGTTCGCGGCCCTGCAACGTTTCGCCAAGTCCGGGCCCGTCATACCCAAGGGCAAGCGCAAACCCGTCATGGCACCGCTCACGGTGCTGTGGATCACGCCCATGCGCGCACTCGCCGCCGATACCCTGCGAGCCTTGCAGGCTCCGGTAGATGAGTTGCAGATCGGTTGGAGTCTGGGCCTGCGTACCGGCGATACCAGCAGCAGTGACCGCGCCAAGCAGACCCGCCGCTTGCCGTCGGCGCTGGTCACCACGCCGGAAAGCCTGACCCTGCTGCTGGCCCGCGACAAGGCGTGCGAGGAATTGAGCAGCGTGGCCATGGTGGTCGTGGACGAGTGGCACGAACTGATCGGCAACAAACGCGGCGTGCAACTGCAACTGGCGCTGGCTCGGCTGCGGCAGTGGAATCCGCAACTGATCGTCTGGGGGATCTCCGCCACACTGGGCAACCAGGCCCATGCGCAGGAGGTGCTGCTCCCCGGGCAACCCAGCGTCAGCGTGCAAGGCGCCCAGGCCAAGACCATCGAAGTCGACACGCTGTTGCCGGCGGCCATCGAACGCTTTCCCTGGGGCGGCCACATGGGCCTGCGCATGCTCGACCAGGTGGTGGCCGAAATCGATGGCAGCAGCAGCTGCCTGATCTTTACCAACACCCGCGCACAGTCGGAAATCTGGTTCCAGGCAATCCTCGACGCTCGTCCGGACTGGGCGGGCATCATTGCCCTGCACCACAGTTCGTTGTCACGGGAAGTGCGCGAGTGGGTCGAGCGCGCGCTCAAGCAGGGGCAGCTCAAGGCCGTGGTGTGCACCTCGAGCCTGGACCTGGGGGTGGACTTCCTGCCGGTGGAGCGAGTGTTGCAAATCGGGTCGGCGAAAGGCATCGCCCGCTTGATGCAACGCGCCGGCCGCTCCGGACACGCCCCCGGTCGAGCCTCACGGGTGACCCTGGTGCCTACCCACAGCATGGAGCTGGTGGAAGCGGCCGCAGCCCACGATGCCGTGGCGCAGCGGCGCATCGAGCCGCGCGAATCACCGGAAAAACCGCTGGATGTGCTGGTTCAGCATCTGGTCAGCATGGCCCTGGGCGGCGGTTTCCTGCCCGACCAACTACTGGCCGAGGTACGCACCGCCTGGGCCTATCGCGACCTCAGCGACGATGAATGGCAATGGGCGCTGGCGTTCGTGCGCTACGGCGGGCATTCGTTGACCGCCTACCCCGACTATCGCCGGGTCGAACCCGACGAGCACGGCCTGTGGCGCGTGCCCGACGCACGGCTGGCCCGCCGTCATCGCATGGGTATCGGCACCATCGTCAGCGACGCCAGCCTGCAGCTCAAGTACTGGAGCAAGGGCGGTGGCGGGCGCTCCCTGGGCAGTGTCGAGGAAGGCTTCATCGCCCGTCTCAAACCCGGTGACGGCTTTCTGTTCGCCGGCCGCCAGCTAGAACTGGTGCGGGTCGAGGACATGACCGCCTACGTCAAGCGCAGCACGGCCAAGAAGGCTGCCGTACCGCGCTGGAATGGCGGGCGCATGCCACTGTCCGGCGAGCTGGCCGACGCCCTGGTGGCGAAGCTGGGCGCCGCTGCACGCGGCGTGTACGACAGCCCCGAAATGCGCGCCGTGCGGCCACTGCTCGAAGTGCAGCAGCAGTGGTCGGCATTGCCCAGTGAAACCACTCTGCTGGCGGAAACGCTCAAGTCCCGCGAAGGCTGGCACCTGTTCCTTTACCCGTTCGGTGGCCGCCAGGTCCACCTGGGATTGGGCAGCCTGCTGGCCTGGCGCCTGGCCCAGCGCCAGCCACTGACATTCTCCATTGCCGTGAACGACTACGGCCTGGAACTGCTCAGCGCCACCGAAGTGGACTGGGCCACCCAGCTGGACCCGGCCTTGCTCAGCGCACAGGGCCTGCTGGAAGACGTTCTGGCCAGCCTCAATGCTGGCGAACTGGCCTTGCGGCGCTTTCGCGAGATCGCACGGATCTCCGGGCTGGTGTTCGGCGGCTATCCCGGTTCGCAGAAAAGTACCCGGCAGGTCCAGGCATCCAGTGGCCTGTTTTTTCAGGTATTCAAGCAATACGATGCCGGCAACCTGCTGCTGACCCAGGCCCAGGAAGAAGTGCTGAAGCAGGAGCTCGAAGTACAGCGCCTGGAACAGGTACTGGCGCAGATCGCCAATCGCCAACTGGATCTGCATGCCATCAAACGTCCGACCCCTTTGGGCTTCCCGCTGCTGGTCGAGCGATTCCGTGAGAGCCTGAGCTCGGAGAAACTCGCCGACCGCATCCGCCGCATGGTCGGCGATCTGGAGAAAGCCGCAGGATGAGTGAATATTGCAGTGTGCAACTGGCTGGCGTCGAACTGTGGTTGCTGGCAGACAAGGCGATTTACTGGCCCGAGCGCCAGACCCTGCTGATTGCCGATGCGCACTTCGGCAAGGCCGCCGCTTATCGCAAGCTGGGCCAACCGGTGCCGCAAGGCACCACTACGAGCAACCTGCAAGTGATCGACCGGATGCTGGGCAAGTACCCCACCGAGCATCTGGTGTTTCTGGGCGACTTTCTGCATGCGCCGGGATCGCACTCCGCGGGGACCCTGAGCACCTTGGCAGCCTGGCGAACGGAATTACCGGATCTGCGCATCACATTGATCCGAGGCAACCATGACAAACGCGCAGGCGACCCGCCGGTCGAATTACGTTTCGAAGTGGTTACCGAGCCATTGGAGATGGGGCCGTTCGCACTGCAGCACGAACCCGATGCGCACCCCAGCCTGCACGTCCTGGCCGGGCACATACACCCGGTGTACCGTCTGCATGGGCGAGGCCGCCAGAGCTTGCGCCTGCCCTGTTACCTACTGCGCAACAAGGTCAGCCTACTGCCGGCATTTGGTGCGTTCACGGGCGGATACAAGATGGACGACGCCACCGATCAACGTGTGTACGTGGTCGGTGACGGCGGGGTCTGGCGAGTCGCTTGAGCGATCAGGCCACGGGCGAAGGCGGTGGCTCGTCCGGGATGGTCGGGCTGCCTGGCTCGCTCGGTTGCGGGGTATCGGGATCGGGTTGGCCAGGTACTCCGCCGGCCATGTGGCCGTACGAGTCGGCCAGAAGCGACCAGGCGAGTAGGCCAATCTGGTTGGGTTGCAGCTGAGCCAGTTGGGCACTGATAGTCGGGTCGATTTTCATAGACACTCCTGAGCAATGGCCCGGAATACGGTGGGTAAACCGGGCAAGTCACTCATATGGAGTGGCGAATCGGCAACTAGTTCGCTGCGGCCGATTTCACGTACCTGACGAGGCTACGTGCGTGGCAAGGTCACGCCGCGCTGGCCCTGATATTTCCCACCGCGGTCCTTGTAGGACACTTCGCACTCCTCGTCGGACTCCAGGAACAACATCTGCGCTACCCCTTCGTTCGCATAGATCTTGGCCGGCAAGGTCGTGGTGTTGGAGAACTCCAGGGTCACGTGCCCTTCCCACTCAGGCTCCAACGGGGTGACGTTGACGATGATGCCGCAGCGCGCGTAGGTACTCTTGCCCAGGCAGATGGTCAGCACGTTACGCGGGATGCGGAAATACTCGACCGTGCGTGCCAGGGCGAAGGAGTTGGGTGGAATGATGCAGACGTCGCTCTTGATGTCGACGAAGCTCTTTTCGTCGAAGTTCTTCGGGTCGACGGTGGCCGAGTTGATGTTGGTGAACACCTTGAATTCATCGGCGCAGCGCACGTCGTAGCCGTAGCTGGACACCCCGAAGGAAATCACCCGATCGGCGCCTTCGCCACGTACCTGACGTTCGACGTAGGGTTCGATCATGCCGTGTTCTTGCGCCATGCGGCGAATCCACTTGTCCGATTTGATGCTCATGGCGGGTGTCCTGAATAGCGAGGTGAATAGAATTCGAACGGCATCTTACCGGGCCTCGCGCCATGGTTCAAAGGCTGCCTCGCCCAATGGCCCGGCGAATCTGCCACAGGTAGAAGCAACGGCTGCGATCAACATTTGCAAGAAACCTGCAAAGACCATTGGCACGTTCTCGAAAAAGGGGTAAGGTGGCGTCACTGTGTTGCTTGTGTCACTGAGAATCTCTACCCGATGTCCAACATCCCCATGAATTTTCCTGCTCTTTGCACTCAGTCTCGGCCAGGGCTTTTCCCGAACCGTAGTTAACTTTGTCCAAGGAGATACACCATGTCCAATCGCCAAACCGGTACCGTCAAGTGGTTCAACGATGAAAAAGGCTTCGGCTTCATCACTCCACAATCCGGTGACGACCTGTTCGTACACTTCAAAGCCATTCAGTCCGACGGCTTCAAAAGCCTGAAAGAAGGCCAGCAGGTCTCTTTCATCGCTACCCGCGGTCAGAAAGGCATGCAAGCTGAAGAAGTTCAAGCTATCTAACTTGAGCTGAACAGCTTCTAAAGAACCCCGCCCTCATCGGCGGGGTTTTTTTATGCCCGCAATTCGTTGGCTTTCCCAAAAGCGGCGAGCACACCACAGTGCACCCGCCGCGCCTTCGGCAGCAATCAGTCGTCGGTCATGGTGATGCTGGGCATCACGGGTGCATCGGCTTCCTGCAAGACGATCCGCGCCCCGACGTGCCGGGCCAATTCCTGATAGACCATGGCGATTTGGCTTTCCGGCTCAGCTGCGGCCGTCGGCTTGCCACCGTCGGCCTGCTCGCGAATCAGCATCGAAAGGGGCAGTGATGCCAGCAGCTCCACACCGTATTGCGACGCGAGCTTCTCACCCCCACCTTCGCCGAACAGATGCTCGGCATGGCCGCAGTTCGAGCAGATGTGCACGGCCATGTTCTCGACCACGCCGAGTACCGGGATGTGCACCTTGCGGAACATCTCGACACCCTTGCGTGCATCCAGCAAGGCCAGGTCCTGGGGCGTGGTGACGATCACGGCACCCGCCACCGGCACCTTCTGCGCCAGGGTCAGCTGGATGTCGCCGGTGCCAGGTGGCATATCGATGACGAGGTAATCGAGGTCGTCCCAGGCAGTCTGGGTGACCAGTTGCAACAAGGCACCGGACACCATCGGGCCACGCCAGACCATGGGCGTGTTGTCATCGGTGAGGAAGGCCATCGACATCACCTCCACCCCGTGCGCCTGAATAGGCACGAACCATTTCTGATCCTTGACCTTGGGCCGTGTGCCCTCGGCGATGCCGAACATCACGCCCTGGCTGGGGCCATAGATGTCAGCGTCGAGAATCCCTACCCGCGCACCTTCACGAGCCAGGGCCAGCGCCAGGTTGGCTGCCGTGGTCGACTTGCCGACCCCGCCCTTGCCCGAGGCCACGGCCACCACGTTCTTGACGTTGGCCAGGCCCGGAATTTGCGCCTGGGCCTTGTGCGCCTGAACCACGCAATCGATCTGCACACGGGCACGGTCTACCCCGGCGATGTTTTCGACGGCAGTCTGCAACACCTGGGCCCAGCCATTCTTGAACAGGCCGGCGGCGTACCCCAACTGCAGACGCACCTCCACCTGCCCGCCGTCGATATCGATGGCCTGCACACAGCCGGCGCTGACCGGATCCTGGTTCAGGTAGGGGTCGGTGTACTGGCGAAGGACGGCTTCCACCGCTGCGCGATTCACGGTGCTCATGGCTACTCCCGATCAAAGACTGAGCAAAACAGGCGGCTATCCTAACGCGTCTGCACAACGCTCGGCAGATTGGATTTGCGTGCAGCTCGGGCACGGGCCTTTGGATCGGGGCGCGACGCCCAGATTATTCAGCATACCTTTGGCCCTGCGCCCCCCAATCCGTTAGAATCAGCGCCTTTTCAAAAGCGGGAGACAGGCAGCATGGCGCAGCAGTATCAACCGGGGCAACGCTGGATCAGCGACAGCGAAGCGGAACTCGGCCTGGGCACCGTCCTGGCTCAGGACGGTCGCTTGCTCACCGTGCTCTACCCGGCCACCGGCGAAACCCGCCAGTACGCATTGCGCAATGCCCCATTGACGCGCGTGCGCTTCTCTCCGGGCGATGTGATCACCCATTTCGAAGGCTGGAAACTGACCGTACGCGAAGTCGACGACGCCGACGGCCTGCTGGTCTACCACGGCCTCAATGCGCAGAACGAGCCTCGTACGCTGCCTGAAACCCAGCTGTCCAACTTCATCCAGTTCCGTCTGGCCAGTGACCGCCTGTTCGCCGGCCAGATCGACCCGCTGCCGTGGTTCTCGCTGCGCTACAACACCCTTGAGCACACCAGCAAGCAGTTGCAGTCCTCGCTATGGGGCCTGGGTGGCGTGCGTGCGCAACCCATCGCGCACCAGCTGCACATCGCCCGCGAAGTGGCCGACCGCATCGCGCCCCGGGTATTACTGGCCGACGAAGTAGGCCTGGGCAAGACCATCGAGGCCGGCCTGGTCATTCACCGCCAACTGCTGTCCGGGCGCGCCAGCCGCGTACTGATCCTGGTCCCGGAGAACCTCCAGCACCAATGGCTGGTGGAGATGCGCCGGCGCTTCAACCTGCAGGTGGCACTGTTCGATGCCGAGCGCTTCATCGAGAGTGATGCCAGCAACCCCTTCGAGGACGCGCAACTGGCGCTGGTTTCGCTGGAATGGCTGACCGAAGACGAGAAGGCCCAGGACGCGCTGTTCGCCGCCGGCTGGGACCTGCTGGTCGTCGACGAGGCGCATCACCTGGTCTGGCACGAAGAAAAGGCCAGCCCGCAGTACTCCCTGGTCGAGCAGCTGGCCGAGGTCATTCCCGGCGTCCTGCTGCTCACTGCGACCCCTGAGCAACTGGGCCAGGACAGCCACTTCGCGCGCCTGCGCCTGCTCGATCCGAACCGCTTCCACGACTTGGCGGCCTTCCGCGCCGAAAGCGAGAACTACCGCCCGGTCGCCGAAGCGGTGCAGGAGCTGCTGGACAAAGGCCGCTTGTCGACCACTGCGCAACAGACCATTCATGGCCTGCTCGGCGCCGATGGCGATACCCTGGTCGCGGCGGTCAACGCCGGCGACGAGGAAGCCGGCCCGCGTCTGATCCGCGAACTGCTCGACCGTCACGGCACCGGGCGCGTACTGTTCCGCAACACCCGCGCCGCCGTGCAAGGCTTCCCCGAACGCAAGCTGCACCCTTACCCTCTGCCATGCCCCGATCAGTACCTCGAGTTGCCCCTGGGCGAGCACGCCGATTTGTACCCGGAAGTCAGCTTCCAGGCCCAGGCCGAAGACGGTGAAACCGAGCGCTGGTGGCGCTTCGATCCGCGCGTTGAATGGCTGATCGACACCCTCAAGATGCTCAAGCGCACCAAGGTGCTGGTCATCTGCGCCCACGCCGAAACCGCGATGGACCTCGAGGACGCCCTGCGCGTGCGCTCCGGTACCCTGGCCACGGTGTTCCACGAAGGCATGAGCATCCTGGAGCGCGACCGCGCGGCGGCGTACTTCGCCGACGAGGAATTTGGCGCCCAGGTGTTGATCTGTTCGGAAATCGGCAGCGAGGGGCGCAACTTCCAGTTCGCCCACCACCTGGTGCTGTTCGACCTGCCTGCGCACCCCGACCTGCTGGAGCAGCGCATCGGCCGTCTCGACCGGATCGGCCAGAAGCACATTATCGAACTGCACGTGCCGTACCTGGAAAACAGTCCGCAGGAGCGTCTGTTCCAGTGGTACCACAGCGCGCTCAACGCCTTTCTGAACACCTGCCCTACCGGCAATGCGCTGCAGCATGCGTTCGGCCCGCGCCTGCTGCCCATGCTGGAAAATGCCGACGACGGCGAATGGCAAGGCTTGATCGACGAAGCGCGCAGCCGCCGCGAGGCGCTGGAAAGCGAGCTGCACACCGGGCGCGACCGACTGCTGGAGCTCAACTCCGGCGGCGATGGCGAGGGCCAGGCCCTGGTGGCCGCGATCGAAGAGCAGGACGATCAATTCGCCCTGCCCATCTATATGGAAACCCTCTTCGATGCCTTTGGTATCGACAGCGAGGATCACTCCGACAATGCCCTCATCCTGCGTCCCAGCGAAAAGATGCTGGATGCCAGCTTCCCCCTGGGCGACGACGAAGGCGTGACCATTACCTACGACCGCGAGCAGGCATTGTCGCGCGAGGACATGCAGTTCATCACCTGGGAGCATCCCATGGTGCAGGGCGGCATGGACCTGGTTCTGGCGGGCTCCATGGGCAATACCGCCGTGGCGCTGATCAAGAACAAGGCGCTCAAGCCTGGGACCGTGCTGCTGGAATTGCTCTACGTGAGCGAAGTCGTGGCACCTCGCTCGCTGCAGCTGGGGCGTTACCTGCCGCCTGCCGCGCTGCGCTGCCTGCTCGACACCAACGGCAACGACCTGTCCTCGCGGGTGTCGTTCGAAACCCTCAACGACCAGCTCGAAAGCGTACCCAAGGCCAGCGCCAACAAGTTCATCCAGGCCCAGCGCGACGTGCTGGCACCGCGCATCACTGCCGGTGAAAGCAAGATCGCGCCACGCCATGCCGAACGCGTGGCACAGGCGCAACATCGCCTGGCCGCCGAGACGGATGAAGAACTGGCACGCCTGACCGCCCTGCAGGCGGTCAATCCAACCGTGCGTGACAGTGAACTGGTCGCCCTGCGCAAGCAGCGCGAGGAAGGCCTGGCCATGCTCGACAAGGCCGCCCTGCGCCTTGAGGCGATTCGGGTCCTGGTGGCCGGCTGATCCATGCCATGCCTGGCAGGCCCGTACCTGCCCGGCATGGCGTTACGGTTACACCCGGCTGTTACCGACAGTGTCGCACCGCAACGGTGCGTCGCTTATAGCGCTGCCCTTTCCTGGATCACGACCCAGGGCGAGACCACCACAGCCCACAGCGTTGGATCGCGCTCGCAAAAATCCAGGGCCCGCGACGCAGACAGCTTTTCGACCTGGCCTGCGGCCAGCCACTGAGCCACCAACGCCTGAGCGTCCTCGGCCAGCGCCTGTGCGACAGCGATCAAATCCAACGCAGGATCGACCCACAACAGGGCACCCTTGGCGAAAAAGGGTTGCAGCGCCTGCCATTCGATAATTGCCGTCTCGCCGAGCAGCTTGGCATAGAGGGTGCTAACGTTTTCAGTCATGGGTTTTACCGTCAGGAAAAAATCGGCGCCATCATAGCGGTCCGAGCTGTCTGGAAAAACCCGGTTGCAATATATAGGTGCAAGTTCAGTCCCGGCGAAATGGCCTTATTTGGCCCTTGTAGTCGTCGACAGGTACTTGAATCTATAAGTTTATGTCGATATCGCGACAACCAGTCGAATTCGCTGCAAACACCAGCTTTCCAACCGACAAACCGGCGCTCTACACTGTACCGGTACAGTTGTCGGGTGCAGATTCGGATGTCGTCTGCCATGTTCGCCGAGGGGGTCAAGCGGCGAGGATGGCCAAGATTCGGTCCGTCGCCTGTTCGGCCAGGACTATAAAAACTACAACGCAAAAAGGGAGCACTAATGAATAAGCAGATTTCCAAACTGTTTGCCGCTCTGGTTCTGGCCGGCGTCGCCAGCCACTCGATGGCGGCCGACACCATCAAGATCGGCATCGCCGGTCCCAAGACCGGCCCGGTCGCCGAATACGGCGTGATGCAGTTCAACGGCGCGAAGATGGCCATCGAGCAGATCAACGCCAAGGGCGGCGTCGACGGCAAGAAACTCGAAGCGGTCGAATACGACGACGCCTGCGACCCCAAGCAAGCCGTTGCAGTCGCCAACAAGGTCGTCAACGACGGCGTCAAGTTCGTCGTCGGTCACCTGTGCTCCAGCTCCGCCCAGCCTGCATCCGACGTCTACGAAGACGAAGGCATCATCATGGTCACCCCGGCGGCCACCAGCCCCGAGCTCAGCGCGCGTGGCTACAAGCTGGTCTTCCGGACCATCGGCCTGGACAGCGCCCAGGGCCCTGCCGCCGGTAACTACATCGCCGACGTGGTCAAGCCCAAGACCGTGGCCGTGATCCACGACAAGCAGCAGTACGGCGAAGGCATTGCCAGCGCGGTCAAGACCACCCTGGAAGGCAAAGGCGTCAAGGTCGCCGTGTTCGAAGGCATCAATGCCGGCGACAAGGACTTCTCTTCGCTGATCGCCAAGCTCAAGCAGGCCAATGTCGACTTCGTCTACTACGGCGGCTACCACCCGGAACTAGGCCAGATCCTGCGCCAGTCCAAGGAAAAAGGCCTGAACGCCAAGTTCATGGGCCCTGAAGGCGTGGGCAACGACTCGATTTCGCAGATCGCCGGAGAAGCCTCCGAAGGCCTGTTGGTCACCCTGCCCAAGTCTTTCGACAAGGACCCGACCAACGTCGCCCTGACCAAAGCCTTCCAGGACAAGAAGCAGGACCCGAGCGGTCCGTTCGTCTACCCGTCCTACTCGGCCGTGCAAGTGATTGCCGACGGCATCACCGCCGCCAAGAGCGAAGACACCGACAAGGTGGCCGCAGCCATCCACGCCGGTACCTTCAAGACGCCGATGGGTGAGCTGAGCTACGACGACAAGGGCGACCTGAAGAACTTCCAGTTCGTGGTCTACGAGTGGCACTTCGGCAAGCCGAAGACCGAAGCCGCCCAGTAAGCCTGGCAATACCCCCACAAAGCCCACTGCACCGCAGTGGGCTTTGTTTTACGAGTGACGGGTACAGCCGGTGCAAAGCACCGCCTGGCCCCCTGAAAATCTTGAAACCGTGACCAGCGGTTCACCTGCCCTGCCCGGCAACACTGCGCCAAGGAGAGCGCTCGGACATGGCTGGAGAAATGCGAACAGGTTTTTAGGAGCGCGGTAAATGCCTGAATTATTCCATTACATGCAGCAGTTGGTGAATGGCCTGACCATCGGCAGCACCTATGCATTGATCGCCATCGGCTACACCATGGTGTACGGCATCATCGGCATGATCAACTTCGCCCATGGCGAGGTGTACATGATCGGTTCGTATGTCACCTTCATTGTCCTGGCAGGCCTGGCCATGCTGGGCATCCACAGTCTTCCGATCCTGATGATCGCCGGCTTCGCCGCCGCCATCCTGGTCACCAGTGCCTATGGCTACAGCATCGAACGAGTCGCCTACCGGCCGCTGCGCAACAGCAACCGGTTGATTCCACTGATCTCGGCGATCGGCATGTCGATCTTCCTGCAGAACTCGGTGCAGCTGTCCCAGGGCTCGGGCAACTTCGCCATTCCCAACCTGCTCCCTGGCAGCCTGACCTTCGGCCCCGGTGGCGCCGAGGAAGTGCAGATTTCCTATATGCAGATCCTGGTGTTCCTGGTGACGCTGGCCGCGATGTACGGCCTGACCCTGTTCATCTCCCGCTCGCGCATGGGTCGTGCCTGCCGCGCCTGCGCCGAGGACATGAAGATGGCCAACCTGCTGGGCATCAACACCAACGCGATCATCGCCCTGACCTTCGTCATCGGCGCTGCGCTGGCCGCCGTCGCGGCCGTGCTGCTGAGCATGCAGTACGGGGTGATCAACCCGAGTGCCGGCTTCCTAGTCGGGCTCAAGGCCTTCACCGCAGCGGTACTGGGCGGTATCGGCAGCATTCCGGGGGCCATGCTGGGCGGCCTGGTGCTGGGCGTCGCCGAAGCCTTCGGCGCGGATATCTTCGGTGACCAGTACAAGGACGTCGTTTCGTTCGGCCTGCTGGTTCTGGTTCTATTGTTCCGGCCGACCGGCATCCTGGGCCGTCCGGAGGTTGAGAAAGTATGAGCAAGTCTCTTCGATCCGCGCTCTTCAGCGCGGCACTGGTATGGGCCGTGGCCTACCCGGTATTGGGCCTGAAGCTGGCCTTCTCTGGCGTCACCCTGGTTGTGCAGAACGCCAGCACGGGCACCCTGCTGACCATCGCCGGCTGTTCGGTGCTGATGTTCCTGCGGGTGCTGTTCGCCGAGCGCATCGGTGGTCTGCGCCGCGATTCGAGCCGACCACTGATACCGGCCAAGGCCTCGAACTTCCTGACCCTGCCCAGCACCCAGCGCTGGGTGATCCTGGCCCTTGTGCTGCTGGCGTTCGTGTGGCCGTTCTTTGGTTCACGCGGCGCGGTCGACATCGCCACCCTGATCCTGATCTACGTCATGCTCGGCCTGGGGCTGAACATCGTGGTCGGCCTGGCGGGCCTGCTCGACCTGGGCTACGTGGGCTTCTACGCGGTCGGCGCCTATGGCTATGCCCTGCTCTCGCACTACTTCGGCCTGAGCTTCTGGGAGTGCCTGCCGCTGGCGGGCCTGCTGGCGGCCACCTTCGGCTTCCTGCTGGGTTTCCCGGTGCTGCGCCTGCGCGGTGACTACCTGGCGATCGTGACCTTGGGTTTCGGCGAGATCATCCGCATATTCCTGCGCAACCTCACCGACATCACCGGTGGCCCGAACGGCATCAGCAACATCGAGAAGCCGACCTTCTTCGGCCTCACGTTCGAACGCCGCGCCGCCGAGGGCAGCCAGACCTTTCACCAGTTCTTCGGCCTGGAATACAGCCCGATCGGCAAGGTCATCTTCCTCTACCTGATCGCCCTGATGATGGCCCTGGCCGCGCTGTTCGTCATCAATCGCCTGTTGCGCATGCCCATCGGCCGAGCCTGGGAAGCCTTGCGCGAAGACGAAATCGCCTGCCGCGCGCTGGGCCTGAACCCGACCGTGATCAAGCTTTCCGCGTTCACCCTGGGGGCAGCGTTCGCAGGCTTTGCCGGTAGCTTCTTCGCCGCGCGCCAAGGCCTGGTTACCCCGGAGTCGTTCACCTTCATCGAGTCGGCGATCATTCTCGCCATCGTCGTGTTGGGTGGCATGGGTTCGCAGCTGGGGGTGATCCTCGCCGCCATCGTGATGATCCTGCTACCCGAGTTGATGCGTGAATTCAGCGACTACCGCATGTTGATGTTCGGCGCCCTGATGGTGCTGATGATGATCTGGCGTCCGCAAGGCTTGCTTCCGATGCAGCGTCCCCACCTGGAGCTGCGCAAATGAGCCAGAACATTCTGCAAGTCACTGACCTGAGCATGCGCTTCGGCGGCCTGCTGGCGGTCAACGGTGTGGCTCTGAGCGTGAAGGAAAAGCAGGTTGTCGCCCTGATCGGCCCCAACGGCGCCGGCAAGACCACGGTGTTCAACTGCCTCACCGGTTTCTACAAGCCCAGCGGCGGGACGATCCTGCTCGATGGCCAGCCGATCCAGGGCCTGCCCGGCCATCAGATCGCCCGCAAGGGCGTGGTGCGCACCTTCCAGAACGTGCGCCTGTTCAAGGAGATGACCGCGCTGGAGAACCTGCTGATCGCCCAGCATCGGCACTTGAACACCAATTTCTTCGCCGGGCTGTTCAAGACGCCGAACTTCCGCAAGAGCGAAAGGGACGCGATGGAGTACGCCGAATACTGGCTGGAAAAAGTCAACCTCAAGGAGTTCGCCAACCGCACCGCAGGAACGCTTGCCTATGGCCAGCAACGCCGCCTGGAAATCGCCCGTTGCATGATGACGCGCCCACGCATGCTGATGCTCGACGAACCCGCTGCGGGCCTCAACCCGCGGGAAACCGATGACCTGAAGGCGCTGATCGGCGTGCTCCGCGAAGAGCACAACGCAGCCGTGCTACTGATCGAGCATGACATGAAGCTGGTGATGAGCATTTCCGACCACATCGTCGTGATCAACCAAGGCACGCCCCTGGCCGATGGCACACCGGAACAGATCCGCGACAATCCTGACGTGATCAAAGCCTACCTGGGGGAAGCGTAAATGCTGCAGTTCGAAAACGTTTCCACGTTCTACGGCAAGATCCAGGCGTTGCATGGGATCAACGTGGAGGTTCGCCAGGGCGAGATCGTTACCTTGATCGGTGCCAACGGCGCAGGCAAGTCGACCCTGTTGATGACCTTGTGCGGCTCGCCACGGGCGCATTCAGGCAGCATTCGCTACATGGGCGAGGAGCTGGTGGGGCAGGAGTCTGCGGTGATCATGCGCAAGAGCATTGCCGTGGTGCCCGAAGGCCGCCGGGTGTTCGCCCGCCTGACCGTCGAGGAGAACCTCGCCATGGGCGGGTTCTTCACCGACAAGGGCGACTATCAGGAGCAGATGGACAAGGTCCTGGGCTTGTTCCCGCGGCTCAAGGAGCGCTTCAACCAGCGGGGCGGGACCATGTCCGGCGGTGAACAGCAGATGCTGGCCATCGGACGCGCGCTGATGAGCAAACCCAAGCTGCTGTTGCTCGACGAGCCTTCATTGGGCCTGGCACCGATCATCATTCAGCAGATTTTCGACATCATCGAGCAGTTGCGCCGTGACGGCGTGACCGTGTTCCTGGTCGAGCAGAACGCCAATCAGGCCCTGAAGATCGCCGACCGGGCCTACGTGCTGGAAAACGGCCGGGTGGTGATGCAAGGCACTGGCGAAACCCTGCTCACCGACCCCAAGGTGCGTGAGGCCTACCTGGGCGGTTGATTAATCTGCTCCGCCCCCACGGGCGACCACACTTTCACACCACCTGTGGGAGCGGTCATCGGCCGCGAAAGCATCACCGCGGCGCGCCAGACCCTGCGCGCCGCCCTTTTCGCGGCCACGGACCGCTCCCACAAATTATGGGAGCGGTCCGTGGCCGCGAAGAGGCCAGCATTACCGACACAAAATCCCCCGTGAACACGCTTTTCACGCCCCCTGTGCTACCGTGCCTCCATCGTTCAGGAGACCCATGATGCACCTGCCCCGCTCCCTCGCCATCGTTGCCCTGCTACCGCTGCTCGCCAGCTGCCAATCGCCGTTCAACCGTGCACCCGACGCCCCTTCCACTGCAGGCCTCACCCGCATGCAAGGCGCGCTGCAAGGTGACAACGGCCGGCTGTTCTTCCAACCCTGCGGCGACCCGCGCCGCTACGCGGTCACCGACAGCAATGGCACCGGGGTTCTGCAGGAAGCGTCGCAGCTGGCCGGCGACCGCCCTGTGGTCTACGCCGACCTGCGCGGACGTTTCGATGCCAGCACCAACGGCGGCACCGACGGCCAGCTGCGCTTGCACCAGTTATATCGACTCGACCGCTCGCTGGCGGCCTGCAAAGACCCGGACTTCAAACTCTCCAGCCTGAGCGCCGGTGGCGAGTCCCCGCGCTGGCAGGTCAAGGTCACCGGCCAGGGCATGGTCGTGGATCGCGAAGGCCAGGCGCCTCTGGCCTTGCCCTACGTCGAAGAACAGGTCGGCGGCGGCCGCTTCAACCTTTCCACCGAAGCCAACAACCAGCGCATCGAGCTGTGGGTGGCACCGCAGCGCTGCGTCGATCAACGCAACCAGGGTGTACAGTTCCTGGCCGCTGAATTGCGCGTGAACGGCGAAGTACAGCGCGGTTGCGCCACCTTCGGCGGGGCGCGCAACCAGTAGGCCAAACCGTCCGGCGTTTTTTACCTGACGCCGGACAGCGCATCGCGTTTATAATGCCGGGTTCTGTTATGCCCCCGGGGCGCGCCCGGATCTTTGGACCTGTCATGCTACGAATCACCGAACTCAAGTTGCCCCTGGACCATTCCGACGACGCCGTGCGTCCTGCCATCGTGCAGCGCCTGGGCATCGCCGACGCCGACCTGCTGGACTTCACCCTGTTCAAGCGCAGCTACGATGCGCGCAAGAAGAACAGCGAACTGCAGTTCATCTACACCATCGACCTGCAAGTGAACGGCGAAGCCGACGTGCTCGAGCGTTTCGTCGATGACCACAATGTCAACGTGGCCCCGGACGTCAGCTACAAGGTGGTCGGGCACGCGCCGCAGGACTACGCCCAGCGGCCTCTGGTGGTCGGCTTCGGACCCTGCGGGATCTTCGCCGCCCTGCTGCTGGCGCAGATGGGCTTCAAGCCCATCGTGCTCGAGCGCGGCAAGGAAGTGCGCCAGCGCACCAAGGACACCTGGGGCCTGTGGCGCAAGAATGTGCTCAATGCCGAGTCCAACGTGCAATTCGGCGAGGGCGGCGCTGGCACCTTCTCCGATGGCAAGCTCTACAGCCAGATCAAGGACCCGCAACACCATGGCCGCAAGGTTCTGCACGAGTTCGTCAAGGCCGGCGCGCCCGAAGAGATCCTCTACGTCAGCAAGCCGCACATTGGTACTTTCCGTCTCACCGGCATGGTCGAGAACATGCGCCAGCAGATCATCGCCCTGGGTGGCGAGATACGCTTCGAGCAGAAGGTTACCGACCTGCTGGTCGATGGCGAACGGCTGCAAGGCGTGGTGCTGGAAAGCGGCGAGCAACTGCACGCCAACCACGTAGTCATGGCCCTGGGACACAGCGCCCGGGATACCTTCCGCATGCTGCATGCGCGCAAGGTGTTCATGGAAGCCAAGCCGTTCTCCATCGGTTTTCGCGTGGAGCATCCACAGGGCATCATCGACCGGGCCCGGCTGGGCAAATACGCCGGGCATCCGAAGCTGGGCGCGGCCGACTACAAGCTGGTGCACCACGCCAAGAATGGCCGTTCGGTCTACAGCTTCTGCATGTGCCCCGGCGGCACCGTGGTCGCCGCCACGTCCGAACCCGGTCGCGTGGTCACCAACGGCATGAGCCAGTACTCGCGCAACGAGCGCAACGCCAACTCCGGCATCGTCGTCGGCATCACGCCGGAGCAGGACTACCCGGGCGGACCGCTGGCCGGGATCGAACTGCAGGAGCAGCTGGAATCCACGGCGTACCTGTTGGGCGGCAGCAACTACCAGGCCCCGGCTCAGTTGCTGGGTGACTTCGTTGCCGGCAAGCCCTCTACTGCACTGGGCAGCGTCGAGCCTTCCTACAAGCCAGGGGTTACTCTCGGCGACCTCGCCTTGTCGCTGCCTGACTTCGCCATCGAGGCGATTCGCGAAGCCCTGCCGGCATTCGAACGGCAGATCAAGGGCTTCTCGATGCACGATGCCGTGCTGACCGGTATCGAGACCCGTACGTCCTCGCCCCTGCGCATCACCCGCGGTGCCGACTACCAGAGCCTCAACCTCAAGGGCCTGTTCCCGGCCGGTGAAGGCGCTGGCTATGCGGGCGGGATCCTGTCCGCAGGCGTGGACGGCGTGCGCATCGCCGAAGCCGTTGTTCGCGACATCCTCGGCCTGCAGTCGGCTTAAACGGCCAATCCGCAGGCATGAAAAAACCGGCCAAGGCCGGTTTTTTCGTAGCAGGATCCGCTTAGTGCGAAACGCGGCTGGTGCCGTCTACCGTCATGATGCGTACGCGCTCGCCGACGCGGAACACTTCGTTTTCCTGCACGGCCTGAACGTAGGCACGCATGCTGCCGTCATCCTCACGAACGGTGATTTCGACGCCCTGGGTGCGGGTGAAACCTTCCTCGGTCGCCGAGCCCAACAGGCCACCGGCCACGGCACCGATCACGGCAGCGACGATGCTGCCACGGCCACCGCCTACCGCGCTGCCGGCGACACCACCGACCACGGCGCCTGCGCCGCCACCGATTGGCGTCTTGGTGCCTTCGATCTTGACCGGACGCAGCGACTCGATGGTGCCCATGCGCACGGTTTGCACGCGGCGCGCTTCATCGCGCGAGTAGGAGTCGCCCGACAGATTGGAGGCACACCCGCCCAGCAGCAGGGACATTGTGGTGAAGCAGGCAACTAACAGAACTGACTTGCGCATTTTGGCAGGACTCCATGGGACATGTGTACATTAGACGCCGCAGGCCGACGGCTGTCACGACACGGTCTATAAAATTTTACGTCAGATAGGATAGACGCAGGCCGGGATGCTCGACTAACCACTGAACGTCTGGACAACGCCCAGTGGCAAAAGGTCAGAGCCGGTCAGGGAGCCAGGCGTTCGCGAATCCACGAACCGGCGTCGAGGCGGTAGTTGAGGCGGTCGTGCAGGCGACTGGGTCGCCCCTGCCAGAACTCGATGCGATCAGCCACAAGACGATAACCGCCCCAGTGCTCAGGGCACTGCGGCTCGGTACCACTGAAGCGTTGCTCGGTAGCCTGGAGCAGCGCCTCCAGTTCGCCTCGGTCGGCTATGACTTGACTCTGCGGCGACGCCCAGGCCCCCAGACGGCTGCCCAGTGGGCGGACCTGGTAATAGGCGTCGGACTCGGCCGCGCTGACCTTGCTCACCCGCCCCTCGATGCGGACTTGCCGCTCCAGGGTAGGCCAGAAGAAGGTCATGGCCGCAAACGGCCGTTCTGCCAGCTGCTGGCCCTTGGCGCTGTCGTAGTTGCTGAAGAAGGTGAAGCCCTGTTCATCCAGGCCCTTGAGCAGCAGTACGCGACAATGCGGACGGCCGTCGGCGTCGACGGTCGCCAGCGTCATCGCGTTGGCTTCCACCGGCGCCTGTTCGGTGTCGACCGCATCGGCGAACCACTGGCGAAACAGCGCGAAAGGCTCGGACGGCGCTTGCGCTTCGTCCAGGCCATCGCGGGTGTAGCTACGGCGCATGTCGGCCAGGGCTTGCGTCATGGCATCGATCCTTGCATCAGTGCGCCTTGGCCTGGTCGTTGCTCACAGCTTTTTTGGCAACAGCCTTCTTGGCTTCGGTTTTCTTGGCAGCCGGTGCGGCTTTCTTGGCCACGGCAGGCTTGGCGGCGGTTTTTTTCGCTGCAGCCTTGGCTGGAGCTTTGGCAGCAGGCTTGGCAACCGGTGCAGGCACGGCCTTGACGTCTTGGGTGGCAAGCATTTCAGCGGCGGTGAAAGTCGGCTGGTTGTACTTGGCCAGCAGGGCCAGCATGGTGTTCTGCGGGGTCAGGAGAATTTCCACACGGCGGTTCAGCGAGCGACCCTCGACACTGTCGTTGGCGGCGCGCGGCATGACCGAGCCCATGCCACGCAGCATCAGGCGGTCACGCTGCAGACCGCTGAGGCGGAAGATCGAAGCGATCGACTGCGCGCGCTCCTGGCTCAGTTTCTGGTTCAACGGCGCGGCGCCGCTGGTGTCGGCGTGGCCCAGGACCAATACGGCGGTCTTGTGGTCGGCGTCGATGGCCTTGGCCACGCGGGTGATCGGGCCGAGGCTGATCGGCAGCAGCATCGAGGGGCGATCCGGGTTGAACGAAGAGTCGACCGGCGCGGTGATCACCAGCAGGTCTTCGCGACGCTCGAGCTCGAATTTGCTGTCCTTGATCGCTTCGCGCAGCTTGGGCTCATAGGCGTCCAGCCAGGCCTGGGTGACCTTGGGGTCGACCTTGGGCACTTCGGCAACCTTGGCCTGGGCGGGCGTGCTGCTGGCGCCGAACGGCCACCACCAGCGGCTTTCGCTGTCGGACTTGGAATCGGCCTTGGCCACCTTCTCGGTGATGGCCTGCTCGACTTCCTTGTCAGCCGCCTTGCTGGCAACTGCGTCACGGCCAAATGGCCACCAGCTATGCCCGCCCTGGGCCGAGGAATCCTGGGGAGTTTGAGCACAACCGGTAGCGGCCAGGCACAAGGCAAACGCGATGGATTTATTCGGTGACATGGTGGTTCCACAAGGTGTTGGTAAATACAAACCGGTTTAACAAACCGGCCTAAATTATTGATTGATAGAGTAGAGCAGGCATAGCCCAACGGATGACCGCTGGTCGATTTCTGATCAATTGCTTCAGAGGCAACCACGCAGAACGCGTACCAGGTGCTGCGCGCGAGGGTCCATCAGTATATAGGGGCCCAGTGTATTCACGACGAACCCAAAGGCAACATCATGTTCCGGATCGGCGAAGCCCACCGATCCACCGGCGCCAGGATGGCCGAAGGCACCTGCGCCTAGACCGAAGGTGGCGTTGGCCACCTGGGGCTGGTCGAGCATGCAGCCCAGGCCGAACCGGGTCGACGTCATCAGGGTCTTGTCCATGCCCAAACTGTGCTCTTGGGTAAGCTGCGCCAGCATCTCGGATTCGAGCAGGCTGCCATCCAGCAGGCCAGTGTAGAAACCGGCCAGGCTGCGGGCGTTGCCGTGCCCGTTTGCAGCTGGCTGTTGCATGCGCCGCCACTCTGGCTTGTTGGTGCTGGTCAGCACCGAGGGCGGATTGGTGAAAGCGCGCGTGGCCATTGCCGCCGGCTCGCGCATGGTCACCTGCAACAACCGCTGGGCTGCCTCGTCGCCGACATTACCCTTGCCACGGGCAATGTGCGCGACACGATGAAACTCCTCGTCGGCCAGCCCAACGTGAAAGTCCAGACCAAGTGGCTTGGCCACGCGCGCCACGATCGACTCGCCAGGGCCACGCTGGTCGGCCCGTCGCAACAGCTCGCCGACCAGCCAGCCGTAGGTGATGGCGGCATAGCCATGGCCTGTACCGGATCGCCACCATGGAGTTTCCGCTGCCAGCGCGGCGGTCATGCGTGGCCAGTCGTAGAGTGCTTCGGGTGGCAGCAGATCACGCAGGGCCGGCAGGCCGGCCTGGTGGCTGAGCAAATGGCGCAGGGTGATCGACTGCTTGCCGGCCGCAGCGAACTCCGGCCAGTACTGGGCAACCGGAACGTCCAGCGCCAGCTTGCCCTCGGCGACCAGTTGCAGGGCAGCTACCGCGGTGAAGGTCTTGGTGCAGGAAAACAGGTTGAGGATGGTATCGCTGTGCCAGGCCTCGGCACCGTCCTTGTCGGCGGTCCCGGCCCAGAGATCGACGACCGTTTCGCCGCCGATCTGGATGCACAGCGCGGCACCGCGCTCCTGGGGATTGTCGAACAATGCCGCGAACGCTTCACGTACGGCTTCGAATTGCAGTTCGAAGTGACCTTGTATCTGCACCCTGACTCCCATCGACCGCACGGCGAAAAAAATGACGGGGCATTGTTTCAGCGATTCAGCGCTTTGGGAACCGCCCCGCCGGAGAGAATTGTTTTACTTGGCCTGCAAGGGCGCTCACGAAATCTCGCGGCGGAACGGTGGCAGTGCATTGAGAATTGCCTTGCCGTAGCGCTGGGTCACCAGGCGCCGGTCGAGCAGCGTGATGGTGCCGCGGTCCTGCTCGGTCCGCAGCAACCGCCCGCAGGCCTGGATCAGGCGCAGGGAGGCATCGGGCACGGCGATCTCCATGAACGGGTTGCCGCCACGTGCCTCGATCCACTCGGCCAAGGCTGCTTCGACCGGATCGTCGGGTACCGCAAAGGGGATCTTGGCGATGATCACGTGCTCGCAATAGGCACCTGGCAAATCGACCCCTTCGGCGAAACTGGCCAGGCCGAACAGTACGCTTGAGTCACCACCATCGACACGGGCCTTGTGCTTGTTCAGGGTTTCCTGCTTGGACAGGTTGCCTTGAATGAACACCTGCTTGCGCCAGTCGCGGTCCAGGCCGTCGAACACGTCCTGCATCTGCTTGCGCGAAGAAAACAGCACCAGCGATCCGCGATAGCCTTCCACCAGCTCCGGCAGGTCGCGGATGATGGCCGCCGTGTGCGCCGCCGCATCGCGGGGGTCGGCGCGCAAGTCGGGAACGCGCAGCACGCCTGCCTGCTCATGGTGAAACGGGCTGGGCACGATCGCCGTCACCGAGGCCTTGGGAATACCGGCGCGCATGCGGAACCGATCGAACTTGCCCAGGGCGGTCAGGGTGGCGGAGGTTACCAAAGCACCGTAGGCAACATTCCACAGGTTGCGACGCAGCATCTCCGCGGCCAGGATCGGACTGGCATTGACCTCGATATCGTACAGCGCGCCACCGTCGGCCAGGGTCAGCCAGCGCGCCATGGGCGGGCTGTCCTCGGGGTCTTCGGCGGTGAACGCCGTCCACAGCTCCCAGCTCCCCTGGGCGCGTGCCAGAAGACTGCCGAACAGCGGGTACCATTCCTCGGCCTGATGGCTGGCGATGCCGACGTTCTTTTCGCCGTCCATGCCTTCCTTGAGCAGCTCGCTCAGGCGCGTGAACAGATCGGTCAGCTTGGAAAAGCCCTTTTTCAGTTCGATGCCCATTTCGCGCATGTGCTCGGGGACCACACCGCCAACGAAGCGATGGCGCGGGCGCTCGCGGCCTTCCATGTCTTCGCCGGGCTTGAAGTCCGCCAGTTGCTCGCAGGCGCTGAACATGAATTGCTGTTGGGTCTTGATCTCGCGCGCCAGCTCCGGCACCTGCTCGATCAACCGCCCCAGATCGCCGGGCAGCGGATGCTGGGCCAGCAGCTTGGTCAGGTTCTTGGCCGTGGTTTCCAGCCAGTCGGCCGTGGAACGCAACCGGCTGTAATGGGCGAAATGGCCGATGGCCTTGTCGGGCAGGTGATGGCCTTCGTCGAATACATAGACGGTGTCGCGCGGATCGGGCAGTACCGCGCCGCCGCCCAACGCCAGGTCTGCGAGCACCATGTCATGGTTGGTCACGATCACATCGACCTTGCCCATGCCTTCACGTGCCTTGTAGAAGGCGCACTGCTGGAAGTTCGGGCAATGGCGGCTGGTGCACTGGCTATGGTCGGTGGTCAGGCGTGACCACTGCTGGTCTTCCAGGGCAACCGGCCAACTGTCGCGGTCGCCGTCCCACTTATTGCCGGCCAGTTTCTCGATCATGCTGGTGAACAGTTTCTGGCTCGCCTCGTCGACTTCGATCTTGAAGCCTTCCTCTTCGAACAACTGCGCGGTCGCGCTCTGCGCATGGCCTTCCTGCAGCAACACGTCGAGCTTGGACAGGCACAGGTAGCGGCCGCGGCCCTTGGCCAGGGAAAAGGTGAAGCTCAGGCCGCTGTTGCGCATCAGGTCCGGAAGGTCCTTGAAGACGATCTGTTCCTGCAACGCAACCGTGGCCGTGGCAATCACCAGGCGCTTGCCGGCCGCCTTGGCAACCGGAATCGCGGCCAGGCTGTAGGCGACCGTCTTGCCGGTACCCGTGCCCGCCTCGACCGCCACCACTGCCGGATCACCCGTGCGGCGACCTTCTTCGTCGCAGGCGATGTCGCCCAACACCTTGGCGATTTCGGCGATCATCAGACGCTGGCCATAGCGCGGCTTGAGGCTCTTGGCTTCGAGAAAACGCGTGTATGCGCCCTGGATGGTGGTTTTGAGTTCGTTACTGATCATCGACTGGTCATGGCGAAAGGCTGGATATATTTTCAGTGTTTCTCATCGGGTCGCTATCATACCCTGCTCGACTTCGATGTGCTGGCTGGAGATAACCATGAGCGCCGACGGCGTCTTCCAAACCCTGCACGTGCTAGGCGCGCTGATGTGGCTGGGCGGCATGCTCGCCACTTGGACGATCCTGCGCCCGGCCAGGCTCGCAGGCGCCTCGCGGGCTCAACGCCTAGAGCATGTGGCGGGTATTTTCCCACGTGTGTTCGGCTGGATCTGGGCCGCCGTGCTGATTCTTCCGATCAGCGGCGTTGCCCTGCTGCGTCTGCGCTTCACCGGCTTCGAGACAGCGCCGCGCGATGTGCAGATCATGATGGGCCTGTACGTGATCATGGTGGCGCTGTTCCTGCGTATGCAGGGGCTGCAACTGCCCGCGTTGCACAAAGCCGTCGCGGCTCAGGAGTGGGCAGACGGCCTGGCTGCCACTAAAAAGCTGCGACGCCTAGCCATCGTTGGTCTGCTGCTGGGCCTGGCCGTCGTGGTGCTGGCCGTGGCCAGACAGCTCAACGACGTTTAAAAGCGCTGGATGCTCAAGGCACCTTCGGCGCCCGCCTCGCCAACACGTCCTGGCAAGCCCTCGCGGCCTGACTTGCCGCCCTCGGCGCGGTACACCACGCAGCCTTTGGATTTGCCACCGTCCCCTGCACGTCCTGGAACACCGGCTGCACCGCCCTGGCCGCCATCGGTGCGCACCTTGATCGCGTCGCTGGCAAAGGTCGCCGGCACGCGCAGGCGTACGTTGGCGCCGGACGCCCCAGGCAAGCCATCACCACCATTGTCGCCATTGCCACCGCGCCCCGCCGAACCCCAGGTGCAGCCGGGCGCCTGGCCATTACCGCCGTCCAGCCCTGCATAGCCATCGGCGCCCGCGCCACCGCGTGCGTCGATGTTCAGTTCCTGAGCGTCAAGCGATTGCAACTGCACGTCGAGATTGCGCCCCGGGCGAGCCGCCTTCCGGTGGGTGCCCGGCGCGCCACGAGCGAGAATCTGGCTACCGCTGCCCAACTCGGCGTGCAACGCCCGCAGGCGAAGCTCCTGATCGCCCGGAACCACTGCAATGCGGGCCTCATGGCCCAGGCGCAACTGCTCGACGCTGAGTTCGGTCAGGTTGGCCGGAATCAACAAGGTGCCATAATCGGCCACGTCCAGGCGTTGCAACTGCAGGACACTGGAGCTGGCCGGCAGGCGCAGCAATGAGTGAGGTTCGACGGTGACCGACTCGGCCAATGCCAGGGGCGCAAACAGTACTGCCAACAGACCCAGCTTACGCATGGCTAGCCTCGGTATCGGACGGTGCAGGAATGGACTGGATATGGAAGATCCCGGCAAGCAGGATCTGGACTCGGTCGAGCCAGGGATGGCTGCGGCCGCGCAAGCGCTTGTTGAAGGCAAGGGCTTCGATCACGTGCAGCAACAGCAACGTGCCCCCGGCCAGGTTGATCAACGCCTGGAACGGGTTGACCATCGGTACGAACAGGTTGAGCAACACCACCCACCAGAACAGCAGCGTCAGGCATTTACCCAGAATCAGAAATCCTTTCATGTGCCCCCCACGGCATCGGCTAGGCGCACATTAACGGCTGGGGGTAGCGGTGACCAGAGGCCGGCAGGAAAAACCTCTGCCGGCCTGTGTGCATCAATGCCCTAGATGAAGTTCCACGCGACGGTTCTTGGCGCGTCCGGCGTCGGTGTCGTTACTGTCGACCGGTTCGCTTTCGCCACGACCTTCACTGCTCAGCTTCTCGGCCGCAACGCCTTGCGACAGCAGAAAGGAGACCACGCTGGTGGCCCGCTGCTCGGACAGTTTCTGGTTGAAGGCATCGCTGCCGACGCTGTCGGTGTGGCCGACGATCTTGACCGTAGCCACCTGGGAGGTCTTCATGCGCGAGGCCAGGGAAGTCAGCTCGGTACGCGCACTGGCAGTGAGCTCGGCGCTGCCGAATTCGAACGGCACGTCACCCGCATCGCTCAAAGTCACAACTTCGGGGATGTCGGCCACTGGCGGCTCAGGCGCCTTGGTGACAGCGGGATACACCGGCAATGGGCAGCCGTTGTGTTTGACCGGCGTATTGGCAGGGGTATCGGGGCAACGGTCGCGGCGGTCGAACACGCCGTCTTCATCCTTGTCGCCATCCTGGGCGTAGCAGACCAGGCCGGCTGCCACGGCACCCGCCAGACCGCCACCGGCTGCCCAGGCGCCACTTTCGATGGCACCCAGTCCGCCACCGGCCAGGCCACCCAGCACACTGCAGACCGGCCAGGTACGCGAGTTGAGTGGAGATGCGCCATCACGGGTGGTGCTACAACCGCCCAGTACACCAGCGACCAGCAGAGCGGGAAGTACGGCCCGCGATAGATCTTTCAGCATCATTCAAGGCTCCTGAGTCGCCGGCGGTTGCCGGCAACTGAGAAGTAAAGCGTGCTGCCGGTCGTTGTACAAGGCGACCGGCAGTTACCGACAAAGGTTCAACGCTGGATGAGAATCTCGGTGCGACGGTTCATGGCTCGCCCGTCCACAGTGTTGTTGTCGGCCACCGGCTGGGCTTCGCCCACGCCCTTGACCGATACCACGCTGGCCCGCGGTACGCCGTTGCTCACCAGGTAATCGGTCACCGCTTTGGCACGCTGTTCGGACAACCGTTGGTTATAGGCGTCGCTGCCGACGCTGTCGGTATGACCGCTGACGCTCAGGCGTGCAGTCGTGGCTTCGGTCTTCAGGCGAGTGGCTACGGTATCGAGTTGGGACCTGTCGGCAGCGGTCAAGGTGGCCTTGTCGAATTCGAAATGCACGTTGCGGATGACGATCGTCTCTTCCTTGGGCAGCGGTGCAGGCTCGGCAGCCACCGGCATCGGTGCTGGAACCGGCGGTGGGCAACCGTTGGCGTCTACCGGTGTGCCTTTGGGCGTGCCGGGGCATTTGTCGCGGCTGTCCGGTACGCCATCACCGTCTTCGTCGCCATCGCCATGCACCCAGCAATAGGCCGCGCCGACACCGGCTGCCGCAGCACCTACGCCTGCGGCCAGCGAGCCGCTTTCGATGGCGCCCAGCGCCGCGCCGGTCACGCCGCCCACGGCCGCACACATCGGCCAATCGGTTTTCTGCAAACCTGCGCAACCGGTCAACACGCTGCTGACCAGTATCAAGGGTAACGCCGTCCGAACTATGCTCATCTAGGTTGCTCCTCAGGGAAATCGGCGACAGGGGCCGACGTTCAGGGAGTAAAGACTGCCGTTGCCATATGCGCCAGCAATAAGCCATGCAAGAGCGCGTCAGCGGCACGTCAGGCCGGGGTCGCTCAATCAGTGCTGGGCCATCGGGTCGAGGCCCTATAATGTGACGGCGAAGACCGAGGAGCTGCAATGACCGAAGCATTTTCTGCCCGCACCCCGCAACAGGCCCTCGCGGCCCTGCTCGAACGGCATGCACCACGACGCCTGTTGCTGATTGGCGCCAGTGCCTTTCCCGCCCTGGCGGCATTCGAAGCGGCGCACCCCGAAACCCAGGTATCCAGAGCCGCACCAGGCCCCCTGCCCGCGCACCTGGCCGGGCAACGCTTTGACCTGGCACTGGCAGTGGACTGCCTGGAGCACCTGAGCAAGCCCGAGGGCACACGCCTGCTGGCCGGCATCCGCAACCTCAATGCGAGCTGCATCGCCGTGCTGGCCGATCCGCTCGCCAGTGGCTGGAGCGATACCGACTTCTATGCCCTGGCCCTGCAGGCCAGCGAACGCTTCGCCCGCGACCAGCAGGTGCTCAAGCTGTACACCTACGATGTGCGCGAATACAAACAAGTCCCGGACTGGCTCAACGCCAAGTTCTGGGCCAACCCGGAAAACTTTGGCAAGTATTGGTGGTGACATGAGTGTTTCGATCTGTCCGTGCGCAAGTGGCAACCTGCTGTCAGCCTGTTGCGGCCGCTATCACGAAGGCCAGCCGGCCCCCGATGCGCAGAGCCTGATGCGCTCACGCTACAGCGCTTACGTACTGGGGCTGGTCGACTACCTGGTGGCCACCACCCTGCACGTCCAGCAGGCCGGCCTGGACCGCACGGCCATTGCCCAATGGAGTTCGCAGAGCACCTGGCTGGGCCTGGAGGTCGTTGCGGCGGAAGTCTTCGGCGGCCAACCCGAACATGCCTTCGTGACCTTCAGCGCCCGCTGGCACGACAGCGCCGGCGAACACTGCCACCGCGAACGCTCCGCCTTCGTGCAGCACGACGGCCGCTGGTACTTCATCGACCCAACGGTCCCGCTCAAGGCCAGCCGCAACGACAGTTGCCCCTGCGCCAGCGGGCAAAAGTTCAAGAAGTGCTGCGCCAGCTACATCATCCAATGACCTTGAGATGGGAGATGTCCGGCACCTGAACGCTTTGCTCGTGGCGCAACTGCCCCATGTCGCTGCCCGTCGGTGCCAGGCTGAATTGCTGCAGGTCGAGGTTCGGCGAACGTGCAGCGGGTTTTTCGTCCTGCAGGTCGGCGCCCACTTCGGCGATGGCGAAATCAGGGGCGTCGACGGCCACGAACGCCGCCATGTAGGCATCGCGCGGCACGACTTCGGCGCGGCGTGCCACGGCCATGGGTTTCTGGCCGAAATCACCTGCCGCGGCGGGCGCGGTCATGATGATTTCTTCGATCTCCTGAGCCATCTCCTCGATGCGTGCCACCGCCCCGGCGCGGGCCAGGGCGGCACGGTACTTTTCTGCCGCCTGGACATCCAGGTTGTTCTTGAGGACCAGGCGGCGCCCGGAGAACAGCAACTCGATGCGTGGGGCGTCGGCCTTGAACAAGGTCGCCAGGTTGCTCTTGACTTGATCCAGCGACGCGCCAGGCAGGCATTCGCCACTGAAAGCGATCTCGTAGAAGCTCATGGCAACTCTCCAGGCATGACGTCGCTGCCAGTGGGGGGACGTGCAGAAAGATGCCGAAGGGCCAGCACCGTAGCGGTGATTATGGACCACGATGTTTCGGCGCAACAAGCTCACCCTTGTCATGCGCGCGGGCCTTGTTAGACTCAGGGGCAAATCCAGAGGTCCGCGCCATGTCCGCCTGCACTCTCGTTCTGCGCAGCATCGGCCTGCTTTCAGTGCTGGGACTGACGGGGTGCGCCACCTGGTTCACCGGTAATTACCAGGATCCCCAGGTGCATCTGGTCAAGGTCGAAGTGGTCAAGGCCAATATGCTGCAGCAACGCTTCATCCTGCGGTTTCGTATCGACAACCCCAATGCTCGCAGCCTGCCCGTGCGCGGCATGAGCTACAGCGTGCGCCTGGAAGACATGTTGCTGACCGAAGGCGATACCAGCGACTGGTTCAGCGTGACCGGCAGAAGCGGCGAATATTACGAGGTGCCGGTGCGCACCAATCTCTGGCAACACGCCCGCGAGTTGTCGAAGCTGCTCAAGCATCCGGATCGACCGATCCGCTACCAACTGCGCGGTGAATTGCGTACCGGGGTGCTGTTCGGTCACGACGTGGTGTTGAATCACACGGGTGAACTCGACGCCCGTGGCCTGTCCGGTCGCTGAGCCTGTGCAAAGATTCTTCCTGCAGACCTTCTTTTCCGAAGCCCAAGTGAGATAATTCCGGCCAATCTCAATTCCGGAGTGTTCTCGATGTCCCAACAGCCCCACGTGCACGGTCCTGACTGCAACCACGATCACGACCACGCGCATGACCACCATCACGACCACGACCACGGTCACGTACACGGTCCGCACTGCAATCATGCCCCGCAGGAACCGGTGCGCAATGCCCTCAAGGACGTCGGCCGCAACGATCCCTGCCCGTGCGGCAGCGACAAGAAGTTCAAGAAGTGCCACGGCGCCTGAGCCGAGCCAGCACTCGAGGGGCTGCCTCCGTGCAGCCCCTGCGCCAGGCCCAGGCTCGGCACACTGCGGTCGGCCTGCAAACGGCTCGGGCGCAGCGAAAATAACCCCCGCCTGACGCTTGCGCGTCGCCGTCGCCCTCTCTAACGTAGCGCCTTTTACGCCAGCCCCCGCAGGAGCTTCGCCATGGCCTCGCCCGCCCGTTCTTTCTTCATGCCCAAGTTCGGCTGCGCTGCCGTGGTGACGGGCATGCTCAGCCTCACTGGCTGTCAACAATGGCTGGGCGGCTCCGCCGAACAAGGTCTGCCGCCCAGCGTGGGCGTGCAGCCGCTCAAGGGCCTGGCGCAGAATGTCTCGGTGCGGCGCAACGGCCTGGGCATGCCGCTGATCGAAAGCAACACGTTTCACGATGCCCTGTTTGCTCAGGGCTACGTCGCCGCCAGCGACCGTATCACCCAGATGGTGCGCATGCGCCTGCTGGCCCAGGGACGGCTGGCCGAGCTGGACGGGGTTGAAGCACTGGACGGCGACCGCCTGCTGCGCAAAATCAATCTCAAGAAAAATGCCGATCAGCTCTACGCCGCCGCCTCGCCCCGGCTCAAGCGTTTCTTCGATGTCTATGCACGAGGCGTGAATGCCTACCTGTTCCGCTATCGCGGCAAACTGCCAGCGCCGCTGGGCAACTACACCCCTGAATACTGGAAGGCCGAAGACTCGGCGTTGATGTTCGCCCTGTGGTCGTTCAGCCAATCACTGAATCTGCAGGAGGAACTGGGCTCGCTGGTGCTGGCGCAGAAAGTGGGCACGGACAAACTGGCCTGGCTGCTGCCGGTCTATCCAGACGAAAGCCTGCCCTTTGCCGAAGCCGAAAAACTCAAGGGCGTATCCCTGGGCGGCGCGCTGGCCAACCTGTCCGGCCTGGGCACGATGAGTCGCGAACTCGAGCAGCTGGGCGCGCCAAGCTCCAGCAACTGGGCCATCGCCCCGCAACGCGCACGCGCCGGTAAAAGCCTGTTTGCCAACGACACCCACGCGGTCATTGGCGTTCAGTCTGCCTGGAGCTTCGTGCAACTGCGTGCGCCTCGCTATCAGGCCGCAGGTGTCGCCCTGGCCGGTCTGCCGGGGGTGCTGGCCGGTTTCAATGGTCAAGTGGCCTGGGGCATGTCGGCGGTGATGGGTGACAACCAGGATCTGTTCCTGGAAAAGGTCAAAAGCGAAGGCGGTCGCGTGCTGTATCAAGCCAACGGCAAATGGCAGCCGGCACGGGTGCGTCAGGAAAACTACCTGGCCAAGGGGCAGCGACCCTTGCGCGAAGCCGTCTACGAAACCAACCATGGCCCGCTGCTCAACGACATCGCCGGGCTTCCGGCCTCCGGCGGCTATGGCGTGGCCGTGCAACTGCCGGACCTGGCCGAAGACAAGAGCCTGGACGCCCTGTTCGACCTGTCGCGCGCCAGCAATGTCGAGAAGGCCTCGGATGCCAGCCGGCAGATCCGCGCGGTGGCTACCAACCTGCTGTTCGCCGACGCCAACAGCATCGGCTGGCAGGTCACCGGTCGTTTCCCCAACCGCCTCGAAGGCAAAGGCATGCTGCCCTCGCCCGGCTGGGATGGCCGGTATGACTGGGATGGCCTGGCCGACCCCATGCTGCACCCCTACGACCAGGATCCGCCGCAGGGCTGGCTGGGTACCGCCAACCAGCGCATCGTACCGCCCGGCTACGGTATCCAGCTGTCCAACGCCTGGTACTACCCCGAACGCAGCGAACGCCTGGCCGAGCTGGCCGGCGCTGGCAAGCACGATACCCGCAGCATGATCGCCATGCAGTCCGACCAGACCACTCT
The DNA here is from genome assembly GCF_000761155.1 of Pseudomonas rhizosphaerae. Taxonomy (NCBI): domain Bacteria; kingdom Pseudomonadati; phylum Pseudomonadota; class Gammaproteobacteria; order Pseudomonadales; family Pseudomonadaceae; genus Pseudomonas; species Pseudomonas rhizosphaerae. The sequence continues at coordinate 161,681 of NZ_CP009533.1, read as the reverse complement.
GTTTGCTGCCAAGCTGAAGAAGATGTTTCTTGCGCCCGGCATGGCCCAGCCGCTGAAAAGCGCCATCGATGCCTTGCCCGATGCCGATCGCACCAAGGCCCGGGAAGCCTACACCCGCCTGATGGCTTTCGATGGTCGCCTGAGCGCACAGTCCGCCGACGCCGCGTTGTACGAGCTGTTTCTGCAACAAAGCATGCAGCGCACCTTCCTCGACGAACTGGGGCCGGTCGACAGCGCCGCCTGGAAGGCCTTCGTCGCTCAGGGCATGGCTTCCTACTCGGCCCAGGCCGACCACCTGCTAGGGCGCGACGACAGCCCGTTCTGGGACGACGTGAGCACCCCGCAGAAGGAAGACAAGCCCGCCATCCTGGCCCGCAGCCTGGCTGCGGCGGTCAGCGCCGGCGAAGCGCAGTTGGGCAACGATCAAGGCACATGGCAGTGGGGTCGCTTGCACCGCACCACCTGGACCGACGCCAGTGGGCGGGCGGTCCGTGGCCCGGTCGCCAGCGGTGGCGATCACACGACGTTGAATGCCGCGCCCTACCGTTGGGGCGATAACTTCGATACCGCATCGATACCCTCTCTGCGCATCGTCGTCGACTTCGCCCAGGCCGAGCCGATGATCGGCTTGAACAGCGGCGGGCAATCGAGCAATCCGGCCAGTACCAACTACGCTGACGGCATCGATGCCTGGCTCAAGGGGCAATACGTCAGCTTCCCGATGCAGCCGCAGAACTTCGAGAAAGCCTACGGCATCAAGCGGCTGACCCTGACGCCACAGAAATGATCGCCTGAACCCAGCGGCTGCCGCCCTGCCATTGCTGGCAGGGCGGCGGTTGCCGTTATTGCTCTGGATCCTGGGCGATGGGAAAGAACACACCACCGCTCCACACCCCCAGCCAGCCGTCACGCACAACGGCCAGCTCGACGAGACGGTAGAACACGTTGCGGTGAATACGTGCCTCCAGGTTGGTGCGCACGCGCACGTAGGGCGAAGGCTCCTGGGTACCCGAATCGATCTCCACCCGCAGCGGGTGCTCCGCGCAGGCCTCGAAGGTGTCTTCGACATTGCTGGTGAAACGCAGCGACTGCTGCTCGCCCTCACCCAGCACCTGCATGTCGATGGCCACGAACGGCGCGTCGTCGACGACGATGCCGACCTTTTCCACCGGAGTGACCAGCACGTATTCGTCGCCATCACGGCGCAGAATCCCGGCGAACAACTTGACCATCGCCGGCCGAGCAATCGGCGTGCCCTGGTAGAACCAGGTGCCATCACGGGCGATGCGCATGTCGATGTGCCCGCAGAACTCGGGGTTCCACAAATGCACGGGTGGTAGGCCCTTTTGCGCGGTGGGAATGTGCGCCAGCAAATCGTCGGCCTTGCCCGTCATGCCTGTCTCCTTAGCGGCTTACGCCCAACAGGCTACGAGCGTAGTCCTCCAGGGGTGGGCCAAGCAAATCTTCCGGTTTGTTGTCACGCATGGTCAGCAGCCCGCCGCGGCTACGAATGGTTGCGGTGTCGATGAGGTAGCGGGTGCTGGTTTCGATGAGCATGATCTGGATCACGCTGCTGTCGACGCCGAGCCGATCCAGCGCTTCCTGATCGGCCCACTCGTCCGCATTGCCGATACGGTCATCGGCCCGTGCGAAACGAGCATAGAGCAGATAATGCGCGCCGGCATTGCGTGCTTCACCCAGGGCCTGTTCCAAGCCGAGCGGTGCAGGAGCACGGCGCACCAGGGGGAAATATTCGACAAAAGCCTGGAAGGCTTCTTCGGCGACCACATTGGGCCGAGGGTAGGCCCCGCCCGCAGGCACGAACGAGCCCTGGCCGATGTAGATGAACGAGTCAGGCTGCACGCGCAGGTTGTTGAACCGGCGCGTTTCGCTGTGGTTCAGCACGCCCGCATCGCTCAGATGATAACGAGCGCCCTCGCCCAGATCACTGACCTTCATGCAACCGCTCAACGCCAACAGCGCCAGCAGCACGACCAGGTTACGCATGCATCCTCCAGAGCCGGCGACAAGATCCCGGCGATCAGCTACGTGATGCAGCTTCTGCGCCAGTTTCCGGGGCTCGGGATGCCTGGGGCTCAGGATTCTTTCGGGCTTGGCAGTTCAGGATCGCGCTTGCGCTTGTTGCCCATGCGCACGCCGATGTCCATCAGGAACTGGAAGAAGCCTTCCTGATCTTCCAGCACGTTGCTCCAGAACGGCGAGTGATACAACGCCACGGCGCCGTGTACCAGTGCCCAGGCCGCGCAGTAGTGGAAGTACGGCGGTACATCCTCCAGCTTGCCTTCGCTGATCCGTCCTTCGATGAGGAACGTGAGTCGCTCGAAATTGGACGCGCGAATCGTGTGCAGCTGCTCGACGAGCTCGGGCACCTGATTGCCCTTGACCACCTTTTCTTCGAGCCTGTCGAACAGTCGGTAGCGCTGGGGATCGCGCATGCGAAATTCGAAGTAGGCACGGGACAAGGCTTCCTTGTCGCGATCGATGTCGGCGGAATGCAGCAGTGCGTTCAAATCGCGCTCGTAGTCGAGCATCAGCCGCAGGTAGATCTCGGCCTTGGACTTGAAGTGCTTGTAGATGGTGCCTTTGCCGATACCCACAGTGTCGGCGATCAACTCGACCGTGACGCTGTCTTCGCCCTGCTCGAGAAAGAGCGCAAGCGCGGTGTCGAGGATTTCCTGCTCGCGGCGGCGAAACTCACGGACCTTACGAGGTTCTTTTTGCATAGGAAGGACTGGATCGAAAGCGAAGGCCGTCATTATGCCTGTATGAGGTCAAAATGCACGGATCATCCAAAATCTCTGGCGTTATGGCGGATATGCCACGCAACCCTGAAATCGGTGCTGAGCAATCCCGGACGTATTCCAAATCCGTTTAAGAAACCGCCTGCACGCACTGGCGCCCCGCACGCGCTCGACGATACTTGAACTGTCGTCGCGTCATACCCCCCCAAGTGACGCGTCGGCAAGGCGTTGATAGACCATACGCCTGTTGTGACTCCTGATGGTCTTGACCCGGAATTCTCTCCCCAAGAACCCGGGTTCTTTTTTGCCCGCGCCGACTCAAGCCTGGCGACGAACCCGCGCCAGGGGGAACAGCCGGCAGAAATTGTCGGTGGTACGCTCGGCCAGGCTTTCGAACGTCTCGCCACGGACCGTGGCGATGCACTGTGCCACTTCACGCACGTACTGTGGCAGATTGGACTTGCCGCGGTAGGGGATGGGCGCAAGGTACGGCGAGTCGGTTTCCACCAGCAGGCGATCGGCGGGCACTTGCCGGGCGACTTCGCGCAGGGCATCGGCGTTGCGAAACGTCACAATGCCGGACAATGAAATGTAGAAACCCACGTCCAGGGCCGCCTTGGCCATCTCCCAGTCCTCGGTAAAGCAATGCAGCACGCCGGCCTGGGGCAATTGTGCCTCGCGCAACAAGGCCAGGGTGTCGGCTTGGGCGCCACGGGTATGCACGATGACCGGTTTGCCGGTCAGGTTGGCCGCCTGCAGGTGCAGCCGGAACGACGCCTGCTGCAACTCCGCAGCCTCGGGTTCGTAGTGGTAATCCAGGCCGGTCTCGCCGATCGCCACTACGCGCGGGTCGTCGAGCTCGCCCATGAGCCAGTCCAGTGCAGGGGGTTGGCCGGGAGCAAGGTCCAGGGGATGAATGCCGACCGAGCAGTCGACATCGTCGTAGCGAGCAGCCAGGGCCTTGACTGCGGCGGCGTTGTCGGCGCTGACACCGATGCACAGGAAGTGGCCGACACCGCAGGCGCGCGCGGCATCGAGCGCGGTGTCCAGGCAGCCGTTGTGCTCGGCGAGGTCGAGGCGATCCAGGTGACAGTGGGAATCTACAAGCATGGGGATAGGCAAACTACATCGTGTGAGTGGGACGGTCGGACTTCAGGGCGCCGGCCAGGTAGGTTTCGATCTTGTTGCGCGCGGTGTTGTCGCCATCGTTGAACTGCACGCCCACGCCTGCGGCACGGTTGCCCTGTGCCCCTTTGGGGGTGATCCAGGCGACGCGGCCGGCGACGGGAATCTTTTCCGGCTCATCCATCAGGTTGAGCAGCATGAACAACTCATCGCCCAGCTTGTAGCTCTTGCTGGTGGGAATGAACAAGCCTCCGTTCTTGATGAACGGCATGTAGGCAGCGTACAGGACGGCCTTGTCCTTTATGGTCAGGGACAGAATACCGTTGCGCGGTCCGGGACTGACGGGTTGATTCATTCGTGCTCCCTTATGATTGTCGATTTCTATGGCCACGTTTGGCATTGCCGCGTTGCATCGGAAAAATCCCGTGCGCCCTGACGCGGCTTGCGCCGCTGCTACAGGGGTTGGCGCAAGCCGCATTTGCCCGCCCCTGTAGCAGCGGCGCGAGCCGCGTCAGGTATCGCTGCGGTATATCAGACCAACTACGACCAGCGTCCGATCACAATGCACCCATCACCTCTGCCCCGGCAAGGCCATCCAGGAAACCAGCAGCGCTTCGATCAGCAGTACCCGATTCAGGTTGGCCTTGGCCAGGACCTTCTGGCGCTGCATTAGCACCCAGTCCTGAATGTCCAGCACCTTATTCTGGGTGCTCTTGTCCGCCAGATATTGCAGCACCTTGCGCATGTCGCTCAAGCCCAGGCCCTGCTCGTCCGCCGTCAGGCGATAACGCAACAGCAGATTCGACCAGTCGCAGAACCAGTCGAACAGCAGCAGCAGCGGCACCCCGCTCCAGGCATCGGCCAACTGGCTCGGCGTCTGCTGCCCTTTGAGCAGTTTCTTCACGCCGTCGACCACCAGCGCCCGCTGCTCGACGATGCCGGCGGCCTGCAACCTGACGACCGCCAACGGCGAGCCTGCGGCCAGGGCCAGGAGATCGATGCGCGCAGCCTCGTCCACTTCCGGCAACGCCGTGGCCAGCCACTGCAGGCTGACCGCTTGGCTGGGCAGCGGGCAGGCCTGCTGCACGCAGCGGCTCTTGACCGTGGGCAGCAAGCGACTGGGTTGATGGCTGACCAACAGCAGCACGGTATTGCCCGAAGGCTCTTCCAGGCTTTTGAGCAAGGCGTTGGCTGCATTGATGTTCATGGCCTCGGCAGGCTCGACCAGCACCACCTTGCGCCCACCCATCTGCGCTGTCTGCACGATGAACCCCACCAGGTCGCGGACCTGGTCGACCTTGATCGCCTTGTCCGCTTCTTCAGGTTCCAGGATGAAATTATCCGGATGGCTACCGGCCTGCAGCAGCAAGCAGGACTTGCACGCACCACACGCCTGCTGCGCGGCGGGGCGCTGGCACAGCAGCAACGCCATCAACCGCTCGGCAAGAGCACGCTTGCCGATGCCCTGCGGCCCGTGCAGCAGATAGGCGTGGGCGTGCTGGGTACGCCCGGCCAGCCTGTGCCACAGCTCGTCCTGCCAGGGGTAGGCCTCAGCCACGCGGCAGGCCTCGCAGTTCGGGCAGCAGCGCATCCAGCGCCTGTTGCACCTGGGCCAGGCTCTGTGCGGCATCGATCACCCGGTAGCGCGACGGCGCCGCGGCGGCGCGGGCCAGGTAGGCGCCGCGCACGGCCTCGAAGAACGCCCGCCCCTCCTGCTCGAAGCGGTCCAGGCGACCGCGGGCGCTGGCACGGGCCAGGCCGATTTCCACGGGCAGGTCGAACACCAGCGTAAGGTCCGGACGCAGCGTGCCCTGGACGAAGGTTTCCAGCTGCGCGATGCGCTCCTGGGAAAGTCCGCGACCGCCGCCTTGATAGGCGTAGGTGGCATCGGTAAACCGGTCGCACAACACCACCGCACCACGCGCCAGCGCCGGGCGAATCACCTGGGCCAGGTGCTGTGCCCGTGCGGCGAACATCAGCAGCAGCTCGGTATCCACGCACATGGCTTCATCGCTGGGTGCCAGCAGCAGCTCGCGGATACGTTCGGCCAGCGGCGTGCCGCCGGGCTCGCGGGTCAGTACGACGTCCAACCCGCTGGCGCGCAGACGCTCGGCCAGGTATTCGCGATTGGTACTTTTACCCGCGCCTTCCGGCCCTTCCAGGGTGATGAATAAACCGCTCACAGGGTGTCCTTGCAAAGTCATTGGGCAGGCGCCTCGGCGGCGTCCGGCCTGTCTTGTAGTTCGCGCGTAGCGCTATCGGTCGGCGGCGCCACGGGCGCGGGGCTCGAGCGATAATCGGCGCGACGTTTGAGTTGGTACTCGCGCACGGCGTTGTTGTGCGCGTCCAGATCGTCGGAAAAGACATGGCTGCCGTCGCCGCGTGCAACGAAATACAGGCTGCTGCCCGGCACGGGGTTGAGCGCGGCATGAATGGCTTCGCGGCCGACCATGGCGATCGGCGTGGGCGGCATGCCGGCGATCACATAGGTGTTGTAGGCCGTTGGCTCACGAAGGTCGGCGCGGGTCAGCTTGCCGTTGTAGCGCTCGCCCATGCCGTAGATCACGGTCGGGTCGGTCTGCAGCAACATGCCGGTCCTGAGACGACGCACGAAGACCCCGGCGATCTCGCCGCGCTCCTGGGGCACACCGGTTTCCTTCTCCACCAGGGAAGCCATGATCAGCGCCTGGTAAGGCTCGCTGTACGGCGCACTGGCGGCGCGCTCGGCCCACTCGCTGGCCAGCACCTCTTCCAGTCGCGCGTAGGCCTGTTGCAGCAACTCGACGTCACTCATGCCGCGGACGTACTTGTAGGTGTCAGGGAAAAACCGGCCCTCGGGAAACACCTTGGGGTGACCGATGCGCACCATGACCTCACTGTCGCTGAGGCCGCCCAGGGTCTGCTCGAGCTTTTCCTGCCGCGCCAACGCTGTACGCACCTGGCGAAAATTCCAGCCTTCGACCAGGGTCAGGCTGTACTGCACGACTTCGCCACGCTGCCAGACATTGAACAGATCGTTGACGGTCATGCCAGGGGTCATTCGGTATTCGCCGGTATGCAAGGGCTGCCCGGCGCGATTGAAGCGCCAGTACAGGCGCAACCAGAACGCATCGCGCAGGGTACCGGCAGCCTCCATGCGCAGGATCGTGCCGCCGGGCGTGGCGCGGTTGGGCACGTCGAGCAGCTGTTCTTGAGCAAGCGCCAGAGGCTGGTTCAGGGCACTGTCGACTTTCCAGGCCGCCACGCCCGTTGCCAGTGCGGCAACCACGATGAGCGTCTCCAGCAACAGCAGAAATTTACGCTTCACAAATCAGGCATCCAATAGCGCGTGGGCAATGCCTTGCAGTTTACGGGTGAGCGGTCCCGGCGACCACCTCAGTGAAGTGAAAGCCTGCACGGGCCACACGCCATAGACACTGTTGCATACGAAGACTTCATCGGCCCGTGCCAGATCGGCTGGCCACAGGTCGTCCACGATCACCTGCAGACCCAAGCCCGCGGCCTGTTCCAGCAGCTCGGCGCGCATCACCCCGGCCACGCCGCAACGCTGCACCGACGGCGTATGCAACGCTCCGTCGATCACCAGAAAGAGATTGCTGTAGACCCCTTCGACAAGGCGCCCGGACAGGTCCAGCATCAAGCCTTCGGCGAAGCTGGGGTCGGTCCATTCGGCGCGTGCCAGTACCTGTTCCAGACGATTGAGGTGCTTGAGCCCGGCCAGCAAGGGCTGCTCGGCAAGGCGCGTGGTGCAGGGGTAGAGTTGCACACCCTGCTCGCGATGGGTCGGCGGATAGGCGGGGCTTGGCCCGCCTTGCAGAATACGTCGCGCGCTGGCCTGAGGGTCGGGTGCATAGCCTCGCGCGCTGTCGCCACGGGTGACGATCAGCTTGAGCACGCCCTCCCCCAGCGCCGCCGCATAGCGGACAACTTCATCACGCAGCACTGCCAGGTCGACCACGATGGCCAGACGCTTGCAGCCCAGCGCAACGCGCGCCAGGTGGCGCTCGAGGAGCACCGCCTGGCCACCGCGTACGGCGACGGTTTCGAACACCCCATCACCGTAGGCCAGGCCGCGGCTCTTCAGGCCAAGCGCTTCACATGGCTGCCCGTCGAGCCAGGCCTGCATCAACCGGCGAAGCGCCGGAACACCAGGGAACCGTTGGTGCCACCGAAGCCGAACGAATTGCTCAACACCACGTCGATCGGCATGCTACGGGCGGTGTGGGGCACGAAGTCCAGGTCGCAGCCTTCGTCAGGCTCGTCCAGGTTGATGGTCGGCGGCGCCATCTGGCTGTTGATGGCCAGCACGCTGAAAATGGCCTCGACCGCACCGGCGGCGCCGAGCAGGTGCCCGGTCATCGACTTGGTGGAGCTCACCGCCAGCTTGTAGGCATGCTCGCCGAACACCGTCTTGATGGCGCTGACCTCGGCCAGGTCGCCCGCCGAGGTCGAGGTGCCATGGGCATTGATGTACTGCACCTGGTCAGGCGTGACGCCAGCATCGCGCAGGGCATTGGCCATGCAGCGCGCGGCGCCGGCGCCGTCTTCGGGCGGCGAAGTCATGTGGAACGCATCGCCGCTGGTGCCGAAACCGATCAGCTCGGCATAGATGGTCGCGCCGCGTGCCTGGGCATGCTCGAGTTCTTCGAGTACCAGCGCACCCGCACCATCGGACAGGACAAAGCCATCGCGGCCCTTGTCCCACGGACGGCTGGCACGGGTCGGCTCGTCGTTGCGCGTGGACAAGGCACGTGCCGCGCCGAAACCGCCCATGCCCAGACCGCACGCGGCCATTTCCGCGCCGCCGGCGATCATCACGTCAGCTTCGCCATAGGCAATGTTGCGCGCCGCCATGCCGATGCAATGGGTGCCCGTGGTGCAGGCCGTAGCGATCGCGTAGTTGGGCCCCTGAGCACCGAGGTGAATCGACAGGAAACCGGAGATCATGTTGATGATGGAACCCGGTACGAAGAACGGCGAAATCCGACGCGGTCCGCTGTCGTGCATGATGCGGCAGGTTTCTTCGATATTGGTCAGGCCACCGATGCCCGAGCCCATGGCCACGCCGATACGCTCGCGATTGGCGTCGGTGACTTCGAGACCGGCGTTGCGTACTGCCTGGAAACCCGCTGCCAGACCGTATTGAATGAACAAGTCGAGCTTGCGTGCCTCCTTGACCGAGAGGTATTGCTCGACATCGAACCCTTTCACCGAGCCGCCGAAACGGGTCGAATAGGCCGAAAGATCCGTATGCTCGATGGGACCTATGCCACTGCGGCCGGCCAGGATGCCCTGCCAGCTACTCGGCACGTCGGTGCCCAGCGGTGACAGCATGCCCATACCTGTGACCACGACGCGTCTACGCGACACAGCACTCTCCTTATTCTGGGAACATCACCGTGCGGCCGTCTAAAGAAAAAACCGCACGCCAACGAAGGCAGTGCGGTTTTCCATGACAAGCAACGGCGATTACAAAACGTTACGCCTGGTGGGCAGTGACGTAATCGATGGCAGCTTGAACAGTGGTGATCTTCTCGGCTTCTTCGTCAGGAATCTCGGTTTCGAATTCCTCTTCCAGAGCCATCACCAGCTCAACGGTGTCCAGGGAATCGGCACCCAGATCTTCAACGAAGGAAGAAGTGTTGTTGACCTCCTCCGCTTTGACGCCCAGTTGCTCGGCGACGATCTTCTTGACGCGTTCTTCGATGGTGCTCATACCTTGTTTTCACTCCTAATGGACATATGTCAGGCGGCTGGCCGGTACGTAAGTTTATAGAAGAAGCTCGGCTTTTCAAACTGAAAGCGTCACTGCGACCCTACGCAAGCCTGCCACCTAGAATTCGGATGCAGCTTTATAACGGATTTTGGATGCCGGGTAAGACATTTTTTTGAAGCAATCCGTCACATTTCCCCTTACATGTACATGCCGCCGTTCACCGGGATTGTAGCCCCTGTCACGTAGGCTGCTCCGTCGGAAGCCAGGAAACCCACCACTTTGGCGATTTCGTCGGCCTGACCCAGTCGGCCCAGCGGAATCTGCACCTGCAGGGATTCACGCTGTGCTTCAGGCAGTTCACGGGTCATGTCGGTGTCGATGAAACCGGGCGCCACCGAGTTCACGGTGATCGCGCGGGAGCCGACTTCACGGGCCAGCGCACGGCTGAAGCCTTCGAGACCGGCCTTGGCTGCAGCATAGTTTACTTGGCCGGCGTTGCCCATTGCACCCACTACCGAGCCGATACTGATGATCCGGCCCCAGCGCGCCTTGGTCATGCCGCGCAATACGGCCTTGGACAGGCGAAACAGGCTATTGAGGTTGGTATCGACCACGTCATGCCATTCGTCGTCTTTCATGCGCAGCATCAGGTTGTCGCGGGTGATACCAGCATTGTTGACCAGAATCGCCGGCGCGCCGAACTGCTCCTGGATCTTGGCCAGGGTGGCGGCTACCGACTCGTCGCTGCACACGTTGAGCTCCAGGCCCGTACCTTCGATACCGTGCTCCTTGAGCGTGGCGGCAATGCGCGCAGCGCCGCTCTCGGAAGTGGCGGTACCGATGACGGTAGCGCCCATGCGACCCAGTTCCAGGGCGATCGCCTGGCCAATGCCACGGCTTGCGCCAGTGACCAGTGCAACTTTACCTTGCAGGCTCATGCAAGTTCTCCTTGATCAGGCCTGCGCCGCGCGAGCGGCAGCGAAGGCTTCGGGGGTGTTCAGGTTTTCGGTGCTCACGCCATCGGCGCAGCGCTTGTTGAGGCCCGCCAGGACCTTGCCCGGACCGCATTCCACCAGGCGCGGCGCGCCTTGAGCGGCCAGGTACTGCACGGTTTCAACCCAGCGCACTGGCTTGTACAACTGTTCGAGCAGATCGCGCTTGAGGGTTTCAAGATCGGCCGGTACGCCGGCACTGACGTTCTGCACGACCGGAATCTGCGGGGCCTGCCAGTCGATGGCATTGACCGATTCGGCGAAGCGCTCGGCGGCCGGCTTCATCAATGCGCAGTGCGACGGGACGCTAACCGGCAATGGCATTGCCCGCTTGGCGCCACGGGCCTTGCACAGCTCGATGGCACGGGCGACGGCTTGCGCAGCGCCGGCAATCACCACCTGGCCGGGGGAATTGAAGTTGACCGCGCTGACCACTTCGCCTTGCGCAGCTTCCGCACAAGCGGCCAGCACATCGGCATCTTCCAGGCCGAGAATGGCCGCCATCGCGCCCTGCCCGGCCGGTACCGCTTCCTGCATCAGCTGGCCGCGACGCTCCACCAGCTTGACCGCATCGGCCAGCGACAGGCAGCCCGCAGCCACCAGCGCGCTGTATTCGCCCAGGCTATGGCCGGCAACATAGGCCGGACGCTCGCCACCCTCGGCCAACCACAGGCGCCACAAGGCGATGGAAGCGGCAAGAATGGCGGGCTGCGTCTTGTCGGTCTGATTGAGCCTTTCGACCGGACCTTGCTGGACCAGCGTCCAGAGGTCATAGCCCAAGGCGTCGGAAGCCTCCTTGAAGGTCTCCATGACCAAGGGGTACTGCGCGCCCAGTTCGGCCAGCATGCCGAGCGACTGGGAACCTTGCCCCGGGAAAACGAATGCGAGGGATGCAGACATTGAACAAGCCCTTGTATGATCTTGTTGCCGGAAAATTCGACGCCGGGAGCGTACCCGGCGCGCTGAACTGACAGTTGGATAACGTATGCCTGCCAGTGGTCACATTCAAGCACCTCCGGCCGGGCACGCCTAAAGCAGCATCTGCGCCAGCCGCCCATGCAGGCGCTGCGGCAGGTTTTCACGAATCTCGTCCCGTGCCCGGTCTATGGCGCACTGCAGTCCCTCCACGCCAGCGGCGCCGTGGCTCTTGACCACGATGCCTTGCAAGCCGAGAAAACTGGCGCCGTTGTAGCGCGCCGGCGCCAGGTCAGCCTGCAAGCGCTTGAGCAGCGGCATGGCCAAGGCGCCCACGGCCCGCGCCATCAGACTGCTTTGAAACAACGCCTGAACGCGCTCGGCGAACATGCCGGCCAAACCCTCGTTGGACTTGAGCAGAATATTGCCGACGAAGCCGTCGCACACCACCACATCGGCCTCACCTCGGAACACACCATCTCCTTCAATGAAGCCGGTGTAGTTCAGGCCCTGCGCCTTGCGCAACAGGCTCGCTGCCAGCTTGACCTGCTGGTTGCCCTTGATGTCCTCAGTACCGACGTTGAGCAGCGCTACCCGGGGCCGTTCGACACCCAGGGCCTGAGCCGCCACCGAGCCCATCACGGCGAACTGATACAGATGCTCGGCGCTGCAATCGACGTTGGCGCCCAGGTCCAGCAGCTGGCAGTAGCCTCCCCGCGTGGGGATGGCGGCCATCATGGCCGGGCGGTCGATGCCAGGCAGCGTCTTGAGCAAATACCTGGACAGCGCCATCAAGGCCCCGGTGTTACCCGCGCTGACCACAGCCTGGACCTGCTCGTCGCGCAGCAACTGCAGCGCCACTCGCATCGAGGAATCGGGCTTGCCGCGCAACGCCTGTGACGGGCGCTCGTCCATGCCGACGACTTCGCTGGCGGCAGCGACGTGCAGGCGTGAGCGATCCACCGCCGGCTGGCTGGCAATCAGTTCTTCGAGGAGTTGGGGATGACCGACGAGGGTCAGGTGCAGCGAGGGCGTAGCGGACAGGCAGGCAAGGCTGGCCTGAACAATGCTGCGGGGACCGAAGTCCCCGCCCATTGCATCAATCGCGACGGACTGAGCGGACAAGATTTACTCGTCAGCGCCCTTGTCGATCACTTTACGGCCACGGTATACGCCTTCTGGCGATACGTGGTGACGCAGGTGCACTTCACCGGTGGTCTTTTCGACCGACAGGGTGCTTGCCTCGAGTGCGTCGTGCGAACGGCGCATGTCACGGGCAGAGCGGGATTTTTTGTTCTGCTGAACAGCCATAATTGATTAACTCCTAAACGTTTGGGTCACGCTTTAACTGCGCCAATACACTGAACGGGTTGGACCGCGTTACCTCGTCCTCGCTCGGATCGGGATCATCTGCTCCCGCCGGCTGCTGGCATTCTTCCGGATGATGAGCAGGCACGATAGGCAAGGCGAGCAATAGCTCCTCCTCGACCAGCGCCTGCAGATCCAATGGATCTTCGCCCAGTTCCAGCACGTCATAACCTTTCGGTAACGACTGGGTGTTCGCACCCTCCTTCACCACGGCGTAACTGCATTCGCTGTGGATCGGCAGGGTTACCAGCTCAAGACAACGCTGGCAAACCATCTTGACTTCGACGTCCAGGCAGCTGTGGATAACCACGGCTTTGCGTTCGTCTCGCTCGAAAATGAATTTGGCCTGCACCGTACCGACGTTGTCGGAAAGCGGGTCGCAGAGTCTCTCCAAATCGGCCAACTGCAGCGAACCTTCAAGGGTTACGCCACGATCTGCCAATTTGCGCGGGTCAACGTGAGGTGGAATCGGGTCATTCAACATAGGCGCAGCATTCTAGGGACGACCCCCGCACCTGTCAAAGGAAATTCAGGCCCTGGTGCGTGATAGAGTGGCCGTTCATCCACAGGAGCCTGCCATGCCAGCCCTGCTACTCGCTTCCAGCTCCCCCTACCGCCGCGAACTGCTGTCCCGGCTGCGGCTGCCGTTCACGTGTGCGTCGCCCGATATCGACGAAAGCCATCTGCCCGACGAGCCTGCATGCGCACTGGTCAAGCGCCTGGCCGAGCAGAAAGCCAGGGCGTTGTCCGCCCGCCACCCCGGACACCTGATCATCGGTTCGGACCAGGTCGCCGTACTGGGCGACAGGATCCTGGGTAAACCTTTGGACTTCGAGCACGCGTACGAGCAATTAATGGCGGCCAGCGGGCAGTCCGTCACGTTCCTGACCGGGCTGGCGCTATTGAATGTGGACAGTGGCGAATGCCAGGTCGATGTGGTGCCGTTCACAGTGAACATGCGCCCACTGTCGGCCGCCACCATTGAGCGCTACCTATTGGCAGAGCAACCCTACGACTGCGCCGGCAGCTTCAAGGCCGAAGGGTTGGGTGTGAGCTTATTCCAGAGCACCGAAGGTCCAGATGCCACCAGCCTGGTCGGCCTGCCGCTGATTCGTCTGGTGGACATGTTGCTCAAAGAGGGTGTGCAAATCCCTTGAGCCCTGCGCAGCGATCACCGTCGCCTTCGCGGGCAGAGGACTCTTGACCGCACCGCATAACCTCAGCGCAGGCTAGGCCCCTGGAACCCCATCCACAGGGCAATGCGATCGGCAACGCTGGCACCGAATTTTTTAGAGAAGCGGTCCAATGGCGATTCCTTCACGGTGAAGTCGACCATCTCCTTGGCGCCGATCACGTCGCGCGCAACCATGCTGCTGCTGCCCAAGGCGTCGACCAGACCCAACTGCAATGCCTGCTCGCCCGACCAGATCAACCCGGAAAACAGCTCGGGATGCTCCTTGTCCTTGAGTCGGTCGCCACGCCCAGCCTTCACGCTGTCGATGAACTGCCGATGAGTCGTGGCCAGCACACCCTTCCAGAATTCGGTTTCGTCCGCGCGCTGCGGCTGGAACGGATCGAGGAATGCCTTGTGCTCACCCGAGGTATAGGCACGTCGCTCCACGCCCAGCTTTTCCATGGTGCCGACGAAGCCATAGCCGGCTGCAGTCACGCCGATGGAGCCCACCAGACTGGATTTGTCCGCATAGATCTGGTCCGCCGCGCTGGCGATGTAATAGGCGCCGGATGCACCAAGGTCGGCGATTACCGCGTAAACCTTGATGTCCGGGTGCTCGCCGCGCAGGCGACGAATTTCGTCGAACACATAGCCCGATTGCACCGGACTGCCGCCTGGACTGTTGATGCGCAGGATCACGCCTTTTACCTTGGCGTCTTCAAAGGCGTTGCGCAGGCTACCGACGATATTGTCCGCACTTGCCGCTTCCTTGTCGGCAATCACGCCGCGCACGTCGATCACCGCGGTGTACCCGGAGTCACTGCCGGTCGTTGCCTTTTCCATGTCCAGCAGCGGCGAAAACAGAAAGATCGCGCCGAACAGGTAGATAAAGGTCAGCAACTTGAAGAAGATGCCCCAGCGGCGCGCTCGCCGCTGTTCCTGGACGCTGGCCAGCAGCGTCTTTTCCAGCAGTCGCCAGCTTTTCTCATCGCCGATGGGGGCGCTCTCGTCTTCGCTGCGCGGCGCTTTCCATTGGTCAGACATTCTCTACTCCTTGCTCAAGGCCATGCGCGCCGGCGCGACGACTGTCCAGCCACGGCGGCAACTGATCGAACGATTCGATGCACAACTGCGGCTCATATTGCTGCAGCACATGCAGTGGCAGTGCTCCATAGCCCACGGCTACGCTGTGCATGCCAGCATTGCGCGCCATCAGCAGATCGAACGAAGCATCGCCCACCATCAGCGAATGCTGCGGCGCGACCCCGCAATGGCTCATGATCTGCTCAAGCATCAGAGGATGGGGCTTGCCGCGGGTTTCATCGGCTGCGCGGGTAATGTCGAAGAAGTCTTCCCAGCCCTGCGCCTTGAGTACACGATCCAGCCCCCGCCTGGCCTTGCCGGTTGCCACGGCGATGCGGTAACCCTGTTCGCGAAACCCCAGCAAGGCCTCGCGGACGCCGGGGAACAGCGACGAGGGGGTGGCATCGAGGGCCATGTAGGCATCCGCATAGTGATTGCGCATGGCTGTTACCTGCCCTTCGTCGAGCTGGGGATACAGCACGCCAATGGCCTCCGACAACGCCAGGCCGATAATGCCCTTGACCGCCTCGTCGCTGCACGGCAGATACCCTGAAAGCGTCGCCGCAGCGTGCATGGCCTCGACGATTCGGCCGATGGAATCACACAGCGTGCCATCCCAGTCGAAAATCAGCAGTTTGTAATCAGCTTGCACTCAGTCGCTCCACGGTCTTGGCCCAGACATCGTCGACCGGTGCCTCGACCTTGAGTTCGCCGCCATCGGGCAGCGGCACGGTCAGCGCGTAGGCATGCAGAAACAGGCGCTTGCCACCCAGGTCGCGAATTTCCTTGGAGAAGTTCTCGTCACCGTACTTGGTGTCGCCAGCGATTTCATGCCCGGCATGCAGCGCGTGCACGCGGATCTGATGGGTACGCCCGGTAATCGGACGGGCCTCGACGATGGTTGCGAAGTCGCCGAAACGGCGCAGGACCTTGAACAGGGTCAGCGCTTCCTTGCCCTCTTCGTTGATCTCGACCATGCGCTCGCCCGAGCGCAGGTTGCTCTTGAGCAAAGGCGCATTGACCTGCTTCTTGGCAGTCGCCCAGTGCCCGCGCACCAAGGCCATGTAACGCTTGTCGACACCGTCGCCACGCAGCGCGGCGTGCAGGTGGCGCAGCATGCTGCGCTTCTTGGCGATCATCAGCAGGCCCGAGGTGTCGCGATCCAGGCGATGCACCAGCTCGAGCTCCTTGGTGTCGGGACGCAGCTGGCGAAAGGCTTCGATGACGCCGAAGCTCAGGCCACTGCCGCCGTGCACGGCGATGCCTGCCGGCTTGTTCAGCACGATCAATGCCTTGTCTTCGTAGACGATGGCGTCCTCGAGGCGCTGCAGCAACCCTTGCGCCACCGGCACCGGCGCATCGCGCTCGGGCAGGCGCACGGGCGGCACGCGTACGATGTCGCCGGCCTGCAACTTGTATTCAGGCTTGATGCGCCCTTTGTTCACCCGTACTTCGCCCTTGCGCAGGATGCGATAGATCAAGGTTTTAGGCACGCCCTTGAGCGCCGTAATGAGGAAGTTGTCTATGCGTTGGCCGGCAAGTTCCGGCGCAACCTCGATCAGCTGAACGCCGGAGGTTGGGGGAGTAGTAGTCGTCATGGCCGCGATCATAACAATTTTTTATGGATTTGAAGCACTTAATGATTGCTGCTATAGTCGCGAACGCCGCCATAAGCGGTTGGCCAGCGGACAAACGGTTATGAACCGGCCCTGACCAGCGCAATTCTCGAGGACGCGAGGCCGTCCTACGGGGCTTTTGCCAGTTACGGAGTGTTTGAGGGCAACGCCCGCGCAGGTGCGAGAAGACCGATAAAAGCCCAGGAACCCCGGCATACCGGACACCTTCCTGCCTTTGTTCGACGCCACTTTCGCTTCGCAGTCGCCCTCACCCAGTTCAGGTAAGCGCTTCGGAAACCCAATGCCTTAGTCATACAGGGCGAACTTTACGAATTGAAGTTCGCGATATTGCCAACCCGTTGCGGATTCAGCGCGCGGCAGCACCCGAATTATCAGGGATACGTGTAGGGTGGAGATGCACAACCGTCGGACCGTGTAGTACCGCGTCGCGGCAGCAAGCAGCCTCAGGCACTTCTGCCATGCCGGTCTTGAACAAGACGCTCAAGGGCGTCCACGCCAGACGATTGATTCCTCCTCCTGACTGAGTGCTTTTGACACCACAGCAAGCAGGACGCGTCGTCGCGGTTCCGCCCCTGTTGGGCAGATATCGCTGGACACTGCAGTGGCCTAGGCCCTGTTGACGCACCTGACACCGACCGTGAGAAGTCGTGTGTGCCGAACGCCGTTTCCGGCAGCCCGGAAACCGACGGTACTACATGAAAAGAATGCTGATTAACGCAACTCAACCCGAAGAGTTGCGTGTTGCCCTGGTAGACGGCCAGCGCCTCTACGACCTGGACATCGAGTCAGGCGCCCGCGAGCAGAAAAAGGCCAACATCTATAAAGGCCGCATCACTCGCATCGAACCCAGCCTTGAGGCCGCCTTCGTCGACTTCGGCTCGGAACGCCACGGCTTCCTGCCCCTCAAGGAAATCTCCCGCGAATACTTCAAGAAGAACCCCGAAGGCCGCGTCAACATCAAGGAAGTCCTGAGCGAAGGCCAGGAAGTCATCGTCCAGGTCGAGAAGGAAGAACGCGGCAACAAGGGCGCTGCCCTGACCACGTTCATCAGCCTGGCTGGTCGCTACCTGGTGCTGATGCCCAACAACCCGCGGGCCGGTGGCATCTCGCGCCGTATCGAAGGCGAAGAGCGCAACGAACTGCGTGAAGCGCTGAACGGTCTGGTCGCCCCAGCCGACATGGGCCTGATCGTGCGCACTGCCGGCCTTGGCCGCAGCAGCGAAGAGATGCAGTGGGACCTGGACTACCTGCTGCAACTGTGGACCGCGATCAAGGAAGCTTCCCTGGACCGCTCCGCGCCTTTCCTGATCTACCAGGAAAGCAACGTCATCATCCGCGCGATCCGCGACTACCTGCGCCAGGACATCGGCGAAGTGCTGATCGACAGCGTCGAAGCCCAAGACGAAGCCCTGACCTTCATCCGCCAGGTGATGCCGCAGTACGCCAGCAAGATCAAGCTGTACGAAGACAGCGTTCCCCTGTTCAACCGCTTCCAGATCGAAAGCCAGATCGAGACCGCTTTCCAGCGCGTGGTCGAACTGCCTTCCGGTGGCTCGATCGTCATCGACCCGACTGAAGCATTGGTGTCCATCGACATCAACTCGGCGCGCGCCACCAAGGGCAGCGACATCGAAGAAACCGCCCTGCAGACCAACCTCGAAGCGGCCGAGGAAATCGCTCGCCAGTTGCGCCTGCGCGACATCGGCGGCCTGATCGTCATCGACTTCATCGACATGACTCCGGCCAAGAACCAGCGCGCCGTGGAAGACAAGGTCCGTGAATCGCTGGAAGCCGACCGCGCCCGTGTCCAGGTGGGTCGTATTTCCCGCTTCGGTCTGCTGGAAATGTCCCGTCAGCGCCTGCGTCCTTCGCTCGGCGAGAGCAGCGGCATCGTCTGCCCGCGTTGCAGCGGCACCGGCATCATCCGTGACGTCGAATCGCTGTCGCTGGCCATCCTGCGCCTGATCGAAGAAGAAGCCCTGAAGGACCGCACCGCCGAAGTTCGCGCGCAAGTGCCGATCCCCGTCGCGGCCTTCCTGCTCAATGAAAAACGCAACTCGATCACCAAGATCGAACTGCGCACTCGCGCTCGCATCGTCATCCTGCCGAACGATCACCTCGAAACCCCGCATTTCGAAGTGCAACGCCTGCGTGATGACAGCCCGGAAGCCCACAGCGGCCAGTCCAGCTACGAAATCGCCGCTGCTGCCGCTGAAGTCGAAGAAGTCCAGCCAGCCGCTGCCACTCGCACCCTGGTTCGCCAGGAAGCGGCGGTGAAAACTGCACCGACCCGCACCGCTGCCCCCGTTTCCGCGGAAGAAGCTGCCCCGGTGGCTGCTGCAGCACCGACGCCGGCGCCTGCTCCCCAGATCGCCGAACCGAGCCTGTTCAAGGGCCTGGTCAAGTCGCTGGTAAGCCTCTTCGCCACCAAGGAAGCGCCTGCCGCTCCAGTGGTCGTCGAAAAGCCTGCCGCGACTACCACCGAGCGCCCGGCGCGCGAAGAGCGTCGCAACGGTCGCCAGCAGAGCCGCAACCGCAGCAACAGCCGTCGCGACGAAGAGCGCAAGCCGCGTGAAGATCGTGCACCGCGCGAAGACCGTTCCGCCCGCGAGGATGCACCCGCTGCCCGCGAAGAACGCCCTGCCCGCGCACCGCGTGAAGAGCGCCAGCCGCGCGCCCCGCGTGAGGATCGCCGTCCACGCAATGGTGGCGACGACGCACCACGGGTACGCGAACTGCGTGAACCGCTCGATGCGCCGACCGCGCGTGAAGAACGCCCGGCCCGCGAAGAGCGCGCTCCTCGTGAAGAGCGTGTAGTACGCGAAGAGCGTGCCCCTCGTGAAGAACGTGCGCCGCGCGAAGAGCGCCCTGCCCGTGAAGAACGTACCCCAGGCGAAGAGCGTCCGGCTCGCGAAGAACGTCAGCCACGCCCTGCGCGCGAAGAACGTGTCGCACAGCAAAACGCTGCCGAATCCGAAGTCGGCGCGACCGAAGAAGCACTGACCAACGACGAACTGCTGCAGGACGACAACCCGGAAGGCAACGACGGCGACCGCCCGCGTCGTCGCTCCCGTGGTCAGCGTCGCCGCAGCAACCGCCGCGAGCGTCAGCGCGACGCCAACGGGGACGTGATCGAAGGCTCGGAAGAATCGAACGAGTCGGCCACCGAAGGCGAGTCGAACGGTGCAGCCGTGGCAGCCGGCGTTGCCGTCACCGCAGTGGTTGCGCAAAGCGCCATCAGTGCTTCTGCCGAAGCCCAGGCCCATGAACAGGCCGAGCAAGCCAATCGAAGCGTGCAACCTGCCGCTGCCGAAAGCACCGCTGAAAGCGAAAGCCTGGCTGCGCCGGAGATCGTCGCCACCGCGCCGACCGCCGAAGCCGCTGTCGATACACCAGCAGCTGCGCCCGCCCAGTCGGACAGCCCTGCTGAAATCGAGCGCCCTGCGACGGTCTCGGCGCCCGACACCTGGGCCGCGCCTGTCAACGAAAGCGCCGCACCGGTGATCGAGCAACAGCCTGTCGTCGAGGCAGCCAAGCCTGCCGAGACCACTGAGCCTGTGCAACAGGACGCCGCCGAGCCGGTAGAACTGACGCCTCCGTTCGACACCACGCCAACGCCGATCAGCCCACCCGGCGCCGACGTCGAAGTGGACGCACCGGTAGTGGTCGATCCTGCACAAGTCAGCGAGTCTGCGTTCCAGCCTCCCGTCGCTCAAGCCAGCGAAGAAGCACCTTCGCTGCCGGTCGAACCTGCCTTGCACCAGATCAGCGAACCCGCTGCCGCTGAGCCGCTGAGCATCGAGCCTGTGTTTGTCGATGCCGTCGTGGTCGAGCCTGCTTTGGTCGAGCCAGTCAGGTTTGAACCGGCTACTTCCCAGCCGGTTGCCGAACCCGTTCCGGCAAGCGAGCCTGTCGTGGTCGCTGAACCCGAGCCGATCCAGGAAGCTGAACCGGCGCCAGCCGTGCCAAGCAATGGCCGCGCGCCCAACGACCCACGTGAAGTGCGTCGCCGCAAGCGTGAAGCCGAGGAAGCAGCGAAAAACGCTGCATTCAAGCCCGAAGCTGAAGTATCGAGCGCCGCTGACGCGCAAGATGCTCACGACGAGCCCAAGCCTCAGGCGTAATCGCCCTGTGTGAATCAGCCCCCGCCGCGCAAGCGCCGGGGGCTTTTTCTTGGCATCCGAGCAGATAACGGGCTTGTTTTGAAGCTTAATGCATTTTAGGCGTTGACAGCCTGCCAGCTATCTGT
Source organism: Pseudomonas rhizosphaerae (assembly GCF_000761155.1). Lineage (NCBI taxonomy): Bacteria > Pseudomonadati > Pseudomonadota > Gammaproteobacteria > Pseudomonadales > Pseudomonadaceae > Pseudomonas > Pseudomonas rhizosphaerae. Next base: position 140,660 of record NZ_CP009533.1, on the reverse strand, counting down.
AGAATGCGCCTCCACAGACGCGGGATGGAGCAGTCTGGTAGCTCGTCGGGCTCATAACCCGAAGGTCGTCGGTTCAAATCCGGCTCCCGCAACCAAACATCGGAAGGGCCACTCTATAAACGGGTGGCCTTTTTCGTATGCGCTCGAAAAAGCCTGGAGCCGCGGCAACCCAGGCTGCGCACGGGTAATGTGAAAGTTGCTTTACAGTTCGCCAGGCGTCGGTCATCGCTGGCGCACAGGCGTTAGAATGGCGCGAATTATTTTTTCCACAGGGATTGGTACTTTGACGGGATCCCGGCATCCTGTTGCGCACAATCCAAGAGGTGATTGATGCGCTCTGACTTGCCCGATTCAACCGCTGTGGAACTTCCCCCCGCCGCTGCCGCTGCCGGTCCGATCAAACCCGCACGCGCTCGCTGGCTCGATCTGCTGAGCCGCTACCGGCAGCCAGTGGGGCTGGCCGTTACCCTATTGCTGTTTGCCATCGCGCTGCTCGCCTGTCGGCATCTGCTCAGCGAACTGGACATCTACGCACTGCATGACTCGGTGCTGGCTACCCCGCCGGCCGCCTTGGGTGGCGCCCTACTGGCCATGGTCTGCGGGTTCATCATCCTGCTGGGCTATGAATGGTCGGCCAGCCGCTATGCCAACGTGACCCTGCCGGCACGCACCCTGGCTCTGGGCGGTTTCACCTCCTTCGCCATTGGTAATGCCATTGGCTTGTCGATGCTGTCCGGCGGTTCGGTACGTTATCGGCTGTATTCACGGCTGGGCGTAGGCGCGGGCGAAGTGGCGCGCATGACCCTGTTCGCCAGCCTGTCATTGGGCTGCGCCCTGCCGCCGCTGGCCGCAGTGGCCACGCTCAGCAGCCTGCCGGCTGCCTCGCAGGCCTTGGGAGTTTCGCAGGGGCTGCTGGGCACGGTTGCCGCGGTCGTGCTAGTCCTGACCGCGCTGCTGGTGCTGGGCGTATATCGACGCCGCCTGCCCGAGCAGCCATTGCCGCACAACCTGCTGGTGCGGGCGGGACGTCGCACCCTACGCCTGCCCGGGGCGCGCCTGACCCTGCTGCAATTGGTGATTACCGCACTGGACGTGGTAGCCGCGGCAACCGTGCTCTATCTGTTGCTGCCTGAAGCGCCGCCATTTGGCGCTTTCGTCCTGATCTATCTGCTGGCACTTGCCGCAGGCGTACTCAGCCATGTGCCCGGTGGCGTCGGCGTCTTCGAGGCCATCCTGTTGGCGGCGTTCGCCGATACCCTGGGGGCCGCGCCCCTGGCAGCTGCCCTGCTGCTTTATCGCTTGATCTATGTCGTGCTGCCGATGCTGGTGGCCTGCGTGGTGCTGCTGGGCAACGAGGCGCGCCGACTGTTCTTCGCTCAACAGGCCATTCGTGTGGCTTCCGGGCTGGCCGCACCCATTCTGGCGGTGCTGGTGTTCCTGTCGGGCGTGGTGCTGCTGTTTTCCGGTGCCACCCCGGAGATCGACACTCGCCTGCAAGACCTCGGTTTTCTGATCCCCCATCGACTTATCGATGCCTCGCACCTGGGCGCCAGCCTGGTAGGTGTGCTCTGTCTGTTATTGGCCCAAGGCCTGCGCCGTCGCCTGTCGGCGGCCTGGGTATTGACCATGGTGCTGCTGCTGGCGGGCGCCGTGCTGTCGCTGCTCAAGGGTTTCGACTGGGAAGAGGCCTCGCTGCTGTGCATGACCGCACTGCTGCTCGCCGTCTTCAAGCGTTCGTTCTACCGGCCCAGCCGCCTGCTGGAGTTGCCGTTCTCACCGCTGTACCTGATCGCCAGCGTGTGCGTGGTGGGTGCATCGATCTGGTTGCTGTTCTTTGCCTACCAAGACGTGCCCTACAGCACCAAGCTGTGGTGGCAGTTTGCGCTGGACGCTGATGCGCCCCGTGGCCTGCGCTCGGCCCTGGGCAGCGCCGTGCTGCTGATCGTGGTTGCACTGACCTGGCTGCTGCGCACCGCACGCCCGGTGATTCACCTGCCTACACCTGACGAGCTGGAACGCGCCGCGACCATTCTCAAGGCCTCGCACCAACCCGATGGCGGCCTGGCACTGACCGGCGACAAGGCGCTGCTGTTCCACCCCAAGGATGAAGCCTTTCTGATGTACGCTCGTCGCGGACGCAGCCTGGTGGCCCTGTACGACCCTATCGGCCCGACCCAGCCGCGCGCTGAAATGATCTGGCAGTTCCGCGACCTCTGCGACTTTCACCATGCGCGCCCGGTGTTCTATCAGGTCAGGGCTGAGAACCTGCCGTTCTACATGGACATTGGCCTGACGGCGATCAAGCTCGGCGAAGAAGCCCGGGTCGACCTGCACGCGTTCGATCTGGAAGCCAAGGGCAAGGAAATGAAGGATCTGCGCTACACCTGGAACCGCGGCACCCGCGACGGCCTGTCACTGGAGATCTACGAGCCCGGACACGCGCCGCTGGAAGAGCTCAAGGTGATTTCCGATGCCTGGCTCAGTGGCAAGAACGTGCGCGAGAAGGGTTTTTCCCTGGGCCGCTTCAGCCCCGAATACCTGAACCATTTCCGCATCGCGATCGTCCATTTCGAGGGCAAGCCGGTGGCGTTCGCCAACCTGCTGGAGACCCAAAGCACGGAACTGGCCAGCCTGGACCTGATGCGTGCCCATCCCCAGGCGCCCAAGCTGACCATGGAATTCATGATGGTAGGCTTGATCCAGCACTACAAAAAGCATGGCTATGCGCGCTTCAGCCTGGGCATGGTGCCGCTTTCCGGCCTGCAACCGCGGCGCGGCGCACCTTTGACCCAGCGCCTGGGCTCGATGGTCTTCAACCGTGGCGAGCAGCTGTACAATTTTCAGGGCTTGCGCCGTTTCAAGGACAAGTTCCAGCCCACTTGGGAGCCTCGCTACATGGCCGTGCCGGCGGGCCTTGATCCGCTGGTGGCATTGGCCGATACCGCCGCCCTCATTGCAGGTGGCCTGACAGGATTGGTGAAACGCTGATGATTCGACGTTACTGGCGCAAGGCGCTTGCCTTGATCGTGGTTCTGCTGCTGGCGGTTGCCGGCTACTACTGGTGGGCGACCCGCCCTGCCCCGGCCGCGCAGCTCAACGCACAGCGCCTGAGCAATGGCAGCGAGGCCCGCGAGGTGGTCCCCGGCATCCGGAGCAAGTCCCAGGTGGCCATTGCGGTGCCCGCCGCCGAAGCCTTGACCGACAAGCAGTTGCTGGACCTGAGCCGTGATGCCTCGGCGCACATCGTCCAGGTGATCCTCCCGGAAACCGATTGCAGCTTGCAGCAAACCGCACTGAATGCTGCCATCGGGCGGCTCGATGGAGCGCCGGACCTGGTGGCTGGCATTGGCCCGGGTGCTTCACTGGCCTGGCGCTGGCTGGCCACGCAGAACAACGACAAGGCCCAGGCGGTGTCGGTGGACCTGAGCATGGAGAAACCGGACGGTTGCCTGCCTGAATTGCCGAAGAAGGCCGAGCACGGCCAGTGGATGGTCGCCTGGAACGACAACCCCGACGACGCCAGTGCCGCGTTCGTCCGCGATCAACCCAATGCCCAGACCGTCATCAGCGATTACGACGTGAAGCTGCCGCAAGTCCTGAAAAACCAGATCACCGGGATTCTGGTCGGCAGTGACGGCACCCACCTGGCCATTCCTGTGGTCGAAGTGCCCGCCGTGCAGAGCAACGACACCGTCAGCCTGTTTCTTTCCGGCGACGGTGGCTGGCGCGACCTCGACAAGGCAGTGGCCGGTGATATGGCGACAATGGGGTACCCGACAGTGGGTATCGACACCCTGCGCTATTACTGGGAGCACAAGACACCGGAGCAAAGCGCCGACGACCTGGTCGAGCTGATGCATTACTACCGGCAGAAATGGGGTGCCAAGCGGTTCGTGCTGACCGGCTATTCGTTCGGTGCCGACGTGCTTCCGGCGATCTACAACCGCCTGCCTGCCGAGGAACAGGACAGCGTCAGCGCGATCATCCTGCTGGCTTTCGCCCGCAGCGGCAGCTTCGAGATCGAAGTCGAAGGATGGCTGGGCAATGCTGGCAAAGAAGCGCCCACCGGACCGGAGATGGCCAAGCTGCCGGCCGCCAAGGTGGTGTGCGTGTATGGCGAGGAAGAAACCGACGAAAGCGGCTGCACCCAGAGCACTGCAGTAGGCGAGAAGGTCAAACTGCCGGGCGGGCACCATTTCGACGAGGACTACCCGGCGCTGGCCAAGCGGTTGGTGCAGCAGATCGACAAGCGTACGGGTTCCAAGTGACCCGGCCGTAAAGCAAAGCCCCGGACCTGTGTAGGTGCCGGGGCTTTTTCTTGTGGGGTGTCAGGTAGGGCCTCTTCGCGGGCACCGCCCGCTCCTACGGGGGAGTTGTGTCAGCAACGGGCATGCCCTGCCGCCGCACACTTACATCTCCACCTGCGTACCCAGTTCGATCACTCGGTTCACCGGCAGCTTGAAGAAGCGCAGGTTGCCATTGGCGTTCTTCAGCATGAAGGCGAACAACTGCTCGCGCCAGCGCGCCATGCCGGCCAGCTTGGAAGCGATCACCGTCTCGCGACTGAGGAAATAGGTGGTGCGCATCGGGCTGAAGTCCAGGTCTGGCAGATCGCAGAGGGCCAAGGCAGCCGGCACGTCCGGTTCATCCATGAAACCGTAATGCAGAATGACCCGGAAGAACCCTTCGCCATAGCTCTGCACCTCGAAGCGTCGAGCCAGGGGTACCCGCGGCGTGTCTTCGTTGACCACCGTCAACAGCACCACTTGTTCATGCAGCACCTGGTTGTGCAGCATATTGTGCAAAAGCGCGTGGGGCACGGCGTCAGAGCGCGCGGTCAGGAACACTGCCGTGCCCTGGACGCGATGCGGCGGCTGCACACTGATGCTGCCGATGAAGATCGGCAACGGCAGCCCGCCCTCGTCGATCCGCTCCACCAGCAGTTGCTTGCCGCGCTTCCAGGTGGTCATGAGAATGAACAGAACGGTCCCCGCCAGCACCGGAAACGCGCCGCCCTGGATAATCTTCGGCACGTTGGCGGCGAAGAACAGACCATCGACCAGGAGGCAGCCAAGCAGGACCGGCACCGCCAGCACCGGTGGCCATTTCCACAGCAGCAGCATCACGGCCGAGACCAGTATCGTGGTCATCAGCATCGTGCCCGTGACCGCCACACCGTAGGCCGATGCCAGGGCGCCGGAGGATTCGAAGCCGATGACCAGCAATACCACACCGACCATCAACGCCCAGTTAACCGCGCCGATGTAGATCTGCCCCTGTTCGCTGCTCGACGTGTGCTGGATGTGCATGCGCGGAATGTAACCCAGCTGGATGGCCTGCTGGGTCAGGGAAAAGGCCCCGGAAATTACCGCCTGCGAAGCGATCACGGTGGCCAGGGTCGACAATGCCACCAGCGGCACCAAAGCCCAGCCCGGCGCCAGCAGAAAGAACGGGTTACGCGCCGCCTCGGGGTTTTCCAGCAGCAGGCCGCCTTGGCCGAAGTAGTTGAGCACCAGAGCGGGCAGCACCAGAATGAACCAGGCCCGGGCAATCGGCTTGCGGCCAAAATGGCCCATGTCGGCATACAGCGCCTCGGCGCCGGTCAGCGCCAGCACCACGGCACCGAGGATCGCCACGCCCATGCCGGGGTGGACGATGAAAAAGCGCACCGCCCACATCGGATTGAACGCCTTGAGCACCTCGGGGTGCTGATACACGCCGTAGGCGCCGAGCAGCCCCAGCACCAGGAACCATACGACCATCACCGGCCCGAACAACTTGCCGATCCGTTGCGTGCCGTGTTTCTGAATCAGGAACAGCGCGACCAGCACGACTAACGCCATGGGCACCACCCAACGCTCCAGGCCATCGAAGGCCAGCTCCATGCCCTCGATGGCTGAAAGCACCGAGACCGCGGGCGTGATCATGCTGTCGCCGTAGAACAGCGCAGCGCCGGCCAGTCCGCACACCACCATCAGGGCACGCAGTCGGGGCAATGCGGCAGTGGCGCGGGTTGCCAGTGCAGTCAAGGCCATGATGCCGCCTTCGCCCTGGTTGTCGGCGCGCAGCACGAACAGCATGTACTTGATCGAAACGACCCAGATCAGCGACCAGAAGATCAATGAAAGGATACCCAGCACACCATCGTGGGAAATGGGTACGCCATAGCCGCCGGAAAAGACTTCCTTAAGCGTGTACAACGGGCTGGTACCAATGTCGCCATACACGACACCGACCGCTGCCACCAGCATGCCGATCGGTCGGGCCGTCGAATGCCCGCTGCTGCCGTCACTACTTGCCTGAACCATCGACCACTCCCGCACCCGTGATTTGTAACGCCATGTGGCGAGACGCGGCGAAGCATAGCGCAGCACTCGTCGCAATTCCTCGCATAATGCTGGTCAAGCGACCTCGCCATCGCTAGAATTGCGCACTTTTTGATCAGAGGCGTACCCAGCGCCCGCCTGTGCGGCCCACGAGGCCCCATCGATACCGAGGTTAGCCATGTCCACCACTCCTTCGTCGGCCGCTCCAAAGGTCGGCTTCGTCTCGCTGGGTTGCCCCAAGGCCCTGGTCGACTCCGAGCGCATCCTGACTCAGTTGCGCATGGAAGGTTACCAAGTGGTACCGACCTACGAAGACGCCGACGTCGTGGTGGTCAACACCTGTGGCTTCATCGACACCGCCAAGGCGGAGTCGCTGGAAGTGATCGGCGAAGCGCTCAAGGAGAACGGCAAGGTCATCGTCACCGGTTGCATGGGCGTCGAAGAAAATGCCATTCGCAAGGTGCACCCCAGCGTGCTGTCGGTCACCGGCCCCCAGCAATACGAGCAGGTGGTCAACGCGGTGCACCAGGTGGTGCCACCTCGACACGATCACAACCCGCTGATCGACCTGGTGCCGCCCCAGGGCATCAAGCTGACGCCGCGCCATTACGCCTACCTGAAGATTTCCGAAGGCTGCAACCACAGTTGCAGCTTCTGCATCATCCCCTCGATGCGCGGCAAGCTGGTCAGCCGCCCGGTGGGCGATGTGCTGAGCGAGGCCGAGCGCCTGGTCAAGGCCGGGGTAAAGGAAGTGCTGGTGATTTCCCAGGACACCAGCGCCTATGGCGTAGACGTCAAGTACAAGACTGATTTCTGGAACGGTCGCCCGGTCAAGACGCGCATGCTCGAACTGTGCGAAGCCCTGAGCAGCCTGGGTGTCTGGGTCCGCCTGCACTACGTGTACCCCTACCCCAACGTCGACGACATCATTCCACTGATGGCCGCCGGCAAGATCCTGCCGTACTTGGACATTCCATTCCAGCACGCTAGCCCGAAAGTGCTCAAGGCGATGAAGCGCCCGGCCTTCGAAGACAAGACCCTGGCGCGCATCAAGAAGTGGCGCGAGCAGTGCCCGGACCTGATCATCCGCTCGACCTTCATCGTCGGCTTCCCCGGCGAAACCGAAGAAGACTTCCAGTACCTGCTGGACTGGCTGAGCGAAGCGCAGCTGGACCGCGTCGGCTGCTTCCAGTATTCGCCGGTCGAGGGCGCACCGGCCAACCTGCTGGACGCCGCCATCGTTCCGGATGACGTGAAGCAGGACCGCTGGGATCGCTTCATGGCGCACCAGCAGGCAATCAGCGCCGCACGTCTGCAGATGCGCATCGGCAAGCGTGTGGAAGTGTTGATCGATGAAGTGGAAGAACAAGGCGCGGTTGGCCGCTGCTTCTTCGATGCTCCGGAAATCGACGGCAACGTGTTCATCGACGATGCCACCCACCTCAAGCCGGGCGACAAGGTCTGGTGCACCATCGTCGACGCCGACGAATACGATTTGTGGGCCGAACTGGCCTGATTCGCATCCCTGTAAGGCAACAGACGGGGCAGCGGCGAACCTCCCGGTTCGCCGTCGCGCCCACCGCCGTCGCCCAAGGCCGGGCAATCTGCGCGGGCTTAACCGCCTCCAGGCAGTTACACTAGCGCCCTTTCCTTGCTACGGCCGCAGTCATGTCTGAACCCATTCGTCTCTCCAAACGCCTCATCGAACTGGTCGGGTGTTCCCGCCGCGAGGCTGAACTCTTCATCGAAGGCGGCTGGGTGTCCGTGGATGGCGTGGTGGTCGACGAGCCGCAGTTCAAGGTGGACGCGCAAAAGGTCGAGCTCGATCCCCAGGCTAAGGCCGAAGCACCGGAGCCGGTGACCCTGTTGCTGCACCAGGCACCGGGCCAGAGCGCCGAAGAGGCGCTGGCCACCCTTACCGCGCAAACCTTGTCCAGCGAGCACGGCTTCGGCAAGCGCCCTCTCAAAGGCCACTTCCTGCGCCTGAGCTGCGCGGCCGAGCTGCCGGCCAATGCCAGCGGCCTGCAGATCTTCACCCAGGATTGGAAGACCCTGCGCAAGCTGACCGCCGACGCGGCCAAGATCGAACAGGAATACGTGGTGGAAATCACCGGCGAGATGAGCCCCCACGGCCTCAATCGCCTCAACCACGGCGCGATGTACAAGGGCAAGACGCTGCCGGCGGTCAAGGCCAGTTGGCAGAACGAGACACGCCTGCGCTTCGCCCTGAAAAATCCAGCCCCCGGCGTGCTGCAGCAACTGTGCGCCAGTGTCGGCCTGACGATCGTCTCGATCCGCCGCATTCGCGTGGGCGGGGTATCGATGGGCAAGCTGCCGCTGGATCAGTGGCGCTACCTTTCGACCAAGGAAAAATTCTGAACCCTCTCTTTTTCCGGCGCTGCCTGGGCAGTGTCGTTCAACCAGGACATACCTCATGATTCACAACGATGTACTGCGCAGCGTGCGCTACATGCTCGACATCAGCGATGGCAAAGTGGCCGACATCACGGCACTGGGCGGGCTGGAGATCAGCAAGGCCGACGTCATCAGCTACACCAAGAAGGATGAGGAAGAAGGTTTCGAGCATTGCCCGGACGCCGTTCTGGCGCACTTTCTCGATGGCCTGGTGATCTATCGTCGTGGCCGTGACGAGAGCCGTCCCGCCCAGCCGGTCGAGCTGCCGGTCACCAACAACATCGTGCTGAAGAAACTGCGCGTTGCCTTCGAACTCAAGGAAGACGACATGCACGCCGTGCTCAAGTCGGTCGACTTCCCGGTGTCCAAGCCCGAGCTGAGCGCCCTGTTCCGCAAGTTTGGCCATAACAACTACCGCCCCTGCGGCGACCAGTTGCTGCGCAACTTCCTCAAGGGCCTGACCTTGCGGGTCCGCGGTTAAGCCCCATGGCCTACAGCGTCGAGCCCATTGGTTTTGTCCGCTCCTGCTTCAAGGAAAAATTCGCCATTCCGCGTCAGCCCCAGCTGGCGCCGGCTGCGCGCGGCGTGCTGGAACTGCTGCCACCGTTCGATCAAGGTGAGGCCATACAGGGCCTGGAGCAGGTCAGCCATGTGTGGCTGCTGTTCCTGTTCCATGAGGTCCTGGAAGACAAGCCCCGCTTGAAGGTTCGTCCACCGCGCCTGGGGGGCAATACGTCGATGGGTGTCTTCGCCACTCGGGCTACCCATCGGCCCAATGGCATCGGCCAGTCGGTCGTTCGGCTGGACAAGGTCGAAAATGCACGCCTGCACCTTTCGGGCATCGACTTGCTGGACGGCACCCCCGTGCTGGATATCAAGCCCTACGTGCCTTACGCGGACAACGTGCCTGGCGCCGTCAACGCGATCGCCAGCGCCGCGCCCGAGCCCATCGCCGTGCAGTGGCAGGACAGCGGACTGATGCAGGCCCGAACGCACGCCGCACGCCTGGGACAGCCCTTGGTCGAACTGATCGAACAGTGCCTGGCCCAGGACCCGCGTCCGGCCTATCAAAAGCCCTCGCCCGAACGTGAATATGGCGCCCGATTCTGGGATGTAGATGTGCGCTGGCACTACCCGCGACCCGGCCTGATTCGCGTGTTGGAAGTGGTGCTGCCCTAACCCTTTTCACCGGCCACAAAAAAACCGCCCGAGGGCGGTTTTTTCAGAACGCTGGTCAGCTGCTTACTTCTCGACGAAGGCGCGCTCGATCAGGTAGTCACCCGGCTCACGCATGCGCGGCGAAACGGTCAGGCCGAAGCTGTTGAGCACTTCGCTGGTCTCGTCGAGCATGCTCGGGCTGCCGCACAGCATGGCGCGATCGTCCTGAGGGTTGATCGGCGGCAGGCCGATGTCGCTGAACAGCTTGCCACTGCGCATCAGGTCGGTCAGGCGACCTTCGTTCTCGAACGGCTCGCGCGTCACGGTGGGGTAGTAGATCAGCTTGTCGCGCAGCGCTTCGCCGAAGAACTCGTTCTGCGGCAGATGCTCGGTGATGAACTCGCGGTAGGCGACCTCGTTCACGTAACGCACGCCGTGGCAGAGAATGACCTTCTCGAAACGTTCGTAGGTTTCCGGGTCCTGGATGACGCTCATGAACGGTGCCAGGCCCGTGCCGGTGCTCAGCAGGTACAGGTGCTTGCCCGGCTTGAGGTCGTCGAGCACCAGCGTGCCGGTAGGCTTCTTGCTGATGATGATCTCGTCGCCTTCCTTGAGGTGCTGCAGCTGCGAAGTCAGCGGGCCATCGGGCACCTTGATGCTGAAGAATTCCAGATGCTCTTCCCAGTTCGGGCTGGCGATCGAGTAGGCGCGCATAAGCGGGCGGCCGTTGGGCTGTTGCAGGCCGATCATCACGAACTGCCCGTTCTCGAAGCGCAGGCCCGGATCGCGGGTGCACTTGAAGCTAAACAGGGTGTCATTCCAGTGATGAACACTGAGTACACGTTCGTGGTTCATGTTGCTCATGTACGGGGCTCCTAGAAAAAGCGTACGCCTGACAGGGGCGCGAGTGCGCAGTAGTTTACGGGGATCAACAATATCTGTTAAATGGATTATTAAGATATGGGTAATCGGTTATATAGATATGCGATTCACACTTCGTCAACTGCAAGTCTTCGTCACCGTGGCCCAGCAGGAAAGCGTGTCGCGCGCTGCCAACCTGCTTTCGCTGTCGCAGTCAGCAGCCAGCACCTCCATCACCGAGCTTGAGCGGCAATCCAGCTGCCAGCTGTTCGACCGCGCCGGTAAGCGTCTGAGCCTCAACGCCCTGGGCCATCAACTGCTGCCCCAGGCCGTGGCCCTGCTCGACCAGGCCAAGGAAATCGAAGACCTGCTCAACGGCAAGTCCGGATTCGGCTCGCTGGCCGTAGGCGCGACCCTGACCATCGGCAACTACCTGGCCACCCTGCTGATCGGCCGTTTCATGCAGGTGCACCCGGAAAGCCAGGTCAAGCTGCACGTCCAGAACACGGCGAACATCGTCCAGCAGGTCGCCCATTACGAAATCGACCTGGGTTTGATCGAGGGTGACTGCAGCCACCCCGACATCGAAGTGCAGCCCTGGGTCGAGGACGAACTGGTGGTGTTCTGCGCACCACGCCACCCACTGGCCTCCGTGCCCAGCGCCAGCCTGGCCTTGCTGACGCAAGAAGCGTGGATTCTGCGCGAACAAGGCTCGGGCACGCGCCTGACCTTCGACCAGGCCATGCGTCACCATCGCCTTGCGCTCAACATCCGTCTCGAACTGGAACACACCGAGGCGATCAAGCGTGCCGTGGAGTCCGGGTTGGGCATCGGCTGCATTTCCCGACTGGCCCTGCGCGACGCCTTTCGCCGCGGCAGCCTGGTGCCGGTGCACACGCCCGAACTGGATCTGGCGCGGCAGTTCTATTTCATCTGGCACAAACGCAAATACCAGACCTCGGCCATGCGCGAGTTTCTCGAACTGTGCCGCGCCTTCACCGCCGGCGCCCAGCGCAGCGACGAGATCGTGCTGCCCGACATCGCCTGACCTCAGGCGCCGGTCACAGCAGAATCACTGCCCACACCAGCACGATCATGGTCAGCGCAACGAACTGCGCCGCACTGCCCATGTCCTTGGCATTCTTCGACAGGGGGTGGCGATCCAGGGAAATACGGTCGATGGCCGCTTCGATCGCCGAGTTCAGCAGCTCCACGATCAGTGCCAGCAGGCACACGGCAATGAGCACGGCCCGCTCCACGCGACTGACGTGCAACAGAAAGCTCAATGGCACCAGCACGACATTGAGCAGCACCAACTGGCGGAACGCCGCTTCGCCGGTGAAAGCGGCACGCAGGCCGTCAAAGGAGTAGCCAGTGGCGTTGAGAATACGTTTGAGGCCGGTCTGGCCCTTGAAAGGTGACATGCGCGACGATCCGGAAAGGGAAAACGGCCGACACTGAAACGTTCGGCATTGAAAGAGGTGACGGTACAGCTCAGTTTGCGGAGGTGGACTCCAATTGTTGCAACAGCAGTGCCGCCTGGGTACGGGTGCGTACACCAAGCTTGCGAAAGATTGCCGTCACATGCGCCTTGATGGTGGCTTCCGACACACTGAGCTCATAGGCGATCTGCTTGTTCAACAGGCCCTCGCACACCATGGTTAGCACCCTGAACTGCTGGGGCGTCAAGCTGGCCAGCCCATCGCTGGCGGCTTTGGCTTCCGCCGATACGCTGACCGCCTCGAATGCCTGCGGCGGCCACCAGACCTCTCCGTCCAGCACATCACGCACGGCGGCCTGAATGTTTTCCAGCGAGCTCGACTTGGGAATGAACCCACTGGCACCGAATTCGCGCGAGCGAACCATCACCCATGCGTCTTCCTGGGCTGAAACCATCACCACCGGGATCTGCGGATACTGACCGCGCAGCAAGACCAACCCTGAAAAGCCATAGGCGCCCGGCATGTTGAGATCCAGCAGGACCAGGTCCCAGTCGGCTTTTTCGTCGAGACGCCCCTCGAGCTCGGCAATACTTGCCACTTCGACCAGACGCACGTCCGCGCCCAGCCCCAGGGTCAAGGCCTGGTGCAACGCACTGCGAAACAGCGGATGGTCATCGGCGATCAGGATTTGGTAAGTGGCCATCGATCACAGGATTCCAGGAAATGAAGCCGCTCGGACAGTACCGCCCGATTCGGCGCCAAGAATGCCGACCGCGGCCATGGTGGTCAAGCGACTCCATGACCTGAGCCTGCGTCGTGAACAGGATTATAGATAATCGGCCAAAAACCGATGCGCTGCATCGCTCTCGTCCACAGGTTCCTGAAATTTCGCCGCCAGGTAGTGCGCACTGAACACGTCCAGATAGGCATCCAGCACCCGCGCCGCTGCCTCGTCCCCGGCCAGTTCCAGACACAGTGCTGCCACTTCGGCGGTGCAGAAGTGATCGTCGCGCTTGGAGCGGCGCAGGGTGTAGCGCGACAGCTGTTCCGGCGCCAGGCTCAATACCGGCAACGAGGCCAGGTAAGGGCTCTTGCGGAACATCTTGCGTGCTTCGGTCCAGGTGGCGTCCAGCAGTATGAACAAGGGACGCCGGCCAGGTTCGCGTGGCACGCTGCTTGTCACACGCTGCGGTTCGACGAACTCGCCGGGAAAGACCAGGTAGGGCTGCCACTGGGGGTCGGCCAGCAGCGCCAGCAACTGCGGGTCCACCGCAACTCGCGACCACATGAAGGCATGGGTGTCGGCGATCACGTCGGCAATCAGCCAACCTGTGTTGCTGGGCTTCATGGGTTCGACGTCGTGCATCAGCAGGCACATGGCCGAACGTGCCGCTACATGGGGCCGCCAGGCACATAGGCAGTACTGGGGAATGACCCGACAGCGCGGACAGCGAGGCGCGCGCGAACCCCTTGCGGTAAATGGCTGGGTACTGCGCGCCAAACGCTCGCTGCGCAGACGGAAAACGGCATGGCTCATCGCGGATCACGCTGGGGACTGGGGCGCGGATTCTAGCAGAGCTGACCATGGGAGCGATGCCGATGGTGAGCCGACGTGCCGCACCGTATAATCTGGTTACCCTCAGAGGTGGGTGAACGCCTGTACCATCGACAGGTCTTACGCCCACTTGTCTTGCCCGGCTTTTTGCCCAGGAGTGTTTCATGCTGCGCTTTATCGCCCCGTCCCTCGCCTTGCTGCTCGCCCTGCCGCTGGCTGCCCACGCTGCATCGTTGAAGGAGATGGAGCTGTCGAAAAACCTGCAGAAAGTGGCTCAGCAAAGCAGCGTGGGCACACCGCGCGCAATTAATGAAGACATCCTCGATCAGGGTTTCACCGTTGAAGGCAAGCAGCTGATCAACCATCTGAGCGTTCGCGAAAGCCAGGCTGAACAAATGCGTCGCGACCCCAAAGTGGTGTACATGCAACTAGGTGCCAGCGTGTGTCGCAACAAAGGATTTCGCAACCTGATGGCACAGGGCGCAGTGATGCGCTACGACTTTACCGAATACAAGACAAATCGCACCATTGGCACTCAGAGCTACACCGCCAAGGATTGCGGTAAGTAATCACTCGCCTTAGCTGCGGTGACTGCAAACCTGCGTCGCCGCGGTGGCAGTGCTTGAGCTCAGTCCAGATCCTTGCCGTTGAGCAGACGGGAAATCAGCTCCATCGGGTAGCCCCGATAAGCCAGGAAGCGTGTTTGCTGGGCGCGTTCCTTGATTTCCACAGGCAGCCTGCCAGCGAACTTGCGTTCCCAGACATCGCGCAACTGCACTCCCCAGTCGAATCCGCTATCGCGAAGTGCCTGCTCGACCTCGCCGCGCAGCAAGCCGCGCTGGGTCAGGTCTTCGCGTATTCGCGCAGGCCCATACCCAGAGTTGGCTCGATAACGAATGAAGCTTTCCAGATAGCGCGCTTCTGACAGCAAGCCTTCGTCGGTGAGACGATCGAGCTCGGTGTCGATCATTTCAGGGCAAGCGCCGCGCTGACGCAGTTTGCGCGTCAGCTCGACTCGACCGTGCTCACGTCGCGCGAGCAGGTCCATGGCAGACCGTCGCACTGCGACGGGTGTATCCAATACGACAGGTGGCATCGACTGATCAGAAATCAGCTTCAGCTTCAGCCGTGTCGGCAGCCGGCGCGGTAGCCGCCGAGGCCTTGTCCGCTGCAGCCTTGTCGGTACCGCCGGTCAGCAGTTTGTCGCGGATCTGCTTCTCCAGAGTGGCTTTGATCTCTGGGTTGTCTTGCAGGAACTTGGCCGAGTTGGCCTTGCCCTGACCGATCTTGCTGCCCTGGTAGCTATACCAGGCACCCGACTTCTCCAGCAGGCCGTTGGCCACACCCAGATCGACGATTTCGCCGTTCAGGTAGATGCCCTTGCCGTACAGGATCTGGAACTCGGCCTGACGGAACGGTGGTGCCACCTTGTTCTTGACGACTTTGACGCGAGTTTCGCTGCCAACTACTTCGTCGCCTTCCTTGACCGCGCCGGTACGACGGATGTCCAGGCGAACCGAAGCGTAGAACTTCAGCGCGTTACCACCGGTGGTGGTTTCCGGGCTGCCGAACATCACGCCGATCTTCATGCGGATCTGGTTGATGAAGATGACCAGGCAGTTGGCGTTCTTGATGTTACCGGTGATCTTGCGCAGCGCCTGCGACATCAGGCGTGCCTGCAGACCCACGTGCATGTCGCCCATCTCGCCTTCGATTTCAGCCTTGGGCACCAGCGCGGCGACGGAGTCGACGATGATCACGTCCACTGCGTTGGAACGCACCAGCATGTCGGTGATTTCCAGCGCCTGCTCACCGGTGTCCGGCTGGGACACCAGCAGGTCATCGACATTGACACCCAGCTTACCGGCGTATTCGGGATCCAACGCGTGCTCGGCGTCGACGAAAGCGCAGGTTGCCCCTGCCTTTTGAGCCTGAGCGATGACCGAAAGCGTCAGCGTGGTTTTACCCGACGATTCCGGGCCGTAGATTTCGACGATCCGGCCTTTTGGCAGACCGCCGATACCCAGCGCGATATCCAGACCGAGCGAACCGGTAGAGATGGCCGGGATCGCTTGGCGATCGTGGTCACCCATGCGCATGACGGCGCCTTTACCGAATTGACGTTCGATCTGACCCAGGGCCGCAGCCAAGGCACGCTTCTTGTTGTCGTCCATTGAAGTCCTCACGTAATCAATAAGGCCTGACGGCCGGAACACCTGTATAAGTAGCCAGTATTATTCCACATACCATGCCCCTCGCCTACCCCGGAAATGGTTTTTCTCCAGTGGCAAGGTGTAACAAACCCTGAAGCGCGCAGACCACGGTTTGCCGGCGCACGGCGTCGCGGTCACCGGCAAACTGCTCGCGCCGGCTGAATACCTGAGTACCATCGGCCCACGCCAGCCACACCGTGCCCACCGGCTTGTCGACGGAGCCACCACCAGGGCCGGCGACGCCACTGACCGCCACGGCAAAGCGCGCCCTGCTGTGCCACTGCGCACCGCGAGCCATGGCCTCGACCACCTCGCGACTGACCGCGCCGACTTGCTCGAACAACTCGGGCGAGACCTGCAGCTGAGCGGTTTTCTGCGCATTGGAATAGGTGACATAGCCGGCTTCGAACCAGGCCGAGCTGCCGGCGATTCGCGTGATCGCCTCGGCAATACCACCACCTGTGCAAGATTCCGCCGTAGTGACCTGGGCGCCCAGGCCGAGCAGGCGCTCGCCGAGGTCGGCAGAGAGTGAGGTCGAGGCGTCCATAGCAGCTCCTATATAAGACGGCCGAAGAGGCTACGCCCTCGCGCCATGCTGGTCAAAGTCACCGTGGGCCGCCTGAATACGACCGGTCCAACCGGCAATCGTGCGACTGCGTATCCGCTGCCAACGTCCTACATCGCGAAAAAAATCCCTGTACTATTGGCGACCTGCCTTACGTCCCCCAAGACACCCGCGAGCTAAGTCCTTGAATGTCCGATTTTTCTAACCACACCCCGATGATGCAACAGTACTGGAAGCTGAAAAACCAGCATCCCGACCAGCTGATGTTCTACCGCATGGGCGACTTCTACGAGATCTTCTACGAGGACGCGAAAAAAGCGGCCAAGTTGCTCGATATCACCCTGACCGCCCGTGGACAGTCGGCGGGGCAGTCGATCCCCATGTGTGGCATTCCCTACCATGCGGCCGAGGGTTACCTGGCCAAGCTGGTCAAGCTGGGCGAGTCGGTGGTGATCTGCGAGCAGATCGGCGACCCGGCCACCAGCAAGGGGCCAGTCGATCGGCAAGTGGTGCGCATCATCACGCCGGGCACGGTCAGCGACGAAGCGCTGCTCGACGAGCGTCGCGACAACCTCATCGCAGCCGTGCTGGGCGACGAGCGCCTGTTCGGCCTGGCAGTCCTGGACATCACCAGCGGCAGCTTCATGGTCATGGAACTGGCGGGCTGGGAGAACCTGCTGGCGGAGCTTGAGCGGATCAATCCGGTCGAGCTGCTGATTCCCGATGACTGGCCGCAAGGGTTGCCGGCGGAAAAGCGCAAGGGTTCACGCCGAAGAGCGCCGTGGGACTTCGAACGCGACACCGCGCACAAGAGCCTGTGTCAGCAGTTCGCGACCCAGGACCTCAAGGGCTTCGGCTGCGAGAAGCTGACCCTGGCCATCGGCGCCGCCGGGTGCCTGCTCGGCTATGCCAAGGAAACCCAGCGTACCGCCCTGCCCCATCTGCGCAGCCTGCGCCACGAACGCCTGGACGACACAGTGGTGCTGGACGGCGCCAGCCGTCGCAACCTCGAGCTGGACACCAACCTGGCTGGCGGGCGCGACAACACCCTGCAGTCGGTCATCGACCGCTGCCAGACCGCCATGGGCAGCCGCTTGCTGACGCGCTGGCTCAATCGCCCGCTGCGTGACCTCAAGGTGCTGCAGGCCCGTCAGGGCTCGATCAGTTGCCTGCTCGAAGGCTACCGCTTCGAAAGTCTGCAGCCGCAACTCAAGGAAATCGGCGACATCGAGCGCATCCTCGCTCGCATCGGCCTGCGCAACGCGCGACCGCGGGACCTGGCGCGCCTGCGTGACGCCCTGGCTGCTCTGCCCGAGCTGCAGGTCGCGATGGCCGAACTCGAAGCGCCGCACCTGGCGCAGCTGGCGGCCATCGCCGGGACCTATCCGGAGCTGGCCGATCTGTTGGCCAAGGCCATCGTCGACAACCCACCCGCAGTCATCCGCGACGGCGGTGTACTCAAGACCGGTTACGACAGCGAGTTGGACGAACTGCTGTCGCTGAGCGAAAACGCCGGGCAGTTCCTGATCGACCTGGAAGCGCGCGAAAAAGCCCGTACCGGCCTGTCCCACTTGAAAGTGGGCTACAACCGCGTGCATGGCTACTTCATCGAGCTGCCCAGCAAGCAGGCCGAGCAGGCACCGGCTGATTACATCCGGCGACAAACGCTCAAGGGCGCCGAGCGCTTCATTACCCCCGAGCTCAAGGAGTTCGAAGACAAGGCGCTGTCCGCCAAAAGCCGGGCGCTGGCACGCGAGAAATCACTGTACGAAGCCCTGCTGGAAAACCTCATCAGCCATTTGCCGCCCTTGCAGGACACAGCTGCAGCGCTGGCCGAGCTGGACGTGCTGAGCAACCTCGCCGAGCGCGCGTTGAACCTGGACCTGAATCGTCCGCGCTTCGTGGACGAGCCGTGCCTGCGCATCGATCAGGGTCGTCATCCGGTCGTCGAGCAGGTACTGACCACACCGTTCGTGGCCAATGACCTGAGCCTGGACGACAGCACCCGCATGCTGGTGATCACCGGCCCGAACATGGGCGGTAAATCCACCTACATGCGCCAGACGGCATTGATCGTGTTGCTGGCACACATCGGCAGCTTCGTACCGGCGGCCGGCTGCGAACTGTCACTGGTGGATCGTATCTTCACCCGCATCGGTTCCAGTGACGACCTGGCCGGTGGTCGGTCGACCTTCATGGTGGAAATGAGCGAGACCGCGAACATCCTGCACAATGCCACCGAGCGCAGCCTGGTGCTGATGGATGAAGTGGGCCGTGGCACCAGCACGTTCGATGGTCTTTCGCTGGCCTGGGCTGCTGCCGAATGCCTGGCCGGACTGCGCGCCTACACGCTGTTCGCCACCCATTACTTCGAGCTGACCGTGCTGCCAGAGAGCCAGCCGCTGGTGGCGAACGTGCACCTGAGTGCCACCGAACACAACGAGCGCATCGTCTTCCTGCACCACGTACTGGCCGGCCCTGCCAGCCAGAGCTACGGACTGGCAGTGGCGCAACTGGCCGGGGTGCCGGGCACGGTTATCCAGCGCGCCAAGGAGCATCTGAGCCGACTGGAAACCACCAGCCTGCCCCACGAAGCCCCGGCGGCTATGCCCGGCAAGAAGGCAACGCCCCATCAGGCCGACCTGTTCGCCAGCCTGCCGCACCCGGTGCTCGAGCAGCTCGCCAAGACCGATATCGATGGACTGACCCCGCGCCAAGCGCTGGAATTGCTCTATGCACTGAAGAACCGGGTCTAACGCTTATTCCTACAAGCTGATAGAATCCCGCGCGGTCTGGGAATGCCAAGGGCTCTTAGCCTGGCCTGCGGCTGCCTGTCCCAAACCAAGCGGCCCTGTGAAGGGCTTCGCTGCCGCCGCCTGAGGAGAGAAATAGAAATGACCTTCGTCGTCACCGACAACTGCATCAAGTGCAAATACACCGACTGCGTAGAAGTCTGTCCGGTGGACTGCTTCTACGAAGGCCCGAACTTCCTGGTGATTCACCCGGATGAGTGCATCGACTGCGCACTGTGCGAGCCAGAATGCCCGGCCCAAGCCATCTTCTCCGAGGATGAAGTGCCTGAAGACATGCAGGAGTTTATCCAGCTGAACGTGGAATTGGCGGAAGTGTGGCCAAACATCACCGAGAAGAAGGATGCACTGCCTGAGGCCGAGGAGTTCGACGGCGTCAAAGGCAAGATCAAGGATCTGGAGCGCTAAGGCGCACCTGCCCACCCGCGCCAGCTGTGTTTGGACGCGACGCCTACTACCTAGGTGACGCCTGTTCAAGCCGCTGGCCGCGCGCTTTATCCCCAAAAAAAAGTCAAAAAAAGGGGCGGTAATGAGCCGCCCACCTTTCCCTGTCCCTTTTATCCCTGTCATCGTCCTGATGAATCGCGTCACTGCGATATCCATTTTGGGCGCTCGTTCCTGAGCACCTGTGTCGTCCCTGAACACGTTTTGATATTAACGTATCCAAACGGAATGACAACTGAGAAAAAATCTCGTCATAACCTGACTTGCTTGTCAGCTAATTGTATAAATCACGCTGGAACAGTCAGTTGCGTCGCCTACATTTTCAAGTTACAAAACTTTGGCTATGTTTATAGCCAAAGGCTTACATGACATCACCGGGAATACTGACAAGTACATGCAGTCGGCGCGTCGCCAATAAAAACGCCCCTATAAAAGGGGCGTGTTTATTGGCCATGTCTGCGAGCTTATTGAAACAGCGATTCGCTGGACAGCCCATTTTTCTCGAGGATCTCGCGCAGCCGTTTAAGGCCTTCCACCTGGATCTGCCGCACGCGCTCGCGGGTCAGGCCTATTTCCAGCCCGACATCCTCCAGCGTGCTGCTCTCGTGCCCGCGCAGGCCGAAACGACGTACGACCACCTCGCGTTGCTTTTCGGTCAGCTCGGACAGCCACTGGTCGATGCTCTGTGACAGGTCGTCGTCCTGCAGCAGTTCGCAGGGGTCGGTCGGCCGGTCATCGGTCAGAGTGTCGAGCAAGGTCTTGTCCGAGTCCGGCCCCAGCGATACGTCCACCGAGGACACACGCTCGTTGAGCCCGAGCATGCGCTTGACCTCGCCTACGGGCTTTTCCAGCAGGTTGGCGATTTCTTCGGGAGACGGCTCATGGTCGAGCTTCTGCGTGAGCTCGCGCGCCGCGCGCAGGTACACGTTGAGCTCCTTGACTACATGGATCGGCAGACGGATGGTCCGGGTCTGATTCATGATCGCCCGTTCGATGGTTTGCCGGATCCACCAGGTGGCATAGGTCGAGAAACGAAAGCCGCGCTCTGGGTCGAATTTCTCCACCGCGCGGATCAGCCCCAGGTTGCCTTCTTCGATGAGGTCCAGCAGGGACAGGCCGCGATTGACGTAACGGCGGGCGATCTTCACCACCAAACGCAGATTGCTTTCGATCATGCGCTTGCGACCGGCTGGGCAGCCGCTCTGGGAAAGCCGTGCGAAGTGCACCTCTTCTTCGGGTGAAAGCAGAGGCGAGAAACCGATTTCATTCAAGTACAGCTGGGTCGCATCGAGCGCCCGGGTGTAGTCGATGTATTTATGCTGTTTGAGCGATGTGGAACTGCGAGCCTTGGTACGAACCGCAGGTGCAGCAGGTTCTTGGTTCGACATCACATCCAATACGATGCCGGGTTCCATAAGGAGCACCTCATCGTCGATGTCAAACCCCGGCGCTTCTTTGCTGAGAGCCATTGTTATAGTCCTTTGCTGAGTTCGACCTCAAGCTCCAGCGGCGCCAATCTCCATGGCAGCGCGTGAGCCCGTCCCCACTACGTGGAGGAACAGGCTGGTAGTGCACATCAACGACGTGGCAGGAACTGCAGCGGATCTACGGGCTTGCCCTGGCGGCGAATCTCAAAATGCAGCTTCACCCGGTCCGTCCCCGTTGAACCCATTTCGGCAATTGTCTGACCGACCTTGACCTGCTGACCCTCCCGAACCAACAACCTGCGGTTATGACCGTAGGCACTGACGTAGGTATCGCTGTGTTTGATGATGACCAATTCGCCGTAGCCCCTCAATCCACTGCCGGCGTAGACCACCGCACCATCAGACGCAGCAAAAACAGGCTGTCCCAAATCACCGGCGATATCAATTCCTTTATTCAAACTGCCGTTTGAAGCGAATTTGCCGATCAAAACGCCATTTGCCGGCCACGCCCAACCGCCTTGCGTGCGCTCGCCGGCGGGTACCGGGGTGGGCGAAGGCACGGGGATTGCGACGCTGCTGGTGGCGACCGGTGCCGTGGTCAGGGGGCGGCGAGTGACGGTGGTACGGCTCGAAGAGGACGCCGAGGTTCCGCTCTGGGTGGTTACCACGGTAGTTGCGGGCGTGCCCGAACTGCCGTCGAAGCGGATCACCTGACCAGGGCGAATGGTGTAAGGCATGGGGATGTTGTTGCGCGCGGCCAGGGCCTTGTAGTCCCAGCCGTAGCGGAAGGCGATGGAAAACAGTGTGTCGCCGCGCTTGACTGCGTATTGGCCGGTGGTCACGGGCTGACGCTGCGCAGCCTTGGCTGCATTGTTGCGATCGACCACGCTGACTTGGCTGGAGGTACTGGAGCAGCCGGACAGGAAGGCTGCGACCGCAGCCCCGAGCATCAGGAGCTTGAAGCTCGAACTACCTGCACGCTGCCCAATGATTGTGAGGCTCACCCGCCGCTCCTTTGTTGTGGTGACAAGAAAATATCCAACTTCACTACTCGATTTCAAGGCGCCTGGGTGCAGGCTCTGGCCGTCCTGCGCCACGACCCGCTGTCAGACAGGCGGCACCGGGCAGAATTCACTCGGTGGGCAATACCCGTCAAGCCAGTGGACCATTGAGCAACGGCACGAAACGTACGGACTCCAGAATATGCCGGGAGAAACCCTGTTCTTCGCGCACGATCAGCATCAGCTGCTGGACATCGCCGGAGCCTACCGGAATCACCAGCCGGCCACCGGGCGCGAGCTGATCGAGCAAAGCTTGCGGAACATCGGTAGCCACGGCGGTCACGATGATGCCGTTGTACGGCGCCAGCGCTGGCCAGCCTTCCCAGCCATCGCCCCAGCGAAAGACCACATTGCGTTGATCGAGCGCCTGCAGGCGCTCCTTGGCGCGATCCTGCAGCACCTTGATCCGCTCAACCGAAAACACCCGCTCTACCAGCTGCGCGAGCACGGCGGTTTGGTAGCCCGAACCGGTGCCGATCTCCATGACCTTGTCCAAAGGCCCTGCCGCGAGCAACAGCTCGCTCATGCGCGCGACCATGTAGGGCTGGGAGATGGTCTGGTTGTGGCCGATGGGCAGCGCCGTGTCTTCATAGGCGCGATGGGCGAGTGCTTCGTCCACGAACAGGTGGCGTGGTGTGCGACGCAACACCTCGAGCACCTGGGCATTGGCCAGGCCTTCGTCGCACAACCGCTGGATCAGGCGCTCGCGGGTGCGTTGCGAGGTCATGCCGATGCCATGGTGCTGATTGTCTCTGTGGCGCATCAGTCGAGCCCCTCGAGCCAGCCTTGGACCTGTTCGAAGGCCTGATTGAAGGTGCGATCCAGCTGCAATGGCGTAACCGACACGTAGCCCTGCATGACCGCATGAAAATCGGTGCCGGGACCGCCGTCCTCGGCGTCGCCGGCCACGGCGATCCAGTAGCCGGGCTTGCCGCGCGGATCGACCATGCGAATCGGCGCGGCGGCTCGGGCGCGATGGCCCAGGCGTGTCAGGACCATGCCACGAATACGCTCGATCGGCAGGTTGGGAATGTTCACGTTGAGCACGGTGCGCGGCGGCAGATTCAACTGGTCACGGGCCTCGATGAGCTTGCGTGCGTAGTACGCCGCCGTCGGCAGGTGCTCGGGCTGGCGCGACAGCAACGAGAAGGCAAACGAGGTATGCCCCAGGAATCGTCCTTCCAGAGCTGCAGCTACGGTGCCCGAATACAACACGTCGTCACCCAGGTTGGCACCCAGGTTGATGCCTGAAACCACCAGATCCGGCTCGAAGGGCAACAGACCGTTGAGGCCCAGGTGCACGCAATCGGTAGGCGTGCCGTTGACGCTCATGAAACCGTTGGGCAGGGTCTGCGGGTGCAGTGGCCGATCCAGCGTCAGCGAACTGCTGGCGCCGCTGCGGTCCTGGTCGGGGGCGATCACCGTGCACTGGGCATAGTCCTGCAACACGTCGTGAAGCGCGGCCAGACCGGGGGCGGTGACCCCATCATCATTGGAAATCAGAATACGCATGGACTTTCCGTCTGCCCTGTCGGCACCAGATCGACGAGTTCGCGCACCACGACGGTGGCGAAGCAACCGGCCGGCAGGACGAAGTGCAACTGCAGGATGTCAGGCTCGGGATAATGCCACGTCAGCTCGCCGATGGGCAGCCGCAGGATACGTCGTTCCTGCGTCAGGCCGGCCCTGGCGAGCCAGGCGCAAAGCGCCGCGTGCTGGCCGGCCACGGTGTTCTCCAGGTCGGCACATCTACCGGCGGCGGCCGAGCTGCCCTCGCCCCACAGCGCCCCGGTCGGGTGCAGATCGAGGATATCCAGGCGTGGATCGCTGCATTCGGCCTCACCGGCCGGAAAGAAGCTGCGGCTGTCGGTGAACGCCAGCAGATCGCCGACCTGAGCACGGTTCCAGGTACCGTCGGCGACACGCGCGGCGAGTATCTGGTTGAAGAGAAAACTGCGCGCGGTGGACAGCAGGCGCGACCGTACGTTGCGCTGCTCGGGCAGCGCCTGGCGTTCGGCATACTGCCGGGCGTCGAACAGGTTGCCGCCTTGGAAACCGAAGCGCTGGGTGCCGAAATAATTCGGCACGCCGGCCTGCTTGAGTTTCTCAAGGCGCGCATCGAGTGCTGCGCGATCGGCCTCGAGCGCGGTCAGGCGCACCGTGAAGCCATTGGCCGAGTGAGCGCCGCGTTGCAATTTGCGCGAATGCCGGGCGTGCTTGAGGATGACCAGGGTGTCGTTCTGCGCCGCGCTCAGGTCCGGATCGGCCTTGCCGGGCAAGTGCAGGCTGAACCATTGTCGGGTCAGTGCCTGGCGATCCTTGAGGCCCGCATAGCTGACGGTGCGCAGTGGTACGCCAGCGGCCTTGGCCAAGCGCCGGGCGGCTTCTTCGGTATTGAGGTTGCGTTTTTCGACCCACAGCCAAAGGTGCTCGCCCTGGCCGGACAACGGAATATCCAGCACCTCGTCGACCTGGAAGTCTTCGGCGCTGGCCTTGAGTACGGCGCTGCCCAGGCTGTCGCCTGAAGCCCGTGGACCCAGCAATTCAAGTTCGGTCATGCGCGCAGCAACAAGGCGACCGCATGCACGGCGATACCTTCCTCGCGTCCGGCAAAACCCAGCTTTTCGGTAGTGGTAGCCTTGACGTTGACCTGGTCCAGCTCGACGCCTAGATCGGCGGCGATTCGTTCACGCATGGTGTCGATGTGCGGCGCCATCTTGGGTGCCTGGGCCACGATGGTTGCGTCGACGTTGCCGACTTTCCAGCCTTTCTGGGCCACTACCGACACCACATGACGCAGCAGCACACGGCTGTCGGCGCCCTTGAACTGCGGATCGGTATCCGGAAAGTGCTTGCCGATGTCGCCCAGCGCAGCGGCGCCGAGCAAGGCGTCGCTCACGGCATGCAGTACGACATCGCCGTCTGAATGAGCCAGCAGGCCGAACTTGTGTGGGATTCGCACGCCGCCCAGGGTAATGAAGTCACCCTCGGCAAAACGGTGCACGTCGTAGCCGTGGCCAATACGCATAGAAAAAAACGCCCCGATTGAGTCAGGGCGTGATTCTACCTGCTTTGGCTCAGGTTGGGCGGATCAAAACATTTGCAGGTGACGGTGCTGGCCCTTTCAACCCAAGGCCTTGGCATGATGCCGCAAATGGTCATCGATAAAGCTGGCGATGAAGTAGTAGCTGTGGTCATAGCCCGGCTGCATGCGCAACGTCAGTGCATAGCCTGCCGCCTTCGCTGCCTGGCTCAAGGCCTGGGGCTTGAGCTGGTTCTCGAGAAAGTCGTCGCGATCCCCTTGATCCACCAGCAAGGGCAGATGCTCGGCGGCCTCGGCGATCAGTACGCTGGCATCCCATTCGCGCCAGCGCGAGCGCTCCTCGCCCAGGTAATGGGCAAAGGCTTTCTGTCCCCACGGGCAATCCATGGGGTTGCTGATGGGTGAGAACGCCGAGATCGACCGGTAGCGCCCCGGATTGCGCAGTGCGCAGACCAGCGCGCCGTGGCCGCCCATGGAGTGGCCACTGATGGAGCGTTTGTCCGATGCCGGAAAATGCGCTTCCACAAGGGCGGGTAACTCATGCACCACATAGTCGTGCATGCGGTAGTGCTGCGCCCACGGCTGCTCGGTAGCGTTCAGGTAGAAACCGGCGCCCAGACCGAAATCCCACGCCTGGTTCGGATCATCCGGCACGTCTGCACCCCGTGGGCTGGTATCGGGCGCGACGATGATCAAGCCCAGTTCGGCGGCCAACTTGAGACCACCCGCCTTCTGCATGAAGTTTTCGTCGGTGCAGGTCAGCCCCGACAGCCAGTACAGCACGGGCAATTTGCCGCCCTGCTCCGCCTGGGGCGGCAGGTACACGGCAAAGGTCATGTCGCAGCCCAGCTCTTTGGAGCGGTGCTTGTAGCGCTTGTGCCAGCCACCGAAGCTTTTCTGGCAGGACAGGTTTTCCAGGCTCATGGCAGACCTCAGAAGTGGATGACCGAACGGATGCTCTTGCCTTCGTGCATCAGGTCGAACGCCTTGTTGATGTCTTCAAGGCCCATGGTGTGGGTGATGAAGGTGTCCAGCGGGATCTCGCCGGTTTCGGCCATTTCAACGTAGCTGGGCAGCTCGGTGCGCCCGCGCACGCCACCGAACGCCGAACCGCGCCAGACGCGACCGGTGACCAACTGGAATGGCCGCGTGGCGATTTCCTGACCCGCGCCGGCTACACCGATGATCACCGATTCACCCCAGCCCTTGTGGCAGCATTCGAGGGCCGCACGCATCAGTTGCACATTGCCGATGCATTCGAAGGAGAAATCCACGCCGCCGTCGGTGAGGTCGACGATGACTTCCTGGATCGGACGGTCGTATTCCTTGGGATTGATGCAATCAGTGGCACCCAGCTGACGGGCGATCTCGAACTTGCTCGGGTTGATATCGATGGCAATGATCCGCCCGGCCTTGGCCTTGACCGCACCGATGATGGCGGACAGACCGATGCCGCCAAGGCCGAACACGGCCACCGTATCGCCCGGCTTGACCTTCGCCGTGTTGAGCACGGCGCCAATACCGGTGGTGACGCCGCAGCCCAGCAGGCAGACTTTTTCCAGGGGCGCCTGCTTGTCGATCTTGGCCACCGAGATTTCGGGCAACACGGTGTACTCGGAGAACGTCGAGGTGCCCATGTAATGGAACAGTTCCTTGCCGTTGTACGAGAAACGCGTGGTGCCGTCGGGCATCAGGCCCTTGCCCTGGGTGGCGCGAATGGCCTGGCACAGGTTGGTCTTGCCCGACTTGCAGAACTTGCACTGACGGCATTCGGGTGTGTACAGCGGAATGACGTGATCGCCCACCGCAACCGAGGTAACCCCCTCGCCCACCGCCTCGACGATGGCGCCGCCTTCATGGCCCAGTACCGACGGGAAGATGCCTTCCGGGTCCGCGCCCGACAGGGTGTACGCGTCGGTGTGGCAGACGCCGGACGCGACTACGCGCAGCAGGACTTCGCCTGCCTTGGGCATGGCCACGTCGATCTCGACGATTTCCAATGGCTTGTTGGCTTCGAATGCGACGGCGGCGCGGGACTTGATCATCAATGTTGCTCCTGAAATGAACGGGACTGCCCACAGTGTAATTCATCGATGGATACGGAATAATCGCCCCTTCAGCAAAACATTGATGCCGTACAGGGACAATCCGATGACTGATAACCGCTGGGAGGGTATCGACGAATTCGTCGCGGTGGCCGAATGCGCCCACTTCACCGCCGCGGCCCAGCGCCTGGGTGTGTCGTCTTCCCATGTCAGCCGCCAGATCGCTCGACTGGAAGAACGCCTGCAAACGCGCCTGCTCTATCGCAGCACGCGACGCGTGGCGCTGACCGAGGCGGGCCAGACGTTCCTGCAGCATTGCCAACGCCTGCAGGATAGCCGCGACGAAGCCTGGCGCGCCATGAGCGATCTCACCGGGGAACCCAAGGGCCTGCTGCGCCTGACGTGCGCCGTGGCCTACGGCGAGCGCTTCATCGTGCCCTTGGTCACCCGCTTCATGGGCCTTTACCCGCAGTTGCGTGTGGACATCGAGTTGAGCAACCGAACCCTGGATCTGCTTCATGAAGGCATGGACCTGGCCATTCGCCTCGGGCGCCTGCACGACTCGCGACTGGTGGCGACCAAATTGGCACCGCGGCAGATGTTTCTCTGCGCTTCGCCGCTCTACCTGGCGCGCTACGGACGACCCCACAGCGTGTCGGAGCTGGTGCGGCACAATTGCCTGGTGGGCAGTTCCGACGTCTGGGCATTGCAGGTCGATGGCAAGGAGCAGGCGCAGCGAGTGCAGGGCAACTGGCGCTGCAACAGTGGCCAAGCGGTACTGGAGGCGGCGTTGCAAGGCGTTGGGCTTTGCCAGCTACCCGATTACTACGTGCTCGAGCACCTGCGCAGTGGCGCGTTGGTGTCGCTGCTGGACGCGCATCAACCGCCCAACACGGCGGTGTGGGGGCTGTATCCGCAGCAGCGTCACTTGTCGCCGAAAGTCAGAAAGCTGGTGGACTATCTGCGGGTAGGGTTGGCCGAGAGACCAGAGTATCTGTAGGAGCGGTCATCGGCCGCGAACGAAGCCAGCGCGCGCCGTCAGCCGCGCATGGCCCACCGCTGACGCAGCCACTCCAGGTCTTCCGGCCGAGTCACCTTGAGATTGTCCGCCCGCCCTTCGACCAACTTTGGCGCAAACCCGGCCCACTCGATGGCCGAGGCTTCGTCGGTGATGGCCACGCCAGCCACCAGGCTGTCGGCCAAGGCTCGATGCAGGGCGCCCAGGCGAAACATCTGCGGCGTGAACGCCTGCCAGATCGTGCTGCGATCCACCGTGTGCTGAACCCGACCAGCCGCATCGGCACGCTTGAGCGTGTCCCGCGCTGGCACGGCCAACAGGCCACCCACACTGTCGTCAGCGAGTTCGGCGAGCAGTTTGTCCAGGTCGGCGCGAGAAAGGTTGGGCCGCGCCGCATCGTGCACCAGTACCCAGTCACTTTCGTCGGCGCCTTGGGCATGCAAATGCAGCAAGGCATTGAGCACCGAATCGGCTCGCTCGCGGCCACCGGCCACACGTTGGATCAACTCATTGCGGGCGCTGGGCAGTTCGGGCCAGAACGGATCGTCCGCAGCGAGGCTGACGATCACGCCCTTGAGCTGCGGATGCCCAAGGAAACAGTCGATGCTGTGTTCCAGAATAGTACGACCGCCCAGGTTCAGGTATTGCTTGGGACGGTCCGCCGCCATGCGGGCGCCTACGCCCGCGGCGGGAATCACTGCCCAGAAGGCTGGCAGCGAGGTGTTCATTGGGCCAGCTGGTAGAGGGTTTCACCCTCCTTGACCATGCCCAGTTCATGGCGAGCGCGCTCTTCGACGGTCTCCATGCCCTTTTTCAATTCGAGTACTTCAGCGTCCATCACGCGATTGCGTTCCAGCAGCCGTTCGTTCTCGGCGTGCTGTTCGGCGATCTGCTGTTTCAGCTCGGCTACCTGCTTGAGACTTCCGTTTCCGACCCACAGGCGGTACTGCAAACCACCCAGGAGCAGAAGCAAGACGAGAAACAACCAATAAGGACTGCGCATCACATTACCCAGTGGTAAAAAACTTCAACTCTGCGACCAGATAGCACGAAGCCTGGCATCAGCCAGGCTCCGCATGTCGCCTTTCTACCATTTATTGCTTAGCCGCGAAACTCGTCGCGACCACGGTAGACCGCCTTGGCGCCCAATTGCTCTTCGATACGCAGCAGTTGGTTGTACTTGGAAACGCGGTCGGAGCGGCACAGCGAGCCGGTCTTGATCTGGCCGGCAGCGGTCCCCACGGCCAGGTCGGCAATGGTCGAATCCTCGGTTTCGCCGGAACGGTGCGAAATCACTGCGGTGTAGCCCGCGGCCTTGGCCATCTGGATGGCTTCGAGGGTTTCGGTCAGGGTGCCGATCTGGTTGAACTTGATCAGGATCGAGTTGGCGATCTTCTTGTCGATGCCTTCCTTGAGGATCTTGGTGTTGGTCACGAACAGGTCGTCACCCACCAGCTGGACCTTTTCGCCGATCTTGTCGGTAAGGATTTTCCAGCCAGCCCAGTCGGACTCGTCCAGGCCGTCTTCGATGGAAATGATCGGGTAGCGCTCGGTCAGGCCCTTGAGGTATTCGGCGAAACCTTCGGCGTCGAACTTGTGGCCTTCACCGGCCAGGTCGTAGGTGCCGTTCTCGTAGAATTCGCTGGCAGCGCAGTCCAGTGCCAGGGTCACGTCGGTGCCCAGCTTGTAGCCGGCCTTCTCCACGGCTTCGGCAATGGCGCTCAGGGCGTCTTCGTTGGAGGCCAGGTCCGGGGCGAAGCCACCTTCGTCACCCACGGCAGTGTTCAGGCCGCGAGCCTTCAGTACCGCCTTGAGGTGGTGGAAGATCTCGGTGCCCATGCGCAGCGCGTCGGAAAAAGTCTTGGCGCCTACCGGCTGGACCATGAATTCCTGGATGTCGACGTTGTTGTCGGCGTGCTCGCCGCCGTTGATGATGTTCATCATCGGTACGGGCATGGAGTAGACACCCGGCGTGCCGTTGAGGTTGGCAATGTGTGCGTAGAGAGGCAGGTCCTGGTCCTGTGCGGCGGCCTTGGCGGCAGCCAGGGACACGGCGAGGATCGCGTTGGCGCCCAGCGAAGCCTTGTTCTCGGTGCCGTCCAAAGCAATCATCGCGTGGTCCAGACCTTTCTGATCGACGGGGTCCTTGCCCAGCAGCGCATCGCGAATCGGGCCATTGATGTTGGCCACGGCTTTCAGAACACCCTTGCCCAGGTAGCGGCTCTTGTCGCCATCGCGCAGCTCCAGCGCTTCACGCGAGCCGGTGGAAGCGCCCGACGGTGCACAGGCAGTGCCGATGATGCCGTTTTCCAGAAGCACGTCGGCTTCCACGGTAGGGTTGCCACGGGAGTCGAGAACTTCACGACCTTTGATGTCGACGATTTTTGCCATTGTTATGAACACTCCAAAGTAGACGAGAACGACGCAGCGGGGGTATTGGTGGCCCATTCGCGGGCAGAGGGCTCGCGAAGCTTCACCACAACAAATCGGGCACTACTTTACCGCAATCAGGCCGTTTCGATCGCCGGGAAACCCTTGACCAGTTCATCGAGCGACTTGAGCTGGGCAAGAAACGGTTCCAGCTTGTCCAGGCGCAGCGCGCACGGGCCGTCGCACTTGGCGTTGTCCGGGTCCGGGTGGGCTTCCAGGAACAGGCCTGCCAGGCCCTGGCTCAGGCCCGCCTTGGCCAGGTCGGTGACCTGGGCGCGGCGGCCACCGGCGGAATCGCTGCGGCCGCCAGGCATCTGCAGGGCGTGGGTGACGTCGAAGAACACCGGGTATTCGAACGACTTCATGATGCCGAAGCCGAGCATGTCCACCACCAGGTTGTTGTAGCCGAAGCTCGAACCACGCTCGCAGAGGATCAACTGGTCGTTACCGGCTTCTTCGCACTTGGTCAGGATGTGTTTCATTTCCTGGGGTGCAAGGAACTGGGCTTTCTTGATGTTGATCACCGCGCCGGTCTTGGCCATGGCGACCACCAGATCGGTCTGGCGCGACAGGAAGGCCGGCAGCTGAATGATGTCGCATACCTCGGCGACCACGGCGGCCTGCGCAGGCTCGTGAACGTCGGTGATCAGCGGCACGTTGAAGGTCTTCTTGATCTCTTCGAAGATGCGCATGCCCTCCTCCAGGCCGGGGCCACGGTAGGAGGTCACCGAAGAGCGGTTAGCCTTATCGAAGCTGGCCTTGAACACGTAGGGAATGCCGAGCTTGTCGGTCACCCGCACGTATTCTTCACAGACCTTGAGGGCCATGTCGCGCGATTCCAGCACGTTCATGCCGCCGAACAACACGAATGGCTTGTCGTTGGCGATCTCGATGTCGCCTACGCGGATGATCTTCTGCGTCATGGGGTCAGGCCTTCTTCTGATGTTGAGCCAATGCTGCCTTGACGAAGCCACTGAACAACGGGTGACCGTCACGCGGCGTGGAAGTGAACTCGGGGTGGAACTGGCAGGCCACGAACCATGGGTGGTCCTTGGACTCGACCACTTCCACCAGCGCGCCATCGCCCGAGCGACCGGAAACCACCAGGCCGGCGTCGACCAGTTGCGGCAGCAGGTTGTTGTTCACTTCGTAGCGATGGCGATGACGCTCGACGATCACATCCTTGGCATAGCAATCGTGCACCTTGGAACCGCTGATCAGCTGGCAGTCCTGTGCCCCCAGACGCATGGTGCCACCCAGATCGGACGCTTCGGTACGGGTTTCCACGGCGCCGGTGGCGTCTTCCCATTCGGTGATCAAGCCCACCACCGGGTGGCCGCTGGCGCGGTCGAATTCGGTGGAGTTGGCGTCTTTCCAGCCCATTACGTTACGGGCGAATTCGATGACGGCCACCTGCATGCCCAGGCAGATGCCCAGGTACGGCACCTTGTTCTCGCGGGCGTACTGCACGGCGGTGATCTTGCCTTCCACGCCACGCAGGCCGAAACCGCCGGGCACCAGGATGGCGTCCACGCCTTCGAGCAGGGCTGTGCCCTGGTTCTCGATGTCTTCGGAATCGATGTAGCGCAGGTTGACCTTGGTGCGATTGCTGATGCCGGCATGGCTCATCGCTTCGATCAGCGACTTGTAGGCATCGAGCAGTTCCATGTACTTGCCGACCATGGCGATGGTCACTTCGTGTTCCGGGTTCAGCTTGGCATCGACGACCGCGTCCCATTCGGACAAGTCGGCGCCGCCACATTGCAGGCCGAAGCGCTCGACGACGAAATCATCCAGGCCCTGGGAGTGCAGGATGCCCGGGATCTTGTAGATGGTGTCGGCGTCTTCCAGAGCGATGACCGCGCGCTCTTCGACGTTGGTGAACTGGGCGATCTTGCGACGCGACGACATGTCGATCGGGTGATCGGAGCGGCACACCAGAATGTCGGGCTGCAAGCCGATGGAGCGCAGCTCCTTGACCGAGTGTTGGGTCGGCTTGGTCTTGGTCTCGCCCGCAGTGGCGATGTACGGCACCAGCGTCAGGTGCATGAGCATGGCGCGTTTGGCGCCGACCTCGAAACGCAGCTGGCGGATCGCTTCCAGGAACGGCTGGGATTCGATGTCGCCCACGGTACCGCCGATCTCGACCATGGCCACGTCGGCATCACCGGCGCCCTTGATGATGCGCCGCTTGATCTCGTCGGTGATGTGCGGGATGACCTGGATGGTCGCGCCCAGATAATCACCCCGGCGTTCCTTGCGCAGCACGTGCTCGTAGACGCGGCCGGTGGTGAAATTGTTGTTCTGGGTCATGGTCGTGCGGATGAACCGCTCGTAATGGCCCAGATCCAGGTCGGTCTCGGCGCCGTCGTGGGTGACGAACACTTCACCGTGCTGGAACGGGCTCATGGTGCCCGGGTCGACGTTGATGTACGGGTCCAGCTTGAGCATGGTGACTTTGAGCCCCCGCGCCTCCAGGATGGCCGCCAATGAAGCCGAGGCAATGCCTTTCCCCAATGAAGAAACAACACCGCCCGTGACGAAGATGTAGCGCGTCATGAAAAACCCTAGAAGTCTGCGTTAAAGCGGCAGAAGCCGCCGGGGAAAGCGAAGGAAGGCCGAAGCCCCCGACGACCAAAAACGGTTTGGCAATCGGCAACGTCCGTGAATCCGGTGGGTTCACAGAAGTTGTATCAAGAAGGGAGCGTAGTCTACCGGATTCCCCCCTTCTTCTCAAACTCTGCTCACCGGTTCACGGCGACCAGAGCAGTTGGCCGTCGACGCTGGCCAGCGGCAGGTTGGCCACGGCAACCAGGCGGTCGTCGACGAACAACAGGGGCAGACGATCGCGCACGAAGCCCGGCAGCCGACTTTCATTGAGCAGACGCTTGAGGTCGCGCTGGCCGCGGATGGGCAAACGCAGGCGTTCGCCGCCCTGGCGGTAGCGGATCTGCGCCCGGCCCAGCAGTGGGCGACCCTGCCAACGCACCTCGCCGTTTCCGAGCAGCGGCAAGGCTTCGCCCGTGGCTGGCCAATCCTGGCTCGCTGGCTGGGCCTGCGACCATTGGCCACTGACCCACCAGATCCGCCCATGTGCCCGGTGCAACTCACCGTCGGCCAGGCGCCAGACGGGCGTCGCTGCGGCATCGGCATCGCGCAGGGAGGTCCATCCGACCCAGTGCTGGGTGTCGGGCAGGCGCGTCAACGGCGCGAGCCAGCACTGCAGGGCGTTACGCTGGCGGCTGTCGGACAGGGCTTGCAGCGGCGCCAGCGCCAGGCTCGGTACGGACAGCCAGGAATGCTCGAGCGACCCACGCGCAGGCGCCAGGTCCTCTTCGGCCAGTTCGTCGAGCAGCTGCGCCGCTTCACCCAGATGGGCGGCAGCCCTGGCAATACTGCCGGCCGCCTGGGGCCAGCGCGCGGCGATCACGGGCAAGACCTCGCGACGCAGATAATTGCGAGCGAAACGGGTGTCGGTATTCGAAGGGTCTTCGATCCAGTGCAAGCCTTGACTGCGGGCATAGGCGAGCAATTCGCTACGCGGCTCATCGAGCAACGGCCTGGCCAACACCCCCTGCCCTTGCCGCCGCTGCTGCGGCATCGCCGCCAACCCCCGCACGCCAGCGCCGCGCAGCAGGCGAAACAGCACGGTCTCGGCCTGGTCGTCCTGGTGCTGGGCCGCGAACAGGACATCGCCACTCCCCAGTACCCCATCGAAGGCTCGATAGCGTGCCTGGCGCGCGGCTTGTTCCAGGCTCGGGCCGTTCTCGACATGCACCCGGATGATGCGCAACGGCACACCGAGCTGATCGCACAGGGATTGGCAGTGTGCGGGCCAGGTATCGGCGACCGATTGCAGACCGTGATGGATATGAAGAGCAGTCAGCGGCGGACGCTGGGGCAGGCCGGCCAACAGGTGCAGCAGGACGGTGGAGTCGAGGCCACCGGAGAAGGCGACGTACCAGGCGGGGGCGTTCAGATGAGGCTGCAGCCTGTGCAGCCTGTTGCTCAGGCGCTGGGACAGGGTGGAGGGTTCACGCATGGGGGCGATCCCTTTTCGGTGCATGGCTCGGGATCAGCGGTGCGCCCTTCGCGGGCAAGGCCCGCTCCCACAAGTATGGGGTTCACTCCGTACAATGTGGGAGCGGGGCGGGCGGCTGAGCCTTCTACCCGCGAAAGGCGCGCCGCAATCTCGAACCTTACAACCCGTAGCTCATCAACCGGTCATACCGGCGGCTGAGCAAAGTCTCTGTGTCGAAACCCTTGAGCATGTCCAACTGGCTGGTCAGCTCGGCGCGGATCAGGGCCGAGGCGGCGACCGGATCGCGATGAGCACCACCCAGCGGCTCGTCGATTACCTTGTCGACGATGCCCAGGTGATTCAAGCGCTCGGCGGTGATGCCCATGGCTTCGGCCGCGTCCGGCGCCTTTTCGGCGGTCTTCCACAGAATCGAGGCGCAACCTTCCGGCGAAATCACCGCATAGGTCGAATACTGCAGCATGTTCAGCTGATCGCAGACACCGATCGCCAGCGCACCACCGGAACCACCTTCACCGATAACGGTGGCGATGATCGGCGTTTTCAGGCGTGCCATCACGCGCAGGTTCCAGGCGATCGCTTCGCTCTGGTTGCGCTCTTCGGCATCGATACCCGGATACGCGCCCGGGGTGTCGATGAACGTGAGGATCGGCATCTTGAAGCGCTCGGCCATTTCCATCAGGCGGCAGGCCTTGCGGTAGCCTTCAGGACGGGGCATGCCGAAGTTGCGACGGACCTTCTCGCGCACTTCGCGGCCTTTCTGGTGGCCGATGATCATCACCGGTTGCTCGTCAAGACGGGCGACACCGCCAACGATGGCGGCATCGTCGGAGAAGTGGCGGTCGCCGTGCAGCTCATCGAACTCGGTGAAAATGTGCTGGATGTAGTCCAGGGTGTAGGGGCGACGCGGGTGACGTGCCAGCCGGGCA
This sequence comes from Pseudomonas rhizosphaerae, assembly GCF_000761155.1. Taxonomy (NCBI): domain Bacteria; kingdom Pseudomonadati; phylum Pseudomonadota; class Gammaproteobacteria; order Pseudomonadales; family Pseudomonadaceae; genus Pseudomonas; species Pseudomonas rhizosphaerae. Next base: position 104,879 of record NZ_CP009533.1, on the reverse strand, counting down.
ATCTGCCAGCTGGTCAGGTTGCCGAAGATGCTTTCGGTCAGCGTGCTGCTCTTGTCCTGCAGGCGAGAGATTTCGTCGCCGATGTTCAACGAGTTGTCGTTGCCCACCAGGCGCAGCTCTTCGATCTTGGCTTGCAGGTCAGCGATCGGCTGTTCGAAATCAAGAAAATTCGGGTTCATAGGCATCCGTCTTGGGTCGACGGCCAAGCGGCCGGCCGGTTGATCCGTTTGGCGCCATACCTTAAAGGAAACGGCGCGTTCAGGTCGAGTTTATTAATTGTGGTCGAACCCGCCCCTCGGGGCCAGTTCAACGATATTGCAGAAAGACGTTCTCACGGCCGAACTGGTCACGCAGCGCTTGAATCAAGCTGTCGCCCGGGTCGATACGCCATCCTTCGCCGAACTGCAGCGTCGCCTTGGCATCGCTGCTGGTGTATTCCATGGTAATCGGGCAAGCGCCACGGTGCTGACGGCACAATTCGCCCAGCCAGCCGAGACGATCGCCACCCAGCCCGTCGGCATGCACCTTGAGGCGCAAGCTTTCGGCCAGGTTGGTGCGCGCATCTTCCATGCTCATCACGCGCTTGACGCGCAGGCGCAGGCCACCAGAGAAGTCGTCGTTGCTGACCTCCCCTTCCACCACCACCATGGCATCGGTCTGCAGCAGCGATTGCGCCGACATGAAGGCATCGGCGAACAGCGAGGCCTCGATGCGCGCCGAGCGGTCGTCGAGGGTGATGAAGCCCATCTTGTCGCCTTTCTTGTTCTTCATCACCCGCAGGGCGATGACCATGCCGGCCACCGTCTGGGTTTCGCGCGATGGTTTGAGGTCGATGATGCGTTGCCGCGCGAAGCGGCGGATCTCGCCTTCGTATTCGTCGATCGGGTGCCCGGTGAGGTACAACCCAAGGGTTTCCTTCTCGCCGCGCAGCCGCTCCTTGAGGGTCAGCTCCTTGGCCTTGCGATGGCTGGCATAGACATCCGCATCGGCCTCCACGAACACGCCGCCGAACAGGTCGTTGTGGCCGCTGTCATGGGTGCGTGCCGTCTGCTCCGCCGCCTTGATCGCGCCTTCCATGGCCGACAGCAGCACCGCGCGGTTGCGGTCGATGTTGGCCTGGTAGGCTTTGGTTTCTTCGTGGAAATGCGGACCCAGGCGGTCGATCGCGCCGCTGCGGATCAGACCGTCGAGGGTGCGCTTGTTGATGCGCTTGAGGTCGACGCGCTCGCAGAAGTCGAACAGGTCCTTGAACGGACCGGCCTGGCGCGCCTCGATGATCGCCTCCACCGGGCCTTCGCCCACGCCCTTGATCGCGCCCAGCCCGTAGACGATGCGACCGTCGTCGTTGACCGTGAACTTGAACTCGGAGTTGTTCACGTCAGGTGCATCCAGGCGCAGTTTCATGCTGCGCAACTCTTCGATGAGGGTCACGACCTTGTCGGTGTTGTGCATGTCCGCCGACAGCACCGCAGCCATGAACGGCGCCGGGTAGTGGGTCTTGAGCCAGGCGGTCTGGTACGACACCAGGCCATAGGCGGCGGAGTGGGACTTGTTGAAACCGTACCCGGCGAACTTTTCCACCAGGTCGAAGATGTTGCCTGCCAGGTCCGGGTCGATGTTGTTGGTCGCGCACCCATCGATGAAGCCGCCGCGCTGCTTGGCCATCTCCTCGGGCTTCTTCTTGCCCATGGCGCGGCGCAGCATGTCGGCACCACCGAGGGTGTAGCCCGCCATCACCTGGGCGATCTGCATCACCTGTTCCTGATACAGAATGATGCCGTAGGTAGGAGCCAGGACTGGTTTCAGCCCTTCGTACTGGTAGTCCGAGTGCGGATAGGCCAGCTCGGCGCGGCCGTGCTTGCGGTTGATGAAGTCATCCACCATGCCCGACTGCAGCGGGCCTGGGCGGAACAGCGCCACCAGGGCGATAAGGTCTTCCAGGCAGTCGGGCTTGAGCTTCTTGATCAGCTCTTTCATGCCGCGCGACTCGAGCTGGAACACCGCGGTGGTCTCGGCCTTCTGCAGCAACTGGTAGGTCGGTTTGTCGTCGAGCGGAATGAAGGCGATGTCCAGCGGCGCTTCGTTGACCTTGGCGCGGTCGCGGTTGATGGTCTTCAACGCCCAGTCGATGATGGTCAGGGTCCGCAGGCCGAGGAAGTCGAACTTGACCAGGCCGGCGGCCTCCACGTCATCCTTGTCGAACTGGGTCACCAGGCCGTCGCCGGCCTCGTCGCAGTAGATCGGCGCGAAGTCGGTGAGTTTGGTCGGCGCGATCACCACACCACCGGCGTGCTTGCCGACGTTACGCACCACACCTTCGAGCTTGCGCGCCATGTCCCAGATTTCCGCCGCTTCCTCATCGACCTTGATGAAGTCGCGCAGGATCTCTTCCTGCTCGAAGGCCTTTTCCAGGGTCATGCCGACTTCGAACGGGATCATCTTGGACAGGCGGTCGGCCAGGCCGTAGGACTTGCCCTGCACCCGTGCCACGTCGCGCACCACCGCCTTGGCCGCCATGGAGCCGAAGGTGATGATCTGGCTCACGGCGTTGCGGCCATACTTGTCCGCCACGTAGTCGATGACCCGGTCGCGGCCATCCATGCAGAAGTCGACGTCGAAGTCGGGCATGGAAACCCGCTCGGGGTTGAGAAAGCGTTCGAACAGCAGGTCGTATTCCAGCGGGTCGAGGTCGGTAATCTTCTGGACATAGGCTACCAGGGAGCCAGCGCCCGACCCCCGGCCCGGACCCACCGGCACGCCATTGCTCTTGGCCCACTGGATGAAGTCCATCACGATCAGGAAGTAACCTGGAAAGCCCATCTGGATGATGATGTCGAGCTCGAAATTCAGTCGGTCGACATACACCTGCCGCCGCTCTTCGTAGTTCTCGGTGGTGTCCTTGGGCAAGAGCACGGCAAGGCGTTCTTCCAGGCCGTCGAACGAGACCTTGCGGAAGTACTCATCGATGGTCATGCCATCGGGAATCGGGTAGTCGGGCAGGAAGTGCTTGCCCAGCTTGACGTCGATGTTGCAGCGCCTGGCGATCTCGACGGTGTTTTCCAGCGCCTCGGGCAGATCGCTGAACAACTCGGCCATCTCTTCCGCGCTTTTGAGGTACTGCTGGTCGCTGTAGTTTTTGTTGCGGCGCGGGTCGTCCAGCGCGCGGCCTTCACCGATGCACACGCGGGTCTCGTGGGCCTCGAAATCTTCCTGCTTGATGAAGCGCACATCGTTGGTCGCCACCAGAGGCGCACCCAGGCGGTCGGCCAGGGCGACGGCCGCATGCAGGTACTCTTCGTCGTTGGTGCGATTGGTCCGCTGCACCTCGACGTAGAAACGCTCGGGAAATATCGCCATCCACTCGCGCAACAGGTTGTCGGCGTCGCCCGGATAGCCGCCCAGCAGGGCCATGCCGATCTCGCCCTCCTTGGCCGCCGACAGGCAGATCACGCCTTCGCTAGCTTCGGCCACCCACTGCCGCTCGACGATCACCTGGCCGTTGCGCTGGCCTTCGATGAAGCCGCGGGAAATCAGTTCGGTTATGTTGCGATAACCCACGGCGTTCATCGCCAGCAGGCTGATGCGACTCAGAGGGCCATCGGGGTCGCGATTGGCCAACCACAGGTCGGCGCCGCAGATCGGCTTGATGCCGGCGCCCATCGCGGCCTTGTAGAACTTCACCAGCGAACACATGTTGTTCTGATCGGTCACCGCCACCGCAGGCATGTTCATACCGGCCAGCGCCTTGACCAGCGGCTTGATCCGCACCAGGCCGTCGACCAGCGAGTATTCGGTGTGCAAGCGAAGATGAACGAAGGAAACCGACATGTTGATCCTATGGTGACGGGTAGAACGACAAGGCCCGGATTGTACCGGGCCTTGATCAAAACATCAGCCTGCTAGACCCAGGCGGGTGCTTGATCGATGCTTTCGCGAGCCTGCCACGCAGCGCGGACCGGCGCGAACGATCGCCGATGAATGGGCGTGGGGCCCAGGCGAGCCAAAGCTTCCAGATGCACTGGCGTAGGGTAGCCCTTGTGCCCGCCCATGCCATAGCCTGGGTAGATCAATTCGAAAGCGGACATTTCCCGGTCGCGACTGACCTTGGCCAGGATCGAAGCGGCGGCGATGGCCGGGACCTTCGCGTCGCCCTGGATCACCGGGGCACTGGGCACATCCAGCTGCGGGCAGCGATTGCCGTCGATCAACGCCAGTTTCGGCGTAATGCTCAAGCCCTGCACCGCCCGCTGCATGGCCAGCATGGTCGCATGGAGAATGTTCAGCCGGTCGATCTCTTCCACTTCGGCGCGGGCAATGCACCAGGCCAGGGCCTTCTCGCAGATTTCTTCGTAGAGCATTTCACGACGCGCTTCGGTCAGCTTCTTGGAGTCGTTGAGACCCAGGATCGGCCGGCGCGGATCGAGAATCACCGCTGCCGTCACCACCGCGCCGCACAATGGGCCGCGGCCGACTTCGTCGACGCCGGCGACCAGTTCCTCGACCAGATCGAAATCCAGACCCATCTGCAGTTGCCTGCTTGTCTGTAGTGACTTAGCCATCATTCCTGCCTATCAGTTTCAGCACGGCGTCGGCCGCCTGGTTGGAGGCGTCGCGACGCAGCGTGCGGTGAATCGCGTCAAAAGCGCTGGTCTGCTCCTCGCCACCTGCCAGCAGGGGTAGCAACTGCGCTACCAACGCCTGAGGCGTAGCGTCATCCTGCAACAACTCGGGCACCAGCATGCGCTGGGCCAGCAGGTTGGGCAACGACACGTAGGGGCTTTTGACCATGCGCTTGAGAATCCAGTACGTCACGGGCGCCAGCCGGTAGGCCACTACCATGGGGCGCTTGTACAGCAGGGCCTCCAGGGTAGCCGTGCCGGAAGCGATCAGCACCGCGTCACAAGCGGCCAGCGCGGTGTGCGAGCCACCGTCGAGCAAGGTCACCGGCATCGTGCGCCCGGCGAGCATTTGCTCCAGTTGCGCACGCCGCTGCGGGTTGGCGCAGGGGATTACGAAGCGTGTGTGTGGTTGCGATTGCAGGAGCAACTGGGCACTGTCGAGGAACAGCTCGCCCAGACGGCCGACTTCGCCGCCCCGGCTGCCGGGCATCAACGCCACGACTGGATGATCGCTGGGCAGGCCCAACTGCAAGCGGGCCTGTTCACGGTCAGCTTGCAGCGCAATGGTGTCGGCCAGCGGATGACCGACGAAGCGCACCGGGACGCCCTGCTCTTCGTAGAACCTGGCCTCGAAGGGCAGCAGCGTCAGCATCAGGTCGCAACCCTTGCGAATCTTCAACACCCGCTTCTGCCGCCAGGCCCAGACCGAGGGGCTCACGTAGTGCACCGTCTTGATCCCGGCCTGGCGCAGCTTAAGTTCCATGTTCAGGGTGAAATCGGGGGCGTCGATGCCGATGAACACATCCGGCTTGCACGCGATCAGCTCGGCAATCAGCTGCTTGCGCCGCGCCAGCAGTTCACGCAGGCGGCCCAGCACTTCGACCAGGCCCATCACTGCCAGGCGCTCCATCGGGAAGCGGCTGACCATCCCCTCGGCTTCCATCAGCGGACCGCCGACGCCGATGAACTGGATGTGCGGATGGCGTGCCTTGAGCGCGCGCATCAGCCCTGAACCCAGGATGTCGCCACTGGCTTCGCCTGCCACCAGTGCTACGGTCAGCGGTGCGGGGTGAGACATCAGCGGGTGATGCCGCGGGTCGAGGACTGGATCGACTTTAGGAACACGTCGACTTCGGGGTGCAGCCGCGCAGGTTCTTCCAGATCGAGCAGGGCCTGCTCGACGGTCAAGCCACGGCGGTAGACCGTCTTGTAGGCACGGCGCAGCGCGTGGATCGCTTCATCGCTGAAACCGCGGCGGCGCATGCCTTCGAAATTCATGCTGCGGGCTTCGGCCGGGTTGCCGAATACCGTGACATAGGCCGGTACATCCTTGCCGATGGCCGTACCCATACCGGAAAAACTGTGGGCACCGATGTGGCAATACTGGTGCACCAGGGTGAAGCCGGACAGAATCGCCCAGTCATGCACATGCACGTGACCGGCCAAGGCCGTGTTGTTGACCAGGATGCAATGATTGCCTATGACGCTGTCGTGCCCGATATGGGCATAGGCCATGATCAGGTTGTGGTCGCCCAGCGTGGTTTCGGCGCGGTCCTGCACGGTGCCGCGGTGAATGGTCACGCCTTCGCGGATGACGTTGTGGTCACCGATGACCAAGCGGGTTTCCTCGCCCTTGTACTTGAGGTCCGGCGTGTCTTCCCCGATGGAGGAAAACTGGTAGATACGGTTGTGCCTGCCGATGCGGGTCGGCCCCTTGAGGATGACATGGGGACCGATCACTGTGCCCTCGCCGATTTCTACGCCCGCACCAACGATCGACCAAGGGCCGACTTCGACGCCATCTGCCAGAACGGCGGACGGGTCGATGATGGCGCGAGGGTCAATCAAACTCATAGCTTGCGTTCCGCACAGATGATCTCGGCCGAGCAGACCGGCTTGCCGTCCACCGACGCCTTGCAGTCGAACTTCCAGATCTGGCGCTTGCAGCTGATGAACTTGGCTTCCAGGATCAACTGGTCGCCGGGCAGCACAGGCTGGCGGAAACGCAGCTTGTCCGAACCCACGAAGTAGTAGAGCGTACCGTCGGCCGGTTTGACGTCGAGCATCTTGAAACCAAGAATGCCGGCGGCCTGGGCCATGGCCTCGATGATCAACACGCCTGGCATGATCGGGTGCGCAGGGAAGTGACCATTGAAGAACGGCTCGTTGATGCTGACATTCTTGTAGGCGCGAATGCTCTGGCTTTCGACGTCCAGCTCCACTACGCGATCCACCAACAGAAAGGGATAGCGGTGCGGCAGGTATTCGCGAATCTCGTTGATGTCCATCATTTCGGGGGGAAGCCTGTAGTAAAGATAGGGAGCGCGCGGCTGACGCGCGACACTCCTATTGCAAATCAAGGGGCAGTCTAGCGGCTGGGCACACTTGATATGGAAAAGGTATCAGCCATCAGATGACGCTTTACCGCCTTGGGTCACTGCCTCGACATGCTTTTCCACCTGCTTGAGGCGCCGAGCCATGTCATCCAACTGCCGCAATCGCGCGGCGCTCTTGCGCCACTCGGCCGCTGGCTGCATCGCCGTACCCGAGGAATAGGCCCCAGGTTCGGTGATCGAATGGGTCACCATGGTCATGCCAGTGATGAATACGCCATCGCAGATCTCGATGTGCCCGACCAGGCCTACGCCGCCTGCGAGCATGCAATTCTTGCCGATCTTACTGCTTCCCGAAATACCGACACACGCCGCCATGGCGGTGTTATCGCCAATCTGTACGTTGTGGGCAATCTGGATCTGGTTGTCGAGCTTCACGCCGTTGCCAATCACGGTATCGGCCAAAGCCCCGCGATCGACGGCGGTGTTCACACCGATCTCGACGTCGTCGCCGATGCTGACGCCGCCGATCTGGGCGATTTTCTGCCACACGCCCTTCTCGTTGGCGAAGCCGAAGCCCTCACCTCCCAGCACGGCGCCCGACTGGATAACCACGCGCTTGCCGATGCGCACATCGTGATACAGAGTCACACGAGGCGCCAACCAGCCGCCTTCGCCGATCTCGCAACGTGCACCGATGAAGCAGTGCGCGCCGATGGTCACACCGGCGGCGATCCTGGCACCGCTTTCCACGACGGCAAACGGCCCGACGCTGGCAGCCGCGTCGACCTGGGCATCGGCGGCAATGACGGCCGAGGGATGCACGCCAGCACTGGCACGGGGCTTGGGATCGAACAGATGGGAGATGCGTGCATAGGCAAGATAGGGATCGGGGACGATCAGTGCGTCACCCTGGAAACCTTCGGCATCGGCTGCCTTGAGCAGCACGGCACCGGCATGGCTATCGGGCAGGAACTTGCGGTACTGCGGATTGGCCAGAAAGCTCAGCTGAGCTGGGCCGGCCTCCTGCAAGGTGGCCAGCCCAGTGATGATCTTCTCCGGGTCGCCACTGACCGTGGCCCCCAGGAACTCGGCCAGCTGGCCGAGCTTCATGGTCGCTGTCATATCAGCGCGACTGATTCATGCGCTCGATGACCTGGCGAGTGATGTCGAACTGAGGTTTGACATCAATCACCGCACCGCGCTCCAGCACCAGGTCGAAGGCACCTTTCTTGATGACTTCCTCAACGGCACCGTCGAGCTTGGGCTTGAGCTGCTTGAGCATTTCGCGGTCGGCAACGGCCTTGGCTTCGTTCAGCTCCTTGGACTGGAACTGGAAGTCGCGGGCTTTCTGCTTGAATTCGAGCTCCAGGCGCTCACGCTCGGGCTGGGCCATCTTGTCGCCACCGGCAACCAGGCGGTCCTGGATGCTCTTGGCGCTGCTTTCCAGGGTCTTGAGCTTGCTCAGTTGCGGGCCGAATTTCTTCTCGGCATCGACCGCGTATTTCTTGGCAGCGTCAGACTCGAGCAGCGCCATCTGATAGTTCAGAACAGCGATTTTCATGTCGGCGAAGGCCGGAGCGGCACCCAACGAGGCGGCGAGGGTCGCGGCCAGAACAACCATTTGAGTCAACTTGCGCACAATAAACTCCTACAAAATCCGTTGTTGTTGCCAAGGAGCAGACCTTAGAAGGTCTGGCCCAGAGAGAATTGGAAGACCTGGGTTTCGGCATTGTCAGGCTTCTTGACCGGCATCGCCAGGCTGAAGCTCAGTGGGCCCAGGGCGGTGATCCAGGTCACGCCCAAGCCGGCGGAGACGGCCATGTTGGCGATGTCGATGTCGTTGCAGCGGACAACCTTTTTGTCTGCTGTAACCGAGTCACTGCAGTTGGTGTCGAAGACGTTACCGACGTCAACGAACAGGGACGTACGCAGCGAGCGTTGGTCTTTTACGAATGGCAAAGGAAACAGTACTTCTGCGCCACCGGTGATCTGGACGTTACCACCGAAGGCCAGCGGGTCTGTGTCAGGGTCGTCCAACGTACCGCGACGAGGGTTTTCCTTGCTCGGCGTGCTGCGCGGACCCAGCGTGCTGTCCTTGAAGCCACGTACAGAGTTGAAACCACCGGCGTAGTAGTTCTCATAGAACGGCAAGCCGTCGGTCGAGCCATAGCCGTCACCGTAACCCAGCTCGGTGTGGAAGCGCATCGTGTAGTTTTCGGTCACCGGCACAAACGCCTGGTTGCGGTAGTCGATCTTGAAGAACGACAAGTCGCTGCCTGGAATGGTGATTTCACCCGTCAAGCTTTGCGAAGCACCGCGGGTCGGCAGCACGCCTTTGTTCAGCGTCGACGAAGACCAACCGGCGGACGCCTTGAAGTTGGTGAACTTCTCACCTTCCTTCTCGGTGAAATCGAAGATTTCGTTGACGGTGTACTTACCGGTCTTGATCTCGTCCTGCTGCACGCTCAAGCCGAAGGTCAAGCGCGAGGTTTCGCTGATCGGGTAGCCGAAGTTCATGCCGGCGCCCAGACTGTCCACGGCATAGCTGGCCACGTCGACGTCGAGGTCGTCGTAGTCGGTGGTGCGGTAGAAAGCGTTATAGCCCAGGCTGACGCCGTCCGGCGTGTAGTACGGGTCGGTGTAGCTGAAGTTGTAGCGGCTCTGGTACTCGCTGCGGGTCAGGCCGATCGACACGCGGTTACCGGTACCCAGGAAGTTGTTCTGGCTGATCGAACCACCCAAAATCAAACCGGCGCTCTGGGCGAAGCCGACGCTGGCGGTGATCGAACCCGACGCCTGCTCTTCCACGGCATAGTTGACGTCGACCTGGTCGTCGGTACCGGGCACGGCCGGCGTCTCGACGTTCACTTCCTTGAAGAAGCCAAGGCGCTCGAGGCGGGTCTTGGATTGGTCGATCAAGTAGGTCGAAGCCCAGCCGCCTTCCATCTGGCGCATTTCGCGACGCAGCACTTCGTCTTCCGACTTGGTGTTGCCACGGAAGTTGATGCGGTTGACGTAGGCACGCTTGCCCGGATCGACCACGAAGGTGATGTCGACGGTGTGGTCTTCATCGTGCGGCTGAGGCACGCCGTTGACGTTGGCAAAGGTGTAGCCGTCGTTACCCAGGCGGCGGGTGATCAGCTCGGAGGTCGACGTCATGACCTTGCGCGAGAACACCTGGCCCTTCTTCACCAGCATCAACTGCTGGACCTGGTCTTCGGGCACCTTCAAGTCGCCGCTGAGCTTGACGTCGCGAACGGTGTACTTTTCACCTTCGTTGACGTTGACGGTGATGTAGACGTGTTTCTTGTCCGGGGTGATCGACACCTGCGTGGACGCGATGTCCATGTTGATGTAACCGCGGTCCAGGTAGTAGGAGCGCAGACGCTCCAGGTCACCGGACAGCTTTTCGCGTGCGTACTTGTCGTCGTTGCGGAAGAACGACAGCCAGTTGGACGTCTTGAGCTCGAACAGGTCGGTCAGGTCTTCCTCGGGGAACACCGAGTTGCCCACCACGTTGATGTGCTGGATGGCCGCGACCGTGCCTTCGTTGATGTTGATCTTCAGGGCCACACGGTTGCGCGGCTGGGTGACCACTTCGGTGTCGACCGATGCCGAGTAGCGGCCCTGGGCCACGTACTGACGCTGCAACTCGTTGCGCACGCCTTCGAGGGTCGCGCGCTGGAAGATCTCGCCTTCGGCCAGGCCGGACTGCTTGAGGCCCTTCATCAGGTCTTCGGTGGAGATCGCCTTGTTACCTTCGATGTCGATACTGGCCACCGAAGGTCGTTCGACCACGGTGATCACCAGGACGTTACCGTCCCGGCCCAGCTGGATATCCTGGAAGAACCCGGTTTTGAAGAGTGCACGGGTCGATTCCACCAGGCGACCGTCGTCGGCCTGATCACCTACGTTCAACGGCAACGCGCCAAACACGCTGCCGGCGGAAACCCGCTGCAGACCGTTGACACGAATATCGGAGATGGTGAAGGACGCGGCGTGAACTTCAGCGATCATCAGTACGGCAAGAACCGCAGTTAGCAGCAGACGTTTCATGAAGTCCTTTCTTATTCCAACTGGCAATAAACAAACTGCCGCAGAAGCGGCAGGTTCGCAAACGAGCGAAGCGTTACAGACGACCCAGATCGTTTATCAGGGCGAGCAGCATGACCCCAACCACCAGACTGATGCCGATCTGGATTCCCCAACCCTGTACCCGATCAGAGACGGGGCGACCACGCACCCACTCAATCAGGTAGAACAACAGATGCCCCCCATCCAGTACCGGAATGGGCAGCAAATTGAGAACTCCGAGGCTTATGCTCAGGTAGGCGAGGAAATTCAGGAAATCCCCAAAACCCGACTGGGCCGAAGCGCCCGCCACTTTAGCAATGGTTATCGGTCCACTCAAGTTTTTTACCGAGAGCTCGCCGAACAGCATTTTCTTCAGGGAATCAAGGGTCAGCACGCTCATGGTCCAGGTGCGCCTGGCGCCTTCGACCACTGCATCCAGTGGCCCGTAGCTGACTTCACGCAGCATTTGCGGGGGCCATTCGACCGGTTTCACCCCGGCGCCCAAGTACCCTGCGGCTTTGCCCTCGCCCTTGGAAACGAGGTTGACCGGCACGTCCAACGGGGCATTGTCGCGTTCCACGCGCAGTACGATGCGACTGTCCGGACGTTCGCGCACCAGGTCCACGACCTGCTGCCAATCGCCCAGTGGCTGGCCGTCCAGCGCCAGCAGGCGGTCTCCGGTGCGCAGGCCGGCGGCCTGAGCGGGGCCGTTCGGATCGAGTTCGGCAAGGATCGGTGCCAGCGCCGGACGCCAGGGACGAATGCCCAGCGAGCGAATCGGATCGGGCTCATCGGAGCCTTGCAGCCATTGATTCAAGGCCAGCGAACGCGTGGTTTCCGCGGTTGCGCCCGGCTCGCGCACGGTCAGTTGCAAGGCTCCGGTTTCGCCCAGGCGACGGACCATCTGCAGGTTCACCGCAGCCCAACCCGCCGTGCTTTCGCCATCAACGGCAACGATTTCCTCGCCCGCCATCAGACCGGCGGTTGCCGCAATACTGCCCGGCTCGACCGAGCCGACTACCGGCTTGAGTTGCTGAGTGCCCAGCATTGCGAGCAGCCAGAAGAAAACCAGCGCCAGCAGAAAGTTGGCCACCGGACCGGCGGCGACGATGGCAATGCGCTGACGCACGCTCTTGCGGTTAAAAGACTGCTCCGCCTGGTCGGCCGGCACTTCGCCTTCACGCTCGTCGAGCATCTTGACGTAGCCGCCCAAGGGAATCGCCGCAACGACGAACTCGGTGCCCTGGCGGTCGTGCCAGCGCAGCAGCGGCGTGCCGAAACCCACCGAAAAACGCAGCACCTTGACGCCACAGCGCCGTGCGACCCAGAAATGGCCAAACTCGTGAAAGGTAACCAGCACACCCAATGCCACCAAGGTGCCGATAATCATGTAGAGCGCACTCATAACTCTCTCCGAACTACGGCCATACGGGTGTCAGTTCCCGTGCTGGTTCAACCATTGCTGGGCCAGATCGCGCGCGCGCGCATCCGCGGCGAAGACCGTATCGAGCGTGTCCAGCGCAACGACCGGCTCCTGGTTCAAGACGTCTTCGATCATACGCGGGATCTGCGGGTAGCGTATGCGACGCTCGAGGAACGCCGCCACTGCGATTTCGTTCGCCGCGTTGAGCATGGCCGGGGCACTGTCGCCCGCCTCGGCTGCCTGCCGCGCCAGGCGCAGGCAGGGAAACCGCTGCTCGTCCGGCGCCTCGAAATCCAGCCGGGCGATGGCGAACAGGTCCAGAGGTGCCACGCCGGAGTCCACACGTTGAGGCCAGGCCATGGCATGGGCGATCGGCGTGCGCATGTCGGGGTTGCCCAACTGAGCCAGCACCGAGCCGTCGACATAGTCGACCAGGGAATGGATCACGCTTTGCGGATGCACGACCACTTCGATCTGCTCGGGACGCGCATCGAACAGCCAGCACGCCTCGATCAGCTCCAGGCCCTTGTTCATCATGCTCGCCGAATCGACGGAAATCTTGCGCCCCATCGACCAATTGGGGTGGGCGCAGGCCTGCTCAGGGGTGACCTGTTCCAGCTGCTGCAGCGGAGTCTGCCGAAACGGTCCGCCTGATGCGGTCAGCAGAATCCGGCGCACACCGACCTGACTCAGGCCACGCTCGAAATCACGGGGCATGCACTGGAAAATGGCGTTGTGTTCGCTGTCGATCGGCAACACGACGGCGCCGCTGTCGCGCACGGCCTGCATGAACAAGGCGCCCGACATGACCAGCGCTTCCTTGTTGGCCAGCAGCACTTTCTTGCCTGCACGCACCGCTGCCAGCGTCGGGCGCAAACCCGCCGCGCCGACGATGGCCGCCATCACGGCATCCACTTCCGGCGCCGCCGAAACCTGGCACAGGCCCTCTTCACCGATCAGTACCTCGGTGCGCGATCCGGCTTGAAGCAATGCCTGCTGCAGGGCGCTGGCGCATTCCTGACTGGGCACCACGGCAAACACCGGGCGATGCACCAGGCACAGCGCCAAGAGCTCGTCCATGCGCGAAAAGCCGGTCAGGGCGAACGCGGCGTAGCGATCCGGATGGCGAGCAATCACGTCGAGCGTGCTCAGGCCAATGGAGCCGGTCGCGCCCAGTACGGTAATACGCTGCACGCGGCTCACATCACGCCCCAGCCAGCGGCCCACAGCAGTACGGCGAACACCGGTACGGCTGCGGTCAGGCTGTCGATGCGATCCAGTACACCGCCATGGCCGGGCAGCAGGTTGCTGCTGTCCTTGATGCCCGAACGACGCTTGAACATGCTTTCGGTCAGATCGCCCACGACCGAAATGGCCACCACGATCGCAGCGCCGACCAGGCCCGCGAGCATCTGGCCGACGCCCCAGTCACGCACCAGGCCGATGGCCAGGGTGATCAACAGGCTGGTCACCAGCCCGCCGTAGAAACCTTCCCAGCTTTTGCCGGGGCTGACCTGCGGCGCCAGCTTGCGCTTGCCCAAGGCTTTGCCGGTGAAGTAGGCGCCGATGTCGGCACCCCACACCAGCACCATAACGGTCATGATCAGCCAGTTACCCAGCGGCCAACCCTTGAGCAGCACCAGGCCTTGCCAGGCCGGCAGCAGGATCAGCAGGCCGATCAGCAACTTGCAGGCAAGGCTGGCCCAATGCTCACTGGTGCGCGGATACGTCAGCACCAGGAACGTGGCCAGGCACCACCACAGCACTGCAGCACCGAGCACGAACGGCGCCAGCCCGGGCGTGAGGTAGAGGAAGAACAACAGGCCCGCTACCACGGCCGCGAAGGCAATGCGCGCCGGTTGTTTTTCGAAACCGGCCAGGCGCGCCCATTCCCAGGCGCCCAAGGTCACCACCAGGCCGATGAACAGGGCGAAACCCGCCCCTTCGAGCAGGAAGAAACCGCACAGGGCAATCGGCAACAGGATCAGCGCAGTGATGATGCGTTGTTTAAGCATTAAGCACGGGCTCCGGCTTCGACCTGCTCGCTCGTTTTACCGAACCGCCGCTGGCGCGAAGCGAAATCGGCCAGCGCCGTGCGCATGGCCTCGTGTTTGAAATCCGGCCAGAACAGGTCGGAAAAGTACAGCTCGGCGTAGGCCAGCTGCCACAGCAGGAAGTTGCTGATGCGATGCTCGCCGCCGGTACGGATGCACAGATCCGGCAAGGGCAAGTCACCCGTGGCCAGACAGGTCTGCAGCAGATCGGGGGTGATGTCTTCGGGCTTGAGGTGGCCAGCCTGGACTTCCCGGGCAAGACGCTGGGCCGCCTGGGCAATGTCCCACTGACCGCCATAATTGGCGGCGATCTGCAGGACGAAGCGGTCGTTGCCGGCGGTGGCCGCTTCGGCTTCGCGCATGGCGGCCTGCAACTCGGGGTGGAACCGCGAGCGGTCACCGATGATCCGCAGGCTGATCCGGTTGTCGTTCAGGCGCCGCGCCTCGCGACGCAGCGCACTGAAGAACAGCTCCATCAGCGCCCCGACCTCGTCGGCCGGACGCTGCCAGTTCTCGCTGGAAAAAGCGAACAAGGTCAGTACCTCGACCTTGGCCTCGGCACACACCTCGATGACCGCGCGTACGGCATCCACACCGGCCTTGTGCCCAGCGACACCGGGCAGCAAACGTTTCTTGGCCCAGCGATTGTTGCCATCCATGATGATCGCAACATGCCGCGGTACCGTGGAAGGTACAGCCAACTTGGTCTTTTCCATGAGACGGACTAATTCCTTAAACGGCCATCAGGTCCGCTTCTTTCTGCTTCACGGCCGTTTCGATGTCCGCGACGAACTTGTCGGTCAGCTTCTGGATATCATCGGCGGCACGACGTTCTTCGTCTTCGCTGATTTCCTTTTCCTTGACCAGATCCTTGTACTGGCTCAAGGCATCACGACGGATGTTGCGCACGGCCACGCGGGCATCTTCGGCAGCGTCACGCGCCTGCTTGGTGAAGCCCTTGCGGGTTTCTTCGGTCAGTGCAGGCATGGAGATCAGCAGCAACTCGCCCAGGTTGGTCGGGTTGAGGTTCAGGCCGGCGGAACCGATGGCCTTGTCGACCGCAGCGAGCATGTTGCGCTCGAACGCGACGACCTGCAGGGTGCGCGAGTCCTTCACGGTAATGCTGGCGACCTGGTTGATCGGGGTGTCGGCACCGTAGTAGGGAACCTGGACGCCTTCCAGGATGCTTGGGTGCGCCTTGCCGGTACGGATACGACCGAACGCGTGCTGCAGCGACTCCAGGGATTTCTGCATGCGCGCCTGCGCATCCTTCTTGATTTCGTTGATCATACTTCGCCTTCCTCGATCAGAGTTCCTTCGGCGCCGCCCACTACGATGTTCAGCAGAGCGCCAGGCTTGTTCATGTTGAATACCCGCAACGGCATCTTGTGATCACGGCACAGGCAGATGGCGGTCAGGTCCATCACGCCCAGCTTGCGATCCAGTACTTCATCGTACGTCAGGCGGTCGAATTTCTCAGCATTCGGATCCTTGAACGGATCGGCCGTGTAGACACCGTCGACCTTGGTCGCCTTGAGCACCACGTCGGCATCGATCTCGATGGCGCGCAGGCACGCTGCGGAGTCGGTGGTGAAGAACGGGTTGCCGGTACCGGCGGCGAAAATTACCACATCACCGGAATTGAGGTGACGAATACCCTTGCGACGATCGTAATGGTCGGTCACGCCTACCATGGAGATAGCCGACATGACGATGGCGGCAATGTTGGAGCGCTCGAGCGCATCGCGCATCGCCAGGGCGTTCATCACCGTGGCCAGCATGCCCATGTGGTCGCCGGTGACACGGTCCATGCCGGCGGCGCTCAAGGCTGCGCCGCGGAACAGGTTGCCGCCACCGATGACCAGGCCCACCTGGACGCCGATGCCTACCAGCTGACCCACTTCGAGGGCCATGCGGTCCAGCACTTTCGGGTCGATCCCGAAATCTTCGGACCCCATCAGGGCCTCGCCGCTAAGTTTGAGCAAAATGCGTTTATAGCGAGGTTGACGACCACTCACCTGCTGAGCCATTGCGTGTCTCTCCTGCGGCGTTTAATAAATTCTGGACGGGCCGGTGTACGGCGCGCCTAACTCTAGCTTGCGGCACTGCGACAGTACCACCGGACCTGCGCCTTGTAAGCGGCTAAATCCGGGTTCCAACTTTGAAAAAGAGGCTGCGCGCGTAAGCGGGCAGCCTCTTTGGGGCAACAGAACGAATCCGTCTTATTGCTTGCTGGCAGCGGCCACTTGTGCGGCAACTTCGTCAGCGAAGTTGTCGACAGGCTTCTCGATGCCTTCGCCTACCTTGAAGTAGGTGAACGAAACGATTTCAGCACCGGCTTTCTTGGCCAGGTCGCCGACCTTGACTTCAGGGTTCTTGACGAACGCCTGCTCGACCAGGCTGGCTTCGGCGAGGAACTTGCTGATACGACCAGCAACCATTTTCTCGACGATTTCGGCTGGCTTGCCCTTGATCTTGTCTTCGTTCAGGCTCATGAAGACGCCCTTCTCACGCTCGATGGCCTCGGCCGAAACCTGCGATGGCAGCAGGAATTCCGGGTTGCTGGCAGCCACGTGCATGGCGATGTCGCGAGCCAGTTCGGCGTTGCCGCCGTTCAGGGCGACGATGACGCCGATCTTGTTGCCGTGCAGGTAGGCATCGACAACGTCGCCTTCTACACGCACCAGGCGGCGGATGTTGACGTTTTCGCCAACCTTGGCAACCAGGGCTTCACGGGCCGACTCTTGAGCGGCGATCAGTGGCGCAGCGTCGGTCAGCTGGTCGGCGAAAGCCTTTTCCACGCTGGCGGCGACGAAGTGCTTGAAGTCGTCCTGCAGAGCCAGGAAGTCGGTCTGCGAGTTGACTTCCAGGATGACTGCGGACTTGTTGTCGGCAGCAACCTTGACGGCGATGGCGCCTTCGGCAGCAATGTTGCCTGCTTTCTTGGCGGCCTTGATGGCGCCCGAAGCACGCATGTCGTCGATGGCTTTTTCGATGTCGCCGCCGGCCTTGGTCAAGGCCTTTTTGCAATCCATCATGCCTTCGCCGGTACGCTCGCGCAGTTCTTTGACCAACGCTGCAGTAATCTCTGCCATTTCAAATTCCTCTTGGATAGGTGTCTAACCATTCCACCCGTTAACGGGCGTTCAATTCGTGACCTTGCCAGCGGCTCTTTACAGTTCGAGCGATGACGATGCCGGCAATGGTTCTCGAGGTGGCAAAAAGGGGGCCTAGCCCCCTTTTTGCGTACCGAGTAAACGCTGGGCGTCTAGACTCAGCCTTCTACCGCTGCGGCAGGTGCGTCCTGAACGTATTCTTCAGTACCGCCAGCCACGTGGTTGCGACCACGGATGACCGCGTCGGCCATCGAACCCATGTACAGCTGGATGGCGCGAATGGCGTCATCGTTGCCTGGGATGATGTAGTCAACGCCTTCAGGGCTGCTGTTGGTGTCGACGATGCCGATGACCGGGATGCCCAGCTTGTTGGCTTCGGTGATCGCGATGCGCTCGTGGTCGACGTCGATGACGAACAGTGCGTCAGGCAGGCCGCCCATGTCCTTGATACCACCCAGGCTGCGATCCAGTTTTTCCAGATCACGGGTGCGCATCAAAGCTTCTTTCTTGGTCAGCTTGGTGAACGTGCCATCTTCGGCCTGGGTTTCCAGGTCACGCAGACGCTTGATCGAAGCGCGGATGGTCTTGAAGTTGGTCAGCATGCCGCCCAACCAGCGATGGTCGACGTACGGCGAGCCGCAACGTGCTGCTTCCTCGGCGACGATCTTGCCGGCGGAACGCTTGGTACCGACGAACAGGATCTTGTTCTTGCCCTGGGCCAGGCGCTCTACGAAGGTCAGCGCTTCGTTGAACATCGGCAGGGTTTTTTCGAGGTTGATGATGTGGATCTTGTTACGCGCGCCGAAAATGTACTTACCCATTTTCGGATTCCAGTAACGGGTTTGGTGACCGAAGTGCACACCGGCCTTCAGCATATCGCGCATGTTGACTTGGGACATGATAGTTCCTTGATAAGTCGGGTTAAGCCTCCACGTATCCCAATGACCAACCCGTGGCAGAACCACCGGCACCCAGGTCATCGTGTCGACACGTGTGTGGGTTTGGTTGCTCCCGGGGCATCCCCGGAAAGCGGCGCATTTTATACCATAGCCGTCCGGATATAGAAACCTGAAATAGCGTCGATGCACGACGGCTTTTGCGCCGCTGCCGGATTCGCGCGACAATACCGCCCATCACCTCTTATATAGAGGCGTCGCCAGCACCGCACGGCAGTCCGCGGCGGCTCTGGTAGAATCGCCTCGATTTCCAGCCTGCGAATGCGCGCGAGCGCTCAGAGAGCCCCGAATGACCGTTACCATCAAGACCCCCGAAGACATCGAGAAGATGCGCATTGCCGGCCGCCTGGCCGCCGAGGTGCTGGAGATGATCGCGCCTCACGTCAAGGCCGGTGTCACCACCGAAGCGCTCGATCGCCTGTGCCACGACTACATCGTCAACGAGCAGCAGGCCATCCCTGCCCCGCTCAACTACAAGGGCTACCCCAAGTCGATCTGCACCTCGATCAACCACGTGGTCTGCCACGGCATTCCCAATGAGAAGCCGCTCAAGGACGGCGATGTCCTGAACATCGACGTCACCGTGATCAAGGATGGCTACCACGGCGACACCAGCCGCATGTTCCACGTCGGCACCGTGCCGGTGTGGGCCGAGCGCCTGTCGCAGGTGACCCAGGAGTGCCTGTACAAGGCCATCGAGCTGGTCAAGCCGGGCTGCCGCCTGGGCGACATCGGCGAAGTCATCCAGAAGCACGCCGAGAAGAACGGTTTCTCCGTGGTCCGCGAATTCTGCGGCCACGGCATCGGCAAGGTGTTCCACGAAGAACCCCAGGTGCTGCACTACGGTCGCGCCGGTACCGGCATGGAACTCAAGGAAGGCATGACCTTTACCATCGAGCCGATGATCAACCAGGGCAAGGCCGACACCAAGGTGCTGGGCGATGGCTGGACGGCCATCACCAAGGACCGCAAGCTGTCCGCACAGTGGGAGCACACCCTGGTGGTGACCGCCACCGGCTACGAGATCTTCACCTTGCGCAGCGACGACACCATCGCCCGCGTCTCGGCGTAACGCTGCACGCTCGGGCAACCCGTTCAGGTCACTCATCTCTTCAGGAATACGACATGCCGCAGGTGGATCCGGAGTTGTTCGATCGCGGCCAGTTCCAGGCCGAACTGGCGTTGAAGGCAAGTCCCATCGCGGCCTTCAAGAAAGCGATTCGCCAGGCCCACGACGTGCTCGACGAGCGCTTTCGCAATGGCCGCGACATTCGCAGGCTGATCGAAGACCGCGCCTGGTTCGTCGACAATATCCTGGAACGGGCGTGGAGCCAGTTCGACTGGAGCGAGGATGCCGACATCGCCCTGGTCGCCGTGGGCGGCTATGGCCGTGGCGAGCTGCATCCCTACTCCGACATCGACCTGTTGATCCTGCTCGAAAGCCCTGACTACGAAGTCTTTCGCGATTCGATCGAGCGTTTTCTCACGCTGCTGTGGGACATCGGCCTGGAAGTGGGCCAGAGCGTGCGCTCGGTGGAGGAATGCGCGGAGCAGGCGCGCGCCGACGTCACTGTCATCACCAATCTGATGGAAAGCCGCACCATCGCCGGGCCCGAACGGCTGCGCAAGCGCATGCTCGAGGTCACCAGCACCGAGAAGATGTGGCCCAGCCGCGAGTTCTTCCTGGCCAAGCGGGCCGAGCAGAACGCCCGTCATCACAAGTACAACGACACCGAGTACAACCTGGAGCCCAACGTCAAGGGCTCGCCCGGTGGCCTGCGCGACATCCAGACGTTGCTGTGGGTGGCACGCCGCCAGTTCGGCACGCTGAACCTGCACGCACTGGCCGGGGAAGGTTTCCTGGTGGAAAGCGAGAACAATCTGCTGGCCTCTTCCCAGGAGTTTCTGTGGAAGGTGCGCTACGCCCTGCACATGCTGGCCGGGCGCTCGGAAGATCGCCTGCTGTTCGACCACCAGCGTTCCATCGCCGGCCTGCTGGGCTACAAGGACAGCGACGCGAAACTGGCGATCGAGCGGTTCATGCAGAAATACTACCGTGTGGTGATGAGCATCGCCGAGCTCAGCGACCTGATCATCCAGCATTTCGAGGAAGTGATTCTCGGCGACCCCGATGCCGGTTCGACGGTACCGATCAATTCGCGCTTCCAGCTGCATGATGGCTACATCGAGGCGACCCACACCCAAGTGTTCAAGCGCACGCCGTTCGCGATGCTGGAAATCTTCGTGCTGATGGCGCAGAACCCTGAGATCAAAGGTGTGCGCGCCGACACGATTCGCCTGCTGCGCGAGCATCGCCACCTGATCGACGACGCGTTTCGCACCGATATTCGCAACACCAGCCTGTTCATCGAGCTGTTCAAGTGCGAGGTGGGCATCCACCGCAACCTGCGCCGCATGAACCGCTACGGCATCCTGGGCCGCTACCTGCCCGAGTTCGGCCGTATCATCGGCCAGATGCAACACGACCTGTTCCACATCTATACGGTCGATGCGCACACGCTCAACCTGATCAAACACCTGCGCAAGCTGCAATACACGCAGGTTTCGGAGAAATTCCCGCTCGCCAGCAAGGTCATGGAGCGCTTGCCCAAGCCTGAGCTCATCTACCTGGCCGGCTTGTACCATGACATCGGCAAGGGGCGTAACGGCGACCATTCCGAACTGGGCGCAGTGGATGCCGAGCACTTCTGCCAGCGTCACCAGTTGCCCGCCTGGGACAGCCGGCTGATCGTCTGGCTGGTGCAGAACCATCTGGTCATGTCGACCACGGCGCAGCGCAAGGACCTGTCCGACCCCCAGGTGATCCACGACTTCGCCCAGCAGGTCGGCGACGAAGTGCACCTGGACTATCTCTACGTGCTGACCGTGGCCGACATCAACGCGACCAACCCCAGCCTGTGGAATTCCTGGCGCGCCAGCCTGTTGCGCCAGCTGTATACCGAGACCAAGCGCGCGCTGCGTCGCGGTCTGGAGAATCCGCTGGACCGTGAGGAGCAGATTCGTCGCACGCAGAGCGCCGCCCTAGAGATACTGGTACGCGGCGGGACCGATCAGGACGACATCGAGCAGCTCTGGTCGCAGCTGGGCGACGACTACTTCCTGCGCCACAACGCCGGCGACGTGGCCTGGCACACCGACGCCATCCTCCAGCAGCCTGCCAATGGCGATCCGTTGGTGCTGATCAAGGAAACCACCCAGCGCGAATTCGAAGGCGGCACGCAGATCTTCATCTATGCGCCCGACCAGCACGACTTCTTCGCGGTGACGGTCGCGGCGATGGACCAGCTCAACCTGAACATCCATGACGCGCGCATCATTACCTCCAGCAGCCAGTTCACGCTCGATACCTACATCGTGCTGGACAACGACGGCGGCTCGATCGGCAACGATCCGCGCCGGGTCGCGCAGATTCGCCAGGGTCTGAGCGATGCGCTGCGCAACCCCGATGACTACCCCAACATCATTCATCGCCGCGTGCCGCGCCAGCTCAAGCATTTCGCCTTCCCGCCGCAGGTCACCATCCAGAACGACGCCCAGCGGCCAGTCACCATCCTGGAGCTGAGCGCGCCCGACAGGCCTGGCCTGCTGGCACGCATCGGCAAGATTTTCCTGGAGTTCGACCTGTCGTTGCAAAACGCCAAGGTCTCTACCCTGGGCGAACGCGTGGAAGACGTGTTCTTCATCACCGATGCGCACAATCTGCCACTGTCCGACCCGCAACTGTGCAGTCGGCTGCAGGCCACCATCGTCGACCAACTCAGTGTCAGCCAGGCGCCCGGCGTCGAGCTGTCCCGTTTGAGCATTTGATATGAACCATGCGTTGAACCAGTTGCAGCCCTACCCTTTCGAGAAACTGCGCGCCTTGCTCAGTGGCGTCACGGCCGCGGCCGACAAGCGTCCGATTGCCCTGTCCATCGGCGAACCCAAGCACAGCTCGCCAGCCTTCGTGAAACAGGCACTGGCCGACAACCTCGACCAGATGGCCGTGTACCCGACGACCCAGGGCATCCCGGCCCTGCGCGAAGCCATCGCGCAGTGGTGCGAGCGGCGCTTCCAGGTTCCGGCGGGTTGGCTCGATCCGGCACGCCACGTACTGCCGGTCAACGGCACCCGTGAGGCGTTGTTCGCCTTCACCCAGACCGTTGCCCAGCGCGACGTCGACGGGCTGGTGGTCAGCCCCAATCCGTTCTATCAGATCTACGAGGGCGCAGCGCTGCTGGCGGGCACCAAGCCGCACTACCTGCCGTGCCTGGACCAGAACGGTTTCAACCCGGATTTCGACGCGGTCTCGGCCGATGTCTGGCAGCGCTGCCAGATCCTGTTCCTGTGTTCGCCCGGCAACCCGACCGGCGCTCTGGTGCCGATGCCGACCCTGAAAAAACTCATCGCCTTGGCCGACGAATACGACTTCGTGATCGCTGCCGACGAGTGCTACAGCGAGCTGTACTTCGACGAAGACGCACCACCGCCCGGTTTGCTGACGGCCTGTGCCGAGTTGGGCCGCAGTGACTTCAAGCGTTGCGTGGTGTTCCACAGCCTGTCCAAGCGTTCCAACCTGCCAGGTTTGCGCTCGGGATTCGTGGCGGGCGATGCGGATATCCTCAAGGCGTTCCTGCTATACCGCACCTACCATGGCTGCGCGATGCCCGTGCAAACCCAACTGGCCAGCATCGCTGCCTGGCAAGACGAGGCCCACGTACTGGCCAACCGCGACCTGTACCGGGAAAAATTCGATGCCGTGCTGGACATCCTGACGCCGGTGCTGGACGTCAAACGCCCCGATGGCAGCTTTTACCTGTGGGCCAAGGTGCCTATGGACGATGCTCAGTTCTGCCGCGAACTGTTCGAACAGGAACACGTCACGGTGGTGCCTGGCTCTTATCTGTCGCGCGATGTCGACGGGCTCAACCCAGGGGCAGGCCGCGTGCGCATGGCGCTGGTCGCACCGTTGAGCGAGTGTGTCGAAGCCGCCCAGCGTATTCGCCGCTTTCTCGAGCGTCGATAACACATAGCTACGCCTTTGCCGGGCGTTTGATCGACATCATGGGTGGCTCTTTTCACGGAGTCATCGATGATGTGCGATCTACTGTTCTGCAAGCCCCTTCCTGCCATTGATTTCGAAGCGTCACACCGTATTGCGCTGGCCGAACGCCCAGACAATGCGCTGCACGTTTCCGCGGGCGGACGCTCCAAACGCGCCGTGGGCCAGTTCTCGAAGTTCTGGGCACCCGGTCGTACGCTGACCATCGGCTTTTTCAACGACACGCCCACCGAACACAAGGCCGCCATCGAGAAAGTGGCCCGGCAGTGGCTACGCTCGGCCAACCTGAAGTTCGATTTCGTCGACGGCGCTTTTGCCGACATCCGCATCTATACCGGCGGCGATGACAACCACAGTCATGTCGGCACCGATGCGCTGCTGGTCAGTCCGATGGATGCAACCATGGCCTTGAGCACCAAACCGGACGATCCATTGTTCGGGCGCACGGTGCTGCACGAATTCGGTCATGTGTTGGGGTTGCTGCACGAGCACCAACACCCCAAGGCGAACATCCCGTGGGACATCCCTGAACTGTATGCCTACTTCGCAGCCAAGGGCATCGATCGACAGACCGTCGACCTCAACCTGCTGGACAAGACCGACAAGGCACTGGCCAAGGGCACGGCCTACGACCGGACCTCGATCATGCATTACGCGGTGCTGCAGGAGCAGACGGTCGGTGATTGGGAAGTGGGCATCAACCACACCTTGAGTCGCCGCGACCGCGCGTTCGCCCGGCGCATCTACCCCAAGGTTATCGCCTAACGTCCGTGACCGAGGTGGGCGTCGTTCATGTCGAAGCCGGCCAGCGCTTCGTTCATCGCCTGACCGCCCATCCGGCGCTGTCGGCGCACCACGGGGCGCACTACATATCGGGGCAGGTGCTCGAATTCGTATTCGTCCCACACCTGCTCGTCGCTGGTCTGCTGGAAATCGGGCCACTGCCCGATGACCAGGAAAACCACCTGCGGCATGAGCGCAATCGCCAGCATCGTGTTGAAATCGACCAATCCCAGCCCACCGAGGGCAGAACCAACGGTAACGGGTATGGCGCTACCGATGGCCGTCCACAGTTTGGATAATCTGAGCATGGGGCAAGACCTCACGTGGGTTACTGTATGCATATACAGTAACCCAAGCAAAGGCGTGTGATCAATCCCTAGGTTATCCGAGCGCGAGCCGGCCCTTGATGGTTTAATCCTTGGACCGAGGTGCCATCTGGGGCTTCATGACAAGGAATCCGTCTTCATGCGCCTGTCAGACTTCATCCTCAAGAATATCGAACCCATCCTGCAAACCTGGGAAGATTTTGCCCGAACCCTGGAAACCCCAGGCACGCCGCTCAATCGTGAAGACCTCAGGGATCACGCGTACTTGATGCTGCAGACCATTGCCGAGGATCTGCGCACCCAGCAGTCGAGCCAGGAGCAGACCGAGAAGTCCCAGGGACACGGCGAACAGGACGATGACACCGCCGCCCGTACACATGCCATCGCCAGGCTGCTTTCCGGATTCACCATCGAGCAGGTCGTCGCCGAATTTCGCGCACTGCGCGCCAGCGTCATCAAGCAGTGGTTGAGCAACGCCAGCGAAAACGCCGAAATCGATGTCGAGGACATGATTCGGTTCAACGAGGCGATCGACCAGGCCCTGGCCGAATCCGTGGCCAGCTACACTCAGGCCGTACAAGCCTCGCGAAACGTCTTTCTGGGCATATTGGGACATGATCTGCGTACGCCGCTGGGTGCGATCATGCTGGGCGCGGACGCGCTGCTGCGAACGGATGATCTGAGTACCCGCGCCACCAAGATCACCTCGCGGATCTACACCAGCGTGAAGCGCGCCTCGCGCATTGTCGGCGACCTGCTGGATTTCACTCGATCCCAACTGGGCCCTGGTCTGCCGGTGTCGAAGACGATGAGCGATGCGGCGCCTGCGCTTGACCGCGTCGTCGAAGAGCTGCGCATGGTCAACCCGACCGCGACAATAGTCGTGGAGAGCCCCAGCAGTGCTGTCGGCCTGTACGACGCAGCGCGCCTGGAACAGGTGTTTTCCAACCTCATCGGCAACGCTCTGCAACACGGAGATCCCAGCGCGCCCGTTAATGTGGCGCTGGACTCCAGCGGCGCTAAACTCCGCTTAACGGTTCACAACACCGGTGCTGTCATCCCCGAACACGTCCTTGAGTCCATCTTCAATCCGCTGGGCAGGTACTCACCCGACGCAATGGCCGAAAAAGGGCCGCATGCCAGCCTGGGTCTGGGGTTGTTCATCGCTTCCGAAATCGTGAGCGCACATCAGGGGCGCATAGACGTCACTTCGAGTGCGGAAGCGGGCACCGTGTTTGCCATCGAGATTCCTACCGGCGCCAGTGATATCCAGAACCTTCCAGGCTCGCTGCGCTAGCCACAGATTGTCTGCCACCGCTCAGCGTCCGTGGCCGAGGTTGGCTTCGTTCAGGTCCAGCTCGGCCAGCACCTCGCGCACGGCATCGTCGCCGATCCGGCGTTCGCGGCGCATTTCATAGAGCGCCAGGCGTTGCGCGCGCAGCGCCTTGATCCGCAGGTGGCGTTCGAGTTGATCCATCTGCCGGGCCAGTGCCTGGGCTTCGGCGGAGTCCT
The DNA here is from genome assembly GCF_000761155.1 of Pseudomonas rhizosphaerae. Classification (NCBI taxonomy): domain Bacteria; kingdom Pseudomonadati; phylum Pseudomonadota; class Gammaproteobacteria; order Pseudomonadales; family Pseudomonadaceae; genus Pseudomonas; species Pseudomonas rhizosphaerae. The sequence goes on along the minus strand of NZ_CP009533.1, from coordinate 78,618 downwards.
CGAACACCTCCAGTTGCTGCCGGTACTCGGACATGATCCGCGCCTTGAGCTCGGTCGCCAGTGCCGCCTGGCTGGCATCCTGTTCGTTGGCCTTCTGCGCCGGGTCTTCCTCTTCCAGCGAGCGAATGGCCGATTCGGCGGTGTAGCGCCAGGCATCTCGCACCTCCTGGCGTGCGCCCTGGTCATCGCTGGCGGCCATGCCACGCAGCAACAGAGGCAAGGCGATGCAGGCCACTACCAGCGACAGCAGGATGACGCCGGCGGCGATGAAGATGAGCAGGTCACGCTGGGGGAAGTCCTGACCGGGTGCCATCAACAGAGGCACCGACATGACACCGGCCAGGGTCACCGCGCCGCGCACACCCCCCAGGGTCAGCAAGGCGCACGAGCGGGCGTCGGGCAGCCGGGTGATGGTGGCCTTGCCGCGCAGGCGGCGTATCCACGTCATCGCCCGCCAGGTGCTCTGGACCCAGACGAAGCGCAGCGCCAGCAAGACCCCGAAGATCGCCAGTACCTCCAGGCAGCGCCACGACAGCGCCGGCCATAGCGTCGGTTCGTGGCTGAGCACCGCCTTGACGATGTCTGGCAACTGCAAGCCGAGCAGCAGAAAGATCAAACCGTTGAAGGCGAACTCCAGCAGCGCCCAGACGCTGCGGTTGAGAATGCGCGTGCGGGTCTGCCGGGGCAGCAGGTCCAGCCAGCTCTGCATCATGCCGGCGGCCACCGCGCTGAGGATGCCCGAGGCACCCAGGCGCTCGGCCAGCACATAGGCGGCAAACGGCAGCAACAGCATGAACACCACATGGGTGGCCGGATCGTCCCAGCCGCGCGCGATCATCCAGACACGCAGGCGCCCCACCACCCAGCTCAGCAGCACGCCCAATGCCAGGCCGCCGACCGCCACCAGGACGAACGTGACACTGGCATCGGCCAGGGAGAACACGCCGGTGATCGCTGCCGCCAGGGCAAACTTGAAGGTCACCAGGCCCGAGGCATCGTTCATCAGCGCTTCGCCCTGAAGGATACGCATCAGTGGCGTTGGCAAGCGGTCCTGGGCGATGGCCGACACCGCCACCGCATCGGTCGGTGACAGCACGGCAGCCAGGGCAAAGGCCACCGGCAGCGGGATGTCGGGCAGCAACCAGTGAATGAAGTACCCCGCCCCCAGCACCGTGAACAGCACCAGGCCCACCGCCAGCATCAATACGGGGCCGCGGTAATGCCACAGGTCACGCTTGGGGATGCGCCAACCATCGGAAAACAGCAGTGGCGGCAGGAACAGAAACAGGAACAGTTCAGGCTCGAGCGCCACGTGCAGACCTAGTGTCGGCCAGGCGAGAATGGCCCCGGCCGCGATCTGCAGCAAGGGCAATGGCAGGGGAATGACGCGGGCGAGCAACCGCGAAACGCCGACCAGCATCAACAGAATCAGCACGGTGTAGGCGGTTTGCATGGGGCAGGACTTCCTTTGGATCGACAGACAGTGGCCATGGTAACGGTTTGCAACATGTTCGCGCGCAACCGAAGTGTCGCACCCTATCGAACGCTCGACCGAGCACTCGCCAGCCCCCCGCCACGCAAGCATGGCGCTGTCACAGTCGATGCCGCATAATTCCCCGATTCGTTTTCGGGAGGCAGTGGGGCGCATTCGTAGCCCCTCCTAGATCAATGACGCACATTCTTTATGGCATCAAGGCTTGCGACACGATGAAGAAGGCCCGCACCTGGCTCGACGAGCATCAGGTGCAATACGCCTTCCATGACTACAAGACGGTCGGCATCGACCGCGAGCACCTGTCCCGCTGGTGCGACGAGCACGGCTGGCAGGTGGTGCTGAACAAGGCCGGTACCACGTTCCGCAAGCTTGCCGACGAACAGAAGGCCGACATCGATCAGGCCAAGGCCATCGAGCTGATGCTCGCCCAGCCCTCGATGATCAAGCGCCCGGTGTTGCAGCTTGGCGACAAGACCGTGATCGGCTTCAAGCCCGACATCTACGCAGCGGCCCTTGCCTGACACGGGCCCGCACTCATTCTGCACGAGGTAATTCCATGTCCAATTCTCTGTTCAGCCTGGCCTTCGGCGTCGGCACGCAAAACCGTCAAGGCACCTGGCTGGAAGTGTTCTACGCCCAGCCCCTGACCAACCCGTCCGCCGCGCTGGTCGATGCCATTGCCCCGCTGCTGAGCTACACCGGCGGCAACCAGGCCATCACCTTCAGCAACACCCAGGCTTCGCAACTGGCCGAAGCACTCAAGCACGTCGATCCGGCGCAGGCTGCCCTGCTCACTCGCCTGGCCGAAAGCCACAAGCCACTGGTCGCAACCCTGCTGGCCGAAGACGCCGCGCTGACCTCCACGCCCGAGGCGTACCTGAAGCTGCACCTGCTGTCGCACCGTCTGGCCCAACCGCACGGTCTGAACCTGGCCGGTATCTTCCCATTGCTGCCCAACGTCGCCTGGACCAGCCAAGGCGCGGTCGACCTCGCCGAACTGGGTGAGCGTCAGCTGGAAGCGCGCCTGAAGGGCGAGTTGCTGGAAGTGTTCTCGGTGGACAAATTCCCGAAGATGACCGACTACGTCGTACCGGCCGGTGTGCGCATCGCCGACAGTGCCCGTGTCCGCCTAGGCGCCTACATTGGCGAAGGCACCACCGTCATGCACGAGGGCTTCGTCAACTTCAACGCCGGCACCCAAGGCCCGGGCATGATCGAAGGCCGGGTTTCGGCTGGTGTGTTCGTCGGCAAGGGCTCGGACCTGGGCGGCGGCTGCTCGACCATGGGCACCCTGTCCGGTGGTGGCAACATCGTGATCAAGGTCGGTGAAGGCTGCCTGATCGGCGCCAATGCCGGTATCGGCATCCCGTTGGGCGACCGCAACACCGTCGAAGCCGGCCTGTACATCACGGCGGGCACCAAGGTGGCCCTGCTCGACGAGCAGAACCAACTGGTCAAGACCTTGAAGGCGCGCGACCTGGCGGGCCAGCCCGACCTGCTGTTCCGTCGCAATTCGGTCACCGGCGCCGTGGAGTGCAAGAGCCACAAGTCGGCCATCGAACTCAACGAAGCGCTGCACGCTCACAACTAAGTGGCGATATCGGGCCCGGCATCTCTGCCGGGCCTCTTGCCCGGGGTCTTCGACCATGTTCCACGCCTCCCCCTGGCGCTCTGACTTCCCAGCCATCGCCGCCTTGCAACACCAGCAGCAGACCTACCTGGACAGCGCTGCCACCACGCAGAAACCACACGCCCTGATCGACGCCATCGGCCAGTACTACGCCCAGGGTGCGGCCAACGTGCATCGCGCGCAGCATCTGCCTGGCTCCTTGGCCACGCGTGCGTTCGAAGCCAGCCGCGAGAAGGTCGCGCAGTGGCTCAATGCAAGCAGTGCGGAGCAGATCGTTTTCACCCACGGTGCAACCAGTGCCCTGAACCTGCTGGCCTATGGCCTGGCCGAGCAGTTTCAGCCAGGCGATGAATTGGTGATCAGCGCCGCCGAGCACCACGCCAACCTGCTGCCCTGGCAACAATTGGCCAAGCGTCGCGGCCTGTCGTTGCGGGTTCTGCCACTGGAAGCCAGCGGCGTGGTCGATCTGCAAGCGGCCGCGCAGATCATCGGACCGCGTACTCGGGTATTGGCAGTGAGTCAGTTGTCCAATGTGTTCGGTGCGTGGCAACCGCTCTCGCCCCTGCTGGCGCTGGCTCGGGCTCAGGGTGCGACCACGGTGGTGGATGGCGCCCAGGGTGTGGTGCACGGACGCCATGATGTGGAACACATGCAGTGCGACTTCTATGTGTTTTCCAGCCACAAGCTGTACGGCCCGGACGGCGTCGGCGTGTTGTATGGGCGCCGCGAAGCGTTGCTGAAGCTGGCGCACTGGCAGTTCGGCGGCGAGATGGTGCACCAGGCTGATTATCAGAGCGCCAGCTTCCATCCCGCGCCTTTGGGCCATGAGGCAGGTACCCCGCCTATTGCCAGCGTCATCGGCCTGGGCGCGACTCTGGATTACCTGAGCGGCCTGGATACGCAGGCAGTCGCAGAACACGAGGCAGGCCTGCATGCACAACTGCTGGCAGGGTTGCGGGCGCGCAGTGGCGTTCAGCTGCTCGGCGCACCGCAGGTCGCGTTGGCCAGCTTTGTCGTGGAGGGCGTGCACAACGCCGACCTGGCGCACCTGCTGACCGATCAGGGTATCGCCGTGCGCGCTGGTCATCATTGCGCCATGCCGCTGATGAAGCACTTGGGTTTGTCCGGCTGCATCCGTGTGTCCCTTGGCCTGTACAACGATTCGGGCGATCTGCAGCGGTTTTTCGAGGGCTTGGACAAGGCGCTGGAGATACTCGTATGACGTTGAGTCCACAGGCTCAAGAAGCATTGGAAGTTTTCACCCAGGCTGCCGGTTGGGAGCAGCGCGCGCGGTTGCTGATGCAGTGGGGCGAACGCCTCGAGCCGCTTGCCGATGAGCAGAAAGTGGAGGCCAATCGCGTGCACGGTTGCGAAAGTGTGGTGTGGCTGGTGGCCGAACGGCAGGGCGAGCGCTGGCATTTCAAGGCAGCCAGTGATGCGCGGATGATCCGCGGCTTGCTGGCGCTGCTGCTGGTGCGGGTCGAGGGGCTGGAGTCGCAGGCGCTGCGGGAGCTGGATCTTAACGCTTGGTTCGAGCAACTGGGCCTGGGCCGCCAGCTGTCTCCCTCGCGCAGCAATGGGCTGAATGCAGTGTTGAAGCGGATGGGCGAGCTGGCGTGAACCTAAGGGTCAGGTAGGATTTTTCGCGGCCGCTGACCGCTCCCACGCAGGAGCGGTCAGCGGCCGCGAAAAAACCGCTGCGCTACACCTGCCCTACCCCCTCAGGCGCCCGCCTTGACCCGATCCGCCGGCCGCCGCACCCCGGCGACGATCTTGTCGACCGCCTTGGTCGCCGCCACCATGCCAAAAGTCGCCGTCACCATCATCACCGCGCCAAAGCCCCCCGCGCAGTCCAGCTTCACCCCGTCACCGACAAAACTCTTCTGCAGACAAATGCTGCCATCGGGCTTGGGGTAGCGCAGCTGCTCGGTGGAGAACACGCAGGGCACGCTGTAGTGACGGGTGACCGTGCGCGAAAAGCCATAGTCGCGACGCAGTGTCGAGCGCACCTTGGACGCCAGCGGGTCGTTGAACGTACGGTTCAGGTCGCACACTTGAATCAGGGTCGGATCGATCTGTCCGCCGGCGCCGCCAGTGGTGATGATCTGGATCTTGCGCCGCTTGCACCAGGCGATCAGCGCGGCCTTGGCATTCACGCTGTCGATGCAGTCGATCACGCAATCGAGGTTCGGCGTGATGTATTCAGCCATGGTGTCGCGGGTGACAAAATCAGCCACCGCGTGCACGGTGCAGTCCGGGTTGATGCCGCGCAGCCGCTCGGCCATCACCTCGACCTTGGGCTTGCCCACGGTGCTGTCCAGTGCATGCAGCTGACGGTTGGCGTTACTGACGCAGACATCGTCCAGGTCGAACAGCGAGATTTCCCCCACCCCGGTGCGGGCAATCGCTTCCGCCGCCCAGGACCCGACGCCGCCCACACCCACGATGGCCACGTGCGCATCACGCAGGCGCTGCATGCCCTGCAGGCCATACAGGCGGGCGATACCGGCGAAACGGGGATCTTCTGTACTCATGGGGCGGCACCTCAAAAAACCGGCGCGCAGTATACATCACAGCCTGATACAGGGGCGGTCATGGGATGCGCCGAGCTTTTCGCGGCCACGGACCGCTCCTACGGACGAGGGAAACCGTTAATATAGCGCCTGACCGTCATTATCCGAGGTGAACCCCATGAGTTCGTCCACACCCCATACCGCCAAGCTCGATCGCATTCTGGCCGATGCCCAGCGCGAACGCGAAAGCGGCTACCGCGACAAGGCCCTGCGCATGTACCCCCACGTGTGCGGCCGCTGCGCCCGCGAGTTCGCCGGCAAGCGCCTGAGCGAGCTGACCGTGCACCACCGCGACCACAACCACGACAACAACCCCCAGGACGGCTCCAACTGGGAATTGCTGTGCCTGTACTGCCACGACAACGAACATTCGCGCTACACCGACCAGCAGTACTACGCCGAAGGTTCGACCAGCAGCCCGACCATCGCCAAGGCGACCCACAACCCCTTCGCGGCCCTGGCCGGATTGATGAAAAAAGATTGAGCGAGCACGTGGCCAACAAACGGTACAGCTGCATCGGGTTGTTCAACCCCAAATCCCCGGAAAACGTCGGCTCGGTGATGCGCGCCGCCGGTTGCTACGGGGTCAATTCGGTGTTCTACACCGGCAAGCGCTACCAGCGTGCGCGTGATTTCGTCACCGACACCAAGCGGGTTCACTACGACATCCCGCTCATCGGCATCGACGACCTGCAGAAGATCATCCCCCTGGGCTGCACGCCAGTGGCCGTGGAACTGGTCGACGGCGCACGCCCGCTGCCCGAGTACACTCACCCGGACCGCGCCATCTACATTTTCGGGCCCGAAGACGGCAGCCTCGACCAGAGCGTGCGCGACTGGTGCGAAGACACCATCTACATCCCCACCACCGGCTGCATGAACCTGGCGGCCACGGTCAACGTCGTGCTCTACGATCGACTTGCCAAGGGCAACAACACACGTTCTGGGCCCAAATTCAAATAAGCCGATGGAACAGCGTGACGATTTGGCAGTCAGCTTGTTATCACTGCCCTATCAGGAGATTCACCATGAGCGACAGCAAAACCGTGGACGTCATCAAATCCGTTACCCAGCCCGACTACCATAACGTCAAGGGCTGGGAACGCGCCGGCTCGTTGCTGGTAGGCGTCGTCACCATCGGCAAGGGTCTGCGCCGCGGCGGTATTTTCGGCCTGATCCAGTTCGCCATCGGCGGCGCTGCCCTGGCTCGCGGTTGGAGCGGTCACTGCGCGGCCAAGTCGCTGGCCGAAAAAGGTCGCAGCGATCTGGAAGAGATCCGCAACAAGATCGAACGCGCCGGCGAAGATCTGCTGAACCTGAAGAAGAATGCCGATTCGGCCACTGACACTGCGACCGTGACCGGTGAAGATCCAGCTGTGACCCCCAAGGTCTAAGCGTCCGGTATCAGGCGCACCCCTGCACGCTGCGGGGATGCGCTTCACCCGTGTGAATCGACCTTCGCAAAATGAGCCCTGCGCTCGATCAGCCCGCCCGAAAGATCAGATAGTCTTCCCAGTCGTCTTCGTTCACATCCTTCTCGCTGACCATTTTTCCAGACTGCGAAATACGCTGTTTGTGCACCTGTTCGCGATCACCGCAGACCAGATGATGCCACAGCGGCAAGTCCTGCCCCTGGCTGACCAGGCGGTAGCCGCAGGTGGGCGGCAGCCACTTGAACTGGTCAGCCTGGCCCGGCGTCAGCTGGATGCAGTCGGGCACTTCGAGCTTGCGCCGTGGGTAATCACTGCACTGGCAGGTCTTGAGGTCCAGCATCTTGCACGCCACGCGGGTGTAGTAGACGCTCTCGTCATCCTCGTCCTCGAGCTTCTGCAGGCAGCACAAGCCGCACCCGTCGCACAAGGACTCCCACTCGAGCGGATCGAGTTGCTCGAGCGTCTTGCGCATCCAGAAGGGTTCGACGATGGCGGCCATGTTACCGAGTGTCCTGTACGAAATTGACGGCTCAGGTAGGGGCAGTACCTGAAAGGGCCGACAGTCTAGTGCGCTGTAACCCACGGGCCAAGCCTTGGCGACTACCGGTAAGCTTCACTTGTCAGGCGCGATCGATTCGCAGTAGGTTTTGCCTCTGTCACCCATCACTCTCTTATTCAGGAATGCCATGAGCGCCAATCCCCGTATCGCCGACTATGCCATCCACGAGCAATTCATCAATCGTTGGTCGCCACGCGCGTTCGAACCGGTCGAGATCGAACAGGACACCCTGCTCAGCTTCTTCGAAGCCGCACGCTGGGCCGCCTCGGCCTACAATTCGCAACCTTGGCGCTTTCTCTACGCGCGTCGTGGCACGCCGAACTGGGAGCGTTACCTGGGCCTGCTCAATGAATTCAACCGCTCCTGGGCACAGCATTCGTCGGCGATCGTGATCATCGCCTCGAAAACCACCTTCACCGCGCCCGGCGCGACTGAAGAGTCGCCTGCACTGTGGCACACCTTCGACACCGGCTCGGCCTGGGCTCACCTGGCGCTGCAAGCCAGCATCAGCGGCTGGCACACCCATGGCATGGCCGGCTTCGACCAGGACAAGACCCGCGAAGAGCTGAAAGTCCCGGCTGAATACGCGCTGCACGCGGCCGTGGCCATCGGCAAGCTGGGCGACAAGGCTACCCTGGCCGAGTACCTGCAAGGCCGCGAGCTGCCCAGCCCGCGCCTGCCCCTGAGCCAGCTGGTTGCCGAAGGCGATTTCACGCTGTAAGCCGAAGGGTCGGCGCGCCATCCGCCGCCGACCTTTGCCTCAATCACCGTCACTCAATAGCCGCGAGCGAAATCCACTTCACCGCGCAGTGGCGTGCCGTCCTGCCACGCTTGCAGGTTCTCGACGAACAGCTCGACCATGGCCGCTGGCGAGGTCGGCGCTGCGCTGTGGCCGGTGAGCAGCAAGCCCCAGGCGGTCCAGAAGGGATGCCTGACCGGCAGCGGCTCCTGCCGACAGACGTCGATGACCGCACCGGCCAGGTGCCCTTCCTTGAGCGCTTCCACCAGATCGGCGTCCACCACCGCCACGCCGCGTCCGGCGTTGATGAACAGCGCCTCGGGCTTGAAACGCTTGAACATCGCCGCGTCGAACAGATCGTGGGTCTGTGGGGTGTCGGGCAGCAAGTTGATGACATAATCGGCCTGCTCCACCAGGCGACCGAGCTCAGCGAGCGGTGCCACTTCGGTGAAAGGCGCCAGCGTTCTTGCACTGCTCGCCACCCCATTGAGGGTGACACCGAAGGGTTGCAGGAACTTCGCCACCGCCTGGCCAATCTCGCCTACGCCGACAATCAGCACGCTACGCCCGGCGAGGCTACAGCCGGGACGCGGATCCCATTTGCGCTCGACCTGGCTGACCAGCCGTGCCAGCACTTCGCGCTCGTGGCCCAGCATGTAGGTCAGCATGTACTCGGCCATGACCTGACCGAAGATGCCCACGGCCCGGGTCAGACGATAGCTTTGAGGCAAACTGTCATTCAACAGGGGTTTTATGCCCGCCCAGGTCGACTGTGCCCATTGCGGCGTCGCGCCGGTGCGCAACAGGTTGACGAAAAGGTCCGGCTGGCCGAGCCACACCGGGCAATCTGCCGCCAACCGCGCCAGCTCGGCCGGATCGCCGCTGGTCTGTACATTCAAATGAGGAGCAGCTGCGCCGAGCAACTTGGCGTAAACGGCGTAATCGTGTTCGGCGATCAGAACGCGGGTCATTGCGAGGCCTTGGTCAAGACAGCTGGCCGACCCTGTATCAGCAGGGTGGCAGCGGATACGGGTGATCAGATGGGGTCGTTGCGGCGCAGCAGCTCTTCGGGAAGATGCTCGATGTACTCGTCTTCGGCGGGTGGCATCTGCAGATGGTAGCCCTGGGTATCCAGATGCTCCAGCACCTGATGGATGTCTTCCTGCGCCAGCGCGCGCTCCGGGCTGAGCACCAGGTCGAAAGCGTGCACAGGCTTGCCGAACACACCCAGAAGGCCTTCGGGCACGCGTTCCAGCGCATCGCTCTTGAGCACATAGAGGTACATCCCGCTCTTGCGCGGGCTGCGATAGATCGAGCAGATACGTTTCATGGCTGGTCTCCAGCGGTGGCCAGGCTGTCGAGCAAGGCCTGCCCCATGCGCTCGCGTCGCCATCCACGCAGCGAATCGGGCAATTGATAGGGGCCATCGGGGTAGCCGGTCTTGAGCAACGCTTCGAGGGTTTTCTTGCGCAGCATCAGCTCAGGCGCCATGTTCAGGCGCTCGGCCTCACGCTGGCCGATGGCGCGCAACTGCTTGAGCACCGCCGAGCTTTCAATGGGCAGAGGCTCGGGCAGCGCCGCCGGCCACTGCTCGGGCGGGACGCTGGCGCCGGTCTTGATCAACTCCAGAATCTGCTCGCCATCCTGGCGAACGGTGCGTGGATGCATGTCTTCGATCTTGGCCAGGGTCTGCAGGTTGTCCGGCTGCAGCTTGGCCAGCGGCCACAGCGACTGCTCACGCACGATGCGGTTGCGTGGCAGGTCGCGCGCACGCGCCTCTCGCTCGCGCCAGGCGCACAACTCGCGCATCACCGCCAATTGCGCGCGGGACAGCTTCCAGGCCAGCTTGGCGTCGCGGTACAACTCGTCCGGGTTCACTTCTCGGCGCAGCTGGGCAACCAATTCGGCGCCGTCTTCCAGCACCCACGCATACTTGTCTTCCGACAACTGCGGGCGCAGCTTTTCGAACACTTCGGCCAGGTGCACGGCATCTTCGGCGGCATAGCTGACCTGGGTCTCGGACAACGGGCGCTGCAGCCAGTCCGAACGGGTCTCGCCCTTGGGCAACTCGATGCCCAGCACTTCCTGCACCAGACGCGAGTAACCCATGGAGAACCCCAGGTTGAGGTACGCCGCCGCCAGTTGAGTGTCGAACAGCGGCGCCGGCAGGCTGCCGGTCAGCCGGAGCAACACTTCCAGATCTTCGCTGCAGGCGTGCAGCACCTTGATCACCGCAGGGTTTTCCAGCAACTGCGTCAGCGGTTGCCATTGGGTGATCGACAAAGGGTCGATCAGAAAGGCGCTGGCGCCGTCACCGATCTGCAACAGCCCGGCAATCGGGTAGAAGGTGTCGACCCGCATGAATTCGGTGTCGAGGGCGACGTACGGCAGGCGCTGCCAGTGGGCGCAATGCTCAGCTAGGCTGGCATCGTCGCGAATCCAGTGAATATCGATGGCCACAAGGCTCTCCCACGAAGAATGGCGCGCAGTATATATCGGCCCTGCTTCCACGGGGACATCCATCCATGCCTGCGGTCGTTAATCCGGAGAGCACCCAGTGCAGGCACACGCATTGAACGATCCGCCCCTTGCTGTGGGTCGAACCTAGGCATGGGGTCGTTTTCGATGGCCCGCCATTCTGTCCACCCTACCCAAAGGTGTCGAGATGCCGGTAAAGCACAATTTGTTCGCTGACCTGAAACTGAGCAAGGAAGAGGTCGAAAACCGCGCCAAGAGCGACGATCGACTCAGCCAGCTACTCACTGAATACCATGTCAGCGACGCCGACGTGGTCAAGGCCGAAGACCGCGCCGCGGCGGACGACGAGGTCAAGAAACTCAAGGAAAAACGCCTGCTGATCAAGGACAAGATCGTCCAGCAGTTGGGCTAGATTGACCATGGCAAGCGGCGCACGCGCGCCGCTTCCTGCCTCATTACCCGACGCGATTCACAGCGTCGACGATTCGCGCTTCAAATCCGCATGGCGAAACGGCTTGGTCGCCCCGGACAATGACGTGGCGACTTGATCGAGCCAATGCTCGGCAGTGAATTTAGGCGCAGTCCCCGCGAGCGTGATCAGCATCAGGCCCGACACCAGGGCAGTCGGCCCGAGACGCCGCAGGTTCCAACGCTCCAACACCAGAAGAAAAGCCAGCGAGGCACTCCCGCCAATCAGCGCGCCCATGACCGCCTCGGCCATCGGATGGATCACGTTGCCCACCAGCGTCGCCGCAAACCACACGCCAAAGCCCAGGCCCGCCAACGCCGCCGGCCAGCGCAGGTAAGGATGTATCTGTCGCGCCAGCACGCTGGCAAGCACCGGCACCATCAGACACGCATTCATCGCGTGGCCACTGAACACCGCAATGTTCAACGACGGCAAGCCGATGCCCCACCCCTTGAACAGAATCTTGCTGGCGCCTACCAGGGCGTAAGTGCACAGCACCGTGAGCAACCACATCGCACACGCGGCGCGAGCGCCGCTCAGCCACAACCAACCCGCAATCACCAGCGCGATGGGAAACATCACGGTGATAGCGCCGTACTCCAACAACATGCATCACTCCTTCACAATCGAACCCACTGCGCCGGGCGTTAAGCCCCGGCGCGATATCAAGGCGTCTTGTTGAGCGTTATACGCGAGATATCGTGGACCGCGATGTACTTCTTGGCATTCTTCGACACACGCACGCATCCGAACACCAAAACGTAGGCGCCGGCCAGGTCCTCGAGCTCATGGATGGGAAAGCGCTGGGTAAAATCATCGACCAGCGAACTGTCGACCACCACGCTCAGGTCCTGCCGCCCACCGGTGTTGAGCCACAGGCTCGGCGGCTGGTCGCCCGACTGCGCCGCATCGGAGATCAAGCCCCAATAACCGCGCATGCGCTCCAGCTCATCGACCTCGGCCTGGGCGAACGGCACGAAGAAATCGCGGACCTTGAACAGCCCGCTTTCCACTGAGATCAGTTGCTCGGAGCGGCGGAAGTCCTCACTCAGGATCAAGTTCTTCAACAACGTGCTAAGGCGACGATGACGGGTCTGCGTTCTTTGTGCGGCTTGCCCGCCACTCTGCCGACCTACGCCATAGGCAGCCCCTGCGCCCTCCTCCACTGCGTGATGATGCAGCGGCGCACCAAAGGCGAAGTCCACCTCGATGCGCTCGCCCCGGTTGACCACATCATCCTGATCCAGGGTGTCCCCTCGATTCGTCGCACTCTGCGGGCCGCCCATGTCGCAGAATTCGGCATGGGGCCGCGCACCGAAACACGAAGCCTGGCCACTGCGCGCCGCCTTGCGATAGAACCCCGGCCCCATGCAGCGCGGACACAACAGATTGCGCCGCATGACGCCAATGCACTTGGGGCTCAGCGCCTCGAATCCGGCGATGTCGTAAACGGTGTTGTTGATGGTGCACAAGGCGACGTCCATGCGGCTCTCCGGCTTGGGGGTTTGGTAAGGGGGATACGGGAGATTGGCAGGGGGTGGGGTGGGATGATAGGTGAAGGAGGGAATTTCAGATTTTTCTTACAGGGTTTCTGCTGCGCGTTTTTTTGGCAAAAGAACGGGTTAGCGAGCCGGAACGCAACGGCTCGCTTTGCACGCAGGTACGGGTGGCTGAAACCCGGGCCGGAAGTTTGCCAGGTCGTTTTTCAGGCCTTGGCAATTTCTGGCGTCAGCAGCCATTCGGCACTGTCATTCCAGACGTCCATACGGACTATCTTGCCATTACGCACCTCGAACCGATCCAGATAACGGTTGCCCGAGAAACTGCGGCCATCAGCCCATTCGCCATAAAGCGTTCCGTTTGAATACACCACGGTGTGATCGCCACGATCCATCCAGTCGAAATCACCCAGGGCCTTCTTGACCCACGCATAACGTGAACCGTTGAACGCAGTGATTGCCTGGGGATCGGGCATCACCCGTCCGCCGGTAAAGGTGATCTGCACATCCTCGCTCATGAACGTCGCGGCGCGGACCGGATCCGGGGCCATCGAGGCTTCGAGGAAACTGCTAACAATCTGTACGTCTTTGTTCATGTCGATCATCGTCATAACTCCTGAATCGTGGGAAGCCCGCTGATGGCGGATGCATCCGCTTGGTGCGAAACGCTTTATTTTGGCGCGCAGACTGCGGTATTTAGGGACATATCAGCCATTTTTGTGGATCTAACGACTGGCATCCTACTTGCTAGCAATAAATATGCAAATGCTAGCAATCAGGAGAGTAAACCATGGCCACCTGGCTTCCAAACCTGCAACGTCTGCTGTTCCCCGTGGCTGCGGCAGCCACGCTCAACCTGGCGATGATCCATGGCGCGCAAGCGGTCGAACCGCCGATCAAAGTCGGTTTGGTAGCCGCCCTTTCGGGCCAATCGGCCAAATCCGGGGAAGCCTTGACCCGCGGCCTGACCATGGCCATCAATGAGGTCAATGCCAGCGGCGGCGTGCTTGGCCGTCAGTTGGAGCTGGTGCGTCGAGATGATGAAAGCAACCCGTCCAAGGGGATGCTCGCCGCGCGCGAGCTGGTCCAGCGCGAGAAGGTCACCGTGCTGTTCGGCGGCCTGGACACGCCAGTTTCCCTGGCTATCGTTCCGCTGGCCAATCAGCTGAAAGTACCGTTCATGGGCATCTGGGCCGCGGGTACGAAAATCACCGAAAACGGTGCGACAGACAACTACGTGTTCCGGGTCTCTGCCGTCGATGAGCTGGTGGACGAGGCCCTGGTGCAATACGGGGTCGACAACGGCATGAAAAAGCCGGGCATGATCCTCATCAATAATCCCTGGGGCGAATCCAACGAGGCAGGTTTCAAACGCGCCTTGGAAAAACGCAGCCTGGCCAATGCCGGTGTCGAGCGCATTCAGGACAGCGATCTGGATGTGGTTCCGCAACTGACTCGCTTGAAAAACGCCGGTGCGGACACTCTGCTGATGGTGGGCAACGTGGGTCCTTCGGCTCAGGTGGTCAAATCCTTGGACCGCATGGGTTGGGACGTGCCTGTGGTTTCTCACTGGGGGCCGGCGGGTGGTCGTTTCGGCGAACTGGCGGGGCCGAATGCGTCCAAGGTCCATTTCATTCAGACCTACGTGTTCACGGAACACAACGGTGCCAAGGGCGATGCATTGCTGGCCGCATTGAAAACGGCCTACCCGCAGATCAAGACCGTGGCCGACGTCACCCCGGCAGTCGGCATCGCCAATGCGTACGACGCGCTGCATCTCGCCGCTCAAGCCATCGAAAAGGCCGGCACTACGCAAGGCCCCGCCGTGCGCGACGGTTTCTATGCGGTCACGGACTATGACGGCTTGATCAAGCACTACAAGCAGCCGTTCAGCCCATCCAAGCATGATGCCCTGGGCCCTGACGACTATATCTTCACCCATTTCGTCAACGACCAGATCGTGCCGCTCAAGCCTCAGGAGTAAGCGATGTTCACCGCCGCCGTTATCACCGGGCTCGGCCTGGGCAGCATGTACGCCTTGCTGGCATTGGGTTTTCACCTCACCTACGTCGTATCGCGCACCGTCAACTTTGCCCAGGGCAGCGCCATGATGGTCGGTGCGGTGCTCGGCTACCTGTTTTGCATCAATTGGGGCTGGCCACTGTGGCTGGGCGTGCCACTGACACTGATCCTCTGTGCCGTGTATGGCTTGGCGATCGAGCGCTACCTGGTGCGGCCCTTCCACAGCCGTGGTTCGCAGGCCTGGCTGATGGCAACGGTGGCGGGCGGGATTCTGGTGGACAATCTTGCGCTGTTTACCTTCGGCAAGGAACCTCGGCAGTTCGAGAGCCACTTGGTGAACCTGAATGTCGAGCTGTTCGGCAGCCACATCAGCGCCCTGCAGTTGTTGATTCCACTGGCAGGCGCGGCCGTCGCCCTGGCGCTGTATCTGGTGCGGCGTTACACCCGACTGGGCAAGGTACTGGAAGCCTGCGTGCAAAATCCGCGCGCCGCGATGCTGATGGGCATCAACGTCAATCGTGTGGTCGCCATCGCCTTTGCGTTGTCGACCGTCTTCGCGGCGGTGGCGGGCCTGTTGATTGCGCCACTGTTCAGCGTCAATGCGGAAATGGGCATGTTGTTCGGATTGAAAGCCTTTGCGGTGGCGATTCTCGGAGGCATCGGCAGCGCGGGCGGTGTGTTCGCCGCCGGATTGCTGTTCGGCTTGGCTGAGGCGTTGATCACCCTGTACTTCGGCTCTGCATTCACCCAGATATTCACGTTTGCGCTGGTCATTCTGGCGCTGGCGATTCGTCCTAACGGCCTGTTCGGCAGCCGGGTATTGGTGAAAGTATGAACAACCTCAAAACCCTGGTCGCCCCAGCGTTCATCGCCTTGCTCGCTGTGGTCTGCGGCGTCATGGCGTTCACGCTCGACAGCTATTCGTTACTGGTTTTCACCCTCTGCGCCCTGGCGGCGGTGGTCGGCGTCGGCCTCAATATCCTGATCGGCCTGAGCGGACAGATTTCCTTCGGGCATATCGCGTTCTACGCGATAGGCGCCTATGTATCGGCACTCTTGAGCATGGCCGGATGGACGCTGTGGCTGGCCCTGCCAATGGCCGGTGCGGTGGCGGGTCTGATTGGCGCGCTGCTGGCGATTCCCGCGCTTCGGGTCAGCGGCCCTTACCTGGCGATGATCACCATCGCCTTTGCGTTCGTGGTGCATCACGGCTTGATCGAATGGCGGGACGTGACCGGAGGCTCCAACGGCTTGATGGGTATCCCGCTACCGGAGTTCGCCGGCCTGGATCCGGCGATCCTGCTCGCCCTGCTGGCCGGCGCGCTGATGATCGGCGCGCTGCTGTTCTATCGGCGCCTGAGCCAGAGCGGCTGGGGCAAGGCCATGCGTGCGGTGAAAACCTCGGAAATCGCGGCACGCTCGCTGGGCTTCAATCCGGTGATCAGCAAGACCCTGGCGTTCGCATTGTCCGCAGCGCTGACCGGGCTGGCAGGCGGTTTGCTCGCGCCATTGCTGATGTTCATCAACCCGGAATCCTTTCCCTTCTCCCAATCCATCCTGTTCGTTCTGGCCGTGATCGTGGGCGGCAGTGGCATGCTGTTCGGGCCGCTGATCGGCGCAGTGTTGATCGTGCTGGTACCGGAACTGCTCTCGGATTTCGCCGAATACCGGCTGCTGATCTTCTCCCTGCTCCTGCTCATCGTATTGTGGATCGCGCCCAACGGACTGCTGGGTGCCCTTGCGCGACGCCTGATCAAACCGATGCGCTTGCTGCCGCCGACGTCCATCGATCAAGCACGCATGGCCGCGCATCTGCGCAGCCGGGGCCCGTCCTCAGGGTTGCGGGTTTCCGATATCGGCATTCGCTTCGGTGGTGTGCAGGCCGCGCAACACGTCAGCCTGCAGGCACCCGCTGGCAGTATCACCAGCATCATCGGCCCCAACGGCGCGGGCAAAACCACCGTTCTGAATATGATCAGCGGATTCTACGCACCGGACAGCGGCCAGATCGAATTGCAGCAACCGCTGGCCGGCCTACCGGCCTGGAAAACCGCCAGGGCCGGCATCGCTCGTACTTACCAGACCACCTTGCTGTTCGGCGAAATGTCCGTACTCGACAACCTGTTGGTGGCGATGCAGAAGGGACGCCTGGGCCTGCCATTCAGCCGCGCCCTGGAAACACAACGCAGCCTGGCGCTGGATCTGCTGGCATTGGTGGGCTACCGCGGCGAGGTGAATATTCCCGCCGAAGATTTGCCTCACGTAGACCGTCGCCTGGTGGAAATAGCCCGGGCGCTGGCGACCGCACCGGCGGTATTGCTGCTGGATGAACCTGCGGCGGGCCTCAGTCGTCGCGACACCGACGACCTGGCGACACTGCTGCGCAAGCTGGCGGACTTCGGCCTCACGGTCATTCTGGTCGAGCACGACATGACGCTGGTCATGTCGGTGTCCGAGCATTTACTGGTGCTTGACGCTGGCAAGCCGATCGCCTCGGGACCGCCGTCTGAAATCCGCCAGAATCCGCAAGTGATCGCGGCCTATCTGGGCGGCACCGACTATCAGGCCACCGCGCGTGCCCAACCCTGGGCCGGTAGCCGCGATGCGCGCCTGTACGTCAAGGATCTGGTCATTGATTACGGCGCGTCCGCCGTGGTCAACAAGGTCAATCTGCTGGTCAATCCCGGCGAGCTGGTGGCCATTCTCGGCGCGAACGGCGCTGGCAAATCGAGCATTCTGCAATGCCTGGCCGGCCTGCATCGCGCCAGCAGCGGCAGCATCCTGCTCGACAACGAAAATATCGAGCAGACCAGCGCCAGCCTGATTGCCGCGCAGGGCCTGGCGCTGGTGCCCGAAGGCCGTCAGGTCTTTCCTTACCTGAGCGTGCGCGACAATTTGCTACTGGGCGGTTACTCACGCCGCGAAGCCTTCGATACCGAGGCTGAAATCGAGGCCATCCTCAAGCGCTTCCCTCGCCTGCGCGATCGCATCGACAACCCGGCCGGCCTGCTGTCCGGTGGTGAACAGCAAATGGTTGCCGTGGGTCGCGGCCTGATGGCGAAGCCGAAAATCCTGTTGCTCGACGAACCCTCCCTGGGCCTGTCGCCCGCCATGATCGGCGAGCTCTACGACGCGCTGGCTGCCCTGCGTGACGAGGGCGTGACCATTCTGCTGGTGGACCAGATGGCCAACCTGGCGCTGCAGGTGGCTGATCGTGCGTATGTGCTGGAAACCGGGACCATCGTGAAAACCGGCAGCGCCGCTCAATTGCGCGAAGACAAAGACTTGGCTGCGGCCTACCTGGGCGAAGGTGTCAGTGCATGAAGGCGATGAAGATCATCAATGTGCGGCTTGGCGCCGATAACCACCTGACCGAACTGCAGGTCGAAAACGGCTATTTCGTCGAAGCCTTGAGCGCTGACGCAGGCCCGTGGGAAACCCTCGATTTGCGGGGCCAGCTCGTGATGCCCGGCCTGATCGAAACCCACATTCACCTGGACAAAGCCTGCATCATGCAGCGATGCCATCTACAGGAAGGCACGTTGGCGGAAGCGGTGGCCCAAACCCGAGCGGCCAAGGCCGGATTTACCGAAGATGATGTGTATCGGCGCGGCGCGCAGGTGCTGGACAAGGCCATCGTGCAAGGCACCACGCACATGCGCACCCATGTGGAGCTGGATCCACAGATCGGCTTGACCGGCTTCCATGCCATTCGCCGTTTGCAGGCCGACTATGCATGGGCAATAACCTTGGAACTGTGTGTGTTTCCGCAGGAAGGAATGCTCAACAACCCAGGGACCGAGGCCCTGTTGTGCCAGGCGCTGGAAAGCGGTGCAACGGTCCTGGGTGGGTGTCCGTACATGGACAGCGACCCGCTGGGGCAGATCCAGCGGCTGTTCGAACTGGCCACACGCTACGACTGCGACCTGGACCTGCATCTGGATTTCGATTTGAACCCCGAAGGCCTGACCGTCATGGAAGTCGCGCGCTGCACTCGGCTGCATGGGTGGGGCGGACGTGTGACCATCGGCCATGTGACCAAGCTGTCCGCCTTGCCCCAGGAATCACTGACGGTGCTCGCACTGGAGCTGGCCGAAGCGGGCGTTCAGGTGACCTGCCTGCCCAGCACCGACCTGTTCCTGATGGGTCGCGACGTGTTCCACAACAAACCTCGGGGGCTGGCACCGCTGGCGCATCTGCACGCCTGCGGCGTGACGTGTTCGGTGTCCACCAACAATGTCGGCAACCCCTTTACGCCCTATGGCGATGCCTCGCTGGTGCGTCAGGCCAATCTGTTCGCCAACGTCAGCCAGATGGGTACGGTGCCGCAGCTGCTGCAATGCCTGGCTTGGGTATCCAGCGAATCGGCACGCCTGCTCAGGCTGAAAGATTACGGCCTGCTACCGGGCTGCCGCGCCGACTTCATCGTCTTCGACGCGCCGTCGCCAGCAGCAGTGATTGCCGAGATAAGCGCCCCGGTGATGGGCTTCAAGGGTGGCAGGCAAACATTCAGTCGACCGGTCGGCACGTTGCTGAGGCCATGATTGAACGGGCAAGCCTGCTCGTCAGCCATTCAGCGCCTGCTTGAGGTTGAACTCCTCCAAGGCTCGCTCTTCCAGGGCCAACTGCCCTTCAAGTTCGTCCAGGTGTTCCAGCATGACCCGTACGGCCCCTGCGTTATCGCCCTGCTCTAGCGCGGTGATGATCTGCTGATGTTCGTCCGACGCGCATGAAGGCACATCGTTACGCTGGTAAAGCGCCACGATCAATGAGCTGCGCACCATCAGATTGCCCAGAATATCGCTGAGCACGACGTTTCCACTGATTTCGCCGAGCATGAGATGGAATTCGCTCAGCTCGCGAACGATGGCGCGTCGATCGGTATCGCTGGTGGCTTTGCGCTCGTTGTTCATATGGCTGGCAATGCGCTGGCGGTGCTTACGCATCACGGCCGGGGTAATGGCCTCGACGATCGCCCGTTCGATGGCGCGACGGGCGCTGAAGATATCCCGCGCCTCCTTGGCTGTGGGCTGGGCCACCATGGCGCCCCGATTGGCTTCGATGGTCACTACTTTCTGCATCGCCAACCGCTGCAGGGCGACTTGCACATGGTTGCGGTTGGCCTGCAGGGTTTCGACGATGTGGGCTTCGACCAACCGAGTGCCGGGCGGCAGGCGATGGTGGGCAATAGCCTTGAACAGCGCATCGACGATACGCTGCACCTCAAGCTGTTTGGCAGTGACGGTACTCAACCCCATCGTTTCCTCTGTTGTCTAGAAAGCCTCATGCCTATACACGAGATGGCTAGTATCCGGCAAATACCCGTTCAACCTTTAGTCTGCCTGACCAAGTGCCGTACCCTCGCCTCGCGGATCATGCATGGCACTGCGCCGCCCCTGGGCATCAATGGCGATGATACCGGCATGGCCCGTCATCGGGCTCTGCGCCGGTATGATTTCCACCCCATGACCCAGCGCCGCCAGGCCTTCGATGCTCGCGGCGCTCATGTCGCCTTCGAGTTTGAGGTTGTCGGTGCTGTCGAAAAAACTGCGGCCCAGCAAAAAGCGGGGGAAGCCCAAGGCCTGATCGATAGGCTGCTGATAGTCGATGAGCTGCGTCGCCAGGACCATCTGCGTCTGCGGTTGACCATCGCCTCCCTGAGTGCCGAAGAACCAGCGGCGGCCATCGTCGGCCAGGTAACAGGATGGGTTGAGCGTGTGCGCGGGACGCTTGCCGGGGGCCCAGCCATTGACGTGTTCGGGGCTGGCGTTGAAACCCGCAGCACGGTTCTGCCACAGCACCCCGGTGTCGCCCAGAATACAGCCCGAGCCGAAGTCGTGAAACAGGCTCTGGATGAGGCAGGCCGTCCGGCCCTGGGCATCGGTTGCAGCCATCCAGACCGTATCGGCAGGACGTCCCGGCTCGTTCCACGGCGCTGCACGCTGGTCGTCGATGGCATCGGCATACCCTTGAACGTGCCGTTCATCGAGACTGGCGGCGAAATCCCACGCGGTGCTCAGCGGATCGCACAACTGCGCGTTACGGCGCAGTAGACCTTGCTTGATGGCTTCGACCAGGTAGTGGTAGTACAGCGCGCTGCCATTGCCGACCTGCGCGAGTGGTTTGTGCTGCAGCGCGGCCATGGCTTGCAGGGTGTAAAGACCCTGGCACGGCGGTGCGACGTTGTAGAGTCGGCCCTGCCGGTAAGGCACCGAAACAGGGGCCACCAGCGGTGCACGCGTGGCCGCCAGATCGGCCTGGGTCAAGCCACAACCGAGCCGATCGAACGCCGCCCCGAACGCGTGAGCCAACTCGCCCTGATAGAAATCCTCGACCCCGTACCTGGCCAGATGCCGCAGGGTGTTGGCAAGCGCCGGCTGGCGCAGCGTATCGCCTGCGCGCAACCATCGCCCATCGGTTTTGCAGACACCGTGCAGGTCCGGCAACTGCTCGATGAGTGGCTGCCGCAGTGTCTGCCAAAACAGCTGGGACTGTGAAACGGGCGTGCCCGCCTCCGCAACGCTCGCGGCGTCCTGCAACAGGTCGGCCCAACCCAAACGGGAGCCCCACTCCTGCCTGCTGATAGTCGCCGCCGTCTGCCAACTCGCCAGCGCACCCGCCGTGGTGGCGACCGACGATGGACCTCTCAAACCGATGACTCCGCCGTCGGGCAACCGCTGCCCGGCCTGCCCGATCCCCACGATGGTGCGGACCTTGGTGTCGTGGATCATCCAGAGGGCATCCCCGCCCAGGCCAGTCATGTGCGGGAAGACCACGGCAAGCATGGCACTGGCTGCCAGCATGGCATCAATGGCCATGCCACCCGCATCGAGGATCTGCATCCCTGCGGCACTGGCTTGGGCGTGAGGCGTGCAGATCACGGCGTGAGAAGAGGTAGCGATCATGATTCGAGGCCCTGACTTTGCTAGCTATCTATGAATTTATTGTTAGCAGAGCAATAAGTGTGCCGCGCTTTTTCCGGGTGGCTGGAGGCTCGAGTTGGGCAAACGGCAGTGGGCTGAATCAATGGCGGCGAAGAGGATCTTCAGGCTTTCAGACAGTGTTTCTTATCGGCGGAGGACACGATCTGCGCCCCCGCTCCGGTCATTGCGCGGCGTCGAACTGCGGGGTGGCCTCGATAGGCGCCTTTACCAACAGATACGGCGGCTGCCGGGTGTCCAACCCCTTGCCCATCCGGCTCCACTGCCCCAACGTCACGTACACCGAATCGGCGGTCACGAATACGCCGTCCGGCCACACCAGTCGCGGGTCGCGCACGACCACGTCGAGGCGGCCATCCGGCCAGCGGCGCAGCACCTGATGATGCTCGGCATCGGTCATGTACAGACGGCCCTGAGCGTCCATGTCCATCCCGTCGACCATCACCTTCTCGCCTTCATCCTTGATCTGGGCAGCCAGTTGTCGATCATCGAGGCCGAAGTCGGAAAGTGCCGCGGTCGGCAGACTCCACAGGTGTCGGCTGGTGAGCGGCGAGTAGAACAGACGCGAACTATCGGGCGTCAGCGCCAGACCATCGACGCCACCGTGAGGGAATGCGGTGTTCTTGCCGTCGTAGCGCATGGGCACACCGTCGAGCTGAGTGACGAAATCCTTCTGCGCCACGATGGAAGGATGACCGGCAAGCACACGACGCTGTTTCCCCGTGGCCAGATCCACCACCACCAAAGCCGGGTCGTCGCCGAAGGATGAGTCGGCGACATAAGCGGTGCCTTGGCTGCCGTGGGTCAGATCGATGCGCAGGTCATTCATGTGGCTGTCCTGACGCAGGGCATCCTTAAGCTCGATGGACGTCACGATGCTGTTGCTGCTCAGGTCGATACCCACCACCTTCGCCGCCCCCGCCGGAATGCCCGGCTTGCCGGCGCGCTTGCCATCGTCGATCAACCAGAGGCGCCCACGCTTGTCCAAGGTCATGCCATGCAGGGAGACAAGACGCTTGGCGTCAGATAGCCCAGAAGGCAGGCTCACATCGGCGGAGGGATAGGGAACCAGCTTGCCGTCGACCAACTCGCCCAGCGTCATGCCGGCGTGATCATCGGCATGACGCGGAAAGCCGACAAAGGTGCGCCCTTCCAGAGTAACCACAATGCCCGACGGCCCTGGGCCGCTGAACGCCGCCACCTCCTGGATCGAACCAATGGGAACCACGCTGCGATCAATGGTCTCGGCCTGGCCTGCATTCGCTGTCAAAGCCAAAATCGCGGCCGCCAGTGCGGTGATCGAGACTCGCTTCAATGGGTTTTTGGTCATCCTTTCCGGGCTCCTGCGGGATGAGATGGACTGGTCTGCACTGAGTTCTGAAACCGGTTTCAGAGGTGTGCTAAAAAAAACCTGTCGGGGTGTCGGATGGAACGGACGGGCGACAGGTTCATGGGTATTGAAGGGAGTTAGGGTGGGAAAGTTCCAAGGGATGGCAACGTGTGGTTGGGAATGGCCTGCACCACGGTTGACAAATAACTGAAATTTACCCCGAAAACTAAGAAGTGATTCTTCAGAAAACTACGATCACATCATTCGATGCCCCAATTCCTGAACATTAAGCAAACCAGTCACAGTCGCTTTACCATAGGAACACACGCCAGCTGAAGCCCCGAAGGAGAACGGTAAATCGCAGGCTTCTGAATAACAAAGCCGTAACGTCGGTAAAAGCCAGCCGCATTCAAAGTAGCATCAAGCTTGACTTCTTCCAAGCCCAAATCCCGTGCCAGACATTCGAGGTGATACAGGATTTTCCCACCAGTGCCTCTTTGTCTAAAGCTAAGATGCACAAAGATCGCGCCTATTCCGCCTTTTGCAAGGTCAAGCATTCCTGTAGCCACAGGCTTTCCCTTTATACAGCCCAGATAGAAGTGCTTTTCCATCAGTGTGTAATATCCATCCTCGGCCCCACCGGTCGTCTAGGTCAACAGCAGCATTTCGGTGACGAAATAATACCGTGGACGGCTGGAACATTAGCGCAACTGACACTTTCGCGACCTATTTGATAGTATCTGAGCTACTATCAAGTATCATATGAAAGGACTACTACCTCAAGTTGCCCTTTAGGCTAGCAGCAAGACATTATGGCATTTATAGAGCCATATTTACTGATAAGTCAACTGGTGATCCGATTACGACTAAGAACATCGAAAAACTGCGCGCTAGCGTCAGTGTAGATCTGGAGATGCTTACCCAGATACTTTCGCACTTCACACAACTCATCGGAAAAATGGTCACTGCTATTTTCTAGACTTAAATTAGTGAGCAGCGCTAGGCTTGAAATCATCCGATCACGCTGCTGCTGAGCACCAGGGTTATTTTTTTGGATATCCCAATACGTCTCAGGCGAATTGCGGAGAACCCTAGCAACCATACTCAACATAGCTTTCATAGGCGGAGGGGACAGAGCGTTCAATGTTTCTATGTCAAATCCTGATCGCTGCAGTGCTAAAGCAAAGGCTAGAATCGCAGCATGAGGCAGGCTTTGGCATACAGCCATTAGTGCGTCATGCTCAGCAGGCGCCACCTTGGCAACCTCCATTTCATTGTGCGAAAGTATTGTCTCAAGCAACTCTCCTGCCTTGCTCTGACGGTACTCGCACACCGCTACACTCCGACCACGGCAGTCAAGATCTGGGGAGAACATAAAATTTACTCCTACTGAAACTACGCTTGGAAATAACACCGCGGTCTTCGCATGAAATGCCTCTTGAATTGAGCAGGTATTTATGATGACTTCGACTGGAGAATGTTTTCGGGAAAGACTTTCGAGTGTTGCGATCGCCAAGTCCTCAGCCAATGCAAAAACAATTGTGGTGTTTTCCTGCAATATATCCGATCTATGTTCAACCACGTCCAGCGCGCTCAGCAGGTAGTGGCGATACTGCGGCGGTGGCGCTACAAGATCGACTATAGTTATAGCGCGGGTGTGAGGCTCTAAAATCTTAGCCATGAATTGCCCCACCCTTCCCGCGCCGCCCAATATCAAAACATTATTCAAGTTTTTACTCCTGCCCTGTGATGCTATAGAAAGGCACACTCGCCTTGACTAACGTTTCCTCCATTTCGTCGCAAGGAACAGAGTCTGCGACGATAGCACCACCAATCCCAAAGCAAGCAATTCCATCCTTAATCACCGCGGTCCGAATGACAATGCTTAGATCCGTATAACCGTCCAGTCCTATCCAACCCAGAGCTCCAGAGTAGATACCTCTCGCGGACGTCTCAAGCTGGTCGATAATCTCCATGGTACGGAGCTTTGGCGCGCCCGTCATTGAACCACCTGGAAAACATGCTTTGATTGCTGCGAAGGGTGTAACCCCCATGCGCAGCCTCCCCTCTACAGTGGAAACCAGTTGATGAACGGAGGAGTAGCTCATGATATCGAAGGCCTGGGGAACCCTGACGGAGCCAGGCACGCAAACGCTATTTAAATCGTGGCGCACAAGGTCAACGATCATCAGATTTTCTGCGCGATCTTTAGCCGAGGAAGCAAGGCTTTGTTTTTGCATGGCGTCTGTCTCGGGCGTTTGACCTCTAGGCCGAGTCCCCTTAATAGGTCTTGAGGTAATACGGCCAGAAGGCTGAATGGTGAGAAACGTCTCAGGTGATGCGCTCAAAATCCAGAACGCGCCGGTATTAATGTAAGCGCCATATGGAACCGGACTGATACGCCGCATTCGTAAATAACAGCTGATGGGAGACACTTTACACTTAACCTGGGCTCGATTGGTAAGACAGATCTCATATGACTCTCCATTGATTATTTGCTGAAGACACTCATTAACCTTTGCCATATACGCGACTGAACTATCTGCCAATGAAAGCTTAGATTCTTCAACGGGCCCTGGTGAGTACTTTAACTTATTCAACGGGGTCGTTGGATTAGAAGCAAGCACTACAGGATCTCGTCCCCATAGATGGCATGAGTAAGAAACTTCTTCAGCATGATCAATCACAAGAATATTCTGAGGAAGATAGAATATGGCATCTGGCAATTCCGACTCATGTGAGTTGCTTGTACCGACCAAAGCTTTTAGTTCATAGCCGAGGTAGCCAACCAGCCCGCCTTTGAAAGGAAAAGGAAGTTGGCGTGGCGTTTCGACCGTAAGCAAATTGGTAAACTTCTCCATCAAGCTGAAGAAATCACCTGTGACTGTCGTGGATCCTGCAGGGCCATGGATGGATAGAACTCTGTTTTTGACATCATAACTGAAAATCAAAGCACAATCAGCACCACAGTTACCCATCAACGAGTAGTGCGATTGCGAGTTACTAGATAATTCACAGTCAAGCCAAAACACCGGTTTATTGTCAGGAAAATTAGCGGTAAAAAGCTCCGCACAAGATACTCTCTGCGCTAGACGCTCGAAAGTGACGAACAAGTGCGCAGGGCCGCCAACCTTCTGAATTGCGGCTTGAACGGTACTTCCTTCGGAGTCCTCACAGTCTATGGCATATGTTTTTGCCATCTGAACAAAGTTTCTAAATATCTTAATACCATATTCTGATTCAATTGACTCGGGGTGAAACTGCACTCCCCAGATCGGCAGATCACGATGGGCAATCCCCATCACTAACCCACATGCTGAACTTGCCGTGACCTCAAGACAGGATGGTATATCAGTGCAGACCAATGAATGATATCGAACTGCTTCAAAGTACTGGGGAACACCTTCAAAGAGGTCTGTGCCCGAGTGGCTAATACGCGCTCGGTAACCATGTACAGGCTTCGGCGCATGATCAACCGTTCCGCCATAGAAGCAATTGATTCCCTGATGACCAAGACATACGCCTAGTATCGGTAATTTGCTGCGAGCCAATACTTGACGGCAGATGCCGAAATCCGCTTCGCGTGCTGGATGCCCTGGCCCCGGAGATAGAACTACTGCATCGTATTTATCAAGTTCTAGGCACTCAAACGTAACAGTATTGGGCAAGACCGTTGGGTGCTCACCAGAGGCTTCATAAAGGTATTGAGCAATATTGTTGGTGAAGGAATCAAAATTATCCACGATCAAAATTTTCACAGTCAACCCTCCTTTTTTGAATTCGAAATCGCGTCCATTAAGCGCCGTTCCTCTTCACAAGTCTCCTCAATAATGATGTTAAAGATTTCCGCTAGATACTCAGGCCTAAGTTGCCGCGAAGGAGCTAGCAATTTCATCTGATCCAAAGTTGATGTCACGCGCTGCGGCTGCATCATGGCGATATTATTAGCACACTTGACCCTCGCGACCCCCCGACAGATTTCCATCCTCTTCGCCAAAAGATCCACAAGTATATGGTTTAGCTGGTCAATCTGCTCGCGGTAAGGTGAAAGTACCAGACTGGCGCTTAATAGATCTGTATCGCTATCTGTGGACATGGGAACTCCTTACCCTATTCAAAGCTCAGCGTGGTAAAGTTGACTAGTGATTTGATGGGCCAAAGCATCTATCTGACTTGGGGTGTGAAGCGACGAAAAAGCGAACCTCAGCATTGCCTTACCGGTTTCAACAATTGGATAGAAGACCGGAAATACCACAAGACCAGCATCCCGCAAGTTGCTAGCTGCGGTAACGCCCTGTTTTTCAGTGTGGAACAACGCACCACGAATAGGCGCAGGTAGAGAAGCGTTCATTAATTTTTGTTCCATTTGTCCATCGAAACGACGAACGTTTGCCCACAACGCATTCTGTAACTCAACTATATCCGAGGAGAGGTGGAGCCGAGCTGAAGCGACATTGGCAGCCAAAAGTGGTACCGAGACGGTGTGTCCGAATACTAGCGGATTAGCTAGAGCGCGTAGCTGCGCCGAGTTATAATCTGCGTTTAGAACTATGAAACCACCTGCGCCGCCAAATGCCTTGCTCAGCGAGCCAGCAATCAGCGTATTTGGACGTAGGCAGTACCCGAGTGCTTCGAACGCATAACCTGCACCATGACGCCCCGTGATGGAGATGCCATGTGCGTCATCGACATAAAGGTAACCCCCAGCGGTTGCCAGAAGATCGCTGAGCTCATTCACCGGGAGCAACCCTGACATGGAGCCCACTCCATCAATAAGCAGGACAGGCGTAATGTGATCTCTGACACACGTTGCCAACGCTGTCTTCAACCCTGTTAGATCTCGAGTATCCACACGATCGACGTCTCCGAACTGAGACATTACCCCGCGGAGGATCTGCATCGACGCATGAGCTGTGCGATCAACTAGCCACTTAACGGCGCGCTTTGTGGGATAGCCTTCCATCCTTCCACTACCCAAGAGAGGCAGGACACCAAGATGCACATTACTTGTTGAGGTGAAGACAGTAATGCTGCAGCCTCCATAGATATCACTTAGCAATTGCTCAAGCTCTCGCAGATATGAAGGGCTCATCGCGCTCCGACTGGCAGATAGATGAACTCCTATGCGCTCTAAAGCCGATTGAGCTGCTCCGACTAATGCCGGGTGGCTTTCCAATCCAAGATACGAACATGATATGAATTCGGTACAGCTGGTCCCATCTGCCAACATGAGTACTTTTCCCTTGCGGGAAACTACTTCAAAGGCTGTAACGCCTGTTCCAGAAGCCGTGGTCGTTACGTCACTTGTACGTCGCTCTCGAATGTTCATCCAGGTATCTCTACGAACATTAGTATTACTCTTTGAATCTCCTGTAATTTTTTTCATGCTCTAACTCCAACGGTGATTACAGACGACCCTGTGCGTCGCTAAACTCTTCGGTCAATAAGGTGCGCACCGTGTTGAATCCAGCACCATCTAGAATCATACTTACTTGAAAAGATTGCACTTCACTATGCTCAAGTAGAAACGTACCACCGGGTTTGAGTAGCAGGCTGGCTACACGTGCCGACGCTTCAATCAGACCTTTGCCCTCATCAGGTGCGAAGATAGAACTAGGGGGATGGTTCTCACTCCACTCAGGCTCCAATGTCGTGCCTTCAGGAACATATGGCGGATTGGAAACTACTACATCGGCAGTACCGGCGGCGGCTTGAAAGTCCGCAAGATTCATAATATCTGCTGACTTATATATGGCACCATATTTTGAGGCGCCAAGTCGGTAAAAATTGCGTTGTAGATAGGTTAGCGCAGTGGGATCTTTATCGACACACACCACGCCAACTCCTAACCGAGAACTTATAGATAAGCCAATCGCCCCTACCCCGGCACACAGGTCGTAAACTTTTGATGTCCTATCCAGGTTTAGCTTTTTTTCCACCCACTGCACAATAGCCATGCTCTGCCGCCGGGGAACAAATACCCCACTACCCACTACGAAGCGGATACCTGCGAAGTCGGCGTAACCGAGAATATGCCCTAGCGGAATCCGCAAGCAGCGTTCGGAAACGTCTTGCCGAAATGTTTTGACTGCTCGGTCGCTTAGCACCTCAGTACTTGGAAAATTGTGTTCAACCAGAGCTTGTAGATCACCCTCAGCATCCCAGACACCCGCTTTGAGCAATGCTGCCAGCGCGCATGCACGCTCCTGTTCTAGCTCTGTACTCATGACCATGCTCCGTAATAGCGGGCGAGACGGTCATACATCGAGGGATACAGATAAGCGAACGCGATAAGTTCAGGCGGGGGAGTGAATTCTGGATGCAAAGAATTGATTAAATCTTCGTAGTTATTGGTCATGCCCTTATCTAACAGCGGCAGCCAGTACGGCTTGATATTCCAACGATACTCATAACCTGTAGCAAACATCTGCTTAACTGTTTCCACAACAGTCATGCTTCGTGAAATACCTTGTAACGGCTTACGCATAGGGGTGAAGCGGGATAGATCTATATCATTAGCAATACCTAGTATCTGATCAGCCATCCAGTTAGCTAACAGCGGAGACTGGTGCAGACCATCCCGGTAAGTGCCTGTAGCCATCCACAGCCCCTTATAGCCGCATGGGCCAATCAGTGGGAACCCATCAGCCGGTATAGGCCTATTACCGACCTGAATACTCATAATTTCCGCATCGTGCAGGTCTAGGTTTAACTGATCGACCGCGCAGTCAAGGAGAAACTGTACGTCGGAAACTAATGCATGAGAACGGGGCTCTTCAGCCAAAATGTTGGTTGCTCCTAGATAGAGCAGTTCAGGTGAGCGCGGCACACAATGCAGGCCGCAGGCGAAAGCCCTATTAGGAGTGCGAATGACCGTGGAGGGCACGGTGTGCCCTGGTTTGACTTTGACTAATATCGATACGCCATAGCCGGCGAACAAAGGTGGAATAAGGTCTTTGACATCATGCAAGCTATCAAACAGTCCAAGAGAATGAACTCCAGCGGCTACTACGACCTGCTTGCCGGATATTACTTCCCCACTCTCAAGCTCTACTCCAGAGATAGCACGCTGCTCTGTTACTAACGTACGGGCATTCGCTTCGACAACATCTCCGCTCGACGAAAGCAACGCCTTATCAAGTTTTTCAAGCAGCACGTGAGAATTCAGGGCATGTTCGTTAGCGATTAGAAGCGCCTGTAGTGGCCGTACCAAGTCATTGGCTTTAATCCAGTCAAGCTCAGATGGATTCACCACTGTCGAGGGCTCACCATGGTCATCCAATGCCTGCATAATCGCAGCATAGTTGACGCTGTCAATGTCGGCCATACCGGCGGAATTAAGGATCACATGCGTTCCATGCGCAGCGAAGAGTGGCCTCGTGTCCCCTGAAGCATTAGTAAGGCGTTCCGACCACGCATCCCACATCCCTTTCGCCTGAATATCCATCTGTAACTTAAGGCGGCCATGCTCACTGGCCATCAGGCCTGCAGTGACCTCACCAAAGCATCCGTTCATAGCGCCGGCAGCTTTTGAAGCAGCATTAGTACGAACAGTTTCTCCGACTCTGCATACTTTCAAGCCTCGGCTAGCCAACTCAAATGCAATCGAGCCGCCAATAGCTCCACTTCCAACAACTACTACATCGTAAATCATCCCTGCCTCCAAGCTATCAAATCATAGTAGCAATCACTTCACGAACATGCGACCTACGCAAAGGCCTAAGTCAATTGAACTAAGAGGCATGTTCAAAGATTGTTTAAGAATTATCTAATCTCAGCCTTGAACTATAAAACTGTTCGGTGGAGAAGCTCAGGGCGACCAGCAGATCGCGCCCATAATTCACCGCCGTACCCAATCGAACACAGTCGAAACCTCGTAGCTTAAAGTACCGTTCAAGGCTGCAGGTCACCACTGCAACAACATTTATAGCACCCTGCGCCAATGCGAATCGAAGTGAAAGATCGAACAGTTCTGCCGCCAAGCGACCATTGTTGATATTTAATGCTGCGCCGCGGGATATCTCCCATGTGTGCTGATTTCGAGGCACGCCTTCGGCACATAGTTCGGGAAAAATATCTCCCATCAGAAAAGGCTTCACGGTAGGCAATAATCGAGTACATCCAACGATATTCCCGCTAGCATCCCGAGCAATTACGTAGGAGGTATTCGGCACGTCAAATTGGTCTAATTCCACACCTGCATTTTCTTGCGTATCGCCAATACTCCACTTGAGCCTGCCAATGAAGATCCTATCCCTAAATCTCCCTAGATCTTGAATCACGCCTTCATCCAACTGGATATATTGCTTACACTCAAACCGGTACATTGAGAGTACCCCCCGTGGCTATCTATTCTCGTGCAACAGGGTAGAATTTAGAACAACCAAAAAGAGCTCACAACTACCAAAAAAAGTAGGCTTGTGAGGTGGACAGGGTAGTTTCTGGGTCGGATTATCGCTGCGGAGCCGGTCGCAACAGTCAGTCACAACGTAAATTTATTTTACTGCGCTTAGATTAATCCCAATGCGGCAGCATATGCCGCCGCTAGCACTCTGTTGCTTGATCCAAATTTCCGTTGAATTCCCTTAACGTGAAAATTCACAGTGTTCTCAGAAATACCTAAAATGCAAGATACATCTTGTGAGCATTTTCCATCACCGATCCATCTCAGAACTTCGAGCTCCCTGCAGCTCAACTTTATATTCGACACGGTGATTATATCCACTGGATGGATGTAGTCCTCCAATAATGCCAAGATATTGCTAATCTTCAATCGTAGTAGCAGCGCTTCGTTTGCAGACACTGATCCACTACGGCGTGAAACACCTATCGCATGCGCAGTCTGATCTCTGCCACGCATCATGAAGGTCGCACCGATGTTCAAACCCCACTCCCTTGCCTCACAAAAAATCCGGGAACCCATCATTTCCCTGTGGTCGGCCCAGATCACAAATCCTCTTTCTCGAGCCATAATCACTGACGGATCAATCTCCCCGTAACGTCTGTCCTCATAGTGCGACAGCCACTCTGCGGGATAACTTCCCTTAACGCGTCCTTCGATCTGATTGAAAGGAACAGGCCGTCGATATCCGTACGCGAAACAGTCGAAATCCAACGCCCGAATCTCCTGTTCCACCTGCGCAAAAAGATCATCGGACGTTACGCAGTTGCCGAAGCGTGTGTTGACATCGAACCACCAATCAACAAATTCTGCGTCACGTCTAGACGGAGCCATTTCACAATCTCCTTGTTTTGCGAATATGCAACTTACTGACAGACGAACTACGTCGCAACGATGAAGTATGACATTGTACGTCTCAAACCTGGATTACCCAAGTAGCCTAAACCGTGCAGTATCCTCGCTTCTCACTACATCATGTCCGCATAAAAACCCAGCAGTTAGCCATGTTGGCCGATACCACCCAACTCGCACCGCCATAACAAAGCATTTCAATATCCCTCACTCCCTGGGACTATGTAGGTTGATGCTTGAGGTCGACACTACCCAGCCCAGGAATCAATTCACGCCGTCACACCTTGCGTAAGCCATAACGGGCATACATGGCAAACAAAACGATCGATGCTGCGACCAGACCACTGGCGATTGCTACTGCTGCACTGAAAGCAGTGTTCGCGGCTTCAGTCAACACCACTCCAACTTCGGCAGGTAAATCCTGCGCAAGTGAATGAGCACCTCCCAACGTCGCCGCAATATCAGCCGTTGTATCCTTTAGCTCCTCGGGCAAAACCAGACTCAATCGATACCAAGCCGCCACGGCCCCTCCCACTAAAGTTGTCCCCAACACCACGCCGACCTCATACGCCGTCTCGCTCACAGAAGACGCGCTGCCTGCCTTGTCAGCGGGCACTGCGCTCAGTACAAGGTCGTTGGAAACGCTGGTAACCGCTGCAACTGCAGTATTCAGCAGCACGAAAGCCACCGCTACGGTCAGCGCCGTCGCTGTGAATAACGCCATGACCGCAAACGCCCCCGCTGCCAAATACAAGCAGCCGGGAATAACGATATTCGGTGCCACCCGTTGTGCAATTGGTACGATAGCGAGGCCCGCGGCCACTGCACAGACTTGACCGGGCAGCAGTATCAAGCTTGAGGCAATGGGCGACAGATCCAAGACCAGTTGCAACAGTTGGGTAGCGAAAAAGAGGAACCCGATCAACGCCCCCAGGGTGACGAGATTGACGGTGATAGACACGCAGAATGTGCTCGAGTCAAACAGCCGTAGATCAAGCAGGGGCTCTTGCAGCTGCAACTGCCGTCGGACGAAAGCGATCCCCATGAGAAGGCCCATAAGCATGCCCACAGTTGCGTAGGCATCTACTCCCACCGTGGCAGAATGCTTGAGAGAAAGCATCACGCCGGTCATAGCCCCTAGACTTAACAAGATGCTCGGATAGTCGATCAACAACCCCGCCTGCCTTCGGGACTCTGGGATCATTGGTGAAACCAGCAACACCGGTAGCAGGAACGGTACTGAAACAAGAAACACCGACTGCCAACTCAAGAATTGGAGCAGCACACCACCGAGCAGTGGTCCAGCCGCCGCACCCAATGTCAGGCAAGTCGCCCATGCCGCGACGGCAAGGCGCCTTTCTTCTCGGTTATCGAAGGCGGTGCGGATCAGGGCGAGCGTCGCAGGTAAGATCATCGCGCCAAACAACCCTAATACTGCACGGCCAGCGATTAGGTGCCAGGCCTGTTGAGAGAACACAATGGCAACCGAGACAACGGCGAAACCAGTGCATCCCACACACAACAGACGCCGGTAGCCTACGCGATCACCAGCTCTGCCCATGGTGATCAAAAGGCCAGCGAGCACTAATGAATAGGCATCGATTACCCATAGCTGTTCGGCAGCCGAGGGGCCAAGGGCGCCGGCGATTTTGGGTAGAGCGAAGTTAAGGATAGTGTTGTCGAGGGTGACGAGCAGCACGGGCAGAAGAATCGTCAACAGCCCAGCGAGTTTGGAGCGGTCGGTGATGATGGACAGCAGCGGGCTTGAAGTTTTTGGCATTTATCCGTTCTCCCTGAACGTCAAAGTATCGGGCGCAGGCCACGCCAATTAGGTTGGGCGTAACGTGCCCGGTTAAGGTTACCGCCTGTTTGTCACACCCTCCTTGGTGTGGGGAGATCGAACTTACTGCCAGATCAAGGGGGTCGCAACTTTTTGGTCGATTAGATTGTGTCAAGATTTACGTCGAGCGCCCCTCGTGCAACTGTAGTGGTCTACTAACCCCGAACACCCATTTAGGCGAGAATGCTCGCCACACAGAGGTGTTCGATGAGCAGACAACGACGTACCTTCACCCCCGAATTCAAGCGCGAAGCTGCCAGCTTGGTGCTTGACCAGGGCTACAGCCACGCTGATGCAACCCAGTCGCTTGGGTTGGTAGAGTCGGCCTTGCGCCGGTGGGTCAACCAGCTCCAGCAGGAACGAGGCGGTGCCACGCCGACTAGCAAAGCGCTGACACCCGAGCAGCAGAAAATCCAGGAACTGGAAGCCCGAATCAACCGCCTGGAACGAGAGAAATCGATTTTAAAAAAGGCCACCGCGCTCTTGATGGCCGAGGAACACGAGCGTTCGCGTTAATCGATCAATTGCGGGCTCAAGAGCCGATTGATCTGTTGTGCTCGGTATTTAAAGTAACCCGATCTTGCTACTACGCGTACTGCCGGAAACGTCGGTATCAGAATGCCGAACGGGTGGTTTTGTGCAGCCGCGTGAACGAGCTGTTTACGCAAAGCCGAAGCGCTGCGGGCAGCCGGAGCATCATGCTGATGATGAAAGAGGACGGCATGCAGATCGGGCGATTCAAGGTACGCAAGTTGATGAGCGAGATGAATCTGGTCAGCAAACAGCCCGGTTCGCATGCCTATAAAAAGGCGACCGTGGAGCGACCTGATATTCCGAACGTGCTTGATCGAGGATTGACCGTCGCATCCCCAAACAAGGTCTGGTGCGGTGACATCACCTACGTCTGGGCTGGAGGCCGATGGCACTATCTGGCGGCTGTCATCGACCTTTGTGCCCGCCGTGTTGTGGGTTGGGCGTTCTCACCCAAGCCCGACGCCGACCTGGTAATCAAGGCACTGGACATGGCTTACGAGCAGCGTGGCAGGCCGCAAAACGTATTGCTTCACAGCGACCAAGGCAGCCAATATGGCAGCCGAAGTTTCCGCCAAAGACTATGGCGATACCGCTTCACACAGAGCATAAGTCGGCGCAGTAACAGCCATGACAATGCGCCCATGGAACGGCTATTTCGCAGCCTGAAAACTGAATGGATACCGACGGTGGGCTATATGAGCGCTTCGCTAGCGCAACAGGATATTGGCCGGTTCCTGATGGAGCGATACAACTGCGGCGACCGCATCAGTTCAACAAAGGGTTAGCGCCTGCGGTCGCTGAGGAAAAACTCAATTTAGTGTCCGGGATCAGTTGACCACTACAAGCCCATGGTAATGCAGGATGAAAATCGAGGCTTCAGGTCGGTAAACATACGACGCTAAAACTCGGCGGAAGGTTAGGGACTAGCTTCACGGTGCTCGCAAGACGCACACTTGAGCAAACTGCTTTCCTAGCGTCGTCACTCGAAGCCCTCCCCGCATCATCTCGCACACCCTTGCAGGATCGAGTTCAATCTGCTGCTTCGTGAACAATACATCCGGATGATTTTCCAAAGGCTCATAAACTCCCTTTGCCGTGTACTCATAACCCATCCCAGGTATCTCAGCCAGACCCAAACGGCACAAATTATCGAGATAAGCAGGCGTCAAATGTGGGAACTCAACGCCAGCTTCAACTCCTAGCAAAGAGAAATTGACCAGAACCTCATTCCCCCCTCTGTGTATCTCGTCCTCCACCCGGTAGCTCGAGCGAAGACTCAACAGCGCGTATGCCCGATCCGCTGTGAAGAGTTTTACGAGCTTCGCCTCATCTGGCGTGAGTTGCTTGATAATCTCAACAAATGCAGGATGAGCCCCTGAGGCTGTTTTTCTGTCCATTGAGGATGCAAGCAAATTTGCATACAGGTCGCTAAGGACTTCCTCGTGGCCCGTGTACCTTAGAGCCTCAATAGCTGGACCTGCCACATTTGGCTTTGGTGTAATGATGTCTTCTGGTGGAATATCCTTGAGGCGATCTGCCACCTTGGTGGATATGAAGTCTTGGCATTTCTCATAACCCCAAACCAGTGCTCCTACAGGGGCAAGAGCGACATTAATCGCCTTCCCTACAGTTTCAAGTGCCTTGCCTACTTGCTTCACAGCAGGCTGAGCCAAGTCCTGATAAATTGGAATGGCTTGGACGAGCCCTGTGACAGCCTCAACCGTTTCCTTGACCTTGTTTTCCTCACCCATCACAGCTCCTCGATGACCTACGCTATGGGACTGACGGAACGCCACACTGGGCCATACTCTAACCATCCTTCAATCAAAACGCATCATCCAAATCAGCTAGATGATACGTGTTCAGCAATGTCCACCGATTGATCCCAGACTTGTCGAACAGCTTAGATAGATCATGCGGCTTGGCTTCTTCAATAACGCTTGCCTGCTGGGACAGCCTCTCAGCTGAGAGACGACGACCAACGACATTCATTTTCGCAGGGAACGTCTTGTTCGCGATGTCCACTAGGTCATCCACCTTAGCTGTGGTGATGATCGAGAGAAACGCCTGATGGACAGCACCCTTCTTCAGTGCCTGTACCCGAATCAGGAATGGTTGATCAGGACACCGCCTACGAAGCATTTGCTTAAACGAAACCATTTCTTTCAATAACCCGAGGCTTCGTTCTGGATCATCGTAGAAGACTGAATGTTGGTATGACCACTGGTAACCACGAAGGACTGTCAGATACTTTCTTTTTGTCTTCTCTTCACTTGTCTCACTCACACACTGACCTCCCTGCAGATGAACACTCTCACTCGGAGTCCCCCTCCTATACTTGCAAATTCAAGCGTTCTTCTACACCACTGACTAACAAATGCTGGAGCCTGCGTCATTACTGGCCTGCGTTGAAGGGTAGAACTGCGAATCGGGGACCGGTTTTGAGCATGATTATGCATTAGTAGTGCGGTAAACCTCAAACTGGGTCGCAATCAAACCTTTGCTAAGCAACAGCCCCGGAAATTGGACGCTTCCCGACAGCCAAGAGCCATAGCGAAGCCAAATAACTCATACTTTCATGTGGTTTAGCGTGAGATAATTGAGCGTTTTTCGAATGCCTTTATGAATGTACTACCATGACTAACGACCCACATATTATCTATAGCACAGGAGCGGCTGTAGAATCGTACAAGGCGAGTAGGATGGTAAGTCAACCTAGGAGGAAGGGTTGCTAATAGCAAGCCTCTAGCAGCCTTAAAGGGCCGCTCACAGAAAAGCTCAGGAAGGGATTTACGTACAATCATTACGTACAATGCAGAAACAAAAAAGCCCCGAGGCTATGAGCACTCGGGGCTTTTCAAATAATGGCGGAGAGATAGGGATTCGAACCCTAGGTACCGGTGAAGGTACAACGGATTTCGAATCCGTCCCATTCGGCCACTCTGGCATCTCTCCAACGGCGCGAATCATACCAGCGTCTGCGCCAAACGCGAAGCCCCTGATGCAAAATAATTTGCGAATTCAGGCGCTTGCGCGTCTACAGCGGTGTTACAGCGGCACGCCCAGGCGGTTGGCCACTTCTTCGTAGGCTTCGATGACGTCGCCCAGACCCTGGCGGAAGCGGTCCTTGTCCATTTTCTTGCGGGTGTCCTTGTCCCACAGGCGGCAGCCGTCGGGGCTGAATTCGTCGCCCAGGACGATGGAGCCGTCGCTGAACACGCCGAATTCGAGCTTGAAGTCGACCAGCAGCAGGCCGGCGTCGTCGAAGAGCTTGGTCAGCACTTCGTTGACCTTGAGCGACAGCTCTTTCATTTTCGCCAGTTGCTCGGCGGTGCCCCAGCCGAAGGCCACGACGTGGGATTCGTTGATGAACGGGTCACCCTTGGCGTCGTCCTTGAGGAACAGCTCGAAGGTGTACGGGTTCAGCTTCATGCCCTCTTCGACGCCCAGGCGCTTGACCAGGCTGCCGGCGGCGTAGTTGCGCACTACGCATTCGACCGGAATCATGTCGAGCTTCTTGACCAGCACTTCGTTGTCGGCCAGCAGCTTGTCGAATTGGGTCGGGATGCCCGCCGCTTCCAGCTTCTGCATGATGAAGGCGTTAAACTTGTTGTTCACCATGCCCTTGCGGTCGAGCTGTTCGATGCGCTTGCCATCGAACGCCGAGGTGTCGTTGCGAAACAGCAGGATCAAGCGGTCGGCGTCGTCGGTCTTGTACACCGACTTGGCTTTGCCGCGGTAGAGTTCTTCACGTTTTTCCATGATGGGCTCCGCTTGCTAAAAGTATGGGCTAGGCGCCCCTTTGGGACGCTAGGCGATGTGGCGCCAGTCGAGCCCTGAATCTTGATCGGCCACTTGCAGCCAGTCCGCATCGCACCCCAGGGTGTCGACGAAGCATTGCCGGGCCAGCTGCGGCAGGTTGTTCTTGCTGCTCAGGTGGGCCAGTACCAGGTGCTGCAGGTTCTGCCAGCCCAACTGTTCCACCAGGCCGGCGGCCTGATGATTGTTCAGATGGCCCCAGTCACCGCCGACGCGCTGCTTGAGGAAATAAGGGTAGTGCCCACGGGCGAGCATGTCGCGGCAGTGGTTGCTTTCGATCATCAGGGCATCCAGGCCCTGGTAGTGGTCGCGCACCCTGGCGCAATGGGAGCCCAGGTCGGTCAGCAGGCCGAAGCGGCGCTTGCCGTCGCTGAAGACGTACTGGGTAGGTTCCATTGCGTCATGGGCCACGGCGACTACTTCGATGCGCAGGGCGCCGATTTCCAGCACGTCTCCGCAGCGCACGTGGGTGCGCACCGGCACCGGCTTGCGCAAACCGCGCTCGGTGCCCTGACTCATGTAGACGGGCACGCCGTGACGCCGCGCCAGCAGCTCCACGCCATGCACGTGGTCGGCATGTTCGTGGGTGACCAGTACGGCGCTCAGTTGTGCAGCGCTTAAGCCCAGGCGGGTTAGCCGACGTTCGGTTTCACGCAGGGAGAAACCGCAATCGACCAGCACATGGGTGTCTTCGCTGCTGATCAGCGTGCCATTCCCTTGGCTACCGCTGCCGAGAACGGCAAAACGCATCGCTTAACCCAGGTTGTCTTGAATCACACCCAACACACGGCGGGCAATGTCTGCCGGGGCCACGGTGTTGATGTTCTTCTCGACGGTTACCTGGACGTTGTCGCCCACCTTGCTCAGGCGCACCTGGTAACGCTCGGCGCGGGCTTCGACTTCTTCCTTGCTCGGCGCATTGCCGAACACGCGGCTGAAGAAGCCGGGCTTGTCGTCTTCGCGCTGGGCGGACTCGGCGACGTTGATGTAGTACAGGCCCAGGCTGCGGTTGATGTCTTCGATGCGCCACTGGCCCTGCTCGAGGGCACGGCCTACGCTGGACCAGGCACGGTCCAGGTCGGTGCCGACGTTGAGCACCGGGTTGCCGCTGCCGTCTTCGCTCATGGCTACACGGCTGGGCGCGTCGAAATCACGGGCGGCGACCAGCGAGACCGAGCCACCGCGTTCCGAGTCGCGGGTCATGCTGGCGAGCATCTGGTCGACCAGGATCGAGTCCAGGCCGGTGTTTACCGAGCGAGCGGGGAAGTCAGGCTCGCTGGCGCTGCCGGCCGGACGCTCGACGCTGACCACGTAGATTTCGCTGCTGTTGCGCTGCACGCCCGGCTCGATGCGCACGCGCACACGGGTCTCGCTTTCACCGGAGGTGGTTGCGCCGCTCAGGCGCTGCGCCATAGAGGCGGAGAGCTCGTCCAAGCGCTGCCAGGTGGTGGTGAATTCACCGGTTTGCGGGCGGTCTTCGGCGATGCGGAAACCGTTGTCTTCGAAGAACTGGTGAGCGATCGGCCAGACTTCGGCCGGCGCGCGCTGGGCCATGATCCAGCGGTTGTCGCCGCTGCGCTGCAGGGAGAAATCGCTGGCCTGGGCCGCTACCTGCAACGGCAGTGGGCGTGGTACTTCGAATTCGGACGCCTTGGCAGTGTCGTCGGCGACGTTGCGCGGGATCGGCAGCAGCGGATCCAGACGCTTGTCGGTTTGCACGCCGGGCGGCAGTTGCATCGGGGCGGTTTGGGTCGCCTCGAGGTAATCATTGCCACGATCGCGGAAATAACCGTTTTCGCCCCAGAGCCACCCGCAACCGCTGGTGCTCGAAATGACCAAGGCAAGGGCAGAAAGGCCAGCCAATCGCTTCATGCGTCTTACTTCCTCAATTAAACCAGGACGCCGGACTGGCGCAGGGCCTGCCGCAGCGGTTCATGACAGGTGGCGCTCAACCAGGTGAGCGGCAGGCGAATGCCTTCGGGCATCAAGCCCATTTCATGCAACGCCCATTTGACCGGAATCGGGTTGGCTTCCTGAAACAGGTTCTTGTGCAGCGGCATCAGCTTGTCGTTGATGGCACGGGCCAGTTCCGCATCGCCGTTCAATGCCGCGTTGCACAGGTCGGCCATGGCGCGCGGGGCGACGTTGGCAGTGACCGAAATATTGCCCTTGCCGCCCAGCAGGATCAGCTCGACGGCCGTGGGATCATCACCGGACAGCACGAGGAAATCGCTGTCGACACGGCTGATGATGTCCTTGGCGCGCTCGAGGTTGCCGGTGGCTTCCTTGATGCCGATGATGTTCGGCACCTTGGACAGCCGCACGACGGTGTCGGCCAACATGTCGCAGGCGGTGCGACCGGGAACGTTGTAGAGGATCTGCGGGATGTCGACGGTTTCGGCGACGTGCTTGAAGTGCTGGTACAGGCCTTCCTGGGTCGGCTTGTTGTAGTACGGCGTCACCAGCAGGCAGGCGTCTGCGCCGGCGCGCTTGGCATTGCGGGTCAGCTCGACGGCCTCGCGGGTAGAATTGGCACCGGTGCCGGCGATGACCGGGATACGCCCGTTCACCTGCTTGACCACGTGCTCGATGACCTTGATGTGCTCTTCGTAATCAAGGGTCGCCGACTCGCCGGTGGTGCCGACGGCGACGATGGCATGGGTGCCCTCCTGCAGATGGAAGTCCACCAGCTTGCTCAGGCTGTCCCAGTCCAGACGCCCTTGGGCGTCCATGGGTGTGACCAGTGCCACCATACTGCCCGCAATCATGCAACCGCTCCTGCCGGAAAAAGAGAGCGGTAATGGTACTGGCGCCAACCACCTTGCACAAGCGAAGTACCACGCCACGAGCATTCCCCTTCGCGCTGCTTTTCTATACCCTTTCAGACTTTGATCGGCAGGGGTTGCCTTTCTTGCCTGGTCATCGCCTGCCGTAACGGCGCTTCGAACCCCGTCCCTGAGCCTCGTCACCTGGTTTTACCCCGTATCCACGGGCGTTGCCGGGCAGTCAGCGCAGGTTCGCACGAGGTACGGCGCAGGCCTTGAACCAGTCATCCGGCCCCTTGACGCTGCCGACCGCTCATCGCTTTAGGAATGCTGCATGTCCACCCCCACAGTTCGCGAACAATTCCTCGTCATCAGTGCCCTGGGCCGCAATCCCATGGAACTGACCAATGTACTGTGCCGCGCGGCCCACGACGCCCGCTGCTCGGTGTCCACCTCGCGCCTGACTCGCCATGGCGAATACAGCGCCCTGGTTCTGCAGGTATCGGGCAACTGGGACGCCCTGGCGCGCCTGGAAACCGGCCTGAGCTCGCTGGCCAAGAAGCATGACTTCACCGTCAGCCTGGTGCGCAGCGCCACCCTGGACAGCCGCCCGCAGGCGCTGCCTTACGTGGCCTACGTCAGCTCGGCCTATCGCTCCGACATCATCAACGAGCTGTGCCAGTTCTTCATCGACCACAACGTCGAGCTCGAGAACCTGACCTGCGACACCTACCAGGCGCCGCAGACCGGTGGCACCATGCTCAACGCCACATTTACCGTGACGCTTCCTGCCGGTGTGCAGATCAGTTGGTTGCGCGACCAGTTCCTGGACTTCGCCGATGCGCTGAACCTGGATGCGCTGATCGAACCCTGGCGTCCACAGAACCCCATGTAAGGATTGACCGATGGCTGTCGCTCTCAACGAACCTGTAGCCGATTTCCAAGCCCAGGCCACCGGCGGCCAGACTGTCAGCCTGAGCGAGCTCAAGGGCCGCCAGGTGGTGGTGTATTTTTACCCCAAGGACAGCACGCCGGGCTGTACCACTCAGGGCCAGGACTTCCGCGACCTGCTCGAGCAGTTCAAGGCTGCCGACACCGAGGTGTTCGGTGTGTCGCGCGATGGGCTCAAGTCCCACGAGAACTTCAAGGCCAAACAGGGTTTCACCTTCGAGCTGATCAGCGACAAGGACGAGGCGCTTTGCCAGCTGTTCGATGTGATCAAGCTGAAGAAGCTGTATGGCAAGGAGTACCTGGGCGTGGACCGCAGCACCTTTCTGATCGATCGGGACGGTGTGCTGCGCCAGGAATGGCGTGGCGTGAAGGTGCCGGGGCATGTGCAGAGTGTGCTGGAGGCGGCACAGGCGTTGAGCAAGGGTTGATATCGGTGGTGGCCCTTTCGCGGCCGCTGACCGCTCCTACAGACAGGATCACCCGTAGGAGCGGTCAGTGGCCGCGAAGGCCGCGCCGCGGTCTTCAGAGCATCGGCGCGACGGTCGGCTCTTGGCGTGGCCAGGCATCAAGCACGGCCTTGAACAAGGTCGCCAGGGGAATGGCGAAGAAAATACCCCAGAACCCCCACAGCCCGCCGAACAGCAACACCGCGCAGATGATTGCCACCGGGTGCAGGTTCACCGCTTCGGAGAACAGCAACGGCACCAGCACATTGCCATCCAAGGTCTGGATGATGCCGTACACCACCATCAGGTAGATGAACTGGTCGCCCCAGCCCCACTGGAACAGCGCGATCAGCGTCACTGGCACCGTCACCACCACCGCCCCCACGTAAGGCACCACCACCGACAGCCCCACCAGCAGCGCCAGCAAGGCGGCGTAGTTCAGCCCCAGTGCGACGAACGCGATGTACGTCACCACGCCACAGATGAAGATCTCGATGACCTTGCCGCGGATGTAGTTGGCGATCTGCCGGTTCATTTCCTGCGCCACTCGGGTGAGCAGCGCACGTTCGCGCGGCAGGTAGCCGCTCACCCAGTGGCCGATCATCAACCGGTCCTTGAGGAAGAAGAACACCAGGATCGGCACCAGCACGAAATAGATCATGACGTTGACCAGCAGGGGCAGGCTGGACAGGGAAAAGGTCAGAGCCCACTGGCCGAACTTGCCGATCTCGCCGCGCGCCGCTTCGATGGCCTGCAACACCTGCTCGTCACTGACCAGGTGCGGATAGCGCTCGGGCAGCAGCAACAGCAACGACTGCCATTTGCCGAGCATGCCGGGCAGCTCGTTGAACAGGGTGATCACCTGGTGCCAGAGCAGCGGCACCAGCACCAGCATGAACAGCGCCAGCGCGCCCATGAACAGCGCGAACACCGCCCCGACCGCCACGCCCGAAGGCACCCTTAGGCGTTCCAGAAGGTTGACCAGGCCTTGCATGAGGAACGCCAGCACCATCCCTGCCAGCACCGGCGCGAGCATTCCGCCCAGGGTCAGTACAGCCGTGAACGCCAGCACCAGCAGCACCGCCAGGATGACGGCCTCCTCGTCGGAGAAGTAACGCTGGATCCAGTCGCGTAGCACTTTGAACATTGAAATTCCCTTGAATGACCCAGCTACCGGGGTGGTGGCTCAGGCCTTGCGCAACCAATACGAGTAGACCCCGTCCAGCGCCTGTTCATGTAACAGCGCGTGACCTGTCAATGTGGCGAACGAACGGAAGTCGCGCTGCGAGCCAGCGTCCGTGGCGATCACCTTCAATACCGTGCCGCTGGCCAGCCGGCTCAGTTCCAGCTTGGCCTTGAGCAGGGGCAACGGGCAATTAAGACCGCTGGTGTCCAGCTCAACGTCACATTCGGGCGCATCGCTCATCGCTATCTTCTCCAACCAAAGGATGCCGTGGCGCTGCCGCAAATCCCGGCAGCGAACGGCGCGACAGGATAACCCAAGGTCGCCACCTCTGGTGGTCGCCGAATGGGGCGGCTACAGTAGGGCCTTTCATCTGCCGAGCTCAGTGCATGCCCTTTCTGCGCCCTACCCTGCTGACACTCGCCTGCCTGCTGGCGTTGCCGAG
This sequence comes from Pseudomonas rhizosphaerae, assembly GCF_000761155.1. Classification (NCBI taxonomy): domain Bacteria; kingdom Pseudomonadati; phylum Pseudomonadota; class Gammaproteobacteria; order Pseudomonadales; family Pseudomonadaceae; genus Pseudomonas; species Pseudomonas rhizosphaerae. The sequence continues at coordinate 34,214 of NZ_CP009533.1, read as the reverse complement.
CCACGCCGGCGACCTGCCGTCACTCGGCGACGCCAGTTCCGCGATCGTCTCGCCCCAGCAGGAGCATCAATTGGGCCGTGCCTGGCTGAGCCTGTTGCGCGGCCAGGTCAAGCAGCTCAACGACCCGCAGCTCAAGGACTTCGTCGAGACCAGCGTGTATCGGCTCTCGGAAACCAGCCAGTTGAACGATAGGCGTCTGGAATTCATCCTAATCGACAGCAAGGAGCTCAACGCCTTCGCCGCGCCGGGGGGCATCGTCGGGGTCAATGGCGGGCTGTTCTTCAACGCTCAGACCGAGGGCGAATACATCGGCGTGCTGGCCCACGAACTGGCGCACTTGTCGCAACGCCACTTCGCCCGCGGGGTCGAGGCTCAGCAGCGCATGCAACTGCCGATGATGGCCGCATTGCTCGCTGGCATCGTGATCGCCGCTTCCGGTGCCGGTGACGCCGGCATTGCGGCGATTGCCGGCAGCCAGGCCGCGGCGATTCAGGAACAGCGGCGCTTCTCTCGCCAGAACGAGCAGGAGGCTGACCGCATCGGCATCATCAACATGGAAAAGGCCGGCTATGACCCGCGCAACATGCCGACCATGTTCGAACGCCTGATGCGCCAGTACCGCTTCGATGCACGGCCGCCGGAGTTTCTCCTCACTCACCCGGTCAGCGAATCACGCATCGCCGACACCCGCAACCGCGCCGAACAGGCTGCCAAGGGGGGTAAGGAAGACAGTCAGTGGTACCAATTGATGCGCGCCCGAGTGCAGCTGTATTACGAGGAAACCCCTGGGCTGGCCGCCAAGCGTTTCCGCGCGCAACTGGATGAAAACCCCAATGCCCTGCCCGCGCGCTACGGCCTGGCCCTGGCCCAGATCAAGGCTGGCCAATTGAACGAGGCGCGCGAAAACCTCAAGCAGCTGTTGGCCAAGCAGCCGGACGACATCACCTTGAACCTGGCGCAGGTCGATCTGGACATCACCAACAACCGTATCCCCGACGCCCAGCAGCGCATCGATCGGTTGCTGACGCAGTACCCGGGCAACTACCCGATCAACCAGAAGCGGATCGACGTACTGCTCAAGCAGAACCGCATGGCAGATGCGGAGAAAGCCCTGGAAAACCTGCTCAAGAGCCGCTCGGACGACCCGGACGTGTGGTACCTGGTGGCAGAAACCCGTGGGCAGAACGGCAATATCATCGGCCTGCATCAGGCGCGTGCCGAGTTTTTCGCTCTGGTCGGCGAATTCGACCAGGCCATTCAGCAACTGGACCTGGCCAAGCGCCGTGCTGCCGACAACTTCCAGCTCGCCTCGCGCATCGACGCGCGACAACGGGAGCTGATGGAGCAGGATCGGCTGGTCAAGGACATGCTTCGCTGAGTGCCGCGCGGGCCTGGCCAGGTCCGCGCGTTCGCGCCAAGCGCCTGCACGACTAATACATTGATTTTCACATTTTTTTCACGCGACCGCTCCAGCGTCTAGACTTGCTCCAGGTGCGATGAATTTTCCGTGACCGGTGTGAATATCTATGGGCGTTTTGCGGCAAACCGAACCTGACAAGACTACAGCGCAGGCTGTGAGTCCTGACCCGTCTCCATTGCCAGATAGCCCACGTCAACGTCGCCTGTGGTGGCGTCTGTTCTGGCTGTTGCTGGTGATCGCGATCGCGGCGCTGGCGTATGCGATGTACGCCGAGATGCGCACCTCGCGTCTGCAGGCGCGCGAGTTCAGCCGCTGGGCGAGCTCGCTGACCTATGCGGTGCAACCGGGGCCGAGCGAGGCCATCGTCTACCCCGGCGCCGGCCCGTTCGACAAACGCCTGGGTTACAGCGCGCTGGGGGATTTCCTGCCGCGCTTGCTCAAGCGCAACTACGTGATTGAACGGCAAACCCAGTTTTCGCCAGCTTTGATGAGTTACGCGGGGCACGACCTGTTCGTGCCCTACCAGGAAAAACCTCAGGCCGGACTGGTGATCACCGATTGCCGGGGCGACCCGTTGTACCTGTATCGCTACCCGCAACAGCTCTACACCGAGTTTGCCCAGATTCCGCCAGTGATGGTCAACAGCCTGCTGTTCGTCGAGAACCGTGGCCTGCTCGACAGCCCCGAGCCCCTGCTCAACCCGGCCGTGGACTGGCCGCGCTTCGCCAAGGCAGCTTGGTCGCAGGTGGCCAAGATGTTCGCCCTGCCCGGGCAGTCGGCCGGCGGCAGCACCCTGGCCACGCAGCTGGAAAAATATCGACACTCGCCCGATGGCTTGACCGGCTCGGGACCGGAGAAGATTCGCCAGATGATCTCGGCCAGCGTGCGCGCCTACCAAGGCGGTCCGCAGACTCTGGAGGCGCGCCAGCGCATCGTGCGTGACTACCTCAACAGCGTGCCGTTGTCGGCGGTGCCCGGCCACGGCGAAGTGCACGGCATGGCGGAGGGCTTGCGGGTCTGGTACGGCGCCGACTTCGAGCAGGTCAACCGCGCGCTTGCCAGCACCACCAGCGACCCTGCCAGCGAAGCCGCGCGAGGGCTTGCCCTGCGCCAGGTGCTGTCGCTGATGATCGCCCAGCGGCGTCCTTCCTATTTTCTCAACAAGGGCCACGACGACCTCGCCGAATTGACCGACAGCCACATTCGCCTGCTGGCCGCCAACGACATCATCGACCCAGTGTTGACCGCAGCGGCGTTGGCCAGCCAAGTCATCTACCGCGACTGGGTGCAGGAGCCCACCTGGCAGCCCAACGAGTCGAACAAGGGCATCAGCGTGGTGCGCAATCGCCTGTCGTCCATGCTCGACCGGCCGCTCTACGATCTGGACCGGTTGGACCTCTCGGCCACCACGACCTTGAATGCCGACTTGCAGAAGCAAGCCAGCGACTACTTGCGCCAACTGGCCGACCCGGGCTTCGCCCAGCAGATCGGCCTGATCGGTGAGCGCCTGCTGACCTCGGCGAGCACCCGCGAAGTCAGCTACAGCTTCACCCTGTTCGAACGCACGGCCGATGGCTCGCGTGTGCGGGTGCAGACCGACAACACCGACCAGCCCTTCGACATCAACGAAGGCAGCAAGCTGGAATTGGGCTCGACCGCCAAGATGCGCGTGCTCACCACCTACCTGGAAATCATCCACGAACTGCACGAACGCTATGCCGGGCAGACGCCTGCGCAGCTGCGCCAGGTGAAGATCGACGAAGCCGATCGGCTGTCGCGCTGGGTGCTCGATGCGATGATCCAGAACCCGGGCATGGACGCCCGGACGCTGCTCGGCGCGGCCTTGGAGCGCAAGTATTCGGCCAGCCCCGCCGAAAGCTTTTTCACCGGCGGCGGGATTCATACCTTCGGCAACTTTCGCCGCGAGGACAACGGCCGCATTCCCACGCTCAAGGAAGCGCTGCAAGAGTCCATCAACCTGCCCTTCATCCGCCTGATGCGCGATCTGGTGCGCTACAGCACCTATTCGGCGCCAGGTAACAGCGGGCAGTTGCTCAAGGACGACGACGACCCACGCCGGCAGGAATACCTGGCACGTTTCGCCGACCGCGAAGGCACCGAGTTCCTCCAGCGCTTCTGGAAGAAGTACCAGCGCAAGAGCTCCGAGCAACGCCTGGAAACCTTCCTCGACGGCATGCGCCCCACGCCACAGCGCCTGTCGGCCGTGCACCGCTACCTGTACCCCAACGCGCCGCAGGCGTCATTCGATCGCTTCGTGCGCGAGCACAGCAAGAGCGACAACGTCACCGACAAGCGCCTGAACGAGATGTACGCAAGCTATGGTCCGGGCCGCTACAACCTGCCCGATCAAGGCTACATTGCGCGCGTCCATCCATTGGACCTGTGGCTGCTGGGTTATCTGCTCAACCACCCAGACGCCAAGATCGGCGAGGCGAGCAAGGCCAGCCGGTTCGAGCGCCAGGAAGTCTACGGCTGGCTGTTCAACAGTCGCCACAAGCGCGCTCGCGATAACCGCATTCGCACCATGCTGGAAATCGAAGCCTTTACCGATATTCACCAGCGCTGGCAGCGCGTGGGTTATCCGTTCGACCATCTGGTACCGTCGCTGGCAACCGCCATCGGCAGTTCGGGTGACCGTCCTGCAGCGCTGGCCGAGCTGATCGGCATCATTCAAAACGACGGCATCAAGCTGCCTACCGTGCGCATCGACACCCTGCATTTTGCCGCCGACACGCCCTACGATACGCGGGTGATCAGCGATCCGGACCGGGGCAAGCGGGTGCTGCCCGCCGAAGTGGCGGCGGCCATGCGCGAGGCCTTGTCGCAGGTGGTGGACGCCGGCACCGCGCGGCGGGTATCGGGCAGCTTCAAGACCGACGACGGCGCGGTGCTGGTGATGGGCGGCAAGACGGGCACCGGTGACAACCGCATCGCAAGCTTCGGCGCCGGTGGCCGGGTTATCAGCTCCAAGGCTATCAACCGTACCGCGACCTTCGTGTTCTTCATCGGCGAAAACCATTTCGGCACCCTGACCGCCTTCGTGCCGGGCAAGGCCGCCGAGGGCTTTCGCTTCACCTCGGCACTGCCGGTGCAGGTGCTCAAGGGCATGGCGCCGATCCTCACGCCCTACCTGCAGCCGGGAGCGCATACGCAATGCAGCGCACCCTTGCAGGCGGCGCGTTGAACGGGGCTACGAATTCATCGACTCGCGTGTGGCCGCGTAATAAGCTATATCGATAGCCCCCTATCGGCCCAGGAGACCCCGCTATGAAGGCAGAAAATCCGTTCGGCATTCAGCGCGTCATGCACGAGATCAAACGTCGCCGCCTGCAAGTGCTGCGCGTGGCACAACTGACCCCGCGCATGCGGCGCATCACCCTCGGCGGCCCGGAGCTGGCCGGTTTCGTCAGCGAAGGCTGCGATGACCACATCAAGCTGATGTTCGCTACCACCCCAGAGCAACAAGCGGCGCTCGATACCATGGTGCTGGGTGCGCCGACCCCGGAAGGCGCCAAGCCCGACATGCGCGACTACACCCCGCGGCGCATCGACCTTGCGGCTGGCGAGCTGGACATCGACTTCGTCCTGCATGGCGATGGCCCCGCAGCGACTTGGGCGGCCCAGGCCGAGCCGGGGCAATTCCTGCACATCGGCGGCCCACGCAGTTCGATGCACGTACCGGATGTGTTCGATGCCTACCTGTTGATCGGCGACGAAACCGCCATTCCGGCCATGGCCCGACGCCTGGAAGAGCTGCCGGGCAACCGCCGTGCGCTGCTGGTGATCGAGGTAGAAAACGCTCAGGAACAGCAGTCGTTCGACAGCGCGGCGGCCTTCGAGGTGATCTGGGTCGACCGGCACCAGGGCGACCTGCTGCAGACCGTCAAGGACCTAAGCCTGCCCGACGGCGTGGTCTATGGCTGGATCGCGACCGAGGCCGGACTGTCCCGCAAGTTGCGGCGCGTGCTGCTGGACGACCACAAGCTGAGCGAGGAGCAGATCAAGGCCGCCGGCTACTGGCGTCATGAAGGTGACGACAGCGAGTGAGGCTGTCGCCAGGGGTACTTGCGGGAGCGCCTAGCGCGCGCCTGCGCGTTCCCAGCAGCGGTCTATCACCAGCACCAGCGCGGAGCAGCCGATGAAGGCCACCAGCACCCCCAGTGCGTTCAGCCATACCTGGCCCATGCCCAGTTTCGAGACGTCCAGAAACGGATAGGGATACACGCCGATGCTCTGCCCGCGCAGCAACAGGTAGGCGAAGTAGACCACAGGGTAGACCGCCCAGGCCGCCACGTGCCGCAGGCGCAGCGTGCCTTTCGGCACGCAACACGCCCAATACACCACGAACGACACGGGCAGCACATCGTGCAGCAACTCGTTGGCCAACCACTGCCAACCTTGGGGCTGCCACAGGTTGCGCAGCAACAGGCTATAGGCGACACCCACCACCACGATGCTGACCAGCACCCCGCTGCTCACCGCCGGCCGCAGGCACAGGCGACGCCACGTCGAATCGCGCTTGGCCACGTGGGCGGTCAACACTCCGGCCACCGCGGTATTGGTGAGGATGGTAAAGAAACTGAAGAAATGCACCAGCCCGCCGAGCAGGCTGGCTTCGACCTGCCAGCGTGACCACAGCACCAGGTACAACTGCAACGCCAGCGCGAACCAGGTGGCGGCGGCCGCCAGTGCGACCAGGGTACGCTCGGCGCGGATCAACGCTTGCCGCGCTGCAATTGCACGTAGAGCCGCTCGACCTTCTCACGAGCCCAGGGCGTCTTGCGCAGAAAAGTCAGGCTCGACTTGATGCTCGGGTCGCTCTTGAAACAGCGGATGTCGACACGCTGCGCCAGCCCTTCCCACTGGTAATGCGCCACCAGTGCATTGAGGATCTGCTCCAGCGTCATGCCGTGCAGGGGGTTGTGTGTAGGTTCATGCATGCCAGGCTCCAGGAACGGCGGGGCAGAAGGTGCGCACCTTAACCAACGGGCACGGCCGCGCAAAGCTTTTATTGGACGCCAGCCCGGGCTGGAATAGTACTTTCGGCATTCGTGGCAGTGCTCTGGCCCGCACGTCGCCTGCGGCAGAGCGCCGCACTGTTGCAATATCGGAAACTAACCCTCTTCCAAACCCGGCTTTAAAATCATGCGCTCGATCTATATCCTCGCGCCGCAATAACCTGAAACGTTTCACTTTTGAAGAATAACGAAGCGCTTCTCGAACAGCTTCGGACCTGCCAGAAGAATTACTTTCCAATGCCTGCCAATGCCTTCTCACGCCCCCGGGCGTTTTTGCCGTTCACCGCCTTAATCGCTTTCAGTGCCTTGGGCGCCGTGCCCAATGCCTTCGCCGTGCCCGCGTTCGATCCACAGTCACCGTTCATGTTCGGTGACTGGAACGGCACCCGCGGCGATCTGTCCGCCAAGGGCTACGACTTCAAGCTGGACTACACCGGCGAAGTCGGCAGCAACCTGCACGGCGGATACAACCGCGACCATGCCACACGCTACAGCGACCAGTTCGCGCTGGGCATGCACATGGACCTGGCGAAGATCCTGGGTTGGCATGACGCCGAGTTCCAACTCACCCTGACCGACCGCAACGGCGACAACATCAGCAATGACCGGATCAACGATCCGCGTGTCGGCGGGTTCACGTCGGCTCAGGAAGTCTGGGGCCGTGGCAATATCACTCGGATCACCCAGCTGTGGTACCAGCAGAAGTTCTTCGACCAGCGCCTGGACATCAAGGCCGGTCGCTTCGGTGAAGGTGAAGAGTTCAACAGCTTCCCCTGCGACTTCCAGAACCTGGCGTTCTGCGGCTCGCAGGTGGGCAACTGGGTCGGCAGTGTCTGGTACAACTGGCCGGTGAGCCAGTGGGCGTTGCGCGTCAAATACAACATCACGCCCGAGCTGTACGCCCAGGTCGGCATCTTCGAGCAAAACCCTTCGAACCTGGAAAACGACAACGGCTTCAAACTCAGCGGCAGCGGTACCGAAGGCGCCATGCTGCCGGTCGAGCTGATCTGGAAACCGACCTTGAATGGGCTGCCGGGCGAGTACCGCGCCGGCTACTACTACAGCACGGCGGACGCCAACGACGTCTACAAGGACCGCAACGGGCAGCCTGCCGCGATCACCGGCCAGGACTACCGCAGTGCGTCCAGCCGCCACGGTTTCTGGCTGGGTGCCCAGCAGCAGTTGACCAGCGTCGCCAGCGACAACTCCCGTGGCCTGAGCGTGTTCGCCAACGCCACCGTGCATGACAAGAAAACCAACGCCATCGACAACTATGTACAGGGCGGCATCGTCTACAAAGGTCTGTTCGATGCGCGTGCGCGCGATGACATCGGTTTTGCCCTGGCCCGCGTGCATGTCAATCCGGCGTATCGCAAGAACGCCGAATGGCACAACCGCACCCTCGCGGTCAGCGACTACAACAATGCCGCCTACCTGCCGATCCAGGACACCGAGTACAGCGCCGAGCTCTATTACGGGGTTCACATGGCCAACTGGCTGGTGCTGCGACCGAACCTGCAATACATCCGTCATCCGGGCGGTGTAACCCACATCGACGATGCCCTGATCGGCGGGTTAAAGATTCAGGCCTCGTTCTGAAACTAAACGCATCGTGCAATATCTGTAAACAATCCAAACTTGACTTTTGAAACACGCTTTAACCACACGAACACAATGGAGAATATTCCTTATGAGCACTGACGGTGCTTCGCGTCGGTCGCGTTTGCTACCCAGCCTGCTGGGTATCGTAATGCTGCTGATGGGCCTGGCCTTGCTGGCCGGCGGTATCAAACTGGCCACCCTGGGTGGCTCGCTGTACTACTTGATCGCCGGTATCGGCGTAGGCTTCACCGGCGTGCTGCTGCTGCAGGGTCGTCGTTCGGCCATCGGCCTGTATGCAGCGGTATTGTTCGCCAGCACCGTCTGGTCGCTGTACGAGGTCGGCCTGGATTGGTGGCAACTGGTGCCTCGCCTGGCCCTGTGGTTCGCACTGGGCGTGGTTCTGCTGCTGCCCTGGTTCCGCAAGCCACTGTTGCGTCGCCCTGCGCCCAAGGCCACGGCTGCACTGAGCATCGCCGTGGTCCTGGCCGGCCTCTGCGCACTGGCGAGTCAGTTCACCAACCCAAATGAAATCAAGGGTGAGCTGGACCGCGAAACCGCCAACATGCCGAACACCGCGCCGGCCATGCCCGATGGTGACTGGAACTCCTATGGCCGCAGTGCCCATGGTGACCGTTACTCGCCGCTGGCGCAGATCACCCCGGAAAACGTCAGCAAGCTGACCCCGGCCTGGACCTACCGTACCGGCGACATCCCCGGCCCGAACGATCCAGGCGAGACCACCGCGGAGAACACCCCGCTCAAGGTCAACGGCATGCTCTACGTGTGCACCCCGCACAGCCAGGTCATTGCCCTGGACCCGGACACCGGCAAGGAAATCTGGCGTTTCGACCCGAAGATCAGCACGCAGAACGCGCCGAACTTCAAGGGCTGGGCGCACATGACCTGCCGTGGCGTGTCGTATCACGATGACGCGGCCTATGCCGCTGCCAGCCCGGCCACCGACGCCGCTGCGCCAGCTGCCGCGCCGACTGCCTGCCCGAAACGCATTTTCGTGCCGACGGCCGACACCCGCCTGATCGCCCTGAACGCCGACACCGGCAAGATGTGCGAAGACTTCGGTGACAAGGGTCAGATCGACCTGCGTGCCAACATCGGCGAATTCGCTGCTGGTGGCTACTACTCCACCTCCCCACCGGCCGTGACCAAGAATCTGGTCGTGATCGGCGGCCATGTGACCGACAACGTTTCGGTGGACGAGCCTTCGGGCGTGATCCGTGCCTACGACGTCCACGACGGTCATCTGGTATGGAACTGGGACAGCGGCAACCCCGACGACACCACGCCGATCGCCCCTGGCCAGACCTACACTCGCAACTCGCCGAACATGTGGTCCATGTTCAGCGTCGACGAAAAGAACGGCATGCTGTACCTGCCCATGGGCAACCAGATGCCTGACCAGTGGGGCGGCAACCGTACTCCCGAGTCGGAAAAGTACAGCGCCGGCCTGACCGCACTGGACATCGACACCGGCCATGTGAAGTGGACCTACCAGTTCACCCACCACGACCTGTGGGACATGGACGTGGGCGGCCAGCCGACCCTGATGGACCTCAAGACCGCCGATGGTGTGAAGCCTGCCGTGCTGGCCTCCACCAAGCAGGGCAGCATCTACGTGCTGAACCGCCTGACCGGCGAGCCGATCGTGCCGATCCACGAAGTACCGGTGCCGCAGGGCGCGGTGGAAGGCGACTACACCTCGCCGACCCAACCCAAGTCCGACCTCAACTTCATGCCGCCTGTGATGCAAGAGCGCGACATGTGGGGCGTGACGCCGTTCGACCAGATGCTGTGCCGGATCGACTTCAAGTCGCTGCGCTATGAAGGTCCGTTCACTCCGCCTTCGCTGCAGGGCACCCTGGTCTACCCAGGCAACTTCGGCGTGTTCGACTGGGGCGGCCTGTCGGTCGACCCGGTACGCCAGGTGGCGTTCGTCAACCCTAGCTACATGGCATTCCGCTCCAAGCTGGTGCCTGCCGCAGAAGTGGCCGGCGGTCCGGGCCGCAAGAGCGAAACCGAAGGCGTGCAGCCGAACAAGGGCGCACCCTATGGCGTGATCCTGGAAGCGCTGCTGTCGCCGATGGGCCTGCCTTGCCAGGCACCGGCCTGGGGCTATGTCGCCGCGGTCGATCTGACCACGCACCAGACCATCTGGAAGCACAAGAACGGTACCGTGCGCGACAGCTCGCCCGTGCCGATCCCGTTGACCATGGGCGTACCGAGCCTGGGTGGCGCGTTCACCACGGCCAGCGGCCTGTCGTTCCTCAGCGGTACCCTTGACCAGTACCTGCGTGCCTACGATATCCGTAACGGCAAGCAACTGTGGGAAGGCCGCCTGCCTGCAGGCGCGCAGACCACGCCAATGACGTACACCGGCAAGGACGGCCGTCAGTATGTGCTGGTGGTCGCTGGCGGGCATGGCTCGCTGGGCACCAAGCAGGGTGACTACGTGATGGCGTTTGCATTGCCTGAAACCAAGTGATGCTGATGTGAAAAGAAACGGCTCCTTCGGGAGCCGTTTTTTTTGCTACTTGGATGCTAGCCCTACTTCTCGATCACCTCGCCCCGCTGCGCCGCCAGCCTGGCCAGCAGTCGGTTTTGCGCCGGCACCGGCACACCTTGGGCCTCCATGGCCTTGATCAAATCCTCCACCAGCGCATTGAACTCGCTGCGACTGATGTACTGTCCCTTGTGCGCTTCCACCATGTCGTCCCCGGTATACTGGCAGGGCCCGCCCGCCTCGACGCAAAACTTGTCGATCAATTGCACCCGCAGCAATTCGATGTTGACGTTGTGAAAGTGCGCGACGATCCGCTCGTCTCGCGCCACGTTGAGCAACATCCCCTCCACGATTCGACTGATCCCCGGCTTGCCGCCCAGCGCCTGGTACAAACTGTCGTCCCTGGCCGGCTGCTGATGGCCCGCGCAAGCGCTCAACAAAAGGGCCATGCCCAGCATATGGATGCGCATGTCAGAAACTCCCTTGCACGGACAGGTAGGTACCGTTCTGGTTGTCCAGCGTGGCAATTTCGCCCAGGCGCGCATAGGCCAGCACGATCGCCAGGTGCTTGTTGGGGAAGTACCCCAGGAACACGTCGGCCCAATCGCTTTCGCCGGCGAACGACAGGTTATCCGGCTTCTCGCGATACTCCACGCCCAACGCCCAGCGCGGGTTGAAGAGCACGGCCACCGACCCTTCTTTCAACAGGCTACGGCTATCGCGCCGATCGCCGCCGAAACCCAGCAGGCCCAGTTCGTTGGCACGGCTGTAGCGCACGCCGCCATTGACCAGCAGGTTGTAGCCAAACGCCGCACCCATGAACAAACGGCTGGCCGTCAGGTAGCCCTCGACGTCTTCGTCACGTTGGGCGCCGATCAGGCTGGGGATGAGAAAGTCTTTTTGCCGCTTGTAGGCCAGGCCCAGCGCAACTTGCGGCAGCTGGTCGTAGATCAGGTCGCCGAACAGGCGCACTTTCACCCCGAACACATCCTGGCTGAGGCTGTCTTCGGGCAGCCCCAGCTTGTGTACGAGCGAGCCGAGGTCGAAGCGTTGCCGGGCATAGGAGAACTCGATGCGATTATCGTAGCTGGCGGCCATGCCCACCACGTCGAGGCGGTAGTCCGGCAGGTCAACACGCGTGGCGAACGCCGTAGCACCCCACTCACCCTGCTCGCCGTAACCCGAGAGCACCGCCCACGGCGTGATCCCCCCGCCGGCGCCGCCGTCGACACTGCTGGCACCGCCAGTCGCCAACAGACGGCCTTCGTTGGCCTGCAGCAAGGGCTGCCAACACAGGGCCAGCGAGCACAACAACATAGCTTTTCGCATCATGACTTCAATGAACCACGGCAGTGGAAGTGGGCAAAGGTGGCTGCATCCAGGCTTCGAAAGCGGCAGCGGTCAACGGCCGGCTGATCAGATAGCCCTGGGCGGTGTCGCAGTTCCAGCGTTCGAGCAGGCGCAGGCTGTGTTCGTACTCGACGCCCTCGGCCACCACCTTGAGGCCCAGGTTGTGGCTCATTTCGATGGTGGAACGCACGATCACCGCATCCTCGCTGGTCTCGTCGAGGTTGCGCACGAACGACTGATCGATCTTCAGTTCCTGCACCGGCAAGCGCTTGAGGTGGGCCAGGGACGAATAACCGGTGCCGAAGTCGTCGACCGACAGGCTGATGCCGCAGGCGCGCAGGCTGTGCAGCACCTTCAACGCTTTCTCGGGCTCACGCATGATGGCGCTTTCGGTGATCTCGAAAATCAGTTGCTCGGCCGGTACGTCGTGCAGGTCGAGCAGGCGCAGCACACGCTCGTGCAGGTCGGCGCCGAGCAGGTCGTCTGCCGAGATGTTCAGCGACAGCTGCACCACCAGGCCGAGCGCGTTCCATTCGCTCAACTGCCTAATGCCTTCCTCGATGACCCACCGGGTCAGCGTCTGGATACTGCCGGTGCGCTCCGCCAGCTCGATGAATTCGCCGGGCGAGACATTGCCCAACTGCGGGTGCTGCCAACGCAGCAAGGCTTCGGCCTGGCGTACCTGCTTGTCGCGCAGATCCAGCTTGGGCTGGTAATGCAGCGACAGTTCGTTGTTCGCAGCCGCACGGCGCAGGTCGCGGATCAGCCGTACCTGACGCTGGTGCGCCAGGTCGCGGCCGTGCTGGTACACCTGCAAGCGGCCTGGCATGTCGGCAGCATCCTTCATGGCAATCGCCGAACGCGCCAGCAGCTCTTCGGCGCTCAGGCCGTCGGTGGGAAAGGCCGCGATGCCGATGCGGCAGTCGATCGCAACGTCGTGGCCGCCGAAACGGTGAGGTTGCAGCAACACCTGCTGCAGTTTGTCGGCGACCGCTACAGCGCTGTCGCTGTCGAGGTTTTCCAGCAGCAGAAGAAATTCGTCGGTGATCAGGTGCGCTACCGTGTCCCCGGGCCGCACCAGCTCCAGCAGGGTTTGCGCCACTTGCTGGAGCAGCTTGTCGACGAATGTCGGCCCGCCGCTTTCGCTGAGCTCACGCAAATTGTCGATACCGATGTACAGCAGGGCAATCGGTCGTTCGGCGGCAATCGCGCTGCCCAGTCGCTCCATGGCCAGGGTGCGGTTGGGCAACCCGGTCAGCGCATCATGCAAGGCATTGTGGGCCAGTTGCTGCTCGCGCTCGGCGATCCCGCCCTGCATGCGACCGATGGCCTGAGCCAGTACCCCCAGCTCATCGGTGCGATCCAGCGGCAGATCGGTTTGGTAATCGCCATGGCCGATGCGCCCTGCCGCCCTGGCCAGGCTTTGCAACGGCAGTGACACACTGCGCGCCAGCAACAGCGCGCCCACCAGCGAGGCCAGCAATGCGGCGAAAGCGATGCCGAGGATGTTGCGGTCCAGCGCCACGAACGCGCGCATGGCTTCGTCCAGCGGGCTTTGCAGCAGCGCCATCACCCGCCCGCCCTCTGCACCGCCGCTGCTCGCCAGCAGCAAGGGCTGGCTGAGGTAAGTGCGCTCGTCGTGTTCGGACAGCGAAATGCGTTGCGCCGCCGACTCGTTGACGATCATCCACTGAGCGATGCTGCCGGCCAGCTCTGCCGGCTGGGTGCTGACCAGCTCGCCGACGTTGCCTGCCTCGGTGGTCAGGAAGGACACCTGCAGGTTGGTCAGCGAATGCAGCTCCTGGGCCAGGGTCACGTCCATGCTGAAGCCCATGACTACCCGAGCGATCGGCAGTGGCGCCAGCACGGGCGCCTCGACCAGCAGGTGCGGCAACCCCTGCAACGGTACGAACAGCATCGATTGGCTGGTGCGGCGTACTTCGCGCAGCGCCGTGTCGTAGCGAAACAGGCTCCCGGTGGGCACCTTGTCCACGGTGCTGGCCAAAACCCGGCCGTCCATGCCCAGCACGAACATGTCGGTGGCGCCGATGCGCGCACCCTGGTTCTGCAAGGCCGAGCGGATGGTGGCGGAATCGCCGCTGGACACGGCATCGCGGAAACCGAAGTCGGCAGCCAGCAACTGCACGCCGTCGCGCAGGCGGCGACCGCGCACATCCAGCAAGCGCTCGAACACCCGCGTACCCACCTGCAGTTGCTCGCGAGCCTGCGCGCGCACGGCGTCGTTGGTGGCCACCTTGACGGCAATCGTCAACGCGCCAACCACCACCGACAGCAGCAGAATGAGGACGCAGGCGATACGCGCCTGGAAACTATTGCGCAGCTTCACCGGCAGCCTTTTTGAATGCATCGCTGAATGCGCTGGTCGCCGGCTCCTGTGCCGCGTCGTCTGCCGCTGCCTCGACCGTCAAGGTGTAGCTCTGGGTCATGGCCGTAGCCGTCATGTCGATCTCCCCTCCTGGTTGTACTTGCGCATCCAGACTGCGCGGATGCCACAGGCTCACGTGGTAGCGGCCTGCGGGCAACTGATCGAAACGTACGCGCCCCTGTTCGTCGCTGACGGCGAACCAGGGATCGTCGGTGACATAGATATAGCCAAGCATCCAGTCGTGAATGTTGCAACCCAGGACCACAACCCCAGGCTTGTCGAACAATTCCGGTGTGCTCGGCGTGCCTTCATAGAGCCGCAGTTCGAAACGCTTGGCCGGTGAAAACGAATACACTTGGTGGCGAATATTGTCGTTGTTGGGGAAGGCAACGGACGTGCCTGTGGCCACGGCCAGCACGTGCGGCATGTATTTCTGCGCTCGCTGGTCCATGATCGCCGTGGCTTGCCGGGAACCGGCTGCAGCCGCCCCCCCGGACAGGCTGAACACCGCGTCGGCCAGCGGCTTGCCGTCGGCCTGGGCGATACGCGCCTCGAAGGAAGCAGCGCCGACCCACGTGCTGAACACGAGACTGCTGAACAAGGTGGCAAACCTGAGCATGGAATCTACCTGACCAATAAAAATGTCGCCTGCCGTGCCGTACGGCCTGCCTTGGGTACAAACCCGGTAACAGCCTTATCGGCCGCCCGCCGCAAAGCTTCAGTGCCGCCATTGAAACCAGTCGTGCCCTGCCCCATCTAAGCAGCATAGTCATTGACGCAGGTGCCCCATGAGCGACCAGCAGGAATCCAACGAGAATCCGTCCGAACATCTGGACAACGAGCACATCGAGCACTCGACCCACTCCAGCACCGAACTGGCCCTGCCTGGGCAGAACCTGCCGGACAAGGTCTACGTCATCCCGATCCACAACCGTCCGTTCTTCCCCGCGCAGGTGCTGCCGGTCATCGTCAACGAAGAGCCGTGGGCGGAAACCCTCGACCTGGTCGCCAACACCGAACACCACTCGCTGGCGCTGTTCTTCATGGACACCCCGCCCGACGACCACCGTCATTTCGATACCTCCAGCCTGCCGCTGTACGGCACCCTGGTGAAGATCCACCACGCCAGCCGCGAAAACGGCAAGCTGCAGTTCGTCGCGCAAGGTCTGTCGCGCGTGCGCATCCGCACCTGGCTCAAGCACCACCGTCCGCCCTACCTGGTGGAAGTCGAATACCCGCAGCAGCCCATCGAGCCCACCGACGAGGTCAAGGCCTACGGCATGGCGCTGATCAACGCCATCAAGGAGCTGCTGCCGCTCAATCCGCTGTACAGCGAAGAGCTGAAGAACTACCTCAACCGCTTCAGCCCCAACGACCCGTCGCCGCTGACCGACTTCGCCGCCGCACTGACCTCGGCCACGGGAAACGAGCTGCAAGCGGTGCTCGACTGCGTGCCGATGCTCAAGCGCATGGAAAAAGTCCTGCCGATGCTGCGCAAGGAAGTCGAAGTCGCACGGCTGCAGAAAGAAATCTCCGCCGAGGTGAACAAGAAAATCGGCGAGCACCAGCGCGAGTTCTTCCTCAAGGAACAACTCAAGGTCATCCAGCAGGAACTGGGCCTGACCAAGGACGATCGCAGCGCCGACGTCGAGCAGTTCCAGCAGCGTCTGCAAGACAAGACCCTGCCCCCGGCGGCGCAGAAGCGCATCGACGAGGAAATGCAGAAACTGTCGATTCTGGAAACCGGTTCGCCTGAATACGCCGTGACGCGCAACTACCTGGACTGGGCCACCGCCCTGCCGTGGGGCGTGTACGGCAAGGACAAGCTGGATCTCAAGCACGCGCGCAAGGTGCTCGACCAGCACCATGCCGGCCTCGACGACATCAAGACGCGCATCATCGAATTCCTCGCCGTGGGCGCCTATAAAGGTGAGATCAGCGGCTCCATCGTGCTGCTGGTGGGCCCGCCGGGCGTGGGCAAGACCAGCGTTGGCAAGTCCATCGCCGAGTCCTTGGGTCGACCGTTCTATCGCTTCAGCGTCGGCGGCATGCGCGACGAGGCCGAAATCAAGGGCCACCGCCGCACCTACATCGGCGCCCAGCCGGGCAAGCTGGTGCAGGCGCTCAAGGATGTCGAGGTGATGAACCCGGTGATCATGCTCGACGAGATCGACAAGATGGGCCAGAGCTTCCAGGGCGACCCGGCGTCGGCGCTGCTGGAAACCCTGGACCCGGAACAGAACGTCGACTTCCTCGACCATTATCTGGATCTGCGCCTGGACCTGTCCAAGGTGCTTTTCGTATGTACCGCCAACACCCTGGACTCAATCCCCGGCCCGCTGCTCGACCGCATGGAAGTGATTCGCCTGTCCGGCTATATCACCGAAGAGAAAATGGCCATCGCCAAGCGTCACCTGTGGCCCAAGCAGTTGGCCAAGGCCGGTGTCGACAAGAACCGCCTGACCATCAGCGACAGCGCCCTGCGTACCGTCATCGAAGGCTACGCCCGCGAGGCTGGCGTGCGCCAGTTGGAGAAACAGCTGGGCAAACTGGTGCGCAAGGCAGTGGTGCAGTTGATCGACAAACCTGATGTTCCGATCAAACTGGTGCCCAAGGATCTTGAAGCCTCCCTGGGGATGCCGGTATTCCGCAGCGAGCAGGTGCTGTCGGGCAAGGGCGTGATCACCGGGCTGGCCTGGACCAGCATGGGCGGCGCGACCTTGCCGATCGAAGCCACGCGTATCCACACCTTGAACCGCGGCTTCAAACTGACCGGGCAACTGGGCGAGGTGATGAAGGAGTCGGCGGAAATTGCCTACAGCTACGTCAGTTCCAACCTTGCGCAGTTTGGCGCCGATTCCAAGTTCTTCGACGAGGCTTTCGTGCACTTGCATGTACCCGAAGGCGCCACGCCCAAGGACGGCCCGAGTGCAGGTGTGACCATGGCCAGCGCGCTGCTGTCCCTGGCTCGCGACCAGGCGCCGAAGAAGGGTGTGGCCATGACCGGCGAACTGACCCTCACCGGGCACGTGCTGCCGATTGGCGGCGTGCGCGAAAAAGTCATCGCCGCGCGGCGCCAGAAGATCATGGAATTGATTTTGCCCGAGCCGAATCGCGGCAACTTCGAAGAACTGCCGGATTACCTCAAACAAGGCATCACGGTACATTTCGCCAAACGCTTCGCCGACGTCGCCAAGATCCTGTTCTGAGGCAGCGGCGGCGCAACCCGCGCCGACGATCCAT
Source organism: Pseudomonas rhizosphaerae (assembly GCF_000761155.1). NCBI lineage: Bacteria > Pseudomonadati > Pseudomonadota > Gammaproteobacteria > Pseudomonadales > Pseudomonadaceae > Pseudomonas > Pseudomonas rhizosphaerae. The sequence goes on along the minus strand of NZ_CP009533.1, from coordinate 16,656 downwards.
GCGGTGCACCTGAACTGACGAGGTGCGCCCGGACGCGGCTCGCGCCGCTGCTACAACGGGCTTACCCAATGCACCGCGGTGCGCCCTGACGCGGCTACAACGGCCGTCGGGCACACTGCGATCCCTGTAGCAGCGGCGCGAGCCGCGTCCGGCTGCACCACTGCCCTCACGGACACACCACGGTCCCCATACAAACAACCCGCGTACCTGCGCGTTCGATGAACTGGGTTATGCTTGCCCCATCCCCGTCCGTTCGGAGCCACCATGTCCGTCGTCCGCCTGATACTGCCTGCCAGCCTTACCTTGCTCACCGCCTGCGCCCAGCAGCCGCGGCATAACATCGAACTGGAAAACCCAAGCCAGTGCCCGATGTCACTCAGCGTCGGCCAGACCATCACCCTGCAACTGCCCACCAACCCCAGCACCGGCTACCGCTGGCTGCTGCAAAACCCCGGTGCGAGCGTCCTGCGCAGCCTGGGCCCGGAGGTCTACAGCAGCTCCCAGGAAACAGGAGTAATAGGCGCCGCCGGCCAATCCACCTGGCGCTTCCAGGCACGCACTCCAGGCGCCGGCCACCTGATGCTGGTGCTGCAGCAACCCTGGGCTCCGGAAGTCCCGCCCGCCCAAACCTTCAGCTGCGACATCACCGTCAAGTAACCCGTAGGAGCGGTCATCGGCCGCGAACCAGCCACCTCGGTCCATCTGCCACACCGCACATCCCACAAAAAATGCACCCCCGCCCCACATCCGCTAAAATGCCGCCCCGTTTTCCCGCAACCGCCTGGATCGCCCTGTGACCAAAGAGCCCGACCGCCTGTTCGCCCAGCCCCTGAGCCAGGTCCCCGACTTCGCCTTCAACGAAGACGTGGTGCGCGTGTTCCCGGACATGATCAAACGCTCGGTGCCCGGCTACCCCACCATCGTGGAAAACCTCGGCGTGCTCGCGGCGCAATTCGCCCAGCCCAACACCACCCTCTACGACTTGGGCAGCTCCCTGGGCGCCGTCACCCAGGCCCTGCGCCGGCACGTGCGCACCGAAGGCTGCCAGGTGATCGCCATCGACAACTCCCAAGCCATGGTCGAGCGCTGCCGCGAATACCTCAACGCGCAGAACTCCATGTTCCAGGAGCTGCTTCCGGTCACCGTCATCAAGGGCGACATCCTGGCCCTGGACTTCAAACCGGCGTCGGTTATCGCACTCAACTTCACCCTGCAGTTCATCCCTCCGGCCCAGCGCCTGGAACTGCTCACCTGCATCCACCAGGCCCTGGTGCCCGGCGGCGCACTGATCCTCTCGGAAAAACTGCGCTTCGAAGACGACCAACAACACGACCTGCTCACCGACCTGCACATCGCCTTCAAACGCGCCAACGGCTACAGCGACCTGGAAATAGCGCAGAAACGCAGCGCCATCGAAAACGTCATGAAACCCGACAGCCTCGAAGAAAACCGCGACCGACTGCTCGCCGCTGGCTTCAGCAAGGTCGTGCCTTGGTTCCAATGCCTCAACTTCGCCTCGATGATCGCCCTGCCATGATTGACCTTTCCCCGCTCGTCCGCCGCCTGGCCAACACCCCGCTGGCCAACTGGGCCAATGGCCTGCAAGCCCAGCTCGACACCAAGATGGAAAAAGGTCACGGCGACCTGCAACGCTGGCAGAGCGCCCTCGATGCCTTGCCCCCGGTTACCGCCTGTGACATCGACCTGGTCAACGGCTTGCGCCTGGACTGCAAAGACAACGCCGCCACCCACGACCAGATGCGCGCAGCCCTCATGGGCCTGTCACCCTGGCGCAAAGGCCCGTTCGACCTGTTCGGCGTCCACGTCGACACCGAATGGCGCTCGGACTGGAAATGGGAGCGCGTCTCCCCGCACCTCGACCTGCGCGGTAAGCGGGTTCTCGACGTCGGCTGCGGCAACGGCTACTACCAATGGCGAATGCTCGGTGCCGGTGCCGACAGCGTCATCGGCGTCGATCCCAACTGGCTGTTCTTCTGCCAGTTCCAGGCGGTGCAGCGTTACCTGCCCGACCTGCCCGCTTGGCATTTGCCCTTCGCACTGGAAGACCTTCCCGCGGGCCTGGAAGGCTTCGACACCGTGTTCTCAATGGGCGTGTTCTACCACCGCCGCTCCCCCATCGAGCATCTGCTGGCGCTCAAGGACTGCCTGGTCAAAGGCGGCGAACTGGTCTTGGAAACCCTTGTAGTCCCCGGCGACGTGCACCAGGTCTTGGTACCGGAAGATCGCTACGCACAGATGCGCAACGTCTGGTTCCTGCCCTCCGTGCCCGCCCTGGAACTGTGGCTGCGCCGCGCCGGCTTCACGGATGTGAAATGCGTGGACGTGAGCATCACCACCGTGGCCGAGCAACGTGGTACCGAATGGATGAAGTTCCAGTCGCTGAGCGACTTCCTCGACCCGGACGACCACAGCAAAACCATCGAAGGCCTGCCAGCGCCGATGCGTGCGGTGATCACCGCACGAAAATAAGGTCAGGCCTGGAACAGGCGAATGGCCGGTGAAACAAACACCGCCGCACTCGCCATCCTGCCACTCATCGACTCCTTCACAGAACCATAAAAAAATCTTGAAGGCTTGCATTTCGCGGAAGCCAAGCTGGGTAAGGACTTGCGCCCTTTCTTTCCAAAACCTGGCTGTTTTATGAACAGCAGGTCGGGTTTGCAACCCGAACCGAAGCCTATATCCTGTGTCCACTTCTTACGGAAACCACCATATAGGCGATTTCCTGGGTTTCGTACGTTCTTTTTGATCAAAAGCGCAGGTCGCGCTTCCTGATCGTGAAAATACGAGTTTTGCCGGTTTTTTTGTGTCCTCGCGTGAACACGAGCAAGCAAAAAACCCTATAATCGCCGCCCACTTCAAGGACCTGAGACATGACCCATCGCGACATCGAAGCCGGCCCGAGTCCATCGACCGAAGCCCGACCGCGAAGCGAGTCTCTCAGCGCGTTCCGACCGGATCGTTGATAGCCCACGCTGTGGCACCACGCTGAAAAAGCCTGGACCCGGCACCGCAACACGCACGTAACGCCAGGTTGCACCGCGCAACCCCGGCAATCAGATTTCCAAATTCATCAGCCGCCACAAGCGGCCTCGAGCAGGAGCCTCCCCCATGCTGAGCTGGGACGAATTCGACAAAGAAGACGCAGCCGAACCCGCCAAAGGCGCCAACGCCGGCCACGCCAGCGAAGCTGCCATGGACAAACTCGACAGCGCCGGCGGTGCCGCCGCCCAGGAAGCCCGCGCCGCCCACGCCAGCGACTCCGCTGCCGTAGCTCGCGCCAAGGCCGCCCTGAACAAACTCGACATCGCCGAAGGCCTGGCCGAGCTCGAAGGCTCCGCCGCCCGCGTTGCCGTCGACGAAAAGCGCATGATCAACTGCCGCGCCGACCTCAACCAACTCGTCCCCTTCAAGTACGACTGGGCCTGGCAGAAGTACCTGGACGGTTGCGCAAACCACTGGATGCCGCAAGAAGTCAACATGAACGCCGACATCGCCCTCTGGAAAAACCCGGAAGGCCTGACCGACGACGAACGCCGCATCGTCATGCGCAACCTGGGCTTCTTCAGCACCGCCGACTCCCTGGTCGCCAACAACCTGGCCCTGGCCGTGTACCGCCTGATCACCAACCCGGAGTGCCGCCAGTACATCCTGCGCCAGGCCTTCGAAGAAGCGATCCACACCCACGCCTACCAGTACTGCATCGAATCCCTGGGCATGGACGAAGGCGAAATCTTCAACATGTACCACGAGATCCCATCGGTCGCTAAAAAAGCCGCCTGGGGCCTCAAGTACACCCGCGCCATCTCCGATCCGGAATTCAACACCGGCACCGTCGAAACCGACAAAGAGCTGCTGCGCAACCTGATCGGCTACTACTGCGTACTCGAAGGTATCTTCTTCTATTGCGGCTTCACCCAGATCCTCTCCATGGGCCGCCGCAACAAGATGACCGGCGTCGCCGAGCAGTTCCAATACATCCTGCGCGACGAATCCATGCACCTGAACTTCGGCATCGACGTGATCAACCAGATCAAGATCGAAAACCCACACCTGTGGGACGCCGAACTCAAGGAAGAAGCCTCGCAGATGATCCTGCAAGGCACCCAGCTGGAAATCGAATACGCCCGCGACACCATGCCTCGCGGCGTGCTGGGCATGAACGCGGCAATGATGGAGGACTACCTCAAGTTCATCGCCAACCGTCGCTTGTCGCAGATTGGCTTGAAAGAGGAATACCCAGGTACCACGAACCCGTTCCCATGGATGAGCGAGATCATGGACTTGAAGAAGGAGAAGAACTTTTTTGAGACACGGGTTATTGAGTATCAGACGGGTGGGGCGTTGAGCTGGGATTGAAATTTAAGCTGGATTCCCGCAAAACGAAGGTCGCCCATGGGCGACCTTTTTTGTGAAAAAATTTACCGAAAAAAAACCGACACAAAGCCATTGGCCACTGTTACTCCTGCACTGAACGCAGTACTCACGGCTTCAGCCAGCACCGTTCCAGCTTCGGCTGGTGAGTCTGTTGCACTGACAGGACGAGAGCTGGATGCGGATGCGGGATTTGTTAGTGCTCTTGGACAGCGAAGAAATCGATCACATGAAGGGTGGATCGTCGGCGCCTGTCGGCTGGTGGAAGGTGTCTGCACGGTGTTCATGTAAGCCACCCGCCTGCTCAACAGTGAGTTTTTGGGCTGTGTAGCTACGCAGCACCACTTTCAGCCTACCAACATGTCACTGAAAAACGCTTTCAAACGCGTGCTGCATTATCATGTCGATGAAACCGCGTTTCAGCGACACGTTTCTGGAACATGTCGCTGCCAGCGACATAACTGCGGGACGTGTCGCTAAAATCCAAAAATAGCGACATGACCCGCTCTTATGCATACACTCGGACCGCAATAGCGGCGCGCGTGTAGGTGCACGCTACGTTGAACCACCACAAACAGGCCCAGGCTACAACGCTTATGATCGACTCTTCTCTGCTCTGGCGACCCGACAAACCCCATAACCAGCTTGGGGCATTACCACCTGCCGTCGAGCTGGAACCGCGCGCGGTGCTCAAACTCTGCATCCAAGCACGCAGCGCTCTGGCTGAGTTGAAGCAAGCGGCAGAGCTCATCCCCAATCAGACCGTGTTGATCAACACCATTCCGTTGCTCGAAGCCAAAGACAGCTCAGAAATAGAAAGCATCGTGACTACAACAGATCTGCTCTTTCAGCATGCTCATGACACGGCCAACCATGCAGACCCTGCTACGAAGGAAGCGCTGCGTTATCGCAAAGCGCTGCATCAGGGCTTTCAGTCATTGGCCGAGCGCCCACTCTCCACTAACACCGCAGTAGAGATATGCAGCACGCTAAAGGGCGTGGACATGGGCATACGACGGGTGCCCGGTGTGCAGTTGGCAAATGATCGAACCGGCGAAATCATCTACACACCGCCAGATGGCGAAGAGCGCATACGCGACATGCTCGCGAATTGGGAGCGCTTCCTGCATTACGAGACCGATCTCGACCCATTGGTGCGAATGGCTGTCGGGCATTATCAGTTTGAAGCGATCCATCCCTTTACCGATGGTAACGGCCGCACAGGACGCGTCCTCAATACGCTGTTTCTGATCCAGGAGGGGCTGTTGAATCTGCCGATTCTCTACCTCAGCCATTACATCATTGCCCATCGCGCGGACTACTATCGCCTGCTGCTCGATGTTACCCGCAACCAAGCCTGGGAGCCGTGGATAACACTCATGCTTACAGCCGTCAAAGAGACTGCCGAATGGACCACGGCGAAAATCAACGCTATCCGCAGCTTGGCAGAGCACACCAGCCAATATGTTCGGGAGCAGCTGCCAAAAATCTATTCTCGCGAATTGGTCGATGTGATTTTCGAACAGCCTTACTGCCGCATTGGTAATGTCATCGACAAGCAGATTGCCCAGCGACAGGCTGCTTCACGCTACCTCAAGGATCTCGTGAGTATCGGCATTCTGCAGGAAGTGCAGGTAGGTAAAGAGAAGCTGTTTACTCATCCCAAGCTAATGCAGCTTTTGACTCGGGATAGGAACGACTTTACGCGCTATGGCTAAAAGCCAAAGAGCGAAAAAGTCTGCCTCTCGCTGCCCGCTTCCATCCCATTCACCTATTCATTTCTTTGTCGTCGGGCGCTCAACGCAAGGGGCCTGAACTAAACCGCCCCTCCCCCAGCGACCGAGCATCATTCCCCCTATCATCCCGCGCCTCCAGATCCGCCCCCTTCGCCGCCAACGCCTCGAGAATATCCTTGCGCTGAAACAACGCCGCATACATCGCCGCCGTCTGCCCCGAGTTATTTCGTTCATCCGTCGCGCAGTCTGCCTTGAGCAATCTATGGGCAATGCTCACTTCACCTTTAAAAATAGCCCCCATCAGCGCAGTGTTCCCACGCTTATCCTGGCTGCACGGATTCGCCCCGGCCGCCAGCAATTGCTCCACAGCCGCCGCCTGGCCGTGATAAGCCGCCAGAATCAATGCGGTGTAGCCACTTTCATCGCGGGTGTCCAAGTCATAATGCGCTTCGATGAACGCGCCCAAACGGTCGGTGCTGCCCGAACGTGCGGCGTCGAAGTACAGTTCACGAAGTTGCTGGCGGGTATCGGGGGGCGGTGTGTCATCGGCCAAAGCAGCTGTTGAAAGCATCATCGCCGAGCAGATCCAGGGAATGAAATATCGCATGAGGTTTTGCTCCTGAAGATCACCGACCGCTGTTATACGGACGGTGATCGGATGCATCAGTCCTGAAGCTTGGCGGCCAACTGCTTGACCTTCTCCAAGTCGCCTTTGGCAACTTTGGTCACGCCTGTGCCGTAGGCCGGATCGGCTTTGTACAGATACGACAGCATGATGTTTTTGCTCTCGGTATCCGTGTCAGCCAAAGAACCGCCGAAGCTGTTGATCAGGTCCTGCTGCTCCTTGGGCGAATAGGAGCGGTACAAGTCGCCCGCCTGTTTGAAGTTCTGCTCGCGCTGAATCTTCGCCTGCTGGGTAGTACCGCTCAAAGCCGTTTGGCTGTAACGCGCGCTGTCGTCGCTCGGGCGCGGTGCAAGACGGCTCGGTTCATAGTTCACCCCACCGGTGGTATGTCCGCTGTTCAAGGCGCCATCCTGGTTGCCGTTGTTGACGGCGACGCGCGGACGGTTGATCGGCAGGCTCATCCCGTTGGCGCCCAGGCGGTACATCTGGGTATCAGCGTACGAGAACACACGGCCTTGCAGGAGACGGTCTTCCGATGGCTCGATCCCCGGCACCACATTGGAAGGCGCCATGGCGACCTGTTCGGTTTCCTGGAAGAAGTTGTCGACGTTCTTGTTCAGCACCATCTGCCCGATCTTCTGCTCCGGTACGTCAGGCCAGATCTTGGTCGCGTCCAGCGGGTCGAATGCGAACTTGGCCAGGTCTTCAGGCTTGAGCACCTGGATGTACAAGTCCCACTTCGGGAAATCGCCCTTGTTGATTGCGGTGACCAGATCGTGGGTCATGTGCGCGTAGTCTTTACCCTGGGTTTGCACGACCTGGTCCGGGTCCAGGTTCTTCAGACCTTGCAGGCTCTTCCAGTGAAACTTCACGTAGTGCACTTCGCCCTTGGCGTTGACGAACTTGTAGGCGTGCACGCCATTGCCGTCCATGAAGCGATAACCCGCGGGAGTGCCTTCATTGGAGTACAGCAGCGTGAGCGTGCGGGTCGCTTCCGGCACATGGGAGAAGAAGTCGAAACGACGCGAATCGTCGTCAAGGTTGGTACGGGGGTCGGGTTTGAACGCGTGGACCATGTCTGGAAACTTGATCGCGTCACGAATGAAGAAGGTCGGAAAGTTATTGCCGACCAGATCCCAGTTGCCGTCCGCCGTATAGAACTTGGTCGCAAAACCGCGGGGGTCACGCAGCGTTTCCGGCGAATGGTTGCCGTGAACCACCGACGAGAAGCGCACGAACACCGGCGTGTGGGTCCCCGGTGTGAACACCTTGGCCTTGGTCAATTCACCGATGTTGCTGGAAGCGACGAACTCGCCATGTACACCCGTACCACGGGCATGCACCACGCGCTCTGGAATACGTTCGCGGTCGAAGCGCTGAAGTTTCTGCAACAGCTGCACGTCTTGAAGCAGCGCCGGCCCGTTGGGTCCGGCCGTCTGCGAGTTCTGGTTGTCGCCGACGACGGCGCCGTTGTCGCGGGTCAAGGTATCTGCAAAAGCGGATGACCAAGACAGGCTGACGGCCAGTGCCGTGACCGCATATCCTGATAAGGTTCTGATTTTCATAGTGAATCCCTCACGCTTCTTATGTTCTGGAGAAACCGCGAGGGTAACGGCAACCACCGGCGTGGCTAAATTGGAAGAGCCTATCAGCCTGATAGGCAAAGATACCTGCGGGTCAGCTGTACGCCTAATCCAGTGGTCCCACCGCCCGCAATCCATCCTCCGGCACAAATATCCAACCTTCTACCGGATCGATATCCGCCGTCGGCCGAGCCAGCAAATGCGGTCTATGCTCGAACGCCCACGCCACCAACGCGCAGGTCAGCGCATCTTGCGCATCGATGTGTTCGAGCCCTGGCATACTCGCCCCGTTCAGATAGAAAGGCGCTCGCAAGGCCTCGATAGACGCCGACCGTTTGCACGCCGACGGATACGCCTCAATCGCCCGCAGCATCTGCCCGTCCGTCCATACGCCACAGGCTTCCCGAATGGGCGCGAATCGCCCCAGCACGTGCATGCCCTTGGTAGCTTGGCTGCCGATCATGTCCTTGATCGGCGACAACGGATACAGCCCTCGCTCGAACAGAAAATGCTCGGTACGACGATGCAGGTAGGGGTTGGTGGAAGACTCGCCGACAGTGGGCACGGTAACGCCGCAAGTGATGAGGTCAATGAAGGGCTTGGAGAAGCCAAGTGGGGTGTCGATGCCCATAAGCAGGCGTGGTGCCTGGTGCGCCGCACTATCTATTCCACAAAGCTTCAACAGTCCATGAACGAACTGCTCCGTGGAGCTGGCTTCGTTGATCGTCCGCCGTAGATTGCCGCGCCAGGGTTTACCGACTAGCCGGCGCTCAGCATCCAGAACGACCAGAGCATCGCGACTAGCCGGGTTCCGGTCGCAATTCCAGCCGCCGACATCCCAGCCCATGAAGAGTGTGGAAGCGTTTGGTTCAATCATCGCGGGCACTCATGCCGGTAGAGAAAAGACCTGACGCCTTTTCAAAAACGACGGGACTGTTCAATCTAGCCACGCTATCTGTATCTATCAATTCGATGTCAGCGGTTGTGTAATGCACGACGGTGTTTCGCCCTTTTCAAAGCCTGCTTGGAAGCATAAAGGACCCTACCATGCGAAAGGACTACCTCGCATTCTTCGTCTCATTGTTCCTTTCACGTCTTGCTGACCAGATTCTATTATTCATCGTACCGCTGGTAGTCTTCCAGGCGACCCAAAGTGCAGCATGGGCCGGCATGGCATTTTTCGTGGAATCACTACCCAGGTTTCTGGCGTTTCCTATCTGTGGCGCATTGTGCGATCGATTCTCGCCCGTCCGGATTCTCCACATCAGCCAGATCTACAGGGTTCTACTGTGTGTGCTGGCGGTCATTCTGTTTATAGTGTTCGGTGGCATCGCATGGCTGGTCGTGTTGTCGGCGCTGTGTGGCGTGCTGACAACCCAGGGCGTCATGGCTCGCGAAGTACTGATGCCCCGCGTGTTCCATCACTACAGCTACACCAAGACCCTCTCCTACTCCCAAATTGCCGATCAGACCGGCATGGTATTAGGCCCGCTGGTCGCTGCACTGATGTTGGAAGTCTGGGCATGGCACTGGGTCGTGCTCTGTGTCGCTGGAGTATTTCTGCTGGCCGACGCAAGCATGCTGCTCTGGCAACGGCTCAGTCGGATAACCATAGAAACATTCGCCCAGGATCAAGGCGCGTGGCTGCAACCTTTTCGAATCGCCATCGGGCATATCCGTACCACACCTGAATTACGAAAAGTCATTACCTTGGCCGTCGGGGTGAATCTGATCGTTGGCGTGACGGCAGCCACTTCAGCGGCCATGGTGATTGGCAGCTTCAACGCGGACAAGAACACTTATGCCGGACTGCAAGCGGCGGGTGCCGTAGCCACCATCGCGATACTTCTGTTGCTTGCCCGAGTCACCATTTCCTTGAAAGTGCTGGGCGGTGTGTCATACATCATGATCGCTGCAGGTGGTTTGGTCTGTGCGATCAGTCCGAACCTGGCCGGCTATGTACTGGGGTTTTTATTGATAGTCGGCTTCGACAAGATGTTCAACGTCTACATGCGCAGCATTCGCCAGCGGGTCATTCCTCCTCAGGACTTCGGCAAGACGGTCGGGGTGATCACCTTGCTCAATAACCTGTCGCAACCGGCGGCGGGTTTACTCGTCGCCCTGTTGGCCGTGCCTTTGGGCACGCAACAAGTGATACTGATGCTGGCTATCTTGTCAGCAGCACTGGGTACAGGAGCCCACTGGTGGCTTGGTAGAGCGATCCGCCGCACTGCGACTTAATCCTCCCGTACGCACGACATCTCTCATTCCACTCAAAGGACCTGAACTCTGTGAAAGCGCTAGTCGTCATCGACGTACAACAAGGCCTGTTCCAGGCGGACCCGGCTCCTGCCTTCGCTCACGAAGTGATCGAACGCATCAACACACTGACAGCGGCGGCCAGATCCGCAAACATCCCTGTGATTTTCGTCCAGCACGAACTCGCCACTGGCGAATTTCTTGTGCGAGGCAGTGAAACCTGGGCACTCGATCACCGTCTCATCACCGCCGCTACCGATCACTACGTCAGCAAGACCACCCCTGACTCTTTTCTCAGGACCGATCTGCAAGCGTTGCTGCAACAGGCTGATATTTCGCACCTGGTGGTGTGCGGCTATGCGACCGAGTTCTGTGTAGACACTACCATCCGCCGTGCTGCAGGTTTGGGTTATGAGATCACACTGGTAAGCGATGCTCACACCACACAGTCCAAGGCTCATGCCGACGCCGCGCAAATCATTGCTCACCATACCGCGACCTTGTCGAGCATCAAGAGCTTCGGGGTCAGGATCCAGGCGCTGCCAACCGTAGCCGTGGATTTCAATGCCTGAATAACGGATAACCCTCTTGCAGGGTACCGAGTTAATCGCCTTCTGTTACGTACGCTGCCAACCCATCCGTGCATTCAAATCGAGTGTACGGATGCATTGCACACCATCTGCGCAAACCCGTCTCTGACCGGATGTCCACCCGTGCGTTTATGGGTCAACAGGAACTGGTCCACTTCGTCGAACACAAGTGTCTCGCAGACGGAGATATTTCCCAGCGCCCGGTGGTTATCGTAGACACCCTTGGGAACCACCGCCATGCCAATGCCCTGCTCGACACACGTCATAATGCCTCCCCAACTCCCACATATCACCAACTCAACACCCTGCAATGACTCCTTGCACCAAGCCTGGGCCACGGCGTGAAACGGACACCCTTCAGGCCACGCCAGCAGCTTTCTATCGTTCAAATCCAAGGGCCCGTAGTGCGACCACTCCTGCGGATAGACCAGCACCAGTTGTTCACCTGATATTTTCATACTGCTGAGTTTGGGATTGGCCATGTCCACCGCAACCACGGCAATGTCGAGTTTTCCATCCAAAACGTTCTCTACAAGTTCCGGCCACGTATTGGTCGTTATTTCCAAGACGACCTGGGGATAATCACGCTCGAATGCCGAAGCAATAGCCGGCAGGCGCGTACTTACAAAAGAATCGATTCCTCCTACCCGCAATGTGCCACTGAGCTTTTGAGTATCATCGAAACATGCCTGGGCTTCGGCAAATGCCTCGAGCACCTTTTCCGCGTGGATCAACAAATGTTTACCCGCCGCGCTCAATTCAACGCCCTTCTCGCGTCGATTCAACAGGCAACATCCCACTTCGGCTTCCAAAGCCTTCATGCGCGCAGTCACATTCGATGGAACGCAATGCACTGACTTGGCGGCCTTGACGATGCTTCCGCCTTTGTAGATAGCAGTAAGCATGCGCAATTGCGAAATATCCATATACACCTCAGGTGAATCATTGATTCATTTATTGTTGGTTGTGTGAGCCCCCGTGCCCATGGATTCTACTGCTACTGCCAAGCCAACAGCAAAAACCAAACGACAACTTCGAAGCACCAAGTTACAAACAAGGAGCTGCGCATGTCCGGTTATTATGAAGAGATCACAAAGCTCGCCACCTCTGTGCACCAGCACGGCGCTCTGAATAACGCATTCTATGAACGCTGGCTGACGGCACCGCTGCCTTTCGACGAATTGGCTATATTTGCCAAGAATTATTTTGTAAGAACTTCACAAACTTCGACGATGATCGCATTGTCGCTGCTGCACACCGACAACCTGTGCGCGCGTGTCGAAATTGCCAAGAACCTGTATTCAGAATATGGCTACGGCCATCCGCAGAAAGCGCACATCCATTTGTTGGAGAATTTTCTGACTGATCTACTAAGTCGAGTGGCGGTTGCTTATAGGCCAGTAACCAAACTCAGCGATGAGCTGATTCTTCCAAGCACTCGGCAGTTCGTCGAGGAGCAACAAGCCCTGTATTCCCAGCGCCCCGTTGACGGCGGGTGCCAGCGCATACTTGGTACATTGTTGGCACAGGAATGGTTGGCGTTTTCGATGCTTACTCGCCTGTACGAGGGCGTGCGGCACTACCAGCACCTCTACGCTTCCAATGATGAATTTCACGAGCATTGCGAGTACTTCTACATCCATATCGGCAATGCCGAAAAGGATCACAAGATACAGGCTATCCACGCTGCCACTCTCGAGTGCAGAAACGACGACGAATTCGCGGCACTCGCAGACGGCTTTTACGACTTCATGACGATCACGGAGCAGTACTGGAATGGTATTGCCCACGCTATGAAACACGGCCCCAACGACATACAAGCCTTGTCGAAGCCCTGGGCCTAAAAAGTCGCGTAAAAGACAAAACCCCTACCTGCTCGCGCAGATAGGGGTTTCGGAATGAATCTTGACGATGACCTACTCTCACATGGGGAAACCCCACACTACCATCGGCGATGCATCGTTTCACTGCTGAGTTCGGGATGGGATCAGGTGGTTCCAATGCTCTATGGTCGTCAAGAAATTCTGTAGCCGGAATGCCCTTTGGGAGGCACTCCAGCGAATCGGGTATGTGATGTTTTGTGGGTTGTCTTGCTGCGAACTTTCGGTTCGTGTCATCTCCACAGTCACCGCAATCTGGTCGTTCGACGCAAATTGCTTGGGTGTTATATGGTCAAGCCTCACGGGCAATTAGTATGGGTTAGCTCAACGCCTCACAGCGCTTACACACCCCACCTATCAACGTCGTAGTCTTCGACGGCCCTTCAGGGAACTCAAGGTTCCAGTGAGATCTCATCTTGAGGCAAGTTTCCCGCTTAGATGCTTTCAGCGGTTATCTTTTCCGAACATAGCTACCCGGCAATGCCACTGGCGTGACAACCGGAACACCAGAGGTTCGTCCACTCCGGTCCTCTCGTACTAGGAGCAGCCCCTCTCAAATCTCAAACGTCCACGGCAGATAGGGACCGAACTGTCTCACGACGTTCTAAACCCAGCTCGCGTACCACTTTAAATGGCGAACAGCCATACCCTTGGGACCGGCTTCAGCCCCAGGATGTGATGAGCCGACATCGAGGTGCCAAACACCGCCGTCGATATGAACTCTTGGGCGGTATCAGCCTGTTATCCCCGGAGTACCTTTTATCCGTTGAGCGATGGCCCTTCCATACAGAACCACCGGATCACTAAGACCTACTTTCGTACCTGCTCGACGTGTCTGTCTCGCAGTCAAGCGCGCTTTTGCCTTTATACTCTACGACCGATTTCCGACCGGTCTGAGCGCACCTTCGTACTCCTCCGTTACTCTTTAGGAGGAGACCGCCCCAGTCAAACTACCCACCATACACTGTCCTCGATCCGGATAACGGACCTGAGTTAGAACCTCAAAGTTGCCAGGGTGGTATTTCAAGGTTGGCTCCACGCAGACTGGCGTCCACGCTTCAAAGCCTCCCACCTATCCTACACAAGCAAATTCAAAGTCCAGTGCAAAGCTATAGTAAAGGTTCACGGGGTCTTTCCGTCTAGCCGCGGATACACTGCATCTTCACAGCGATTTCAATTTCACTGAGTCTCGGGTGGAGACAGCGCCGCCATCGTTACGCCATTCGTGCAGGTCGGAACTTACCCGACAAGGAATTTCGCTACCTTAGGACCGTTATAGTTACGGCCGCCGTTTACCGGGGCTTCGATCAAGAGCTTCGCTTGCGCTAACCCCATCAATTAACCTTCCGGCACCGGGCAGGCGTCACACCCTATACGTCCACTTTCGTGTTTGCAGAGTGCTGTGTTTTTAATAAACAGTCGCAGCGGCCTGGTATCTTCGACCGGCATGAGCTTACGGAGCAAGTCCTTCACCCTCACCGGCGCACCTTCTCCCGAAGTTACGGTGCCATTTTGCCTAGTTCCTTCACCCGAGTTCTCTCAAGCGCCTTGGTATTCTCTACCCAACCACCTGTGTCGGTTTGGGGTACGGTTCCTGGTTACCTGAAGCTTAGAAGCTTTTCTTGGAAGCATGGCATCAACCACTTCGTCGTCTAAAAGACAACTCGTCATCAGCTCTCGGCCTTAAGATCCCGGATTTACCTAAGATCTCAGCCTACCACCTTAAACTTGGACAACCAACGCCAAGCTGGCCTAGCCTTCTCCGTCCCTCCATCGCAATAACCAGAAGTACAGGAATATTAACCTGTTTTCCATCGACTACGCTTTTCAGCCTCGCCTTAGGGACCGACTAACCCTGCGTCGATTAACGTTGCGCAGGAAACCTTGGTCTTTCGGCGTGGGTGTTTTTCACACCCATTGTCGTTACTCATGTCAGCATTCGCACTTCTGATACCTCCAGCAAGCTTCTCAACTCACCTTCACAGGCTTACAGAACGCTCCTCTACCGCATCACCAGAAGGTGATACCCGTAGCTTCGGTACCTGGTTTGAGCCCCGTTACATCTTCCGCGCAGGCCGACTCGACTAGTGAGCTATTACGCTTTCTTTAAAGGGTGGCTGCTTCTAAGCCAACCTCCTAGCTGTCTAAGCCTTCCCACATCGTTTCCCACTTAACCAGGATTTTGGGACCTTAGCTGACGGTCTGGGTTGTTTCCCTTTTCACGACGGACGTTAGCACCCGCCGTGTGTCTCCCATGCTCGGCACTTGTAGGTATTCGGAGTTTGCATCGGTTTGGTAAGTCGGGATGACCCCCTAGCCGAAACAGTGCTCTACCCCCTACAGTGATACATGAGGCGCTACCTAAATAGCTTTCGAGGAGAACCAGCTATCTCCGAGCTTGATTAGCCTTTCACTCCGATCCACAGGTCATCCGCTAACTTTTCAACGGTAGTCGGTTCGGTCCTCCAGTCAGTGTTACCTAACCTTCAACCTGCCCATGGATAGATCGCCCGGTTTCGGGTCTATACCCAGCGACTAAACGCCCTATTAAGACTCGCTTTCGCTACGCCTCCCCTATTCGGTTAAGCTCGCCACTGAATATAAGTCGCTGACCCATTATACAAAAGGTACGCAGTCACAGAACGAAGTCTGCTCCCACTGCTTGTACGCATACGGTTTCAGGATCTATTTCACTCCCCTCTCCGGGGTTCTTTTCGCCTTTCCCTCACGGTACTAGTTCACTATCGGTCAGTCAGTAGTATTTAGCCTTGGAGGATGGTCCCCCCATATTCAGACAAGGTTTCTCGTGCCCGTCCTACTCGATTTCATTGACAAGAGATTTTCGCGTACAGGGCTATCACCCACTATGGCCGCACTTTCCAGAGCGTTCCGCTAATCTCAAACCAACTTAAGGGCTGGTCCCCGTTCGCTCGCCACTACTAAGGGAATCTCGGTTGATTTCTTTTCCTCAGGGTACTTAGATGTTTCAGTTCCCCTGGTTCGCCTCGCATGCCTATGTATTCAGCATGAGATAACTGTCTTATGACAGCTGGGTTCCCCCATTCAGGACATCTCCGGATCACAGTCTGTTTGCCGACTCCCCGAAGCTTTTCGCAGGCTACCACGTCTTTCATCGCCTCTGACTGCCAAGGCATCCACCGTATGCGCTTCTTCACTTGACCATATAACCCCAAAGCAATCTGGTTATACTGTGAAGACGACATTCGCCGAAAATTCGCATTTACTCTAAGAGCAACTCACAAATTTTACCTTAGCCTGAACCTACACCAGTGAAAGTGTCTGTCCAGTCTATCTTTCTATCACATACCCAAATTTTTAAAGAACGATTCTGAAAAAGATCAGAAATCAGCATTCAACCATCACTCGATGGAATGCTCATTTCTAAGCTTTGACAACGATGGAGCACCAAAAGTGGTGGAGCCAAGCGGGATCGAACCGCTGACCTCCTGCGTGCAAGGCAGGCGCTCTCCCAGCTGAGCTATGGCCCCATAATTGGTGGGTCTGGGCAGATTCGAACTGCCGACCTCACCCTTATCAGGGGTGCGCTCTAACCAACTGAGCTACAGA